>DEFA01000022.1:71683-216567 GCA_002350525.1 Lachnospiraceae bacterium UBA2864 | reverse complement strand
ATTTGAAGTCATGATGATGATAGTATTCTTAAAATCCACTCTTCTTCCCTTTGAGTCGGTGATCATACCGTCATCAAGTACCTGAAGAAGAACATTGAACACATCAGGATGTGCTTTTTCAATCTCATCAAATAAAAGAACACTGTAAGGATTCTTTCTGACACGGTCAGACAGCTGTCCTCCTTCGTCAAAGCCCACATATCCCGGAGGCGAACCGATCATCTTGGATACGCTGTGCTTCTCCATATATTCGGACATGTCTACCCTGATCATGCTCTTCTCATCACCGAAAAGCGCCTCGGCAAGAGCTTTTGAGAGCTCCGTCTTACCTACACCTGTAGGTCCCAGGAACAGGAACGAACCTATCGGTCTCTTAGGATCCTTAAGTCCCACACGGCTTCTCTTTATAGCACTGGCAACAGCCGATACTGCTTCATCCTGACCGACGATCCTCTTATGAAGAACCGTTTCAAGTTTTAAAAGTTTCTGCTGCTCGGAGGTAGATATCCTTGATACCGGGACCTTGGTCCATACAGATACAACTCCCGCTATATCCTCAGCATCTACAGCAGGGACAGTATCAACCGCCTTTTTCTTGGCGCGGCGGGCATTACGTGCCTCTTCGGCTTCCATATCCTTCTTAAGTCCCGCAGCACCTTCGTAATCGCCCTCAGCCAGAAGCTTCACCATAAGCTTCTCGAAATCGGGTTCTTCAGCAAAATTCGCTTTCTTAATCTCCTTACCGTAACCGCCCAGTCTCTTTCTGGCTGAAGCTTCATCGATAAGGTCGATAGCCTTATCCGGCAGGAATCTGTCATTGATATATCTTATGGAGTAGTCAACTGCAGCTTCCATCGCCTCTTCGGTAATGGTAACTCCGTGAAACTCCTCATACTTCTTCGAAAGTCCGTGAAGGATTTCCAGAGTTTCCTCCCTTGTAGGCTCTTCGATATTAACAGGCTGAAAACGTCTCTCAAGTGCCGCATCCTTCTCAATGTGCTTTCTGTACTCAGCAAGAGTCGTAGCACCGATCACTCTTATCTCTCCTCTGGACAGAGCCGGCTTCAGGATATTGGAAGCATCCGTTGTTCCTTCCGCTCCTCCGGCACCTATGATAGAGTGAAGCTCATCTATGAAAAGGATTATATTATCGTCACGCTTTACCTCAGCGATAAGATTCTTTATTCTTTCCTCGAAGTCACCTCTGTATCTCGAACCTGCAACCATACCCGAAAGATCCAGAGAATAGATCTTCCTTGCCTTCATATCTTCCGGTACATTTCCGCTTGCTATGATCTGTGCAAGTCCTTCAACCACTGCCGTCTTACCGACGCCCGGTTCACCTACGAGACATACATTATTCTTCATTCGTCTCGACAGAATCTGCATAACTCTGAATATTTCATCTGTTCTGCCTATAACAGGATCGAGTTTTCCTCTTTCGGCTTCACGGGACATATTTCTCGCATAGCGGTCCAGCATAGGAGTTGCAGGACGTCCACTTCTCTTTCCTGCCGCATAAGCCTTATAATCCTGCTTCGCAAATCTCTGATTGAAACCGCAGGTTCTTATGATATCCGTATATATCTTTTCTATATCAAGTTTCGAAGAGTTTATCAGTTTAAATGCAGCACTGTCTTTGTTCTTCAGCATTGCAAGCAAAACATGCCCGGTACCGATCTCATCGGAACCGAGCCTGATTGACTCCTGATATGCATCTTCAAGGATTTTTTCAAGTTTTGCGGAATACTTCTTACTCTCTTTTCCGGAATTTCCGACTTCAGGATCATATACCATTCTGATCATATTCATCATGGTATCCGGCTTAACACCGGCCTCAGTCAGAACACTGTACGCAACTCCGTCATGGAATGTCAGAAATGCAAAGAGTACGTGATACGACTCGATATTCTGATTCTTCATCTTCTTCGCTGTAGTCTCAGCCTCGAGAAGTACCTTCGCCAAAGTATCCGAAAGTTTGTACTTACTACTACTGCTCATCTATAGCCTTTCCTATATCATGTCGCATATATTTATTATCGAAATCTACCCATTCGGTAGCCTTATATGCATTAGCTCTGGCTTCGAAAAGATCCTTTCCGAGAGCTGTTATACCGATAACTCGTCCACCGTTTGTAACGATCTTACCTTCATCGTTAAACTTTGAACCGGAATGGAAAGCATAATATCCTTCCTTATCCTTAAAGTTCTCAAGTCCCTTCATCTCGAAGCCCTTCTCATAGCTTACAGGATAACCTGCTGACGCAAGCATGACGCATACTGCCGCATTATCTTCAAACTCAAGATTTATCTTATCAAGTGTACCGTCGGCACAAGCTTCCATTACATCAATTATGTCATTCTTAAGTCTCGGAATTACAACCTGAGCTTCCGGATCTCCGAATCTTGCATTATACTCAAGAACCTTAGGTCCGTTCTGTGTAAGCATAAGTCCGACAAACAGAACGCCCTTGAAAGGTCTGCCTTCCGCAGCCATAGCATCTATTGTAGCCTGGTAAATATTCTTCTCGCAGAAATCAGCTACTTCATCCGTATAGAACGGGCTAGGCGAAAATGTNNCCCATACCGCCTGTATTAAGACCTGTATCTCCGTCACCAGCACGCTTATGATCCTGCGCGGATGTCATAGGACGGATAGTCTTTCCGTCTGAGAAACAGAGAACAGATACTTCTCTTCCTGTCATGAACTCTTCGATGACAACCTTATCTCCGGATGAACCGAATTTCTTGTCGATCATAATCTCCTTGATACCGTCTTTTGCTTCTTCTAAAGTCTGGCAGATAAGAACGCCTTTACCGAGAGCGAGCCCGTCAGCCTTAATAACATAAGGAGCCTTGATAGTCTCAAGATATTTAAGTGCTTCGTCAGCATCAGTAAATGTCTCGTAAGCAGCCGAAGGGATATTATATTTCTTCATAAGGTCCTTTGAAAATGCCTTAGAAGCCTCGATTATCGCTGCATTCTTTCTAGGTCCGAAAGTCTTGAAACCTGCGTCAAGAAAAGCATCGGCAACACCTGCTGCAAGAGGATCATCAGGGCCTACTATTACAAAGTCGACTGCCTTCTCCTTTGCAAATGCAACCAGCTTCTCGCTATCCATAACCGAAATATCAGCACACTCTGCATATTCGGCTATTCCCGCATTTCCGGGAGCAGCATATATCTTATCTACTCTGGGGCTCTTTGCAACTGCCCATGTAATAGCATGTTCTCTTCCGCCACCGCCTACTATAAGTACTTTCATAATATTCTCCTTATATACGAATCGATTCTATATCTGTTTATACGAAACCTCACCGTTTGCAATCATATCAATTGCTTTCGGAAGTATCTTCCACTCAGCCTGTTCCATAACACGCTTCTGGAGAACCTCCGGTGTATCACCTGCTTCAACCTCAACGGCCCTCTGAAGTATGATAGGACCTGTGTCAGTTCCCGCATCTACAAAATGAACCGTTGCACCTGTCACCTTAACACCTCTTTCAAGTGCTGCCTGATGGACCTTAAGTCCATAGTAGCCTGTACCGCAGAAAGACGGAATAAGGGACGGATGTATATTAATGATATGTCCTTCATATCTCTCAATAACAATCTCTGGAATAACCACCAGGAATCCCGCAAGAACTATAAGATCCGGCTCGTAGCTTTCCATAGCGGCAAGAAGAGCCTTGTTGAAGTCTTCTCTATTCTCATAATCCTTAGGAGATACAACCTCAGCCTTAATACCGTTCTGAGATGCTCTCTCGAGGGCATATGCATTTCTGTTATTACTTATTACTCCGACTATCTCGGTATTACGGATAGTTCCGTTATTTACGCTGTCTATAATGGCCTGAAGATTAGTTCCGCCACCTGATACGCAGACAAGTATCTTTAGCATATGATTACTCCTTCGCTTCCCTCTACTGTCTCACCGAGAAGAACAGCTGAGTCTCCTGCACTTTCAAGAGCTGCAATTGTCTTATCAACATCTGCAGGATCAACTGCAAGAACCATTCCGATACCCATGTTATATGTATTGTACATAACATGCTCTTCTACGTTACCCTTCTCAGCCATAAGCTTAAAGATTGCAGGTACTTCATATGAAGCCTTGTTAACCTTAGCTGTGATTCCGTCAGGAAGCATTCTCGGGATATTCTCATAGAAACCGCCGCCTGTGATATGGCTTGCGCCCTTGATACGTACTCCTGCCTCCTTAACAGCTCTGAGACCCTTAACATAGATTCTTGTCGGTGTGATGAGTGTCTCACCGAGTGTTGCTCCGAGCTCATCATAATATGTATTAAGTGACTCTGCTGTCATATCGAATATCTTTCTTACAAGTGAGAAACCGTTACTGTGAACGCCGCTTGATTTAATACCGATCAGAGCGTCTCCGGCCTTGATATCTTTACCTGTTATAAGATCTTTCTCATCAACTACACCCACTGCAAATCCGGCGAGATCATACTCTTCCTCAGGCATAAGGCCCGGATGTTCTGCTGTCTCACCACCGATAAGTGCACAGTCAGACTGAACACAACCCTCTGCAACACCACTTACGATAGTTGCAATCTTATCAGGAATATTTTTGCCGCATGCTATATAGTCAAGGAAGAACAGTGGCTCACCGCCTGCGCAGGCAATATCGTTTACACACATGGCAACACAGTCAATTCCGACTGTATCATGCTTATCCATAAGAAATGCAAGTTTGATCTTTGTTCCTACACCATCAGTACCGGATACAAGAGTTGGCTTTTCCATACCCTTGAATTTTTCCATAGAAAAAGCGCCTGAGAATCCACCGATATTAGTAAGAACCTCACTGCGCATGGTCTTCCTGATATGCTCCTTCATCAGCTCCACAGACTTGTAGCCCGCTTCGATATCAACTCCGGAATTCTTGTAATCCATTTTCTGTTCCTCCTGAAATTATTAAATATATGTGGGTATAAATAGTTACCGTATGAATATAGAGTAAAACACTTCCTATGTCAAGGGTTACCGATTCTCAGTTTTCCTCCGGCTCGAGATATTTCTCGAACACCTCATAAACCTCAGGGAAATGCTTCTTTAAGTTAAGCGGTACAAGTCCCGGCTCTACAAAACAGTGTGCCGTTTCGGCCTTGTGAACCACTTCGCCTGTCGCAATATTTATTATCTCATACTTCATTTTGAATCTTACAGCCGTAAGTTTTATGAGACTTATCTGAATTTCAATCTCGTCTCCGAATGTAAGGCTCTTTATATATTGATCATGAAGTTCAAGTACCGGAATTACGATTCCTTTTTCTTCAAGATCATCGTAGGATATTCCTACCTGTCTCATGAAATCCATCCTGGACTCTTCGAGATATCTTGCATAATTCGAATGATGAACTATATTCATCCTGTCTGTTTCATAGTAATTAATCTTTCTTCTGTACGGTATGGTCTTCATGTCATTCCCCTTCCACTATTACTCTGTGGGCCTTCCCACGGCTTCGCCGCTTCTGTCCATTACCTTTATATTAAGAGAACTGCTCTGTTTCTCAAGTTTCACTCCTGTTCTGTCCGGATTGATACGCTCTTCTTCTCCGGAATCCGAAACTCTCTCATCAAACTCTATGGAGAGCTGACTGTTTTTCTCGCGTTCTTCAGCGGCCGCTTTCATTTTCTCAGTGTAAAGCTCTTCCGAAAGAAGGCTTCCGAGTTCCATGATCTGAGTATATCTGTCCATCTTACTGAGATCCTCAAGATTACCCATGAGCTCTGCTTTACTGTCAGTTATCTCTTCTATCTTATTATGTAGAGTATCGAGTACTCTCTTATATTCCTGTTCGATCTTGTTATAAGCATCATTTACCAGGTGATCCACCTCTGTAAGCATCTCATCCGTATAGATAAGTGATGCGGCATATATATCATTTGCCGTTCTAAGAGCTGCCTTCTCATCATTATCAAGCTCCGCAACTCTGAAAGGAGAAGTTTCTCCCGGGCGTCTCTTGGTAACCCTTATACGGCTCGCACTCTTTTCCGCTTCGAATTTTATCTTGTCGGACAAAAGCTTTGCATCACTTATAATACGCGCTCTCTTATCCGTTATCTCTCTGTATTGAGCCAGTTCCTGCTGAATAACTTCCTCAAGCTTTGCTATAAGTGTCAGCATCTCCTCTTTATCCACAAGAACCTTGTCGGACATTGTCGCAGTTCTTGCAGACTCAACTTCATTCCTAAGCCTTCCGAGAAGAACCGAAGCTCTGTCGTTCATTCTGTTTTCCATCTGTTATCACCTTTAGAAAAAATACTTCTTTATACCGTTAAATGCATAGTGGATCATATAATACATCGACTCCAAAGCACTGTATCCCGAATATCTGTAAACTCTGTAAGTCATTACCGCCGACTTAAGTTTGTGTCCCGATCTGCTCTCGCGACGCATCCTGTATCTGAGAAGCGGAAGATTTATTCCCGCCGCAAATCCGCCATGGCTGAGTATATCAAGCCACAGAGCATAATCTTCATGGAAATCGCCTTCCGGAAAAACATATTTCTCCGCAAGACTCCTTCTCATAAGGACCGAAGAACAGTTGATCTGATTGCCCAGAAGCAGCTTCTCATAAGTTATGATCTTATCGCATCGGATATATCTTCCAAGATACCTTCCTGTCTCACTTACAAGGCTTCGTCCGGTCGTACATATAACCGGCCGCACTCCTCTATAGGAATACTTCTCCATAACCTTCAACTGTTTTTCCAGTTTATCTTCTCTCCAGAAGTCATCCGCATCAAGAAATGCAACATATTCGCCATTTGCAAGACTGACTCCTATGTTTCTTCCTTCCGCAGGATCCAACACCTCATCATAAGAATATACTCTTACATTCGGAATATCCTCATCAAAGGTTTTAAGGAGTTTTTTGTCAAGAGTTCTTGCTATATCGAGAACTATAATCTCTGTATCCTGATAGGTCTGATTAAGTACAGACATCACCGCTTTTCTAATTGTAGCATTTCCCTTATAACAGGGAATAATTACACTTATCATCCGCGACCTCATAATAACATATTTTTCACAGACGTAAAACCGGTGATGCTCTTCGCACCACCGGTAAATAATCTGTATCAGTCCGATTATCCTCTCTTAAGGAAATCAGGAATTTTAATACTCTGTGGGTTGTTAGCAGGTTTAACTGCTGATGTTTCCGCAGGCTGTACTACAGGTGCCGCAGGTTCCTGGATAGGAGCTGAAGCAGCTGCCTCATGTCCGAGTGACAGAGGAACCGGAGTAGCCTTAGTCTTAGGAGCTGTGAAAGCCGGACTCTTGATAGTTGTATCAGCATAGCTTGATACTGTAGGATTCTTAAGTCCCTGTGAAACAGGTGCCGAAACAACACTGCTTCTGCTTGTTACAGCACTTGGTCTTCCGTCGCTTTCAAGTCCTGTTGCTATGATTGTTATGCTTACATCTTCACCAACCACATCGTTATCAACTGTACCGAAGATGATATTTGCCTCTTCACCGGCTACTTCTGTAAGATATGTGATAGCATCGTATGCTTCAACGATTCCCACATTTCCGGAGAAGTTAACGATTATATCAGATGCTCCGTTAACTGTTGTTTCAAGAAGTGGTGAATCCATAGCTGCCTTAATAGCATCAACAGCCTTGTTATCTCCGCTTCCGCGTCCGATACCGATATGAGCGATGCCCTTATCACGCATAACTGTCTGAATATCAGCAAAGTCAAGGTTGATGAGACCCGGCTTATTGATAAGATCCGTAACACCCTGAACACCCTGCTGAAGAACTTCATCAGCTTTCTTAAGAGCATCAGGTATACTTGTTCTCTTATCACATATCTGAAGGAGCTTGTCGTTAGGGATAACGATGAGCGTATCAACGTTCTCGCTAAGCTTAGCTATTCCGTTAAGTGCATTGTTCATACGAGGCTTTCCCTCGAATGAGAACGGCTTTGTTACAACGCCGACTGTAAGTATTCCGAGGTTACGTGCGATCTCCGCAACTATAGGAGCTGCACCTGTACCGGTTCCGCCGCCCATACCGCAGGTAACGAATACCATATCAGCATCTTTTATAATATCATTGATCTCTTCTCTATTCTCTTCAACTGCACTTGCACCGATCTCAGGCTTTGCACCGGCACCAAGACCCTTGGTAAGCTTCTCACCAATCTGAATCTTTGTTGTAGCACGGCTGAGTGAAAGTGCCTGCTTATCTGTATTTATAGCTATAAGCTCAACGCCCTCAACATTCTCATCAATCATACGGTTAACCGCATTGTTTCCAGCGCCACCTACACCAATTACCAGTATTCTTGCAGGTGTCTTCTCATCATTTGACTTAATCTCGAGCAAGGTCTTATCCTCCTTAAACTTTCTCACATATATGAGCGCATAATCAGCGCATTTTCAACTTATTATATAATAATGGTTTTTATTCAAATAATCAACCACTTTATGTAACCTTTTGTTTAAGATAACCTTAAAATACAGCTATTTTTTCTCTTTGAAGCTTGCAGTGGAATTATCGTCACTGAACTCCTTCATGTAAAGGACTCCGGTTTTACCTTCAAGTCCTTCTAAAATGCTTCCGAGATTCATCATCTGTATGGCAAGATTAGTACCGTCTCCAAGTTCGATCTCTATTCCGTCATGGTACAGGATGACCTCATCTTCGTTGGTAAACTGTATTCCGTCTATCACAAGCTCATACTTTATGATGAGTTGTGTAATATTCAAAATGAGGTTAAACTTTTTCTTATCTTCAAGCGGAAGCGGTTCCCCCAGCTCCCAGCTTTTAACTTTAAGTCCCTTGATATAAGGCACGTTCTTAAACTTTTCGGGAGATGTTTCGAGCACTATTCCGTCTTTGTCGAAATATATATAGTTTTCCATATACTGTATACATCCGGCTACCGACTTCTCGTAAACCTGAACCCTGACCTTATTCTTTGATACATATTCTATTTCGCTTTTTGCTACAAAAGGAACATCACGGTCCGAATCAAACTTGGACCGGAGTATCAGCTCCAGAGTATTTCCGAATCTGCTCTTTTCGGCATACACATTTCTTACCGCTTCGGCTGATGCCATCTCGCAACCCACAACTTCTATCTCCTTGAGTTTAAATGTACTCAGATAAAACAGTCCGCCGCCGATCAGCACCAGAATTATTAATAATACTATTCCGAGTTTTCTCATATAATCATTTCCTTACTATTTCCGCATCCGCAGCCCCTTCAGGCTCTATCTGTCTGGATACGGACAGTACTATTCCTATCTCGAAGAAAAGGAATATAAGCGATGAACCACCGTAACTGATAAAAGGAAGCGGCACACCTGTATTCGGTATTACATTTGTAACAACCGCCATATTTATCAGCACCTGGATTCCTATATGGCACAGAACTCCTACGACAAGAAGCGAACCGAATCTGTCCGGAGCTC
Organism: Lachnospiraceae bacterium UBA2864; assembly: GCA_002350525.1. GTDB lineage: Bacteria > Bacillota > Clostridia > Lachnospirales > Lachnospiraceae > Eubacterium_Q. The sequence goes on along the minus strand of DEFA01000022.1, from coordinate 207,110 downwards.
CTTCTGCTATAAATCTGAATCTCCACAGAAGCATCACAAAAACGATAATAAGCCCGATGCCTCCAATGAGTCCGAGCTCTTCACATATAACAGAAAATATCATATCATTCTGTGCAAACGGGATATAACCCATCTTCTGTATACTCTGCCCCAGACCTCGCCCGAACAGTCCGCCCGAACCGATGGCATACAGAGCCTGCATTGTCTGGTATCCGTTCTCTGCTGTCTCCGGATGGAACCAGGCATCTATTCTCGCACTTCGATAACCTGTTCCGAAGATAAGCGCAACTCCGGCGATTATAGCTACGATTCCAACCGGAACTATGTATATAAGTTTCGGCGTAGCCACTATCCATATACATACCACTATGCCGGCACAGATGATTGCTGTACTTAAGTTTTCCTTTGCTATAAGTCCTATTATCACTACAGGTACAGAGAAAAGGATTCCCGTTCCCGGAAGATTCTTCAGAAGTTCGGGATGTTCCGAACACATTGCTGCCATATATATAACAAGCGAAAGCTTAGCTATCTCCGACGGCTGAAATCCGATAGGTCCCAGATATATCCATCTTGTGGAACCGTTCGTTGTAGTTCCGATGATCATAACCAGAATAAGGAGCAGGAACTGAGCGATCATGATGAATATCAGAAATTTCTTGAATCTCTGATATCTGTAACGTGAAAGTGCCAGCATTCCAAGAATACCCATGATTGAAAAGATAAACTGCCTTTTTAGGTAATATGCTCCGTCACCGAAAGTATTGTTGGCAACATAGCTGCTCGCACTGTAGATCATCATAAGTCCGAACATAGCAAGAAAAAGCACCAGAAAAAGAGATGGATAATCAAAGTATGTTCCTTTTATAAATTTCGGTTTTCTTGCAGCCAATAATCTATCCCTCTAAACCGTTTACAAACTCTATAAACTGAGTTCCTCTTTCCTCAAAACTTTTAAACATATCCCAGCTCGCGCATGCCGGTGACAAAAGTACGTTGTCACCGCTTTCCGCTGCCGAATATGAATATTCAACAGCTTCCTTAAGTGTTTTTGCACGTGCAATATCAGTGAATCCGTGCTCTCTGGCACATTTTTCTATATCATCCGCGGTAGCTCCTATAAGAACAAGCTTTCTCACTCTTCCCGGGAAGAGTTCAACCCATTCATCATAGGTTGATTTTTTATCATAACCGCCGCCTATAAGAACCGTACTGCCCTTCATAGCCTCAAGTGCTTTGATCGCCGCATCCGGGTTGGTTCCCTTTGAATCATTGTAGAATTTTATTCCGTTCAGTTCTCTTACAAACTGAATTCTATGTTCAACACCGTTAAACTCACTTACAGTTCTGCGTATCACTTCGGCAGGTATACCCATGTAATATGCTATCGCCGTTGCAGCAAGTACATTTTCAACGTTATGTGTTCCGAGTATCTTTATATCCGAAAGGTCAAGTATCTTTACATCAACTTCCTCATTCTTAACCCTGATCGAACCATCCGATACAAATACTCCGTTCGGAAGTTCTTCCTTTCGGCTGAACCATACTACATTGGTATTCTTAATAGCATCGGATACTCTCTTCCTCGTCTCCGGATCGTCAAAGTTTGCAACCATGTAATCGGACATATCCTGATTCTCTGCTATTCTGAGTTTTGCATTATAGTAGTTATCAAGCGTGTAATGTCTGTTCAAATGATCCGGTGTAAGATTAAGCACCGCTGATACATGCGGTCTGAAAGTTTTGATCGTCTCAAGCTGGAACGAACTTACTTCAAGTGATATAAGCGTATTATCCGTTGTATCATCCGAATACTCAGTAAGAGGATAACCGATATTTCCCGCAACAACATAATCATCCGAATAAGCTTTAAAGATTTCACCAACAAGCGCTGTTGTCGTAGTCTTACCGTTTGTTCCGGTTATGGCAGCTATCCTGCCCTTTCCGAAATAAAAACCAAGCTCTATCTCACCCATAATCGGAACAGATGCCGCTTCGACTCTCTTTACAAATTCAGCATCCGTGGGTATTCCCGGACTTATAACAAAAAGATCTGCTTCAGAAATTGTTTTATCACTCAGTTCGCCGAGTTCGAAAACCACATTTCCTTTTCCTTCGAATCTTTCTTTAAGCTTTGAAGTATCAAGATCGGCCTTCTGATCAAACATAATAACTTCAGCACCGTGCCTCAGCATAAGCTCTGTACTTGCAATACCGCTTTTTCCCGCTCCGGCAACTATAACCTTTTTGAATTCCATAATTTTTTCCTCACTTTTTACCGCTGTTTTGTTCATCCCCTTATTGGAGGGTACCGGCACTACAAGGCATGTAACCGTCGGAATCTTCCGCCGGTCACACAATCCTCTGTGCCGATACTATGAACAAGAAACAAATAATAGAAATAGTCTTAATTGGATTCGCCCTGACCTTCAGCACCTTCCTCTTCAGTAGGTGCTTCCGTAAAGGAATGCTCCTGTCCGGCAATACTGTTTTCCGGTACATCCCCTTCAAAAATAGGGCCGGGAACATAATCATCCTGATTACCTTCAGGCTCATCACCTGATCCCGTCTTATATATATTCATATACGGAAGCAGCTCCTGGGCGATACCGTTAAAAAGGATTGCTCCCGCACCGCTTGAATACTGTTCCTTAACCTTTGGTTCATCAACAACACAATATACTACAACCTGAGGATCATCCACAGGTGAAAAGCCTATAAAAGAAAGAATGTAATTGCCCTGTCCTCTAGGGAACTTCTCAGCTGTACCGGTCTTTCCTCCGATCTGATAGCCTTCAACCCAGGCCTTCTTACCTGTACCCTCTTCAACAGTTGCAAAAAGCATCTGTCTCATGGTCGCAGATGTTTCTTCTGAAATAGTTCTTCTTACAAGAATCTTGTTATAGTTCTGAACAACATTTCCATCTGCATCGATAATCTGCTTTACAACATGAGGCTGATAATAATATCCACCGTTGATCGATGAGCAGAAAGCTGTTCCCAGCTGCATCATGGTAACCGTTACACCCTGTCCGAACGAAGAGGTTGCAAGCTCAACCGGATTAAGTGTATCTCTGTGATATACCATGTATGAAAGATCCGCACTGCTCGGTTCACCCGCTATATCGATGTTGGTTCGCTGTCCGAATCCGTACAGCTGTTGATATTTATCGAAGATAGTCGGTCCTTCAAGAGCTGCTATCTGCATCAGGCAGTCATTACATGACTTTGTAAGTGCCTGTTCTACCGACAGAGTTCCGTGACCGTTTCTGTTAACACAACCGATATCGTAATCATAAACCTGTTGGTGACCGTCGCAGAAGAACTCCTCATCTCCGGTAAGGACTCCGTCTTCGATAGCTCCCGATATAGTAAATGTCTTAAACGTGGAGCCCGGTTCAAAAGAATCACTGACTACGAAATTACGCCACACATTATTAAGTGCACCGAGTTTTTCTTCATCAGACATTTTATCAACCATGTCAGCATATTCTCCGTCCGACAGAGAATCACCGAACTGATACTTACATGCATCCATGCTATAGGCATTATTCGGATTATACTGATGACAGTTATAAAGAGCCAGTATCTCGCAATTGGAAGGATCCATGACAAGAACCGAAACATTCTTTGCTCCGACCTCTTCCATATACTGGTCACATTTCTTCTGAACGATTCTCTGAATCTCCGTATCTATCGTAGTTACAAGACTGCATCCATCAATCGCAGGCTCGATCTTCTTCTGAAGGCTGTAATCTTCCGAAAGATATGCATATATTCTTCCGTCCTGTCCGTTGAGATATGAATTGTAACTTCCCTCAACTCCACCGATACCTTCGTTACCGCTTACCACGAATCCGAGGAGATGACATCCCAGCTCGTCATTCGGATAATGTCTTATATACTGATCTTCAAACCATATTCCGACTATATCTTCTCCATCTTTTGAGTTTTTGAAATCCTGGAATTTCTTAACCTCATCGTAGGAGAGTCTCTTACGTATAACCTTATAAAGCGAATTGGAATCCGCAAGATAGCCGTCCATTTCTTCTGCAGTAACTCCGAAATAAGTCGACAGTGCATTGCTTGTCGCTATCCTTTTTTCCTCATCCTTCAGAATATTCTTCGGCTCTATTACAAGGTTGTACACTTTGTTGCTTGTAGCAAGTATGGAACCATTCCTGTCAAAGATATCTCCTCTTTTAAAAGGAACTGCTATGCTTTCGAAATTTTTCTGATTCAGTACCTGCTGCGAATATTTTTCACCTTTATCTATGTTGATATAGATGAGAACACCCACCAAAAACAGAAATGCGGATGTAAACAGTATAAGCAAACAAAGAAGATGCTTTCGCATCCTCTTTATAAACACCTTTTTCTTCTTCATTTACATTTCCTTTATCCGTGCTTTTGCACGGTCTGTAAGTTACCTGCCCGTTTCAGGCACGTCCCTGTATTGTGTCACATAATCATCCTGCGAGCTTTCATAATAAATGACCTGCCCGTTTTGGGAGTATACCATTCCAAGCTCCCCTGTTGCAACATTATATATTTCTTCAAGTGAATACATGTTGTTAAGCGAGTTTTCGTAAGCTAAATTATCAGACTGTATCGTCTGGAGCTGATTCTGAAGAGAAAGTATCCTTCTCTCTGATACGGTAACGTCACTCTGTATCTTCAGCATAACTACACATGACACGATCATAACTATCATCATAACAGAAACAAGTACCATATAACCGCCGTCAAATCCAAGTGATTTCTGAGCCTTCTCTGCAGCCTTCTTGTAGGTTTTAGGTTTTCTGTATACATCCGGCCTGTGCTCCGGACGTCTTGCCGGTTCAGCCACATATACATCTCTTTTTCTAACTACACTTCCTTCGGTGTAGTACATTGTTCTTCTTTCTGATGCCATACTGATCCCTGCCCCTTAGTCTTATCGTTAGTTACTCTGATTTCTCTCGAAAACCCTGAGTTTTGCACTTGTGCTTCTCGGATTTTCTTCTCTTTCTTTCTCGTCCGCTTCTATCGGTTTTCTGGTGATGACCTTTCCTTTGGAATGTCTTCCGCAGGTACATACCGGAAATTCCGGTGGACATATACACGGATTTTCAGCCGTTCTGAAAGCATTCTTTACAATTCTGTCTTCCAGCGAGTGGAACGTGATTATGCAAAGTCTTCCACCCGGCGCAAGTCTGTCTATCATTCCTTCAATCGAATCAGACAATACCGTAAGCTCTCTGTTAAGCTCGATTCTTATCGCCTGATAGGTTTTCTTGGCGGGATGCCCTCCGTGTCTGCGGGCTGCCGCCGGAATAGCACCGGTGATTATATCATTTAGTTGAAATGTGGTTTTAATCCTCTCTTTTTCTCTGGCTGCCACAATTTCATGAGCAATTTTACCGGCGAACTTTTCTTCGCCGTATTCCTTAATGATTCTTCTTAAATCTTCTTCTGAATAATCATTAAGAATATCTTCTGCTGTAAGAGCCGTATCTCTGTCCATTCTCATATCCAGAGGTGCATCCGTTCTGTAGGAGAAACCTCTTTCTCCGTTATCGAACTGATATGATGAAACTCCCAGATCCAGAAGTATTCCGTCCACCTTATCAATACCCAGATTATCGAGAACAGCCGTCATGTTTTCATAGTTGCTCTTAACTATGTCGACTCTGTCCATATATTTTTGAAGGCGGGTCCCGGCAGCTCTTATCGCATCGCCATCCTGATCTATACCCACAAGCCTTCCCCCACTGGAAAGCTTTTTAACAATTTCGTAGGAATGACCCGCGCCGCCGAGTGTCCCGTCTACATAAACGCCTTCAGCTTTAATATCCAGGTTTTCCAAAACCTGACTAAGCATGATCGGAACATGTTTAAATTCCATATAACCTCCCACACTTCAGTCTTAGAAATTAAAGTCAGATTCATCAAGCAGCTTTCTGATGTACTCTTTGGAGAACTCCGGCTTCTCGTGAAGCTTATCGTAATCCTCTTTACTCCATATCTCTGCTTTCTCTCCGCTTCCGACAATCACAACTTCCTTGGTAATGTGTGCATTGTCACGAAGTTCCTGTGGTATGAGTGCTCTTCCCTGAGAATCAAGTTCTGCATCATATGCATTCTCTCTGAAGAACATCTTGATCATTCTGGCACTGCTCTTGGAATTACCCAGTTCATCCAGCTTCTCGGTAAACTTGTCCCACTCTTCGAGAGAATAGATACTGAGACAGTCCTCTATTCCCTGCGTGATTACAAATTCCCTACCGATAGCATCTCTGAGCTTTGCAGGAATAATGAGTCTGCCCTTAGCATCTAAATTATGAAAATATTTTCCTTTCATGCTTTTAGACATGAACTATTCCTCCAGATTCATCTCCCACATCGTGACACAACAATTCTTATCGAGCCATTTTCCGCCACCACATGTATATATTAATACACTTCAAGATTTAATGCAAGAAAGAATCCGGTAAAAATCCGGAAAACATTTTGTAAGTTTTGCTGAAATTAACGAGCGTTTGTTGTGCATAAAGCACAATAAAAAACCACCCCGAAGGGTGGTTTTTCAAAATGTAGTGGTGTGGGGGATTATCCCACACCATATATGGTATTTTACTCTTTTGTATCAATTTTTTGAGGTTTAGTAATCGGATGAAGTTTAGGTTCTATCCCTTTTGCAATCCTCACTCTGTTGTAAATCATGAGTCCCGCAGCAAGAATTATACATCCAAGTGCGACCACCTGACTTATCTTAAGAGGACCGATCATAAGTGAGTCAGTACGAAGTGCCTCAACTATAAAACGGCATATTCCGTAACCCATCATGTATATAAGACCGATCTCTCCATCATACTTCTTATGTCTTCTATATAATAGAATAAATACAATGATAAGAAGATTAAGTACTCCTTCATATAAGAAAGCCGGATGCATCGTTATACACTGCTGGCCGTTAACAACTTCCATGTTACTGAGCATTTCAGGTGTGATAACATTTGCATTCTGAAGATACTGTGCGCTTCCTTTCTCAACAAAATAGTCATATGGGATAGCCATTCTGAATAATCCGTTATAGTATCCGCCGTAGCACTCTCTGTTGAAGAAGTTTCCCCAGCGTCCCAGCATCTGTCCGAAAAGAACACCCATAGACACCGTGTCCCACATAAGCGGCATGGTTATCTTTTTCTTCTTTCCGAATATGATAGCAGTTATGGTACCTGCTATAAGTCCTCCGTATATCGCAAGGCCTCCGTTTCTCAGATTTATAAGTCCCACGAAGGTCTGCCATGCGGTTTTCCCACCACCGAAAAAGCTCTCATGATTAAATATAATATAGTAAAGTCTTGCACCGATTATTACCGGAATAACCATAGCGAGAACAAAATCCAGATAATCCTCGGGATTCTGTCCGCTAAGTTTCGCTTCCCTCTGAGATATCAAAGTGGCGAAGACAAAGCCGAGCGTTATTACTATAGCATAGAACTTTATCTCGAACCCGAATATCGTTATTCCGCTCGATACATTGGGAAAGGATATACCTATCCCCGGAAAATATATACCGTTCATTTATACGTCCTCAACATTTCAATTCAAGCAACATTAGTTTGATTTATGGATTATACGTTAAACTTAAAGAGAACAACATCTCCGTCCTTCATAACGTACTCTTTACCTTCCTGACGTACAAGTCCCTTTTCCTTTGCAGCCGCCATACTGCCTTCACGGATAAGATCATCATATGCTATAACTTCAGCTTTGATAAATCCTCTCTCGAAATCCGAGTGAATCTTTCCGGCTGCCTGCGGTGCCTTTGTACCTTCGGTAATAGTCCAGGCTCTTGACTCGGTCTCGCCCGCAGTAAGGTAACTGATAAGTCCGAGGAGTGAATAACTTGCTCTTACAAGCTTGTCGAGTCCCGACTCCTTAAGTCCCATATCTTCGAGGAACATTTTCCTCTCTTCATCATCAAGTTCGGATATTTCAGCTTCCATCTGAGCACATACGGTAAATACCTGTGCCTCTGTCTCTGCCGCATAGTCGCGAACTTTCTTTACAAAATCATTGTTGGCTCCGTCGTCAGCCATATCATCCTCGCTGACATTAGCCGCATAGATAACCTTCTTCTCAGTCAGAAGACAGTAATCCTTTATCCATGCTTTCTCGTCATCATCCGTTTCATTTATCTCAAATGTTCTTACAGGCTTTCCGGCCTCAAGATGAGTCTTGATCCTGTTCTGGAATTCAAGCTCCTTTGCAGCCTGCTTATCATTTCTCGAAAGCTTTACGGTCTTTGATATTCTTCTCTCGAGAACTTCCAGGTCGGAGAAAATAAGTTCTATATTAATAGTCTCGATATCTCTGATAGGATCTACCGAACCATCCACATGAACTACATCCGGATCCTCAAAACATCTTACGACATGTACGATAGCATCGCATTCTCTGATATTTGCAAGGAACTGGTTACCCAGACCTTCACCCTTACTTGCTCCCTTTACGAGACCTGCTATATCTACAAACTCTATAACAGCCGGCGTTGTCTTTGCTGAATTATACATCTTAGTAAGTACATCCAGACGCTCATCCGGAACGGCTACTATTCCGACATTCGGATCGATCGTTGCGAAAGGATAATTCGCAGCAAGCGCACCTGCTTTTGTAAGTGAATTAAATAATGTAGATTTACCTACGTTCGGCAAACCAACTATACCTAGTTTCATTTTTTATTCCTCTTTCCTTTATTTGTAAGGCATTCCGAAGATGCCTATCGTACTCCTTTCATCGAGAAACGAGTCCGATACAACGGATGTATTATATCATCACAACTCTGATATCTCAATAGCGTCAATTCATAGTTATCTTTTTGCGCTTATAAACTGTTCAAATTCTTTCCTTTTAACCAATTTCTTTGCACCAACCTTGAGAACAAATGGACAATCCGGAAGCTGAAGCAGCTTCGCAATTCGATTCTGACCAATGTTGCTATATTCAGCCGCTTCATTTACTGTAAGCGCAAGCTTATGCTCAATCGGAACAAAAATAACTTTTTCAGCCATAATCTCAACTCCTCTCATATATTATTAAAGCACGTCCATGCTTTGATATCATGATAGCAAACCACATTTTATAAAAACGGGCATATCTGTCTATTATTCGAGAAAAAAATAACAATTATGTCAATTTTTCTTTTATCGTATATGCTAAAATAAAAAGAGCGTCTCGTCTCCGGGACACTCTCATGTGATTTTTCATATGTATTTCAAACTTATTCTCCAGTGGCGAATAAGTTTATAGCTATTCTTTTTGATAGTCATAACTGGGGGATTGGGTTCTCCCAAGAAGAAGTTTTTATAAAAAAGGCAAGTTGAAGCAGCTCGAAATTTGCACTTTTTGCATAAAGACGTTGCTTGTAAGGGATTGGACAGCTTATATCCAGAATCAATCATCATTCCTAAAGATACACTTCCAACATCTCCCTATTCATCTTGAAGGCTTGCTTCAGATAGCCCTCTTCTTGCATCCTAATACATAGGAAAACATTTCTCAACCTTAATTGACAAACTTTTTTCATTGCCCGCTACTCTTAACTATCATTCTCTTTTCTTTCAGACTATGCACCCAAGGAGCATGAAGTCTAAATGTAATCGTTGCTATTTCCATATTATTCATCTATCTTCTTTAAATACTTTACCGGAACTTCCTTTGTTAACCAGACACCATTCTTTGAAAGATAAAACTTATATCCATCTCTATACATCCGGCCTGAACTTACTATGTACAGAACTGGTCTGCCATGTCGTGATCCAACCTTCTTTGCTGTTTCTTCATCCTTCGACAAATGTACATAAAGCCTGGACTTCGGAATAAGTCCTTGTTCGTCTATCGCTGAAACAAACTTTTCTCCGGTTCCATGCCACAGCTCTTCAGGAGGCTCGGTCTCCTCAAGTTCAACATCTACCTGAACTGAATGTCCCTGATTAGCTCTTATCTTTGTTTTATCTTCATTAAATGAATATCTCTGTTTCTCGTCAGTTCTTACTATTTCTTCAAGAATACCCATATCAAATTTCTGAGTCTTAGCAATACCCGCTATAAGTTCATCGACATTTGCCCACCCATGTTCATCAAGAGAAATGCCAATGATTTCAGGCTTATGTCTGAGTATCAGACTCATATATTTACTCGTTTCCTTTAAACTCATATACTTTCCTCACACATTGCCAAATCGAAGTTTAACAAATGACAATTCTACTATACCATACATGATATATACATGACATACAAAAAGAGGGATGCTCTCTAAGTAATCATCCATACTCCGGCTTTGCCACTCATCAAAAATATAAGGCAGCTATGAATCACTTTTCAAACCTATTTGGTGTAAAATACAGTTCAGCTCTTTGAGGGCATAAAAAAGGATGCCGTAATCGTACACTCCGGTACAACCACGGCATCCCCTTAGTTACATATTATCCTTCAATAGCTATATACTTTTTCTCCGGAAGTTTTTCCGTTTCACTCTTTGGAATTGACAGTTTCAAAACGCCATCCTCGAACTTGGCTTTTACATCCTCCTGCTTAACTGCTTCACCTACATAGAAGCTTCTCTGCATGGCACCAGCATAACGTTCCTGACGGATGATCTTACCCTTCTTGTCCTTTTCATCCTTATCAAGACCCTTAGAAGCACTTACTGACAGATAACCATTCTCAAGTGAGAGTTTAATCTCATCTTTCTTAAATCCTGGCAAATCGATGTCCAATTCATACTTGTCATCATGCTCATGCACATCAGTCTTCATAACCTGTGCAGCTCTTTTTCCGTATAGCTTGCGATCAACATCACCGAAATCAATCCTTGGAAAATCCATCCAGTCATCCAATAAGTTTTCTCCAAAAATACTAGGTAGTAACATAAGTCATTCCTCCTTCTCAAGAAAAATATTTAATAATATGTTTCATGAGCAAGGGAAGGAGTGTTTGGATTCTTTATCGGAATCTTCTCTATTCCTTTGTTCTGACTACGTTATAGCACAAATTATTAGCACTGTCAAGTGGTGAGTGCTAATAAATTATTTTGACAGTATTATTCTTATAACTTTTTAATGCAATTTCCCATGTATCCTTTAACTTAGCTTCAACGATTCCTGCATACAACCACCCCTCCATCTCGGACCAACAGCATGAATTATATATTTTGCAGGAAGATTAAACCCGGGAGTAATTACAGCATTACCAGTTTTCCAACCTCCTATAGCATTACACGCTGCTGTTAATTCATTAACATGATGGTCATGCCTTACCTGTACTTTTGTCTCTTCACTATTTTAAAATAAGTGCCATTATCCACTTTGGATCCGGAGCCTTCATCTCTTTATCCATAGCCATCTCTTCCATAATTCCCTGAACCGATGCCCAGAAGCATCTTGAAAGGAGTTCCGGATCTCCGCTTCTAAAGATTCCATCCTTCTGTCCTTTCTTTATAAGCTTTTCCGTATCTTTGATCGTATCTACCGAAAGCGCAACCCGTCTCGCCTCCTCCGGCATTCCACTCCTCCTTGCCTGTCCCATCAGGACGAACATATTGAACACCCACGGCTGATCTTTTGCATATGAAAAGAGCTGTTCCAAAAATTTCTCCAGATAGATACCCGGCGGTATTTCGCCCGCTTCCGCACCACTCGCTGACTTGGTACCTGCCGCTCCCATCTTCACCAACTCGAGCCAAAGTTCTTCCTTAGATTCGAAATAGTGAAACATCAGTCCCGTACTCATGGGAACCGCCGAAGCTATATCAGTGATTTTGGTATCGTAATACCCACGCTCAACAAATAATGCGAGTGCCGTCATGAGTATCTTTTGTCTTTTTTCTTCCTTCTGCTCTTTTCTTGTCATCTTTGTTCCTCAAATAATACATATTAATTATCTTTTAGATATCTATACTGAGTTTTTTGCTCTTAAGGATTCTCTGGATCGCAAATTTACCGCTGGCTGCCGCAACCGGAAGTCCCCCGGGTGAACTGGTCCACTGACCTGCAAGATAAAGATTATCTATTCCCTTTACTTTGCCTTTCAGTTTAAGCTGCTTGGCTTCAGGAGTTGTTGTAAAACTCATATAGCTTCCATGATATGCATTGCAATATCTCTCATAAGTAAGCGGTGTCCAGCAATCAAGAAACATCATATCACCTACAAGTTCAGGGAAAGCATCCTGAATTCTCTTCTCTACTTCCTTCACAAGTTTATCCTTAAGTGCTTTATATTCATCTTCACTCAGGTTCTTCCATACCTCAAAATCCTCATCTGTCTGAGATATACAAGTCTGGATAACCTGCTTTCCGTCTTTAACAAAGAGCGGATCATAACCGTAGGCCTTTACGTACATCCTTTCAAATGTACGATTTCCGATCTTTATAGGATCGATATCTATAAATACCGTCTCTCCTCTATCATAATTTTCACTTACCGCAAATGCAACCTGAAATCCACTTATCGTAGGATACTTTTTTGGTGCTTCGTATGCAGCCTTAACTTCTTTCGGCATATATCCGGCAGGAAGAAGCTTATTAAATAGAACATAAGAATCAACTGTAGGGATAATATAGTCTCCTCTTATGGATTTTCCATCATCAAGTGTAATTCCGACAGCCGACTTTTTATCCAGATCAATCTTCTTAATACTTGAATTATAATAGATTTTTCCGCCTAAGTCTTTAAACTTTTTCTCCATACGAAGTGACATCTGAAGAGATGCACCCATAGGGATCTTGCCGTTACCGTCTGCCATAGTTGCATAAGATACAAGAAATGCATAAGCACAGTACTCCTTTGGCAGATAATCACACATGAGTTTTCTGAGAATAGGGGACTTAAATCTCTTGCTGTAATCTTCAAGAGATATCTTTCCGAATTCCTTCATAACCTTCGGAAAATCGACCATGTTTTTTCCCATATCTATGTAATCTTTTACTCCCCACATTTCCATAGGCTTTTTCGCCGGGAAAAGGCACTGCTTTGAATACTCTACATACTGAATGAATTTTCTTATCTCCTCCTCATCTTCCGGAGAAATAGCGATAAGTTCTCTCTTGGTACGCTCAAGATCATTCCAGAGTGTTGCTGTCTGTCCGTTACTGATTGTTGAATAAAAGGCATTGATTTCAGCATATTCTGTGTCATCGGAAAGAGCACCTACCTTTTTCCATACCTCATACATATCAGTATCTTTTCTTGTTCCCGTAAGCCAATGTATACAGTTATCTATATGATATCCCTGTCTGTTCCATCCTATACATTCTCCGCCAGGAATAGCATTCTTTTCATAAATCTCAGCATCAAATCCTGCACGAAGTGCATATACACCTGCTGAAAGACCTGCGATTCCGCCTCCGATGATTATAACCTTTTCCTTCGCATTTACATTACTCATTTTATTCTATGTCCTTTCATATTGAATATATTTTCATTGAATCTGTATTCAATATAGCACCATAAAAATAAAATGTCAATATTTTATTGAATTTAAATTCAATATATTTTATTAATCGATTTCATCGAGAATAACCTGTATCCGGCTTAAACTCCCTTATAGCCTGTTGTACCGAACTTTGTCGATCTTATTTTTGTATATGATATCCTCCGTCCGCAAATACATTTGTACCCGTCATATAATCAGCCATATCCGATAAAAGGAACATAACAACTGAAGCTATGTCCTCCGGTTTTCCGATCCTGCCGGAAGGGATAAGCTGTTCCGACTGGGAACGGATCTCGGGATTATCAAATGAAGCTTTCGTCATTCCCGTATATATAAATCCCGGTGCGACTGCATTTACCTGTATGTTAAATGGCGCAAGATCTAGAGCCATTGCCGATGTAAGAGAAACTATCGCCCCCTTCGACGAGGCATAATCCGACATATTTCCCCTATATATGGTCGAACGGATGCAGCTTATATTTACTATCTTTCCGGAATTCTTAAGTCTCATTATATTTGAAACATATTTCGACATGATAAATGCACCGACCGTATTAACATTAAGCACTCTCCTAAAATCTTCTGTCTCGATCTCATAAAAAGGCTTGCTGTTTCCCCAGATTCCGGCAGCATTTACAAGTCCGTCAATCCGTCCATACTCATTTACAATCTCATCCACACTCTGCTTAACAGCTTCCTCATCAACTATGCTTACATTAAAATGCTTATAACCACTATGCTCTATACTGCTGTCCTTTATGTCAAAGCCATAGACCGCAGCGCCGCTCTTCAGTAACATCTCGGCACAGCTCTTCCCCATACCGGAGCTCGTACCCGTTACCACGATAACCTTTCCTTTAAAATCCATTATCCTTAACCTCCTATCATATTATTAACTGTTCAGATTATCGATATACTCTCTGAAACCTGAAAGTGTAACACTGTTAAGAGAGTAATGATGCCATTTGCCGTCTTTCCTGTCTTTAACCAGTCCGCACTCAACCAGTATCTTCATATGATGAGACAGCGTCGGCTGAGTTATTTCAAAACGTTCCAGAAGATGACATCCGCATTTTTCTCCACCTGATAACATTCTTACTATTTCCAATCTGTTGGGATCTCCCAAAGCTTTGCAGATCAGTGCAACTTCAGCAGCTTTCATATTCTCACCTCGCATTGATATATATCTATGTTTGACAGGATACTCTTCACATAGATATTTGTCAATGTATGAATCAAAAAAACTTACGGATAATACAAAAATGCCGTCTGCCCGACCTGACTCTCTTTTGGAAGCCATCCGTTATCTACAGCCGCACGTGAACACGCGACTTCGCCCCCGAGGACATCTTGTAAATGTCTGATCTATCTTCTTCGGATCATTATCAAAAGCAGCTTTTATATCAACTCCATACTCCGAGAATCCTCTATATCCCAGAAGGTCTCGGAACAGATATTGAAAACTGCTGTTTGGCCGGCTTTCCGGTCTTATACATCATTTCGATATCATATATCTGATGCAGTATCAAGCAAACTACTGCGCCATTATATCAGAAATACTCGAATTATACATAATTTTTCATAAATTGCCGTTAAAATATACAAATATCCTGTCATAAAAGTCTTTTGCTTCTTCAAATGCACCGTGTCCGAGTCCTTTATAAACGTATACCCCGCTGTCAGCTATTCCTTCTTTGAGTTCCACCACAGCCTCATTTCCCACAGTCTTATCATCCTCTCCCGCAATGATAAAAGTAGGTGCAATTATCCTTGATAATTCTTTTCTAACATCAAAACATAAAATTGCCTCAGCATTTCTGAAAAATCTTTCGTAGCTTGAAGGCTTGGTAAACTTGGAAATGAGCGGAAAGTACTTTCTGTTTTTGGCAAGATACTTCTCAGAATACGTTTTATCTGCCGTATCCACCATAAGAGTTTTGTGATCGTTCTCCTCAGCCATCCTGATCCATCCGGATACTGCCGAACGGGCAACCTCATTCGCATACGGAGCCGTAACCGCAAGCACCAGTTTTTCAATAACTTCCGGATGATATATCGCGATACACTGCGCTATCATTCCGCCCTGTGACACACCGCATACATATGCTTTCTCTATTCCAAGCTTCTTCATCACCTGCACCTGATCATCCGCCATATCCCGTATCGAATATCCTTCCGGCATCTTATTCTTACGGCTGAACATATATACTGTATAATCATTCAGATACTTTTTATACGGAAGTACAAGTATCCTTGCCTTTCCTTTTACAGTTGCAAGTCCATCCGAAAGTCCCGGAAGCATAACTACTTTCTTCTTTCCGGTTCCGAAAGCCACATAATACATATCCGTGCCGCCTATATCCACACATCCGTTTATCAGATTCTTATCCATATCTCTGTCCTTTCTTCACGTGAACTTTCTTATATCCTAAAGTCCGTTCTTCAACACCTTAAGATGTATCTTCAGTTCCTTTATATATTTCTTTTTCATCTTTTCGATATCATCACCACTATCCCGATTATTCTCCAGAAAGCTGCTGTTATAGCCCATCAGAACCCATCTCAGAATATCCGATATTTCTCTTCTGCTGTTATGAAACTCTGACATATCAACTCCTTTAAGCAGCTCTTCATATATATCCGTACTCTTCGTTCCGTATCTTTCCATGATCTTCCTTCCAATATCAGAGCCGGTCTCTGCGGCAGCACCGATAAGAAATCTTCCCATAACCGGATTCGAAATATACCAGGATATCTCAGCAGCCGAGTACTCTATCACCCTCTCATATAAATCCTTGGAAAGCTTCCCGATAGCAGCTCCCGTTTCTTCAGCCATCCGGGCAGACACTGTTTCGATCAGATAGAAATACAGTTCTTCTTTATTCTCAAAATATTTGAACAGACTTCCTTTACTTATACCGCAGTCCTTCACTATCCTGTTAGTAGAACCGTTCTCATATCCATACTCTGCAAATTCCTTTAATGCAGCACTGATTATCCTCTCCTGTTTTTCACTGTCCAGCTCCGTAAAAACTTTTAAAGGCATATCTCATCACTCCTATTCCTATATCCGGACTCCGATGACCACATGGTCACCATCAATTTCAAAATATAGTGACCACGCGGTCACTATATTTATATTATACTTTATATTTCGTTTTGTCAACAAATTCTGTCAACAGATTTCGTCATTTTGTCAACTGTTTTCATCATCCTCATGACAGGTTTTAACCATCATCCTGACAGTTAAAATATTAGGATACTATGTATCCGGATTCTTTTTATTAAGAAATATCGTGCAGATTATAAGAACTATCGGAAACAAAATACCCGCAAGAATTCCTGCTTTTAAGTCATCACTCGCTCTCTGCGAAACAGTACCTACAACCGCAGGTCCCAGCGCACCTCCCAGATCTCCCGCAAGTGCGAGAAATGCAAACAGTGCCGTTCCTGCTTTCGGCATTTTCTTCGATGCTATACTTATCGAGCCCGGCCACATTATACCTACCGAAAAACCGCATAACATACATCCTATGAGTCCCATTATACTGAGGCTGGTAAGGGATGCTATAAGGTAGCTTGATAAACACAGTATTCCACATATCATCATAAACACGGTAAGATTTCTTTTTTCACCGTACTTAGAGTAAAGCACTCTGCTGACTCCCATGAAAAGTGCAAATGCACAAGGTCCTGCAAGATCACCGACGCTCTTCGATACATGTAAAGCAGATTCAACAAATGTGGATGCCCACTGTCCCATAGCAATTTCGCAGGCTCCCGCACAGACCATTAGGATTATGAAAAGCCAGAACAGTTTCTGCTTAAAAAGCTTCGAAAGCTTCATGCCCTCATTTTCTTCGGTTATCGGTTCAATCGGGCAGGTTGCGAAATTATATATATTCAAAAGCGGAACAAGTGTCCATATCAATGCAAGTATCCGCCACCTGTCTATCCCGAACACCTTGAAGAATATCGTCGACAGAAAGATAACTCCGACAGATCCCCAACAGTAAAAAGAATGTAACAGCGTCATCATTCCTGCTTTATTTTCAAAAGGACATGCTTCTATGATCGGACTGCATAATACTTCTATCAGGCCGCTTCCTATAGCATATACTATTGTACAGAGTATTATTCCCATATAATGATCCGGCATGATATCGGGAACAAAAGAAAGCATTACAAGACCTGTTCCCGCCATAATCTCGGAAAGGATAATACTCTTTCTGTAACCCATCTTATCTGCCAGCTTTACACACAGAAAATCCACTATCAGCTGTGTAACAAAAAATGTTGTGGATATCATCGCTATTTTAGCCAGTGATATTTCATACATTTTATAAAAGGTCAGATATAAGAGGGGCACAAAATTCGCTGTAATTGCCTGCGTTATAAAGCCCATGTAACAGGCCAGTTTGGTTTTTTTATAGTTTTTGTTCATGATGCCTCCGGATCAATCCTCTCCGACAAGATGTACCGTTTCGAAGGTATGTCCGACTGCCGGAAGAAATACATCGAATACATCGCTCGTCTTAATCTTAAGGCTCGAGGTACATACACACGGATGACAGCCTATATATTCATCTTTCAGGACATCTTCATCTACGAGAAGCCTTACCTCATGCTCCTTATCATTCATAAGTCCCATTATGCTTACCGCTCCCGGTTCTATATCCAGATATTTAAGCATATCTTCAGGTGATGCAAAAGAGAGTCGCGCAGAATTAATCTGACTCGACAGCTCCTTCGTTTTAAACTTCTTATCTCCCGGCATCATGAGAAGGTAAAAGTTAGTCTTCTGTCTGTTACATAGAAAAAGGTTCTTGCATATAAGAACTCCGAGTACTTTATCTATCTCAAAACACGCCTCCATATTATCGGCAGGTTCATGATCCGTTCTCTTATATTCTATTCCCAGGCTGTCAAGGAAGTCATAAGTTCTTATTTCTCTCTGAAGTCTTCCTTCGGTTCTGTCCGGTCTTCCGTTATATAGTTTCATCTGATTTTCCAATTTTGTCATCTCCCACTGTTTTTTCATTATGTCATATAACAAAAAATATAGTGACCTTAGCCACTATATTTTTCTCCGAAAGCTTAACTTTCGCTGTTTCTACAGATTTTCTCCGTTACTTTCGATCACTTCTTTATACCAGTAGCCCGAATCCTTTATGATTCTTGTCTGATCTCTGTAATCAACATAGATAAGTCCGAATCTCATATCATAACCTTCTGACCATTCGAAGTTATCCATAGCAGACCAGTACATATATCCCATAAGAGGAATACCTTCATCGGCTGCTCTCTTATACTCAAGCAGATATCTGTTAATATAATCAATACGCTGAGGATCGTGAACTTTTCCGTCAAGTGATATACAATCTGTTGCCGCCATTCCGTTTTCGGTCATGAGGATCGGAAGTCCGTATCTTTCATACATAAATTTAGGTGACCAGTATAGAACTCTCGGATCGATAAGCCACCTGAGTGCCGTACGTGGGATACCTATATATTCGTTATCCATATATCCGTTCTCTACCGGCTGAGCGGCACTGTAGTATATATTCATGCCATAGAAATCAATCGGCTGGGATATGATTTCCATATCTCCCGGCCTGATCTCCGGCATATCGTCACCAAACATTTCATAAGCTTCATCAGGATACTTACCGAACACGATAGGATCCGAATAAAGTGAAAGTGAGAAGTATTTTCCTCCGAGTGAGAAACTGGCCTTTCTTGCCTCTTCGATATCTTCCGGAGAATCAGACTTCGGAATACTGACAGGACCTACCGGAGCATATCCTATAACAGGCTCTGTTTTGGCATTTTCACGAATACACTTTACAGCTTTACCATGTGCCAGAAGTGTGTTATGTACCATACGCATTACTGTTTTATCATCACATTCCAGGAACGGAGCATGTCCTCCGACACTGTAACCAAGACCTAAAAAGCACTGTGGTTCGTTGATCGTTATCCAATACTTCACTCTGTCCGACAGAGCATCCACTACTATCTTTGTATAATTTTCAAACCATTCAGAGAAATCAGGATTACCGAATCCCCCCTTCATATACAGCTCATATGGGAGATCCCAGTGAAAAAGAGTCACAAGCGGTGTGATTCCCGCAGCAAGAAGTTCATCAACCATATCACTGTAGAATTTGATTCCCTTCTCATTTACTTTACCTGTACCGTCAGGTATAATTCTTGGCCAGCTTACGGAAAATCTGTAATTCTTTATACCAATTTCCTTAAACAGCTTTATATCTTCTTTAAATCTGTGGTAATGGTCACATGCAACATTTCCGTTTTCTCCGTGTACAACTCTTCCTACAGGTTTAGATGCGACATCCCATACGCTGAGTCCTTTTCCGTCCTCATTATATGCGCCCTCAATCTGATAAGCCGCGGTAGCCGCACCCCACATGAAATCTTTTGAAAAACCCATTTACTAAAATCTCCTTATATATCATTTATATTTTTCGCAGTACGTATATCATCATTTTCATATACCGTATATGTTCCGATAGCAAAATGTATGCTGTGCACATCTTCCGCATACTGATTAACGGCTTTGATTTTCGCCTCCAGCTTGGATTCATCCGTATCCCTGTTCATCGTTAACTTTTTTCAGTCCGTTCAGGTCGGCAAAAACCCCCACATAATCTCCGTGGAAAAAACCGATATGACAATAATATATCATAAAAAAATGTCAGATTATAGCACAAAACTGTCTCTTATAACAGTTTCGCAATCAAAATAAAGAATCGCCATGTCTATTCAACATGACGATTCTCATCAAAGGAGTTTATCATATATAAATCCTGCCGGGGGCAGGATTATATATCAAGTTAAAATATACTTAAGCGAGTTTATACTCGAGCGCTACCGCCTTCTGATTATGACGGATAATAGCTACAAGGATAGCCGCAAAAACAATCTCAAATATCAGTCCGCCGATAAATCCTGCTCCGATCGATCCCGTTGTGATAAGAGTACCGATCTGATATACCAGGAATCCTACCGTATAACCTGTTCCGAGCTGAAGTCCGATAGCTCCCCACAACCACTTCTTACTCTGCATCTCGGAATTCATAGCTCCGAGTGCGGCGAAGCAAGGCGGTGTGTAAAGATTGAAGAAGAGATATGCAAGAGCTGCCACTTTTGTGATACCCATAGCGACTGCGACTGCATTTCCTTCTCCTACGAGTTCCATTTCCTCAGGATCTACAAGATTTGTGATAGCATATACTGTTGCGATAGTACCGACAACATTTTCCTTTGCGATAAATCCTGTGATAGCTGCTGCTGCAAGCTGCCAAGCCGCAACACCGACGATAGGAACAAGAAGATATGCAAACGGACCTGCGACAGATGCAAGAATAGATGTATCCTCAGCACCTTCTTCGATTGCCTCAAAGCTCCAGTTAAAGCTCTGCATGATCTGTACTACTGTGTTACATACAAGGATAATAGTACCTGCCTTGATGATGTATGCCTTACCACGCTCAAGCATGGAAAGGAATGCAAATTTAAGGCTCGGAACCTTATATTCAGGAAGCTCGATGATAAAGAAAGACTTTCTGAACTTTGCTGCTGTTATAGCTTTGATAAGAAGAGCTCCGAGAAGCACCAGAGCAATACCTATCATATATGCTGCCCAGCTTACCCATTTTGATTCAGGGAAGAACGCACCCGAGAAAAGTGCGATTACAGGAAGCTTAGCTCCGCATGGCATAAATGTTGCCAGCATAGCTGTCGCTCTCTTCTCTCTCTTATTACGGATAGTACGGCAGGCCATAATAGCAGGGATTCCGCATCCTGTACCGATGATCATAGGGATAACCGACTTTCCCGAAAGTCCTACTCTCTTGAAGATAGGATCAAGAACAACTGTAGCTCTTGACATATAACCGCAATCTTCAAGAAGTGCGATAAGGAAGTACATTACCATAACCAGAGGAAGGAAACCGACAACGGCTCCTACACCACCGATTATACCATCAACCAGGAGAGCATACAGAAGCGGATTTGCATCTGCCATCTTTTCTCCTACCCATCCCTGGAAGGATTCTATCCATCCTACAAGGATGTCTGCCGTCCATGTACCTACAGTTGTCTGAGACACATAGAATACTAACCACATAATACCTGCAAATATGAGAAGACCAAGAATCGGATTGGTCACAATCTTATCTATCTTATCACCTATATTCTTGTCCTTCGTAAATGTCTTACGGACTTCTACTTCTTTAACAATTGAATTAACATAGTCGAATCTGGCTCTGTCCGCCTTCTCAACCTCATCTTTATTTGTAAGATCTATCTTGCCCTCTGTGTAAGGCGCCTTCTGTCCTTTTCCTTCAAGACCTGCCGCAACCTTAACAACTTCCTTGAGACCTTCATCCGAAGTAGATACGGTTCTTACGACCGGGCATCCAAGCTTTGCAGAAAGCTTTTCGATATCAATCTTATTACCCTTCTTATCATTTGCATCACTCTTATTAAGAGCCACAACAACCGGAATGCCAAGTTCAAGAAGCTGTGTAGTGAAGAACAGGCTTCGGCTGAGATTTGTAGCATCTACTATATTAATAATAGCATCCGGATTCTCATGCTTTACATAGCTGCTTGTGATACTCTCCTCAGATGTAAAAGGAGACATGGAGTATGCTCCCGGCAGATCTACTGCTATGAGTTCCTTTCCGCCCTCGTTATAAACTTTCTTGATCGGGCTTTCTTTCTTGTCAACCGTAACTCCGGCCCAGTTACCGATCTTTTCTTTACGACCGGTGATAGCATTGTACATAGTGGTCTTTCCACTATTCGGATTTCCCGTTAATGCGATTCTCATCCTTTTTTCCTCCTATATGAGTATTGCTGACGCGAGTTCAGGGTCGATATTGTATCTGGCATCCTTAATGGAAACCACGAGATTTTTCTTTTTATCAACAACCGTTATTGTCTCACCGCTGTAGCATCCGAGTGAAAAAAGAAAGCTCTTCATATCATCATCACCGAAGGTGTCAACATCTTTGATTACATATTCTTTTCCGAGTTCCGCATCGTTCAGATTCATAACTAATAAACTCCTCTTTGATTAATTTTACAGCTAAAGTCTTACTGAAATATGATTAGACTTCTCTAACCGCATTTATATTATGATAATATTTTTAAAATGTCAATATATTATTTTATATATTATTAATTTCACTTAGATACATTTACTTTTTTTCTTGAACTTATCTTTTTTGTATGTTAGGATTTTTATATCAGATGTGGTTTTTATTCAGATTTTAAGGGTGAGGAGCGATTTTAATGGAAATTCATCAGTCTACCGAGGATTATCTCGAAGCTATATTAATGATTCAGGAAAGAAAAGGATATGTTCGATCTGTTGATGTATCCAATCAACTGGGTGTATCCAAGCCAAGTGTGAGCTATACCACGAAAAAGCTCAGGGAAAGCAACTATATTGCTTTTAATGAGGATGGTATGATAACCCTTACCGAATCCGGTAGGCTTATAGCCGAAAAGACCTTTGCAAAACACAAGCTGTTTACAGATCTTTTCAAGTATCTCGGTGTTCCTGACGAGATAGCGGCCGAAGATGCCTGCAGAATAGAACATGTTCTCAGTCCCGAAACTTTTGATGCCATATGTAAATACATCAATTCAACTGGTCTGGACCTCTCAAAATCTCTTGAAGCTTAAATCAAAAATGCTGTTATGTATATTCTCAGTATCATATACATAACAGCATTTATTTTTTGTACTGTTCCTATTACATATTTACTCTTTACTTTTTTCCAAAAGATCTGTCATCGACTTCATGCTGATAGCTATCGTTGAGCCATTATGAAGAAGCGCTGTCATGGTCGGCTGAAGTATCCCGGCTGCGCCAAGAGCTATAAGCCCCGCATTAAAGCCTACAATCTTCCTGTAATTACCCTTCATCCTCTTCTGAAGTTCAACTCCCAGTTGCCTTAATATCACCAGGCTGTGAAGATCATCTTCGGATATCATTATATCCGCAACTTCTCTGGCAATCGCCGCTCCGCTGTTTATGGCAATACCCGCATCCGCAGCCGAAAGTGCCGGCGAATCATTCACGCCGTCGCCTATCATAATACAGGTGCGTCCCGCCTTATGTTCTTCCTCCACGTAACGAGCTTTGTCTTCCGGAAGGACTTGAGCCTTTACTTCATCAACGCCCAGTTCTCTTGCAACACGTTTTGCAACTCTGCTGCTGTCTCCTGTAAGCATAACAACTTTGAGTCCCAGCGACTGAAGCTCTTTTACAACTTCCCGAGCTTCCGCCTTCACGGGATCATCGATCATTATGGCTGCTTTTACTCTTCCTCCGATAGCCATATATAAATGTGAATATGCGTCAGAGAGCGTATCGAACTTTTCTCTTTCATTATCGGCTATGACGCAGCCCTCATCCTCAAACACAAAATGATAACTTCCGATTATAACTTTCTCACCGTTTATGGAACTGGCGATTCCGTGAGCCACAACATATTCCACCTTGGAATGCTGTTCCTCATGAACAAGTCCCGCATCTTCTGCGGCTTTTACTACAGCATTAGCCATACTGTGCGGATAATGTTCTTCAAGGCATGCAGCCAGACGAAGCATCTCGTCTTTATCCGCTCCGTCAAAAGGAATAACTTCCTTCACAGACGGGCAGGCATAGGTCAATGTTCCTGTTTTATCAAAGATTATCGTATCTGCTTCAGCAACCTTTTCAAGAAACTTTCCTCCCTTTACCGAAATATGATGCTGTCCTGCTTCACGCATAGCGGATAAAACAGCTATCGGTATAGACAGTTTAAGGGCGCAGCAGAAATCAACCATGAGTATCGATGTGGCACGGGTAACATTTCTTGTAAGCAGATATGTCAGAGCCGTTGCACCAAAAGTGTAAGGAACAAGTCTGTCAGCCATCCTGAACGCCTTCTCTTCAGCAGCGGATTTCAGTTTTTCGGATTCCTCTATCATTTGAGTGATCCGATCATAGTGGCCCGATCCCACCGTCTTTTTAACGGCAACATGAACCTCTCCTTCTTCTAGAACGGTTCCGGCATATACATATCCACCCGGTTCTTTATGAACCGGAAGGCTCTCACCTGTTATAGATGCCTGATTGATTTCGGCAACTCCGTCCATAACCACTCCGTCAAGCGGAACCATATTTCCCGTTCTTACGACGATGGTGTCTTCAAGTTTTACGTCATTAATATCCGTAAGAATTTCTTCGCCGTCGTCAGTCACCTGCCATACTTTATCTACATTAAGCGCCATAGCACCGGCGAGATCAGCAACCGATTTTTTCCTGGTCCACTCGTCCATCAGATCACCGACACTGAGAAGGAATATGACACTTCCTGCAGTATCGAAATCTTTCCGCACCATGGATACGGCTATACTGGCAGCATCCAGTACAGATACCGTAAGCTTGCCCTTGATAAGACTCTTTATTCCCTCGATCACATACGGGATTGATTTAACCGCTGTGATAATGCTTCTCAGTGATATCGGAAGTACAGCCCTCGAAATTATACGTCTTGCTACCAGATAAAACATTCTGTCCTGGTAACTGTGAGTAAGTTCTCTGCCCGTATGTTCCGGCACTGTCACTTCGGTAGAGTAAAGATCAAACGTTGAAAGGTCTCTTATAAGCCTTTCCTTTTTTCTGTCATCATATCTGATCACCGCATCCGAAGTTCTTTCACTGACCTTGACCTCATTTACATACGGCAGCCCCAGCAGATAGTATTCCACCTTGTCTGCTTCAGCACAGGTCATATATTTCCGAAATAACCGGACACGCATTCTGTTTTTTGATTCATGTAATATCTTACATCTCATATCAGTTCCTTTTATAACCTTTCGGCAGTTACACTTAAACTATGCTTCTTTATCTTCCTTTTCTTTCTTATCATCTTCTGCTTCAGCTTCAAGCTCGCTGATTTTCGCCTCAGCATCAGCTATAACAGCCTTCGCATCTTCTATCTCTTTAAGTCTTTCTTCCTCACGTCTCTTTGCGTTGATCTCTTCAGCATCAGCCTTGATATCACCGCAGTTTTCTTTAATGGTCGTTGCCGTCTCCATAACACTGTCGGCACATCTCATAACCGCAGCCGTAACATGGGTATAAGCTTTCTTCGCATCATTGCTTCCGAGTATCTTTACTCCTGCTGTACCAAAGAGCACTCCTCCGAGCACCATGCATAAATGTTTAACTTCGAACATAATATCTACCTCCTATTAATGACACATAAGTCTTTTTATTTATCCTACATTCCCGACCCCCATTTGCTCAAGATAATGATTGTTACCTCGATTACATGTTTCTTAAGATAATTTAAGTCACGGCCAAATCCGCAAACCGGTTTTTCATCCCATAAACGCACTTATTAATACATAAACGTTCTTATTAATATATAAACGTATTTACAATAATGCAAACTTGCTTATCAAACCGTAAACATGCTTTTCATCTTATGAATATTCGTAAGATATATCAAACTTTGAGTACTGCTATTCACACAAAATGAAAAAATGCACCGCCACAGCTGCAGATGTGGCGGCGCATCACCTATTCATTCAAGAGGTCAAAAATGTTATGTGTGTGCTTTTTTGTGTTATTTATGTTTATGTATATATTTATGCAAGAGCTTCTCCTAACTCTCTGCATTCTGCAAGCGCCGCATCATCCGGAGCATTATTAGCCATAACGCCATCATTTACAAGAGCTGCTCCGACACCGTCGCAACGATCCTTCCAGTCTCTCATCCACTGACCGTCGCCCCAGCCATATGAACCAAAGATACCGATCTTCTTTCCGCTGAGCAGTCCCTCTACTGAGCTGAACATAGGTTCAAACTCTGTCTCTTCAAGGACTTCTGCTCCCATTGCAGGACATCCGAATGCAATTGCATCATATGAATTCACGTCAGCTTCGGTGAACTCTGATGCTGTAAGAACTTTTACTTCAGCACCCTTAGCTTTTGCTCCCTCTGCCACGGCATTAGCCATAGCCTCGGTATTACCTGTAGATGTCCAAAATACTACTGCTACTTTACTCATATTATTTCCTTTCCGTGGGGATTCCCACATATGTTTATATCAACCGCGAGAAAACTCAAGGTTGTTCCCTTTTTATATCTTGACCTGTAATCTCTGGTACATTTGTCAAATCTATCAAACTTTTCCTTTGCCGATTTGACATCACCATATACCTTCCACACTCCGCTGCATTTTGAGCATTCACCTTTATACTTGATAAAGCCCTTTACGTCCTCAACCGGATATCCCAGAAACAGTCCTATTTCATGTGGGAAGTCTTTGCTGGACTTAAGTCGTGACAGCTTTTCGCTCAGTTTCCTCACACATGACATCGTGTCATCTGCTTTATATCCGAGTTCCGACAGAAGTGTGGCGGTATCCTTATCACAGAAGTCTTTTACCAGGAAGGAATTGCGGAAAACATAAACTAAGACTCTGTGATCAGAATACCTCACAGGTATGGCCTTAATCCCCTTTTTCACCAATACCTCGTTAACCCTCCGTATGTCATTCATCAGCTGATTCTTATCATCATAATTACATGTGAACAGATTTCCCGTTTTTATTCCGGCTAGTGTGGGAGAGCAATATTCGATAATCATCTCATCTGACATAACATACCTCACGGTTAGTTAGATGGCTCTAACTCTTAAACCTTTAAAATGTGGCAGACACCGGGGATTTTCTGCACCTGCCACATGATACAATCAGTTAATTAAATATAATTAACTCTGATTAGTTATATCATACTTTCATTTAAATTTCAAGAGTTTTTTAATCTTCTATTGTCCCATCCCAAAAATATGAATATATAACATCTCCTGTTTTCGAATCTATGCGCACTTCACTGTATTCATTTATTTTATATGCATAATATAACTCTCCGGTCTCATTATCATATTCAAGACGATAAGTGCCTGTAATCTTCCGGTCATTATAATCCTCGTAATACAGTTCACTGCTATGCTGCTCTGCAAGATTTAAAACAACGTCTGTAACATCCGCTGCCGGTTTCAGATCAGAAGTATCAATATCCGACACCGGGGTCCCTCTTTGAAGGAGCAGCACTTGTACTTTATCCGAACTGTCAGACGAGCGATAGAATACATTCGGGATTACAGCGCCGTCCAGATACTGATATGCATTTATACTTAGCTCCCCGAGCCCGTTACCCTTATTCATTCCGCATACATATATGTCGTAATCCAGATTTTTATCCAACTTTTCCAGATAATCGAAAAAAGCCTTCCTCGTATCTTCATCTGCCTTTGTCAACGCATACATATCTTCCGGGTAATATATATGGCTGCCGATACACATGATCCTTTCCGATTTAATAGGTACCGTTTCCGAAATCACTCCATTCCAAAACAGCAATCCCAAGACGATTGCCCCACATGCCGTCAATATAGTAATTAAAGTGATCCTTTTCTTCCTGCTCATATTACAACCTCCATACATTCACTATTCACTATTAACTATACGTATAACCCCGAGTGAATTTTGGAATCAAAAATCCCCCCTTACCGATTTGTTCGGTAAAGAGGGTTCATATCAGATTGATGGATCATAAATATAAATTATCTTAAAGGGCTTCAATGACCGCTTTCTTAACTTCTTCCATATCTACAGTAGGCTCAAAACGTGCTATTACATTTCCCTTTCTGTCTACAAGGAACTTTGTGAAATTCCACTTGATATAAGCCTTATCACCATACTTCTTATTATTGGCATCCGCAAAAGTTTTAAGTGCCGCAACCTTCAGTCCCTTACCGAAACCTGTGAACGGCTTCTCTGTGGCCAGATAAGCAAAAAGCGGAATCGCCGTATCTCCGTTCACATCTACTTTTGCAAATCTCGGGAAATCCGTTCCAAACTTCGCGGTGCAGAATTCGTTGATCTTTTCATCAGATCCCGGTGCCTGATTAGCAAACTGATTGCACGGAAAATCAAGTATTTCGAACCCCTTATCTTTAAGCTCCTTATACATTGCTTCAAGCGGATCATAATGCGGGGTGAAGCCACACCCTGTAGCCGTATTAACTATAAGTAACACCTTTCCTTCATAATCCTTAAGGCTGATGTCATTGCCCTGTCTGTCCTTTACCGTAAAATCATAAACTGTGCTCATTTTAAATACCTCCGTTTAAATCTTAAATATATCCGATAGTTGCTTCTTATAGTTCCATGTTGATTTATCTTTTTCTACATTATATTGTGTGCAATATAATTTGTCAACATGTTTTTACATGTTTTTTTTCGGATAGATATCCGATCTGTTTTTTCTCAACCGATATCTATCCGAAATTTAATGTTTTTAAAGCCTTTAAATATCATAAAGATTCTCTCATAACAATGTACATATCCACGCCAGCAGTGCACATGCAGGGAAAAAGCATATCACATGAGTAATATGCGTCTTTTTGTTGTATCCGAACAGCTTCGGACTATATACCGCCCCAACCTGCGGATAATAATGGGTAAAGAATCCGAACCCCTGATTGCAGAGAAGTACCCAGTCAAAGAAAATAACATCAAATGCTTTGAGCCCCAGCAGCATGATCATGAATCTTATAAAGAACTGTCCGAATGTAAAACCATTCTTTATTCCGTTCCATGCTCCGATAACAACCGCTCCACCCATAAGAGCAAATGCGATTACCACCATGATATAACCTAACACATGCTGCCCTTTGAAGCGCTCCGGCATATAATCGGGTGTCACCTCCAAAGCCTCCTTCGGAGCCGACGAAAAGAACTTCTTATCCTGAATAAATCCGACTCCACCCCATAACAGCATGAAAAGCCCTGCCATCATCATTATCGAAAGTAAAATTGTCACTAACATTTAATCTATCTCCTATCGTAAAAAATCAAAATCTCTTTCATCATTATTTCTGCTGTTTAGCCAATGTCCGCAATCCATCGGTATGATAAACAGAAAGCATATCTACAAATCTTTTTGTTCCCTTTCATTTTTCTATAATCAATCTAGCTTAAAGCCTTAAAGTATTCCTGTCTTACTGCACGCGCTTCCGGAACAAACTCCATCGCTCCCCAGCAATGCATCATTCCTTTACCGATATGGGAATTCAGCTTAACACCATACTTTTTACATGCACCTTGAAAGTCCTTCAGATAAGCTATCATCACCTCTCTGGTTCCGTAGAAAATATCAATCTCCGGAAATCCCGAAAGATCATATACCAGCGGACTAAGCAGATACTCCTCATCCCCTGTTGCCAGAACAGGCGCAATACTGTCGAAAAAACGAGGTGGAATCATAATATCTACCTTACTTCGTTTATCCATTTCCTTTCTCTGAGAATCACTTGGCGGTACCTGAAGTCCCGGTGATTGAAGCACCAGCTTACTTGGCAGCGGAACATCTATTTTTTCGTGTTTAATATATACACAAAGAGACATCGCCTGACCACCACCGGAGGATGTTCCAAAGAATCTGACTTTTGAAGAATCATATTCACTCAGAATATCCTGATATACCTTCAATGTACTTTGCAATGTTTCAATCAGTCTATGCTCCGGTGCCATAGGATAGAGCGGAAACCACACTTTTGCATTACAGTTCTCAGCCATCTGTCCACAAAGAATAATGTCTCCCGGATCAGGTGGTAATATGTAACCTCCGCCAAACAAATATAAAATTGCTTTATCCGGTTTTGCTCCTTTTTTGCTTATTACATAACATGTTGTTCCTTCTATATTCTGAGTTTCTATATCGAATTCACTCATTTTCTTATATGGTACTTTAAGCGGTTTCTTCTGTTTCTCTTTAAACTTTTCAAGAAGCTTATCAAATTCTTCTCCCTGCTTATCCAGCATTTTATTAACACCCAGCATCTTAAAAAGCCCACTTACCATCTTTGCCTGCATACTCGGCATATCTCCATATCCCCTTTCGTAAGTTCATGTATATCTCAACGAAGAACAGCTTCACTTTCCCATTCTTTTCTCAGTGTTTCAGGTTCGTAAACCAGATCATACAGAACAATGTCATCCGAGAATCTATGCTCATTAACACACTTCATTCCTATATGCTCATATTTATCTCTTTTAAGTTTTGCGTCCGTATTAAGATATACCGGCATATTATGTTTTCTGCCTTCTTCAAATGCAATTTCAAGAAGCTTTCTCATATAGCCCTGCCCCTGATATGGTTTTGTAACCGCCACCATCATTACCTGAATATACGGAACTTTCTTTTTCTTCAGCATCTCTGCATATGATCTGCTCATTTTAGGAAATTTGAGCAGTCTTTTCATCGCCTCTTTCATATCAAGGCTTTTCAAAAATGATCCTATTGAATATCTGATATATACTCCCGGAATCTTTGTATCATTTCGTGCCATGGCTAAAAAAGCTTCATGTCTCTCACTTGTCGTATATAACATATGAGCTTTATACGCCCCTATAGAATACATATAGATAAAGTCACTTACCGCTCTCTTTCCCTTACAGATACCGGCAAGCCCCGATTCTCCTGCTGCATATTCAAAATCAGCGAAAGCATCCCCAATCATTCGCAGCTCACGCTTTGATACCTTATCTACCCTCATCTATTCTTCTCCTTAACCCAATATCCGCAGATTCTTACACAATCACACCTTTATAGTTTTTTGCCAATTTACTCCTATCCGGAACATACCAGTAATCACAAGAATCAGCTCCCGTTGCAACTGTATGCGTTCTGATAAGTTTTGCATGCATCAGCTTTGCATATGAATGGTCAAGTGCACACATATGTGGCATAAGCTCCATATATCCATATTTCTTTGCATATTCAACCAGCGGACATCCAACAAGAGTAAACGCAAATCCTCTATCATCCTTATTAGGATTAACTATCATTCCCCATGTATCCATCCACTGCCCATGTTTCCTCTTCTCCTCAACCAGGTCAGCGTACTTTTGATAACTTCTATACAGATACTTTCTTAACAGCTTAAGAATACTCTTATTATTTATATCCAAAACTCTGTTAAAAACTTTCATGTGTTTATATATATCTTCTATAATCTCATCTATCGCTTCTCCCGCCATTCTATGATTGGTTGCTTCGTAGTAGGAAAGAAACAAAATAAACATATTAAGGTTACCTGCCAGAGAATTTTCCTTTCCTCCCATATCAGGTGCTTTCTTCATAAGCTTCGGGCGAATTCTTTCAGCTCTTGCTATAATCCTTTTCCTGCTTCTGGGATAATGCTTCTTTAAATATCGACGAATCGCTCTATTCACTAACCCTTCCATTTTTGCCACCCCTTATTTCTATAATAAATGGTTTCCTCACTATATCCGAAATCCAGCAATTATAAGAAGTATTGAAAACATCATGAACCCAACTCCTAATGCACCTATAATCCTGACATTACACTTCTTTAGAATTAACAGAAAAGCTGTAGAAGTTACCGGATTAATCAGCAGACATATCTTTGGTACTTCTAGTGATCCATTTATAATTGCACTTACCACAATGATAGTTGTCACAAGCCATAATGTCACAAAACCTATTGTCATAGGAACCTGAGACACTTTATCCAACGCTGAAAAAGCTTCTTCTACTTCTTTATCATCAAGTTTTTTATAAAGACGTCTATACAGAAGCGGCTTCATGCAGTAAACAACATGACATAATAGTCCTGTATAGCAGCCGATAAATGTATTTATTTTAAGTGCAAGTCCCAGTCCCGGGCTGTTCTTCGAGATAAGTACTGCCAGCATCCACATAACAAGATAGGTACCCGGTTGTCCGAGAAAGGAAAGCCAGAAAGATAACTCAAATCTTTTATCCGTCACATCTCTCCACCACTTTACCGGATGCTTTCCCGGAATCTGATCATACTTTTCTTTTGGATTCACCAGCGGAACATCCGCAAGCGCAGCTACAAAGCTGCTGATCAAACCTATTATTCCCGTCGCAACATATACATTCATTCTTGACTCTCCGTTATACATTTTTTTGTAGTTATAATTAACTATCGAATTAAACTTACGAGTATTCCAACGATGGCCGCTGGTATTATTGCAAACACAAGTCCCGGGAATATTGCTCCCTTAAGATGAAACCATTTCTGATGATATGCCTTATCCATATGCTCTGTTCCTTCCAATCTGAACATCTTCACGTTTGCAAAAAGCACCCAATCCAGGAACAGCGTATCATACATTCCTATCCATACCATAAGCCCGAAGGCAAGCCCAAAGCCCTGCCAGAATGTATCAGCCCCGGCAACCATCGCGCATACAAATAGAATCGTTGTAAATATAAGTATTCCACAGGATTTGGCCAGAATGACCTTATTGGATTTATATGAAACCTCAATTCTCTCATGAGTCTTAAAATATTCTTCCTGTATATCAGGCGGATAATTATGTATGCATGCAGCGCTATACATCTTATCGCCATGAAATGATACAAATAGGATTGTTGTAAAAAGAATCGCAAATACTATTGCTTCAATCAAAATCACATACCATACCATTGCTTTTCTCCATCCTTTTTAAGCTATATCTCTCGAATCAGATCATACATATGAAATCTTTCACCACAATTTCTGACACGATCCAGTTTCATTCCCAAATGCTGGTACCTGTCACTTTTATCCTTATCATCTGTATCAAGGATTACAGGCACACCCTTTTTATCTGCCACCTTATAAACCTGTTCGAGCATAGACCTCATGAACCCCTGCCCCTGATATTCAGGTCTTACTGCAAGCATTTCTATTCTGAGGAATTTTCTCTTAGCTTTACGCATTCTCATTTCAATAGTATTCCCTTCAGAAAAACAGGCTTTAATAAAGTTTTTCATATTTTTGAATCCGCCAAGTGCCTTCTTCTCTGCCCCGATCATTTTCATACCATCAAAAAATCCGACTCTGCCAACTCCTTCTCCCGATAGCATCAGATATCCTTCCTGATTATCGGATGTGGTATACAACATGCCCGATTTATATGCTGCCTGAACAATAGCATTCATATAGGTGAACATATCTTCTCTGCTTTTTATATATTTAATAAGTCCCTGATCTGCTTCATTATATTTATAGTCATAAAACGCATCCGCAACCTGACGCGATATATTCTCTACTTCTTTTGGAGTTAAACCTTTTAATTTTTTCATTTGCGCACACCTCATATATATTCATATAGTTAAGTTTGTCTAACTCCATATAGTAACACATAACCGAATGAGTTGCAAAAATATTTCTCTTTATTATCAAGCAAAAAAGCCGATAAGCATACTTTCAAGATATACTTATCGACTAAAAAATTCATATTAAATTGCCAGACTCCCCATCGGATCCCATGGCTTAAGTACTATCGGTGCTGTATCAAAAGCGGCCTTCTGTTCTTCAGACAGATACTTTCTCTCTAAAAGAATCTGAAATGCGTACTCTCCAAACCACTTATCATCCATTACATAGAAGCCTTTTTCTCCGACATCTTCTCCCCAGCTGTTTTCAACCTTCCATCTGATCGGCTTATCTTCGTCATCCAGATCTACTCCGGTTATAACCATAGCATGGGTCATCATGCTGTCTCCATAGTCAAGACGCTCCTCTTTTGTCATTCCAAATTCTGTATTAAAGAGTTCATCAACTTTCAGAATATCTGATGTAAGGTATCCTCCCTTTCTATCAGAGAACTGTCCCACATCACTTCCGAACCATACAGCTTTTCCATCCTTCAGCTGCTTTATAGCCAGATCTCTTAAATCATCCATCGGAAGATTCAGATACTTGACCGGATATGCTCCTTCTCTTACATTTCCAAGATACTGCACTGTGTAAGTCTTTCCGTAAGGCTTATCCTTCGTAGGTGCATTGATGACTGTTATATAATCATCCAGATTCCATCCAACATATTCCTTGAAGAAGTCCTGCGGTGTTATATCTGCCACCTTGATAAACTTCTTATCCTTATCTCTGGTCTCCCATGTAAAGCGTACAGGCGGCTTTCCAAGTGCGATAACCAACATGCGGTAGATAACCTTCATCATTTCTTTTTTGTCAGTCCTGAGATCATCAAGAGATACACCGGCTGCATACTTCTTTCTGAACTGAGACGCAAATTCGCGAAGTTTTGTAGTAAGATATGTATCCAGTTCTCTTGTAGCACTTGATGCAGTTGTTTCAGGCATAACCTCCTTTGGTACAACACCATACTTTGCCACAAGACTTCTGAACATATCCCACTGTCCACCGTCCCCCATAGGATCAGTCAGAAGAAAGCTCACAACTCTGCTGTCGAGTGGTTCATCTATTACGTCAAGCATATTCTCAAGGAAATGATTGGCCTTCTCAAGCTTATCATAGAACAGCGGATAATTCTGGCTAAGTTCCATATTCTCTATATTAAGCTTCTTCATTATCTCAAGTCTCATAACATTGTATGATGCAAACATCCAGCATCGTCCCGACTGTTTCTGGTTGCATACCTTTCCTGCTTCAACTTCAACGGAGAACCCAAACTGGTTTACAGCCTTTGCCTCATGACTCATCGCTGCGGCATTAATGCCGTTTGATGTTGCAGCATTCATTGCAAGAGTATTTGCTCTATCCTTACTAAAGTCTTCTTCAAAATCTTTGATATCTTCAAAACTTATTTCTTTATTCATTATGTTTCATATCCTCCTGTAGTTAGACTAATCTAACTCGATATGATATCACAATAAACACTATTTGAGAAGTACCACATTTCCTTCTGTCGCATTAACCAGAACCATATCTTCATCCTTCAGCTTTACCACAAAGTATATGTCCGTCATGGAATATACGGTACTGACTATCATTCCCACCATGGACGGTATTGCCGTCTTTACCTAAAGCGGATACAGCGGGATCACCTGTCAGTCTCAACCTGAAAAAAAGCCCCGCCGAAGCGGGGCTGGGAGAAGTTGAAAAATAACCATAGGTTAAACTATTTAATTCCCGAAAGGATGATGTTATTAAGCACTCCTTCCAGATACTCCTGCTGACCTGATATAGGATTTTCAGGAGCCTTAAGTTCTGCAGCTCTTGCCGCAAGTTCTTCGAGAGTTGTTTCTCCCTTTCTTATCTTCTGTCCGAGCTCTGATTTAAAGCTCTCATACTTCTTATCAACAAATCCTTCTATACGGCCGTCTTCAATGATCTCAGCCGCCTTGATAAGTCCAAGTGCAAAGGAATCCATACCGAGGATAAATGCATGGAACATATCTTCATAAGTATTGCTTGGACGTCTGTTCTTGGAGTCAAAGTTAATACCGACAGGAAGTCCGCCGTTCTTAACGATCTCATACATCGCAAGAGTTGTATCATATACATTACTTGGGAAGCAGTCCGTATCCCATCCGAGCATGACATCGCCCTGGTTGGCATCTATCGAGCCGAGCATATCATTTATACGGCTGATCCTGAGTTCATGCTGGAATGTATGTCCTGCAAGAGTTGCATGATTTGCTTCGATGTTCATCTTGAAATCTTTATCAAGGCCGTACTGTCTAAGGAATCCGATAGCTGTTGCGGCATCATAATCATACTGATGCTTCATCGGTTCCTTCGGCTTAGGCTCGATAAGGAATGTTCCTTCGAATCCTATGCTTCTTCCGTAGTCACGTGCCATCTTCATAAGATTCGCAATGTTCTCCTGTTCAAGCTTAACTTCCGTATTGAGAAGAGTCTCATAACCTTCACGTCCTCCCCAGAATACATAACCCTTACCACCAAGCTTTACCGTAAGTTCAATAGCCTTCTTAACCTGTGCAGCCGCAAAGCAGTATACGTCTACATTGTTAGTACTGCCCGCACCGTTCATAAAACGAGGATTACTGAACATGTTAGCTGTTCCCCAAAGACACTTGATGTTTGTTCCTTCTGTCTTCTCCTTGAGATAATCCGTAAGCTCATCAAGTCTTCTGTTAGTCTCATTAATATCGTCAGCTTCCGGAACAAGATCCACATCATGGAAACAGTAATACTCTATACCAAGCTTCTGCATGAATTCTATTCCCGCATCAACCTTAGCCTTTGCATGCTCCATCGTTCCTTCTTCAGCAGCTCCGAATCTTTTATCGATAGTTCCTCGTCCGAACATATCAACTCCGTTTGCACCGAGATTATGCCACCAGGCCATCGCGAACGGAAGATGCTCCTTCATCTTCTTTCCGAGTATTACTTTCTCCGGATCATAATACTTAAATGCAAAAGGGTTCTTACTGTCCGGTCCCTCATACTTTATAACCGGAACGTTACTGAATATTTCACTCATTTAAATACCTCCATATAGTTAGTTATATATAATATATTTTATATAAGTCTAACTATATCATTTTTTATTCACAATGTCACTACCATTTTTATGAATAATCCCTTAATTCTATAATCAGCAGCGCTCGGTTATCTATATCTTACAAAAAATAAACAAATTTAACTTTTTCATTGACAAAGGCATTAATATGTCTTAAAATTCAAAAAACAGAGCATGTGCTCGGTTTTTTATCCAGTCATATTGAAAGGAATAATTCATGACAAAAGACACACAGAAATACAAAAATGAATCATGAAAGGATAAACTAATGAAGATACTTGTATATGGAGTAGGAGCCCTGGGTTCTTTACTCACACATTTTTTATGCAAAGCAGGACACGATGTGACCGTTGTTGCGAGAAGCACCTATGATGAATTACGAGATAACGGACTTGTGGTAGTTCATCATTATCAGCATAAAACCACCGTCGATCATCCGAAGGTTGTAAGAGAAGCTCCGTCAGATGAACAATATGATATCGTCTTTTCCGTAATGCAGGCTCAGCAGCAGCTGAATGTTCTGGATGCGCTGTCCAAAGTAAACACACGACTTGTAGTACTCGTCGGAAATAACTTAGAAGCTGACAGATGTGAAAGCTACATCAGGGAACATGCCGTATCCAAACGTCATATTCTGTTCGGTTTTCAGAATTCCATGGGACATCGTGAAGGCGGCAAGGCCGTAACCGGCGGACTTCCCGTCACCGAGCTCGTAATCGGCGGACTTCATTCTCCGGGCAATTCCAAAGCTGTATCTCGTATCAAAAAAGCTCTCAAAGTAAAAGGTTATAAGGTCACGGAAATAGACAATATGTATTCCTATTATCTCAGCCATGTAGCGGAACTCATGCCCTACTGTCTGATGTGTTATAAGACGGACTATGATCTGAAGAAACTATCAAGAAAAGATATAAAAAAAATAGTCAAAGCTTCTGATGAGTGTTTTGACTATCTTAAAAGTACCGGAATTACTCCGATGCCGCCCAAAGAAGACGAATACTATAAAGGCGGTATCAAAGGATATGGTATGTTTGTTCTGTACAGGATAATGTCCCGAACATATCTCGGAACACTTTGTATATCCGATCACTGCAAAAACGGCATAGCTGAAATGATATATGTCAGCCGAAAATTTGATGAGTATAGAAAATCCCATCCGGGAAAAGCTATGCCCGTATGGGATTCTCTCATGAAATATCTTCCTTCGGAGGAATAAACCGGATATCCGGTTTATCCTCTGTTCCCGGTTTTTTTATCTCATGTCCTCTCGATTATATCACACATTTCCTTTACGGCTTTTCTGCCCTCAGGAAAGAACCTGCATATAGCCCAGTCATGACACATAGGTTTAACTGTTTTTTGAAATGTCACACCCCGTTCCTTAAGTATATCTATATAATTTATTACGTGAGGATAGAATAATTCATGTTCTCCGTAATACAGATACATTTTAGGAAAGCCCGTATAATCCACATATTCCGGGCTTATATCCGAACTGTCGAGTGGAACATCTTTGCACCAGTTATCGCAGATAATATCATTCATTTCCACATTTAATATCGGATCAAAAGGTTCCATGGCAAGTCTGATATTCCTGTTTTTTCCGTTTTCCAATCCGCAAGCCGGCGATATCACAATAAGCTTTCCCGGTTTTATATGCACTCTTCCCGCAAGACTGATTATCAGATTTGCTCCTGCGCTGTCTCCCAGAAATGTTATATTTCTGTCGGAATACTTTTTAACGAGTACCATGTACAGTTTTTCCAGCCAGTCCAGTGCATATCTTACATTATACTTCGGTGCAAGCGGATAATGTACTATATATACATCAGCTCCGCTTTCCTTCGCTATCTTCATAGCCGTATCATAGTGCAGTATGGTTGCTCGTTCCATTCCTCCGCCACCTGGAAGAAACAGAACCGCCTTTGAACTGTATTTTTTATCTGACTTTATTCTCAGCCGATGAATCTTAAACCCCTCAAATTCTATCCTGTCAATAATGAGCTTGCTCCTTTTTACATATGCCGGAAGTTTCACATTATCTTTCGGTTTCTTAAAGCCTCCCATCAACATTCCTCTTGCCCCGTCTATCGGAAGACTGTTCAACATATAACACGCTTGTTCCGCTATACGATATGATACGCTCATTCCATTTCCCCTTTTTATTATTCCCTTTTTTAAACTTTATAAAAAATAACCCCTGCAATCATAAGGACTATACCAATAAACAAGCTGGCCGTTGCAGCGCTTCGTGAATTTACTGATCTGATTTATGCCAGTACTGTGACACTGCCCTCCGCAGCATTTACAAGTACTGTGTCTCCGTCTTTAAGCTTTGATGTTGCATCTCCCGTTGCGAGAACTGCCGGGATGTTATACTCTCTGGCAACTATCGCTGCATGTGAGAGTGTTCCACCCGTATCCACTACAACTCCCGCTGCAAGAACGAAAAGCGGTGTCCATTCGGGATCCGTGTAGTTACATACCAAAATGTCACCCTTCTCAAGCTTATAGAATTCCGCAGGTGAATGAACCACACATACTCTTCCCTTCACCTGTCCGTTGGAAGCACCTACTCCACGGATTGAATCATCATCTCTCATAAGTGCGTCCTTCATACATTTATCCCAGTAAGCAACTGCAAAATCACGTTTATCTTTTCTCGCTGCAATAACCTTCTCCTTATCTCCGAGCTTACCTGCATCACAGACTTCAAATAACTCTTCAGCAAAAAGATACATAAGGTCTTCATATGAAACACTCATAGTATCGGAAAGTCTTCTCAAGAGTTCTCTGCAGTATTCAAACTCCGATTCCCACAGATACTGAGTTGCCTCTCTGATATAGTGATAATGTCTGAGTCCCTTAACACGTCTCTTAAAATCCGCATATTTTCTTGGCGACACTGCCTTCTTTACTCGATTCATCAGTTCCTTAAAGTGCTGTTCGCTTTCTTCCTTAGATGCAACACTCTCTCCGCCACTCTTCAGCATAGGTCTGAATATATTGATGAATCTGTCCGGATTATCTCTCCACGTTTCCGATATAAAACAGTAGCAGTTAAAATCCGACTTGCTTCCGTATCTTCCGATAAATGTTTCAAGCTTCTTACCGAGTTCAGGATAAGTACTGCATATCGACTTATAATCCTTTTCCATTACAGTCGATACCATCTTCTCATCTTTCCCGATATAAATGCAAAGATCTTTCATAGCACGGTTCATATCGGCTGTCACATAGCTGAGTCCTTCAAGGATATCATATGCATTAAGCTTTTCATCCACCTTCCTGAGAACCTTTGTAACACTGTGGCTTTCGATTGCATTCGGGAATAATGCATACAGAAATCTGTCATATGCAGTCTTTCCGATAAGTTCTCTCATTCTCTTTAATGCTTCACCTATCTCCTTTGCATCCGACTTCTTGGTAAGCTTTTCTCTCTCAAAGCTTTCCCTGCATTCCTTCAGAGATTCATCCGCACATTTCACATTGTTATCTATATTTTTTACGAGCTTAATATATTTAGGAAGTGCAAATATATTCTTGGTAATCCTGATCTTATTTGCGGACTGATAAGAAATTCCGTCCTTATCGATAGGATACATTCCACCCTTAAACTCCACACCGATTTCTCTAAAGAGTATATCCTTCTGCTCACCTACGAAGCCGCCGAAATCATGATCCAGCGGATAATAAGGCGTCGGATTCTTTTCAAGATTGAAGAGCACATTTTCCCTCATCGCACCTTTTGCCGGCTGAATCTTCGGATATCCCTCGAAATCCTTTTCGGTGAAAACTTTAGCATCATTTTCTTTAAGTGTGGTTATACTTCTTGCCTGTAAAATGTATATCTCACCGTTTCTCACAGCCCACTCTATATCCATCGGATGACCGTAATGCTTTTGAATCTTTATACCTTCCGCAACAAGTGCTTTGATCAGCTCATCACTGAGCACGGCCTGCTTACGCCTATCCTCATCAACAGCAACCTTTACGGTGCCTGCTGCATCTCTGCTGTATATTATCTCCTCTTCCTTGCTGCCGATGAGCTTCTTTATTACTTTTCCGTCGCGGCTGCAGATATATTCATCAGGACTTACTATTCCCGATACTACTGCTTCTCCAAGTCCGTAAGCAGCATTGATATGCACATTTTCCTTTTCTCCTGCAGGGTCTGCGGTAAACATGACTCCGGCTGATTCACTCTCAACCATTTCCTGAATTACAACAGCCAGCGCTACCTTTTCCTTATCATAACCCGAATTTTTCCTGTAGCTTACAGCTCTGTCACCCCAGAGAGACGCATAGCACCGCTTTATCTTATCGAGCAGCTCCGATATGCCGATAACATTCAGATATGTCTCCTGCTGTCCCGCAAAGCTCGCGTCATCAAGGTCCTCCGCAGTCGCTGATGATCTTACTGCTACTCTCGCATTTCCGTCACCGAGCGTGGCATAAAACTCTTCAACTTCCTTTACTATATCTTCCGGCAGCCTGCCATTTACTATGGCTTCTCTAAGCAGCTTTGCGCTATCATACTTTGCCGGGTCGATACCGTTAGTTCTCATATATTCATCATACGCGCCCGCAAGCAGTACTCCACCCTTCGGAATACTTATACCTGCAGCGGTCATCTCTCCAAGGTTCGCACCCTTTCCGCCTGCCGACGGAATATCCTCTTTTTTGATGTTTTCAAATGCTAGAATAAA
The DNA here is from genome assembly GCA_002350525.1 of Lachnospiraceae bacterium UBA2864. Lineage (GTDB taxonomy): Bacteria > Bacillota > Clostridia > Lachnospirales > Lachnospiraceae > Eubacterium_Q. The sequence goes on along the minus strand of DEFA01000022.1, from coordinate 165,530 downwards.
CTTCGACATTTAAGCCTCCTTTATACTGATCTAAACATTCTTTAAATATTTATTTCTCGCCCTTGTTCCGATGATTATCGAAAAGCAAAGTGCCAGTACACTCGCCGCCGGACGACAATATATAAGTCCGGGAAGTCCGAATATGTTCGGCAGAATAAACATTGCCGGAATGAGAAATGTACCGCTTTCCGAAACCGTCACGATAGTCGCTTCCGCAAATCTACCGATATTCTGCAGGAACATACCGCTTAATATGTAATAACCCATGAACGGAAAGATCAGACACTGTGCTTTTATCATCTGTACTGCAAGCTCTGCAACAGCAGAATCCTTTGTAAACCTTTCAACGAGAATATCAGACTTGAAATATAATAGAAGGGCCGAGATAACGAGAAATACACTCACTGTGATAAATGCATATTTGAACGCTGTCTTAACACGGTCATATCTCTTTGCTCCGTAATTGATCGCACATATCGGCTGAAATCCCTGTCCGAATCCGATGACCAGTGCATAAGCTATATATGCAATCCTGATTGCGACAGTCAATGCAGCGATCGCATAATTTCCGAACACGCCTGCAACATTATTTAACATTACAGATGAAATACTGCTTATGCCCTGTCTGCAAAAATTCGGTGCACCGCCTGCAAGGATTTCCTTTATGATCCTACCGCTTAATTCTGCTTTTCTTAAATCTATCTTTATATTTCCTTTTCTACCCGCTGATATGATGAGCACTATACATCCCGTAACCTGACCTGCCATACTTGCAAGTGCAGCTCCCGCAACATCCATATTCATAAGCAGGATAAACACGGGATCAAGCGCCATGTTCAGCAGCATTCCGACGAGAAGTCCGAGCATACTGTCCTTGGCCGAACCCGCAAGTCGCAGCTGGTTATATAATACATTTGAAATCAGCATGAAAGGAACAGTGATGATCGTTATCCTGAGATATCTGACCGTTGCTGCGTGAAGCTCACCGCTTTCCGTTCCGAGAATCACCGAAAGCTTATCTATAAACGGCAGTCCGATCAGCATGATCAGAAGGCCGGTAATGATTGCCATAAGGACTCCGGTAGCTGCCATTTTCTCGGCCGATTTAATATCTTTCTTTCCGAGACATCTTGATATGTAATTACCGCTGCCGTATCCGAACCAGAAACCTATAGCCTGAATGACAGATACGAAGGAAAACACGATTCCGACTGACGCTGTCAGATTCACGTTATTAAGCTTTCCTACGAAATATGTATCCGTCATCGAATACACGGTGCTCACTATCATTCCTATCATCGAAGGGATAGACATCTTAACAAGCAGCGGATATAGAGGCTGTCCTGTCAGTCTCTTAATCTTCTCTTCTCTGATCATATCCTCGGTCTCTTTGATCATCTTCTCTTCCTCATATATGAAATGTATCCTTACTTCTTACTGCATTTAAAGAATCTGTCTGTCTCTGCCTCACAGAAGGTTTTATATATTTCCTCAAAATGTTCATCATTAAGAAGCTCTGCATTCATGAAAAGAATTCCCGCTGCCATTCCTACGCTTAAAAGCTTTTCAACTTCGCAGCTGACTTTATATCCATTCTTTTCCCAGTAAGAGATCATCTTATCTAAGAAATCCTTATAGAGTTCATGACCTCTTTCGGATCTGTGACTCGCAAGAAGCTTCACAGTATCACTCTCGCTGTTAACGAATGCCTTGTTCTCTTTCAGATGCATACCTTCCTTGTACATCATTCCGGCTATAAAACCTCGAGGATCGTCCAGTGTCTTTTCTCTTGCTTCATACATAAGATCGTTCTTCTCTTTTATCCTGAGTAAGAACAGATCTTCAACAAACTCATCCTTATCCCTGTAGAAGGTATAAAAACCACCCTGAGCAATACCTGTCTCTTTGGTAATCTGCCTTATGGATATATTTTTTATACCATTCTCTGCCAGAAGTCTGAGTCCCGTACGTCGAAGTTTCTCCTGAACCTCCGCCCTTTCATCCTGTGTAAATGCTTTTCCCATATTTAACATAACTCCTTTGATTTAAACATTTCCAAAAGCTATGAACATTTTACATACATGTTCATAGCTTGTCAAGTAAAAACGGCATTACGAAAATTTTCTTTCATAATGCCGTTATATATACTTATATCAATTTCCGGTTAATTACTTATTTACGTTAAATGCATCCTTTCCCGGATATACTGCAGAAGCACCGAGTTCCTCTTCGATCCTGAGAAGCTGATTATACTTAGCTACACGCTCTGAACGGCTAGGTGCACCAGTCTTGATCTGGCATGTATTAAGTGCAACAGCAAGGTCTGCAATGGTTGTATCAGCTGTCTCACCCGAACGATGTGAGGAAATAGCTGTATAACCTGCTTTATGAGCCATCTTGATAGCTTCAAGAGTCTCAGATACGGATCCTATCTGGTTAAGCTTGATAAGAATAGAATTACCTGCTCCGAGCTTGATACCTTTCGCAAGTCTCTCTGTGTTTGTTACGAAGAGATCGTCTCCAACAAGCTGAACCTTGTTGCCGATCTTCTCCGTCATCTTCTGCCAGCCTTCCCAGTCTTCTTCATCAAGACCGTCTTCAATGGAGATGATCGGATACTTATCAACAAGGGCTTCCCAGTGAGCGATAAGCTCATCTGATGTGAATTCCTTACCTGACTTAGGCTGCTTATAGAAGCCCTTACCCTTTTCGCTCTTCCACTCTGAAGAAGCAGCATCCATTGCTATCATGAAATCCTTACCCGGCTCAAAACCTGCGGCCTTGATAGCTTCAAGAATCTTCTCGATAGCTTCTTCATCGCTCTTTAACTGATTAGGCGCAAAACCACCCTCATCACCTACAGCTGTAACATCGCCCATTTCCTTGATGAGGCTCTTAAGCTTATGGAATACTTCAGCACACCATCTGAGTGCTTCCTTAAAGGACGGTGCACCTACAGGCATGATCATGAATTCCTGTGTATCCACTGCACTGTCTGCGTGAGCTCCACCGTTAAGGATATTCATCATCGGCACAGGAAGCTTGTTGCCCTGTACGCCTCCGAGGAATCTGTAAAGAGGAATATCAAGTGCAATAGAAGCCGCACGTGCTGCTGCAATTGAAACAGCAAGGATTGCATTTGCTCCGAGGTTAGACTTGTCCTTGGTTCCGTCAGCCTTGATCATAGCCGCATCAACAGCATATGTATCAGATGCGTCAAGTCCTACAAGAACATCGTTTATTGTTGTATTTATATTCTCAACAGCTTTCTGAACACCCTTTCCGAGATAGCGGTTCTTATCGCCATCACGAAGCTCGAGTGCTTCGAATTCTCCTGTTGAAGCACCACTTGGAGCAGTACCTCTTCCAACTGTTCCGTCAATAAGATAAACCTCAGCCTCAACTGTCGGATTTCCTCTTGAATCAAGAATCTCTCTTCCGACTACTTTTTCAATTTCAAGAAACATTTTTGTTCTCCTTCCTGTTACTGATATATTCTTTTATTTAGATACACGTTCAGAATATGAACGTTATTTACAAGGGAGGGGGATGAGTAAATCCGATACTGAAACTAAATTATCCCTACCACAAGATAAAAGAAGACTATATGATCTACTCATCCCGGCTGTCATATTAGAGATGTGTAACCGTTGTTAGTTATATCATACTTTTGACCTTATAGCAAGTATTTTAAGATATTAATCCGTTATTTCCTTTCTGCTCACATGAAAGTCGCAATAATCATCTCCGTTTGCAAGTGTATGATTTCTTACCAGCTTTGCTCCTCCTTTATCGAAACTTATAAAGTCAGTCATACACAGATATTTGATCAGATGAAAACACCCTTCTCTCCTGCCAAGCTCACAAAGTCCGCATTTAGTGTAAGTGAATTCATAGTTATCCTTATCGATTCTCCTGAATGTGGATTTCCAATCCATTTCATAGGAGGAACTCTGCGATTTTATAGCCGCTTCTTCACGTGTTCTGATATTCTTCTCCGAAAATGCACTATCTGTCTCTTTTTCTCTGCGGGTCATCTCGTCACAGAGATGCCTTAAGAGTCCCTCAAAACATTTTTCATCGATAATATCCGGGGCAGCTTTATAAAAAGATATCAGGTAACAGCCTATATAAAGAATGCTTGTCAGGCTGTTTCCTTTCCCCAATGCCGGAGTCCTGCCCACTATTTCCTTATATTCTTTCCTTATCTTCTTCTTCAAAGCAGCTGTCACTTCTATCCCATAATCCCGTAAAAATGCATATACCGCTTTATCCATAACCAGCGGCATGGCCATACCCATGAATCCGTATTTCATTTCTATTACCAAGTTACCTTTCCCTTATAAGATCGTACATATCAGCAGTTAAGATCTTCTGTATATAAAATCACATTTATCGCCACCGGTTCCGAGTGTCATGGTTCTGATAAAATCCACATTGTCAAGGCCGCAGTAGGCATATTCATCACTATCACAGAATGTCTTTGTAAGTTCCGGCACACCCAGCTTCGAAAGGTAATCACAGTACGGACAGGCTCTCATGTTGAAGGAGACTTCTTTCTTATCCTTCCTCACCCACTCAACCTTAAATCCTGCCTTTTCGCCAAATGCGGCATCAGTCATTATTCCGCACATTTTCATAAAGAAGTTTGCACCGAATTTTGTAGAGGTCATTTTGGCAAATGTCTCATGCCTGGATTCATTTTTCTTCTTAATACATTTTTCTATCCATTTATAGGCAGTTTCGGGATAATAATCCTTAAGCACTTTATATAAAGCCGCTCTTTCGAGCATAAAAGTCGCATGCATTTTATTTGTCTTTACGACATCTCCCAGAATTTCCGCCATACGGTCATATTCCGCGTCCGCCTGCTTTTTGATAATTTCAGCACGTTCATTCCCATAAGTCTTATTCAGATATAAGAATAACGGCTTATATTCTTTTATCTTGTCATACCTGTTTGTTTTCATGCATCTCCCACTCCTTTAATCATTAAATGTATAACACCTTTGTTATATATATCTAATTCTGTATAATATCATATAACCAAAAAGAATACAAAACAAAAAAGGACCTCCGAAGAGATCCTTTTCAACTAACATTTTATGTTAATACGTTTCCGCCTTATTCCCTATTTTTCAATACCTCAGCAGGAACTATACGCCTGATTTTTCCTGTCAGCACTCCGCTTATCACCAGATAAACCGCAACTATTCCGAGAATAACCGCTCCATATAAGAACCACTCAATATGAAGATTCATTCCCATAGCTGTATTGGCGATAAAATAGGGATATATCATGTCTGCGATTTTTTTGACAATCGGGATACCGATACAAGCGCCCAGTATCACTGCGTAGAAATTTCCATCCAGATATACTCTTCTGATTTCCTTCATCCTGTAGCCGAATATCTTCACAAGAGAGATTCCGAATGCAGCCCTGTCTATCATTACATTTAACATAAGATACATAACCGCAATAAATATCAGAATGGATACAGCAATAAGTATTATGATCAGAGACATCATCTGATCCACGAAGATTCCCGCTGCATTCACGATATCCGCTCTCCTTGTTACCGAGCTGAGCCTGCCGCTGTCAATCCCCAGATCTTTATCCGAAAGAACCATGTTATAATAGTCATCACTTTCTCCGAACAGCTCTCTCATTTCATCAATATCCATATATGCCGTAAGTCCGATGGAATAAGGCACTATATCGGAAACCGTAAATGCATATCTCCTGTCTTCGGAAGTGTCATCCAGGATAAATGTATCCCCGACTTTAAGGTCATATTTCTGTGCCGTCGATGAGGCGATCACAATATCCTTCTTATTTCCGCTTGTCTTGAAATTATAATATGGATTGTCCTTATCAATACCTATCACATTTACATCCAGTGAATAATCCAGATAATTCATCGAAAGATTCTTTGCAAAGCATGCTTCGCCGCCTTCGGGTACTTCTTCGGTCGGATATTTATAAATATACATATACTCGTAATTAATATCGTCCAGATTCTCTTTCTTTACATTATTGCAGAGTACATAGCAGTCAAGTCCGATCATAAATATGAGTAGTGCTACAACCATTCCTATTACAACCGTAAAGACACTTCTTCTCTCACGCATCATCTGTCTTACCGAGAACTGACGAAGAAATCCCCTGCTTCTGCCTTTTTCAGCTTTACTTTTGGAGGATGAATTATCAGAAGTTGAAAACACTCCCCTTCCACCGTTCACCAAGCTTTCCTGTTCATTTTTGATCAGTGAAAGCGCTGTTCTCGAAAGCTTCTTACGGATAACAAGTGTATTTACCAGAATGGATATGACCGGCGGCATAATTACACAGTAGATGATTATATATAACGGATATACTTTATTCATATGCGGAACACTGTAATAGAGATAACTGTCCTGCATCTGAAAATCCACGCCGATACTGCTGAATCCCAGAAACATTCCGACAAGACCCGCTATAAATGTCACGAGTGTCGGAAGCATTATATAATGCAGTGTAAGTGCACCCCTTTTTACACCCATCGCATAGAGTGTTCCTATTATGCTGCTTTCCTCATTTATCTGATGAATGATGAATACCGATATAACATATGCAAATAGCATGACCAGGATTGCTCCCGCCACAAGGCTTACCAGCTTTTTGATTATCACGTCACTTGCCGCATCACTGGCAATTCTCGGGTTATCCTTATTCTCATAGAAGCTCTCCAGATTTGCTATATCTACAGTATAATTCTCATCAAGAAAATCTCTTACTTCCTCATCAAACTCTTCGACACCGTCTTTAAAATCTTTTGCGCCTTCAAGAAGTTCATCCGTTCCGTCTTTTAATTCTTCCGCACCTTCCAGATATCCGTCCGTTATCTGAGTTAATCCCTCATACGGTGTATTCTTCAGCAGATCAAAACCGGCATTATTCTCTTTAATCGCACTCCTAAGATCATCTGCTCCGTCACTTACATCAACAATTCCATCATAGAGTTCATCGGTTCCGTCAGTAAGTTCGGTAAGTCCGTCTTCGAAGTCCGTCTTGTCCTTATATAACCTGTCAACATATTCGATAAGATATTCATTTCCCGATGCTTTATAATCAAAATCAATATCTTTTACAGTTTCCTTCAGTTCCTTTGCATCCGCTCCGGCTGAAAGCTTATATGCGTAAGTATATGTTTCTCCACCTGTCTTATCTGTTTTCAGAAATGCCTCATAACCTTCATCACTAAGAAATGCAATACCGAAGCTTTCAGGATCTGCGGTCATATCCGAAAAGTTTTTCACCGTCAGGTTATAATCGGGAACACATCCGATACCCGTTACCTTATATTCTCTTCCGGCAAGAGCCATCGAATCTCCGACTTTAATATTATTCCTCTCGGCATAGAGATTCATGATAACTATCTCATCTTCTTTTTCCGGAATTCTTCCTTCGTCCAACTTTAACAGATCCAACTTTTTACGATTTCTGAAAATGCGGATAACATCCCTGTTATCTGTTTTTTCATCATTTGCCTTTTCACTTATATTTTCTTTCTCATTATCTTTTATACCCTCGACTTCAGTATCTATACTGAATATCTTCTCTATATCTCCATATTCTTTTTCCAGCTCGTCAAGCTGTCCGTCGGTAAGTGGGATAAATGTAGTAAACTGTCCGTCCTGAAGCTTACATTCGTCGTTATATTCCTTACTTCCCTGAATAGTTGTTTCTGCCATTCCCGCTACACTTACTACAAGATACATTCCGAGTACTATCATAAAAAACAGTGCCAGATATCTTCCGAAATGCGCTCTAAACTCCCGCCATAATCTCTTATTCAATACTCTCATTACAGATCCTCTAGTTCAGCAGCCGGTACTTTAACCTCATTCAGATAAGACTTACGTATCTCTCCGTCCTTCATGATCACAACCTGATCCACCATATTCTTTATTGCATTATTATGAGTTACTATCAGCATTGTTGTTCCGTATTTCTCATTAACCTTTTCAAGCAGGATCAAAATATCACGGGATGTTTTCGAGTCCAGAGCTCCGGTTGGTTCGTCGCAGAGAAGAAGTTTCGGGTTCTTTACAAGTGCCCTTGCTATAGCGCATCTCTGCTGCTGACCACCCGAAAGCTGTGACGGGAACTTATTCTGATGCTCCGTAAGTCCGAGCACTTCCAGAAGTTCGTCTATATCCATCGGACTATCTGTCAGATATTCACAAACCTTTATATTTTCTCTTACCGTCAGATTCGGAACCAGATTGTAGAACTGAAATATAAAGCCGAGGTTTTCTCTCCGGTAATCCGAAAGTGCATTATTCTTAAGCCCGACAATCTCCTTTCCCGCTATCTTAATAGAACCCGAATCCGCATTATCGAGTCCCCCTATACAGTTAAGCATGGTCGATTTACCCGAACCGCTGGTCCCCTGTATAACACACATAACACCTTTTTCCACAGAAAGGTCTATTCCCTTTAAAACCTGAATATAGCTTCCTCCCTCTCCATAACTTTTCTTGATTCCTTTTACTTCAAGATACATATTTATTCCTTTCCGACCGAATGTCCGGTCTAAAATAACAATTACATTATTCGCAATACTATATTTACGAACGTTTGATAATATGAGCACTTACTCATATTTGAGATATTAGCACCACTCTTTTTGCCTGTCAATAGAAATATGAGCATTCGCTCATATTTTGTGTTTGATTATTATTTTTATTGTGTTATACTGTGAGAGGAATAACTGTATTCAAATAATCAGGAGTAAAAAATGGGTGATAAAGAAATCCGCGTACCAAAGCAGAAAAGAAGCATAGAAAAAAAGCAGCGTATCAAAGACGCTGCCATAAAACTCATGTCCGAAAAGGGCTATCACTCTGCCAGTTCGAATGAAATTACAAAGGAAGCCGGAGTATCCATCGGTACATTTTATTCATATTACAAGGATAAAAAAGATCTGTATAAGGAACTGGTGGCCGACATATATAATGTCGTTCTTACTCCCATGAATCTGAGTACGGAATCCGGGTCCGAAAAGGATAATGTTACAGGTCCTTTCGATAGCCTTGATAACCTCTCTATTGAAGAAACCGTATATCTGTATATCGAAACCGTTTTTAAGGGTCATGAATATGAAACGGCCTTTCAGCGTGAAATTGCATCTTTATCTGAGCAGTCGGATGAATTCAGGGAAATTGAAATGGTCCATAAGAAAGAGCTGACTGAAATGTTTACTTCAGTTCTCTCAGCCTATAAAGACGAACTGAAGATTAAAGACCTGAAAACCGCATCTTACCTAATCCTTACTACAGTCGAAGCCGCAGTACACGACACGATGTTTCATAACGGCGGCAAAAACAAAAAGGCTGTCATACGCGAGCTGACAGCCATGATTGTAAAATATTTATTTATTCCATACCCTTAAGACTTCCTACCATGTCGAGAGTCTTTATTTTCTTTGAAAACATATGACTCACTATGATTGCGACCAAAAGGACAAAGACGGCCGACAGGGCATATAGATATACCGGTACATGGATATAATAATCATAATTATCTCCGTTACTGTTCATCATTGCTGTAAGTGTCGGTCTTCCCAGAGGAGATCCGACTATTATTCCGATAACGGCAAACCATATATTCTCCTGATTCAGAGTTCTTCTTATCTTCTTCGAAGAAAAGCCCATTACCTTAAGCGTTGCAAACTCCTTAAATCTTTCATGGAAGGAGAGATTTCCTGAATTATAGAGAACAACAACAACGGTGATAACCGAGAAGATCATCATCATGTAAAAGAGATATTTTATTACATCATAACCGTTTATAAATACCTCTTTCATTTTTTCCATATCATACACACCTGATATTCCGTCCCTGCCGTCGTAAGTCCTCAAGTCCTTGTCTGAAAGAATAGCGGTTGGGACATATTCGCAGCCGGTCTTCTCGAAATCCTCTCTTAGAATAGTTATTCCCGCTGTTTCAGGTGTTCTGTTTATAAGTCCTATCTCCGATTCATACCATTCATTCTTTGAATAAATATGCCAATATATTTTATCACCGACCTTCACATCCATCTGCTTAGCCAGTCTGCTTGTAATCGCAACTTTTCCCGGAATCATTGATGTGATAACGGCTTTTTCATCTGTAATATTCTGCAGACCTTTTCCTTCGATAACTGTTATAGTCTGCTTGAATCTATCCCCCGAAGATGCATGCGGTTCTTTTGCCAGTTCTATCTGATCTGTCATTATCATTTCGCCCGATACGGCGTCACATATTTCATCAAAATACTCTACACTCTTATCCTCGGATAACGTCATCTGATAGCTGTAATTCTGAATCTTATTAAAGTTCCAGTCTACGATATCATCCACCAGGAAGTAGCATCCGAATGCATATAATACAAGAACTGTTCCTACAGCCGTTCCCACTATTCCCATTACTGCTCTCATCGGTGCTCTGGAAACGTCTCTCAGATTATACTGTGTGCTGAAGCTTAGTTTATTCCAGATCGGCAGTCTTTCGGCGAGTATCCTCTTCGCCTTTTTAGGTGCCGCAGGTCTGAGTGCAGCTGCAGGCGGAACCTTAAGCAGCTTCCTGCAGCTTATATATGAAGCTAACACACATGTAATTACTGTGACAGCCGCAACTACATAGAATAATGCATTTGATCCTATCCTAACATTTGGAATCATATACCACTCAAACAGCATTCCGACCATCATTTTACCTACTGTACGCGGTCCGACAATAAGACCGAGAGCCGCACCTATCAGTGATACAAAAAAGCTGTAACTCATATAGTGAATTGCTATCTTACTCCTTTTCATTCCCATGGCATTCATTGTACCTATCTGTGTACGCTGTCTTTCCACAAGACGACTCATCGTTGTCGATATTACGAGGAGCGCAATTACAAGAAAGATAAATGCAAAAGCATAGGAAAATGTATCGTGCTGCTTTAACTCATCGGCAATTTTCTGTATGCCTATTATAGATTCTTTATCCACCATAACAGCGTAGTTCTTATCAATTGCATCCGATATCTGCTTTTCATAAAACAGAACTTCACTGATATTACTTTTTTCTTCTTTTATGGTTTTTGCCGCATCACTTTTTGCCGTGTCTGTCAAAGTAACAAGCATTGTTGAATACGGAATGAGTCTAAGGAGCTCTTCATCACTCATTTTATCTAAACCTTCGAGAAGCATATCCTCATCTATATCATCTATTGTCATTCCATAATCAGCCAGTTTCTTCTCAATATCTTCTATCTTATCTTTAAATGCCTCTGAACTTTTAAGTTCCTCGGCATTAATCTTTCCACTCTTAACCTGACTCTCCGCATATTCTCTGATAGGAAATGCCTTATAACTCATGTATACGTAGCAAAGAGTTTTAAAGTTAATATCACTGTCCTTTTCGGCCTTTGTATATTCATACTCCGGCTCCATGATAATTCCTCGAACCGTTCTCTCAAACTTTATTCCGTTATATTCAAGCTTTATCCTATCTCCTACTGCGATATCCCACTCCTTTGCAAATGAACCGTTTATCCACACACCTTCCTTATCATCACCGTCAAATTCGACACTGTCAGATACCTTAAGCTTTTCATTCTCCTCCTCTGTTCCCGTAAAAATGTATGGCTTAAGAATAGTGCTCTCATCCATAAGATATATATCAAGCTGTGCTCTTTCATAATCAACTGTTGTTCCTCTGATCTCAGTCCTGAATTGAGCATCCTCCACAAAAGACAGCTCCTTTACCTGATCCAGATTTTCTTCTTTAAAACCTTCACTGTATATCCAGACATCCGCTATATTGGACTTTTCATGGAATTCCTTAACTGCATTACCGCTTCCGACCACATTTGATTCAAATCCCGAATATATAAAGGTTGCAAGAAATGAAAGTATCAGCACGGATATAAATTGTCCCAGATTACCTCTCATTTCTCTAAGCATTTTCCTAAATAACATTACCACTCCACCTCCTCTACAGGGACCGGTGACTCATTAATCCTTATCTCACGTACTTTTCCGTTCTTCATGCGGATTACTTTATCGGCACATTTTGCAATATCTGCGTTATGCGTTACGACGATAACTGTGTTTCCGTATTTGTGAGACATTTCTACCAAAAGTTTAAGAACACTAACTCCGGTCTCTGAATCAAGGGCGCCTGTCGGTTCATCTCCGAGTATTATCTTCGGATTCTTTGCAAGCGCCCTTGCTATAGATACTCTCTGTTGTTCACCACCCGACATCTGGGATGGGAACTTCTTTGCATGATCCCTTAGTCCTACCCGCTCCAGCATTTCCATCGGGTCCTTTGCTTCCTTCACTATACTCTTCGTAAGTGCCACATTTTCATATGCCGTAAGACTTGGGATCAGATTGTAAAACTGAAATATGAATCCTATCTTTTCAGCTCTGTAATCCGATAACTTCGCATCATTCATGGATGACACATCCGCTCCGTCAACCGTAACCGTGCCTGACGTAGGTTTATCCATTCCTCCGAGCATATTCAGCACAGTGGATTTACCGGCTCCGGACTGCCCCAGTATAACTACAAACTCACCTTCATCTATGGTAAAGTCTATGTGGTTCACAGCAATCTGCTTACCATCACCCTCACCATATTCTTTTAAAACATCTTTAAACTCAACAACCGTCTTTCCCTTATTCATATATTCCTCCATATTTAACACTGACGTGTTTTTATCTTTCCCTTATATCCTTTATGGACAAAACAACTTTTCAAAACATGCTTAAGCTCCGGTTCCGCTCCCTGCTTAAAATTATTATGCCTTAGCGTTCTTAAGCATTTCGATCAGTTCCGCTTTTGCATCCTCCTCAAATATCAGGTCTATCAGTCTGATCTTTAATTCATCCTGCATCCTCTCCATTGCCGAATCATGAAACATATAACTATTCTCATATGCCAAAACTATAAGCTTTATATAATTGGCCAGAAGTGCTATGTCGAGGTCTTGTCTCACTCCTTCCATATGAACCATAAGCCGCTCTGCGATATATGTTTCTCTGGCCAGGCTTACCTCTTTACCTCTTGCCTTATCGGCCTCATAAAGCGCTCTCTCATCCTCTGCCGAAAACTTCTTATAGATGGAATTACTTGAAAGAAACGTCGTAAACCACGTTTTAAAAACCTCTGCCGGTTTCATCTTCTTTCCCGGTGGAAATTTCTTATCAAGTTCATCCAGAATCTTCATACGATTATATTCAAGCGCATAGCTTACATATTCTTCTTTAGAACTGAAAAAATTGTAAAATGTACTCTTTCCGATTCCCACCTTCTTCGTAATCTTATCCACAGACATATGTACAAGTCCGTATTCTTCCAGAAGTGGTATTGCCTGTTCCAGCATGGATATACGAAGTTTTTCTTTCTCTTCTTCCGTAAATACTCTTGGGGGCATAAAGCTCAACCTCCTTAATTTTCACCTGACGTCCGGTAAATCATGCGACCATTTCTGACTTTTGGTCGCATAAGAAGCAAAAATCATGCGACCACTTTAATATTTTGGTCGCATGATTAATATATATTAAATCTGGTTAAATGTCAATAACTTTATTTGTCGGATAATAGGTGTATCTAATCCTCCTGCTTTAGACTCTCCGCCATATCAACCCTTTCTAGCTTACGGCTTCCGAAATACAGTGACACTATATAAGATCCAACGACTATAAAAAAGTACAGTATCAACGTAAAAGGTTTAACCACAACATCGATATATACACCCGAATACTCAGCAGAACCGAGCATCAGCAGTTTTGTCATATATATAGTTAGAGGGATTGCAATAATATAACAACACGGCAAAAGCAGATGATTCGGACGAAGTATTATTCCCCTGATCTCCTGTCCATGATAACCCAGCACCTTAAGCATAGAAACATTTCTTCTATTCTCATCGATTATCATACCCGAGAGAAGATTTACCATAAGAATACACACAACGATTCCGACCGTAAGCAGTATTGCATATACAACCTTCGTCGTAGCAAGTGCCTGTTCGAAGGAATCCATGTATGAATCAAAATCAGCAATCTTAATTATCTCTTCCGAAGGAACATCAACAGGCACAGTACTTAATATATTGTTATATTCGTCCGGCGACACTCCCACGATCCGCGCAGCATTTTCCTTACTGGTAATCAGCAGGCGAAGAGCATCATTATCTATAATATCGTCTATCTTAACAGTAGTCTTCTCTCCAGTTATCCTATGAACGAAAGTGAAATCATCACCTGCTTTGATTCCGTAATAATTTGCCGCTCCCGTCGTCATATAGTATTCACCATAGGTAAGAGGGTTGCCTGATACCGATTCTCTTTTGAGCAGAGTATTGTCCTCATCATAGCCGATCAGGTTGAACCCTGCCGTAGTATCCGGAACCTCGAACATTACATCGATAAGAGTCTGCCCATTCTCAATTTCACCTGTATGAAAAGTTTTTAATCCGGTTTCATATTTTGCATCTCCCATCATGTCGGGAAGGACATTCTCGAGTACATTTCTTTGCGAATCCTGACACATTCCTCCCAGAAGGATTATCATGCTCGCAACAGTCATGCCTATAATGAACACCAATGTCCGGACGGGATTTCCAATAAGGACACGAAGCATATACACAGTCTTAAACTTAAGTCCCGAACCACTCAGGATCTTCCTGACCTTTCTCACCGTCTTTCCTTTCTTCATAAGCAAAGAGGCATCCTTACGAAGTAAAACAGAGGTTAATATAACAGAAATGACCATATTGAATATGACAGGCAAAATGAATGCGATGATCATATATGATATCTTGTATCTTACACTGTAAGGAAAACTGTCAACATCATTAAAGAAATACGCGGAAAACACCCGCGAGAACGGAATTCCCGCAATTACTCCCAGAAGACCTCCGATAACCGAAGGGATAAGAGCGTAAATCATGTAGTGTCTGCTCAGCTCACTCACTTTGTATCCAAGTGCTTTCAGCGTTCCGATATTAACAGCTTCTCCTTCTATTATTCGTGAAAGCATAAATGCAACTATAACCATAACCAGCACAAAAAGTATAATGCTATAAGAAGAAAACTCCCCTTTAAGTAAAACCACCTCACTCCTGAATGTTGATATCCTGGAGTTAGCATCCGCATTGAAATACTCGATAGGTCTGTAGTCTGCGTAAAGATCTTGTCTGAAAGGATTGATCTTACTGCTATCTTTAAAGACTACGCTGTAATATTTATTTTCCGAAAGAGTTGGATCAGAACGAAGAACCGCTTCATAAGTATCTTCATTAACAACTGCTATTGTAAAATGAGAATAGTCTCCTATGGTCTCCGTTAAATCCTTAAGCGTATTAAGATAGTCGGGACGAAGTACGTAACCTCCGACCGTTAACCTCTCATTTCCCAGAACTATTTCATCACCTATATGAATATCTTTTGCATTGCCATATTTTTTACAGATATATACAAAACCGTCCGAAGCACTTGATGAAACAACTTCTTCGCTTACTCCGTCTTCAATCTCGAATATCCATGAAAGATTGATCTTAGAGGACTCTCTGAACAGCCTTATGGTATTATCTTCAATCGTGATATCTGTATATTTCTGCTGTTCCAATATAAGGTTGAATTCAGATTCATACCGAAAGAGGTCTTCATCTGTTATATCACTTTCTGTTACAAACTGTACATCTTCTACATTAAGCTTACCGTATATCTCCTCCCCGTTCGCACCTATCGTGTTGGCGGTCGTAAGCGCACCTACAAGCATTGTTACCGCCACTATGGTAAGAAATCCGGTAACAAGATAAAAGGATAACCTCTTACGGACGGATCGAAATGTTTTACGATCAAGTGTCATATTCCGAGTTCCTCCACCTTTAATCTTTCTTTGGTAATATTCTCCACGATTCTTCCGTCTTTGATGCGGACCAGCCTGTCCGCCATGCCTGCTATTCTCTCGTCATGAGTTATCATTACGATTGTTGTGTTATATTTCTCATTTATCGTCTGAAGGACCTGAAGAACATCCCTTGTCGATGAAGAATCAAGTGCACCGGTCAGTTCATCACACAGTAGGAGTGCCGGATTCTTCACGAGTGCCCTTGCTATCGAGCATCTTTGCTGCTGTCCTCCCGAAAGTTCCGACGGAAAATGTGTCATATACTTTTCGAGACCAAGAACCTGAAGAAGTTCCATTTCATTGAGCGGTGATTTTGCTATATCCTTTACCACTTTTACATTTTCTATAACATTCAGTTCCGGAATCAGATTATATGCCTGAAAGACCATTCCGAGTTTATTCCTGCGGTAATCAGTAAGTTGTTTTTTGTTCAGTGCGGTAATCTCCGATCCGTCTACATCTATCGTTCCGCAGTCTGCATGGTCAAGTCCGCCGATCATGTTGAGTAAAGTACTCTTGCCTGAACCGGAAGGCCCGAGGATAACACAAACCTCTCCTTTAGAGATATCAAGACTCACATCATCCAAAGCTCTGACTTCAGATTCTCCCTGTCCGTATTTACGCGAAATATTTCTTATCGATATATGTTCCAATTATTCTTTCCTCACTTCTTCCATTCTTTTATTGCTTTAGACATCCTGCGATCTATATCTTCTCTTGTTCTTCTGCATTCTGCGGGATATTCTTTTCCTGCTCTGAATACACGTATAAGCAAACCGCTGCCTATGGGAAGGATAGCTTTAAGGAAGCTCTCCGGGAATACAAAGTGAGTTCCGTGCTTATAGATAAGGACCTCCGGTACACACTCACTCTCCTTTTCTTTAAGGCGTTGTTCCATGCGCCTGATATATCTGGCGGTATCCCACAGAACATCATCTTCTGCCCCTATAAGAAGCAGTTTTCCCTTTATTCTTTCAACTTTGATTTTCTCTTCCTCTTTAACAGGATGTAGTCTCTCTGATTCATCGAATAATTTCCGTGAAGCCACCATATCTCCGCCTGCTTTGGATTCTTCCTTTATCTTCTGTCCGTATTCGGGATGTCGATAGGCATAGGGCAGATACGGAAGCGGTTTTCCCTGCCAGGTCAAAGTAGACTCATTCTCGCCCGGCCACTCCGAAAAACCATCCCTCTTGCCCCGATAGAACCCCTCCATGATAAAGTCGCTGGGTGATAGTGCCATCGTGAGCGTTATCTCCGGATAGTAAGACGCTGCCACAAGAGAAAGCATTCCTGTAGTGGACGCTCCGACGATTCCGAATTTCCTTATACCTTTTCGTCTCATATATTCTATGGCATTTCCTATTCGTTCCACGGGCATATTGTGATGACCGTAATCCTTGTGAGCAGGGGACATAGTCATTACACTGACACCATACTTTTTGTGAATCCACTTTACAGCAGTCTTTGCCATATAATCTTCGCAGTCATCTCCGAGCATAGCAATGAGTGCTGCGTGTGAGCCTTCTCTTGGCCAATAACAACCATAAAAACCTTTGGTTATCTTTTCTTTAATCATGTTTCATCCTCTTTCAAATATAAGATTTAATATTGCATTCACCATCGTATCGATAGTCTCCTTATATACAGCTTCATGAAGCTCTTCTCTTGACTCCGATGCGATTACCAGAAGCTTGCTCATATTTGCTATCAGCGGGAGATTTACATCCTTCCTGACATTATCAAGATGTTGAAGAAGCCCGCTTGTAATAGCACTTTCCTTCTCGATATCAGGTTCAAAGATATCAGTATTCTTAAATAATTTCGCTTCATCCTCAAGAGTCAGGTGTGGATAGATACTTATCTCTTCATCTACGATTGCGTAAAGATACTTACGGGCATCTTCTTCCCCAAGTTTTCTTTCACCTTTTAAAACATCCTCACTTATGAGAACAGGAATCATCTTCTGTCTGTGATACTGTATAAGGTCCGCCATGTATTCTTCCTTATTCTTCCAAAAATGGTAGAATGTCCCCTTGGCGATTCCTGCCGCTTCCGTGATCTTTGATATTGTCGTATGGGTCATCCCATATTTTTTAAGCAAAGGGAATCCTGCTTCAAGCATCGTAAACTTAAGCTGTTCTTTCTCCCCTTCTGCAAAAACTCGTTTTGGCATAATTACTCCTTGTGACCATTTTTATATTTTGTTCATATGATGATTATATTATTCGTGTTGATAAATGTCAATAATAAATGTTAGTCTAATTTAACCACTCACTGATACGCATAAAAATTCAATTTAAAATGGCTGTCAAGCACGAGCTGACAGCCATGATTGTAAAATATATTAACGTGTTTTTATCTTTCCCTTATATCCTTTATAAGCAAGGTCAACTTCGTATAACACCCTCTCAGGTTCCAGAAGAAACTACAAAATATCAGGTATCATTCCGGATTCTTCATTTTATCCGGCACTATCCAATAATCACATATAGAACCGCCTTCTGCCAGAGTATACTCTCTTATCAGTTTTCCGTGGGACGCTTCCGTAATTATATAATCCAGCTCACAACAAACCGGAAGGATATCCAGATAACCGTATTTTCTTGCAAAATTATTAAGCGGACATCTTGTGAAATAATAAAAGCTTCCGTCCTTATGCCTTGACTCATCAAAATTAAAATCCCAGGTTTTATCTTTATACTGAGGATGAGCGTCTGCCCACGCCTGAATATTTCTGAACTTTTCTTTTGCTTTTTTAACATCCTCCGGTTTATTCATATCACTTTTACCGATAAATTTCCTCGCAAAGGATTCTGTCAGAAATCTTCTTACCACTACTCTGAAGCTGTCAGGACTGATAGCACCGTCTGCCGCTTTCCATATTGCCATAAAAACAAATGCCATATATATGTTGCCTGCCATAGGATTATCCTCCCCTATGTCATCTACCTTATTTAGCATATCCCTATATATAGCCGGTGCTTTTTTCAAAGCCTTCTTTGTTATCGTTTTACCGTATTGTTCGTTCATGAACTTTCTGATCATAATAGGAAAAGCCTTTATAAAAGTTCCTTTATATTTCATCATATCGTCAGTCCCCCTCATTTATATTTTTCCGGGCTATAGGTCTCTTTAAGCAAGTTTCCATGAAACCGCTTCCTGCCTGTCTGTAACAAAGTTCTTATATATTCCCTCTCTGCTTAGAAGCTCCTCATGAGTTCCCTTCTGAACTATACGGCCTCCGTCTACCACCAGGATCTGATCTGCATTTCTTACTGTTTTTAATCTGTGCGCTATCATGATGATCGTTTTATCTCTGGTCAGTTCTTCAACAGCCTTGGTGAGCTCAGCCTCATTCTCCGGATCAACATTTGCCGTTGCCTCATCAAGAATGATGATCGGACTGTCCTTCATGATAGCTCTTGCTATGGATATTCGCTGCTTTTCTCCTCCCGAAAGAGAAGCTCCTCCTTCACCGATCACCGTATCGTATCCTTCCGGAAGGCTCATTATAAAGTCATGACAACGGGCCTTCTTTGCCGCTTCCATAACCTTATCCATGGAAGCATTCGGATTACCGAATCGAATATTATTTGCTATGGTGTCTTCAAACAGATATACCCTCTGGAAAACAAAACTGAAATTTTTCATAAGGCTGTCAAAGCTGTAGTCTTTTACATTACGGTTTCCGAGAAGGACCTCACCGCTCTTCACATCCCAGAATCTTGCCATAAGATTTGTAAGTGTTGTTTTTCCTCCGCCCGACGGACCGACTATTGCTGTTGTGGTCTTCTCCGGGATTCTCACGGAAATGTCGTCGATAATGGTTTTATCGTCATATGCAAAGGATACATTTCTTAATTCGATGTCCTTATTCTTCGGTTCTATATCCTCACCCTCTATATCCATCGGTGGTAATGCCAACACTTCATTAGCCTGACTCACTATGATATTTACATTTCTCATAAGTGCCGAAAAGCTTCCCATAAGATCAAGACTCTCATATACCATAAAAGATGAAATAACCATAAGAACTGCATATAGAAGCGGCATTGTTCCGTTAAGATAGAAGCTTACCGACATGATGCACATTACAACTCCCGTAAGCTTAGTCACTATTCCCTGAAGGCACATGTAAGGCACAACCGTAAACTCCATATTTGTGTCAGCGGCCTGTTTCTCAACTATTGCGTTTTCAAGTTTTTCAGCGGTTTTATCTGTGAGATTATAATTCTTAACTTCCGCTATTCCCTGCACATATTCAATGACCGCACTGACAAGACTTTCATCTGCTTTCGCTTTTCTCGGTGCGGCAGGTTTCGTTGCCTTCTGCATCCTTGTATTACAGAAAGAAAAAAGAAGAATCCCCGCAAGAATTATGAGTGCAATTCTCACATCAAAGAATAATATGAATAAGAATATTACACCCGTGGTTACTATACCCTGAGTTGTCATCATTACCACAAGAGTTGCCACATCAGCCATCTGCTCCATGGTATTAGTCGTAAGATTTGTTATCCTTCCGAGACTGTTTGCATTGAAAAATCCCATGGGAAGATATCTTAAATGTTCCGCTATCTCTATACGTTTTTCGGAACATGTATTATATCCCGCTTCCGTCTGCAGCATAGTGGTCTTAAGTCCTACAAGTATCTGACCAAGCAGGGATATACACATTATTCCAAGCGAAGTCCACACATTCCTCATGGACATATTATGATCCAGAATGCCCTGAAGAATAACCGCTATAGCAGGAATCCTGAGAGTTGCAAATATCGCTTTAAGAACTCCGAGGAACATTGCCTTAAGAAGTTTGGTTCTGTTTATCTTATTGCAAAAGCCGTAATATGTCTTGAGTGTATTAAACATTTATGCCACCTCCGAATCTCTTGATGATATATGTGCATCCCACATTTCCTTATATAACGGACAGTTTTCGAGAAGTTCTTCCTGTGTTCCGGCTGCCTCTACTCTTCCATCATTTATAACTATTATCTGATCCGCCGTTGCAATGGTTGAAAGCCTGTGAGCGATAACTATCAGCGTTCTGCCCCGAACCAATTTTGCTACGGAACGCTGAACAAGAGCTTCATTCTCCGGATCCGTATAAGCTGTTGCTTCATCAAGTATGATCACCGGTGCATTCTTAAGCATTGCTCTGGCGATACTTATTCGCTGTCTCTCTCCTCCCGAGAGATGTCCTCCCGCTCCCCCGGCTACAGTGTCATATCCGTTTTCAAGGTCCATAATAAATTTATGGCATCCGCAGGCTTTTGCCGCATTTATAACTTCTTCATCCGTCGCATCAGGTCTGCCCATTCTTATATTATTCATAATCGAATCATCAAACAGATAATTATCCTGAGATACATAAGCTATATATTTATTATATTCCGCAAGCGGCATATCTCTGATATCCACTCCACCGTATGTTATCGATCCCTCGTCAACATCCCAGAAGGAAGCTATGAGCTTTGCAATAGTGGATTTTCCCGAACCCGAAGGACCGACAAGTGCATTTACCGTACCTTCTTTTATTGTAAGACCTATTCCATGCAGCACTTCCTTTTCCTTATATCCGAAGTGGACATTATCCATTCTTATTTCACTTCCGTATGGTAGCTGCTTTATAATATTCGGACGTTTAAGTTCTCTGTTCTCCAGAATTGATGTTACCTCTCCGATTATAGCTCCGACTTTTGATATACTGTCCATATGTCCCGATACGATCATAAAAGGTGTAACAAGGCCAAGAGTAAGTATTATAAGCAACATCGCATCCGGTCCGCTGACTCTTCCTGTCATATAAAACCACCCTGTAAACGGCAGTAGTGTAAGAAGCTGCGCCGGCATTATAGTCATCGCGAGATTCTGCCACAGATTACAACGTCTCATCCATTCTACGAAACAGTCTGCGCCTTCTCTCGCCGCTTTTGTAAACTTCTCATACGAAGCCTTTGACTTACCGAAAGCTTTAATTACCTCAATACCGTTTATATATTCAACAGCAGTATCATTCAGTGCCTTTGTCTTTACTATAGTATTGTTAAAGCTCTCTCCCGATCCGACCATCATTAGACAGAAAAATATAAGGCCTACAGGAACACTTATAAGTGAAATGAGAGCAAGCTTCCAGTTTACCATCAGCATGATAACGAATATTCCAACCGGAACTATACAATTGGAGAGCACTTCCGGAATAATATGAGCCAGCGTTGTCTCCATGGCATCCACTCTCTCAATAATAGTATTCTTATATGATCCTGATGACTGATCCAATACATCCCCGAGCGGCATAAGACTTAATTTCCTGGTAAGCCTTCTCCTTATTTCTCCCAAAACTCCGAATGTCGCTTTATGTGACATGGTCGTTGATGCCGCATGGAACAGTTTGTTCACCAGCCAGCAGATAGTTATGAACATACATTGTGCCATGTAAAACTTCATATCTTTCTCGCCGTCTATAAGTGCCTTAACTATTTTGGCCACAAAAAGATACGGTATAAATCCCGCGATCACACTTATGATAGCCAGCAGCACGCTTATAACATATGCTCGGCCGTCTATACCCGCAAATTCCATAACCCATCCGAGCGCTGATTTCTTTTTAACCTTTTCTTTCATATCTTCCATCCTTTTCTTGTCCGTATTCCTTTCACCACATGAGTCATTCTATTTGTAATAGTTTCAGCGAAAGACCTACCCATATGGTGAAATTATATATAACTTATATTAATTAGCTCTCTCTAACCTATTGTGCAAATAAAATTGTTATCCGGCTGAGCCGTAAATGGCTCAGTCTAATAACATGTAAAAACCTATATTAATCTTCAAGCATCAGTCTCTTCCATCCCGCTGCATAAAACTTATCCATGTGCCTTGCATAAGACAGAGCCTCTTTTTCCGTAAAATCATGAACCACTGTCTCAAATATTGCATTGATACACGTAGTTACGAAAAGATGGTATTCCTTTGCGGGAACCATTTTTATATCTGCTCCCAAAGCTCTCATTTTTCTGATATATCTTTTCGTCGATTTTTCTTCCAGTACCGCAAGCTCATGTACATAGTTCTCATATCTTGTCCCCTGAGACCTGCAGACCAGCAGTTTAAATGCATTGAAATGTTTATAAACATATCTGATTATCCATTCCGAATCGGAATTATTATCCCATAGATTTTCGATATAATTCTTATCTACAAGTTCCAGCTCGTTATCCATTTCGGCAAAATACTGTTCTATCAGCCCTTCATATGCCGGCGCCACAAGTGCGGCAAACATATCTTCTTTGCTCGGAAAATGTTTATAGAGTCCTGATGCACTCATATCACACGCTGCCGCAATCCTTCTCATGGAAGCATCGTTAAATCCGTATTCCAGGAATTCTTCATATGCTGCCGCAAGGATCTTTTCATGATTCTCCGTTTTATCTCTCGGCATCATACCCTCCTTCATGATCTTTATATATGATTGTCGCCACTGTCTCTTTAACGCAGTTAAGCGAACAGTGTTCTCCAACATTCGTTAGAATACACCGTTCGCTTAAAAATGTCAATTGTTTTTTCCTGCTTTCAGATTATTTTTTCCTGTCTACAGATTTTTAATCTTAATCACCGACGACTCCTCATGCTGTTAATTCCACCATATGTGCATACTGTCCGCCTATGGACATAAGTTCATCGTGCGTTCCTCTTTCTCTGATTTCTCCGTCTGAGATAAGAAGTATCTGATCGGCATCCTTGATGGTTTTTAATCTATGAGCTATTACCAGAAGCGTCTTATCTTTACATAGTTCGGAGATAGCTTCCTGTATAGCCCTTTCGTTATCGGCATCGACACTGGCTGTAGCCTCATCGAGAATTACAATCGGCGAATCCTTAAGTATACATCTCGCTATAGATATTCTCTGCTTCTCTCCTCCCGAGAGTGACGCACCGCCTTCTCCGATCACCGTATCAAAACCTTCCGGCAGCTGCATTATGAAATCATAGCATCTTGCTTTTTTTGCTGCCTCTATCACTTCTTCTCTTGTTGCATCCGGGCGTCCTATAGATATATTATTTGCTATCGTATCCTGGAAAAGATATACTCTCTGGAATACCATACTTATATTATCCATCAGACTTCCGAGTGATACCTCTCTTATATCTTTACCTCTTACCTTTATGCTGCCGTCCTTCACATCCCAGAATCTCGCAAGCAGATTCGCAATAGTCGACTTACCTCCCCCCGATGGTCCTACCAATGCAGTCATCTCGCCTTGCCTTACAGTGAAAGAAACATTCTTAAGAACATCCTTATCGGTATACCCGAATGTTACATTTTTATATTCTATCTCAGGATCGTTTTCTATATTCTTTTCCCTCTTTTTCTCTATATCTTTTTCACTACTTCTGCTTAATTCAAGCATCTCTCTTCCCGTATCATTCAGTTCTTTCTCATTAAATACCGCTTCAATCCTGTCTAAGCAGGCTGATGTAACCGTAAGTCTGGCAATCTGTCCGTAATATGCTTTGATTGAAACAAAAAGATCAAACAGAAAGATGATCATACCAATAAAGTAATCGGGTCTTAATCCGCCAAGATTATATAAATAAAAACCAAGTCCGAGTACCGCGGTCGTACCTATCCCATATGTCAGATACATAGCTCTGGCCCATGGGGAGTAATCCACTTCAAATGCGATGCTTTCATCACATGTTTTATTGAAGTTATCCGTAAGGGCCTTCGACTTATCCCCCAGAAGATTATATGACTTTATAATCCCTATTCCTTCGGTAAAATCCAGTACTGCATCCGTAAGATGTTCGCTGTACTCCTGTTTCTTTACCGAATGATCCATAGTATTTTTCATCATCAGATTTCCGACCAGAATGAAAATCCCCGTAATGAGAAGTACCAGGAGGCCTATCTTCCAATTCAGGAACAGCATCATTATGACCATGATTCCCTGCGATATTATAAATGTCATGGTTTCCGCAAGAACCGCCATGCAGTTCTCTTCAATGAATACCATATCAGTGGATAGTACCGAACTTATCTTTCCTATATTTCCTTCCGTAAAAAAGCCCATCGGAAGTTTTCTCAAATGATCACCAAGCTTTATTCTCATATCGGCAAACACCATATAACCCGCTGCCGATTCAAGAACATTTGTGATATGTTCAAATACAGCTTCCAGAACAACACTTGCTATTACAGCTATCAGAAAATATATGCATGTCTTTTTTTCCATCTTTCCCTGCATGAACAGACTTATTGCCATAAAGCAGAGAACCATAGGCATTCTCATAAGAATCCCTTTTATGAAGGAAGTAACATACGAGCATCTGATCCTCGTCTTATATCTTCCCGTCATATTGATCAATCTATGCATTATCTTAATCATATGAATCTCCTTAATTTACAATAACCAATTTTGCATTCTGTAATTTATTTCCATAACGTTATGATCAATGTTCATCATTAATCACGTATCTTCCATGTGCTGGCACTTACCGAAGCATTCCAAAGCTTCACATATTCGCCGCTTGTCTTAAGCAGTTCCTCATGTGTTCCCGAAGCGATTAGATTTCCATCCTTCAAAACACATATCTTATCCGCATTTATAATAGTCGATAATCTATGTGCTATTACCACTACTGTCTTATCTCGGATAATTTCATCAATAGCCGCATTCATTTTCTCCTCATTTTCAGGATCCATAAATGCTGTCGCCTCATCCAGCACAATTATAGGAGCATTCTTGAGTATCGCCCTTGCAAGAGCCACACGCTGTCTTTCTCCTCCGGAAAGCATTTTTCCTCCGTCGCCGACACCCGTATCGATTCCCTTAGGAAGTCTCTCCAGAAATTCATTACACTGTGCTCTTTCCGCTGCTTTAAGAACTTCACTGCGTTCTGCATCCGGTTTACCAAGTAAAATGTTATCGTAGATTGTTGTATTAAAGAGAAACTGTTCCTGTGCTACATATGCCACCTTCTCATTTAATGCCCTAAGTGACATATCCGTAATATCCTGTCCGCCTATACTTATCTCTCCGTCATCCAGGTCATAATAATGTACAAGAAGCTTTGCAAGCGTTGACTTACCGCTTCCCGATTCACCGACCAGCGCAGTGGTTTCTCCCTGTCTCATCTTAAGACTGATTCCATGAAGCACCTCTGTATCTTTATACGAAAAATGTACATCTTTAAATTCAACATCCAGATTATTTCCATTAAAGCCGGCTTTTCCTTCCTTAAGAGGCGGATGCTCCAGAAGTTTTTCAAGCTCATTTATCTTAAAATCAAGCTGCGGAAACTTTCCCGCAAAGTTTAAAGCTTTCAAAAATGAAGGACCTACGGCAAAGGACATACATATTACAAGAACAAGCTTATCAAGTGTGATCGTACCGCTCAGTACCATCAGTGAACCAACCGGAAGGATCAGCAAAACAAGACACGGAAGTACACTGCTGTAAGTCGCCATCCACGGCCAGCATACTTTAAACCACTTTATCGTAAAATCCCTGTAATTACGTACCATCTCGCCGAATCTTTTATAAGAGTCTCCATCCTTATTGAATACCTTAACCACTTCCATTCCGTTAATATATTCAATAATCGTATTATTCATCTTTGATGCCGATTCGTAATAATCATTCATCTGAGCAAAGCCGGCCTTCATCATCATTCCCATAGCCAGAATTCCGACCACTATGGGAACCAGCGCCAAAAGCCCCAGCTTCCAGTTAAAGACAAACATAAGCACTATTATCAGTATCGGAATAAATATATTGGCTATTCCTTCGGGAATTGCATGTGCAAGCAGAAGCTCTATCTGTTCTATATCATCGATGAATACCTTCTTAAGTCTTCCTGTTCCGATATCCATGATATTTCCCAATGGCTGCTTCTCAAGCTTTCCCTGAAGTGAAGTCCTCAGATTCTTAAGCGTGTTATATGCACTAATATGCGAATATACAAGTCCCTTCGTATACAGGATTCCATACACCACTTCACATATCAATATATAAACTATCCTCAGTACAGCAAATCTGACCTCTAATCCCTCTCCCCTCGTAAGCGGCCCGAGAAGCTGATACAAAAAGAAATACGGCAGGACACTTGCCACTATGCCAAAACACATAAGCACCGCCGCAAGCACCGTATATTTCTTATATTCTCCGATATAAGGTGATACTTTTTTGAACATTTTTCCTTCCTTTCGCGTGATTTTATTTAACTTTTTAACAGCGAAATAATAAAGCCGATATAAAAAGCCATGCGGTTAGATATTTCTAACCACATGGCATTCTATTATATCTCCTATATTTTTTCTAACACTTACGACCAAATTTTTAACACAAATGACTCATTTTCAGATATTTCTTCGGAGTCGTTCCGTATCTTTTCGAGAACTCTTTGGCGAAATGACTCAGATTATTATATCCCGATAATACCGCAACTTCCGTAACATTGTTATACCCTGATTTAAAAAGCGATACGGCATATTCAAGTCTCTGCTCCTGCACATATCTGTGAAGCGATGTTCCATACATACTTCTAAACAGCCTTACAAGCTTACTCTTACTTATTCCGAGCTTTTCGGCAACTCTATCAACATTATAATCTTCTGCGGGTCTTAACTGGATCTCTTCTCTGAGCTTTACTATCAGGTTGGCATCCCTTTTATCAAGCTTTACTCCTTCCTCTGTCGGTGTCTTTTCCGAATGGAACAGACTATGCAGAACAACCCCCAGAAGTTCGATTATTTTCCCGTCAAGAAAAATACCGCTAAACTCATCATATTTTTCGGCGCAATCTATTTCCGAAAGGATCAGATACATTTTCGGCGTTATGGGAGCCGTCAAAACATTCGAGTATAATCTTTCTCTGATCTCCGATATTCTATCCTTCGAAAAATAACATCCCAGAAGCTCTTCAAACTTTTTTGTCGGCATCTGAATGCTTTTAAACTTAAAATCAATTCCCTTTTTATAAGTCATTGAGGTACTTTCATTTCTATATCTGTGAATACATAATTCACTTTTTCTCATAGATATGAGCTCGGATCTGTCACGGGACTCATCCTTCTTCTTCCATTCGATATCATGATTCAGATTAAATATAATCTGAATCTCATCAATGGCTTCCGCTTCCTTTCTCTCTGCAGATATATCCTGATTAAAGCTTATATTCCAGTCATTATAAATGATATCGCTTCTGCTTCTTTTTTCGGATATATCGATGCTTCCATACTTAGAAGGAAATCTTTTTATACCCCGTGTATATTCGGTTAATTCCCTGTTTGTCATACTGTTACTCATTCGCTTTGATCCTGCCCCTGTCTATACACAAAACATAATCACAGCATTTATCTATAAGCTCCGGGTCATGTGTGGAAACAAGAACGGTTTTCCCGGATTTTGCCAGATCTTTTAACAATTGACCGACCTTTTCCATATGAGCAAAGTCAAGTCCCGAAGTCGGTTCATCAAACAGAAGAAGCTTAGCCTCGGCTCCGATTGCGGAAGCAATAGCTACTCTCTGCTTCTGTCCTCCCGATAATGCCATAGGATGTTTATCCTTATATTCCAGAATTCCCAATTCGGATAATATCTCTTCACATCTTTTCTTATCTTCGGTCTTCATTGAAAGGAGAACCTCTGATTCAACACTGTCAGTAAAAAGCTGATGATTCACATCCTGCATTACCATATAACATACCTTGAGACGTTTTTTCCCTTTGAATATCTGCTGATTTTCTTCGATCACTCCGGTGCAGTCTTTCTCCAGTCCGCAGATACATCTGAGAAATGTTGACTTACCCGCTCCGTTTCTGCCTGTTACCGCGATCACTTTTCCCTTTGGGAGAGATAATTCCGGAATATTCAGACTGAGCATTCCTTCATCTTCCCGAGAAAACTTATGTTTAAAAAAGAAATACGGTTTATGATCATAAGAAAAATAAAAATCTCTCAGTACTATGTCATCATTACGTTTTTTTCTATCCGTTACAGAATGGCCTCCGAGTTTTCCTTTTCTGAAATTTTCTATAAAAACCTCTTCCAGTTTTACAGGACGAAGCTTTAATCGTTTTACTTCACTCTCATCAAAGGCGGCAAATTCCTCTCCGCTCCACTCATGCTTTATCCGGCCCGTATCCATGTAGATAATTCGATCTACAAGATCCTTCAGATACCATAATCTGTGTTCTGAGATTATTACTGTTTTTCCTTCATTTTTCCATCTGATTATGGATTCCCTGATATCTTCCATAGCATCCCAGTCAAGGTTAGAAGACGGTTCATCCAGAAGTATCACTTCCGGCATAAGTGCCGACACCGACGCGCAGGCTATTTTCTGCTTCTCACCTCCCGAGAGTTCAAAAAGACTTCTTCCCAGAAGAGGTTCCAGTTTCATTTCTCCTGCTATAGCCTTGGTTCGCTTCTTTATCTCCTTTGGCGGTAATCCTATATTTTCCGGTCCGAATGCTATCTCTCCGTCTGTATCGACCGAAAAGAACTGACTTCTCGGATTCTGAAATACAGTACCTACTGTACCTGCCAGATCATATAATTCTGTATTTCTGATATCCTTGCCGTCTACCGATACATCACCTTCAAGGTCTCCCGCATAATAATGTGGTATGAGTCCGTTGATCAGCCTTATGATAGTAGTTTTGCCGGATCCCGAAGCGCCTGTAAGAAGAACCGTCTCTCCCTTTTTAATTGAAAGCGAAACGCTGTTCAGAAGTCCATCCTCAGCACCTTTATATTTAAAACTTACATTTTTTATCTCAACTATATTTTCCATAATTTTATATACTTAATATGACATACGGATTGCTCCGTTTCTAAAGAAACACCCGCACTTATGCCAAATATTTATAAAATACAAATAATCCGATCGCTATAGTAAAAAAGAAAATAAACGCATAATCTATTACACTGAGCTTCAGCTCTACAACGCTCGATCTTTGAACTTTTCCTCCAAGTCCTCTGGTTATCGCCGCTGCCGATAATTCATCTCCTATATTTACACAGGAAAACAGAAGGGGAATCATCCTGAACTCAACCATCCTAAGAGCATTTCCTCCACCCAGCATAACACCGCGCATTTTCATGGCATCTCTTATAGAAGCATATTCTTCCCTGATAGTAGGAAAGAATCTCATAACAACCGCAAGCGCTATCGTAATCCCGTTGGGAACATGCATCTTCTGCATTGCCGACATCAGCTCGCCGATCTTAGTTGTTCTGACAACGTACCAGGCCGTTATGATTGACGGAAGAAACTGTACAACTATTCCGCAATAGCCTATAAGCAGTGATTGAACGAATCCACCCGATTCTTCTGATAAAAATCGAAATGTAAGTATAAGCGCCGCAGAATACAGTACCAAAAATCTTATAGCACTTGCATACTTCTTTTCTACAATCATAAGACCTATCGGTATCAGCGTAATGATTATTCTGATCACCCACTGAAATGTTGTCGTTGCACTCATCATTATTATCGTTGAAACAACCAAAACCATAAAAAGCTTTGTTCTGGGATCAAGTTTAAAACTCATTTATACTATGCCCGCCTTTTCAAAATGTTTCTTAACAACTGCCTTTCCGACGAAAGCTCCGATACAGCCGAAAACAAAACATACGATAAGAAGAACTGCCAGAGTTTTTGAATTAACAGCTCTGAAGAGATTATCGCAATACTCTGCAGAATAACCTTCATCCAAAAGTCCTTGTCTGTAAGACTTTGCAGTTACAACAACAGGGATATAGTTAGCACATACCCATAAACAGAATATTCCGTGGCTGATCACTATCTTCTTAAAACTCTTATATCCGCCGGATTTTGCGATCAGATCAGCTATTACGCCGGCTAAAACAACAAGCGGTGCTCCCAGATATCCCATACCCAAAAGGAACATCATAATAGCTATCAGTATCGACATTATAGTGATCATTCCAAACTTTTCGACCTTTGAGTAGAAAAGCATCATCGGAATAGATCCTGCAAGCGGGATCATAACAACATATGAAGCCACTATATATGGATGAATATAACCTAGGATTCCGCAGGCGAACTCCACAACCAATATGATTGCCGTAAAGATTCCGACCGTAATAAAATCCTTTGCGGTAAGTTTTTTCTTCTCCATAATTAATCCTCCATAATCAGAATTAGATAAATCTAACTCGGAATAATACCATATCAAAATACACAATTCAACCTGTAATTTTTATACTTTCATCACTTAAGCCATCTGCCAATTCTCGGCCTTCTGCCTTATCTTTACGAATTCGCTGTATTTACCTCCTCGGGACAGTAGTTCGGCATGCGTTCCTGTCTCTATCAGTCTTCCGTTATCCACAACAAGTATCTGATCCACCGATTCAATAGTTGCTAGTCTATGGGCTATTATGATTACCGTCTTACCCTTTGAAAGCTCCGTTATAGCCCCCTGTATCAGATGCTCGTTTTCCGGATCGATACTTGCTGTTGATTCGTCAAGGATTATGATAGGAGCATCCTTAAGAATGGCTCTTGCTATTGATATTCTCTGCTTCTGTCCACCCGATAAGGTTCCTCCTCCTTCTCCGATCACCGTATCATATCTGTCCGGAAGCTCCATTATAAAATCATGACATCTTGCTTTCTTTGCAGCCTCGATCATCTCTTCTTCTGTTACGTTATCTCTTCCGAAACAGATATTGGCTCTGATGGTATCATTGAATAGATATACATTCTGGAATACCATTGAAATGTTTGTGAGAAGACTGTCACATGTATATTCCGTAAGATCATGCCCTCCGAGAGATATGCTTCCCGAAGATACATCATAAAATCTCGCGATCAGATTACATATAGTGGTCTTACCGCTTCCCGAAGGACCAACAATAGCCGTAGTACTGCCTTCCGGAAGTATGAAGGAAACATCCTTAAGTATCTGTCTCTTTTTATCATAGGAGAAATCCACATTTTTAAACTCTATATCATATCTGTCAGGCTTAATATTCCTGCCCTTATCATCCAGAAGGCTTCCTTCGGATATATCCTCCAGCTTATCAAGGGCATTGTTTATTACAGCCAGCACATGAGCACTGTCAGCTATCGGCTCAACACTTCCGAATACGGACATTGAGAGAAATGCTACAACTATCACAAATTTAAGATCCATCTCTCCCGCAAGTCCCGCATACATTACAGAGATTATCATCCATACGCTTGCAGCCTTTAATGCAAAAAGGTGCAGACAATTATAGGGGATAAATCCCCACTCTATTTTAAGCGCAATCCTTTTTGCACTGGATACCGCATCTCTGAAGGATGCTATTGATGCACCTTCCATGCCAAAAGATTTAACTACAGGAAGGCCTCTTGTATATTCAAGTGCTGCCTGTGTAAGCCTTTCATTTTCCGCATTCAGCACCTTAGTGTTTCTGCTGCTGTGAAGTGATATCATGCTGAGAAAGATAAAGGATACTGCAACTCCCAAAACCGCAATAATTGCAGCCTTCTGACACATAACCGCGAGAAATATCAATATACATATAAAGTTCAGATATCCTCCGACGAAATTATCAACCATTCTAATACCCATATTTTCAAGAGTATGAAGACCTGTAGTTATGGCATTAAGTATTGCCCCCGTGTCATTTGTCTGAAAATATCCGAGAGAAACTCTTTTCAGGGCTTCACCTATCTTTATCCTGTCTCTCGCTATAAGCAGATATCCGATTGTTTCATGATATCTTGCCTTAAGATAATCAAACAGAAATCTTCCGATCGTAAGCAGTACTATAACCCCGAGACACTTAAGCCACAGTGTTTTTTCAATGCTCCCACCGCTTTTAAGAGTCTCGACTATGCTTCCTATTGTAAAACCCGCAAATGCAACGGGTGCCGCAACCATCCATGATGAAAAGAAAGAAAATATAAATCCTATAAACAGATCTTTCTTAAAATCACCGCACCATGCTATTATTCTTTTTACTGTGCTGAACATCCTATCTACCCGCCTTTCCCGCTGACCAGTTTCTCGCACCTATATGTGCCTGCCACATTCTGTTATAAAGCGGACACGTCTCCATAAGTTCATCCTGTCTGCCGGATGCTTCTATACTTCCGTCACTTAGTACAACTATATTATCCGCTTCTTTGATGGTCGAAAGTCTGTGTGCTATAACCAGAAGCGTCTTATTCTTTGTAAGAGCCGCGATCGACTGTTGAAGCTTATCTTCATTTTCGGGATCCGTAAATGCCGTTGCTTCATCAAGTATTACTATAGGTGCGTTTTTAAGCATCATTCTTGCTATGGCTATACGCTGTCTTTCGCCGCCCGAAAGTCTCTTTCCCGCTTCACCGGCCGTTGTATTATATCCGTCCGGAAGCTTTAGGATAAACTCTTCGCAGCAGGCAGCACGAGCCGCAGCCTTAACCTCCTCATCTGTTGCATTCGGATTACCGAGTCTTATATTTTCAAGGAGAGAGCATCTGAAGAGGAAATTATCCTGGGTAACAAAGCTTACAAGATTCGAAAGACTTGTCACCTTCATGTCTTTGATATTAACCCCGCCGATTTCTATGCTTCCTCCGGACACATCCCAGAATCTTGCGATCAGCTTTGCAACCGTAGACTTGCCTCCGCCGCTCGGTCCGACAAGCGCCGTAAAGCTTCCTTCAGGGAGACTCAGATCTATTCCGTGAAGAACTTCGCCCTCTTTTTCATCATATGTAAAATGTACATTTTTCAGCTCTACATTATACTTTTCGGGAAGCTTCTCCTTACTCGGTTCACTCAGTGTCTTCAGGTCAAAAAGCTTCTGGATCTCTTTAACCGTATACTCCATTTCTCTGAGACTGTTGGAGAACACTTCAATCTTTGTCATACTTATTACCATTGACATGGCAAGCATAACGGCAAGTGCCATTTCCGAAACCGACATGCTGCCTTTTCCTATCAGGAATACACTTATAGGAACAACTCCGAGAAGTGTTGCCGGCATAAACGCAAAGGCAAGCTTCATAGTAACCCAGGTATCCTTCATCCATTCGATGACAAAGTCACGATAATCCGTGATGGCTCCCGCATATTTCTCATAACTTACACCGGTTTTACCAAAGGCCTTTATAACCTCGATTCCTTCTATATATTCAACTATCACACTGTTCATATGTGCATTAGCCTTCTGATATTTTGCCAGGTTCTTGCCGCTGATAACGAAGGTCAGCATCATAAAGATAAATCCGATGGGAAGAGCTGCAAGTGCTCCGAGGGCAACTCTGATATCTATCATCATGAGTGCGATAAAGCTCACTATAGGAAGAACCAGATGTCCCGATCCTTCCGGAACAAAATGTGCCAGCGGAGGTTCGATATCCTCTATCTTATCTACTATGATCCCCTTTATCTCACCTATCGAATGTGCATATACTTCTCCGAGCGGAGCTTTCATAAAAACATCCGCTACTTTGAGTCTCATCCCTTCAAGAACATTAAATGCCACATGATGAGATATTCCTGTTGAAAGTCCGAAAGCCGTAACCTTCAGAAGATACATTCCCAGTGCGATAAGCCCCCAGAACAAAACCCTATCCTTATCAAGTCCGCCTGTTATATAT
The DNA here is from genome assembly GCA_002350525.1 of Lachnospiraceae bacterium UBA2864. GTDB lineage: Bacteria > Bacillota > Clostridia > Lachnospirales > Lachnospiraceae > Eubacterium_Q. Next base: position 130,972 of record DEFA01000022.1, on the reverse strand, counting down.
GCATCGATCATTTTATATACACAGTAGTACGGCACTAATCCCGCCACCAGGCTTATTATCGAAAGGATTACCGATATAACAAGCTTTGTACCGCTGCCCTTTGCATAAGACAGCAGCGTCTTAAACCAATTGTCTGATGTATTCATATCTTTACCTCTGAAAATTATTTTTATATGTCATCGGAGTAACACCCATGACATCCTTAAATGCGGCAGCAAACTTGGACGGATTATCATAGCCCACACTTTCTGCCACATCAGATATCTTTAAACCGTCATCGTTCTTTAATAACTCTGCCGCCTTGGTCATCTTAAACTTCTTTATATATTTGTATATCGGGCTTCCATAGATTTCCCGAAAGTTTTTCCTGAGCGTTGATTCCGGTATACCGAATATCCCCGCCATCTCTTCCACCGTATAATTTTTATCCGGTTCTTCTATGATGAGCTTATGGACTTCTTTTATTTTTTCCGCCTGACTCGCCGGAATATATAATCTGTCATCCTTATATAGAGTCTTATCCAGCATTTTCAGTCTGAGAAGAAGCTCCATAATCTTCACCTTGAAAAGATCCATTCTTATTTCTTTAGGGACGTTATACATTTCATTAAGTATACGATCTATACACTCATCATTTTTCAGAAGGCTGTCTCTTCTGATGAAATATTCCTCATCAGAAGAATTAAACTTATCAACGATAGCTCCGATATCTATATCAATCCCCGAAAGCTCATTTTGAATGTTTTTTTCCGCTTCATATATATGAAAGCCAATCGTCATGCCATAATAATATCCATTCGGCATATGTATCCGTCCCGAATGATTTATGCGTCTTCCGAGTTTCAGATCACCCGACTCCATATAGAACTTATTGCCCAGCAGATTCTCATGTTCTATTCTTCCCTGCCTGCAATGATCGATACAGAATACATCTTTCATATTCTTAAATTCGGATTCACATGACTCCAGATGAAACTCATCAAACATTACATATACGCCCTTCATGACCTGATACAGCGTCATGTACCCTTCACCCGTAGGCGACTGAATCCTTAACACACTGCAATTCTCATCTTCGGCCACAGACTGAACATTTGATCCAAAGCCCTTACTGTGAAGAACACCGTTTATCAAATTATCATTCATATTTAAACCTCTTCACCCAGTTTAGATTAATAATATCTTATTTTCATTAGTTATATCTAATCAAAACAGATATAATAATGGCACATTCTTTACGAATGTGCCACTCCATTTTGATATTTATGCTCCGTTTTGTTCATAATAAAAGCCGTTATGAACTTAAGTCCATAACGGCTGAGTTAATATTATTAAAAGATTGCAAGTCCCACATGATATGCGATAAATGCAAGTACGAGTGAAAATACCGTATAATAGCAGGCAATTATCGCGGTCCATTTCTTTGAATGATTTTCCTTATAGGTTGTACTCATTGCCATAACACACGGCATGTTGAAGGATACCGCAAACAGGAATGCCAGCATTTCGGCTTTTGTAAAGAACTGCGGAAGTGTACTCATTACAGATGTATCTATACTCTTCGCATTAAATGCTATACTTGTTACATCAGCTGCACCGCCAAAGAGCGCACCTAAGACTCCCAGCATTGACTCTTTTGCAAGCATCGATGACAGAAACGCCATGAATGCCTGCCATGTAAGTCCAAACCAATGTGTCACCGGTTCAATAGCCTGACCGATTGTCATCAAAATGTTTGTCTTTCCATCCCATGAATATGAAAGCAGATAGAACACGATTGAAACAATGAGGACTGTACTGAGTGCACGCTTAAAAACATCAACACCCTTAACAAGAGTTGTTCTGATTATATGTCCCCACCTTGGCTTATGATACGGAGGAAGTTCCATCACGATACCGGTTCTTTGCTCAACAGGAGAAAGTTTCTTTCCGAAGATAAGTGAAACCAGCATTATGGATATAAACATCATAGCTACAATCGCAAAGGTAACTGCAGCCGCTCCCGTAGGTCCATAGAAAACCGCTGCAAGCGTCGGGATAACCGACCAGGTTGATCCACACGGAACCGACCAGATAAGTGCCATCGCAAGAAGCCTCTGTCCGTAGTTATCCAGGACTCTCGTTCCCGTAACACCTCCCATGGTACATCCGAGTCCCATAAAGAAAGCACATATACTCTTTCCCTGAAGTCCGAGTCTCCTCATCATATTATCGAAAACAAAGGATATACGTGCCATATATCCGACTTCTTCCATAATAGAGAAGGCAAAGTTAACTCCCAATACAAAACCGGCCATGGATAACACAAAGAATATAATATTCATAAATACAACTGCCACAAGTTTAACCAGGAAAGGATGTACTTTCAATCCGGTAAGTGCCTTTGCTATCGGACCGCTCAGATACTGCGGAAAAAGTCCGGCGACTTTCATGATCGGAGCCGCGATCATCATAGCTACGGCAAAAGCCAATATTACCATAAAGAATGCAAGAAGCTTTCCGCTTATCCTGCCTGTCGCGATCCTGTCAAAACGGGACAGTTTTTCCGAACCCGCCTTCTTTTTAAGTACTTCGCTTGTAAGCCCGTGAACCGCATCGAATTTGCATATACCCGAGGTAAGTGCAGCACCTTTAATGCTTTTTACTTTGGATTCGATTCTGCTATATATGTCAGATGAAAGCTTTTTCTTTAAAATACCCATTACATTTTCATCCGACTCCAATGCCTTTGCAGCATACCAGAAGGATGAAACCTGATCATCCTCTGCCGAACTTACAAGCTCCTTCACTTCATCGTAACCAAACTCTTTTTTGATAAACTGTTCTTCAAAACCGTCTATAGACATACTTTTCTTGTCGGAAAGAGCCTTTACAAGCTTCTTCTTCAGTCCTTCATACCCTTTTTTGTCTGCCGCTACAAATGGGATAACCGGGATACCCAGTTTCTTACTTAAGGCATCTGTATCAATTGTCATACCCTTCTGCTTTGCAACATCCATAAGATTCAGCACAAGTACTGCCGGTACCTTGATACCCGCATAATCAGCCATCATATACAGGCTTCGTTCCAACTGAGATGCATCTATTATGATAAGAACCATATCGGCATTTCCGGAGATAATATAATCTCTCGTAACAATCTCCTCATCTGAGTTTGCCGACAAACTGTAACTTCCGGGAAGATCTGCTACAAGTATCTCCTGTCCGTCTGCCGTAAATGTTCCTTCTTTTTTCTCTACTGTTTTTCCGGGCCAGTTACCTACATGCTGTTTTAATCCGGTGAGTCCGTTAAATATGGTAGACTTTCCGGCATTCGGCTGCCCGAGCAAAGCTATCTTCTTCATCATTCTCCCTCTTTCGCTATAAATCATTCAACTGCTATACACGAAGCATCTTCTCTGTTAAGTGCTATCATAGAATCGCGACTATATATGAGAACCGGTTGTTTGCGCCTGTTTTTTAAAACCTTTACAACTCCTCCCGGCACAATCCCTATAGATACAGCACGGCTTATCATATGATTGTCTCCATCCATGGATATTACTCTTCCCTGATATCCTTCCTTGGCATCGGTAAGTTTCATCCTATCCCTCCTTGTTTCGAAAGCATTTGTTATATTAATTTAACTTGTGTATAATAAATATAACCTTTAGAATTTTCTATGCCAGTTCCGTCAAAAAAGGTTCGTTTAGCATTAATCTTCGGAGTTTAGGATCATGAATCGAAATACAGATCACAAAAAGAAAATAAATGAGTTTTCAAAGGCTTTTGATGAAATGACATATTCAAAAGACAAGATAAAAGAACTGAGTGTGTCCTTTGACACGGGAAACATTAAGATTACCGCATTTCCCATTATTTCCGGAATATATCTTTCATTAAATGAGGTAAACGGGAGCGTAATACCTTTTGACGAAAAGATTTACAGATATAATCTCATTACGATAAATCAATGTCTGGACGGCAGATGTGAATTTAAGCATCCCGAAGAAGCCGTAAGTTACATATCCCCTCAGCTGACCTGCATAGCCAGAAAAAGGCGGATGGATGCCTTCTATTATCCGCTCGGCCATTACACAGGTCTGGAGATAAGTATCATTGAGAGTCTGATAGATGGAAATACAAGGGAATTCCTGCGTACATTTTCTATAGATATCGAGCAACTGATCATAAAATATCTTGAACATACAGATACCTTCATAGGAAAATCAGATAACAGACTTCTTACTCTTTTCAGAGAATTATATCAGCTTGTTACGAGGAAAAATCTCGGCAGGATCAGACTGAAGCTTCTGGAGATCTTTGAGCTTCTGTTATCTGAAGATGTCATATCCCCTTCCAGGTCCAACTACCTCACCTCCGGGCAGGCAGCGATGGCAAGAAGAGCACATGACATTTTGACAAGCGACCTCAGCAAACACATAGCTGTTCATGAGATCTCATCGAAACTGGGTATCAGTGAGACAGGGCTTAAGAATTATTTTAGAGAGGTATATGGTTCCGGCATATCGGATTATATGAAAGAAAAAAGAATGAAGTACGCCGCAGACAAATTGCAGAATACTTCACTCTCTGTTCTTGATATTGCAAACAGTATAGGTTATTCAAACCAGGGACGATTCGCCAGGGTATTCTATGAACATTATAAATGTAAGCCTCTGGAATATCGAAGGAATCATACCACTCGCAGATAATCCGTGTTTACAATCTATTCTCTGTTATCTTTCAGGCTTTCAACAAGATCTACCTTTCCGACCTTGCCTCTTAGGAGAAGCAGCGAAAGAACATAACTGACAACTATAAGCATTATTATCTTTATTACCGATACCGGATATATGAGTGTTTCCAGATAAGTTTTATACATTGAAACATTTGCATCAAACACAGCCTTTGTTCCATAAAATCCGAGAATTATACTTAGTATGATTGCAATCGGAATAAGGAAATGATATACATTTATAACCATACCGTTTATCTCTTTATTTCTGTAGCCCAGAACCTTGAGCATTGAAACTGACGATTCCGACTCCGCTATCAGAACACTGACCATCATATAAACAACAATTACGCAGATAGCGATCGCGAATATTTCCAGTATACCTACTATATCCTGCATACCTTTCTTTACTTCATCTATCTGATCTGCCAGAGACTGCTTGGTCACTGTTTTTGCAAGTTTTTCCTCATCTATATCTATAGCTTCTTCTGACATTATGATATTGTATAAATCTTCCGGCATATCCAGAAGTTCTGCCGCATTTTTTCTGGAGCAATAGATTGCAGACTGAGAATCATTTTCGATCACATCAGATATTTTTACAGTATAATCATCCAGGGTGATAGGATTAATAAATGATATCTCATCCCCCGCTTCCACCCCGAACGCAAGGGACGCCATAGTTGTTATGTAGTAATGGTTTTCATTATATTCAAGCTCATTTCCGTCCTCATCCGAAAAATTAATGTATTCAGTATCATCTATTCCCAGAAGCATTATCATATCGTCCCTGTCCTTAACTTCAAAGGTACTTCCGAGGATAGCACTTCCCGTATCAGGTTTGCCCGTTTCCGGCACTTTAAGGAAATATTCATATTCAAAACTTCCTATCTGATCTACTGTATTATTGACATAGGAATCCATAGAATCAATACAGGTTACGCAGAAGCTGTAGAGCATTCCTCCGAAAGCAAGGCCTATTATAACTATAATGCTGCGTCCGGGTTTACCGAATATCTGTCTCAGCCTGTATCTGCTCTTTACGGAAAGATGACTCTTCTTCATCCTCAGCTTTCTACCGTTCTTACCTGTACTTCGACCGGATATCATGGTTATAACATCCGTCTTCATAACTTTAGCAGCACTGAAATATACAGCTAACGTATAAAGGACAACAGGCACAGCAATCGAAATAACAGCATCCACAGGCTTAATTGAATACACCATAGGAACCGACTCAATCTTGCGGAACAATTGACTGATCAATACTTTTCCGAATATCTTAGTAGCCGCAAAGCCTAATATAAATCCTATAACTGCAGGAAATAATCCGTAAAAACTGTAATGTCGGGAAAGCACCTGCTTCTTATATCCTAAAGCAATAAGTACACCTATCTGCCTTCTGTCAGCTTTAATCTTTCTTCCTATAACCACAGATATGATTATAGCTATGAATATAACAAATATGATAACTACTGAGTTCATCATATTTACGGTCTCTTCGCATTCAGTAAGAGGTGTCGAAATTCGAGTGTTGGAATCTGCCCTCATATATGACAGCATGGTATATTCTTCATTTATATATTTTCTTACTTCTTCTATGTTATCATTGTGATAGATAATGCTGTAATACTCCTGAGTGATCCCCTTATCTTCAATCAGTTTTTCATAGGTTTTATCACTGACCTCCGCAATTCCGAATTCTGATTTGATTGCAAATGTATCAGTGGCCTCTTTGATAGGGAACAGATAATCAGGTCTTTCAAAATCCCCGACCAATGTATATTCATTTTCCCCCAGCTTCACCTTATCCCCATAGCCCAGTCCGTTTTCTGTCATGAGGCCTGTATTTAAAATGATCTCATCATCTCTCTCCACATCGCTTCCACCGGACATTTTATAGAGATTGACCTTATCCATCCTCTTCATCACACGGACCGTATAGTCCTTTTCCTCAAAATCAATAAAGGTCTGTCTCTCAATCGTTATATCATATTTATCTTCAAGCTTGCTTATATCCTCATCGGATATTTCACTCATTGTTGTAAACTGTGCATCCTCTATATGATAATCTCTGTAAAAAACATTCAGATCATCCAGTAATTTGACTGTAGCTGCATCAAATCCCAGATAAAGCATTACCGAAAAGCCTGTCAGAAGAACTGCACATATATAAAACGAAAGATTCTTTTTTATATTTCGTATATATCTCTTTCTAAGTGTCATTTTTTCTTACTCCAAACTATAAGTCTATAGATTCAACATCCTTCTTTTCATTCTTTACATTTGATGAAACCTTGCCATCTTTAATTCTGATCACTCTGTCTGCCATACCTGCTATAGCTTCATTATGTGTAATAATGATTATGGTAGTATGAAACTTCCGGTTAACCTTTTCAACAAACTTAAGCACAAGCCTTGCTGATTTAGTATCAAGAGCACCTGTCAGTTCATCGCATAGAAGTATCTTCGGATTTTTGATCAGTGCTCTGGCTATACTGACTCTCTGCTGCTGTCCGCCGGATAATTCTGACGGAAAATGATTCTCATACTTCTTTATATCAACTGCCTCCATAACTTCATCTATATCAAGAGGAGAATCAGTTATATCAGCCACAACCTGAATGTTTTCTTTCACAGTGAGATCCGGTATCAGATTATAAAACTGAAAGACAAATCCTACGTCGGATCGTCTATATTCCACAAGCTGTTTATCATTCATTTTAGATACGGTTACCCCATCTATAGACAGAACACCGTCATCCATTTTATCGAGTCCGCCCAACATATTAAGGAGCGTCGATTTTCCGCTGCCTGATGGCCCGAGTATTACATATACGCCGCCCTCTTCCAGTTCGAGACTCGCTCCGTCAAGTGCTCTTACCTCACTTTCACCCTTCCCGTAATATTTCTTTGCTCCTTTCAGATCAATAAACATCTTTCCTCCTTACCAAGAAAACGTCTTTATTCAGGTTCTCAGCCGTCTGTATTCCAGTGGTGTCATACCATACTTTCTCTTAAAGACACTGCCAAACTTTCCCTGATTCTCATAGCCGACCATAAGAGCGATTTCAGCCACACTTCTGTCAGACGCGGTAAGCATCTGAGCAGCCCTTTCTATGCGATATTCCTGAAGAAACTTATGCACTGTGCTTCCATACATGATTGTGAAATATTTATTAAGAGATGCCGTACTCAGCTTATACTTTTTTGCAAGCTCATCCACTGTCTCATCTATCGAAGGATCATCCGTAATAATTTCATGTATTGCTTTTACTATTTTTCGCTGTCCCTTTGTAAGATAGAAATGCGCATCATCTGTTATTACATGGCCTGTCCGAACTTTATCCCATATATCCGCTATTCCGATAAGCAGCGATATATTATCTGTATTTTCATTTTTCATGAGCTGCATTACATTTTCTTCGCTGTTTTTAAGTTTCTCACTTACATTACCGATATAGTAATCCGCATTTGCCTCATAGCGGGCTGTCAGTTCATCCGTGTCCAGACCAAGACGATTCAGAAGCTGTGCGGTTTCTTCGTCAATCCTGTCCAGATCAAAGGAAATCTCAACTCCAATATAGTCTTCACCATAGAAATTAAAGTCCTTATCCTTATGCTTCTGGCTTTCTACACACAGAACCCCCGGCTGCATAAATGCATACATTCCGTCTCGTGTCAGAATCTCACACCTACCCTTAACACAGTAGTGGATCACAGAATTTCTGATCTGATAATCTATGTTACCAAATGTATTAAGAGTCTCCATGCCATTCATATTTCCCACGATCACTCTGACTCCGGACAGCGGTTCGGCAAAATAATATTCACATTTCGATCCTCTGATCCTGAATCTCACGATGCTGTCATTTAACTGCTGTATCTCATATTTTGAGCCAAAAAAAGCCAGAACTTTCATTATAAGATCCGCCGGCAGTTGTTCCGCATATTCCTTCAGCCAAGGAATACTTTCAAGTTTATTCAGTATCTCATCATAAGCTTCCTCTGACAAAAAAACGTCCTCTTTATTCTTCATTTTATTCTCCGTTTTTTGATTTCGAAATTCAAAAAGGCACCGGTTAGAATTCACTAACCAGTGTCTTTTATAGCATATCCAAAATTATATTTCTACTCCATTTGCGGACTTTTAATCCATTTTTTAAAGGACCTGTACTTTGGGGTTTTACTCTCTGTTCTTCAGAACTTCCGCAGGTGTAAACTTATTCAGTCTGCTTACGAGAAGTGTATTAATTATAAAGTATAATATAAGTATGACTATATATGTCACGACAAAGAAGCTGATCGGTGTTTTTACATTCAGGCCGCAAGATACATTTGAGATCATAAACGGGAACAGCTTATTCATTATAACCTTTGCAAGCGGAAGTGCTATGAGTGCACCCAATGCAACAACGTAGAAGTTACCGTCAAGATATAACTTTCTTATCTCTTTTCTCTTATATCCGAATACTTTTATAAGCGAAATGTTATAAGCACTTCTGTCGATCATAACCTTCATCATGAGATACATTACCACGCAGAAGATGATCGCGGATGCAAATGTAAGTACATATATCATAGGCATCATAAGACTTGTAAAGACTGACGAACCCTTAACTATATCCTCTCTTGTTGTTACAGAGTATATTCTGCCCGGATCTATATCCAGTTCCTTATCCGAGAACAGAACATTATAGTAATCATCCGATTCTCCCATCATATCACGCATAACATCTATATCCATAAAAATATAGTAACTTGTGGAGTACTCAGTTATCTCTTTTACGGAAAACGCATACTTAAGATCCTTATCATCATCTGTTACGACGAATTCCGTGCCCTCCTTAAGTCCGAACTTGTCCGCAAGGGACGCCGATACAACCACATCCATCTTACTGTCTCCGGGATCAACATCAAAATACGGATTATCCTTATCTATTCCGAGTATCGTAACATCAAAGTTAAAGCCCATTGCAGCTTTCTTACAAGTATATGCATAGGCAGGCTCACCTTCCGAAGGGGCCTCCTCTTCAGGATATTTCAGATTATACATATATTCAAACTTAGTATCATCTTCATAATCCTTTGCTATATTTGTACAAAGAACATAACAGTTAACGGCCATCATAAAGACAAGCAGCGATAAGAACATACCCAGAACCACCGCAAGTGTCGAACGCAGCTCTCGAAGCATCTGTCTGATTCTGAAAGCCGATACAAAGTTCAGCCCCTTCAGATTTACCTTCTTAATACCTTCTCTCTTAGCCTCATTTCTGATAAGCGATAAAGCGGTCCTGTTCAGCTTGCTTCTGATAACAAGCACATTTACGATAACTGCCATGACAGGCGGTACCGCTACCGAATATATCCATAGGTACATCGGTACATGGAAAGTAAATACCGGTATCGAAAAATATGCATACGAGCTTTCTGCGATCATAGGGGCCAAAATACCGGTCGATGCGATCACCGCACCCACGAGGCCTGCTATAAATGTTACCACCACCGGCAGTGTTATATAGTGCATCAACAGGTCATTCTTTGTAACACCCATTGAATACAGAGTACCGATTATACTGCTCTCACTTTCTATCGAATGAACAACAAAGACAGATATGACATAAGCAAGAAGTATAAAGACTATAACGCCGGCAATTATACCGACATCTATATCTACGACCTTGTCATTCTTAGTTGCATAGATTCTCGGATTATCCTCATACTTCAGGAACATTGTGAGATTGGATAACTCATAATCGAAATCCTTCAGAGCATCCTCCACGGATTCGTCCATATCCGCCACACCATCTGCCATGTCATCCACACCATCATAGAGTTCATCAACTCCGTCGGTATAATCCGATATTCCGTTCTTATAGTCCTTAAGATCAGAAAGCTGCTTCCTGGTATCAAGAAGAGCAGATTTCATGACCTCATTCGGACTTGCCTCTATAAGATCATCCAGTTTACTCTCAAAGTTCATCTCCGTAAGATCGATGTCCATCCCGTATCCCTTAAGAGCGTTTTCGGTCTGTTCAAGATATACATCAAACAATTCATCTGTGGCGGTCAGTATATCATCACTGCCTTCCGAAAGTTCATCGAGTCCGTCTCTCACATCTTCGGTTGCGTCACGAAGCTCCTTCACGGCATCACGAAGTTCATCCGGAATTCCGCCTGTTCTGTCCCAATACTCCTGAAAGAGTTCATCATCAACCTCAGAAGGATCAATCTTAATATCCTTCAGAAAGTCTTTCAGATCAGCATCTGTCTTCCCTTCTCCAAGCTTATATGCATAGAGATAAGCCTCCGATTTCTGTGTCTTTCCGGACGCCTTAAACTCCTCATATGCCTCATCGGATAAAAATACGGGACCGAATGTTATGGAATTACATGAAGTATCCGAAATCTCCTTAAACGGTCCGTCATAATCTGATACGACACCTATTCCCGAAACCGTATAATTCTTTCCCGCAAGTTCAAAGGAATCTCCTGTATTTATGTCATGTTCTTCGGCATATCTTTTCTCAAGAACAATATCATAATCATCTTCAGGCTCCTTACCATCTATGTAATATATCTTATCTATCGACTCACGAACCTTGAAGATTCTCACTGTACTTTTATCTTCATCATCTCTTTGGTAGTCGAAAAAGAAATGTTCTTCTATATCGATTCCCATATCAGCTATATGATTTTTATCACTTGAACTTAGCGGCACGAAAACTTCAAATTCCCCGTCTTCAAGATTTGTCTGCACGGCTATATCTTCTGTTCCTCTTGTCAGAGTTTCGCCGGAACCTACGATCGTAACAACCAGAAAGATTCCCATGGCTATAACGAGGCCAAGGGCGAAATACCTGAAGAAATTTTTCTTTAAATCTCTTAATACTCTTTTTCTAAGTACTTTCTGCATCTTACAGATCCTCCAATTCTGCTGCCGGAATCTTTGTCTCATTTTTATAATCCTTTGAAATCTCTCCGTCCTTTATGTAGATTACATGATCCACCATATTCTTGATAGAATTGTTATGAGTTACGATAAGCATTGTTGTTCCGTACTTTCTGTTAACTTCTTCCATAAGGACCAGAATATCTCTTGAAGTCTTCGAATCAAGTGCTCCGGTCGGCTCATCACATAGGAGCAGCTTCGGATTCTTTATAAGCGCTCTTGCAATAGCACATCTCTGCTGCTGTCCTCCCGAGAGCTGAGACGGAAATTTATTCTGATGTTCCGTAAGCCCGAGTACATCCAATAGTTCATTCATATCAAGAGGCGACTTGGTCAGATATTCACATACCTGAATATTTTCTCTGACTGTCAGATTCGGGATCAGATTATAAAACTGAAAGATAAATCCATGAGTAGCTCTTCGATAATCCGAAAGTTTCTCCCCTTTTAATCCGACTATATCTTTACCGTCTATCTTTATGGAACCGCTATCGACTTCATCCAACCCGCCGATACAGTTAAGAAGTGTTGATTTCCCCGAACCGGAAGTTCCCTGGATAACACACATTTCACCCTTTTCGACTCCGACGGATACACCCTTCAAAACCTGTACATAGCTTCCGCCTTCTCCATAGCTTTTCTTGATGTTTGATACTTCAACAAACATTTTTCTTCCTCCTGTTTTTACACATGTATATATGTTCACATAACGCTGTTATGTTTTGATGTATTTTTTTGGCTTGGATTACTCCAAGCCGATCATTCTTTTATTTATTTAAGCTTATCCTGCAATCATAGACGTTGTATCATTTCCTGTTAATGACTCCGTACCAGCCGCCGATCATATATGCCATCATATTCTCCATCTGCTTCTCACCTTCTTTTACATTTTTACAATGAGTAGCCAAATGAATAAATATCTCTATCTGGTCATGTGACATCCAGTGAATGATGAACTTATCTTCCTTGGTCAATTCCTTCTTCGACTTATAGCCCTTCATAGCTATATACATTCTTGTATAGTGTTCTTCCACTTTATCAACCATTGCATCCGCTATATGTTCGTAGCAGGATCCCTGTGACTTTGTCAGCAACAGTTCGATCACTTCTTTATGTTCAAAGAGATATCGGACCACCGAACGGGCTATGGCCATATCATCCTCAAACCCCTGTGCCTCAGCAAGTGCTGCAATACTCATATCACCGCCGGCAAGTGCTTCAGTAGCAACAGCCTCTTCTATAAAATGATTTTCTATAATCTCGTTAAGCCCATTTAAAGTATCTGCCACGAGACTGCCGAACAGATTTTCTTTATCTTTGAAAAAGAAGTAAAGCGCCCCTGTTGTAACTCCGGCTTCTTTACATATATTTCTCAAAGAAGCCTTCATATAACCCTTCTCGGAAAACTCGTTCATTGCACATTCAAGAAGCTTCTTTTTTGTTTCCTTCTCATCATCCATGATGTACACCCCTAATATTTTTAACATGACCAATAAAAATAGATAACACTGTTATGTACTTTTGAGATTATATACATAACAGTGTTATCTTGTCAACATTTTTTTCAAAAACTTAAATATCTCAACTATGATCACTCCTTAATTATCTCTTCAAGCCTGCTTCTCTCTTCTTCAATAACAGCTTTATCAAGTCTTTCAAACAATATACTTATTTCCGGAAGCTTATATCCTGCCGGAACCTTCTTTACATTCCATTCGCCGTTAATACCAAGCCAGCCGAAAACCTTTTCAGATGAAAATGGAATAAAAGGAGCAAGTATTACAGACAGATTTGCAATGATCTGAGTGCATTGATACAAGGTATTATTACAGGCAGCAGTATCACTTGTTCTTGTTTTCCATGGTTCTTCGGAATCAAAATATTTATTTGCTTTCCTGACAACCTCGAAGATACCATCCAGTGCCTCCTTGATATTTCCTGCTTCAATCCTCTTACCTGTATCCTCATAAAGTGACTGTATAGTGCTTTCCCATTCGGACGATACACTTCCTTCCGGAACAATCCCTCCAAGGTATTTGTTGATGAAGCTGAGGCAGCGGTTTATGAAATTGCCGTATGCACCAAGCAGTTCGCCGTTATGATTATTTACATATTCGGACCAGGAGAAATCTGCGTCCTTCTTCTCCGGACCATTCGAAAGAAAGTAATATCTGAGTGAATCCGGATCATATTTATCCAACAGGTCCTTAACCCAGATAGCATAATTACGGCTGGTAGATATCTTTCTTCCCTCCAGTGTCAGATACTCGCTTGAAACTATCTGGTCCGGCAGACGATATCCCTTACCGTGTGCAATAAGCAGCGCCGGAAGTATGATCGTATGAAATGGGATGTTGTCCTTTCCATGCACATAATAATGCTTTGCATCTTCTCCGAAAAGTTCTTCAAAGCTCTCTCCTCTTTCATCACAAACGACCTTCGATGCAGAGAGGTATCCGAGTACATTTTCTGCCCAAATATAAATAGTCTTACCGTCATAGCCATCCTTCGGAACCGGAATTCCCCATTCGAGATCTCTGGTCAGCGCCCTGTCCCTGAGTCCTTCATCAATATATCTATTTGTAAAAGAAATCGCATTCTTACGCCAGCTAGTTCCCTTCTCTACAAGAGCTCTCAACTCTTTCTCAAGTTTTGTTATGGCAATATACAGATGTTTCGAATCACGAAAGCTCACTGGATTCTTGCAGATCGCACAGACAGGTTCCTTCAGGATTTCCGGATCAAGTACCGTACCGCACGCATCACATTGATCGCCGCGTGCCGGCTCCCCGCATTTTGGGCATATACCGGTTACAAATCTGTCTGCAAGAAATGTACCGCAGCAATCACAATACGCCTGAGGCGTCGTCTTCTCATACACATACTTACTGTTATAAAGCGTTCTGTGGAAATCCTGTATAAAATCCTTATGTGCCTTTGCTGAAGTCTTGGTATAACAGTCATAACTGAAGCCAAGCCTATTAAGACAATCAACAAATTCCTCATGATATCTGTCACTTACTTCCTGAGGAGACTTACCCTCAGCCTTTGCACGTAATGCAACCGGTGTTCCGTGACAATCACTTCCCGATACAAAATAAACCTTATCATTACATGCTCTATGATATCTTGCTATAACATCTCCCGGCAGCAGACTTGCCAGATGTCCTATATGGAAAGAGCCGTTGGCATACGGCCATGCTCCTCCGATTAATATTTTTTTATTCATATTCATTTCCTCACCTTCTGAATCAGGTCCATCGGGTATATGTCAAACATATTTAATCCCCTAATGGATATTTGCAGTTACACGATTTTTTGTACTAAAAAAGCCCTCCTCTCTGAATTTAAATTCAGGGACGAGAGCTAAAAGCTTCGTGATACCACCCTAATTCACGTATACCTCACGATATACGCCTCTTCAACTACGGATGGGAAATGATCCATCGATAGTCTATCACTGTAACGGGTGAACCCGTCGTAGCCTAAGTATTTGAAGCATCACACAACCACAATCACGAGTGTGCGGCGGCTAATCAATACCTCGGTACGCAGCTCCAAGGCCATGTTCAGAAGTTCCTTGCTCACCGGCTCTCACCTAATCCGGTTCTCTGTAAAGCTCCTAACGACCTACTCTTCCTCTTCATTGCTTTGCCATAGACTATCACCGGTGATAGTTTTTGTCAATATCAAATGTGTCTGCATTGCGAAAAATGAGAATTCTATCTAATTTCGCGTAAAGCTAAATATACTCTACTCCGAGAGATTTGAGATTACTTCTCATTTCCTCAATCTTCTTCTCTGGAAATCTGCTTCCTATACATTCGCCGAGCATACATACCCTGATTCCGGTACGTGCCGCTCCCTTTGCGGTAGCTCCGACACAGCCGCATTCATCAAGTCCGGACAGGACAACTTCTGTATATCCCGCCCTCTTCATATGATCTCTGAAGGCTTTCGCCGTATATGAATCGGATCTGTTCTTTTCATAGCAGAGATCCGATACGATATTCAGTCCGTCATAGAGTTCCGCTCCTTCAGTACCCTTGATGGAAAAGCCCACTCCCCACATAAACTTTGGAAGGATGTGCTTGATATAAATAATATCATAGCCTCTCTCTTTATATGAATCGATGGCCTTATTTACATTTCCTACAAGCTTTGCCGTGTCATATGTAAACATGGGCTTTCTCTTATCCCACAGATAATCCTTCTGAAGATCTATTATAATAAATGCTTTCTTCGACATTTTATCCCCCTGTATTAAAGTCCCTACTTCATCAATCTACTTTTGATTCACGATTTAATTAAAAATTCAGCTGCATGAAGTTTCCGTTATGCTTAAATCCATAAGCTGTATACAGTTTCACTCCCATGTCCGAAGCTGTAATATGAACCGCTCCGCAGCCATATGCTTTTGCTTCCTTCACTACCCTGTCGAGAAGCTCTCTGGCGATTCCCCTTCGTCTGTAATCAGGATCCGTAAACATGCTGTTCAGAAGTCCGAGCCTTCCTGTCGGACATGAAAAGTACGGTGGTTTCTCCACAAATGACATACCGCTTGTTCCGACAATCTTATCTCCGTCGAATGCAAGCCATGAAACAAATGTACCATCAGCCATATGTCTTACATAAAAATCCTTTAACGCTGCTTCGAGGTCCACATCTTCCGGCGGAAGTTTACCTTCTGCCGCATATTCTTCCGTAAGCTGCTTAATCCTTAACCTGATGATTGCATCCACATATTCTTCCTTAAGCTTCTTATAAACTATATCCATATCGTTCCCCCCTATTCTGTTATTTTAACACCAGATCCGCAATTGATACATAGTGCTTTATCAAAAAGCTCTCAGGTGCATTTTCAATCAGCATTTCCATATGTTCCTTATCCCATGCAGCAAGTTCTTCGGATCCCATTCCCGCACCTACGCCCCTGCTTGCACGCATCCTTCCGTGCCAGCCTTCTCTGGTGAAAGGAATGTCAACCCTGAACTCATTTTGAGATAACAATTTAAAATACTCCGAATACTGATCCGGTACCCAGACCGGATGAACCGTATCACCATATGCATTCCACACAGGATTATACTTCAAAATAATCTCTTCACTCTTACCTGCGATCTTATCTTCATAAGGAAGCCAGCCCATATAAAGGATCAGAAAATGTCCGCCCGGCTTCAGCATCTTTGCAAACCTCAATGCCGTTACATCATGGTTTAAATACCATATACACTGACATGCGGTTATCACATCAAAGGTCTCATCCGGAAACGAAACATCCTCCGCTTTCGAAGCAAAGAACTCTATATTCATTCTGACTTCGCTTGCAAGGCTCTTAGCCTGCTCAATCTGATTCTCGGCTATATCGGTACCTACCCAGTCAGCTCCGTACTTATACATATTTCTCGGAAGCACCCCGGTTCCGGTTCCTATATCCAGAACCTTCTGACCATCTTTGCAAAGTCCGAGATTCAGTATGTAATCATAAAACTCCTGTGGATATATATCTCTGTACTTCGCATAATCTTTTGAGGTTTTGCCCCAGTCAAAGGACTTACCGTCATCTATATCTTTTATGATCACTACCATGTACCTCCGTTCTTCAGTCTCTTTACAATGTTAGCATCTTATTCTCCTGCGGGAATCTCATCATTCAGGCTCTTATTTCGATAGTTGAGATTTGTTCTGAGTGTATATCCCTGACTTTCCCAAAATGAATTTGCAGGATCATTATCCTTAAATACAAGTCCGAATATCTTCTGAATTCCTTCTTCCTTCAGTGCTTTCTCTGCGGTAGAAACAAGCTTCTCGGCTATACCCATCCTACGAAAATCCGGATGCACACATAAGTGATGTACTATGGCACGACGTCCGTCATGGCCTGTAAGAATCACCCCTAATATCCTGCCTTCCAACACAGCAGCAAAGCAGGTATTGGGATTACGTTTCAGATATCTGTCGATTCCTTCCCTGGAATCATCCACCGGATTTAATGCCCTGCGGCTCTGCTCGGCAGCATTCCATAACGTATATATCGCATCATAGTCCTCTATAGTTATCAGCCTTATATCATATTCTACATCCATCATATATACATCTCCATATCTATACATTTCCAATTACCGATCGGCAGTTCACAGTCCCTTATGCCGTATTCCTTGAAGCCTACCGCCTCATAGCAATGTTTCGCACTTTCGTTATTTTCAAATACTCCAAGGTCGATACACTTTGCACCTAAATTCTCCTTAACATATTCAACTCCCAGAAGGAGCATTTCTTTTCCATAACCTTTTCCGCGATACTCCGGAGCGACTATAACAAATCCGAACCTTACTCTGCTGTCATCATCCTCTCTCGGGTATCTTATAATAAAATGACCGATTACATTTCCTTCTTCATCTTCGGCAGTCAGCGGGAAAAATCTTCCGGTCGGAAACTGCGGTGCATAGTTTTCTTCTATATCGTTTTCTTCCAGAGGAAATTTATTAAATCTGTCAGACGACCATTTATACAGCTCTTCCTCTGTTTTAAGCCATGTGGCGATTATCGGTGAATCTTCTTTTCTATAGTCTCTTAATATCATAATTTTCTCCTTTACTTTTTGCAAATAATTGTTCTCTATTAACTCTAAAAATCTCCTAATTCCACTCATATCAAACGTTTTTCAGGTAAGCTTACTCATTCCCAAACCACTGGTGCATTCCAGGGCCAACATCATCATTTGGTCTTACTATAAAGCCAAACTTTTTATAAAATTCCTCTTTTCCTTTTGCGGAGCATAGTGACACCATGAACTTATATCCAGGTTTTAACTGCTCATGTATAAAATCCATCACCTGCTCCATAATGACTCGTCCCAGCCCATTTCCCTGGTACTCCGGAATGACTATGATGTCCGCTATATACATTACATAGCCATGATCCCAGATGACTCGACCGATTCCGATAGGTCTGCCTGATGCATCATTTTCACGCAGGCACCATGTATAGGAATTGCGTAATCCCGCCTCCGCCTCTTCAAGCGGAAAAAGTCCCCAACCGACCGCCTCACGCATCTTCATATATTCCTCCGGCGTGATTGAATCCGTAATACTGTAATTTACTTCCAACTGTCATTCCTCCTTTGAGTTTAGAATAAAATAAAAACCACTTACCCGAATTAGATAAGTGGTTTAAAATACAAATATATAAAATATACAGTATATATTACTCTATTCTTCTCTAATTCCCGAGCTTTTACATATCAAATTAAGACCTCTCACCAGTCTGACTAGGGATGATCTATGTGATGTGACATGTGAAGTTGCGAGAACTGATCTACGCATGTAATATAACTCCTTAGTTTGAAAAAAAGTTGTTCCTAGGATACACTCTATTTTTTTATCTGTCAACCCATAATGTAATTACTAATATTTCTTACCAGCCCAGATCCATAAGCCAGTTATTGAGTGCTCTTTCTCTCTCCTTGTCATTTTTCCCGGGATCATTGTAGAATTCTCCTTCGATATTTCCGTCAATGATATAAAGCACGCGGGAGCATTTTGATGCCACCTTTGAATCATGCGTTACCATCATAATGGTTGTTCCTTCTTTGTTGATCTTGGCAAGTTCATTCATAACCTCATCTGAATTTGCCCGGTTCAGTGCACCTGTCGGCTCATCAGCGAAAACTACTGACGGCTTATTGATCAGACTTCTGCAGATGCAGGCACGTTGAAGCTGTCCACCTGATACTTCGTTGATATCATTATCAGCAGCTTCTATGATACCCAGTTTTCTCATAAGACTCTCTCCGAACTGAGTCACTTCCTTACGGGATCTCTTGAGCTTCTTACTCTGAAGTCCCGGAAGAAGGATGTTATCCAGTATTGTCAGATTCTTCATCATAAACATCTGCTGGAAGATGAAACCCATCTCATCAAGTCTGACATCCGAAAGCTCGTTCTTCTTAAGCTTTGTGATATCCCGTCCTTTGAAGAGAACTGTTCCGCTGGTTGCATTATCCATTCCTGATACACTATAGAGAAGTGTTGACTTTCCTGAAGCAGATGGTCCCATGATGGCAACCATCTCGCCTTCCTCAACTTTAAAACTCACATTCTTTAATACATTATTCTGTCTTTTATCTGTTACATATGTTTTGCATAAATCCTTAACTTCTAATACTGTTGACATATCTTTATTCTCCTTTTTTATTCTGGTCTATTATTCAATTGATGCTGTGTCTCTTGCTTTTACGCTTCCTGTGTACAGGGCTGTAATCCAGGCAATCACTACTGTTACCATAAGAAGCATAGCCGGATATTTTGCGAGGCTCGAAATGTTATGAACCCAATCTACTGAAGATGCTCCCATCATTTTGAAGATTGCTCCGCCCGCAAGATCTGTTATCGGAATTGAAACTGCCATTGCTATAGCTGATGCAATCACAGCAAGAATTCCAAATCTCATTACATGCCACTTGATCACTTCCATATCTCTGAAGCCCATAGCCTTAAGTATGGCTATCTGCTTAATTTCCTTTGATATGAAGCTTCTTTCCATCATTATCGTAACCAGGATTACTACTATAACTGTTACTGCCATGAGGAGCAGCTCTACTGCTTTCACAGCATCCAAGGCTCCCATGTTATTTATAGCAAATTCACGTCTGTCCTCAACCCTATCACTGTTAAATATATCTTTTACTTTCGCCTTTCTGCTCTGCACTTCTTCCCACGATGGATTATCCGTAAATGCTATCTGTATATTTATACTTCCTGAATAATGAGTAAACGATGTTGGCGCATCATCATATAATCTGATAAGATTTCCCAGTCCATTCATACATTGGAATATTCCTGTTACAGTGCATTTCTCTTTAGTCCCGTCAAAGTCTATCTCTATCGTATCACCTATTTCCAGTCCAAAGCTTTCTGTCACCGACTTAGTAATCGCTATCTCATTCCTATTTTCGGGAGCACTTCCCTCTATCATTTCATAATTACCGTATCTGTCACCTACAACCTGAATAAATGAATAACTATAATCTTTTTCATTAAATGTAAAAGGATATACGAAGATCGTATCGTTATATACCTTCGCCGGCATTCCTTCTTCGCGCAGCCTCTCTTCAACCAGTTTTAGATAATCCTCATATATTTCCTTACCATGTTCAAACTGCGAGAAGTAACCTACCGTCAGTTCTTTCCTATCTTTTATGTCAGAAGCCCTTAATTCATCCGGATACTTATCGATGAGAGATTCCATGTCTAAAACCCCGAAATCTTCCTTATCAAGATATAAGTCTGAAGGATGACTCATAATAGGGGCAAACACAGGACTATCAAGTGTTGCCGTAAAGTTGGACAACACCAACAGGAACAAAGTACATACACCAAATGAAATGATTATATTTATATATTTCCTGGGACTGCTGATAATGTCATTCCATGAAAGATATGAAAAGTTCTTCCTATGACTCTTGCTGATCCTGAGTCCTCTCTTCTTTCCGAATCTCTCTCCGGTCTCTCCACTCCTTATGGCATCCACGGGAGTCATCTTCTTTACCTTACCTGTAGAAACAAATGCCATCCATAAAATGATAGTAAATACTAAAGCAGCTCCTATGATATTAACTGCATTTCCATATGAACTACCAAGAACCATGTCTTCAGAAACACTTTTAATAAGGAGTCCTCCGAAAGGAAAACTGATAAAGAGTCCGATAAAGGCACCAATAAGAGCCATAGCAACATATTTTACAAGATACAGGGTTCTGATCTTAAAGTTCCTTATTCCGATAGCCTTCATAACTCCGATTTCCCTAAAGTCATCCTGAATTGTAAATCCTATTGAAAACTTAAGGATAACAAATGATACTATAATGAGACAAATGCTGAGTATTACTATAACAAATGCAACAATGAGTTCGACTATCCTGCTAAGCGTCAGCATACTTGCAGGATAACTACCCCCGTTCCCTTCCAAATCTCCGATTTCACTATTAATCGCCTCTATATCGGAAGACTTAATATAAACACACTGACTCATCTTTTTCTCTGCTTCTGCAGAATCAAAATACTGCTCTGCATCAGCATCATTCATGAAGAATCTGTAACCGCCTGTTATCTCTGATCCCAGAAACGCATCTTTAAGCGGTCCGTCTACTATATATTCCTTATCATCTTTACCAAGTTTAAGATATATCTTATCTCCTTCCTCTATCTCAAACTTGCTCATAAACTTCTTTGATAGATAGATGTGTCCTTCAGGAATCTTGGTTATAGCATTATTCTCCTTATCAAAGAACCTGATGTAAGTACTTTTCGGAGATTGAATCATGATTATTCCGTTCCAGTCAAACTTCTTACCGGATTCTGATTTTACATATTCATCATAGTCATAATATGAATCATACTCATAACTTTCAACCGCCCTCGCTTCGTCCAAAACCTTTATCATCTTAGAATCATCTTTTCCGGCATTTACAAGTAAAAAGAAATCATTATTATCACCCACAGCCTGTTCAAGAAAGTAATCCATACCATTTATAACTGATATTACATTATTAAGACCGCTTGCTACAAAAATCGTCGCCAGGATAATAAAGAGAAAAAGAATGATATTCATTGTCTTACTTCTCTTCAGATCCTTCTTTAAAATCTTTAGAAACATCATTTTCATCCTTTCCAGATATTCTTAATTTACATATGCATTTATATACCATCGGCCACATGGTAAATGCTATTTTCATCTTATGGATGAATAATACAACTTTAATTATTAAACAATCATTAAATGTGAATACTGAGTTCATGCTGTCAAAAAAATAGCAGACTCCTCGAAATCTTGTTTTCAAAGGAGTCTGTTCTTTTTTGACAATATGAGACGAAGCCTCATCTTCGCTGAACTCACGCTTTTCTGACAACTACTGTCACCTTGAAGATATCTTCTTCTTTTTCTGCAAAGACATCTCCGTCCATCTTAGTCATTAATTGCTTCACTATATATAACCCAAGGCCATTTCCCTGAATATTACTCGTGTTACTTCCTCTGTAGAAAGAATCAAAGATATTATTGATCTCTCCTTCTTCTAAAGTGCATCCCGTATTTTCCACAGTGATCAGCTTACAGTCCTCTTCTTCGCTGAAGGAAATGCTGATCTTACGGCCATCGCCGTATTTGATGGCATTTTCCATCAGATTCTGAAGTGATTCTACAAGTCTGTCCTTATCGGCTGACAGGAGTGCATTATCAAATTCTCCAACTTCGAATTCCGTATGAGTTACACTAAGCTTATCTTTATAATATGCAGTAATGCCTTCCATAACTTCCTTCAGATAAACCTCTCCCACATTTACAGACAGTTCCATGAAATCCTCACGGGAAAGATTATAAATCTCATTTACATACCCACGGATTTCTTCAGTCTTTGAAAGAATTCCATCCAAAGCTTCCCGCTTCTTTTCTTCTGTATCATAAAGTCCTTCTGAAAGCGCTTTGGAATAAAGCTGAATAGCGGATAGAGGAGTTTTAATATCGTGAGATAATGAAAGAAGCATGGTCTTCTTTTCCTTTTGATATTCCAGATTCTTCGTCTTACTGTCCTCCAGATTTTCACGAAGCATATCCATTCCCCAAAGAAATTTGCCAAAGAAGCGGCTCTTCTCTTCTTTAATCGGTGTCGAAAGATTGCCCTTTGCCAGTTCCTGTGTAAGGGAGGACATTTTATCAAACGGCTTTATAACCTTCTGTCCTATGTAAATAAAAACTCCTGCTGTCAGGAGCAGTCCTGCCGCCATTCCTATATTCATCAGAATAAATGCTGTACTGTCTTTATTCGCTTTATATTCTATTCTATATAGAGTTCCATCTACTTCTTCTACAACATAATCATTATTACAGATTTCAGATGAATTAAAGTTACTGACTTTTATAATAGTGCTAAATCCGCTTATATCTGCACCTTCCGGATTTTCTCTGAGTGAGGAATCACTCTCCAGCATTCGCACCACTCGCTCCGTTTCCACGCGGTAGTACTTTCCGGACTCACGGACGAAAGATAGATAAAGTACATTTATAATTATGATTATCAGAACCTCTGTGATTATGATTATTGTTGCCGCTTTTCTGAATCTATTCAAATCTATAACCCACTCCCCATACAGTAAGTATATGCTTTGGCTTTTTTGGATCTTCTTCTATCTTTTCACGCAGCCATTTAATATGAACTGTCAGTGTCTGAATCTCTGATTCGCTGTCACTTCCCCAAATAGTACTGAAAAGATACTCTTTCTTTAATGTAACACCCTTGTTCTCTATAAGGAGCTTCAAAAGCTCAAACTCTTTTGTTGTAACTACAACTTCTTTACCATCCACCTGAAGGCTTTCAGTTACAGCATTTAGTGTCAGGTTATCTTCTACTATTACTTCCTGAGCATATTTACGCTTAAATATTCCATTTATCTTTGCTATCAAAATGTCTATATCATAAGGTTTTTCTATATAGTCATCTGCTCCAAGATTAAGTCCTTTTAATTTATCATTCTTCTCAGTCTTAGCACTGGCAATCAGGATATGAGCATTTGAAGATTCACGGATTTTGGAACAGACCGCAAATCCATCCATGCCCGGAAGCATAAGATCCAGTATTACAAGCTTAGCTCCATATGTCTCGAAAAGTTTTATTGCCTTTTCTCCACTATCTGCTACTGAGACAACATAATTTTCTTTTCTGAGAAAAGTTTCCAGAAGTCCGCCTATTTCCTTATTGTCTTCCACTATTAAAATATCCAGCATATTTCTACTCTCCTAAACTTTCACACTTTTCACCTGCTAACTTACATACTTCATCTTCAGACAGAATTCCTTTTGATATAAGTGCATCTGTCATTCCTTTTTCCAACATATAATCCACACCCACCATCTGCATGATAGTTATTGCTTCAATCATCTTTCGACCTCGTCTCGGCGTAATCGAATATTCGACGCGTAGAGGATATCCTTCGAAAGATTTCTTTTCCACAAGTCCGAATTCAATAAGCTCTTTCAGTTGTTCAAGAAGCATCTTCTGCGTGATACCCTCTATCTCACGTTCAAGCTCAGCAAGCCCCTTCGGACCGTCTTTCATCTGATATAAGATTATAGTTTTCCATTTACCTTTTATAATGTCATGAACTATTTCAAGCGGGCAGGTATAGTCATCCCTTATCTTCATATTTTTTCATCCTGATTTATTCCATAGTATTAATTTCCGCACAATTGAAATCTTGCGTTTACAGTAATACTACATATGCATAATATCTCACGTTTGCGATGGGAGTGACACATTATCGCAATCTCAGAAATTCATCTGTCTTTACCACATTCGCAAATCCATCGGCAAGTGATGCCATATATACGGCATGTACCGTCTCAGCATCTATCTTCTTTCCATCATGTTTTAATGCCATTGTAGTACAGGCATCATCTATTAAAGTAACATTGTAACCGTAGTCCTGACAAGCCCTTACAGTAGTATCCACACACATATGTGACATCATTCCCGCAACTACTATATCAGTAATTTCCAGCTCCTGTAAATACTCTCGCAGCTCTGTTCCGAGAAACGAACTCGGATATTCCTTTTGAATTACTCTTTCACCTTCAATCGGTTTCACAAGATTATGAATCCCCGATAACAGTTTAAAATTATGCTGAATATGTATAACCGGCTTCTTTTCACTCCTGAATCTCTCCAGCATTTTTGCGGCATTTGCTGCCGCATCCTTCGGTTTACGGAGCAGCATCGGTCCCGGAGTAAAATAAATATTCTGGATATCAATAAGCAGCAAAGCTTCTTTCTTCATCATCGTTACCTCCCGTGGATTATCTTACCGAGATAGTAACGTATTATATCCGAAAAGAAAATTACCCACTTTTTTGTGGGTATCTATTATATATTCTACCACTTAGTCCATTTGGCTTCAGAATTACTATGATTTATTACCTTAGCTCTGATAATCTATTCATATTTCTATTCCCCGAATATCGTCAATTTAAATAGACATATATTGCACTTTGTAACTAATTTTACACCACTACGTGCAATATATGTCTACTAATTTTGAGAATATAATAGAATTTTTTCCGCCTGATTCTATTAACCAACCCAAATACTATATTTTCAAAATATTAAATCACCATAAACTAGTCATTATAATCATAAAATAGTTCATCGAGCATTTTCTCTATCCCGGTTTTATCTCCCACAGCAGCCCTGAGAATCGAACCTGTATTCTTAATCATCAGCTTAAGATATAACCAGTCCCCAAGATCATCATACTTCCTGGTAGAATTGATAAGATAGTTTCGTCGAAGAGTTGTATATTTCCTGCCCTGCTTTCTTCCGTATTTTCTCAGAAGCTTTGCAGTAGCCACATCCTCCATAGCTTTCCTGTCAACAAAACCTCCGACAGCCTCGAAGGTTTTCTTTTCAGCCCAGAATATACCACAGTAAAGACCGGTGATCCTAAATGAAACTCTGCATAGGATATCATTGCACCATAGAGGAAATGAATACCTCTCAAACCGTATAGGTGCACCGCCTCCGATATATTTTCCGCTTTTAAGTAAAGCATATATCTCGCGGAGAGTGTTTTTAGTCATTCGATTGTCAGCATCTATTGTGACTATAATCTTCCCCTTGGCCACAGCGATTCCGGCATTACGAACCTTTGCGATACATCTGTCCTCATTAATCACTGTTACTGCACCGTTTTCCCTTGCAATACTCTCGGTAGCATCCGTACATCTGTTACATACCACAATAATCTCAGTATTTCCCGGGAAAACCGAATCTGCAGCTTTTACGGAATCTATACATCTCTTTATATACTTCTCTTCATTATGAGCCGGTATTACGACCGAAATATGTATCTTCATATGCCTGACACCTTCCGCTTTTCTGATAATCATAATGATACTTTATTTATTTTCTTGAGTAAATATCTCCCAAGAAAAATACACAATCTTACAAATGTGTGTAATTTAGTATGTAACAATTTTCTTTCAAAATTCGAAATACAGTTTCTTATATTCTCTCATCAGTAACTATATGTTCGATTCCCTCATGCTTACTGCTCAGAAAATCTTTGAGAAATGTCGGAAATGCTTTATATTTATCCAGATCATCTATCTTGATCCAATGCATGCTTTCTTTAACCCCCTGCGTAAAACTGTTACTGCTTAATTCTCTTGTTCCTCTGGGTTTCATAAGATAATAAAAGGATATCTCATGACAATCCAGTCCGCTGACAGCGTCGCTTGTACTTTCATTGAAGAAGTTTTCATGTATTACAGCAAGGTGATCTATCTCATAACGAACTCCGGTTTCTTCGAAAACTTCTCTTATGACCGCATCCTCGGAGGTCTCGCCCACATGCACTCCGCCGCCGATTGAATAGAAATAATCATCCTTCTCATTTCCTGCAAAAAGTGCATAACCGTCCTCTACAATAATAGCTGCCGCCCGGTATCTGAACCATTTATTCTCTTTCGTAAATCCGCAGTCCAGTTCCATCATATCTCCTCATTAATTCTATTATTCTGTTATATAAGAATATACTTTCTGCATCACATCATGAGCCGATTCTATATCTTTTAAGATATTTCCCGTTTCAAGTGAATGATTCGCATTTTCATAGATATAAAGCGGGATCTCATATTCCTCACATTTTTGTATTATCGTATCTGTTTCTGCCCACGGATCCGAATTACCGTGGAAGGCAATTCCCGATGCCTTCTCCGTAAACAGAAATGTTTCTTCAAGCGGGGTCAGCAATACATATTTTATATTAATTCCCAGCTTCTGCCCGCAGCAGGCCGCTATTGCAGTACCGATACTCTTTCCGATAAACAGTACTTCCTCATAGCTGTTCCAGTCAACCTCACCGAGCTGCTCCAACGACTGTTTGAAGGCTATATCAAAGGCTTCCTTCATCTTCTCTTTATTACCCTTAACACCACTCGGAAGGTCATGATATTTCAGTCTCACAAGCTCATATCCGAGTCCCATAGTCATCTTACCGGAATAGTACATAAGCGGCATCTCTGTCGTATAACCGATTCCCGGAAATAAAACACATATCTTCATCATCTCTCCTTATTATTAAGCGTTGTATTCATGCTGCCCAATCTGTATCCTTGTGAATCAATGATCTGATACTTTTACTTCTTTGTTAACTTCATCAAGATAAACGGAATAAAAGTCAGAAGCTGTATTACAACCATCTTCATGGCTATATTCATCCAGGATTCGTCTAAGTTCATCCCCGCACCCAGAACAGAAGCCACTTCTAAGAATACATTAAGCACTGCCCACGCGATAAACTGTGCCAGTTCAACGGCATAATTCTCATATATCTCA
Organism: Lachnospiraceae bacterium UBA2864; assembly: GCA_002350525.1. Lineage (GTDB taxonomy): Bacteria > Bacillota > Clostridia > Lachnospirales > Lachnospiraceae > Eubacterium_Q. The sequence continues at coordinate 102,913 of DEFA01000022.1, read as the reverse complement.
TTCCTCGTTATTACTTCCACGCTTGCTTTTATGAGAAACATCAGCGGGACAATAGATATGACAATACTTATAAGTGTCCACACTGCAAAACCCGCGAAAGTATGAAAATACTCCCGCTGATACTGTGTAATATAATATATAAACTTTAAAGCTATTATCGTTATAGCGAGTCCCAACTCGAATATAAGTGCGATAACAGCCTGTATTTGTCTTCTTTCCATTTAATATCTCCTTACTTTTCAGGATAACCTATCTCCTCAGCTTTGCCCTTCAGAAGCTTCTCTATTTCCTTCTCGGAATAGATTTTAACACCCTCATCGGCAAATCGCTTCACAACTTCATTTGAATCATCGTAATCCTTATCCGTTGTTATTTCATTTCCGTTATCATCGATCACTTCATATGAAATAAAATGCTCATCGTCCGAGAAATAGTAATCATAGAGGACTATATGTTCACCGTCAAGGCCATCGGGCCACACCTTTACCTTCTTGCCTCCCGTCTCTACTGTATAATCCATAACGAATCTTGTCGTTTTCTCTAAACCATAATACAGATGATAATCCCCGTTTCCGTCCACATAAGAATACTCTTCCATTTCTGTTCTGCCTTTAGAGAAGAAAAATCTTTCGGATGTACCATCGGGATTAAGCGTAAATTCAAAATAACCCTGAGGAAGATCCTTACTGAAATTACACTCCTCCGCATAACAGATAACCAATTCTCCGTCTATATCTTTTATTATCATGTCCATCTCAGTATTTCCTAAGGAGAATTTAACTAAAAGCTCCTGAACACCGTCGCTGCCGCAATCAATCCTGTCATATGTTATATCAGGTTCTGCACTTTTCGGTATATTGCCTTTGCTCTGTAGCAGGAAGACGATCTGCTTAATGGTATATGATTCACCCTCCTCAAGCGCCGCGCCGATATTAAACATCATTGCTGTTCTGATTCCCGTTTTACTTCTGAATAATGCCTTTGCCTCGTTATTAATAAATGAATCATAAAGCTCCGAATCAACGATCTCCTTAGGTGCTTCCGTAACTGCTTCCGTTGCCGCTCCCGCATTCTTACTTCCTGCATCACCACAGGCTGACATAGAGAAAGCCATTCCCAGTATGAGTCCCGCTATAGTATATTTTCTTAATCTTCTCATATTATTCTCCCTCACTCGCATCTGATGCTGATGCGGCATCTGTAGCCGATGCATCTGCTCCTTTTTCAAACATTTCAACAGCCTGTGCAACCTCATAGAAGTAGTCCTTCGTTCTTTCTAAGTTCTCACAGAAATCCACAGCTACAATAAATTTAGAATCATTACTGTATACAAAATCAAAAAGAAGATGACTGGAAAGAGGATTAGTTTCATCTGAAGTATCCTCCTCAAGAGAAAGGCTGTTATAAGTGCTGTCTATCAATCCGTCATATGCATGGATATCATCCACCACCAGTTCGGATCTGTATACACGGATAAACTGATTTTTATAATATATCTTATACCATTCATGTCCGGAAATATGCTCGGAATAAACTTTTGTCACCTTGCCCGTTGCTCCCATAGACTTTGCCAGCTTTTCCGCATATTCCTTACACTCCGCGTCTGTACTGGGAGCCTGCTTAATCTCATACGGCAGATATCTGCACAGTGAGTAATTAGCAACTACGTCATCTATTACCCAATTCTTTTTAAACCGCTGAATATCGGAAATATTCTGAATGTTCAGATGATCTATTACTTCCTGTACGGTTCCGCCCTTAACTTTGTCATCATCTATCCCGGTAAGAAGGGTAAAATATTCCGGTGTTATCTCCTGTATATTCCCCGTCATAGAAAGATATTCTTTGTCTCCGCCGCAAATTCTGTTAATTGCGTCCACAACCTTATCGAAGTCTTCAGGATATTCATCATATATATAAATCATCTTACCTGAAGATGTATTCCCCTCCAAAATTCCAAATCTGATGGAGCACAGAAACTCCTTGCCCTTTATGTAGTTATTCTCATTCTCTTTATAAAACTTAAGAAGTATGTCTCTGTCTTCTTCACTTACAGAAACCGATTCCGGGAATTGGATTATCTCATTTTCCTGATAATAGTAATTCGGCCAGCAGATATCCCATATACCATTCGGATTCCTTTCGCCGGAAAGTATATCGAGCCTTTCCAGCTGAATATCGGAAGTTTCCTCCGTATCAGATTCTGTACTCTGTGCAGTTGCAGTAACTGTCACTTTCTTTGTTCCACAGCCCGCTACGGAGAGCATCAATATCATTAAAATGCATAGCCTTATCTTCTTCATTTCAAACACCCCCGATTTCAATACAAGTGAACTACTCGGCTATTCGTAAAAATACTTTTATTCAAAATACCCATCCATCAAATCCATGATAGGACTGAGATTCTCATCAGGTTCATCTACACTGTAAAGCACATCTTCATAATGCATCTCTTTTCCGTCGTTTCTGGTCCAGTAAGAATATAGTGTAACTTTAATATGTCTGCCACTGTCCTCATTTCCGGAAGTAATAGTTGTTCTATTGGTATCATAATGAATCCCAGACGCAAATCTGTAAATCTCCGCATAGTCATCATCAGATATTTCTCTTTTATTCTCGGAACCGTCTCCATAATCTTTTTTCATTATACTTCCGTCATAATATAATATATAACTTTGTGACAATATCCCCTTATTTGTAATATCGATTACAAACATCTGTTTATCGCTTTCTTTCAATCTGTCATACTGACTCTTATCTCCGAGTATAGCCGTATCATATCGCTCAGCTCCAAAGGGATAATAATCCCCCAATTCTCTACCGACGCCCTTTAAGTCTTCGTCTGTTACAGTCTCATCTGTAGTCATGTATTCCACACATACTTCAAAATCCGCCTGTCTCAGGATCTGATTGATATCATATACATATTGATAATCATCCGTATTCAGTCCGACACCGATTCCGGAGAAACCATGCCCGGTATGAGACATAGAACCCACCAGCCTTGCCTTCAGATATCCTTCAAAAGTCGCACAATCCTCCGTATACACCAGGCGTCTTGTATTTTCAGGACTGACATGTATCGGCGTACATTCAATCTCCGGGAAATTAGTCTTAAAATCTACCACTCTTTCAAAATAATCTATCGTATCCTGAAGATAATATTTGCCCGAGTAATTATCCATTACAACCGTTCCGTCTTTTCGGGCATATCCCCAACCGTTATTTCCTTCAGCGTCTTCTATAGTAAATGCATAGAGCGGTCCTTCCGGCTGTTCACCACCATACCATATATAACTATCCAAATGATTCTCGGGTATAGGCTTTCTGTCACAGCTGAAATGAACGAATTTCGCGTTCTTATATATCCTTTTCATATTCCGAAGCACATTGAATCTCATCCACAGATACGGACAAAACGGTGCTATGACTGCAATTAATATAACGATTGTAACAATCAGCTTTATTTTCTTTTTTCCGGAAGGTTTATCCATTATTACCCCTCTCCCTAAAATAATCATTATGATAATATCATAATATCAAAATGATAATATGTCAAGCTCTTTTGTGGTCAACGAAAAAGCAGGCCGTCAACAGCCTGCTTTTTCTGATATCCCGAGTGCTTCCCACTTATCGGTAACACCCTGATATAGCTTTCCCTTTCTCTTTACAAACGGTCTGATACCCAGATTTTATACTATGAAATGTATCATACTCTGAATCGGATAAATCTTCTTTCCGCGCATGGCTTTAATCATTCTGTGTGCAGCCCTGCGGCATCTTCCGTATAGCTTTTCCTTTTCGAAATCCTCACCATTAAACGGTGAATTAAAACCTATACTTCCACTGAGTCTTCCGCCCGAATATATAACCAGATTCTTCAGGACCTTAGCCGCATCTCCGTTACCGTAGTTTTCCCCGGTTGCAACTATAACACAGTACTTCCCGTGCAGCAGCTGCTCTATAACAAAATGCCCTCTGTCGATAAAGTCTTTCATAAGCCCCGATACATTACTTGCATATGTAGGCGAACCGAGAATCACTCCGTCAGCTTCCGCTATCTCTTCCGAAAGTTTTTCAGCATCATCCCGGATGCAGCAATGCCCTGTTTTATAACAGGAACAACATCCAAGGCAATGTGACATCTCCATCTCACTCAGATTATAGAATCCGACTTCCGTTTATAATGATAATCCTCATATCACACCTCTTTCAGACAAATCCCATTATCGTTTCTTCTGTTCTTATTCATCATTACAGCTTTGTTCACTCTATGCATAAGTATGTGCGCTATCTTCAGATTGACTATCATAAAGATTATTCCCTCCGCCATAATAAGAATCGACACTAAATTAAAGGAGATATAAGCCGTGCATTTTATCAGGATCAAAATACTCACCGGCAGACCTATGACACTTGTTGCGAAGCTCGGGATATACTTCTTCAGATATATCGCTTGGCCGATATGTATAAAGAAATGTGCTGTCAGTGATATAAACAGTCCAAACCATAATGCATAAAGGAATCTGCATGGGTAGAAATACGCTGTCAGGCTAACTCCGAAGAACGGAATAAACTCCTCATAAACCGCAGCCGCAAAGCCTTCTGTAGTAAAGCCTCTGTATGCCTTAGTAATATTCGGATATTTTTCAAACAGAGACGGATTATCTCTGAAAAAACGTCCGAATCCGACAACCTCTTCCATATCATGAACGATAAAGATGATCGGCAGCAATAAAATATATTCCTTCATAGCACCCTCCATAATTACACACTTGTGTACTTTTTAGATGTATGATACATTATGAATCAGTGGGAGTAAATACTCTCGGAGAAAGATACACAATTTTATAAATATGTGTAATTTAGAGCGGCTCAATCTGCTTTCATCATAATTGGTACATCTTTCTTCACAAGTTAAGTACCTATCATGCAATATAAGGAGAATACCATGAACAAATCCACTAATCCTTCTGCCATAAGATCAAAAAAAGAGATCACCGATGCATTAATTAAATTAATGCAGGATCACTCTTATTCTGAGATATCCGTTAAGCAGATAGTCCTCGAAACAACGCTTGAACGGAAAACATTTTATAATAATTTTTCATCGAAAGATGATGTTCTGGATTCTGTTATTACCGAAGCCATACGGAACTATGTCGAAGCTCTCACCATGTCACCCGACGGGCCGCTATCGGTAATATTCGAGTTCTGTGACCGGAACAGAGAGCTGCTAGGTCTGCTCCATAAGAATAATCTCCTGTATCTTCTGCTTCTCAAACTGAATGCTGTAATCCCGGAACTAAACAGCTGCATGGATATGAGCACTAACCCTTTTGCAAAGATGATCGGCAGCCTCGAACCGGATTACCTGATTGCTTTTAATATAGGAGCCATATGGAATATTATCTTCAAGTGGGTTGAACGCGGAATGACCGATTCTCCCGAGAAGATCAAAAATACACTTGAAGAATATCTGAAGCGCATTAATCCGTAGCTTCCTAGTTTCCCGAACTCTTATAGTATCTTATGGAATACCTCCAGAACAGATATGCAAGAATATACATCACTATACCGACAACAGGTGTAAGGTAAATATACACCTCCGGGTAGGCAGCCATATCCTCTTTCCTCAGGAAATACTGGGCCGGGAAATAATTTACAAAAGCAAACGGCATAACATATATCATGAGTGTCTGAATCAGCTTATTAAATATGCTGATCGGATAGCCGGCAAACTTACGCATATCCCAGTAGAGCATTTCCTTTAGGCTGTCAGTCTGAAGAAGAAATATATTCAGTGTTGCGATAAAGAGGAATACCGCTCCCTGGATCATCACACCGCCCGCAATGGTCACAAGATAGTAACCGATATTTGCGCCGCCCCATTTTATTCCTATCTTACCTGCTGAAAGTAAAAACAGCGTTATTCCCAGGCCTCCGTGTCCGATTGCCGCAAACCAGTCCGCATTTACGAAAATAATCTGAAAGAGAAGTCCTCTCGGTCTCAGCATAAATCTGTCAAAACTTCCGTCCCTCACGGTCTTTCCAAAGTCTCTGAGACCTGTAAAGAAGATGATCATGATTCCATATGTCAGAAAGAGCAGACTGAACAGAAATAACATTTCGTAAATATTCCAGCCACTCAGGGTATCAAACTTAAGCAGCGTGAAATAAATCACTATTATTCCCGTTGCTTCTCGAAGGAATACGGCGAGTGATCTGAGAAATGCATCAACTCTGTATTGAAACCAGGCTTTTGCGGTTGTCTTACTGTATGCAGCTATTAAATGTAAAGTATCACCCAATTCCTTATCCTCCCTGAACCACCAGTTTCTTCTGGCCTTTGTTCCAAAGTATATTTCCAAGAAGAAATATAACCACTATCCACGCTATCTGGATCAGGCATTTAAACAGAGTTTCCCTGCCTGTAAGCTGCCCGAGGTAGATTTCAACCGGTGTAAAATATATGGATGCGAACGGAGTAAACTTAAGCACCGCGCTCATCCAGAGAGGCATAAACCACAGCGGTATCATCTTGCCTGATAGTACATTTACCAGAACATCCTTAATAGTTATAAGGCTCCATATATTTATCAGCCAGAAAGCCGTCATCTGAACCAGAAAACTGATGGTCCACAGTACGCCATAACCAAGCAGTGCACTTACAGCAAAGAGTATCATATTAAGTGCTCCGGCAGGCTTCTCCATTCCCGTTGTAAAGACAGCTATCAGAAGCACCGGTATAAATTTAAAGATAAGATTGAAGAATGACTCACCCATATTTTCTGCTACCATTCTTCCCTTAAAACTCATAGGGCGAAGCAGTTCCGTAGATATACTTCCGTCCCATATTCTGCTCGGCAGGAAATAATCATTCGGTGAAAATATCGTGCTGAGTCCGAGAGACAGTACGAAATTGGTTGTCACCATGGACATGGTAATTCCGTCCACGCTTTGTCCGCTTCCGTAAAGAGCCCTGTATATCTCGTAAAATATAAAGAACTGCAGAACGGTTGAAAGTATGCCCATCAGGTGATCGAATCTGTATGCACTTTTTCCTAAGAATGTTTTCTTAGCATAAGCGAGATATGCACCGAGTTTCATCATGCCACCTTTTCCTTGCTGTAAATCTTCCTGATAATACTGTCTATATCAGGTTCTGCTATACTCATATCTTTTACATTATAAGTTGTGAGAAGATGTGACATCAGGTCATTTATATGAACCTTCTTCCCGTCAAATATAAACTGACTGTGTCTCTTATCCACTTCCTCTATCTCCACATCAGGGATAGGATTTATGCTCACATCATTTGCAAAGAATACATCAAGCTGCCTGGACGATCCGTGAAGACTTCTTACTCCTTCCAATGTTCCGTCATAAATCTTCGATCCTTTGTTGATGATGATAAGCCTGTTACAGGTTTTCTCTATATCCTGCATATCATGTGTTGTAAAAAGCATTGTAACTCCATCTTCCGCGTTCAGCTCTCTGATGAAGCTCCTTATATTTTCCTTGCCCACAACATCTACTCCGATCGTAGGTTCATCAAAGAATACTATCTCGGGCGAATGAAGCAGTGCCGCCGCGATATCGGCTCTCATTCTCTGTCCCAGAGAAAGCTGCCTTACAGGCTGTTTAAGGAATTTGCCCATATCGAGAAGCTCCGTATATCTGTCCAGATTCTTCCTATAAATGCCCTCCGGAACTCTGTAAATTGCTTTAAGAAGTTCAAAGCTGTCTATTACCGGAAGGTCCCACTGAAGCTGCGACTTCTGACCGAATACAACTCCGATTCTTCCGACATATTCCTTTCTCTGCTTGTAAGGAATGATTCCGTCAACACTTATACTTCCGCTGTCCGGATAGAGAATTCCGGACAGCATCTTGATAGTAGTTGATTTTCCCGCTCCGTTCGGTCCGACGAATCCGACCATTTCCCCCTTTTCTATAGAGAAGCTGATATCTTTAACAGCCTCTTTATCCTCAAACTTCGGAACAAAGAGATTGGCTATCATCCCCGGGATGCCGCTCTTTCTCTTACTGATCTTATACTTTTTATAGATATTATCCACTTCGATAAAACTCATTTGACTAACTCCTGTTTAATATTATCTGTTCGAGGTCCGGCTTTTTGATCTTCACATCAAGTACTCTCACCTGTTTCATAAGTACATTTATAAGTTCGGAAGCTGTGATGTACTTCGAATTATAATCATAAGAAACTGTGTTTCCGTCAATCCTGTATCTCACGATCGGAAGATCATCGATATTCGGAATCGCACCATCATATGTTACCGTCATGGTATTAACGGGAAGATACCGACTTCTCAGCATTCTCTCGTTCCCGTAAAACATAAGTTTTCCCTCCGACAGTACGGCCAGTCTATCACTTAGATTTGAAACCTCGGTCAGATTATGGGAAGTGATAAGAAATGTAACACCCTGTTTTACTTTTTCCTTCACTATATCCTCAAAAACCTGTTTTCCCGCTTCGTCCAGTCCGACATCGGGTTCATCTAAGATTATAAGTTCGGAATTCAGGATAAATGCTGCCGCAAGTTCCACTCTCCTTCTCTGTCCCGCGGAAAGATTCTTCAGCTTTTCATTTTCATAATCTCTGAACCCGAATCTTTCGGAAAGCTCCGCATAATCCCGGATAAACTTATCCTTTGATATGGAATAGTAATTTCTCATCATATCCATACCGATAAGGGCACTGTCGTCACGCTCTATCAGCGGAATGCCCGTGATAAATACACTCAGTCTTGTGCCGTATCTGCCCCGGTTTTTTACCGGATTTTGTCCCATCACACTTACTCTTCCGGTTTCCGGAAGAAGAAGTCCGGCAGATAACTTCACCAGCGTAGTCTTACCCGAACCGGTAGCACCTATCAGTCCGACTACATACCCCCTCGGAATGCTGAGTGATATATCGGATAATCTGAACTTTGATACATTTTCAATATTGATCATAAGTACCTCGACAAAAATCAGAATAGCCCTTGCAAAACGAACCTGCAAGGGCTGTGGGATAAACAGTATCTATATTGGGATAAACGCACATGATATAAAGTAACCATCCTCTTCATAGAAATCACACATGCCCTCATACTTCTCAGATATGCTTCTAATCTGAGGAACACCTTTTCCATGTTCGTCCGGATCATCTTGGGTAGTATTGAGCTCCGGATTGTCTGCCAGTACGGATGCGGATATTCTATTCTTTACAACTATGGAATCATACCCTTTGCTTTTATATATCTTCACTATTATTTCGGAAGGCTTTCCGCTATCCCTCTCTATAATACATGCGCGGATCGCATTATCCAGCATATTGGACAGAAGTGCCGAAAAGTCCATACTCTCCATTCTTTCGAAGGCCAGATTCTCAACCTCGGCCTTTACATCTATCCCGCTTTCCCGCGCTTCGGAGAGCTTTTCGTTCAGTATATGATTCAGGAGAGAATTCCCTGTCTCTATATAACTATGTATGGCATTCAGCTTATTTATTATTTGGGAAATGTATGAGCGCGCCGATTCCTCATCTCCATCATTCAGATAAGAAAGTGTCACCATCAGATGATTCTTCATATCATGCTTCAGACTTCGCATGCTTTCATGGAGCTGCCGTATCTCTTCGCTCTGTTTTTCGATTTCGTCAGAGTTCACCTTCATTTCTCCAAAAGAATATTTCAGCTCCTGATACTCCGAATAAAGCCTGTCATACTTTTCGGTAAGTTCTTCGAACTCTTTTTTACGCTCAGCTTTTCTTCCAATCACTTGTTGCTTCTTTCCGATCACCTGATCATTCCTCTCATAAGTTTCTTCTTAGCTGCCTCCTGATAGTTTCTTCCAAACGGAAGCTCTTCATCATTACTCAGTATAACCGCATCGGACTTTATCATTTTAACACTGTCGGGATTTAGGAGAAATCCCTTATGAATTCTGATAAAGCCGTCAGACGAAAGGGACATTTCCAGAGTCTGCATAGTCTCTCTAAACCTATACTCCTCCTCAGCTGTAATGACCTTTATATAATTACCGTCAGATTCAAAGTATAAGATATCCTCGAGTCTTAGCTTCACATCTCCAGACGCCGTATGAAAGAAGAAATGTTTCTCTCTGGATGCCACTTCTTCTTCAGCATCCTTAAGGATTTTCTTAAGCTCAGTATCCATATGCGACTTTCTGACAAATCCGAAGGGATGCAGCATAAGGCTGTCATATACCAGTTCATCATGACTCGTTACAAATATGATAAGCGGCTTAACCGCAGATTTCTGGATACTCTCCGCCACATCGAGTCCGTTCATCAGAGGCATATCTATATCCAGCATTATAATATCAAAGGACCTCTCCTCGATATCTTCCATCAGCCTCTTACCTTCTGAATAGCAGATAATATCCGCATTCTCCGATAGATCCTTAACCTGCTGAGATAGATCATCCTGTATTTTCTTTTCATCATCACAAATTGCTATACGTAACATAACCAATCCTTAATATCAAATCCTTCTAAAGCCCGTTAAGAATTTAAAATAGAGCATGTTCGAGCAGCCACTTTGCCACTCCGTCAGCCTCATTACTTTCGATTATTCCCGTTGCAGCTCTCTTCAGCTCATCTACCGCATTTTCAACGGCATAGCATTCATCGGATATTTCAAACATCGGTAGATCATTAATGGCATCTCCGAAGGATACAACTTTTGTGCAGCCCCACATTTCCTTAAGTCTTCTTATCGCATTTGACTTTGATGCCTTAGCCGGCATGATCTCACACCAGTACTCGGGACGATATAATTCCTGCTGAAGAGTACATCTGTATCGATCGTCTTTTGAGAAAATGTCATATACCGGACGCAGCTCTTCAAGCTCACCGATGCATGTAAAATAAAACATTTCTCCCTCATAGAGTGCTTTCTTATCATGTACAGAGCGAAATCTCTTATCGCCCTTCCTCTGACTCAGATAACGTCTTATACCGTCATTTTCATTCTCCGGTATCCATGATACCCTTTCTATTCCATCCACATAAGAATACACCATCGGGCTGATCCCATAACGGTCAAGTGTTTCAACAACCTTCTTCCTTTCTTCATCGGTGAAATCTTCCTTTGAGAGAATCTCTCCCGTTGAAGGTTGAATTATAAACGCGCCATTATATGCTATTATCGGAATCCTGGTCGAAAGTCCTGCCGCAACCTTCGAAGCCGAAACGAGAGATCTTGCCGTAGCATAGGTGAAAAGCATCCCCTTCTCCACAAGATCATTTATCGTTTTAATACTGAACGGACTGATACTGTCCTCTCTGTTCAGCAGCGTCCCGTCAAGATCTGTCACATATAATGTCTTATCCATGTTGCATTCCTTTCAACCGCCGTAATCTCAAAAACCTCAAAATTCATCGAATCAGAAATCTATCACCAGGCCGACTCTCAGCTGTTCGAGCTTTTCTCCCAGCTCTTCCTTCATGATCCCGTATGCTCTGTCCTTCGTGCAGTGACCCGTACATACATAGTCAATACCCGTATCAAGTATATTTTTCGAGACTCTTCTGATCTCTCCTTCACTCTTATTAAAAAGATGGAAGCCTCCGATCAGTCCGTAAATATGCTTATCCGGAAATGTTTTCTTCACTTCCTTTATGATATTTACCGCTCCGCCGTGTGAGCAGCTGTTGATGATAACAAGTCCTTTATCCGTCTCAAACACGAGGCTCTGTTCATGTGAAAAGTTATCCGGTTTCCAGCCTTCTTTAGTTTTCTGATACATCATCTCACGTTTTCCGATCTTCTCAAGACCCTTTATCTTATGCGGTATAAGGTATGCACCCTCGCAGAGCTTGTAGTCACCGGATACGTATTCGAGTCTGTCCGCATAATTCTTTGTCATCTTCTTCGGAATTCCGATATATTTTCTGAAAATGAATTTCTTCGCATAGCAGTTCTCGGCTGTAGTTTCTCTCAGATAAAACTTAGCTTTTTTGTTTTCTTTGAAAAATCTCGGGATTCCGTTTGCATGGTCGTAATGCGCATGGCTCAGAACTCCGTAATCCACATCAGCTATATTTTTTCCGAGTGCTTTCATATTCTCGACAAAAAGGTCTGATGCACCTGCATCAACAAGAATATTCTTTCCGTCATGTTCCACCAGAATGGAAAGTCCCCACTCACCGCTTATACCGTTATACGGAGTATTATCCACTATTACAGTCATCTTGTTATTCATTATCGTCTCTGCCCTTCTGTCGTATTATATTCATCGTATTCTTTTCCGTACAGATTTGCAAGCCACTTCTCTTCGGTACTCATAAGTACTACTGTCATTATTCTTTTATTTCCCTCTTATCCTTCTTACATTTCTGTTCATCATATGTCTTCCGTAATATCTGAAAGCCAGTTTCTTTATCAGTCCCATTTCCTGATGATGCTCCTTAAGCAGTTCGTCCGGAGAATCGTAGATTCCGAAATCCTGATTGATACCGGTACTCTGAATGTATGTATTGTTACGATTGAAATCTATTACCGGATTTCTGAAATTCTCCACTCCTACTCCGTATCTGCAAAATGCTCCGGTACAATTACTGTTCTTCTGCTGAAGTCTTCCCAGATAATCTCTGTCTATTATAAATGCTTCCAGTTCATACCATGTACCCTCCAGGTAAACTTCAACCCAGCTGTGGAAAATATTCTTCGGTGCCTGTTTATAGACAAATCCTGTCATGGCCCCCTCCTGAAGTTCTTTTCTGATGGTAAAGCCATGTACCCTGCAAGGAATACCGACAGCTCTGAGAAGTGCCATGAAGAGAGTACCCTTAGTGTTACACTGACCGTATCCGTCCTTCAGTACCTTCGATGCCGGAATACTGTCATCAACATTATATCCGAAGAGAATCTCGTCCCGGACAAAATTATAGATTTCTCTTATTCTTTCAAATTCGGAAAGCTGCTTCCATCCACGCTCTCTTATGAGCTCCTGGATCATATAATTATCATAATCCAGCATATGAGTTTTACACAGATACCGATTCTCAACGTTGTCGTCCATTCCGGCCTGCTTCTCTCGCATCCCGCCTTCCTCTGCCGGCTTTTCCTGCATCTCGCCTTCTTCTGCCGCCTTCTTCAATGTCATCACAAATGTATACTTACATCTGACATTTGTCTCTGCCTCAAATCCGTATCTTGAGAAAAATGCTTCTTTATCGCTGTAATAGTATTCCTCGAAATATTTAGGTGTCACTATGCTCTCCGTAATATACATCGGTGCAAACTTCAGCTTATCGGAGAGTACCGTCTGTCTCTCCCAGTCAAGTATTATAAGTCTTCCGTCCTTCTTAAGAAGTCTGTATACTTCCGAAAGAATACTCTTCCAAAGGTTCTCGTCACACTCATGCAGGACCAGTCCGATGATTATATAATCAAACATTTCATCTTTTAATCCCGTATCGGTCGCATCCCTGCAGATAAGCTTAACATTACTGAGTCCCAGTTCCTGCACCTTCTGCCTTGCCCGTTTCAGCATGGACTTCGATCTGTCCAGTCCGACAACCGTAACCGACGGTTTCTTCATAGCGACACCGATACCGTTTGATCCTGTACCGCAGCACATATCAAGAACCATGACCTTTTCGTCAGGTATCAATTCACTTAATACCTCTCTCGGATTCCTGCCATTCTTTCTTCCGTTATCTTTGAAAAATGTTTTATCCAGAATATCATATCCCGGTGACACCAACTTATACATTCCTTTACTTACTGCTTTACTCGACATAATTAATCTCCTGACATTTTGAATTCTTTATGTATATATGTTCATCTGTTCATACGTTAACACGTATTTGCCTTTATGTCAAGAAAAAAGCATGTCGCTTACGACATGCTTCGCGCGAGGCGCATACTTAGCGCTTCCAACATATTTCAAATAAACTGCATTTTATTCTTCTCTATCACGTTTTTTCTTCATAATTTCAAAAACACCCATAACCGATATCATCATTACAACCATAAACAATGTAATAAGTTCACTGTCTCCTGTCTTTACAGAACTATCTTTAATCTTAGGAGTATCATTATTCTTTACACTGTTCTTCTTATCGCTCTTAGATTCTTCGATGTCCTTCTTTTCTTCACCGTCTTTCGGGTCATTACCTACGGTTATCTCTTTTTCAAAAACTGCTTTGATTTCAATATTCTCTGTTCCGATACTGAATTTGTCCGATGTTATCGTTACTCCTCCGGATATCACCTGCCATTCCTTGAAAAAGTATCCGGGGTTCGGAGTTGACGTAAGCGTTACTTCGGTTCCTTCTCTACCCGATGATACTGAAGCCTCTCCCGTTCCGTTCCCGTCATCGGTTACACTTATAGTATATTTTATTCCGTCTATTATAACCGAAAGTGTTTCACTACTTGAAAATGCACTGAGTGCTTTAACAGTCCATATTCCGTTTTCATTTGAAACCTTGAACATATCCGGCGCACTGCTTACCGCATCTGTAACATTTCCGGTAAGTCCCACAGCTCCGAGAATATCCGATAACTCCGCAGAACCGTCTCCATCCAGAACATATTGACGATTATTGTAAGTAAAATCAATAGTATAAATAGGACATCCATCTGTTAATACTGAACTCCCGTTTCCATCAGTATCAGTTTTTTCTGCAGGATCTTCCGGTTCTTCTATGGTATCTTCCGGTTCTTCTATAGCATCCGCATCGAGCGGTGTAGCGGTTTCCGATGTCCTGATCGTCATAACCGAATTCCACCGAAGATGAAAGCACTCTTCCCAGACGAACCGGGCTTTCGCTTATGTTCCTCACATCCGCGCTTCTTACTATCACATCCGATCCCTTGAAAATGCTGTAGAAAAGATCTACTTCAACAAGTCCTGCCACATCCTGAAGTTTCATTTCCAGAGTCACCGTATCTTCTTCTTTTCCGAAGGCTGACGGAAGACCGGTCTTCTTTTTCTTACCTTTATAGATTTTGTGTGATCTGTATTTCAGTTCACAGCCGGTAAATCCTTTATCACTGATCACTTCAAGGCAGCTTGTTCTGAAGTCCCCGGTACCGCTCACACCGTATTCAAAAGGAAAGCCGTCCATAAAATTGCATTTCTCTCCGATACCTCCCATCAGATACGAATACTCAGATTCTCTGAGGTTATCCCTCGAAGGAAAGCAGTCTATCTTTTTTCCGTAATAAAGATTCCCCGGATAGCCGTCGGAAAGAGCTATAACATAACTCGTTTTTTCCGTCTGCAGCATAAAGAGATTGTTTTCGAAATATATGCCAAAGTCCATTTTGTTCCCCCAGATTTTCATATTCAGCTTATCTGATACCTATCTTGCTGTCTGATTCCCTTACTACGCTGTGCTCCTTGATATAAGAAACAATTCTGTCGAGCTCAGTAAATGCAAGTCCCACATAGCTGTCTGCACATCCGTAATAAAGTGCGATCTTTCCGGTTTCCGGATCATGAATGGTTGCACACGGGAAAGTTACATTCGGAACAAATCCTCTTTCCTCGTACCACTCTTCAGGTGTAAGAAGGAAATTCTCACATCTGTACTTAACAATCGACGGATTATCTATATCCAGGATTGCTCCGCCTATGGAATAAACAAAACCGTTACAGGTTCCGCTTACACCGTGATAGAACAGAAGCCATCCTTCCGTGGTTTCTATCGGTGCGGCACCTCCGCCGATTTTTACCGACTCCCACCATTCATTGCTTCTTCCCATAACATGTCTGTGTTTCCCCCAATAGACCATGTCCGGGCTTTCAGAGAGGAATATATCTCCGAAAGGTGTATGTCCGCTATCTGAAGGACGGCTGAGCATCACGAAATTCCCGTTAATCTTTCTTGGAAAGAGCACCGCATTTCTGTTAAACGGGATAAAAGGATTTTCTATCCTGGTAAATGTCTTAAAATCCTTTGTCTTCGCTATACCTATTGCGGCTCCGTAAAAATCTCCGCACCAGATGATATAGTAAGTATCTTCAACCTTTACGAGTCTCGGATCGTATGCATATACAGGCATGAAATCTTCACCTGCTTCATTGACAAAATTTATCTTTTCGGATTCTATATCCCAGTGGATCGCATCCTTACTTCTTCCGAGATAAACGTACGGGATCCCGTTTGTCTGCTCTCCTCTGAATACGCCGATAAATCCATCCTCATAAGGCATTACCGCACTGTTAAAGATTCTCGCCACATTTTCCACCGGATTGCGGTCGATAATAGGGTTCTCGCTGTATCTCCACACCGGAGCTCCCGTTATTTTTTCCGGAGGATCCTGCCAAGGAATATTCGGCACTGCTGGTGAATTAAGTATTTTTATTTCCGACATAAGTACATTTCCCTTCTTTAAGTAATTTATTTTTTATTAAGTAAAAGTTAACACATATTTACTTAAATTACAAGCATTATTCACTTAAATTAATATAAATTTAGGCAAAAAAATAGTGCATAAGTATAAACTTATGCACTCGGCTTTTATTATATAATTGTTATTATCTGCTCTATCCGTTTTTACTGTTATTAGCTTTTCCTGCTGCGGGCGGTTTTGTTGATTCCCTTGCTATAACTCTTCCGTAAGAAATAACCGTACCGTATCTGTAATCCGGATTCTGAAATTTCTGCTCAAGGATATTCAGAGCATAGTAGATCATTTCTTCTATGTTTACTCTGTAGGTAGTAAGCTCGACTCCTTCAATCTTATTACTTGCATAATCGTCATAGCCTGCCACCGCAACATCCTCGGGAACCTTATATCCTGCCTTATTCAGCTTTTCGATAAGTCTGTATGCAGCCACATCACAGTTGCAGAAGAACGCATCCGGCATCTTGTCCGGAAGCACCAGTTCCAGATCATTTCCTTCATCATCTCTGTCATCGATATGATCTTCTTCACGGATATCTATGCCTTTCATCAGCATATATTTTCTGTATCCGAGATATCTGTCCAGAATACTTCTGGTGCACCTATAATTACCGACAAAGGTTATATCCGTATACCCCTGCTTCATAAGATGTCTCGTCATCAGATATCCACCGTTGATGTTATCTCCGACAACCGAATCAAACTCGAAATCTTCATTCTCAAAATCGAAGAATACTATATTCTTGCCCGTAGCCTCCAGAGCCTGAAGATAATCCCTGCTCACTTCTCCGAGAACGATTATATGATCTACCTTGTTGATTGAAAGAAGTGTCGGAAGCACTTTATTCTTCTCGTCGTTTTCTATGATCACTTCAAGGATTCCGACTATACCGCGCTTTGTCATCTCGACAAGCATCTTCTGATATACGCTCAGATAGAAGGAATCATCACCCACAAATCTCTGAGCTATAAGTATTCCGACGTTTCGGTTAACATTCTCCCCATCTTCGTTCTTCTTAAATATATACCCCAGTTCCTTGGCCTTATCTATAATGACCTCACGCAGTCTGTCTCCGACCCCTTCTTTACCTGCGAGAGCTTTTGATACGGTAACAATGCTTATATCCAGCTCCTGGGCAATATCTTTCATTGTTACCTTTTTTATCTGTGCCATCTTCTCCCCCTTTAAAAAATGTGATTAATATAACGAAATAATAACACATTTTTTAACTAATTTACAGCAGACATTTAACGATTTACATACCACTCCTTAAGTGTCTTTTCTGCCTTCTTTCCATAGACTGTAAAATCTCTGTCATTCTTCATATCAGCTTCATTCGGAATTATAACTTTCCAATCCCACCAGAAGTAACCTGCAAACCACGGAATATTCCACGTAGCTTCCATAGCCGTTTCGTAAAATGCTGCCTGTTCGTCCTCATCTATCGGCATATCGGGTCTGTCCTGAAAATCCCATGGATACATGGTGCATCCCCGCTCATTTCTTACTCCTACCTCGGCAAACATAACAGGTCTATCGTATTTATTATGACAGGCTTCAAGTATCTTCACAACCTCACGCCAACCTTCACGCATTCTGTCTATACCGTTACTCTTCTCATCGGTAACCGGATAGTAAGCGCTTATTCCAATAACATCCACGGCATCAAGCCACTTGGAGTTTAATTCATCACCGTGATTTATATTATGCATAAGGATTCCGCTGTAAACCTGTCTTACTTTGCCTATCATATCCCTGCAGTAATCGGCCTGTTTATCCATACCTTCCATCTCACAGCCGGTGCAGAGCATTTCAACTCCAAGCTGCTCAGCCATTCGTGCATAGTAAAGCATAAAGGTATTATAGGATTCAAACCACTTTTCCCAGTAAGAGCTGCATTTCTTATCAACCGGAAAATCAATCTTTGCTCTCCAGGATCCGTCGAGACAGTTGATCATAGGTTTCAGGCATACCTTAAGTCCAAGTGACTTGGCAAGCTTTACCGCAGCCTTTATGTCATCATCGGTCTGTGTATAAGTATAATGTGAAAAAACGGTTGTGCTGTAAAAATACTCCTGCCATGCATTTACCGTAATACATATCCAGTCCAATCCATTTGATGCAAGCCTTCTCATGGATCTCTCCGCTTCCTCTGTCTGCATCTCACCGGCCCGGCTGAAAAAACCCCAGGTATAACCTTTACAAAAAAGTCGATTATTCATATAAAATCCACCCCCCGAATTATAATTTAGGTAAATTTTATATACTTTTAGCTAAATTGTCAATTTGTATTTTTAGCTGACAAGGAAATATGTATTTTAGCTGACAAAAAAACGACATATTGATAAGTACGCCCCTTACCGGTTTATCCGGTAAAGAGGATACATATCACTATGCCGTTTTCATAGGTTATGATGGTGATAATGGTGATGACACCCTTCCCGGAAGAAGTTTGTCATGAATCTCCAGTATTGATCGTATCGCATTACTGTATCCGCTAAGCATGCTGTTCAGCTCATCCTCCGCACTATCCGGAGCAAATGTCGGCTTACGCGATGAAAAAACATCCTTCTGAGAACTGCCATATCCGATCCTCTCTATGGTAACCGTCATAACATCCCCCTTCATACATATGCAGAAGAAGAATCTCTTTCGAAGTTCCAGCAATGTTTCTATCATTACCGGTGTAAGGAACATATACGCTTCCTGATCGTAGGTTGCTATCGTATCGAAATTCTCGGCAAATTCATGATTTTCCGTATCGATAACCGCTACCTCTTTATTCTTTATCTTTTTGAACTTATTCTTCTCATGTTCACCGCCCAGAATTCCTTTTTTAGTTTCTGTGCTCATGATATTGATTTCACCGCCGATTGAATATCCCATTCGGAACTTATAGATTGTTCCGTCGAAATATGTCTCTGTACGTGAATTACCATCCGAATCTGTATATGTGTAATACATATGGTAACCCATGAATTCAAATGCATCTGGATTTGCATGATTCATCCAGTCATATGTACAGCTTGAATGGATATACGTCTCACATCTCTTTCCGAAAGGTCTTACCAGATGAGCTTCTACCAGTGCCTGATCGTATGACACCTGTTCATCTGTCAGATCAAGACTTGATGGCTGAAATGTCATAAACAGCTGATTATCAAGTATCTGAAGTGCCGGCTGTGCTATCATCTGCTGATAATTATAATTCTTATACTCCGGCGACCGGCTTAAGAAATAAAATGCGACCATAGCCAGAATTCCGAACATGATAAGCGGCATAAAAAGCGGAGCAAGCAGAAGTATAACCGGCATAAGAACAATTACACAGACGAGTGCAATTGTCTTTGCCTTACTGATCTGCTTTTGGCTCATATGTTGAACACCGTTCTCATCTATCAGATTCGGATCCGCATCCGCTTCGTAAGCACGCTGTATAGCTCCACCGCTTAGATCATTTATCTTATTTGAAGCTCCAACTATTCCTTTCCTGAACAGCTTTCCGAGAAAGCGTTTAGGCGCAATAGCCTTAAAATGTTCGAATTCCTGAAGTACCCGGCCCTTTTGAGCCATATCAACGAAACCGTTCTGCAGGTTATATCTCAAATTTCCCATAGGCCACATACCTTACAGATTCATATTCATATCGATATTCTTAAGCTGTTCAAGGTTCTCCTCATGAATATAATCCATCTTAGTAACAGCCTTCATACCTGCAACTATAGATGACGGAAATGAAACTATATAATTGTTAAGCTTTGTTATATTACCGTTTACGGCACGTCTTGATGCCGAATACTGTCTTGACTGATCCGAAAGCTGATTTATAAGATTATTAAACAGCTCCGCACTTCTAAGTTCCGGATAAGCTTCACCGAGTGCAAAGAGTCCTTTTACAGCTTCTTCCTGCGCCATAGATGCATGATTAAGCTGATCGACGGTTGCATGATCCGGAATCTGATTAAGTCTTCTCAGATTTTCAAAAACCTTCTGTTCATGCTGTGCATACTGTTCAGTAACCTTCTTTCCCTGCATGAGAACGTCATACCTCTGCCTCAACTGTATCTCTACACCCGACAGAGACTCTTCGATCTTTATCTTAACACGATTGATGTTGTTGGAAGTTGATACGAACCAACCTATTATCAACAAAACAATTACACCTATTACAATCAATACAATTGTACCCGTACTCATAGCAGCACCCTCCCTAAAATCATACAAATACCACCGAGCTCCACAAATTTATAATATCATACGGGCTTTTATCAAACAATATTTGTCCATTGTGCACATTTCACAGTAATTCTTGTGCACGTTTACTCTTGCATGACCATTTTCGAATAATTCTTTGGCGTTGTACCAAACTTCTTAGCAAACTCCCTGGCAAAGTAACTCATATTATTATATCCTGATCTGGTCGCAACCTCAGTTACATTCTTATATCCTGCCTTAAAGAGTATGGATGCATATTCAAGTCTCCTGTCCAGGACATAACTATGAATGGTTATGCCGTAAATATCATTAAACATTTTACTGAGTTTATTCTTACTGATCCCGAGCCTGGAAGATATTCCGTCAATGCTGTAATCTTCCGCAGGTCTCAACTGTATATCTTCCCGAAGTCCTTCTAAAAGCCGAATATCTCTTTTATCCATTTTTATAGGTTTTTTTTCAGATAACGAAGCCTTATTAAATACCCCGTGTAACAGATACCCGATCAGTTCCTGCGTCTTCCCTTCAAGAAAAGCCGAACTGAAATCGTTATATTTTTCAGCACTGTCCAGCTCCAAAACAATTCTGTACATCTCCGGAGTTATTACAGTTTTATGAACACATGAGTATATATTTTTTTCGATTTCCACTGCTTTTTCTTGTGAAAAACTATCTTTAAGGAACCTTTCAAATTTCCTGGTCGACATTTGAAGACTCTTAAATCTCAATCCGGTTCCTCCCTTATAAACTACAGAAGTACTCTCGTTTTTATATCTGAATATACATATTTCCCCCTGTTTCATGGATATCAGTTCTTCGTGCTCTGTATAATCATTCTTCTTTTTCCACTCTATATCCTGATTCAGATTATATATGATCCGTATTTCATCAATTCCCGAATCTTCATCCCATTCATCTGATACATAATTATGGAATGTAAAATTACCGTCATAATATATAATATCGTCTTCGCCCTTCATACAGCTAATCATTATTCTCTATCCGCCTCATCTATACAAATTTTCACCCAAGTCTGACCACTCGATTACAGCAGTTGGCTATAAACTCATTATCGTGTGTGACAATGATAATAATCTTACCCTCTTCTGCAAGCTTCTTTACTATCTTGCCCGTTCTTATCATATTGTCATAGTCCAGTCCTGAAGTCGGTTCATCGAGGGCAATTATCCTTCTGTCACTTATCATGCTTACGGCAAGAGCGAGTCTCTGCTTCTGTCCTCCCGAAAGTGTATTCGGATGTCTGTCTGCAAAAGGAAGAAGTCCCAGAATATCCAGAACCTCATCGACTCTTTTTCTGTCGATACCTTTGAGTCCCAGCGTACACTCTTCTCTTACCGATTCCGCAAATAGCTGATAATTCACATCCTGCATAACAAGATAAGATGCTTTGCAAAGCTCCTTGGACCTCACTTGTTTATTGTTCAAATATATATTTCCCGAATACTCTTTATGAAGTCCCGTAATTGTCCTGATAAATGTAGTCTTACCCAATCCGTTTCTTCCCGTAATCGCAATTATTTCTCCGGGATGAAATTCCATTGACAGACTGCTTATAAGAGTTTTCTTTCCCCTGATGATACTGAGGTTCTCCATCTTCAGGCCATAATCCCCGAGCGTTTTTAACATGTTCCCGGAATCCGATTCCGATTTTACATCACTCGATACTGCCTCAGTTATACTGTCAACATCACTGAGCCTGCTTATCCTGAGTCCCATGAAATTAAGTTCTTTCTTCGTAAGCTTGAGAAAATCTTCTCTGCCGTATATATTCCTTATTTCCCCGTCTCTCATATATATGACCCGGTCAACGATATCCATGAGATAATATATCCTATGCTCGGCTATTATTATCGTCTTTCCCTCCGCCTTTACTCTTTTAAGACACTCTGCCAGTTCATAGATTCCATCCGTATCAAGATTCGATGAAGGTTCATCCAGCAGATATATATCCGGTGACATGGCATATACGCTTGCAAATGCTATCTTCTGCTTCTCGCCTCCCGAAAGCTTAAAAATATCTCTTCCTCTAAGCTTCTCTATTTTAAGATTCCGGGTCACCTCGTTGATACGTTTATTGATCTTTTCCGTCGACTCACCGTTATTTTCCAGGCCGAATGCAATCTCGCTGTCAGTATCCACATTGAAGAACTGTGTTCGCGGATTCTGAAATACACTTCCCATACTCTTTGCAATCTCATAGCTCTTCATATCTGCTATAGGCATGTTATCCAGCAGTGCTCTGCCTGTCATGTCACCCTTATAAAATGATGGTATCAATCCGTTCAGTATTCTTGTTATCGTAGTCTTTCCACATCCCGAAGGTCCCGTAAGAAGTATGCATTCTCCCTGATGAGCCTCCATCGTCAGATTCTTTAAGGCTCCTGACTGTGTTCCCTTATATGAAAAATTAATATTATCAAGTGACGCTTTCATTATCTATCCTTCTTTTCTCAGTTGACATATATTCCTATAATAAGAGCTGTTATATACAAAACCGTAAAAATAATATCAACTGTTCCTATCTTAAGGCTTATTCTGCTTGTTCTCTGCTTCGGATTTTCTATTCCTCTTGTTATAGCAGCCACCGAAAGCTCGTCGGCCGCCTTGGAAGATGCCATAAGCATTGGCACATAAAGTGCATCTATGACCATTGACGGATTACGTGCAAATCCTATCGGCGTAGGTGATATTCCCCTGAGTTTCATAGCGTCTTTTATATATCTCCAATCCTCTCCGATAACAGGAAAATATCTGAACATGATAGCCATAGGAAGTATCACTGCCTTCGGAATCTTCATTCTGGACATAGCGGCCATAAACTCACTTATATGTGTAGTTCCTATAACCACCGCTCCCAACATAAAGCACGGATAACACTTGAAGATAAGTCCCAGCCATACAAGAAGAGATGTATGGAGCGTTCCTTTAAGCATAGGAAGTATATACAGTGCAAACATCCACAGCATACCGAAGATAAGAGCACTTCGAACGGTTTTCCATATTCTTCCGAGTAAAATGCCCGTGAAAAGTATGAGGCCTATCCATATGACCTCATACCATCCCGAGGCAGCAAACGTGATAAATATCAGCGTTATGATCATCAGGATAAGTTTTGTCCTCGGATCAAGTCTTATCATTCTGCGATACCTGCTTTTTCAAACTGTTTCTTCATAAGTCTGAGTCCGAGAAGTCCGCTGAGTGTAGCAACTACTATTGTTCCCACAACCATAATTATCATAACTGCCGGTCCCGCAACCGAATTCATCTTATCTATATATTCCTGCTCTGTTCCCTTCTTAAGCATGAACTTTACCCACGAATCTCTCATAAAGAAGAATACAAAGTAGGTTCCCATAGGTCCGATACTGTAAATAATATATGCAATAATATTAAGTACTTTGTTCTTAAAATGTCCCGCTCCCGCTACAAAAGAAGCTATTATACAACAAACAAGATATCCGAAGTTCATTCCCCAGTGCATTCCTGTAAGGGTCCCGACAGCACACATAATAATACCTGATATAATAAGTGCACCTCTCTTCGGAACCTTCGCAAGATAAAGCATGAACACGGGTCCCGCAAGTAAACTTGCACCTATCGGATAATAAAATGTAAGTGTCGGAGTTATGGCAAATATGCCTCCTCCTACACCCGCACATATAAACAGAAGCGCTGTAAATACTCCTGTTACTATAAGATCTTTTGCTGTGAATTTGCTATCCATAGACTTTTGTTCCTTTCTGTTTTTGATCAATTTAAACGATTCGATTGGCTTTTGTTCAGAAACAAATGCTCCTCTTCTTCATTTCGTTATATACATTCATATAATTATTCTTATCCAGACATGTAGCGTGATTTCCGGCAATGCGGATCTTCTCATATCCTCCGATACATATATCTTCGATATCATTCAGTTTCCTTGTAACCGGATAGAAGGAGTAATCCGTCGGCGCTTCCATATAGACCACATTTCCAAGATAATATTCATCAAAAGGATATTCGGACATTCCCTTAAATGTATGTTCAAATACGTTATACAGTATCCTGAACATAGCATAAGTACTGTCATCCCTGTTGAACAACGGTTCCCCTGCTCTGTCAAACAGATTTCTCAATCTTTCTTCATGCTCCGTGTCTATGAGCTTAAGGAACATTCGACCGAGATTCTCATATTTATCCGACAGTGTCACAAGTTCCGAATTTCTTATATCCCTGTTTTCACCGTTAAGTATATTCGCCATCGCCTCTTTCATATTCTCTATGTCAAAGCTGTATCCGGCAAGGCTCACATCCAGACCTACGGCAACTCCAAAAGCCATTTCCGTAATAAGCCTGTTCATGATCTTATGTGTTGCCTGTTCTGATGAAATCATGAAAACGTTACGAACCTTTCGGCCTCTTTCAAGGAGAATACGAGCGGTTTCAAGTGCCAGAAATCCTCCCACACAGTAACCTACGATCTCATACTCTTCCGCATCCATCCCTATCAGAATATCCGCGTATTTTGCGGCTCGCTCGGTAACAAGTTTTTCCGCAGGTGTATTCAGATATTCATCCGAATTACCATACATAAAGCCTATTAACGAAACATCTTCTCCGGTTGTCTTTAATATCTCCGGTATGAGAAGATCATAGTCAACAAGCCTTCCGGTTCCCGCATGCATATAAGCCTGAACACATCTTCTCTTTTCCGGAATGTCGCGATATATCCTCACACAGCTGTCGCTTAAAGTTCCGTCGGAAGATGATCTGTCAGAGATTATATTTTTATGTCCGGCATCCTCTGTCATCACGTACTTACTCTCTTCGGAATGAACTTCTTCTTTCGGTAATTCTTCATCCGGTTTCATATATTTACTGAGTGCACCGGCCATTCCTTCAACTGTCGGATTGTTCAGTACGAGCTGCATAAGCTCATCCCACTGAAGTCCTTCAAGTTCCGTGTAGTTTTCTTTCAACTTTGATACGACCTGAGTTATCAGAAGTGAGTCTCCTCCGACATAATAGAAATTATCCTTTGAGGATACTCCTTTAATTCCAAGTACCTGTTCCCAGATTTCAGCAACCGCCTTCTCGCATCCGAACAGGCTTACCTTCTCGGCCGACTCGGTCTTTGATACGGTCTTTAATCTGTCATTACATATATCGTTAAGTGCTTTTCTGTCTATCTTTCCGTTTGCCGTAAGCGGTATACTGTCCAGTATTTCTATCTGATCCGGAATCATATACTTCGGAAGTCTTGCAGCCATAGTCTTTTCGATAAACTCAACATTAATGTTGTGACGTTCCGTATGACTTCCTGCCGTTTCATTTCCGCATAAGAATACACTCTGTCCGCATTCCGCAAGCGGATCGTGTCTTTCGGGAAGAGTAAAATGATATGTAAATCCTGCTTCTTTAATAAGTTCTATCCACTTATCTTCGGAGGTAAATACATCTATGCCGCCTCTTCTGTGATCCGTAAAGCCTTCCAGCCCTCCCTTAAGTTCAAGAGATGTTGTAAGAAGACATGATTCTCTTGTTGCTTCAATGATGATGATATAACCGTCATCCTTAAGCAGTTTCCTGAGCTTTGAGAGATTCTCCCCTATGTTATGAGAATTATGAAGAACATTTGCACAGAGAATAACATCATAAGCTTTATCCTTAAATCCCTGCTCCGCGTAATCCTTATTGATATCCATCAGCATGTAGGATATATTACCGTACTCCTTATATCTGTCCTTCGCTTTATTCAGGAAGAACTGAGATACATCCGTGAAGCAGTAACTTATGTTCCTGTTCTTCATTCTTTCAAGTACGGTGGTAGTCGTACCTCCGACTCCCGCACCTACTTCCAGAATAGATATATTCTTCTCGCTTAATCGGTTAATGATATCCGATACGATGTAATTAAGCCTGAGATTGATAATGTTGTTTCTGTATGCGGCTTCCGCAACCTCAGTATCTCCCTGAGGGAAGAATAAAGATATTCCTGCTATCTCTCCTCTTATCTGTTCCCTGATCCTTCTGCCGGACTCTCTCTGATACTCCATAAGGACACGGCCGTAATCGATCTCATCACCGATCTGCATAAACTCGTCCCAGTTTTTCTCTCTGTCATAATACAGATCAACCCGATCGGTAACTTTAAATCCATATTCATTCTGACTGATGATTCCCGCCTGTTCCATGGCTCTTAGGAATCTGTCTATAATGGAATGAAACTCTTCTGTTTCTTTTGTGGCTTCATGTATCTCGGTTCTGGTATATACCCTGCCTTTCTCGGTAAAAATCCCAAGTCCCGTGAAGAGGTTAAGCATATCAGAAAGAGCCGCTATATCCGACTGCAGCCTCCATCTTGTAAAGCCGTCTCTGTCTATCTGATCAAGTTCTGCCAGTCCTTCCTTCTCCAGCTCATTTATAATACCGGTATTATCTCTTTTCTCTTCGTAACCCGGTTCAAGAAAGGCAAATAGCTTACCCGAAGTTTCTGTCTTATGATAATAAACAACCGCATTCTCCACTTCACCGGTAGATCTGATAACACTTTCTATCTCTCCGGTCTCTACTCGATTTCCGTTTATCTTGATCTGGTTATCCTTCCTGCCGTTGATCATAAGTATTCCGTCAGGTGTATAGAAGCCTACGTCACCGGTCCTGAATATTCGATCGTTTTTTTCTTCGGAATAAACATATTTTGAAGCTGTCAGTTCTTCATCACCGTAATAACCCTCTGCAACACCATATCCGCCTATGCAGATTTCTCCCTTTACCATATCCGGACATTCAGAGAGCTGATCGTCCATTACATACATGGTCTGATTTGTAAGAGGAATGCCATATGGCAGCATCACCTCATCACGCATATCTGTGATATCCCAGAATATCGACCATACGGATCCTTCCGTAGCTCCGCCGAGACTTATAAGCCTATAATCCTTAAGATATTCAGCAGTTCTCTCCGGAACTGTCGGATCTATAACATCTCCTGACAGAAGGATAAGTTTCAGACTCTCGATATCTTTTTTGTCCTGAATCTTAACTTCCGCATACAGCATCTTAAGAAGTGCCGGAACGGAATTCCATACGGTTACTCCGTAAGTTCTGATAAGTCTTACCCAGTCTGACGGATTGACCGCATTGCTTTCCTTAGGGATTACAACCGACGCTCCGGCATCCATACTTCCGAACATGTCATATATGGAGAGATCGAAAGACAGCTTGGTAAGCGCAAGAAATACATCCTTCTCTCCTATACCGAATCTCCTGTTGATATCAAGAAGCGTATTCTGCGCAGCCCTGTGAGTTATCATAACTCCCTTAGGAACACCCGTCGTACCGGATGTAAAGATTATATAAGCTGTAGCCTCCGGCTTCTTCTCCGCCGTATAGAGCTTGTCTGCTGACACAGGTTCAATTTCCGATATATTACACAGCCTGTCTTTAAATTCATCCTTCATATCCGCATTTTCTTCTGCGGTAAGGACAAGCCCCGACTCACTTTGAATAACGATAGTCTTCTGTCTGTTAAACGGCTGATTTATATCTATCGGAACAAATGCCGCTCCCGACAGAAGTACCGCAAGCGCGGAAGCTGTCTGAAGTATCCCTCGTTCCTGAATGATAGCGACTCTGTCTCCTTCACCTATCCCCGCCTCAAGTATTTTCTGTTGAACCGCAGCCGTATATTCCGCGAGTTCTCTGTAGGAATATGTCTTGTCTCCGTAAATGATCGCAGTCTTCTCCGGTACCGAATTAAGACTGTTAAGGAAGCCCTCATAAAGCATATGTTTCTTCAGAGATTCATCTGTCGTATTGTATCCGGCTCTTCTCTTAAACTGACTTCCGTCTGTTATACATATATCCTGTCTGTTCCAGTTATCGTCCAGGGCAACACCCTTTACCGTAAGCTTAAATGTTTCGAAAAGTTCGTCTATCACCTTTTCATCAAAGACTCCGTCTCTGACATCCCAATGAATATCCAGTTCGTCTCCTATAGAGAGCATCTGACAGTCTATCCATACCTGCGGAGTCCTGCTTATACCTCCGATGACCGTATACGGAGCTTCGCTTTTTTCTTCCTTTTCTCCTACGGTACTTGTAAATACCACAGGGAATACATTTTCATCCGATCCCGTTCGTCTTATCTCTCTCAGTACATCGACACCCGTATAATCCATGTATGACATATCTGTCAGGATATCTATACCGATTTCTTTGGTAAGCTCACCGAAAGTTTTCCCCTCTGTATTTACCGACAGAATATCAACCGATGTATAATCTCCTACTGTATCCATCTCATCGGGACGTCTGTCCATAAGCGTAACATTGATGCAAAACTCTTTATTCTCGGACCATTTTGAAAGTACCGACGAATATACCGCAAGTACGGTATTTGACACCGTTACATTATTCCTCTTTGCAGCAGTTCTGAGCTTTGAGAATTCGTCGGCATCGAGCATCATGCTGTGTCTTGTAAAATGTACCCCTTCATTACCGATACTGTTGTTTACCGGAAGAACGGGCTTTCTGAAATCACGGCTTCCGATCTTATTCTTCCAATATTCTTCGGACTTAGCTTTATAACCCTTGCTCTTTTTTTCCTCTACTGTTTCCTTAAAACTCTTTCCATGTCCCGCATGTATGAACACGCCGTCTTCATACATGCTGAAGATATCTTCAAGAATTACATTTATACTGATATAATCCGCAATAAGCATGTCGGTGCAGAAATGAACTATACTTTCACTCTTTCCCTGGTGAAGAATGATCCTGTGCATAGGCCAGCTGTCTATCTTAAAATCATAACTTTCAAGCTCTGCACGGATACGCTTCTCGGTATCCGACTCCTCAAGATTATCGGAATCGGTTACATACACCTCTAACATAGGAAGCTCTATGCTGCTTTTTATATACTGCTGCCCCTCCTTCGTAACTATCGCACGGAGCATATCATGATTTTCTATAGTTTTATGCCATGCCTCCTCAAAGCGTGCCGCATCCAGTTTTTTTGTTTTTAGTATCAGATAGGTATAACATCCGGTTCCTCCGAGCTCATAGTTACCGCTTCTTCCCGATAGATAAGCACTCTGAATATCGGTAAGCGGAAATCTGTCCTCTTTTACCGACTCTCCATTTCTCAGATACTCTATAAGCTCTGCTTTATGTTCTCTCAGATACTCTATTGTTCCTTTATCTATTGCTCCCTTTGTTGTCTTGTAAGAAAGATTCTTGTCATCCTTCAATGATATAAATATTCCTCTTTCTTTACATTTATCTAAAAAGTCTCTCATTATCGAATATCCTCCAGCCTCTTATATAATTCTTTCCAAAAACCGCATACCGACAGATAGTACTGCATCTCTGCCGTGTCCGGCTTTGAAGAGAGAATCTTATCTTCTTTTTCCTCGAGAAATCTTTCTACTGCCTTAGGCCATATATCTCTGTACAGACATGAAAAGTGTTTTGGTCCCGCATCATATACGATTTCCGTAGCGGGAACATCTTTGGCAATATCCTTTTCAACCGCTTTAATATATTCTTCAACCACATACGGTTTCTTTATCCATATAACCTGGCCGTTCACATCAGTCATGATAAGATTTCCGGAAGCAGTCATTACATTAATCTGATTGAGTATATATGCCTGATCGATGTTTTCCCGACGTCTTCCCTGAAGTCTTATCGAAAAAGGAATTCCTCTTATATTTCCGGTAATAAAGTCACATGCGCCGTTCGTTAAAACATTATCAATGTTCCATGGTCTCAGTCCGCCTGCCGCTCTGCCTATCTGATCTATAAAAGGAAGCAGTACGGGAAGGCTGCAGCAGCCGTCTATACTTAAGATATCTTCGGTTTTCTTAAGTTCAGATAATCTGGTAAAAAACTGCTTGGATGCATCCATATACGGATAAAACGTATTTACTGTATATGAGACATCATTCTCTGCCGCTCTCTTAAAAAGCTCTGCCGCTTCTTCCGCATGTACTGGCTGCTCCTGAACAACATTAATATGTTTATCAAGCAGTCTGCCTGCCAGCTTATGTCCTTCACCTCCGACTATTCCGGACCTTACTACCACAAATGCAACATCATATTCACCTTCCGGCACATCATCCACATCTGTATAGAGAGGTACGTTATAACGTTCCGCAAGTTTAGCTGATTTTTCGCTTCCTCTCGACAGGATTCCGCTGAGCTTCCAGGTTCGTGAATCCTTTATTCCTCTCAGATATATCCGTCCGAATACCGTGCCGCACAGTAATACTCTTATATTTTTCATTTTAAATTTCTCCGTATATATTTACCTTTATTCCTTCGCCCCGGATTTCCTCCAGAAGTCTGTCACTATCCGCCAGTTCAAACGGTCTGTAATATCCCGGTTCAAACGTACCTTCTTTAAGTCTTCCGGCTATATGGCATATAACCGCAGCCGTAAGGATCGAACTGTCTTCGGTATTAATATCTATGATCTCCGTTCCGAAATCCGATATGGCTTTTATAACCAGTCTGTACCAGTTATCTTTACCGGCTCCCATCGCTCTCAGCCTTTGAAGCATATCCTCCGTAACGGACTCCCTCTCATCCTCTGTTATTGCTTTCATATATCTCATA
>DEFA01000022.1:0-71551 GCA_002350525.1 Lachnospiraceae bacterium UBA2864 | reverse complement strand
GTAATAATAGGCTGAACCGAACACTCCGCCGATAATCCGTCTATACCTGTTTCATCAGCCTTCAGAGTTCCCTGCTGTTTCACATACTTACCGTTCTCTACCACCATACCCGGTCTGCTGTATCCGTTTATACTGGTTTCCAGCATATCTCCCAGAGAACCTTTGCTGCCCGCTTCAAGTCCTCCGCTGTATATGATGAGACTATCGGGATCATATCGCTTCATATATGAGGCCAGGATTCCGGGAAGTCCCGGAACCGTACCTGCATTAAGGACAACGGCAGATCCGCCTATCCCGAGCTTATCTGTATCCGGCATCCATCCGAAGGCATCAATATAGTTCTTCTTCTGTTTCACGCACTCCGGAAGCAGAAGTCTTACGGTTTTCATAGACGGTCCGGCACAGTTGATGACTGTATCGCAGTTTTCCGTAAAGAGCCGTACATCTTCCGGGACGTTAATATCAATATGTCTTTTTCTATCTGTATCTTTATAACTTCTGCTGCCCGAAAGAACCTTTTCACCTCTTCTCTCCAATATTTCGGAAACTCTTCTTCCGACAACTCCCGAAGCACCGATCACACCGTATATCATTTATATGATTCCTTCCTGTACTACATTCTCCAACAAGCCCGCTACCTTCTTCACAGAATTATTATTAATGATATCTATGATGGATAACTCGGCCGAGTACTCCTCACTTATCAGGTTGATCATCTTAACTATTCCCAGACTGTCTCCTCCCAGTTCAAAGAAGCTCTTATCCATATCGGTAACTTTTTCGCCGAGGACTTCCGACCAGATATCCGAAACCTTTTCGATATAGTCCCCGGATATACTCTCGTCTTCCGGTTTTTCATAAGAACCACCGGCTGCTTTCGATGTTTCGACATTTCCTCCTATATCCGCTGTTTCATCAGCATCCTCCGATACGGAAATCTCCTCACGCTTTGCGGGATTTTCAACAAGTTCTGTCAGATGAGTTATATAATCACGGAACATACTGTCCAGCAGTTCCTTGGAAAGCAGTTCATCAACCGAATCCCAATTAAGAGTAAGTCCTCCCTCCTGTTCGAATACCTGATGATCTATCCATACCTGCGGTGTCTGAGAAATGTTATAAGTCAGGCGTCCGATCGACTTATCTTCACGCCATTCGTTGACTCCTATACCGCTTGTGAATACTATCGGCATTATGGAATTAACCGGATTATTATCTCTCTGTCTCAGTTCTCTCTCGAACTCAACCGCACTGTAGAGCGGATGTTCCATATCTTCCGTAAGCTGTCTTCCGATGCTCTTACACCTTTCGGTAAATGTACTCTCACGAAGGTTCTTTACCTCAAGAAGTGTAAGCAATGTAAAGTCTCCGACTATCTTATCCGCATCCTCATGATTAATATTTCTTCCGAACTGAGTAAGATTAAGCGAGAAACTCTTGTTTCTGCTGACTTTTCTCAGAATATCCGAATAAGCGGCTATGATGAATACCGAAGGTGTAACCTCCATACTCTTCGCAGCTTCCTTAAGTGCTTCCCAGTTTTTCGGTGACAGTCTGAACTGTCTTCGCTTGAACTCGGGTACCTTGATCTCATCCTCACTTTTCCGAATCGGAAGAAGCGGTGCTCTGCTGAACTTATCCAATCTGTCCGACCAATACTTCTTATCTGCTTCGTATTCACTCGAGGCCCTTCTCTTCTCAAGATTCATTACATAATCTCTGAAGGATATCTCAGGCAATCTTCTTTCGTGAAGTTTTCCCGAGACAGCTTCACTGTATCTTTCAGCCATCTCATCAAGGAGATGGAACATGCTGAAACCATCCAGGATAATATTGTCGAAACTTATATGCACCACCGTTTTCTCATCGGATAAAACCGTAATTCTTATATCAAACAACGGCCATTTTTCCGTATCTATAACCTGAGACGCCATACTGTTTCTGACATTTTCCAAAACATTCCGCTTCTCATCCTCGGTCAGATTTTCCGCATGCAGAGTTTCCATCATATAATACGGAACACTGCTCTCTATTCTCTGCATGCCATCGCTTCCGATTACCGCACGCAGCATTCCGTGATACTCAACCATGTCATTCCATATCTTCTGAAATACCGGAATATTTATGTGGTCACATTCATATTCGTAATAACAGTGGGTGGCTACATTTCCGAGACTGAACGCTCCCTTTCTTCCTATCCAGTAAGCAAACTGTACTCCCGTAAGCGGGAACGGCTTGTCCCAGTCTTCTTTACATATTGCAAATTCCGCCTCATCGGCTATACTAAGCGACTCTTTATTGTCATCTATATACTGTGACAGATCCTTCACTACAGGATTTTCAAATATATTCCTTATGGATACCTGCAGATGTTTCTCTTCTCTCAGAGCAGCTATAAGTTTTGTCGCTGACAGTGAATCTCCTCCCAATGAGAAGAAGTTGTCATATCTTCCGACCTTTCCCGCTCCCAGAGCTTTACCCAAAGTCTCCGATATATATCTTTCCGTATCGGTCGCGGGTTCTCCGGACCTCTCTTCCCCTTCATCAGATGAACTGTATTCTTTGATCATCTGAAGAAGCTTCTTCCTGTCGATCTTTCCGTTCTTGTTAAGCGGAAATTCTTCAAGTCTGTAGAACTTAAAAGGGATCATGTAAGAAGGAATCTCCTTCTCCAGATAAGCCTTAAGTCCTTCCATACTCAGTGCGTCTTCACGACATTTCATGTATGCATATACAACCGAAAGTGCCGCACTCTCCTCAGCTTCGCCTGATATATAGATTTTTTCATAGCCGCCGACGGTAAATGCTTTATCGAGACACCGTCTGTCCGGTATAACACTTCCGCCTCGTTCTTCCAGATTGATATCGCTGAAACCGTTCTCCAGTATTGCGGGAATCGTGATTATGGTCTTAAGACGGCCGGATGGCTCACATCCGACAGTAAGTCCGCCCGCAGCAGTCATTTCTCCGATCTTTTTAACCGCATCATCTATATCCTTTAATCTGTGAAGCGATTCGGGAATTATGACTATGTCATATACTTCTCCGTCTTCAAAAAGCTTATTTAGATCTCCTATCATATATTCAAATTCGGAATATTCCCTGCTTATCTCATCAAAGCCGAATCTGTAAAATTCGGTATTTTCAAGATATGTATAGCTCTGCAGCCTGCCTGCCAGAATATCCAGAATATCCTTGGTAAGTTTAGGATTTCGACCACCCAGTTCAAGTACACGAAGATCATCCCTCTTCGGAAATGCATCTATAATGCTCTTTACTATGTTATGTGCTTTTTCTGTCTCTTTATGCTTTTCAAGCAGCTGATCCGGCCTGTATTCACTTGCGAGATCATAGAAGTACTCTATCGGATTCAGTTTTCCGCTCAGCATATCCGGAAGCTTGTGACCGACATTTTCATACATCATACGGATGTCTCTGTTCTCCTCAATATCGGGAACATCTTCGGCCGAACTGCTGATATCAAGAGATTTCCAATATTTGATGATCTCACTATCGCTGTCCTGATTATTCTCTATTGCTTTTCTTATAAAATCATCAGATAACACAGCTACCTGCTGCAGCCTCTCGGTACCTCTCTTTATCTCTTCTTCCGTAAACTCAAATCCCGAAACGGTAAAATCCTTTATACCTTCGAATTCCTTACTTTCCGACTGAATAAAAGCCGCTATTCTCTTACCCTTACCGCTGTAATCCGCAGCAAGCACGGCAGCACCTCTTACACCCGGATATTGCTTTATGGCATTTTCTATTTCTCCGAGTTCTATTCTGTGACCCTTAACCTTAACCTGATTGTCTCTTCTTCCGAGGAATTCAATGGTTCCGTCAGACCAGGTTCTTCCGTTATCTCCTGTCCTATACCACCTGATTCCATTCTTGTCCGTATAGTACTTCTTATCGGTCAGGTCCGTATCTCCTCTGTAACACTTGGCAACACCCGCTCCTCCTATACAGAGTTCTCCCGGAACATAATCGGGACAAAGACTGCCGTAATCATCCATAACTCTGTATAACTGATTCTTAAGCGGTCTTCCGTACGGGATAGACGGCCAGTGATCCGGTATAACTCTCGGAACTTCCTGATAATTCGACCATATGGAAGCTTCCGTCGCACCTCCCATGGATATGACCAGACTGTTTTCTCCCGAAATATCGTAAAATCTTCCCGGAAGTGTTATAGGTATCCAGTCTCCCGACATAAATACCGTATCAAGCATAACCTTCTTTTTCTTTCCCTCTGCATATGTAATAAGCATATCGAAAAGTATCGGTACCGAATTCCATCTGTTTATGCCATACTTATCCATAAGCTGAAGCCATACATCGGGATTCTTAAAGATATCTTCTTCGGGAATTACAACCGCACCTCCCGCATACAGCATTCCGAAAATATCAAATACCGAAAGATCGAAATCTATGGCTGATACCATGAGCATTCTGTCCTCGGCCTTGAAGTTGTATCTTTCACACAGATCTTTAATGGTATTCATGGCTGCCTTATGAACAATTTCAACTCCCTTTGGAATGCCTGTAGAGCCTGATGTCATGATCACATATGCCGAATCATCCGGATTAATTACAGCCGGTATCTTCGTATTGCAGGCCATAGCCTCATCCAGATCTATGACATTTTCACACGCCAGATCCGTACTGCCCGCAGTCTCGGAATCACTGATGACACAGTTTATTCCGATCTGTTCATATATCTTAAGCCGTCTGTCCGCAGGCTGATTTACAGACACGGGAACATACACCGCTCCGGCATAGAGTATTCCCAATATGGCATATATCTGCCTGTATCCTCTCGGAAGCGTTACGGCTATATAATCACCCTTCTCTATTCCGTATTTTCTGAGATATGCCGCTATACTTCCCGCAATTCCCGCAAGTTCTCCGTATGTTGTAATCTTCGAATCATCCCCTGATATAAGGGCCTGCGCATCCGGAGAATTTGCCGCATTTCTCACAAATCCCGATAACAGTGATATATTCTCAACCTTAAGCGGCAGAATATTCTCTTCCTTCTCGTGTCTTATCTTCTGCTTTCCCGGAAGGACATCGATCACTTCATCCCAGTTTTCACTGTTATAAAGCTTTTCGATTTCTTCGGTAAGGGAACCGAACATATCCTCTATGACTTCTTTATCGAATAGCTCTTCCACATAATCCCAGCAGAGTATAAGTTTTCCCATATCCGTAAAGGACTGGAAATCCAGCCATACCTGCGGTGTCTGAGATATCATATATGTGAGTTTTCCGAGCACATCACGGCTTTTCTCTGTTTCAAATGGAAAATCGATATTGCACGCAAATACGACAGGCGCCATATTTCTGATATTTCCGCTGTACTTCGAAAGTTCTCTTTCCACCTTTACACCCGAATATGATGAATGAGACACATCCGAAGAAAAATTCGAACGTATTTTTTCCGCATATTGAAGGAATGT
Source organism: Lachnospiraceae bacterium UBA2864 (assembly GCA_002350525.1). Lineage (GTDB taxonomy): Bacteria > Bacillota > Clostridia > Lachnospirales > Lachnospiraceae > Eubacterium_Q. Next base: position 66,086 of record DEFA01000022.1, on the reverse strand, counting down.
CATATTTGCGGCGTTCTCCGTATTAAGCAGAAGAAGATTGGTAAAGTCCGCCACCATTCCTTCTGTTTCCGGATCATCATCAAATCTGTTAAAAAGAGGGATGTTTATAAGGAATTTTTCCTGACCTGAATATCTGCTGAGAACCTTTGCATAAGCAGTAAGAAGGAGCATTGCGGGAGACAGTCCGTACCCGGCCGCTCTGTTCTTCAGTGTGCTCCATACCTCTTCTTTAAAGCTCTTGCTTATCCGTACGAAATGATTCTTCTTAACCTCTTCCGGCTTAACTCTGAGAGGAAGACTGATAGGTTCCTCCGGGAAACCGGTAAGCTTATCTTTCCAGTATTTCTCGTCTTCGCCCTCGGTTGCCCTGTCAAGACTTCTCTTATCCAGATATCTTTTAAAACAATCCGGATCATATCTATGGAGTGTTTCACCCGAATAAGCCCTTGTAAGATCCATAATAAGAAGATGCACGCTTGCCACATCCGCAACAAGAAGATCTACATCAAGAAATATTCTTCTTTTTCCGTCCTTCATAAATGCCGCTTCAAGATGTGCATTTTCACCGATTTCAACCCTGAGTTTCTCATGTGAGAGTTTACGCCTGATCTTAAGAAGATTTTCCTGTGCTTCGGAAGCATTCATGTTTCTGAAGTCATGGAATACAGGTTCGAGGTATGTATTACTCGCATTTATCCTCTGTTTTCCGTCTTCGGTGAATACCGCATGAAGCATAGGATGCGCATCCTGAACCGCAAACCATGCACTGCGAAGTCTTGATTCGTCATCACCTGTACCGTCAAACTCAAAATATGCATGGCAGCCGACTCCGCCGAGTTCCTGATCATCCTGACGTCCTGCCCAATACGCATATTGAACATCCGTAAGATCAAACAGCACTTCTTCCGGTTTTCCGGCCGTCTTTACATCCGCGTCGCGTCCGCTGTTTTCTGCTGCTTTTCCCGTAACATCCCTGATCTCCTCTTCCTCGTTTTCTTCGCCTGATGCCTTTGCTTCGGCCAGACATTTCCATTCTCCGAGGGTCGGGCTGTTTATCAGTTCTCCGAAATTCAGCTTTATTCCTTTTCTTCTGAGGAACGAAGCAAACTTCATTACCATGATCGAATTCATACCGAGTTCTGTAAGCTTTGCATCCTGTTCGATATGATCCGCCTTCAGGGCTTTCCTTACTCTGTCTTCAAATTGTGTCCATATCTCATCTATATTCATATCGGAAATCTTCTTTCTATAATATCTGCCGCTCTTGTAAGTCCGTCCGATGTTACCTTCGAAGACAGCCTCTCAGAGCACTCTTTATATTTCTGATTATTCATAAGGTCTGACACCTTATATCTTAATTCTGAATCATCTATAGGTTTCTTTATAAATATCGGTTTCGGTCCCAGTCCTCTGTAATAGCACTGTCCTCCCCAGAAAGCCTGATCCGCACCGAATACCATTATGAGCTGCGGAACCGCCGCCCTTAGAGCCGCATGCACCGTTCCGTTGCCGCCGTGATGTATCACACATTCCAATTTGTCAAAGTACTGCTCATACGGAGTAAATCCCGCAAGATATATTCTGTCTCTCACTCCCGAGAAACGTTCATTTACCATCTTCTCTTCATATGACGGAAGTATCACTGCCCGCCCTTCATGAAGAACAGTCCATAATATCTTCTCGTAGAGTTCGTCCATTTTTTTATAGTTCATGCTTCCGAAACCGACATATACGGTTTTTTCATGTCTGTCTATGAACTTCAGCAGTTTCTCCGTGTCCGGAGTTATCTCTGTCTTATTGGGTTTAATCCAGTTCCCCGTAAGACATATCTCATCTCCCCAATGTTTATCCCGTTCCGCCAGAACTTCATCATACTGATATAGTGTAAGTATCCTGTGGCCTCTCAGCTTTTTATAACTTCTGAACACATTCCACGGTTTAAGTCCCAGACGTTTTCTGAAATCCTTCACGGAATGTCTCACGGCATAAGCCATCATCTTCTCACACATAACATTTGCCAGATAGCACTTCAGGCTGTTTCTGGTCATCATATCCATCATGGCCGCATAACATCTTGTATTTTCAAATGGAAATGCCATGCTTCTTATGACTTCCGTTCCGTACTTTTCCGCAAAATGATATGCTATGGCTCCGAACTGCATATATAGGATCACATCGCTGTCTCTTACAGCTCTGTCCAGATCATCATACAAATCGGGATATTTGCTTATCAGATACTCCAGACCGTTCATTCCGGCTTCGGCCGTATTATCGCTGTTCCCCAAAAGCACACTTACCAGCTCATCCATATCTCCCGATATTTCAGTAAACTCGAGCCCCATCTCCTGTGCCTTATCTCTCAGTGATTCAAAACTGGCAAGCCTGTAGTTATAACCTCTTTTAATCAGTTCCTGCCCCAGAAGCATGAAGGGCATGATGTCTCCGTACGAACCCAGTGTTATGGCTGTTATTCGCATTCTTTACTATCCCCTGAAAGACTTCTTATTATCCTCGCCGGATTTCCTACCACCAGAACATTCGGCGGTACATCTCTTGTAATAACGCTTCCTGTTCCTATAACCGAATTCTTCCCGATGGTTATCCCCTGTTTCTCTCCGCTTACTATGGTCACTCTCGCTCCTATATATACGTTATCCTCTATTGTGATTGGATTGGCATAACCGTATCCCGCCTTTCTTCTTTCGGGATCGACACTGTGGCCCGAGCTTATGATCTGGCAGTCCGGTCCGATCCATACATCATCTCCGATAGTCACCTTAGCGCCGTCCAATATGGTGCAATATGAATTTACCGCCACGTTGTTGCCTATCTCCACGTTATATCCGAGAGAACATTTGAACGGTGAAAATATAAGGAAATCTCCGTTGCATTTTCCGAAAAAGCTTTTCAGTAGATTCATCCTCTCTTCAAATTGTGATGTCGGGATTGAATTATAATGTGCGCAGATTTCTTCTGCCTTTACCATATCCTCAAACATCTTGTGATTGTTATGAATATTAAAATCCTGTAAATCTTCCATTATTTCTTTTCTCCTATCTCTACAAGTTTTTTCTTATCAACCTTCCTTATCTTCGTGAGAGGAAGTGCGTCTATATGAATCACTTCATCCGGAAGCTTAAAGGCCGCTATGTTCCTGTTTTTCAGAAAGTTTCTTATCTCGCTGAGTCCTATATTTTCATCTCCCACGACAAATACACATATCCTCTCTCCGAGATTTGCATCATGCAGTCCCACTACCGCAGAGTCTTTTATTCCTTCCATGTCATAGAGGCAGGTCTCAAGTTCCGAAGGAATTATCTTTTCGCCTCCCTTATTGATCATCTCCTTTATACGTCCGACTATCTTAAGATTTCCGTCTTCCGTCACATAAGCCCTGTCACCGGTCTTATAGAATCCGTCTTTCGTAAAGAAGGAATCATTCTCGGGATGGTTATAATATGCTCTTATGGTGTATGGACCGGATACGAGCAGCTCTCCGCTTTCACCTGCCGGAAGAACCTCTCCCTCATCGTTCACGATCTTTATCTCATCATAGGATGAACATTTCTTACCCTGATACATTCTGACTATCTCTCTCGGATCTGTGAGTGCCGTCATAGTATTAAGTCCTTCCGCAACTCCGAATACCTGCTGAAGAGTAAATGCATTAAGGTCCATCATACTTTCCGCCACTTCCTCTTCAAGGAAGGAACCTCCGATCTGAACAACTCTGAGAGAACTTATATCGAAGTCATCTTCTTCCAGTATTTCCAACATAAGCTTTGCCATGGAAGGAACCAGTGACATGAACGTAACTCCATACTCTTCGACTTTTTCGAGAGCTTCATTCATGTCCGGATACTCACTTATCACAAGTGTCGCTCCCACACTGAAACACCCTATAAATCCCGGATGTCCCAGCACGAAGTTATGTGCTATCGGAAGAACTATAAGCATCTTGTCATCTCCGGTCAGTTCACATCTGTCAACAGATACCTTTGTGTCATACAGGTAATCCCCATGGGTTCTCGGGATAAGTTTCGACATTCCCGTCGTTCCGCCTGACAGAGATAAAAATGCAATATCAAGATTATCCGGTTCGGGCATATCTCCGACATATTCCATATCAAGTTTCTGAAGTATGCTTTCTCCTTCACCTACGGTTATTACAGTCCTTATATTTCCGGCTTTGACAGCTTCTTCTATCTGGTTCTTATAGTCATATCCCGAGTAGAATTCCTGACATATATAAGCTGCAGGTTCCGCGGTTTTTACCATCCCGAGTATCTCACTGCTTCTGTGAGCCGGTAAGGCCATGATCGGTATGGCGCCTATTCTCAGTAATCCGAAAAAGCCCACAACAAAGTTGATTGAATTCGGCAGCTGAAGTATGACTCTGTCATTCTTCCTTATCCCCGCATTATAAAATCCCTTTGCGGCAAGGAGGATCCGTGACCCCAGTTCTGCGTAAGACAATTCACCTTCACTTGCTATAACCGCAGTTTTTTCACTGTAATTCTCACACCACTTAAGCATTTCCGAACCTATGGTTCCTTCGTTCCACCCTTCTATGGATTGATATTTCTTAAAGGCTTCTCCGTATCTCATATTGCTTCTCCTGTTCTGTATATAAATCTCTTAATCTCTTTAAGCACCTGTCTCGGATTGGTATCTATAAACAGGTGCTCTCCCTCGATATTCTCGCTTCTGAATCCTTTTCTGGTGTATCTTCCCCACTCCAGAATATCCTCCGAGGATATCTCGGGATCGGCAGTTCCTCTTAAGCCGAGTATAGGTACAGATATGCTGGTTTCTTTCCTGTTACAGTATGTATCGGCAAGTTTAAAATCCGCCCTCAGAACCGGTTCGAATATATTCCATAATGTCTTATCCTTATATATTTCCTCCGGTGTCTTGTTATATTTGTTTAGTCCTTTGTAAAACTCTTTATCCGGAAGATCATATATAGGATTTACCTCCGGCTGATCCGGCGCAAGCCCGGCCGAGACCATTAATCCTTTAAAGAACTTATTTCCGTCCTTCTCAAATCTTACCGAGAGCTCATACGATACTCTGCTTCCCACGCTGTGTCCGAATAAGTAAAACGGCCTGTCGGCCAGATTCCTTAACTCCGCATATAATTCATCCACAAGCTGCTTCATACTCGATACGGGTTTATCGGTTATTCTGTCCTCATGCCCCTTATAATGAGCGGGAAGAACCTCTACCTTCTCCCCCAGAATATTCTGCCAGGTTCTGAACACCGAAGCCCCTCCGCCAGCATAAGGAAAACAAAACAGCCGTATTCTGTTCTCATCCGAAGAATCCGCCCTAAAGTATCCTGTTGAATTTTTCATTTGTATCCTTTCCAGTTAGTCATATCTAACTCTTATATCAAAAAATAAAAGCCGCATCGTTTTTCAAGTAATGTCTCAGGTCTCCGATATAAAGTCTGCAATGGCTTTCTCTGATTCAATGACAGCTCTCACACTGTCATCTCTGTGTTCCGAATAACTCCTATATATCTTTCCTATCAGCCAGAGCATCCTCTTCTGCCATTTATATCTTTCACGGCTCGGAAGCATTCCGATTATATGACTGGCATTCGGATATATAAGTGCCTTATATTCTTTTTTATAGCCCGCCTTTCGAAGCTTATCCATCATGTAATTGATCGAGTATTCCGACGGCCAGACTTCATCACAGGTCCCCGCCACGAAAAGGAATCTGCAGCTGCTCTTCTCTAACTCATAATACGCCAGGCTCTCTCTCGTCTTATCCTTATAGGACGTGTTGTACATTCTCCACATATTGGAAACCTCTCTCCCCGCATCCTCGTCATATATGAACTTCGCCATATATCCCGAATGGAAAAACTGCGGGCTTACAAAAGGAAGTTCGACTCCTTCATATGTAACCATGGAGTGGCCCGTCATCTTCTGCTTTAATGTGTTGCTTCCCTCAAAGGGAACATGGGAAGGCGCTACAAGAATCGCATTATCTATTCCCTCTATATATCTGGCGGTCACGGCAGCATACACGGACCCCACCGAGAGTCCGTATACGCTGACATATCTATACCCTTCCTTTTCGCGAAGAGTTTTCACCACTCTCCTCATAAAACTCATTTCAACTCTGTCAACGCCTTTTCTCTGTCCCTTTGCTCCATACACCGGAACCGCTATTCCCGATATACCAAATTCGGTAAATCTCTCAGCAACCTTTTTCGCATTTATTATGCTTCTCTCACCGCCCATGATTATTATCACTACATGATCCGGCAATCTCCCGTCCGGCTCCACGAGATGGCCCACAAAGCCGTCATTCTTAACCGTAAACTCTTTATACTTCAATACCGTCTCTCCTATACTTACCGCCGATCTGTCACTGTATTCTCCTCTCTAAGCACCTATCAGTTTCTCCGCGTTCCACATAGATGCATATTTTCCGTTCTTATTCATAAGTTCATCGTGAGTACCGCTTTCCACGATTTTTCCTCCCGATACAACTATTATCTTATCCGCGTTTTTAACTATCGAGAGTGTATGTGCTATCATGATGACCGTCTTTCTGTTTTTCAGAAGATTTGCTATAGCCTGTTTTACGGCCAGCTCATTTTCAATATCCAGAGATGCGGTAGCTTCGTCCAGAAGAAGTATCGGACTGTCCTTGATGATTGCTCTTGCTATCGACAGCCTCTGCCTCTCGCCGCCGGAAAGAAATGTACCGTTTTCTCCGACTCTCTGGTCAACTCCGTTCTCCAGTTTATCTATAAATCTGTCGCAGTTTGCTTCCTTAAGGGCTCTGTCTATTTCTTCATCCGAAGCATCCATTCTCGCATATCTGATATTCTCTTTTATGGAACCGTCAAAGAGAAATACATCCTGATCGACCATGGATATTTTATCAAGCACTGTCTCCGGAGGCATATTTCTTATGGATTCTCCGCCGATCTTTATATCTCCGCTGTCTATATCATAGTATCTCGAAAGAAGATTGATGATGGTGGATTTACCCGATCCCGAATCTCCGACTATTGCTGTCAGCTTTTTATCTTCAGCTTTAAAGCTTACATTTTCGAGAACCTTCTCTCCCTCGTTATATGAGAAATCAACGCCGTCAAACTCTATATCATATGATGCCGGTTCAAATCTTCCGTCAGCCGTCTTTTCTTCAGGTTCATCTATTATCTCCTGAATCTTTCCTTTAGAGATCAACATGTTCTTATAACTGAAGAAATCCACCGATATGGATGCAAATAATCTTGCAAGCAGCATCGGCATCATACATACCATAAGGAAATTCTCATTGGAGAGGCTTCCTGCCAGCCACGGCTTTGAAGCTATTATCATAACAACCGGAAGAGACAGCCATATAAGAATATTAAATGATATGGCTACCGGGATTCCCACGGCCTCATACTTATAACTCACATCACTGAATGCTTTAAGGATATTTACGGTTTTCTTATTCTTTGATCCACACATGTTATAAGCTCTGAGAGTCTGTATTCCGTTTATATACTCTACTATTGTACTTACGGTATCAGAATATATCCTGTTGCGATCAACTCCGTACTTTTTCACGACTTTTACCGACAGATAACTGTACGGGATAAAAAGCAGGCTTACCGCAAAGAGGATTATTCCCGCAGGAAGATACAGGTATCCCACAAAGAGTATAAGCATTACCGAAAGTGATGAATTCTTTACGAGATTTCCGATTTTGTGAGTAAGTAACTGCTCATAGTTCTTGACATCACTTGTCATAGTGTTGATATACGTTCCCGTTTTTCCTCTTACGAAATTTCCGATCGGAATTCTTGTAAATTTATCAGCGAGTATAAGTCTCAATCTCGAAGTCGAATCGCCGCCTCCGATCTGCCCTTCGGTATAACCGATCCCGTATAACACGATTCTTACCGCAAATATTGCCACAATAATACCCGTAAGCTTCATAAGCCCATCCATGGTAACATTATCATCGAGGAGCATTTTCAAAAGGTTATATATCATCATATATACGCACGCAGAAAGCATTCCTTCTATGACCGTAAATATAATGCCGATATGGAATTTGATATTTTTCTTGAACGGATTTCTGCTGTGGTCCTGTTTAGATAACTGATCCATTCTATTCATGTATGTCATCTCCCTCCATGGTGTACGTCATATCTCTTGCAGCTTCATAATCCGACCATGCCGCTTTATAGTATTCGTTATCGTTAAGCACCTCTTCATGGGTACCGAAAGCGGTAACCTTACTGTCTTCCACTACCGCTACCTTATCACACATCTTAACTACACTGAGTCTGTGAGCCACGATTATTACCGTCTTTCCCTCGCAGAGATTCGCTATTGCTTTATCTATCTCGAGCTGATTTTCCGGATCTGCGGCACTTGTCGCCTCATCCAGGATAAGGATGCCTGAATTTTTTAATATTGCTCTGGCTATGGCTATCCTCTGTTTCTCTCCTCCTGAAAATCTCGTTCCGAAACTTCCGACCTTTGTGTCATATCCGTTCGGCAGAGACATTATGAAATCATCGATCTGTGCACGTTTTGCGGCAGCCCTCACTTCCTCGAGCGATGCATCGCTTCCCATTCTGATATTGTCGAGAACACTGTCTCCGGTAAGAAATGTTTTCTGAAATACTATCGATATATTTTTCAGAAGCTCATCGTATGATATGTTCTTTACATTTTTACCGCCTATAAGTACCTCGCCCTTATCCACATCGTAATATCTCGATATAAGTGTTGCGATGGTGCTTTTTCCCGCTCCCGAACGGCCTATTACAGCTATCTTCTCGCCTTCTTTTATCTTCAGATTGCAGTCTTCTATGACATTCTGTTTTTTGTCATAGCTGAAGGTTACATTCTTCAGTTCAATATCATGTTTCTCCGGAAATTCACCCTTCTCATCAAATACCGGAAGTTCAAGTATCTGTCTGACTTTTTCAACTCCGTTAAGAGACTGGGCAAGCTCCATAGAAAACTGCTGAAGCGGAAGGATTTCCATTAAGTAAAGCGAACCGATGTAAGCAAACAGAAGAAATACACTTGCGGTTATGGAACCCTTCAGATACATCTTTCCGCCCAACGGAACAAGGAACACTATTCCGGCTTCAAGCACCACTATAAAAGCCGCATATAAAGGCGCTGTCTTCTTCGAGATAAGCGTCCATATGCTGTGCTCTTCTTCAACGGCATCGGAAAACTTCTTGAAAGAGCTGCTTCCGAGATTATATGCCTTAACCAGTTTCATTCCTGATATATATTCTATTATTACGGAATTAAAATCCGCTATGGAATTGGAGATTCTCTTCATGACTCCTGCCATTACGGCAAAGACAGCCCCCATAATGAATACGCTGATAAGAAGCGGAATAAGCGATATAAGGGCCAGCGGTACATTTACCATAAGAAGATAAACGAATATTACTATCGGTCCGGTGAGGAAACCTATGAATTCCGGAATATTATGCGCGAGACATAGTTCAAGTTTCTCTATATCTTCGTTGATAACAGTTTTGATATCACCTGTTCTTTTTTCATCTATAGCACCGAGCGGAACCTTCGCAAGATGTTCCGTTATCATACATCTTACCCTGAACAAAGCTCCGTATGCACCTTTGTGAGAGAAAATGCCCGACAAAGCCATCAGAACCTGTCTTAATACTACAGTGACCGTTATAAGCATCGCACTGTCCACGACCACTTCCCGGGTAAACTCGTGCCTCAGAAATGCATCCATAAGCCTATATATTCCTATATAGGATCCTATCGAAAGCAATCCTCCCGAAAATGCACAAACAAGCGATAATACAATAAATTTCCTGTTATCTCCCGCCCATCGCAGAAGAAGCTTGAAATTCTTCATCTCCGTCATCCTCCTTCATGTCTCACATACCGAAAATTTCAAACGCATTGTAATTGACTCGCCAATTTGATTATGGTAAGTTAATATATGTTAAATATATCTTACCTGCGTAAGTATAGATTATATATGCATTTACGAACATTGTCAATCAGCTATATGACATTTTTTAGTAGAATTTTACATGAAAAGAAGCCTATACCAACTGTCTTGGTACAGGCCTCTCTGTATTTCATGCGAACGCTAAAACTTATACATCATTATAGTAAGTACCACTATAAGCGCCGTCAGTATTCCCTGTATATTTATTCCGTACTTAACGTATTCCTTAAATCTGTATCCGACTCTCATGGTCATTCCTATAAATCCACAGGACAGAGGCGTCATTATGGATAATCCCGCTGCCATGGTAATTCCTATTACGAAAGGAACCGGATTCCATCCGAACTGATTTGCTATCTGAATCGCAAAAGGAAGTATCATTATCACTGTTGTGGTATTTGCTATCAGGTTGCTTATGACTGTAGTAAGCAGAACCGCCGCAATCAGGAAAGCGTAAGGCGACATATCCGCAGGAAGATGCGCGATCAGTTTATCGCAGCAGCTTTGTACTATTCCGCACCCGTTAAGAACATTTGCCATTCCGATACTGCATCCGAGCCATATCAGAATATTCCAGTCCACCTTTGACAGAGCCTTCTTCTGTTCCACTACACCGAAAAGAATGCATATAAGTGCTCCTATAAGCGAGACCATTCCCACCGACAAAGTTTCCGTGATAAACATTATAAGCATTAAAACGCCTGTCAGTGCAGTAATAATACATTTTCTTTTATCCACTTCTTTCATGCGGATCGAGTCTTTACCGTTATCTTTTTTCGAACTGCCGTTACTCTCTTCCGCGCCCTTATTGTTCCAGATTTTCAGTCCTCTCTTATATCCGAAGCAGTATATATAGATCATGCCCAGGACAAAGATAATCGCTCCTATCGGAAGGAGTTCAAAGAATGTTATTCTGTTACCTGTCATTTCTTCGGATATGGAAGAAGCCATAAGTGTAGCGGGTGCCCCGATCAAAGTACATTGTCCGCCGAGTATGACAAAATAGATTACGGGAAGTGTGATATCCTTTACATCCACTTCTTCGGATCTGGCTGCCATTCCTCTGCAGATAACAAGCATAAGTGCCGACACAACCTGATTATTCAGAAACGCCGACATGACCGCCGCTATCGTACCCGCTAATATTATGATCCTTCTGGTCACAACATCCGAAGTATCGCCCTTTGAGTGTTTCTGTATAAAACGTACTATAAGAGTATCCAGTCCGCTTTCATGAAATGCAATACCGAAAATCTCCGTACCGAAAACTATAAATACTATATCACTTGTAAATCCCGAAAACGCTTCCACGGCAGTACATATATTACATGCCACTAAAGCGACACACCCAAGCAGTGCAACCGTTGCCAGCGGAAATTTATCCGATATGTATAGAACGAGACAAATGATGAAGATCACCAAAGCTGCCATTTACCATGCCTCCTTTTAATTAATTTTTCTCTATCGAAACTACTCTGTATCCGAGCTTTTCTATTATTTCTCTTATCTTGCCGTCATCCACTTCTCTTCCCATCCGGATTAAAGCTTCATTTTTCTCGCCGTTAACTTTGGCATTTATGCCTTCAACTCTGTTAAGCGCATTCTGAACTCTGATGTTGCAGTTCTCACAGCGCATGCCCTCAATCTTCACGGTCTTGGTCGATATAACCTTATCAAGCTTTGCCGGTTTTATCTTTTTCTCTCTTCCTCCGCCGCCGCAGCAGCCTCCCTCACCTCTGAAATGAGGAATGGAGTTTTTAATCGCAAAGAAAAGTATCACTGCAAGAATTATAATTATAATAATTGTCGAAGCTGTTCCACCCATTTTCTCTCTCCTTATATCATCCTCTGTAATATGTTATCTATCCAAGTGCCACATCCAGCGCCATCATACATGTAAAACCGACCGCGAACATTACGACTCCGATATTTGAATGTTCACCCTCCGACATCTCCGGAATAAGTTCTTCCACTACCACATAAAGCATGGCTCCCGCTGCAAAGCTCAGCAGATACGGCATTGCGGGAACTATAAAGCCCACCGCAAGAATAGTTATAAATCCGAATATCGGTTCAACCGCACCGGACAGAACTCCGTATATAAATGACTTTTTCTTACTTCTTCCCTCTGCCGCAAGCGGCATAGAGATTATCGCACCTTCCGGAAAATTCTGTATCGCTATACCCAGTGACAGAGCAAGTGCCGCACCCGCGGATATGCCTGAATTTCCCGCCTTAAAAGCCGCATATACCACTCCCACAGCCATTCCTTCCGGAATATTATGGAGCGTTACAGCCAGTACCATCATGGTCGTCCTGGCAAGTTTACTCTTCGGTCCTTCCGCCTTATCCGTATTCATATGCAGATGCGGAATACACGAATCCAGAAGAAGCAGGAATATAATGCCTGCCCAAAAACCTATAAATGCAGGTACAAATGCAAGTCTTCCCATTCCTTCCGACTGATCCATAGCCGGAACAAGAAGGCTCCATACGGAAGCCGCTACCATAACTCCCGATGCAAATCCGGTAAGGGCTCTCTCCACCTGACGGCCCATCCTGTCTTTCATCAGGAACACACATGCTGCCCCCAACGCGGTTCCCAGAAAAGGAACCGTAAGTCCTATAAATATACTGCTATTCATAACTCCTCCGAAAAGAATAGATTTATATATTTAACTTATGTTAGTTATATTTAATTCAGATATAAAAATATACCACCTGACAGAAATTGTCAAGTGGTATGATAGCTCACTCTATCCGAAAAACTTATTATATACCATTACGAGAATAACTATATGCATTACAAATATGAGCGGCATAAAGATCACAAAGTACCAATGCTTTGTCTTATGACGGAACATATACATTCCCGCCCAGGTACCGAGGCTTCCGCCGATAATGCTGAACAGAAACAGCATTTTCTCGGAAATTCTCCATGCCCCTCTCTTTGCTTTTGATTTATCTATACCCATTGCCGCGAAACCCACTATGTTCACGGCCGTAAGATATATGAAGACTATCCACGGAATATTCTGCATCATCAGAATCCGATCTTTCTTATCTCTTCAACAAGATTTCTTCCGTAGACCTCTGTGCCCAGCGCATTCGGATGAAGATTATCGAGATAGTATTCTTCAAGATGAGGAACCAGCTTGAATCCATCCACAACTTTTATATTCTTATATTTTCCGACTATCTCGCGTATATTACCGCAGAACTTTTTAAGCGTCTCTATGCCTTCCGGATTATCTCCTCTCCATAAAGGCGTGATACAAAGAATCGGAATCTCTTCCCCGTATATTCCGATAAGCGTCTCGTAATATTCTTCTACCATTTCATATGCTTTCTCGTCACCGTACTGATTGGTGCCGAGCGCTACGATTATCTTATCCGGATTGTAGCCTTCCATCTTCATAAGGGATTTCTTATCATAGATATATCCGCCGATTCCCTGATTCAGAATGTCATAATTCAGAATCCTGTTTGCTACGCTGACATATGTCTGATAAGATCTGAGCGGTCCGTAACCCTGTGTGATCGAATCACCGAGCCAGAGAACCTTTGCATCCTTTTTGACAGGCAGAACCTCTGCATCAACATCGAAATTTTTAACAAGGATAGTCGCATCGGAAGGAAGGTATACAGAAACTTTCTTCTCACCCTCCGGCAGATTCCATCTGATGCTGCCCTCCATATCCAGGCCCTTGAGATATACTATCTCTGTCGCAAGATCATCTATAGCAAGTTCTATGGAGTCCTCCGAACATTTCCATATAAGTTTATAATCAAACGCAACCTTTGATGCACTTGTTTTAAACTCTATGGTCTTTGCCGAAGATGCATCACATCTTTCATACCACATAAGAAATGCATCCTTAAAATATTCCATCTGCGGCTTTGTATACTGGTTAGCCTTCAGATATCCATCCTCTGTCTCCTCAAAGTAAAGAGCCCCCGTATAGATATTTTTTAACTCTTCGTTGGATAGGATCATTTTTCTTCCTCCGATCATATATCATAATCTGATAAACAGTTATCATCCGTTAGTATAATTCGATTTTTCCCTCAGCCTCAGGGTCATCCATAATGACTTCATCCACCTGCTGTACGCGGATAATACCGCTCTTCGGATTCTTAATACTTATTATGCCGCCCACTATGTCAGCATCCACCTCCGACTTCTCAAATGAAAGGTCAGCCTCTTCCATACGGCAGTTTACAAGCTTAAGATTCCTGCAGTAACACAGCGGCTGAGTTCCTATTATGGTACAGTTTTCAAATACCACGTTTTCGCAGTACCACGCCAGATATTCACCCTTAACGCGGCTGTCACGTACCACAACATTCTTTGCATGCCAGAACGCGTCCTTTGTATCAAAATTACAGTTTACGAATTCGGCATCGGATATATATTGAAATGAGTATTTACCCTTCATACTTACATTTTCAAACTTCAGTCCCGATGACCTCATCATGAAATACTCACTCTCCGCAGAAGAATCCGTCATCGTAACTCCCGTATCCGACCATCCGAATTCCGGAGATACTATATCACAGTTCTTTATTTCGATATCATGACACTCTCTCAGACCCTTTATGCCATGCATTTTCGTATTCTCAATCTTAATATTATTCGAATACCACAGTGCCGCTCTGCAGAGTTCTGTCATAGCCGAGTCTTCGATGTGAACATCCTCATCATGCCAGAAGGGATATCTCAAATTAAAATATGAATTCTTTACGGTAATATTCCTGCTTTCCTTCATGGCGCTTTCGCCATCTGCAGGGCCATCAAAACGGCAGTTCACGACTACTATATCATCGCTTCCGTAAAGTGCCCTTTCTTCATCAAATGTTTTATCCTCATATATTGTCATATTTGTTCCACAACTTCCTTTCAGAAAGAAGAACGATAATGCAGAATTCATCTTTCAATTAGAATCTTAATCAAGATACAGCACATCCAGATCGACTGCACCGTTTATACCATCGATACGTCCGTTGGAAGAATGCTGCCACATAAAAAACTTTCCTGTATAGCCTGTTGAAGATACATAATGAGCGAGCCATATCGGACGGTTTCCTTCATTGGTCCAGGTATTCTCCAGAAAATTCTTACTGCTGTAGAGGCAGGCCTCGTAGCCTCGCGCTTCAACTCCGTTTGCAAATGCCTCATAGCATTTGTTTATATCATACAGGTTCATTCCGTAATCTTCAAAATTATTCCAGTCTTCCCAGTCATAAGCTATCGGAAGATCCAGTGTCTCATCATCCAGAACGCCCATAAGATACTTTACGCTCTCCGCTGCTTCTTCGGGTGAACCGTCCTCCGCATGCCAGTATACACCGACCTTAAGTCCTGCCGCCTTGGCGCCTGCAATATTTGCCTTATAATATCTGTCCGTATAGTATTCGCCTTCATCATATCCGCCAAGTCTCATATATACAAACTCACAGCCTGCAGCCTTAACCTTTTCGAAGTCCACGGTCTCCTGCCATCTGGATATATCGATACCTACACTTGTCTTATCTGTCTTATAGACTTCTATAAACTTTGAGAAGTCTTCGCCTCCTGCCGGAACACTTCCGCCTCCGCCTCCGGAATTATCCGAAGGCTCTTTACGGGCAATCTCTACTTCCATGTCCTTTGAAGTTGTATGCCCTGCATCGTCCGTAAGCGTAATCTTCACAGGGTAAGTTCCTTCTTCAAAGATATCTATATTTCCGTCAACTTTGATATCAACATTTCGGTCCACATCATCCGCATAGCCCACATATTTATGAATGTCAAAAACTTCCCCGAGCGGTGCTGTCGGAGAAGAATTAAATATCATAAAAAACGGAGCTTTCTCATCTTTCAGATTTGAATCTGTTCTTGCTTTCTCCTCCGCTTTGGTCTTTTCTTCGGTTGTTAATTCCGTAGCTGCTTCAGTTATTTCTTCCGTGGTCTCTTCTTCGGTTTCTTCAGTCGTCACCTCAGTAACCGTTTCTGTAGTAACATGAGTCATAGGCTCTGTAAATGATGCTACCTCTTCTTCCTCTTTCCCCCGTCCGAACATATCGGGAAACAGGAAGAATATTACAGCTCCTACAAAACCGACTACCAGAAGAATCTCACCAACAGTCGCAAGTACTTTCTTAAAAACATCCATACAACATAATCTCTCTATTTTATTTGCTGCTTATGTATTATATAACAGCTGCAGTTATTCATTGTTCTTCGAAAATCAACACCCATTATACAACATTTTCATGATATCTGCTAATTCTTCAAGAGATATGCCACTCATTTTAGCCTTGTCCACTGCTTTCCTGAGAAGTTCTTCGGCCTGACGCAGGTTCTCCTCACGGAGAAATTCGGCATTCTGTGCCTTTACGAAGCTGCCCTTTCCCGTATAGGTTTCAATGAATCCGTCCCGCTCCAGCTCTTCATAGGCACGCTTTGTCGTAATGAGGCTTATCCTCATCTGCATTGCGAGATTACGCATCGAAGGGAGAGCCTCCCCAGGGGAAAGCTCTCCGCTCATTATCATAGCTTTTATCTGACTCACGATCTGAAGATAGATCGGATCGTTAGAAGAATTTGATATTATTATATCCATAGACTAATTCCTTATTTTATGTTTTCAACCTGATGCTTTTCCCGGCGCGCCATATATATCCAGCACGGAAGCCCTATGATAACCGATGAAACGATCATACACAGTCCTATCTTGAACTGATTTCCGTCTGCATGTTCCTTCGGCAGGAATATACTTGCCAGCGGATTACATACGGTATCTATAACCGCATGTGCGATGATCGGTGCAACAACCGAAGCCGTCATCTTTCGGAGCATCTGCATCATTGCCCCGATAAATATACAGAAGACACACATGAGGAGAATATTCGTTACCGGAAATCCCGGTGCGGACTTTCCAAAGTTAAGTCCCATTGATATCAGCACCGGAGTATGCCAGAGTCCCCAGATGATTCCGCCGATTATTACAGATCCGTGAAGTCCCGCGAGCTTCTCCAGTTTATCATACAGGAAGGCTCTCCATCCGAGTTCTTCGCCTATCAGGATAAATGCTGCCGTATATGTCGTCACGCTGTATAACGAAAGTGCCGCGGCAACTTCAAGTGCACCGCCCTCTGCCTTTATACTGAATCCGGCTCCGAGAACCGCTGTAAAAAATATACAGTTCAGAACACCAAAGAGGAGCGCAAGTATTACTGAGAGGAAATATCCTGTAAAATGTCCTGTAAACTTCGGAAAAAGTATATCATCTCTGAAGCCCTCGTGAAAGATATATCTTGTCACTATACATCCGATAGCAGGGCTGAATGTTGACAGATAATAAAATAGCATATAGGACCCTGTCACCGCTGCCCCTTCATCAGCACTCATCTTCCATCCGAAGATAAACATCAGTCCGAAGCTTATGAGAAGAAATACACCTATCTCGACAATTATATCCTTCTTAGTGAAGCTTTCGGGATTTCTGTATATCTTCTTTTTGCGCCGATCTCTGTATAATGAAATATCATAAGTGATATCGGATGCTTTATTATCTACTTTCATTTGATCAGTTGTCATCCCTCAGCACCCCCTTCCTGAAAGCCCTGCAGGATATGCGATAAGATATGTAATATGCCAGGACCATCAGATGAGTAAATACACCCAACTCTATATAGTTTATATAAGTAAACCTTTTGATAAATCTTTGCAGCTCACCGGATATAGCAATCGGATCCGTATTACCGTTAAATAATCTGATAAGAGTTTTAGCAAGTCCATCTTCCGCCATAAGCCATTCTATATTTCCAAACAGCAGATATATAGAAAGAAGAATAAATAATATACTTACGATCAGTATCCGGATCCCGGCAGCCTTATCCATACCGAATCTGAATGCAAGCGGCATCTCGATAGCATTTAAAAACATCTGGAACAGCATAAACATCAGTACAAAAAGCGACATATCAACAGTTTTTCCGAAGATAAGCCCGATTATTATATCGTTCAGCACACACAAACCATAAGATATAAAGTACATGATGAATACCGTCATATACTTTGCTCCGACGACCAGTCTCACACTTCCCGGAAGAGACATTCCGTAAAATCCCCACTGTCTCTTGGTGTCAGTCTTTACAATATAACCGTAGCTTAATGCACCGACATACAGGACGATCATAAGATCTGTTATTATCGCCGCAAGATCTATCGGGAATAAAACTTTGCCTCCCACAAATGTATATACCACATACGTGCTTGCTATAAGAAACAGAATCGATGCACACCCTGCAAGGACTTTACCTTTTACCAGATATAAATCTTTATATATCAGTCCCCTCATACCCGCTTCCCCTCTTTCTTAACTATTCTCACAGAAATCAGATAGCAGATCACAGTAACCACTATAGATGTTACAATCGGTACAATATATAAAACCGTCACATTCTGCATCTTATTAAACAATTCCACTAACAGTTTCCTACTCTCTTCTTCATTCTGTTCTAAGATGATAAAGACAATTATTATAGCAATATAGAATATAATAATCGGAAGAAACTTTATCAGATCTGTCTTCACATTATTCTTTCCCTTATAAGCAAACTCCAGTGCGGAAAAATATCCTCCGATGATAAGAAGTATGGATGTAAACCAGACAAGTATGATCATGCCTTCCTGTGCAGCATATGCTCCCTTGATGAGCAGCCCCTTGTCTGAACCGGATAGTGCTTTCAGAAGTTGACATCCTCCTATACCTGTCAGTAAGCATATGATATCTATAATGACCACCATAATATATTTCACTCCGACCAGAATTTCCGGACGTATCCCCGATGCCTTCAGATACTCATGCCATCCGCATTTATAATCTTTATTTATCAGAATATATATATGCTCAACCGCAGTCCCGAGTATTACACCCGCAACTATACCGAAAGCCGTTGATACTTCCAGGACTTCATTTATTAACTCCCTGTCAAAAGCATATTTCGCTATATTCCCATACTTGGCCGATAAAATGCATATCAGTCCCATTGAAAAAAAGCCGATGAATAATCCGAATGTTATCAGGAGATTTTTCCGTATTAAATATATATCTCTAACGATCAATTCTTTCATAAATTGACTCCTTCTGTATCTGCCTAGCTCCACTGATCCTTATCCCTGTTAACATAGAAGAGCATAATTTCTTCAAGCGTGGTTTTATCTATTACCACTCCCGAATACTTACGGGCGGTCTCCGCTCTGTCACTTACCATTATCTCTGCACCGAAGTCGGTAACTCTGGCGCTTATATAGTCTTCTCTTGCAAAGTCCTTAAAGTCCTTCCTGGAACACTTAACTACTCCGTGATCATCCAGGATTTCATCCTTCACTCCCGTAAGAAGGATTTTCCCTTTATCGATAAATGTTACTCTGTCCGCTATCTTCTCAAGGTCCGATGTGATATGCGATGACATAAGGATCGAGTTATTCTCATCCTGCAGGTACTCGAGGAAGATGTCGAGTATCTCATTCCTTACCACCGGGTCGAGTCCCGTAGTCGCTTCATCCATTATAAGCAGCTTTGCCTTATGCGACAGCCCCGCCGCTATCTGAAGCTTCATCTTCATACCTTTGGAGAACTGTCCGAACTTCTTCTTAAAAGGAAGCTGAAATCTTTCGAGATAAGCGAGAAATGTATCCTCATCCCACTCCTTCCATATTCCGCGCATTATACGTGTAAGCTGCTTTGCCGAAAGGTCTTCATTGAAAGGCAGCACATCGAATATAGCGGATATATGCTCTTTCACTTCAAACTCATGTTCCGGCATCTCCCTCCCGAGAAGCCTTATCTCTCCGCTGTCCCAGTTAATAATATTTAAAAGCGAATTAATAGTTGTTGTCTTACCGGCTCCGTTCTGTCCGATAAAGCCCATGATGCTTCCCTTCGGAACATCGAAGCTTACTTTATCCAGCGTGAAGCCGTCGTATTTTTTCGTCAGATTCTTTATTTCAATAGCATTTTCGTAATTCATGGAATCCTCCCGTAATATCGATCTGCTCTACTCTTTTCCTAATGTAATACTTAACCGCCATACTATAGAGTTTATCTTAAAAGCATTTTCGCACTTGATATATTGTATATATCTGTTATACACAATATATCAAGTGTATATACACTTGTCAACAACTATTTGTAAAAAGAACTAAAAAAGAGTGCCGCCAATAAGCGACACTCTGACTGATCATCATGACATTCTTTTACTGTAGTACAGATCTCTGTAAGCCTTAGGTGTATAACCTGTGGTTTTTTTAAAATTCGAAGAAAAAGCACTTTGAGATGAATATCCGAGCGAAACCGATATCTCAAGTATAGAGGCATCCGAAAATCTAAGCATATTCTCCGCTGTTTTCACTTTCGCTTCATTGATAAACTGATTTACATTTCTACCGGTCTCTCTCATAAAAAGTCTTGAATAGTATCCGGTACTCAGTCCCTCCCTTTCCGCAAGCTCTCTAACGGTAATCTGCCTGTAAAGATTATCATATATAAAATCCAGGCTTCTCCTGATATGCTTCGAAACCGTATTCATCTTCTTTAGTTCCCGCATTCTGGTTGCATAATCTTCCTGCATCTCAGCCATGAGGTCGAGAACTTCTTCCGTTGATTTGGACACATCCGCTTTTCTTATATAAATATCGCTGAGTGTGTAGGCCACATCTCTGTCCATTCCGCCATCTATGCACATTCTGCTGATAACAGCCGCCGAAACAACCAGATGATATATCATATTACGAAGAGGACTGTCAGACAGAACACCTCTGCCCTCTTCAAACTTATGTCTGGCAATCTTGAAGCGTTCTATGACACCCTCTACGTCTCCGTTTTTTATTCGGTTATACTGTCTGAATTCAGCATGGAAATCATCTCTTATGAATTCCTGCTGCCGCTGTAGATACAGTCTGTAATTCAGTGTACTGTTAGTATCCATATTCAGTTCCCCAAAAAACGGTTATACAGCTACTTTTATCCAGGCATCATGCTCACCATCTGCTGCTATAATTCTGGAATCAAGTATAATCTTCTCCTGCATATAAAGTCCGGCATTCTGAAGTCCCTTCTTTATTCTGTCAACGATAATGATTATATTCTTTGTTTCCATCTCTGCAAGAAGTATACGAAACGACTCTCGTTCTCTCATTATAATATCACTATGTCTGAAAAGACCTGCGATAACATTTCCCGAGTCCTTGATCAGTTTCTCATACTCATCATAACCCAGGCTTTCTGCAGCAGGTTTAATGGTTATGACCATCTCACATGCGGAATTGTTATATGTACTGATGTATCTCGTAAGATAATTATAGATCATCTTATACTCGCTCTTATCAGTCCATACTGCGCCTCTTGCCGGCTTATCACTCATCTGTTTTTCTGTTCCGGCAGACTCTTCTGCCATGTCTTCCGAAACATCCGAAGCATCAAGTTCATCACTGTAATAAACTATCTCATGTTTTCTTCCTGAGTTCTTTGCAATATAAAGCGCTCTGTCGGCTTTTGTAAAAAGTGTGGTATAATCGGTTCCCTGCTGAGGTACCATAACCGCACCTACGGAAATCTCCATAGAAATCGGACTATCCTCTTCTATAAGATCGGATAATCTTTCTTCGCTGAGTTCTTCAGCTATATACTCATCTATTTCCGCACTTACATAAGAATAAACTTCTTCCAGCTCTGATTTCTCATTCATGTTCTTTGCAAATATTATGATCTCATCATTACCGAGGCTTGCTTTAATATCGTCTTCACGCATAACATCATCGATTATTCTGGTGAATTCAAGATGAAGTCTGTCCGCCAGTTCCTCACCATAGGCTTCATAGAAAGATGTTATATTGTCAAGGTTGATTATTGCAAGAAGTCCGTTCTCAGCCGCACAAGCTTTATATAAGTTCTTTAATACAGATAAATCACTCATATATCCCATCCTCCTTTTTACCTATTTGTAATCCGGGCACTCTATCGGATTAAGCGCCGCTGCCTTCATTGTTACACCCGTGTTTACATTTCCATCTGATACCATCACAACCGGTTTCTCATCTTTTATACAGACTACCCATCCGGCAGGAACGAAGTTATCGGACTTAATCTCCTTCGTATATTTAAGCGTCGGAGGTGGACACGTAGTATCCATAAGATTTTTCAGAACACCATTCGGGTCAATTTCGTTTCCAATAGTCCATTCTGTATCGCCGTTAAGTGCCGTCATTAAAACTACACAGTTTCCTCCGGTAACGTTCGTTTCCATAACAATATCATAAACTTCATCATTTGACAATGCCGTATTTATAGCAGTTGCAATTACTCCTGCCGAATCAACATCATCTGCCTTTCTGGCATTGTCTATAAATCTAAATATCGTAGGTATGATCGTAACACTGAGTATCGCTATGATTGCTATAACTATAATCAGTTCAACCAACGTAAAGCCTTTGTCATTCTCCATACTAAAACCTCCCTCTCGTGTACCAGCGGGTCAGATCCCTTTGGTAAATTTATAGATTAAATAGTGTTTTTGACGTCTAATAATCTATCATATGGAGATATGACACTTTTGTCGTGTTTTTGACTTTTTTTATATATTTTTAACTGCTTAGTATGAACAATATGTGACCAAATCCCTTATGTGGCTTGGGTTCACAGACTTTTAACACTTTCAACGCAGTTCGTTCACGAATTGACATTTACATCATTATACTGTTTTTTCTTTAGCTTTTCTTTCTTTTTCTATCTTCGAATATACACAACCGCAGTAATCTTGTCTATATAAATTATATTCAGCTGAAAGTTCTATTGATCTTTTATATCCGTTTTTCTTCTTAAAATCACTGAAGAGGAATACCGGTATCTTACTTTCCGAGTCCTCATTTTTCTCTCTCATATCTGTTTCAAGTCTCATTCCTATTTCATTGATCCACTCGGCATTCTTGTAAGGACTTATCGAAAGTGTTGTGGTAAAGAAATCAAACCTCTGTTCCGCTGCATATCTCGCAGTCCGTCCGAGACGAAGCTCATAACATTTGTAGCATCTTTCGCCTCTTTCCGGAAGATTCTCCATTCCTCTTGCCATCTCATGGAACAGCTCCGGCTCATACTCTCCGCGGACTATCTTTATATTCCTTGCAAACTCCGCTTCACCGGAAAATCTTATAAGCTCTTCAAGTCTTTTCTCATATTCCGCTTTTTCGTCAATATTGGGATTATAGAAAAAAACAGTAATATCAAAATGCTTCTCGAGAAGTTCTATACAGTGCGAGCTGCAGGGACAGCAGCAGGCATGAAGAAGAAGCTTCGGTTTCGATGTCAGCTTATCAACCTCGTCAAGCTGTTTTTCAAATTTTTGATATAGAAAATTACCACTCATTTTTTACTCCTGCGTCAATACATGATTGTTGACTTTACTATTTTTTTAACCTATACTTTAGTTAAATATTGGGCTGTTGTGCAGTAAGGAGGGGGATGCGTTATGACTGTTGAACAGGCTGTTAAGAAGTATAAACTGGAACCGGTTAATATGTATACTGCCAAAGTTAAAGCAGAAGAGCTTAACGTTGAGGAAGTATTATACATGAATATCCAAAAGAATAAGTACGCATACATCATACGTGACGGAGCCCGCGGAATATATCTTTACAAAGATGAAAAAAGTATATATACCAAAATGTATAAAGGCCTTAAAATGATTAAGCTTGATCCATGAAGATCAAGCTTAATTTTTTTACTCTATCCTACTTTTTTAATATCGCATTTTGACTTAAGGACTTCTCTCAAATGATTAATGCATCTTTCATCAAGATTGATTATATCTATAGATTCCTTATCTCCTTCAGACGAATAAACCGCAACATTCTTTCCGTCGTCGGCCTTGCCCGAATAATCTCTTATGGTTGCCTTGCCTCGCTTAATATCAAGGTCATTCTTAACTCTGTCCGAATCCGCATAATTTACATATGTGATGCTGTCGGCTGATATGCTTCTTACATCTTTTCTGCGGTTCTTTGCAAATATCTTTGCGATATCTATATCTCCGTTTGTAAGTGTATATTCATACTCAAGGCTGAATCCTTCTTTGAAATGTGCGATAAGATATCCTCCTATTACCGATACCACAAGACCGTATGCAGATATCGTCAGCATAAGGAATATTCCCGCAAGTATCAGAAGTATACAACCTGCTATTGCAAGATAAGAACTTCCTTCTGCCTTAGCCTTAACCACTCTTTCATTCATTCTGTCCGTCAACATGTTGAAACTCCTCCGCTATTCTTATATCTCATAATAATTGTATTATATGACGCTTACATCATTATATATAATTCTCTCAAAACTCTCAACGAATCATTTGAGAAATGTATCACTCTCATAAAGTATCAGCAAAGTTCCGTGAAAAGTATATTCTCATAATCAAGTCCGTTCTCACGAAGTTCCGAAACCATATATCCCTGTCCTTCCGTCACCTGATTCATATCAAGTGAATGAGCGAAGCACATAAGAAGCTTGGTGTCCAGCGATATCCTGACATGTGTGACACCATGAGCCTCTTCTTCCTGAAGGTTATCTTCCGTTGCTTCTGCGGCATCTTCCCTACTGAGTCTCTCTTCCACAGCATCAAACAATCTGCTCATAAAATCTCTCAGACTGAAGAACGGAACCACATGTTCCACATCTATATACTCGCCGTTTCTTCTTATAGAAAATATCCCCTGAACGACGCCCTTCTTTTCCAGACATATCAGGTTCCCGTCTTTCGCCGACATCTCGGATACAAGTGCATTTACACCATCTGCCGAATAAGCCGGTGTGATAAGTGTTCCCAGCAGCTTTCCGAATTCAATGTCTGCACGGGTTGTTACCATCTCATCCCGGAGAATCTCAAGATCGGTCCGTCTTACGACTATATCCGCCGTCTTTGTGACAGTTGCGAAACCGAGTTTTGAAAAAAGAGCCGTATCTTCCGGACGGGCATACACAAATCTTATCCCTTCCGAAGCAAGAACCGTAGCAGCATATCCGAGCATTCTCTTAAATCTTCCTTCTCTGCGGAAGCCGTCTTTCACAGCGGCACCCGTTATGAAACATGTTCTGTACAGTTCTCTCGTACCTCTGGTAAATGTGTACGGATTCAGATGAAGCATTCCGACCAGCTCGCCGTCCTCTTTCATCATTACTATCTCATTGTTTCTGCATATCTTATCAAAATAAAAATCCAAAAAGCTTTCCGTATCGGAAAAACACTCTTCCCAGAGCATCTTCATTTCTATCAATTCAGAAACTGATTTATCAGAAATCTTAATCAATTGTCTTTTCCTCCAGAAGAGCTATGGCCTGGCATGATATTCCAAGTCCTTCACCGGTGAACCCGAGCCCTTCCTCCGTGGTTGCCTTTACATTTATTCTTGATATATCCGTTCCGAGAATCTCAGCAATCCTCTTACGCATGTTTTCAATATGAGGAGCCATCTTAGGCCTCTGTGCGATTATAGTCGCATCAATGTTACCTATTCTATATCCCGCTTCATCAAGCTTCCTGCTTACTTCCTTCATAAGAAGTGCGCTGTCCGCACCCTTATACTTCTCATCGGTATCCGGAAAATGCTTTCCGATATCTCCCATAGCAGCCGCTCCGAGAAGCGCATCCATTATAGCATGCAGCAGGCAGTCCGCATCGGAATGCCCGAGAAGACCTAGTTCATAATCTATTTCCACGCCGCCGAGTATAAGCTTCCTGTCAGGAACCAGTCGGTGTACGTCATATCCCATTCCTACTCTCAACGATTATTCCTCCCAGACTACATCAGAACCGTCGTCAACATATCTTCCACCGTCTCTGTATACTTTAAATACCGTAATGATATTTGATATACCGAGAACAGCAAGTATCACTCCGAGAACGATCACTACAACACTTGCCACGGTTGTCGGTATAAAGAAAAGTACGATACCCACAATAAGCGTAATGATATCATTGATGATATATGCCAGGAAGTTATCGCTCTTTCCTTTTACAACATAAGCATCATGTATGCTCATGATAGAATTGACCGTTACACAGAGACCTATAACCTTAAGTATAAGACTTGCAACAAATCCCGATGCCGCAAGACATATGATACCTATCAGAACCAGTGCCACGGCAAGCACCATGGATACGGTTGAAACCGCAGCCATAAGCGAGCATCCGAGAAGAACACCCACTATAACAAAAAGAACTCCAACAACCTTAACCGTGATATCAAGTGCTCCGTCCGGTTTAATGATGAAGAAAAGTCCAATTATCAGCATGATCGTAGGAACTGCAAGATTCCTGCTGTTTTTCTTTATAAAATCTAAAAGTGTACCATTACTACCCATTTTGTCCTCCTATAATGCAATTGCCGCATCCACTATTCTTTCAGCAGCATGTCCGTCACACGAACCCATATATTCCTTCCAGAAGGCTTCATAAGCTTCCGGATCTATATCATAGTCTCCAGAGAGTATACATTCCTTAAGTTCCTGCGGGTCTGTTATAAGTCTGCAGGGAAAAGTCTCCGGATCCTTATAAAATCCCCTCTCTGCCCTGAAACTCTCTATATCGGGACAGTATAACACAAAAGGCTTTCTATATACAGCATAATCAAAAACAATCGAAGAATAGTCTGTTATAAGAAGATCCGCCACCGGAAGAAGCTCGGTGGAATTAATACTGTCTTTTCCCGTCCTCATCAGCGGATGAGGTGCAAACACAGTATACCAGTCATCTCCCAATTCATAGAGAACCCTATCCTGACCGCTTCTCAGTGCCGCACACTTGGGATCCGCAGCATTTCCGGAAAAAGACGGTGCGTAAAGAACTACCTTTTT
Source organism: Lachnospiraceae bacterium UBA2864 (assembly GCA_002350525.1). Lineage (GTDB taxonomy): Bacteria > Bacillota > Clostridia > Lachnospirales > Lachnospiraceae > Eubacterium_Q. Next base: position 39,216 of record DEFA01000022.1, on the reverse strand, counting down.
TCCGAGCGCTTCGTTATGCTCATTAAAAAACTTTTCTCTGCATCTTTCCTGCCAGCGTTTATCCATAAGCGTATCAACTCTGGCAATCCCCGTGCTTTTCGCGGTACCGGGTTTGAGTTTCAGTGCACTCTCCCATACCTCTTCACATACCGGCGCACTGACCGTAACGAGATCGTAATTCTTCGTGACATCACCTTTATAGTATTCCGGTATATCATCAGTCGTATCATATCCCATCTTTTTAAGAAGGCCGCCCGAATGCCACAGCTGTATAACCTTGGTTTCCGTTCGCTTCTCACATGATGAAACAGGCAGAAAATAGCTTGATACAAATATCATTCCCGACGTAGCATACTCGATCATAAACTGTCTCATAAAGCTCATGGCATCAACACTTTTCATACGACCGATATCTCTGCACATAACCTTTACGTTGTAGCCCCTCTTTTTAAGAGCTCTCGCAACCGGAATCATATTATCCGTGAGACCGTTTGAATGAGCATCCGCAAAGATCACCTTCTTGGGGTCAACCGGTGACTTTTTCGCCTTGTCATATATGCGCGGCAGAAACTCATTCTGAACCACACTTTTTATCTTCTGCTTTGTTTTGAAAAACTTCTTCATGTTATTCACCCTGAATAAGAAGTTCTATATCGGAACCGGATATTCCTCTGACATTTGCATTGTTTCTTTCCGCAGCAGCATTATCAACCTGTCCGATATTATGACCGACACCTGTTCTGTTAACAGCCGCCGTATCCTCGTCACTTCTTTGATCTTCGGGAAGTTCAACAACAACAGAACCGCCTCCCGCTTCGACCGCAGTCTTTAGAGTTTCAATCTCTTCCTTCTGCTGATCGATAGTCTTCTTATATCCCGACTCCATCTCATCATAAACCGCCGCTTTTTCCTCGGCACTCCTGAGTCTGGTATTCAGATTATCAATCTCTGAATTTCTCGAAGCAAGCGTACTGTTATAAGTACGTTCCATCTCATTTATCCGGTCGTTATAATTCTTCTTTATTCCCGGAGATATAAGGAAATAAAATACACATGCTCCGATTATAATTCCTGCGAACATATAAAGATTAGAGTAACGGACCATATTCTGTTCCCTGGTCTTACGCACCCTTACTCTTACCTTTTCCTTTTCTTTCGGAGCAATCTTACGTGCGGGTCTCTTTCCGACCTCTTCTTCCATGCCGTAATAATCGAATATCTCTCCGGAACTTTCTTCACTCTGTTCTATAAGCCTGTTAAGACTCTCGTCAGTCTCCCCCATCTCTCTGAGGAAATGTATGGCTGTCGCATTTCCTCTGTCGATTGAAAGAACATGCGCCAGATACTTCTTGGCTACTCCGTTTCTCTTAGTCTCAATGGAGATAAGAGCAAGAAGCAGATAAGCTTTTACGAAATGACTGTTTCCCGTAATACACTTATGAAGCTGAATGGATGCCAGATCAAACTCATGATTCTCCGCCTGCTGAAGAGCCTGATTAAATACTCTCGCAAGTTCGTCACTTTCCTCAAGAGTCTTTGGGTTATCCCTGAGTTCCTTCAGATACTTTACCGCAGGATTATCCGATGTTCTGTAATTGACACTCATTACCCAATGCGATAAAGCCGGCACCGTCTCTCCCATTTCATAATATATGAGTCCCAGAAGATTTCGTGCTTCGACGTTGGTCTTGTTATATCTGAGAGACATCTTAAGTGCATCCATGGCTCCCGTAAGATCATGAACTCTTGCTCTGTCGAGACCTATGTTGTAATAGTACAGCGAAGTGTTGCCTGCTTTCCTCAGAAAGTCTTGATGGAGTCTGCATGACGTGCAATATCCTCCCGCTCCCACAGGCTTTCCACAGTAGCTGCACAGTTTTCTTCCTGCCATAACTACTTCCTCTCGGTTCCTCTCAGATCCTCAGTCATCTGAAGAACGATATCCGCTATATCTTTCAGATCGTTCTTATATATATCCTCCTCAGCCTGGCTTACTTCCAGACTCGGAGCGAATCTTTTAATCTCTTCATCAAAATCTATCATTGTATCTCCAAAACCTCTCCTGCCATATATAACGAGCCTGTGATTATAAGAAGTTCATCTTCCTTCAGATTCTCCACAGCCGTCTTATATGCCTCTGCACAACTGTCGGAATATATGATCTCAGCCTTATCTCCCAGTGCTTTTGCAAAAAGTTCACCGGCAATCTTACTGTCCAGACGTCTGCCTGACTCAAGTTCGGTTACTATTACCTTATCAGGCGCGATGCCCGAAGACAGAATCTCTATAAGCTTCTCGTAGTCCTTATCACTGGATACTGCGAAGATAAGCTTTACATTTAACTTTCTGAGATTTCCGTACTGCTTTTTCAGTGCTTTTACAAACTCCTCGGCAGCGTCGGGATTATGCGCACCGTCGAGTATAACATTATCTTTCAGATATTGGAACCTTCCCGGCATATTAAATCTTGCCAAGGCTCTGTGAATTATATCGGACTTCTCGTTTATGTCCATATCATGGAACAATCTGTCGAACATATATACAGACTGGCTTGCATTTCTTGTCTGATATACAGCACCGTTGTTCAGTACCAGATTGCTGTAAGTATAATATCTGTTATCAAGTGAAAAATCAATCTTTCCCTTTTCCATACTGTTAATGGCAATCTCCGTCCAGTACGCATTAAATGCAGGGCATCCCTTTTCTCTTGCAACGTGCTCGATAACTTTGTTGGCTGAAGTCTTGCCTGTGAAATATACAACAGGTACCCCCTTCTTTATGATACCTGCCTTCTCGCCGGCTATCTCTTCAATAGTATTTCCGAGATACTGAGTATGATCGAGACCGATCCTTGTGATAGCCGTCATACAAGGACGTATGCAGTTTGTTGCATCAAGACGTCCTCCGAGACCCGTCTCATATACTACAAAGTCAGTCTTCTGCTCTGAGAAATACACCGCTGCCATAGCAAACAGATATTCGAAAAATGCAGGATGACTTCCTCCTTCTTCGATAAGTTTATCCACAGCAGTCTTAACAATCCCGAAAATCCTTCCGAAATCATCGTCACCGATATTCACACCGTTAATCGAGATTCTCTCACTTATATCCACAAGATGCGGTGATACAAAGAGTCCTGTCTTAAAGCCCGCCTCTTCGAGCATGAGGCTCATCATTTTGGCAACCGAACCCTTTCCGTCGGTTCCCGCAATATGAACCGTCTTTGCGTCTCTTTCCGGATTTCCGAGAATCTCCATCAGTTTCTCTGTATTTTCCGGCCCGGTCTTGTCAGCAAATCTCGGAATATCATTTATATAATTTACAGCTTCCTGCTTAGTCATAATTTCCTCTTTCTATCGTTTGGTTATATCTATCTGTTATCCACTTTTTCCGGATACATATCATGCTCCGTCAGTCTCTTCCACGCAACCTCTTCCCACTTGGTGCCCGGCTTACCGTAATTGCAGTAAGGATCGATCGATATACCACCGCGGGGAGTGAATTTTCCCCATACTTCGATATACTTAGGATTCATAAGTGCTATAAGATCCTTCATGATCTTATTCATACAGTCCTCATGGAAATCTCCGTGATTTCTGAAACTGAAAAGATAGAGTTTAAGTGACTTACTCTCAACCATTCTCTCGCCCGGAACATAGGATATATAAACCGTTGCGAAATCAGGCTGCCCCGTGATCGGACAGAGACTTGTGAATTCCGGACAGTTAAACTTTACGAAGTAATCGTTATCCGGATGCTTATTGATAAATGTCTCAAGCACCTCCGGTGCATAATCCTCAGGTATTGAGGTTTTCTTATTCCCAAGTAATGTAATTCCTTCTTTCTCTAAATCAGTTCTGGACATATCCGTACTATCTCCTTTACTCATTATCCGTTATGGCCGGGAATCTTCACCGGACAATTAACCTCTTCATGAAACTTAAAGCAATAAAACATTATACCATCTATTTGCGCATCTGTAATCCTCGAAAGTGAAAGAGCATATAATTCGAGCTGGACACTGTATCTTTCTATAAGTTCTTCTGCCGTCTTAACATTATCGGTTTTATAATCCACAAGCGTAATATGCTTTTTCCCGTCCTCGCCTGTCTCATAGAAGAAGGCATCCACGATTCCCTGTACGGTAACCATATCATCGCCGAAATCCTCTTCTCTGTAGCCCATTCCCGGAATATCCGAAGGCTTCATCCCCATAAGGAAGGATTTCTCTCTGTAAAGCATTCCTCTTTCCGCAGCCTTCTTCATCCTTCTGAAGAGAGATTTCTCATCATCACTGTAGAAGCCGAGGACCATATCCCTTCTGAGGTTTGCTCTGTCTTCATCCGTGAAGAAATTCTTCTTCATTATCCTGTAAATTTCCGCATTCATATCACTGCGTGAATCAATCTTTGAGTAGTCCAGCAGCTCCATGATCTTATGGATAACGGTTCCTCGTCTGGTACCGGGATATATATCCTTCTGTCCGGTAACATCCGAATCTTCTATAAGATCCGCGTCTTTATCCTGTAATTCCTCTTTATCCGCAGTTATCCTTCTCGGTATAACCCCCTCTTCTTCCAGTTTGATCGTGTAAGCCCTCTCAATCCCGCTTACAGCCGCCTTAGAAGGCGCTGTAACGGCTGCAAGATAAGGATAGGTGTAATTGTAAGGGTTATCGGCTTTTTTCGGATTCTCAGCCTCTGCCTCGGCCACTTTTTCTTTCAGACGTTTATATGCTTCTTCAGGTTTAGCGGCTCTTTCGCCATCCTGCCTTCCTGTATATTCCGCAACCAGATCTGTCTTTTTAAACATCTTCAATTCAAAATGCTTATCAAATCCTTCGGCATTAATTGCCGGAAGAATCATATAAAGCATAGCTTTAAGTCGGGGATTTAATCCCAGATCGTAATGCATCGTATCAAATGATTTTACTGCTAATCCGGTTATAACAAGCCTCTCTTTTGCACGCGTCATAGCAACATAAAGAAGGCGCATTTCCTCAGCCATTGTTTCTCTTAACTGCATATCAATAAATATGTCTCTTTTAACGCCTTCTCTTTTAACGCATATTCCGTTATCCAATATCTCATAACTGTCATGTGCCAATCCGTATTCCGGGTCCATGATCACAGCCTTCTGCATATCCCGTAAATTAAATCCGTGTCCTGTTCTGGCCAGGATGACTACCGGATACTCCAGACCTTTACTGCTGTGAATAGATGTAATATGGACAACATTTCCGGCATCGCTCTGAGCTTCGGCTTTTCCGAAATCTATATCGTGGACCTTACATTTCTCTACATATCTCATAAAGTCAAACAAGCTTGTAAAGCCTGATTTTTCAAATACTTCAGCTCGGTATCTCAGCATTCTGACATTGGCAAGTCGGATCTCTCCCTCCGGCATAGAAGACACGAATATATCATATCCCGTATCATACAGTATCATATCTATCAGTTCCGCTATCGATATATAGGATTTAACACTTTTCCACTTGTCAAACAGTGTAATGACAGCATCTAATTTTTCGGCAACAGTGCGCAATTCATCATCTTCCGAATCTCTGTAGGCATTTGCAAAATCAAGACACATGTCATACATATATCTTCTTCTGAGCGGTCTTCTGGTCATCACCAGTGCGAGCTCAGGCTCTGTCATCTTTCCTATTTCGGAAAGAAGAACCGATGTAAAAGGAATATCCTGTCTGGAATTATCTATAACTGCCAGCACTCCCAGAAGAGTCATTATCTCCGCAGCATCAAAGTATCCCGAATTGCTGTCCAGCTTTACGGGAATCCCCATATTGGTCAGCACATCCACCATGGGTTCGGTTCCCGACACGGTTCTCATTAAAATCGTAATATCTCCGAAATTGTATTTTTTTCCGGAACCGTCACTGCCGTTCACAAACTCAAGAATTCTTTTGCCTATCATAAAAGCTTCTGCTTCATCCGAAGATATCAGATCAAGAGATTTTATCTCTTCTTCATCTTCGTCTTCCGATTCGTTATTCAGCACCGCTTCCCTATCTTCTTTAAAGTCCGTCATAAGGATCAATTCCGGACGAATCGTTTTATCATCGGGTGACTCCTGATCTCCTTCTTTTTTCTCCGGCGCATTCAGCTTGGCAGCGTCATCATATTCAATACCGCCTAATTCTTTTGTCATAAGCATACCGAATATAAAGTTTGTCGCATCAAGGATTTCTTTTCTCGATCTGTAATTCGTATTAAGATTCAGAAGTATTCCGTCTCCGTCTTCTTTTGCATAATTTTCGCTCTTTTCCATAAAGAGTTTCGGTTTTGCAAGTCTGAATCTGTATATGCTCTGTTTTACATCTCCTACCATGAATATATTGCAGGTGCGGCCCTCACTGTCACGTCTGGCCACAGAATTCAGAATTTCCTCCTGAAGATCATTACTGTCCTGATATTCATCAATATAAATATACCTGTATCTGTCTCTGAGTTCTTCAGCAGCATGTGTCAATTCTCCCGTTTTCGGATCCCGTAAAACCTTATATGCAAAATGAGCTATGTCACCGAATTCAAAACGTTTATTTTTCTTTTTTTCTTCAATCAGTCTCTCCGCAAACTTCTCCGTATAATCAATCAGGCTAAGTGTTATCCAACGATTTCTTTCCTGCTCATCTATGATCTTATCCATATCGGGAAGCTTCTGGAATACCTTCTTAATGTAGTTTCTGAAATCCGCGTAATATGCCGTCTCGGGGCCGAAAGCTTCTACACAGGCAGACTTCTTGGTAAAAGTTTTCATTTTTTCATTTGCTGCGATACGCATTTCTTTTAAGTCTTTACCCAAACTGATATTTCTTACATGCTCAATATCCGCATCCAGAACCTGCAGCATATTATCCGCTAATTTTTCCAGCTCTGTCCCTTTGAAAGCAGTATAAAACTCTTTAGCCTTCTCGAGCTTCAGTATTGTATTTTCCGCAATATTCATTATCTGTTCGGAAAGTTTCTTCACCCACGTAAGATTTTTTATCTTACTTCCGGATGCCCTTGCCTGGTCTCTGACATATTCAAAAAATTTATGCTCATCCGCATGGCTTTGAGAAACCCTGTAAATTACAAAAATCGTATCCCGAAGAAAACTGTCATCTATTCCTTTTTTCATAAACAGGCCGGAGATTTTTGTAAAATTCTCATCTTCCTTATACCAATTCTCAAAGCATTCATCCAGAATGTCTTCCTGGAGCATTTTAGCTTCCTGAGCATCATAAAAATCGTAGGCAGGATCAATTCCGATACGGCTGAAATTTTCTTTTACAACACGATTACAGAAGCTGTCAATTGTTGTTATATCCGCATTTTCAGCCAAGGAAAGCTGTTTGACCATATGAGGATTTCCTCCATCCTCACATATCTGTTCAAGTGCTTTTATGATCTTCGACTTCATTTGTGCTGCTGCCGCACGGGTAAAAGTAACCACCAGAAGTTCGTCTATACCGCATCTTTTCTCCGTAACACTTCTGATGATCCTCTCAACCAAAACCGCTGTTTTACCGGATCCGGCAGCTGCCGATACCAGTATATTCCTGTCATCTTTAAGACTTTCCAGAACTTTTAATTGTGCTTTGTTCCAATCTGTCATATTGAGACCTTTCCTCTATATTATCTGTTATACGTGCTATGGTTTCTATTGAGCTTTCCGCATCATCCGGAATGTACCTGATTTTTCCTCCATAGCTTCCGAATCTGCAGATCTGTCTGTAATCACAGTAAGTACATCTGACTTTTCCGCCTCGTCCCATTCTGATCGGGGTTTTACTTATGTCTCCACCCAACATCTGTTCGGTCAGTTCTGCCATCTTGTTTCGTCCGAATTTGCCAAGGCCTTCCATTTGTTTTGTAACAACCACAGCCGTAGACTTTGAATATGTATCAGCACTGCGTCCGCTGTCCAGTGACAACACCGTTCCTTTTCTGACAGCGCCGGTTTCATCAACTATTCCTTCTTCCTGAAGTTCGGTTATCCTATGTTTTTCAGGATCATCTATATTTATTGCACCGTTCAATCTCAACTGCTGTAACTGTGACTTTTCGGCAGCAGCGGCTTCATCTCCTTCTGCCGATGCAAGAACCTGATCCGTAAGCCTGATTTCCGGATTGGAAACATGATAATAGTACATACCTGCCGGTATAACACACTTATCTTTGTATTCCCTCTTTAATATTTCATTGATTACATCCATATATACCGACAACTGAAGATCCAGTCCCTGTTCGATACGTTTCGGATCAAACTTTTTATCACCTGTCTTATAATCTATGATTCGAAATATTCTCTCATCTTCCGAATCATAACTGTCTACCCTGTCAATCTTTCCGTTTATTGTTATCGGCAGTTTCTCTCCGTCAGGGCGCGAAACCGTGAATGTTGCGGAAAAAGTCTGCTCAAACGTTTCAGGAAGCAACTCGCCTTTGGAAATCTGATACCTGATAGTCTTCATCGATCTATCCATAACGTTTAAAAGCTGCTCTCTTACCACATCATTCTTCCCTTTATCCTGTTCACCCTCATCCTTGAAGAACTCATTTTCGGAAAGTGCCCGATCAAGGGATTCCTTTGATATCTTTTCCAATGAAACATCTTTAATCTTTTTCCAGTCATTGCCGAAAAGATCCTTTACCGTCTCACCGGCCAGTTCCAAAGCCCTGTGAAGAATGTTGCCCACATCAAGGTTGTCCAGCTGTTTTTCTTCACGCGGAGACAGTTTAAGAATATACTTTAAGAAATACGAATACGGGCACCCCGCATAGCTTTCCATCTTCGATACCGATATATCGAGTTTCAGATCCTTCATGATATTCTGCGGAAGCTGTTCGGCCTTATTGCTGTACAGTACTGCCCTGTCATCAAAATCAAAACATTCCGGATCCTGCTTTCTGAATGACGCTATATCATTTATTTCCGATGTAAATCTTTCTTCTGTTTCAAGTTCGGCAATGTTTCTGTCTCTCAACATTCCCATTGCATTTCTTATACTGTCCGTGAAGTAATATATATCCGTAGCCCTGGTTCCGTTAAAAGGTTTAGGTGTTTTCCTTACCGTTTCAAGTTTCGGGAACAGTCTCTTTATACGTCCGAGAATATATGACACTTCCATAGCCTTGCCGTCTCTTCCGGTATCCGCATACGAAAGCACAAGTTTTTTCTCCGGCTTCGTCAGCATCTGATATATATAAAACTGCTCCATATAACTTTGAATCTTATCGTTCGGAGCAAGTTTTTTCATTATTCCGTTATCTGCAAAAAGTGTTTCTATCCTGTCCTTATCTCTGTCGGACAGAAGTTTTCCGCCCGATGCCGTTCCCGGAAGTATTCCGTCATTCATATTTATGAAATATATTGTCTTTACGCGGTCCAGACGGCTTCTTTCACAGTCCGCGATCGTAACGGAATCCAGCGTAGGCGGGATAACACCCAGTTTCATATCCTCTGTTCCGGAAGAAATGATTTCCAGATAATCATGAATGCTTACTTCTTCATATCCCAGCATCTCATCCATACTGTCAAACATAGAACAAAGCTTTTCGTAAAGAGCTTTCATTGCATTCGCTTCCGCAGGTTTTCCGAGTTTTTCATACACTCCGACAGTTTCTTCAATCTTCTTCTCATAATCCAGCTTTTCCGCCGACATCATGATTCTTAAAGCCTGAGATATATTTGAAACCCTTTCGGATTTTCTGTTCAGTTCAAGCATCGGCGCGAGAAGATCCATAACCGCCGCTCTTGCTTTTTCGCAATTTGCATAGTCATCTGCTATCTCATCTTTTAATTCTTCCGGTAAGGAATCTTTGGATACTTCAATGGTTTTTTCCCATATTTTCCTGCCTCTGATACCATGTCTCAGACAGTGATTTTCAAGCACATCAAGAGCTCCGGATATATCCTCCCCCACAAGCCCGAGTTTGATAAATCCGAATATGCTGTCGTAATTAAAATCTTTATCTATAATCTGGAGCAGTTTGATAAGCCCTTCAGTATAAGGATTCTTTCCTATACTCTTGGACTGATCCATAAATACGGGAATCCCGTAATCTCTGAATACACCCTCCGCATAAGCACTGAGACCCTTCATATCGCCGGTTACCACGGCAAAATCCTTAAATCTGGCACCTTGTTTCACCTGCCTCAGAATATCCTCTGCTACAACTTTGATCTCCGCCACCTGATCATCCGCTCTCCGGATTTCGATATCATCCGGCACTCCCACATACTCTTTGATAGGGAATCTGAATATTCCCTTCTCAAGATGAGCAAGGCCCGATTCTTTTGCAAATCTCGAAATATCTGTGCCTCTCTCATAATACTTTATCACAGGTACAGTCCCCAGGATTTCCATAAGCGTTTTATATGTTGTATAACTCTGATAAAACAGCTCGTGCTCCTTTATCTCTTTGCCCGTTCTGATATCCGCTCCTTCCATGGTAAGGCCGAATATAAGTTTCTCCGCTCTCTCATTAAGTCCTCTGATTATCTCAAACTGATCCGGTGTAAAACCTCTGAATTCATCGAATACTATTACTGCCCCGTCCACGATACTCTTTACGGACTTATCCCGAAGACAATCCGCAAATATCTTCATTCTCTCTTCAGGAAGTTCGGCTCCCGAATTCCAGAGAAACCTGACTCTTATCTCTTCATAAATAAGCTTGATATCATTCAGCTTATCGGAAAGTGTATCGGCTCCCTGTTCCTTAAGTTTATCGGAAATAAGCTTGATATCATCCAGTGTGATACCGAACTGCAGCAGTTCCGATATAAGTGACTTGGCCTGGCTTATAAATCCCTTCTTATCGATACTTCCGCCGTATACTTTCATGAGATTCGCAACCTTAGAGCATGCCGCTCTTACCATCATGCTTCTCTCGAACTCTTCGAGTACCCTGCCTGACGGAACATCATATTCTTCAAATACTCTGAATGCGAGTCTGGACATACCCAGAATATCCACATTAAGAAGACCTGCTATGTTGAAGAGATCCCTGTTCATTCCGAGAAGTCTCTTCTCATAGGCACTAGCGGACTGATCCGGTACGATGAGATAATAACTCTTATCAGGATTCTCATGTGCCTGTTCCAGAATATAACGCGAAAGTGCGGCTGATTTTCCCGAGCCTGACGGCCCTACATATAATTCATTCTGAGCTCTCATATAACTCCTCATAATAAATGTAATTAAATATATCCTAAATCGCTTTTGACACTTATAATCGAAATAGTTATAATATATGAGTAAATTACCATATACAACATAGGTGTAGTACAAAAGGGGGACTAATATGCAAACATTTAAAGTAGATTCACCGTATAACAATCAGATCAAGCTTAAAGTATCTCAGGGACACTTTGCTACAACATCGTCACATATCAACTATTACATAGATCTTACCACTCTCAAGGCCCGTTCAAGCGAAGCTAAGGCAGTTGCAAAGTCTATGGCCTCCGAGTATATTGCTTCCTCAGTCATAGATACTATCGTATGTATAGACGGCACTGAGGTGATCGGCGCATATCTCGCAGATGAGCTTACTGCTTCCGGAATCATCAGCATGAACCAGCACGGAACCATGTATGTTATCACACCTGAAGTTAATTCCGTAGGTCAACTCACCTTCAAGGATAATGTCATCCCGATGATCCATTCGAGACATGTTCTCTTACTTCTTGCTACTATCACAACCGGACATACAACCGAGAAGGCTATTGAATGTATAGAATACTATGGCGGATCCATTTCAGGAATCTCAGCAATTTTCTCAGCTTCCGATGAGGTGGAAGGTCATGAGATACATTCGATATTCCACAAAAATGATATCGAAGGTTATGCGTCATATTCATCCCATAACTGCCCTTACTGCCAGTCTGGTGTTAAGCTTGACGGTCTTGTATCAGCAGGCGGTTATTCGGAGATAAGATAATCCGAATCGAATATTTAAGTATTTATTAAAACAACTTAGGATACAGCATTGTATTCTAAGTTGTTTTTTATTTTATTATTTACTTCTTCTTCCATGTCGACGGTGCGAACATTATAAGTACAGGGAAAAGCTCAAGTCTTCCTGCAATCATATCAAAGATGAATACCCATTTTGATAAACCGGAAAATGTTGAAAATCCTCCCATCGGTCCTACTTCTCCGAGACCCGGACCGATATTGTTGATCGTTGCCGCAACCGATGTAAATGTCGTAACAAGATCTCTGTTCTCAAGACAGATGATCATGAATGATGTGATGAATACACATGCATAAGCCATCAGAAATACATTTGCGCCTCTGATGGTATCCTCGTCCACTACATTTCCGTCAAGTCTGATCTTATTGACCGAACGCGGATGTGTATACTTGGATATCTCTCTCTTGATCTGTTTAAAATATAGTACCCATCTTGAAACTTTTATACCACCGCCCGTACTTCCGGCACAGGCTCCTATAAACATAACAAGAACCATTACCGCTCTGGCAAGTGTGTTCCATTTGTCGAAATCCACCGTGGCATAACCCGTTGTGGTCATTATAGACGCAACCTGGAAAGCCGAGGTTCTGACACTTTCACCTACTGAACCTGCTTCATTTACTATACAGATACATACAATTGCAACTGCAAGTGAAAAAATTATCAGATAACAGATGACTTCCTCGCATTTCAAAAGATCTTTAAACTTTTTACTGATGATCAGATAATATATCTTAAAGTTACATCCGAACAATATGATCGATATAGTGATTATGACCTGGCAAAGTGCCGAATAGCTCGCACAGCTGTCGCTCCTTACACCGAAGCCTCCCGTTCCCGCACTTCCGAAGCTTATGCAGACCGAGTCGAAGAACGGCATCCCCGCCATATAGAGAGATACGATAGATACAATAGTTAACCCTGTATACATGGCATAAAGGATAAATGCTGTCGTACGTACTCTCGGAACCAGCTTATCAACCGACGGTCCCGGCGATTCGGCTTTCATAAGATTCATCTCATCCGCACTGGACTTGAGGAATATCAGCATGAAAACAAGAACTCCCATTCCACCTATCCAGTGTGTAAAGCTTCTCCAGAACAGCATGCATCTGGCCATTCCTTCTATGTCGGTCAGAATACTTGCTCCCGTTGTTGTAAATCCCGATGCGGTTTCAAATACGGCGTCAGTAAAATGAGGTATCTCACCCGATATGAAGAACGGCATGGCACCTGTCAGACTCATAAGCAGCCATGAAAGTGCCGTAACTATAAAGCCTTCCTTCGGATGAAGCTTTTTCGACTTTGGCTTGATAATTCTCATAAGAGTACCTATCGCTGCCGCTGCCGCCGCGATAATAAGCAAATACTTTGCCTGTGATTCATGATAGTACAGTCCCACTATAAAGGGAAGCAGAAGAAATGCTCCTTCAAACTGCAGGAGTGAACCCAAAAATTGTAATATCAAACGGTAATTCATGACTGCCGATTATCTCCTGATTATCTCATCCAGACTTTTCAGTCCTTTATGAGTAGTTACTATTACCACACTGTCTCCGACTTCCATGGTATCGTTTCCTCCCGGGCGTATGATCTTACCGTTCCTGTTTATGCAGCATATCAGCGTACCGTCTATAATAGGAAGATCCTTCAGACTTTTTCCGGCTCCCGGAAAACCGGCACGGATATTGAATTCCAATCCGAGAGCTGCTCCGTCCATCATTCTGTATAGCGTCTCTACATCACTTCCCGCGGTATTCTGCATACTTCTGATGTATCTGGTAATATAATCGGCCGTTATCTTTTTTGTCGAGATTATATGTCCGACCGGAAGCTCCGAAACTATCTCTTCATAAGAATCTCTGTGAAGTCTTGTCATCATCTTTGCATTTGTATATTTATTGGCATAAAGTGACAGGATTATATTCTCTTCATCCTCGTTCATGAGTGCACATATGGCATCCATCTCATCGAGAGATTCCTCCGCAAGAAGGCTCTTATCCGTGGCATCGCCGCAGATTATCATTGCCTTCGGCAGCTTCTCTGCAAGCTCATCCGCACGGTCCGGTCTCTTCTCCACAAGTTTTACGCCGACCTTCTGTGTGCCCAGTTTATTTGCCAGATAATAAGACATTGTTCCGCCGCCTGCTATAAGTACATTTTTAATAGGTTTTGTCTTTATACCAACCTTATTAAAGAATGTATTAACGTCAACAAGTGCAAGTGTAACCGATATCTTATCACCGGCTTCTATAACGAAATTACCTCCCGGAATAACTACCTTTCCGCTTCTTTCGGCTATGCAGATAAGAGCGTTCATTCCAATCCTGGAATGCAGGTTTTTAAGCTGCAGTCCGTCCAGAAGCGAACCCGCCGGAACAACAAAGCTTATAAGGTTGACTCTTCCTTTCGCAAAAGTATCAACCTCAAAAGCAGAAGGTATCTGAATAAGTCTCAGCATTTCCTCTGCCGCTACCATCTCCGGATTTATGGACATGGAAAGACCCAGATCTTCCTTAATATACTTGATATCTTCTGCATACTGAGGACTTCTGACTCTCGCTATAGTCTGACACCCTCCGGCCTTACGTGCAATAAGACACGTCAGCATATTCTTCTCATCATCGCTCGTTACCGTTATCAGAAGATCTGTATCTTTGATACCCGCCTCCTGAAGAGTCTGTATGCTTGTACAATCCCCATGATATCCCATGACATCAAGTGAGTTTGTTACTGACGAAAGTGCATTTTCATCAATATCTATTACTGTGATCTGATGATCTTCTTCACAGAGTCTCATCGCAATCGACTTTCCGACTTTACCACAGCCGGCAATCATAATGTTCACAACCAATCCTCCATATCAATATACATAACCCATACTGTCATGCATTTATACTATGCTTCATAAAGATGCTTCAGGTATAACCTGAGAAATGCATCATATAATCCTAATCCATCTTCAACGATAACCGGCTCATACCCCTGATTCATAAGCCTGTCTTCGAAAGAATTCTCTCCTCCGCACAAGTGATCTCTCAGTTCGCCCAAGATAAAACTGAACGGTACCACTACCACTTTACCGCTTCTGCCCTGTTTCTTCATATCCATCAGGACTCTGGTCAGCCCCCTGCTGCCATTGAGAGTTGCAATATATGCCCGTCCGTCGAATCTGGCAGAAATCGCTTCTTCAAGTTTTTCCATAGTTTCTTCAGTATCAGGATCATCAGCGCCTCTGGCCATAAGTATCAGACATCCGTCTCCAACCTTATCCTTAAAAACACTGTGCACGGCTCTTGATGCAAGATCAAAATCCTGCTCTATCTCCACAAGCGGTCTTGCAACCCTGACCCGCTGAAACAGGGTGCCACAGCTGGATATATCTTCACTCATCTGTCTGTAATCATATCCCGATACGACATGCGTTGATAGCACCGTAAGTTCAGTTACTCCTTCTTCACTCATGGAAAGCATGGCTGCCTTAACAGACGGAACCTTCTCTCCGGTCTTCTCCCTTAATTCACGTCTCACCTTGTCGTCGGTATAGGCCGCCTTTATCATGGTATCTTCAAACCTTTCGCTTATGATAAGTTCAAGTTCTTTAAGATACTTTTCCCTTATATCCTCATCAACCGAACCTCTGCTGACTACAAGAAACCCCTTCTTCATGTTAGCCCCCTTTTTCAGAAAGATCAATCCTCCGTGATGAATTCTCCGGTATAATCGGTGTCCGGGCTACCCTGCCCCGTTATTTCATCCATAAACCGCCTTACTTCAAACCAGGCTTTCTTAGACTCCGGCATGAGCATGGCCGACAGCTGAAATACATGAAACATCCCTTCATATACCGAAAACTTAACTTTTACTCCCGCTTCTTTTGCCTTTACGGCTACTGCCTCTGAATCACTGTAAAGCATTTCCTCAGAGCCTACCTGTATAAGCATCGGAGGAAAGCCTTCAAAATCTCCGTAAAGGGGCGAAATCTCCGGATTCTTAGGATTTTCTTCTCCCGGATACGGATTATCAAAGATCACATCAGATCTTGAGTTTCCGAACACCGGATCAATATCATAGTTATCTTTATAAGACGGTAGGCTCGCAGTAAGATCAGTCCAGGGAGACATCGCCACAATTCCTGCCGGAAGTGCTATTCCAAGCCTCTTCAATCTGTGGCAGAGCGCCATTGCAAGTCCTCCTCCCGCGGAATCCCCTCCAAATATAACCTTTTCCGGAAGATATCCCGCCTGCAGTATCCAGAGATATGCCTCAAGCGCATCATCAACTGCCGCCGGATAAGGATTTTCCGGCGCTACTCTGTAGTCTACCGAAACCACCATAGCTCCCCTTGCCGCCTCACTGTAAAGACCTGCGAGAGTCCTGTATGAATTCCTAAAAGGACTCAGGTATCCGCCTCCATGAAGCTGAAGAACTACCCATTCATCAACTGCATTATCTCTTTTCAAAACCTCCATACGGAAATTTCCCATATCTATAATTTCCGAATTATAGAATTCCGGATATTTGAAAGGCTTATCCAGCTCGCTTTCTCCGTAATCCTCATTCAGGAGTTTTTTTTCCACACGTCTGGTTCTGTTGTGGATGAGAACTATATCCGATATGATCTTAGCCCTTACACTCAAATCTGCCATTATACTCTGAATCTCCTCTTTATCTCATCCGACACAAGTCGCGATCCGAACAGGATCGTACCCGCAAGTATGGCACATGATATTCCCGTCGCAATTAAAAGCAGTATGGTACTGTTTATAACCTTAAAGATAGCAAGTATAAGGAGAACGACAGATAATGACGCACATGAGATCTCCGTCATTATATAGCTCTGCCAGCTCTCAACATTTATAATCATCATAACAACTATTCCGACCGGAATGACCATAAGTGCTATCGGTATGGCATATTTCATAGCCCACCCCTGATGTCCTGTCAGATAATCCAACGCGATCATCGCTATAATAGCCAAAATAGCCTGAACGTGAATGATTCTCTGAAGACTTCTTCTCGTATTAAATGAATATAAAAGAGTAAAGCATCCGTATGCAAGTCCCAAGGCAACTATGAGAGACCACATAACACCTTTATACGTATAATAATTTACAACCATTGCGACCACGGCCACTATAACCGCACTAAAGATAGCCACACGAATCGCGGTCTGCATTCTTCTGAGTGCGGGAGCCACATCGGGGTAGCTTATGGATCTTGACACATATGTACCGTCACTGTTTTTCTCCGCCTTCGCGAATTCCTCTTCATCACGAACAAGAACTCCGTTACAGAGAGGGCACATCATAGTATCGTCTTTTATCTCAAGTTTACATCTTATACATTTTGCCATTATTCGTAATATGCTCCGTTTGTTTCTATGGATACACGTACATTATCTTCGGTAAGTTTTCTGAAAAAAGTCTTCTGAATGCCTGTCTCTCTGATACTTGCAGTAAAGGTTGCTATCAGGATATCGCTGTATGAAACCACAGTACACTTTATATTCTGTCCCTTAGACATGGCAAGCATACCCTGGAATCTTTCTATATAATCTCCGTAAGGCTCCGAAACCTTCATAACTCCGAGATTAGTCATTGTTGTTGTATTCGCCTTCGCCGAAGCGTTATATACCTGAGCAATCGCAATCTTCTTTATAAAGAGCGGAATAGCTCTTAGAAGAATATTCATCTCATTTGAAACATTGTATGAGAACAGTCTCTCAAGATTCTCCTTGGTAATCTGTTCCTTGAGACTTGCCGTTACTTCGGCAAGAACCTCTTCGAATGTCATATTGTCTTTTTCAGCATTGAATATAGCCGAAACCATAACAAAGAAATTTTTATTCGTATCCGAATCAAAGTAAGGTCTTAAGTTCACGGGTACCGCTGTACTGATCGGCTTATCACTCGCCCTGAGTTTCAGATAGGACTTGTATATTGCCCACGTATATACGCCGACAAGATACTGATTAATGGTTACTCCGTAAGACTTTGCAGCCGCCTTAATATCGGACAGATTGATCAGTCCGTGCATGATTCCCATCTGGTTAACTATGAACTTCTCACCTTTAACTATAACAGCCTTCTTGGTCTTATAAGTTTTTCTGGCCTTCCTCTTATAATTCTGCACATAGCTGTCTTCCGTATTCAGCGAAGTATCCGACGCAAGTGAATCCTTAACCTCACCCTTAAGCTCCGGATGTGCATTTCTAATATACTGATAAGTTATTTCCTTCAGAAATGCAAAGGCTCCGTTACCGTCCGTAACCGCATGAAAAACTTCCAGATTGATCCTGTTCTTATAATAGGTCAATCTGAAAAGATGCTCTCTGTTATTATCCGGATCTATATACTGGCACGGATAAGTATGTTCCTTTTCGACTTTCGGAAACGGATTCTGACCGGCTTCCAGATAATACCAGAAAAGCCCCTTCTTCATATGATACTGAAATATATCAAAATAAGGCAGTACCTGTTCAAGGGCTTTCTGCAGCAGTTCCTCGTTAATCTCTTCCTTCAGGAGAACCGAAACTCTGTATACATTACTCATTCCCGGCTTTGCTATTACGGGAAAGAGATTTCCGGTGTTATCCAGTTTATCCCATTTTAAATGTCTTCTATGTCCCGACATTCGATCATTCTCCGACTTCCGTACATTCACTGAGTTCTATAAGGTACTCAGGCTTCTTACAGTTTCTCTTAAGATAAAACTTTCCTCCGTCTATCATAATGCTTCCGCAAGAACATCTCTTTGCATCGCATCTCGACTTTGATTCAAGTATATCTCCGCAGTTCTTACACTGCGCCATATTTCTGATTATCTTTTTCATGGCTACACAACCCCTTCTTTAACTAATTAATTTTACACCTGTTAATAGGGTTTTTCAACTCTGAGTAGGCCTCTGTCCGGTCTGCTTCTTAGGAAATTCTGTTTCCTATAAAACAGCAAACAGAAAATCGACCGGGATAAACCCGGTCGACTCTTCTGTTGCAGGACAACTTCAGCTCTCTATGCCTCAATCTTATCGTGGATGTAATTCTTAACTTCATTCTTCTCTATTCCAAGACTGATAGCAAGTTCACCATAGAGGCTGTCTTCAGCTATATGAAAATATTTAGAATCCGATGATGTAACCTTCTTGCCTTCGGCAATGCGTTCGTTCATCCTGCCGTAAATTGTTTTGATGATCCCTACAAGTACTTCCGGATCACATGAAAGAACAGCTTCTTTATACTCCAGTTCTCTGTGCTTTTCTTCCTTGATGGTAATTCCGTCAATATCTTTGATACTTTCGACGAAGCTCTCAGCTTCATCCTTTGTCATTACAGGTCTCATAATAACCCTTGGATTATCAATAGGTGTAAAAAGCGAACTGTCCCTGATATAACATGGCGTCATAGTATAAAAGAGTTTATCTTTCGATACTCCCGGAAGATCCATAGGACCTATGTCAGTAATACGGCAAACACCGTTACTGCCATACACTACGTAATCTCCAACCGAAAACATTTCTCACACTCCTTATACGATATTTCTCCTGTTCAAACCTGCCATATTAATGATAACAAATAATCTCAACCTAGGTAAGTCCAAAAAATATTTTCGTAAAATGTCACATAAATACTTTGATTTTTTTATATATTTTTGACATCCGATATTTATAATTTCAATATTCCGAGCGAAATCAGAACAAGGAATATCAGAAGAACCGGTGCCACAAATTTTATCATGACCGTATAAAGAACTTTTCTTCTCATTTTGAATCCGCCCTTCTCTGCCTCATCCGTAATAGTCTTCGGTTTTATAACCCAGCCTATAAGGATACATGTTGCGATAGCAACTATCGGCATAAGAACATTATTACTGATGTAGTCCATGATATCGAGTATCTGAGCAACCGATCCGTTAGGAAGAGTATACTCGAAGTACAGTACATTGTAGCCGAGGCAGACCACAACAGCAACAGCAAACGCAAGAATCGTCTCAACCGCAGTTGCGACACCTCTCTTCATATTGAACTTGTCTATAAAACTTGAAACAATTGCTTCAAGAATGGATATACAACTTGTAAGCGCCGCAAAAAGAACCATTGCGAAGAACAATGTTCCTATCACATTTCCCACAGGCCCCATGGCAACAAATATCTTAGGCAATGAAACAAACATAAGTGAAGGGCCTGCGCTCATTCCATCCGGTCCCATGAAAACTATGACTGCAGGAATTATCATGATTCCCGCAAGTACCGCTACAAAAGTATCGAAGAATTCTATCTGATTTATGGACTTGATAAGGTTTGCATCATCCTTAACATATGAGCCATATGCTACCATAATTCCCATAGCAACAGACAGACTGTAAAACAGCTGTCCCATAGCATCCATTACTGTTGTAAAGAACTGTTTAACCGTAAGTCCGTCAAAGTTCGGAATCACAAATACCTTGAGTCCGTCTATACCCGTACGTGCGACTCCGTCATCTGCAGTACCTTTCAATGTAAGTGAAAAAATTGCTATACCTATAACAAGCACAAACAGGATAGGCATAAGAATCTTTGATGACTTCTCAATTCCACTGTTAACTCCCAGGAAAATAATAACGGCTGTGGCTAAGATAAAGATTGCTGTATAAAATACCGGCTCATACTGTCCGAAGAGTTTTGCCGTAACAGCAACATTAGTCTCCGAACCGCCTCCTGTTATAAATCCAACGAAGTATCCATCCTGAGCCGCATCTGCTCCATGTCCCGTAAGAAATGCAACAAAATACTTTACAACCCATCCGCCTATAACCGCATAATACGGCAGTATAATAAGCGGAACTATGCAGGCGATAACTCCAAGCCATCCCCACTTCTTGTTCAGCTTTCCATATGCTGTAAGCGGACTCTGCTTGGTAAGCCTTCCGATTGAAACTTCAGATGTAAGAAGTGTAAATCCGAATGTAAGAGCCAGTACGAGATATACAACAAGGAATAATCCTCCACCATCCTTTGCTGCCAGATATGGAAACCTCCATATATTTCCCAGTCCTACCGCACTTCCCGCCGCTGCCAGAACAAATCCTATGGATCCGGCAAATGAATTACGTTTTTTCTCTTCCATGATGTTGCCTCTCCTCTCAAAAAGAAATGCCACCAGAATAAAGATGTTTCCGATGGCATTGTAATATATTAATTATATGAAGTTTTAACTTTTTCGTCAACCCTATTCAAGCCTTTGAAGCCTTATATAATAAGCTTTTTCAGTTCTTATCAGCCCTGTCCGGAAAAAAGCATCTTGAGCGCCTTTCCGATCTTGACATTATTTCCCTTATAGAGTGACATCATCTTATATAATCTTCCGGAAACAATAGTTACAACTACTGCTATTGCAATCAGAAGAAGCACTGCCACTGCACCCGCTCCGGTACTGATAGTTCCGAGGCAGAGAGCTGCAGGAAGTACCATTGCAGCTACAGGAGGTACAAACATCATCCACATCGGAAGTCCTTCACCGGCTGAAGAGAATCCCATGAAGAATACAATATAGAAACTTGCAAGAAGTACCATCATAAAGATTGTATTGTTCGAAGCAGCTTCCTCTCTGTTGTTTGAGATCGATCCCGCAAGACATGAAAGCGAGCAGTACATAAGTATACCGAATATGATGGTTATGACTGCAAGAATAACCTTAGGAATCGAGAATAGTCCGAGCTCTCCCATCATGTTGAAGAAAGCACGAATAGGAAGTTCCGATCCTCTGCTCTCAAGTATCACAAATCCCGCGAAAAATCCGACCGCTATCGATATTATCCATACGAAGATCTGTAACAGACCTGCCGCAAGTATTCCCATAAGCTTACCGAATACCATTGCTTCCGGCTTTACTGATATGAGCATTGTATCCATCAGCTTTGATGACTTCTCAAGAACAACACAACTTGATATTCCGTTGCCGTAGCTTGCTATCATAATATAAAGGATCATCATGGATGCAAATACGATTATGTAATTGAATATAGGCTTGAATGCCTTTGCGGCCATATCCTCGCTCGCCTGTTCGTCATCGTGAAGGCTTTTTCCCGCCTCATAGCCTTTCGCGGAGTAAATCTCACTCTCGGTCTGCTGTGACAGCTGCACTAGTTCCTGCATGCTTATACCTGATGCAAAGATAGCTACGAACTGTTCGTTCTCATCTATAAAATCATTAAAATATCCTGCTTCTTTGCTTGTGATATTGGAATCGTTCGGGAGAATTATACCTGCACAAAGTTCATTCTCTTTCTCATAAAATTCAAGTACTACCGTATCCTGTGAACCTTCTGCATACTCCAATGCTTCATCAACCGTATCAGCATTCATATACTTTATATCTTCATAATACTCTGTTCCGAGCATATTGAAGAGGTTATAATCTGCCTTCGGTGCATCCGGATTAACTACATACACATACTTGATTCCCGAATCCTTTATACCTTCATTCTTCTTCGTGAAGTAGTCCGCAAGGAACATGATAAGTCCCGGAAGAATAAGGAAAAGCAAGGCCAATGTTACGGTAAGTGAAATATATGATTTAGTTTTTGCCTGATTTCTAAATGTAAATTTAAAAACCTTATCAAAATTCTTAAACATTATGTTATGCCCCTCCTAACCTTTTACAGCGCGAAGTACGTCAAGAAGCTTCGGCTTGGATGAATCGTTGATGATCAGTTTTCTGTATGTCTTTGCGCAGAGCAGACATATTCCTATTACTAACGCCACCTGAATAAAAAGCGATAATGCAAACACCGGAATGCCGATTCTTCCTGTAAGGAAATATACCGGAGCAGTAAAGAATGATACAGGCGGTACAAGGGAAGCTATAATACTTACTATAGCCTTATCATTGCTGGTAATCATCATTGATGCAAAATATCCGATGAATATAAGCATTGTAACCGTACCTGTCGCACTCTGAGCATCCTCTGTCTTTGTACATGCCGCACCGAGCATTCCGCTGAATCCGCCAAATGCGAGATATGTAATAAGTATACATACTAATAATATTATGAGTCCCACTGCTCCGAACTTAAACAGTGCGCCAAAATCATATCCTGTTGACGGACCCGCAGACATATCAAGCTTAAGGCCCTTTTCCATAACCAGACTTACAATCTTTGAAGACAGGAATCCTCCGAGAATAATAGTTATAATATAAACCATCATTCCGCATACCTTACCCATGAGAAGCGCCATAGGACGGACACTTACGAGAAGTCCTTCAACAAGTTTTGATATCTTCTCTTCAGTAACAGATGAAACTATAAATGAAGCCGACATTGTCGATACGATCATTATAAGGATTGAATATACCGAGAATATACCCATCAGCTGATTTTTGGTATATGTATCCGATTTAGCCGCTACATACTCTTCCTGTGTCTTAACGGAATTCGTATAAACACCCTTCTGAAGCATCTCTATTTTTTGCTGATCCAGATTCTGTGCCTTCATTCTGGCTGTATTAAAGCCCTCTTCAAAGATAGAACTTATCTTATCAAGCTCTTCATTCTCAATATCCGAATCTTCGGATTTTACTACTTCAAGCTTAAATGTATTATCCTCAAAACGGATCAAAACAGCTACATCCGTCTTTCCAAGTCCGGATATTACATCCGAAGCGGTTTTGGAACCGTCTGATATTATATCAAATGCTACGCCGTCCATTCCGTGATCGGAAAGTCCGAAACTATCCGCATCCACATTAACATTTGTTTCATTTAAAACTATGATACTTTTTGTTACCGCATTTTCAATCTTGTTTCCTGACATACTTTCGGTAATACTCATACCCGACTTAGCCGAAAAGTACTGGATAGGTCCCATAAGAGACATGATAATTATAAATAACACAAGACTTGCAATATATGCTTTATTCTTAAAAGTCTGAGCTAAAGTGAATTTGAAAACCTTACTAAATCCCTTAAGGCTGTAAATGTTTTCCCTTTCATTTACTGCATTACCCTTACTTGCCACGGTTTTCTTCACCTACCTCTCTTACAAAGATCTCATGGAGTGAAAGCTCTGAAAGATCGAATCTGACAATATTTACTCCGGCTTCTATAAGGTTCTTAAGAAGTGTATTAGCCTGCTCATCTCCCGTAACCTTGAGTTTATATTCATGTTCTTTTTCATTAATTATCTCAACACCGGTTTTATTAATTATATCCGTTACGTCCTTCTCTACCTTAAGTGTAAGATTTACACGTCCGTATGCCTTCTTAATCTCATTGAGGTTACCCTTAACAACCGCCTTTGAACGGTTCATGATAGTGATATCTGTACAGAACTCTTCAACAACCTCCATCTGGTGGCTGGACATGATGATGTACTTTCCTGCGGCAATCTGCTCTCTTACTACTTCCTTAAGGATATCAGCATTTACCGGATCGAGTCCTGAAAACGGCTCATCAAGTACCAGAAGTTCCGGATCCGAAAGCATAGCTATAAGGAACTGGATCTTCTGCTGATTACCCTTTGAAAGCTGATCTGCTGTCTTAGGCTTAACCTTCTTCTTTCTCTGAACAGCTCCTCTGGCAGGCTTTGCTGCTACATCTTCTCCGCGGGCTTTTCTCTCTTCTTCCTCCAAAGCTGCCTGCTTTTCCGCAAACTTCTCAGGGAAGAGATATTCTTCTACCTTAAGTCTTTCAGCCCAATATGCTATTCTTTCGTCGAGGTCCTTCTTGGAAACGCCTCTTAATTCACCGAAATATCTGATCTGATCCATAAGTGTATACTTAGGATAAAGACCTCTCTCTTCTGCAAGATAACCGATATTACAGGTATCGAAGTTGAGCGGCTCACCGTTCCAGAGGGCCTCTCCTCCGTCCTTATCAAGCATTCCAAGAATCATTCTGATGGAAGTGGTCTTTCCTGCTCCGTTAGTACCAAGCATGGCATATACACCCGGCTTTTCCATCTCAAAACCTATGTGATCGACTACGACCTTTTCACCATACTTCTTAAATAAATCTCTGACAACCAGTCCCATTTTAAAACCTCCGTATCCTTTTTATATTGGGAATATTTACTGCAGCATGTCCAAAAGACATGCGTATATTTATCACATGATGTATTTATACACCATATGTAATCAAAATGATTAAATGTGTTGTGAAAAGCATTTTTTCTGTCGTAAATGACAAATATTTCATCTTATACGTTCGCTATTCCTCCCAGAACAGCTCATCAAGAGTTTTCCCCAACACCTTGCAAATATTGACACACAGCTTTATAGTCGGATTATAGTCTCCCTTTTCGATCGAGTTGATCGTCTGTCTGGATACACCGACTGCTTTCGCCAGCTGATCCTGTGACATATCCATTCCGGCCCGGGCTGCTTTAAGCTTCAGATTCTTCATCGTCATCTTCCTCCCTTCCGTCAATGGCATTCTTAATAAGAATTTCAATTACGATAATGAATAGGAGTATTCCCAGATACAGATTCGCTATATTCACCTGAAGCACTCCGTCCACGATCATTCTTCCGCTGGATATTGCCCATATTCCAAGTCCTATATTAAATACTCCTACAAACAGCATATAACATACCCAGGACTTATAGTTCAGATTGAGTTCTATATATGCGTTATTCCATACACAGTACATTATATGTATAGGAAGACCGACAAAAAGGGGTATCAGATATATCGTATCTCCCAGAAAAGCTATCGCCGTATCAGGCAGCAGCATCGGAATCAGACACATAGCTATGATGATCGAATAAAACGCGAACATGTATCCGCGGCCTCTGATAGCCGCCTGTCTCTCATCATACCTCGGTTTAACATTTCCGTCTTTATGCATACCCTTTCCGAAAACAATTGCAAAAATCACAAAGACAACCACAAACACCGATAATATAATTATCTTATTTCCATTCATGACCCACACCTCCGTTGGTATTCTTCACTTGATAAACAGATAATACATTATTTCTGATATTTTGTCAAGTATATATTACATTTATCTTGTTTTCTTTTACATTTTGTCTTGTGGTTTACATAAAAACAGCGTCTCTGTCCTATTTCACGGGCATGACGCTGTTTATGTAAACTATATTTATATATCTACATTTCAATTTATACTGTAGATCAACCGATAATTCTATCTGATTGCTGCAAAGATCATATACAACGTATATAAAAGAAGCATCAATACTCCTCCTGCACGTCCGAGTTCTTTCTTCCGAAATACAAGAAGCAGTACCAGAAAGCTCATAAGTATAAGAACTATCATATCGAAGAAAGATGCGGTATTGACAGCGATCGGATGTATCGTTGACGATACGCCGAGTATCAAAAGGTTATTGAATATATTGGAACCGACTACATTTCCGATAGCCAATCCTGTTTCACCCTTTTTCGCCGCAACGATTGAAGTCACAAGTTCCGGAAGTGAAGTTCCGAGTGCTACTACAGTAAGTCCTATAAGCGTTTCTGTCATTCCGAAAAATCTGGCTATATACTGAGAACTGTGAACGACTGCCTGTCCGCCCGCTATGATAAATGTGAGGCCGACAAGTATAAGGAACAAACACTTTTTCGATGACATTGCCCGAGTCTCTTCTTCCTCCTCCGGATGCTTCTTTGCATCATATATCAGAAGTGCGATATATATGAAAAAAATGACAAGAAGTATTATGGCCAAAGGTCTTGTAACCATACCTATATTATCAGCCATATCTATCGAGAACCTGCTGTCCGGATTCTTTGTCAGCTTTTCCGAAGTGAAAATGATAGATGAACCCGTTGCAAGAAAGGTAATTATCATTGCTCCTATCGAAAAAGGAAAATCTCTCTTAATGATTATCCCATCCACCGGCACCTTATGTATCACCGCACATACACCGAGAACTACCATAAGATTAAAGATGTTGGAGCCTACCACATTGCTCAGAGCAATCTCATTGGAGCCCTTAAGAGCAGCCGTCGTACTTACCGCAAGCTCCGGTGCACTGGTTCCCATGGCAACTATGGTAAGACCGATAATAACTGACGAAACTCTGAGTTTTCTCGCTACTCCGGCACTTCCGTCAACAAACCAGTCCGCTCCTTTTATAAGTCCGATAAAACCTATCACAAGTAACAGAAAGTTCAGTATCAACATACAAATCTCCTTCTTAATGATAAACTCACCTTAGTTCCGATAAAAAAAGAGACTTTCACCGCGGTAATTCGCAGTGAAAGTCTCGCAATTTACAATATACTCCGGAGACATCTGTCTCGATCTGACGAAGCCATATTACACCATACGGAATAACGATTCCGTGACACCACATATCTGTGACATGATGCTTGCTACTCCCTTTCAACATGTTGAGTATAACAAACATATAAATATCAGTCAAGGTGAGATTTAATACCTGTTTATTTTCTTACAAGAAGAGAATGACCTGTCATCTCAGCAGGCTGCTCTACTCCCATAACCTCAAGAAGTGTAGGAACGATATCACAGAGCTTTCCGCCCTCTGCAAGTGTATAAGCCGGATCATAGTTGTAAAGGATAAACGGAACCGGATTGGTTGTATGAGCTGTATGCGGCTCACCAGTCTCAGCGTTGATCATCTGCTCACAGTTACCGTGATCTGCACAGATGAAGAGTACGCCGTCCATTTCCTTAACAGCCTCAACTGCCGTACCTACACAGCTGTCTACTGTCTCTACAGCCTTGATAGCAGCTGAAAGAACACCTGTATGACCTACCATGTCAGGATTAGCGAAGTTGATAATGATAACATCATACTCACCCGATCTGATAGCTGCATTTAACTTTTCGCTTACTTCAGGAGCACTCATCTCCGGCTGAAGGTCGTAAGTTGCTACAGCAGGTGAATTAACAAGGATTCTCTCCTCGTCCTTATTCGGCTCCTCGATTCCTCCGTTGAAGAAGAAGGTTACGTGTGCATATTTCTCTGTCTCTGCAAGTCTGAGCTGCTTAAGACCGAGCTTTGCAAGATACTCACCGAAGGTATTTGTGATCTCCTGCTTCTTAAATGCTACGAACTTGTTAGGAATAGTCTCATCATAATCCTTGAAACATACATATGTAATAGGCATATATCCGTTAGCACGCTTAAGGAACTTGATGCACTTTGTATCATCCGCATCGCCATCCTGTGCTGCGATATCTTCATCCGTAAAACAGAATGCCTTAGTAATCTCACGAGCTCTGTCAGGACGGAAGTTGAAGAAGATCACGGAATCTCCTTCCTTAACAAGTGACAGCGGATTACCTGCTTCGTCTGTGATAACTGTAGGAAGAACAAACTCATCAGTTACACCGTTATCATAAGAATCCTGCATAGCCTGTACAGGATCTGTAGCTTTTACACCTTCGCCTGTAACAAGTGAATCATATGCCTTCTGAACACGATCCCAGTTATTATCTCTATCCATTGCGTAGTAACGTCCCGAAAGTGAAGCAACCTTACCTACGCCGATTTCCTTAGTCTTTGCAATGAGTTCCTCAAGATATTCCTTACCTGATGCAGGAGGTGTATCTCTTCCGTCAAAGAAAGGATGAATGTAAACATTCCCGAATCCCTCTTTCTTGCAGAGCTCAAGTATTGCATAAAGATGTGTATTGTGGCTGTGAACACCGCCGTCTGAGAGAAGTCCCCAGAGATGAAGATCACTGCCGTTTTCCTTACAATTGTTGATTGCACGAAGAAGCTCTTCGTTCTTGAAGAAATCACCGTCTTCTATATATTTTGTGATAAGTGTAAGATCCTGATATATAATTCTTCCCGAACCGATGTTCATATGACCGACCTCGGAGTTACCCATCTGGCCGTCAGGAAGACCTACTGCAAGACCTGATGCATAGCCCTTCTGAAACGGGCACTCTGCCATCAGCTTATCCATATTAGGTGTATTACCCATATAAACTGCATTTGCTTCATGATTGTCTGAAAGTCCGTATCCGTCAAGAACCATCAGAACTACAGGTTTTTTACTCATGATTTTTCTCCTCTTATATTTAATGCATGTTAAAATCCACTAACCGCATCATTGTACTATAAAAAAATTGTCTTCACAACAGGATTTTTATGAATTCTTAAAATAAGATTTTTGTGAATTCTTTAAAATACCATACTGAATATTCCATAAGCTATAAGCGCAGCAATCCACGCTACGCCGCATTGGATCAGAACGATTCTTAAAGCCCATCGGCTGCCAAGCTCTCTTTTAACCGACGCTATGGCTGCCACACACGGAGTATAAAGAAGACAGAATATAAGCAGTGCTCCCGCAGCAGCTGTACTTATCACCGTAACGATAGTCTCTGTACTTCCGAACAGTACGGATAAGGTGGAAACCACGCTTTCCTTTGCTATAAATCCTGTAATAAGTGCTGTCGCAATTCTCCAATCCCCGAATCCCAACGGCTTAAATATCGGTGCGATAAGTCCGGCGAGCTTTGCCAGGATACTGTCGCCCGCATCCACTGCCGTTCCAAGTCCCGGTGTAAAGGACTGAAGGAACCATATGACAATGGTCGCAACAAAAATTATGGTGAAAGCCTTCATAAGGAAATCCTTAGCCTTCTCCCACAGGAGCTGAAGTACATTTTTCGCCCCCGGCATACGGTAATTCGGAAGTTCCATAACGAACGGAACCGCCTCACCCTTTAAAGCCGTCGCCTTTGCTATAAGTGCAACTATAATACCCGTAAGTATTCCGAGAAGATAAAGACCTATCATGACAAGCGCTCCCTTTCCCGGGAAGAATGCTGCTATGAAGAATCCGTATATCGGAAGCTTTGCCGTACAGCTCATAAAAGGGATAAGCATCACCGTAAGCTTACGGTCTCTCTCGGATGGAAGCGTACGACTCGCCATTACTCCCGGTACAGAACATCCAAAGCCGACAAGCATCGGAACTATACTTCTTCCCGAGAGACCGATCTTTCTTAACGGTCTGTCCATGACGAAAGCGATTCTCGCCATATATCCTGTATCCTCAAGGAGTGACAGGAAGAAGAAAAGAATTATGATGATCGGAAGAAAAGAAACAACACTTCCTACTCCGTTAAATATTCCGTCTATGATAAGCGAGTGCACTACTTCATTTACATTCGATACAGTAAGAATCGCATCGACCTTACCTGCTATAAAATCTATACCGCTCTCAAGAAGTCCCTGAAGCCATGCACCTATAACATTAAATGTGAGCCAGAATACGAGACTCATGATAAGTATAAATGCGGGAATTGCTGTAAACTTGCCTGTAAGTATCTTATCTATCTTCTCGCTTCTTTCTCTTTCCTTGCTTTTCTCAGGCTTAACTACCGTCTCTCTTACAAGTTTATCTATAAATGAGAAACGCATTTCCGCCATGGCTGCCGACCTGTCAAGGCCGCGCTCCTCTTCCATCTGGATAATGATATGCTCTATCATTTCCTTCTCATTCTGCGAAAGATCCAGAGCATCTATAACTCTCATATCGCCTTCTATGATCTTGTTGGCAGCAAATCTGACAGGTATATCCGCACGTTTTGCATGGTCCTCGATGAGGTGCATGATTCCGTGAAGACATCTATGGACCGCTCCGCCGTGATCCGACTCATCGCAGAAATCCTTCTTACCAGGGCTCTCCTGATATTTTGCAACATGGAGCGCATGACTTATAAGTTCATCTACACCCTCATTCTTCGCAGCGGATATCGGAACAACCGGAATTCCGAGAAGTTCCTCCATCTCGTTTATCTTTATAGAGCCTCCGTTACCGCGGACCTCATCCATCATGTTAAGCGCCAGAACCATCGGAATATCCAGCTCTATAAGCTGCATCGTAAGATAGAGGTTACGCTCTATATTTGTCGCATCTACTATATTGATTATACCCTTCGGCTTCTCACCGATTATATACTGACGTGATACTATCTCCTCATCTGTATAAGGCGACAGTGAATATATTCCCGGAAGATCCACTACTTCCGTATTAGGCTTTCCTTTTATGGATCCGCTCTTTCTGTCTACCGTAACTCCCGGAAAGTTTCCGACATGCTGATTCGAGCCGGTGAGCTGATTAAAAAGCGTTGTCTTACCGCTGTTCTGATTTCCCGCAAGAGCAAAGGTAAGAACAGTTCCTTCCGGAAGTTTCTTCTCCGTTGCCTTCTCATGGAAAATACCGCCTTCGCCAAGTCCCGGATGGTGATGGTGCCTTCCATGTTTTTTTCCGGCATTCTTCCTGTCCGAACTCCTCCTGTCGGATTCACTCAGCTGCGAATCTCCGTCATTACTCATATCCTCGGTCTTTTCAAATCTTATTCCGATCTGTTCTGCCTCAGACAGTCTGAGCGTCAGCTCGTAGCTGTGTATTCTGAGCTCCATAGGGTCACCCATAGGAGCAAACTTAATAAGCGTCACTTCCGCTCCCGGGATAACACCCATGTCAAGGAAATGCTGCCTTGTAGCCCCTTCTCCGCCGACGCTCTCAATGACAGCCGACTGACCGGGCTTTAATTCTCGTAATGTCATATTCAGTTATAAACTCCCTTGATATTACCGGACTTTTTATAGTTTATCCGGCTATAAACTGATTGAGCTTCTCATCGTACTTCATTCCTATAGAAGCTATCTTTTCTTTGATCTCTGTCTCATTGAGTCCCAGACTCTTTACGAGTTCTCTTAAAGATGAATAGTTATCTCTGAGCTGTGTGTTAACATAGCTCATCAACATAACCGGATCCTTCGGTATATTCATACTATCTCCTCTATGTATATACTTTCAAAATCTTGTTAGATTTATTTAACATAGATAATTTAAATCTATCATCGTATTTTGTCAATCACTATTAACAGCCAACTCTATGCTTTACTCCGCATTCTTAAGCGCCATATCCATCGGTATCTTCTTAATTCTTCTGTAATCTAAGAGCATGATGATGAAATATGCCGCAAAAACGAAGACAAACATTTTAACAAAGCCCAAAGGTGAGATAACAAAATCGAACCATCCTTCCATGCTCATTATATATTCACGGAAGACTGCAGCCATTCCGAAATAACTTGCCACAATTCCGATACCGCATGCAAACACAACAACCAGAGTAGTTGACATCATATAAAGCGAACTGATCTCCCTGTTTTCATAACCGAGGATTTTTACCATTGATATTGAGTTTTCATTTTTCTCGATGATTAACTTTGTAAGCAGATATATCAGCACTGCAGAGAGGATCACACATACATACTGGAAGTAATTCATATAAGCACCGATCGAATGGTCAAGTTGTCTTGTCACCTTCAGCATATCATCTTCTGTTATCGTTGTTGCGATATATTCATCATCGATATCGCTTAATGCTTCGTCCGACATATATCCCGTAAAGTAATTACTGTCCTCACCAAAGATATCTCTGTAATTATCTATCGGCATAAATACTGTAAGACTTCCCGCATAATCATATATTCCGGCAACCTTGAATTCATAATCCTGCTTTTCATATTTCTCATCAAGCTTAAATGTATCGCCAATTGAAAGTCTGTATTTCTCCGCAAATGTACTCGATATATATACATTATTTCCTTCAAGATCCGGAAGATTCTTTATATACTTACTGCTTTCTTCAATTCCGTAAACGGCTATTGTCTCCTTAAAATTTTTGCCCTGATACCTTAGACTTCTCATAGCAATTTTTTCTGCCGATTGATCCGCTGTCTCTATAGGATTTCCGTCCTCATCTTCACAATCTACGAGAATGGTCTGATGCTTTGCAAACATCAGGTCCTTGACTTTATCCTGATATTTATCAAGAGATTCGGGGAAGCCGACGCACATCGCCATCATAAGCATTACAAAGGTTATTCCGACAATAAGTACAATATAATTCGGAATATTCTGAAGCAGAATTCTTGTGCGGAATCTTGTGAGGAATTTCCACTTCGGAAGTCTCATAGCTTTCTTCCTTTTTTTCAGCTTAAGATCATGTCTCAGGAACTTGAGAGGAGAAAACTTCAGCATTCTTGTGATCACAAAAAGGTTAATGATAAACATCAGGATCACGGGAACTACTGTTGTCTTTATGAACGCATCCGATGTCCAATATGTCTCATATGTCGGAAGGCTGTAAGAATTGTAATACATATTAATTACAACCTGCTTGAATACCGTATAGCCCAGTACATTTCCTATGATCGCAGCAATAAGCGTAACCAGTACCGGCATTGTCATATAGTGTCTCAGAAGTTCGGCCCTCGTATATCCCGATGCGCGGAGTGTTCCGATAACCGATGCCTCTTTTGTGATCGTATTGCTGATCGTTATAGCAAAGACAAATGCAAGAACCGCCACGATTATATAAAGCATGATTCCCGCAAGTACCTTATCTCTCCCCATATCATTTGTCGCAAAATGTATCGCCTCGTTTGCATAGTTAGGCAGGAAGTTTTCTATATCGATTTCCTTAACGGCTGCCTGTGATATAAGAGCGGCCATTACATTTTCCGAAAGATCCTTCTCCTCTATATCATCTGCCGGCTTATCATTATAGAGCCAGGCATAGTTATAATGTATATTCTGATCTATCCTGTCCCAGCCTTCCTTTGTGACCATCGCAACATCAAAGTAGATTGCATCAAACATGCTGTCCGTCGGCTTCTCATAAAGCGTACTGTAATTAACAAGTGCTATGAGCGCTGTAACCGTATATTCTTTACCGCTGACAGTTATCTTATCTCCGACCTTGATTCCCACATTTGCGGCATGCATTCTGTCGATTGCTATCTCACTGTCAGTCTTCGGCATTTCTCCTTCATGTATGCTGTATAGGTCTATGTCGGTCCTATCCGTAAATACGCGGATCTTTCCCGTTCTCTTTTCGGAATCTGTGTTTCCGCCGGATTCCTCCGACGCATCCTTATAGAAGTTTTCATATATTTTTATCGGTGTCGGCTTATAATCCGGATTTTCCAGATCATACTTATCCTTTACCTTGTTATATTCTTCATCAACCTTTTCCTCTACCTCTTTATAGGCTTCCTCTTTTGCTTCATCCAGAATGTCCTGATATTCCTTACTGTCAATGAAGCTGTCATAGGCTTCTTTATAAGCCTCATCGTAATATTCATCAATTGTCGTCTCCAGATTCTCATCCACCAGCTTATCTATCATAGCTTTTTTCTCTGAATCCGGAACTTCCATTCCCATTGCCTTATATGTTTCTGTCTCTGCTTCAACATTTTTCGTGATCTCAGCGCGGAGATTATCCTCTATCCCTTCCCGAACCGTTTTATCTATCTCGTCCGGAAGTTCTTCCGCAACCGCCTTCTCAACTTCCTTATCGGCCTCGCTTCTTCCTTTATCGAGGAAGTATTGCCTTATATCAGCCTTCTCGCCGGATTCAAGTGCTCGGATAGTTTCTTCATCCAGTACCTCACTTACTTCAAAACTTCCGTCTTCAAGATTATATTCGGTTATCTTCTTTTCGGCAGAAGTCAGCATACTGTTATTTGCAACAAACATTCCCGATATAAAACCGATCATAACTATCAGAAATACCGCAATCACAAGATACTTACGCCAATCTCCGAAAAGTTCTTTTATTACCCTTTTTCTTAACGGATTTTTCACCTTTTTCATATCTTATCTCCTCATTTTCATCAATGTCATTTCATCATTCTATCTACCAGTCAAGATCCACTGCCGATATCTTATTCTCATTGATGTTGTTATGTCTCACAACTCCGTCACGAAGTTTTATGACATGATCCGCCATATTCTTTATGGCTTCGTTATGTGTAACCATTATGATCGTATTTCCGTATTTATTATTAACATCTTCAATCAGCTTAAGGATTTCCTTGGATGTGTTATAGTCAAGTGCTCCCGTTGGCTCGTCGCAGAGAAGTATATCAGGATTCTTTACGATAGCTCTGCCGATTGATACTCTCTGCTGCTGTCCTCCGGATAGCTGATTCGGTAATTTGTGACGGTGCTTATAAAGACCGAGTGTTTCAAGAAGATCATCTATCTCAAGCGGATTATCGGAAAGATATGCACCAACCTCGATGTTTTCCTTGACGTTAAGATTAGGAATAAGATTATACATCTGAAATACATAGCCGAGGTGCTTACGTCTGTACTGTGTAAGTCCTTTCTCACCCATATCTTCGAGCTTATCACCGTTAATGGATATATATCCCGAATCCGGACTGTCGATTCCTCCGATTATATTAAGAAGTGTGGATTTTCCCGATCCCGATGGACCGAGCAGTACGCAGAACTCACCTTTACTCACCGTAAAGTCCATTCCCTTAAGAACCTCCTGGCGTGATTCGCCGCTGCCGAATCCCTTCTTCAGATTGACAATCTCGAGAAACTTCCTCTCCTGCTGTGTCATAATGATTCTCCTTTCATATTACAGATAAATATATGTTAAATCTCTTTACAAAATAAAAGAGACCTGCCTGCAGACTTACAGCCGCTACAGAATATACCTGTAGTGAACTTTAAGTCTGCAAACAAGTCTCACTGATTATTCATAACCCGAATTGTTAACTACGATGAATCCATCGTAACAATTGCGTTGACGAGTTTATGTACAGACAGCCATGCCATTATCCGCTGTCTGCCGGTTACTCCCCTGATTGCAAAGTTATAATAACAAACATATGAACATATGTCAATATATAAATATGTATAATTTTTGATTCATTTCCGTTGTTTTTTTGTGAGTAATACTGTTATTTTTTTTATTTCTATCTATGCTTTTCTCCCAGAGCTTTATTCATCTTTTCGGCAAGATTCTTATTATACTTCATAAAGCATACCCAGATGATGAGACCGATTACTATTACACTTACAACCGTGATAACGCAAGCCTTGATTCCTCTCTCGGCCGTAATCCATCCGACAGATGATGCAGCTGCAAAGTATATCGTAAATCCGATTCCGAGATGCAGAACCGACGCAATTGTCGGTGATATTCTGTCCGAATTATAAAGCAGCGTCGGAACTCCAAATCCTAATCCGCTTACAACACACGCAAGTGCCATCTTTGTAAACCCGTAATCCGTAAGTGTAAAGTTCCCTCCGTCCTTTATATCAAATATAATTCCTATCGCTATAAAGATAATAAAGCTCATGGCGATACTGATAAAAACTCTTTTTATTATTTCCTTAAATAACTTCATATCATCTCTCCTTCCGTAAATCCCACAACCGGGCTATTTTGCAGTACAATCTACAACCCCAGATACTTCTTCAGCTGTGGTACAAACTTTCTTGATATATATTCCTTCTCTCCGTTTCTCATATGGAGCACCATTACACCGTTAAAGGATGGTTCCACGCTTTCGAGATATTTCAGATTGATCGCTGCTGACTTAGATACCTGCATGAATCCGCTTCCGAGAATTTCCAGCAATTCATACATTCTCTTACCTATACGATATGTTTTTTCATCCGTAACTATATAAACCTTCTCTGCTTCTACCCTGATAAGGACTATACTTTCCGGATCGATCACTACCATTCTGTCATCCAGTTTTCCTATTATGACTCCCTTTCCTGTTCCGAATTGTGATATTTCCCGCGCCAGCTCTGCAATCTCGGGAGTCAGTTCTCCCGCATGTATCACGGCATACGGTTCCTGTATATTTTCAGAGATATTCATATCAACCCGCATATCTATTCCTCCGATTTTAGGTTAGTGTCTTCACTACGTCTTTTCAAATGTAACACAGAACTATGTTAGCATATTCGAATTATGATTTCTATAAAACGCTTACACGTGTCGGCTTTGAGAAGAATAGCATCCATATTCCGAAGCCGAGTTTAATAAGGCCGTCTGCCGTAAGGAAGATTGCTGTCGGAACCGACGATAATGCATATCCACTCAGAGCTATCGCTATACATAATGCCCCAAGTACTATCATTGAACGTCCGTGTACGAAGTAAAAAATCAGAAAATGCACTCCTGTCGTAAGGCTTACTCCGAGCCAGATCATTCTCCAGTTCCAACTTGGAATAAAAGGACCAGCAATAAAAAACATCAGGATAAAGAGTGCTGCAATTCCAAAGTAAATCATCTTTATCTGGAATTGACTTGTGGGACCATCTGAAAGCTTTGCCCTTACCTTACGGTTAACATTTGCAATAAAGAAACTCACATAATATCCCGCAAGAAAGATTATCGGATTAACTATGAAACGTCCTCCGAAAACAAGCGAAGCAATTATTACCGTTCCCACCAGTATAAGCCAGAGCCCACATGACCTTTTGTTATTAAACTCCAGCTCCGACACCATTTCCCTGAAAGTCTTCTTTTTCTCAACGCTGCTATATCTTTCCATTATAAAACCCTCCGTTTCGTCTTTGGATGAACCAATAATATCGAAAACGGAGGTATAATGTTGTAAAAAACGGTAAGTGGCAGATTTACGGCGGTAAGACGCATTCAATCCGATATTTCTTAACTCATATTCTCAGCTCATTTGATCTGCCTCATAACTCTGAAAAATAGATGATAGCTAATAAACATATAATTTATCCTATTCTTATCACATAGTTTTCTTTTGTCTTGATAAAGCCTGAGCGTTCTGCGGTCTTCCCGGAAGCCACGTTCGCTGCTGCATGTGCCCATACAGGTTTCTTTCCCATGGAGATTATCTCTTCACACATTTCTACCGTAAGCCGTGCAGAGAGACCTCTTCTTCTGTAATCAGGGTCAGTCTCAACTCCGATATCCACTTCATCAGAACTGACCGCACTTGAAAATGCAACCGCTGCGATTTTCTCACCGTCTGTCGTAACATATCCGAGACCTTTTTCCAGAAAGGCCGAGCTAATATCCCACGAAAAAGAAGGAATGATCCTTCCGTGAATACAATCAATATTTTTCTCGGATATACGTTCAATTCCGATTTTCGAATTATCTTCGGCAATATTTCCGATTGAAGAATCTGTTTTATCTTCCGTATCATCGTCCACAGCACCAAATGCATACTCGAATCTCTTATCGATTATAACATCACTCTTCTCACTGAAGAAGTCTTTTATTGCTTCATCATCCGTAATGATAATGAAACTTCGCTCCCGTTCTTGTGACAGGTACTCCTCATATATTTCTTCCAGAAAGGCCTTCAACGGACTGCCTGAAAAGTAAACAAAACCACAGTAATGCCAAAACATCACGAAATCCTCTTCCGAACTGACAAAGATATCCCCTTCCTGATAACCTTCGGCAATAGACATCGGATATACCTTGTTGGCCGAACATCTTTTCGCATACTCTATGAACCTGCTATATTCTGATTTTTCAATCTTCCTAAGACTCACTCTCTTTTCTCCTTAAATATCCCGCTCCATATATCCGCAGGTGAACGGAAAGAAATCGAACTTTACGGAACCCGTATGTATAAATCCAAAGCTCTCATACCACTTACGGAGTCTCACATTTTCATCTACGATTCCGATCTTCAGTTTCTTAATGCCCGAAGCCTTAACTCTTTCGAAACAGTCTTTCAAAAGTTTCTGTCCTATACCTCTGTGCCTCTCCTCCGGAAGGACCGCCAGATTATTCAGTTCTACTTCATCCTCATTAAGTATCGCAAGAGAATAATATCCGACAATCTTATCTCCCTTCAGATATACATACATTGGCTTATGTTCCACCGAGAACTGATAGTACAGTCTTCTGTCATCAGTTGCAAATGCGGTAAATCTCGGAGCATTTTCTTCGGTAAAACCAAACTCATCCGCTACCGTTTTAAATGCCGCTCTTATCACATCCACGCTTTCCTGAACTTCTTCCATTGACATATGCCTGATAACGTCTGGGAGTTTCTCTGCTTCCTCCGAAATGAGATTTATCCAATATCTCTGCTCTATAACTCCCTCGACTTCAAGTTCATTTTCGAGAACTCCTCCGTTATTCATGATGCTTTTCGCAGATGCGGTATTATCTTTATCACATACCATAAGAACCTTGTATATACCCAGCCTCTTACACTCCTCCAGTGCGAGTCCTATCATCTCTGTAGCAACGCCCTTACCTCTTTCGGAAGGTCTGACTCCGTCCCCGATATGACCTCCGCTGATCAGCAGTGCTTCGTTTAGATAATGCCTGATATTTACTGCACCTACTACAATGTCTCTATCTTCATCCAGACAGAAGAAAGTCGAATCCTCAACGTAATTTTGATTATCCCCCGAACACTCAAGATTATTCACGTAATAGATCGAGTAGGAGGCGGCTTAC
>DEFA01000031.1:41234-41426 GCA_002350525.1 Lachnospiraceae bacterium UBA2864 | reverse complement strand
GTAGATACATCTATGGGATTCACTCCTCTTGACGGACTTATCATGGGTACAAGAAGCGGAAGCGTAGATCCTGCAATCCTTCAGTATATTGCCGATAAGGAGAATATGGATGTAGATCAGCTTCTTACACTTCTTAACAAGAAGTCCGGTATCCAGGGTCTTTCAGGTCTTTCAAGCGACTTCAGAGATATT
>DEFA01000031.1:0-41065 GCA_002350525.1 Lachnospiraceae bacterium UBA2864 | reverse complement strand
AATGATGCTAAGGTAAGAGCTTCGATCCTTAAGCATTTCAACTATATCGGGCTTCATCTTGATGAAGAGACCAATACAGCTACTCACGGTAAGGAAGCTATGATCAGTACTGCAGATTCAACAGTTAAGGCATATGTTATACCTACTAACGAAGAGCTTGCTATCGCAAGAGATACAGCAGCACTTCTGGCATAACAGGTATCAAAAGTATACTGATTTATAATATCTTTAAAAAATTTTAAAATTTCTATTG
Organism: Lachnospiraceae bacterium UBA2864; assembly: GCA_002350525.1. Taxonomy (GTDB): domain Bacteria; phylum Bacillota; class Clostridia; order Lachnospirales; family Lachnospiraceae; genus Eubacterium_Q. The sequence continues at coordinate 40,812 of DEFA01000031.1, read as the reverse complement.
ACTTTTATTATATGCTTTAATATAATAGCAAAAGTTGGTTTTCGAGAAGGAGGTGTAATTCGTATGTCAATCTGTCCTAAGGGAAAAATCTCAAAAGCTAGAAGAAATAAGAGAAGAGCAGCAAACTTCAAGATGACTGCACCAGCTCTTGTAAAGTGCAGCAAGTGCGGCGAGCTTATGGTACCACACAGAGTTTGCAAGAACTGTGGTTCATACAACCAGAAGGAAATCGTTGCTGTTGATTAATTTATAGAAGACTCCGCTTCGGCGGAGTTTTTTCTGTTTTAGGAATAAATCTCTAAACTTGATTTAAATTCCATTATAAGATAAAATATCTAAGTTAGGCCGATTGCTCGGCTTCTTTTGTGATGCAAATTGCAGAGAGGGATATATATGGGTGATAGTGTTAGGATAGTCATTGATACTATCGGAGGTGATAACGGTGCCGCTGTATGCGTTAAAGGTGCCGTAAAGGGGCTTAAAAACAGTCGGAATGTAAAGATCATTCTGACCGGAAATGAAGATGAACTGGAGAAACTTCTGAGCGAAGAAGAGTATGACAGGTCAAGGCTCGAAGTTGTAAATGCTACCGAAGAAATATCACTTCACGAAGCTCCTGTTGAAGCGGTCCGTAAGAAGAAAGATTCATCTCTTGTTGTAGGTATGAATCTTCTTAAAGAGGGTAAGGCTGAGGCTCTTATATCCGCAGGAAGTTCCGGTGCAATACTTGCGGGAGGACAGTTTATAGTAGGACGTGCCAAAGGTGTAAAAAGAGCTCCTCTTGCGCCGCTTATTCCAACGACAAAGGAGCCGTCGCTTCTTATAGACTGTGGAGCGAATGTTGATGCAAAACCCGAAGTTCTGGTGCAATTTGCCAGGATGGGTTCTATATATATGGAAAGCGTAATGGGGGTTAAGAATCCCAGAGTTGCCATAGTGAATATAGGTATGGAAGAAGAAAAGGGAAATGCGCTTGTAAAAGAGACTTACCCGCTTCTAAAAGCATGTAAAGATATAAATTTTACAGGAAGTATTGAGGCAAGACAGATCCCGTACGGTGAAGCTGATGTTATTCTTACCGAGGCATTTGTCGGAAATGTGATCATTAAGCTCTATGAAGGCCTTGCAAAGATGATGCTTGGAGAACTTAAGGAAGCGATAATGTCTTCCGCAAAAGGAAAGATCGGTGGCCTTCTGATCAAGGATTCGCTGAAAGGTATGAAAACAAAGTTCAGTGCTTCCAATAAGGGCGGCGCACCACTGCTCGGACTTAAGGGTCTTGTTGTAAAAATCCACGGTAATTCCAAAGAAGAAGAAGTTATATCAGCCATAGAACAGTGCCGTACATTTGTTGAAAATGATGTAAGCGGCAAGATTGTAAGAGGCTTTGAGGAGAGTACCAATGGCGATTAAGTATGATGAAATAGAAGAGATAATAGGATATAAATTTAAGGACAGATCACATCTTGATATCGCACTTACACATCGTTCTTATATACATGAATGTCAGATTGAGAGAGTATCGTACGAAAGATATGAGTTCCTCGGTGATGCGATCCTTGAATTTATAGTAAGTAAAGAGCTTTTTAAGAAGTATCCGGAGAAGAGCGAGGGTGAACTTACAAAACTTAGAGCCAGTCTGGTATGTGAATATACACTATCTCAGATAGTCAAACTCCTCGGTCTCGGAGAACATATATGTCTCGGACAGGGTGAAAAGAATTCGGGCGGTATGAACAGAAGTTCCATACTCTGCGATATCTTTGAATCCATACTCGGTGCGATATATCTGGACGGCGGACTAAATTCGGCGACAAGATACGTAAAGAGACATTTGTTGTCTGATTCCGATGTGGTACGTGAGTCTGCATTTTTTGATGCCAAGACATCTCTGCAGGAGTTTGTACAGGCGCAGGGACATCGTGCTTCCTATAAGATCATCAGAGAAACAGGACCTGCTCATAATAAGACTTATTATGCGGCCTGTTATATCGATGACAAAGAATATGGAAGAGGTGAGGCAGGTTCCAAAAAGCTTGCTGAGCAGATAGCTGCTCACAGAACACTCACTCAGCTGGGAGAATCATAAAAATGTATTTAAAGAGTATTGAAGTTAACGGATTTAAATCTTTTGCAAATAAGATAGATTTTAAGTTTGAAGAAGGAATAACGGGAATTGTAGGACCTAACGGTTCCGGAAAGAGTAATGTAGCAGATGCGGTGCGATGGGTTCTCGGTGAACAGAGTGCAAAGAAACTTCGTGGTGCCAACATGGAAGATGTCATCTTCTCGGGTACGGAGCTCAGAAAGCCTCAGGGAGCCGCATATGTTGCCATAACACTTGATAATACAGACAGAAGCCTTCCGATTGATTACAGCGAGGTTACGGTTGCCAGACGTGTTTACAGATCGGGTGAATCGGAGTACCTCATCAACGGAAATACAAGCCGTCTTAAAGATGTAACCAGACTGTTTTTTGATACAGGTATCGGTAAAGAAGGATATTCGATCATCGGACAGGGTCAGATTGAAAGAATCCTTTCTGATAAGCCTGAAGACAGACGTGCGCTTTTTGATGAAGCTGCGGGTATCGTAAAGTATAAGAAGAACAAAGAGATTACCGAAAAGAATCTTGAAGCTGAGCATGTAAACCTTAATCGTGTCAATGATATACTGTCGGGACTCGAAGAAAGAGTCGAGCCTCTCAGAATACAGTCTGAAAAAGCTAAGGAATATCTTCAGTTTAAGGAAGAACTTAAGAAACTCGAGATCAATTCCTTCCTCTTTGAGGTTGATAAGATAACCGAGAAGATCGATGAGAATGCGGAGAAGCTTTCCATCACTCAGGCCGATATCGAGAGAGTGAGGGAAGAGTTTGAATTTACAAAGCAGGAGTATGATAAACTTGAGGAAGAGCTTTCTGCCCTCGAAGAAGAACTCGAAAAGTACAGAAACCTCTTAAATGACAGAAAGCTTGAAAATGAGCGTGCTGATGGTCAGATGCTCGTTATAAAGGAAAAAATATCATCCGAACAAAAGAGCAGTACGGAAATTAATGCGCAGATAGAAAGATATAAGGCTGAAGTAGTCCGTCTTGAAGGTGAAATAGAAAATGTCCAAAAGAAGAAGGACGGAATAGTAAATGAACTGGCCGAGAAGAATAAGCTTTTGAAGCAGGCCGAGGAATTAAGAGATAAAGTACTTAGAGAGGAAGTTACTCTCGAAAACTCTATCAATACTGCAAAAGCCGATATCATCGACTTCATGAATGAAGGCGGAAGTCTCAAAGAAAAGATTGCAAGATATGATACAATGCTTGAAAATATCGAGCTCAGAAAGACTGAACTCAGAAGTAAGTATCTTGCTGATAAAAGTGAAGAGGAAAAAGCTTTATCGGAAAAGGAAACTCTTGAAACGGAGAAGAATTCCATCGAAGAAAGCATGGCGAAAAGTAACAGAGACCTTGAAAAAGCAGAAGCCGAACTCAGAGCATCTACGGAAAGAAGCAATGAGGTAAAGAATGAGATATCCAAATATACTCAGCAGGTAATAAGCCTTCAGTCGAGACATGAAAGTCTTCGAAATCTTACCGAACGCTATGAAGGCTATGGCGTAAGTATCCGTAAAGTTATGGAGAAAAAATCCAGCAGTAAGGGAATTGTCGGAGTTGTTGCGGATATCATCAAAGTTGATGAAGAATATGAGACAGCAATCGAGACAGCTCTCGGTGCGAGCATTCAGAATATCGTAACCGAAGATGAACAGACGGCAAGAGATATGATCGCATATCTCAGAACGAATAAACTCGGAAGGGCTACATTTCTCCCTATTACTACCGTTCAGAAAAGAGGAAGCGTGGATCCTGATGCGCTTAGAGAAAAAGGCGTAATCGGAGTTGCTTCACAGCTTGTTAAGACAGATAAGAAGTACAGCGGTATCATAGAAAGTCTTCTGGGAAGAAGTATCGTTGTAGATAACATAGATAATGCGATTTTGATCGCAAAGAAGTACCATCAGACGCTCAGGCTGGTTACTCCGACGGGAGAACTTATAAATCCCGGAGGAGCCATGACAGGTGGTGCTTTCAGAAACTCCAGTAACCTGCTCGGTAGAAAAAGAGAGCTGGATGAGATAACTCAGGAAATCGGAGAGAAGAATAACTCCTTAAGAAAAGCCCGTGAGGAAGAGGCAAATCTTAAGATGAAGAGAGATTCTCTTAAGGAGCAGAGAGATAATCTTACAAGACAGATTCAGAGACTTTCAATAGATCAGAACTCTGTAGCAATCAGACTTTCCGGACTTGAGGATAAGATAAATTCAATAGAAGCTGATTTTGCAGCTATAAATACCGAGAATCAGGAGCTTCAGACTCAGATAAAGCAGATTGAGGGTAATAAGGCCGAACTTTTCGATACAGGAAAGCAGGCTGAGAAAGCTATCGGAGAAAGAAATACTCTTATAGAAAAACTTGAAAAAGATCTTGCAGAAAAAAGAGATGAGAGAAATGCGCGAGAGGCCGATGTTCAGGCTGCTACGATCGAAGTTAACTCCGTAAAACAGAGTGAGGGTTATATCGAGAGTGATCTTATAAGACTCGGACTTGATAAGTCGAGAGTTGAGGATGAGCTTGAAAACTGTCATGAGCGTCTCCTTGATCAGTCCGAAAATGTTGAGAAACTCGAAGAGGATTATGAATTCCTGAAGAAGGGTAAAGCGGACAATACCGCTGAGATGGAAAAACTTCAGGGTAAACTTGATGAGTTAAATAAAAACAGAGAAGAGATAAATAAGAATCATAAACAGTTCTTTGAAAAACGTGACGGACTCACAACCCAGCTTTCAGGTCTTGAAAAGTCGGAATATACTCTTAAGATGAATCTTGAGAAGCTGGATACCGATAAAGATAATCTTACAAACTATATGTGGGAAGAATATCAGATGACATACAGTACTGCCGAGGAACAAAGAGATGAGGAACTCGGAAATGCTGCTTCTCTTAAGAAAGATATTAACACGGTAAAGCAGAAGATTAAATCACTCGGTGATGTTAATGTTAATGCCATCGAAGAATACAAAGATGTTTCCGAAAGATATTTATTCCTTAAGGGACAGAGGGATGATATCCTTCAGGCGGAGGATAACCTTAAGGGAATAATCGCCGATCTGGATAAAGCCATGAAAGAAACTTTTGCTGAGAAGTTTCAGGATATTCAGAACATGTTTGCAAAAGTTTTTAAGGAACTCTTCGGAGGCGGTAAGGCTTCCCTTACACTTGTGGATGAGGAAAATATTCTTGAATCGGGTGTTATAATCAACGCTCAGCCGCCGGGAAAGAAGCTCCAGAATATGATGCAGCTCTCCGGTGGAGAGAAGAGTCTTACAGCCATATCACTTCTCTTTGCTATTCAGAGTCTTAAGCCGTCACCGTTCTGTATTCTCGATGAGATCGAGGCTGCGCTTGATGATGCGAATGTAGGACATTTCGCACATTATCTCGACAGACTGACAAAGCATACACAGTTTATCGTTATTACACATAGAAAGGGTACTATGGAAGCTGCAAACAGACTGTATGGTATAACTATGCAGGAGAAAGGTGTATCAACACTCGTATCTGTAAACCTGATTGAAGATGACTTGGACGATTAATTGAAATCTTTTATACATAATTTATAGTGGAGGTACACAGTATGGGATTTTTCCAAAGATTGAAAGAGGGTCTCAAGAAGACCAGTCAGAATATATCAAATGTTTTCAAGCAGACTACGGAAATCGATGATGATTTCTACGATAATCTTGAAGAAACTCTTATAGAATCCGATATGGGTTTTGAGACAACCGAGAAGGTTATCGAGGACCTTAAAGCCAGAGTTGAAGAGCTTGGAATTAAAGATGCCGAGAAATGTAAGGAGCTTGTTAAAAACATCCTTCGCGATCAGATAGTTCTGAATGATGCGGCATACTGCTATGAGGATGCTCATAGTATCGTATTCATTATAGGCGTAAACGGTGTAGGTAAAACTACATCGGTCGGAAAGCTTGCAGCTCTTTATAAGGGAGACGGAAGAAGAACAATGGTTGCAGCTGCCGATACTTTCAGAGCGGGAGCTATAGAACAGCTTCGTACATGGGCAGACAGAGCGGGAGTTGATATTATCGCACACAGCGAAGGTTCGGATCCTTCTGCTGTTGTATATGATGCAGTTAAAGCTGCAAAGGCACGTAAGACAGATCTTCTTCTTATAGATACTGCCGGAAGACTTCACAACAAGAAGAATCTAATGGATGAGCTTGCCAAGATGAGACGTGTAATCGAGCGTGAATACCCTGAGGCTTATGTTGAGACAATGATTGTCCTTGACGGGTCCACAGGACAGAATGCACTTGAGCAGGCAAGACAGTTTGCGAATGTTACAGAGATCAACGGTATCATACTTACAAAGCTTGATGGTACTGCTAAGGGCGGAATCGCTATCGCAATCATGAATGAGCTTAAATGTCCGATCAAATATATCGGAGTTGGTGAGAAGATTACAGATCTTCAGAAGTTCGATCCTGAAGAGTATATAAATGCTCTCTTTGCGGACTTTGATGTAAAAAGCGATACGGATATCATAATGGACAGCGGTATTGCAGGAGATTTTAGAAATGTATAACGTTTACTCAATGATCACTCGCAGACAGATGTGGTTTGTTCTTTAAAATTTCTATAAACAAGAGGAAGTATATATGGACAAGATAACAAGAGAAAAATGTGAAGAAGCCTATGAAATAGTTTCAAAGGTTGCCAGAAATACCGGCCTTATAGCATCCGAGTATTTCAGTAATTTAACAGGAAATAAAGTTTATCTCAAACCCGAAAATATGCAGGTTACGGGAGCATATAAGATAAGAGGAGCTTATTACAAGATAAGTCAGCTTTCGGATGAAGAGCGTTCAAAAGGTCTTATCACAGCATCCGCTGGTAATCATGCACAGGGTGTTGCCTATGCGGCAAAGGCTTACGGAGTAAAAGCGGTTATCGTTATGCCGACAACCACACCTCTTATAAAGGTGAATCGTACCAAGAGTTACGGTGCGGAAGTTATTCTGTACGGAGATGTATATGATGAATCCTGCGATTATGCACTTAAGCTTGCGGAAGAAAAGGGATATACATTCATCCATCCTTTTGATGATCTTGAAGTTGCAACCGGACAGAGTACGGTTGCTATGGAAATCTTAAAGGAACTTCCTTTTGTAGATATCATCCTGGTACCTATCGGAGGAGGCGGACTTGCAACAGGAGTTTCAACTCTAGCAAAGATGATGAATCCGAATATCAAGGTTATAGGTGTTGAGCCTGCCGGTGCAAATTGTATGCAGGTATCACTTGAGAAAGGTGAGGTTACAACACTTCCCGGAGTGAATACAATTGCCGACGGTACGGCGGTTAAGACTCCGGGATCAAAGATATTCCCATATATTCAGCAGAATATTGATGAGATAATAACTGTTGAGGACAGTGAACTTATCGTTACTTTTCTTGATATGATAGAGAATCACAAGATGGTGGCCGAAAACTCGGGACTTCTTACTGTAGCCGCACTTAAGCATCTTCCGGCAGAAGGTAAGAAGATTGTAAGTATTATATCCGGTGGAAATATGGATATAATCACACTTTCATCAGTTGTTCAGCATGGTCTTATAGCCAGAAGCAGAATCTTTACAGTATCGGTGCTTCTTCCAGATAAGCCGGGTGAACTTGGTAAGGTATCACAGATCATAGCTGAACTTCAGGGCAATATCATAAAGCTTGATCATAATCAGTTTGTATCACTTAACAGAAATGCGGCTGTTGAACTAGTGATCACTATGGAAGCGTTCGGTCCTGAGCATAAAGATAAGATATTTGAGGTTCTTAAAGAAAAGGGTTACAGACCAATCGATAAGAGTCCTAAGGCAATATTCTGATAGAGTACTGCCGGGAAAGTGATATATATGAGAATGATGAGTATTGCCAGCGGAAGCAGCGGTAACTGTACATTTGTTGAGCAGAATGATACGGTTATCCTTGTTGATGCGGGTATCAGTTTAAAAAGAATCGAGGAAGGCCTGAACGCTGCAGAACGGACAGGCAGAGATATATCCGGAATCCTTATAACACATGAACACAACGATCATATAAAGGGACTGGGAGTTCTTCTCAGAAAGTATGATATTCCCGTCTATACAACCGAAGGGACAATACAGGGTATTTCGGCCTGCAGAAACATGGGAAAGTATGACAGCTCTCTGTTTCAGGAGGTCGGAAAGAATGATATCATTTCCATCGGAGATATAGAGGTCAGATTTCATCCGATATCCCATGATGCCCGAGAACCGGTCTGCTTCAGCTTTCATGCGGGCAGCAGCAAAGCCGTTATAGCTACAGATATAGGATGTTATGATGATTCTCTGCTGCAATTTCTAATGAATTCAGACTGTATGCTGATAGAAGCTAATCATGATATTCATATGCTTGAAGTGGGACCGTACCCATATGAGCTGAAAAGAAGAATTCTCGGAGAGTTCGGGCATCTGTCAAACGAAGCATCGGGGCAGCTGATAAAAGGACTTTTGAATGATCATGTAAGTGGTCTAATGCTGGGGCATCTCTCAAAAGAAAACAATTTTGAGGAACTTGCCTATGAAACAGTCAAGCAGGAAATCTCCGATAATCCATTTACGGATGATGTAAGGGATTTCGGACTTACTGTTGCTAAAAGAGACACATATGGAGATATATTCGAATTTTAAGAAAGCCGCCTTCGTGCGGCTTTTTGGATTAGGTTGACATACAAGAGGTCGTAACATGTTCTAAAAGAGGTTAAGCCTGAAGAAAATATTTGTTGAAATTGTAAGATGCAATTCAATAAGATTAATGTTACTATATATAATTGTTTAGTTAAATACATTAAGGTACTATAATATATGTCTTAAGACCGGAGGATACGATAATGACAAAAACTGTTGTAACTGTAGTCGGAAAAGATACCGTTGGTATCATAGCAAAGGTATGTACATACTTTGCAAACAATAATATTAATATAAATGATATAACTCAGACAACTATGCAGGGGTACTTCAACATGATGATGCTTGTTGATACATCAGCTTCAGCAAAGTCACATGAGGAAATTGCCAACGAACTTGCATCCATCGGGCATGAGATAGGCGTTCAGATAAAGGCTCAAAAAGAAGAAATTTTTGACATGATGCATAGGATTTAGTGCAGCAGAACACGGATTATTGCGAAGCAATTATCCGTGTGATGTACGTAAAGAGACTAAATTGTGTGATGCATGTGAAGAGACTAAATTGCAATTATCCGTGTGATGCACGTAAATAACGAATGTGAGGTAATAGTAGTGATTACACTTAATGAAGTACTTGAGACTAATGAGATGATCAGCAAGATGAACCTTGACGTAAGAACAATTACGATGGGTATATCTCTGCTTGATTGTATAGGGGCAGATGTAGATGAAACCTGTACTAACATATATAACAAGATAACAACACTTGCAAAGAATCTTGTAAAAACAGGTAATGATATTACAAAGGATTACGGAATTCCGATTGTTAATAAGAGAATTTCCGTTACACCGATTGCTCTCGTAGGTGGTTCGGTATGTAAGACAACAGAAGATTTTGTTAAGATTGCAAAGACACTTGATAGAGCAGCCCATGAGGTCGGAGTTAATTTCCTCGGAGGATATTCAGCTATAGTTTCAAAGAGCATGACGGCTGCCGACAAACTTCTTATCGAATCCATTCCACAGGCACTTTCAGAGACCGAACTTGTCTGCAGCTCCGTAAACTGCGGTTCAACAAAGACCGGACTTAATATGGATGCCGTCAGACTTATCGGTGAAATTGTTAAGAAGACAGCTGATGTTACAGCGGATAGGGATGCTATCGGATGTGCCAAGTTTGTTGTATTCTGCAATGCTCCTGATGACAATCCTTTTATGGCAGGTGCTTTCCATGGTGTTACAGAAGGCGATTGTGTTATAAATGTCGGTGTCAGCGGACCGGGTGTTGTTAAGACTGCACTTGAAAGTGTTAAGGGAGAAAGTTTCGAAGTTCTCTGTGAGACTATTAAGAAGACAGCTTTTAAGATTACAAGAGTAGGTCAGCTGGTTGCTCAGGAAGCATCCAAGAGACTGAGTGTTCCGTTCGGTATCATCGATCTAAGTCTCGCTCCTACACCTGCAATCGGAGATTCTGTTGCTGATATCCTGCAGCTTATCGGTCTTGAGAGAGTCGGTGCTCCTGGAACAACCGCAGCACTTGCACTTCTTAACGATCAGGTTAAGAAGGGTGGTATCATGGCTTCGTCTTATGTAGGCGGCCTTTCGGGTGCGTTCATACCAGTAAGTGAGGATCAGGGAATGATTGATGCCGTAAATGTTGGATCTCTTACAATAGAAAAACTTGAAGCTATGACCTGTGTATGTTCAGTAGGTCTTGATATGATAGCTATTCCGGGAGATACATCCGCATCAACAATATCAGGAATCATTGCTGATGAAATGGCAATCGGTATGATCAATCAGAAAACTACAGCTGTACGTATCATACCTGTACCAGGTAAGGAAGTAGGAGACAAAATCGTCCTCGGAGGACTTCTCGGAGAGGCTCCTATTATGCCTGTAAACAAATACGACTGCAGTGAGTTCGTATCAAGAGAAGGAAGAATTCCGGCTCCTATACACAGCTTCAAAAACTAAAGCTTCATATAATACATTAAAACGCAAGATTCATGTTTGAAGAATGAAAACAGTGACAAGGGATTGATAATGTATACATTAGTTATTGGGGATTATGATCATCACAAGATGGGCTTTCTTATGGAAGACAGCCGTCTTGTCGAAACGGTAAATGTATCGGGTGATTCAATACTTGGTAATATATATACCGCAAGAGTCGTAAAAATCGTAAAAACGATTGAAGCGGCATTTCTCGATGCGGGACTTGGTGATACCTTTTATTACTCCTTGAAGGATAATGAAAAACGACATATATTTGTAAGACATATGTCAAATACAGATAAGGTCTGTGAGGGAGATATACTTCTTGTCCAGGTTGCAAGAGAGGCGGTTAAGACTAAAAAAGCCGAGGCTTCTGCAAATATAGAATTCATCGGGAAAAATGTTGTTATAAACAGACTGGGTGTTATAGGTGTTTCAAAAAAGACGCATGATTCTTCCAAAAGAGAAGAGTTAAAGAATATAGTTGAAGATGTTTTTAAAGAACAGCATATCGATGACGGATGTGTAGGTGCTGTTTTAAGAACGGGTGCCGCTGAAGAAAAATCTGAAATTATAAAAGAAGAAACAATAAAATTATTATGTAAACAAAGAACGGTGATTGAAGATTCTCGTAATCGCGCAGCAGGTGAACTCATATACGAAAACAGTGATCTCTTCGGAAATGCCATAGAGGAGATTAAGAACAGATTTCCCGAGGAAGAGCTTAAGATCATTGAAGAAGACGATGCTATTGTTAAGCTCGATATAGACAATAAGCTTTCAAAACTTATGAAGAGAGTGGTAAATCTTCCGAACGGAGGGTGTCTGTATGTGGATATGACCGAAGCAATGACCGTTATAGATGTTAATTCCGGAAGGGCTGTTTCCGGAAAAGACAAAGAGAAAAGCTTTCTCAAGATAAATACGGAAGCTATGGATATGATCGGAAGATTACTCCGGGTAAGAAATCTGTCCGGAATGATAATTATTGATTTTATAAGTATGAAAGATCCCGAAAGCTACAGGGTGCTTATAAATCATATAAAAGAAGTTATAAGTAAAGATCCGGTTAAAACAGTATATGTAGATACAACGGGACTCGGTCTTGTGGAACTTACCAGACAGAAGAAGGCGAGACCTTTACATGAGATTTTGAGGGGATGATCCATGTATATCAGTATTGATGAAGGTTTAAGAGAAAAGATTATTGAGAATAGAAAGAATGTCTGTGGCGGAAGAATCGGTTTTGGGCATTATAATGCGGGAGAAAGAGGCCTTGTTGTTGGAATACCTATGGGAGTGCTCATAGGGATATTTCTTCTTTCTCCTCAGATCGGTTTTAAGATCAAGATGTATGATGAACATTTCTGGCCGGTCTTCATATCGCTTATAGTCGCAACTGTCCTGCTTGCCAAAGCAGTGGAAATGTATTTTCGAAGTCATGGTCTCAGAAAGTTCCTTGAATCCCGTGATCTTACTGTTGAGATGGGAACTGTGATCTTACCGATGATCAAGAATAAACCGGCTTATGCGATACTTGAGAATGACTATAAAGTGCCGATACCGCATTATCTGAATATAATGTATATTAATCCTCCGAAACCCAGAATGCTCGCGAGTGGTACCAGAGTTTATATACTAAAGACATCAAACTCCATAGCAATAATACCTATTTCGGATATATCAGGTGCTCCTTCAGAAACTTTGTATACATATGACAGCGATACATTTAATATAGAAAATATGGAATGTATATATCATCCGAATGTTTTTAATATAAACAGTACCGAAAGAGAGCTTACTCCGGAGCAGAAGAAAATTGAGTTTAGGAATGCCCGAAAGAGGACGGTTTTCCCGAGGCTTATGAAAGCACTTGTTATAGGCCTTTGGACCTTCGGGATATCATTTTTCTGTTTGCTTATATTTTATAGGGAACTTTCGATGTCGATCATTTTATGTATAGTGCTGTCCTTCGTTTTAATGATCATTGCGACAAGCATCGGATATGTTATATACACATTAAAGCTTCAAAATAGTATATCGAAATCCGATTATGTAAAGACCGCGTTTGTTGAGTTTCCGAGGACTGCATCATGGACGGGAAGTTCGGTCTTATATACAGCGGAATATACCGGCGGGGGATTGGCCAGATATTCATATGATATAAAGTCTGCCGCCATAAATTTTCATTATTTTGAAACCGTGGAAATTTTTTATAAAAAAGAGATTGACGGCATAAAGACGTTATGTTAATATACTACGGTATGCCGCTCAACGAGGTAGGATAAGTATGCCCTTTAGAGGTATCACCGAAGTTGGCGAGATTTATGTAATAGGAGGTACTAGCCATGTATGCTATTATAGCAACAGGTGGAAAGCAGTACAAGGTAGAAGAAGGAGACGTAATCAAGGTTGAGAAGCTTGGCGCAGAGGATGGTGCTGAAGTAACATTTGATGATGTTGTCCTTGTATCAACAGATAAGGGAGTTGTTTGCGGTGATGACGCAAAGAGCGCTTCTGTAAAGGCTACCGTAGTTAAGACTGCAAAGGCTAAGAAGGTTGTAGTATATCGCTACAAGAGAAAGTCCGGATACCACAAGAAGAACGGACACAGACAGCCTTACACAGAAGTAAAGATCGAAAGCATTAACGCATAATTACTATTTGACGTATTTGTTTATATCACATTCGAGGTGTGTAATGATCAAAGCAGCTTTCTATACAAGAAATGGACATTACATAGGTTTTTCGGTAACGGGTCATGCGGGTTTTGACGAAGAAGGACATGATATAGTATGCGCTTCTGTATCTGCACTTACCGAGAATACGGTTAACAGTCTTGAAAAGCTTACGACTGACAGAGTTGTTACTGAATATAGCGATGACGGTATGGTAAAGTGTAAGCTTAAGGGATCAGCGAGTCCTGAAGGCGAACTTCTTATAAAGAGTTTAAGACTCGGATTATGTGATATTTACAAGAAGTATGAAGACGAGTATATCAGAGTTTTTATCAGGGAGGTAAATTAAATGCAGATAAATTTACAGCTCTTTGCTCATAAAAAGGGAATGGGTTCTACAAAGAACGGTAGAGACTCAGCTGCCAAGAGACTTGGAGCAAAAAGAGCAGACGGACAGTTTGTAAAAGCTGGTAATGTACTTTTTACCCAGCGTGGAACAAAGATCCATCCGGGACTTAATGTTGGACGTGGAGGAGACGACACTCTTTTCGCATTAACAGATGGAGTTGTAAGATATGAGAGACTCGGAAGAGACAAGAAGCAGGTTTCTATTTATCCTGTAGCTTAATCTCTCGGTATGTATCGAACGAATGGAGCTTTGTAGTATTGCAAAGCTCCTTTTTTTATGACTTAGGCGAGACCGTATCATGAGTATGAAGCGAATCGGAATACTAATGATTTGTAATGTGTCACAAAGTGATATGGTATAGATTTAATAAAAGGTGATTATAATGTACTTTGCAGACAGAGCTAAAATATATGTAAGATCCGGTAAGGGCGGAGACGGCCATGTTTCTTTCCGTAGAGAGCTTTATGTTCCGAACGGCGGTCCGGACGGCGGAGACGGTGGAGACGGCGGAAATGTATATGTTGTTGTCGATCCCGGACTCAATACTCTTACCGATTTCAGAAATATAAGAAAGTATAAGGCCGGAGACGGACAGGAAGGCGGTAAGAGAAACTGCCATGGTGCGAACGGAGCTGACATTACTCTTAAAGTGCCTCCAGGAACCGTAATTCGAGATTTTGAGACCGGTAAGGTTATAATCGATATGGCCGATAGAACAGAGCCTTTTACGCTTATGTACGGCGGACACGGAGGGCGCGGTAACAGGCATTATGTAACAAGTGTCATGCAGGCACCGAAATATGCTCAGCCTGGTCAGCCCGCTACCGAAAAATATCTTATGCTTGAGCTTAAGATGATCGCGGATGTCGGACTAGTAGGTTTTCCGAGTGTCGGTAAATCAACACTTCTTGCTGCGGTTACGAATGCACGGCCGAAGATTGCGGATTATCATTTCACAACACTTGTGCCGAATCTTGGTGTGGTAGATCTCGGTCCGGACAGAGGTTTCGTCATGGCTGATATTCCGGGTATCATCGAAGGAGCATCTGAAGGTGTCGGACTCGGTTTCGATTTTCTGAGACATATCGAGCGTACACGAGTGTTGATTCACGTTATAGATGCAGCATCTGTTGAAGAAAGAGATCCGGTTGAGGATATAGCTGTTATTAATTCAGAGCTTAAGACCTATAATGCGGAACTTGCAGAACGCCCTATGGTGATAGCTGCCAATAAGCTTGACATTTTGGATGAAGCGGCAAGAGCAGCCGTACTGAAGAAGCTTCATGATGCATTTCCGGATACGGAAGTATATCCTATCTCCGCTGCAACGGGAGAGGGTGTGAAGGAGCTTCTTGAAGCAGTATATAAACTTGTTCAGATGACTCCGAAAGAAAATATGGTATTCGAATCCGAGATGGATGTTGAGGAGCTTAAGGACAGCCCTGAACTTCCGATCTACTGTTCAAAATCAGATGAATTTAAAGATACTTATATGGTTGAAGGACCTCGTGTTGAAAGAATGCTCGGTTATACCAATCTTGAAGATGAGAAGGGATTCTTATTCTTCCAGAACTTCATGAAGAAGAACGGAATACTTGATGAACTTATCGCTCTCGGTATGAAGGAAGGCGATACCGTAAATGTTTACGGGCATGAATTTGTATATTACGAATAACTTCAAGCTTGTATTGAAATTGCAATAATCATCGCGAATACTTGTTTTCATAGATGATTATTCAATTTCAGTTGGTAATAGTACAGTATAAATAAAAGAGGATATATAAATGACTACAAAAGACAGAGCCTATCTTAAGGGGCTTGCTATGAATATTGATCCGGTTCTTTCGCTTGGAAAGGCCAGCCTCACACCGGAATTTGTATCCGCTGCAGGTGAAGCTCTTGCTGCAAGAGAGCTTATTAAGATCAATGTGCTTAAGAATTGTGCCGATGATATAGGTGAACTTGCACGTACTCTGGCCGAACGCTCACGTTCGGAAGTTGTACAGGTTATAGGCAGAAAGATAGTTTTATATAAGAGAAACAAGGACGATATAAAGATCGTATTTCCGGGAGAGAAGCTTCCGGAAAAGAAACAAGAAAACAAAACTGAAAAAAAGGCTGAGAAGAAAACCGATAAAAAGCCTGCCGACAGAAAAAACGATAAAAAGCCTGCAAACAGAAAAACCGATAAAAAAACTTTCGACAGCAAGTCCGATATGAAGCCTTCTGTCAGAAAGTCTGATGTAAGATCGAACGGTTTTAAGAAGTCTTATGATAAGAAAACAGGTACAGGAAGATATGATAAGAGAAAATAATATAACTATTCTCGGAGGGTCTTTCAATCCGATCCATAACGGTCATGTCGAAATGGCCAGGTGTGCGGCAACGCAGTATAATCTGGAACATGTTGTTTTTATGCCTAATAAATCCACTTATTATAAAAACAACGATTGCTTTGCTTCTGACGAAGACAGGATCAATATGATAAAACTTGCCACAGAGGATTATCCTTATATGTCTGTATCAGATATGGAGATAAAGCGCGGCGGAGTGACTCATACCATAGATACGGTAAGAGAACTTCTTGCGGAAGATCCGGACAGAAAGATATATTTTATCATCGGAGGTGATTCTCTTGAGTGGATCGAGAAATGGGTTGAAGCCGATGAACTTCTGAGGAGCGTTACATTTCTTACCGCAGTAAGAGGAAAGACTGACAGGGCTAGATCAAAGAGTATTATAGAAGGCATATATTCGAGGCACAGTGATGCCGCGATACTTCTTCTTGATATGAAGGATTGTCCGATATCATCGACCGTGATCAGAGAGAAAGCGGAACGTGATGAAGATCTTTCGGATTTGGTACCTGTAAAGGTTGCCGATTATATAAAGAAAAACAGTCTGTACAGGAGGAAACCTGATGGGAACGGACAGAGCTGAGCATATAAAAATGTTAAAGAAGAGGTTGACGGAAAAGAGATTTATACATTCTATCGGTGTCGAATATACCGCTGCAAGTCTTGCAATGGTACACGGTGCGGATATTGAAAAGGCACGTATAGCAGGACTTCTTCATGACAATGCCAAGTGTTATACGGAAGAAGAAAAGCTTAAAAAGGCACGTAAGCATGACATTCCGATCAACAAGTTCGAGGAATTAAATCCGGATCTTCTTCACGGAAAACTCGGTGCTTATTATGCCCGTACAAAGTACGGAGTTGAGGATAAAGAAATCCTAGATGCCATAACTTATCATACGACCGGACGCCCGGATATGACACTTCTCGATAAGATCATATATATAGCTGATTTTATCGAACCAAACAGAAGAATGCTTAATGAACTTCCCGAAATCCGTAAGGAAGCGTTCACCGATATAGATAAATGTCTTTTACATATAATCGGTAATATTATTAAGTATCTGGAAACTAAAGATTTTACGGTTGATGATATTACTCAGAAAACCTATGATTTTTATGCTTCGAAAATTAAGTAATTTATTTATTGAATATAGGATTATGTAAACCGGAGGTTTATATGTTTAACGATATGATTGAGATTACCGTTAATGCACTTCAGGATAAAAAAGCTTATGATATCAAGGCACTTGATATTACCAAGCTTACATCCATCTGCGACGGTTTTGTGATAGCGTCCGCATCCAACAAATCACAGCTGGATGCCCTTGTAGACGGGGTTGAGGAAGCTATGTATAAANNGTAGACGGGGTTGAGACGGCTATGTATAAAAATGAATATGCACTTATCGGCAGGGAAGGACGCTCTGAAGGAGGCTGGGTTCTTCTGGATTACGGTGATATAGTCGTACATCTGTTTTCGGATGAAATGAGAGAGTTTTATAACATCGACGGAACCTGGCGGGATGCAGACACTATTGTTGTAAAAGGCGCGTAAAAATGGTATGATTGTAAGGTGTATCTTTCGGAAACCGGGATACATCTTTATTCAGTTTCGGGGGTTGTGATGGACAAGAAGTATTACAGAAGTAAAACTACAGAAGATTTAAATAAGATTTCTGTACGCTGTATGAGAGTAGTACTTGTTTTTCTTGTGCTCTTTTATGCCATCATGTTTATCATCAATAGATATAACCCGCTGATTCTTACAATATCGGGAGTTTTATGTGTGCTTGTCGTCATTATCCCGTGTATATACATTCCTCTTTTCAGAATGTATTCCATGCGGATTACACGACACATTATCATTACCTGCACGATCCTTACCATCGGAATTCTAATTACCGAGTTCAATACCATTGTTTATCCGATGATCCTTTTCCCGATACTTCTTGCATCCATGTATTCCAACAGAACATTTGTCCTCTTTACATCGCTTGTCGAATCGGCTACGATGCTTTGTTCGGCGTGGTTTCAGTTTAATTATCCGCAATATGTTCTGAGATACAATTTCGAGAGTTATGAGGATATCTTCCTTACAATGACATTTCCGATCATCTTCACAATCATCTTCATGTCATTTATAGCATTCTTTATAGTTTCGAGAAATTCCCAGATGTCTGACAAATATATTGAGACAGCTATTACCATGACGGAGAATCAGAAATATCTCATATATGCTTTTTCGGAAATGAGTGAAACAAAGTCACTTGAAACCGGCGAACATATCAAGAGAGTTGCTGAATATATGAAGGTTTTGGGACATGCTTCCGGGTTTGATGACGAGTATAATGAGAAAGTTGCAACCGCAGCCATGATGCATGACCTCGGAAAACTCATGATACCCGAAGAGATCCTTAATAAGCCATCCAAGTTAACTGATGAAGAATTCAGTATACTGAAGAGTCATGTGTTATACGGAGAAGCGCTTCTTAAGGATTGTCCTGGTGAAATAATGAAGCTTGCAGCAATAATGGCAAAGGAGCATCATGAGAGATGGGACGGTACGGGCTATCTTGGTATGAAGGGGAAGGAAATAGCTTATATATCAAGACTTATTGCCGTTGCGGATGTTTTCGATGCACTTACTTCAGAAAGATCTTACAAGAAGGGCTGGACAGTTGAAGAAGCATATGACGAGATAATAAAGAACAGTGGAAAGCATTTCGATCCGGCTGTAGTAAGACTTTTTATCAAGAACAGAGAAAAGTTTAAAGAAATTCATGATGCTATACCTGATACAAAGGTAAGAAATCAGTAAGGATCAAAGACTAAATTAAGATCGGCTAGGAGAATTTATTTTGTTCAGAGTTTTAAATGAATACATCGGAAGACTTACACTTCAGCTTGATGAGAATCTTATTCACCGGGTTGAAGAAGTTATAATGAAAGATAAATCGACAAATACAGTGAATATAAATGTCAGCTTTAACAAGTATATAGTTGATGTGAGAATGAAGGAGTTTTCGGTGGAAGAAGCGGACAGAGCGTTCAGACAACTCGAATGTTCGGTAGCTTATCCGTATTCACACATTTCCGCCAGATTCAATGAAAGCACGAGAGTAAAGTACCGGTTTGCAACCTGTAAAGAGGATAAGACCGGAATATATATGGATGTTGTATATTCTTAATCCTTGATTTAAAAAGGGATTTGTACTACAATAACCTGAGTTTTATCGTTTGAAACGATCATAAGCTGTTAGGAGACAACATGAAGGATACATTATTACAAACACCTGAGGGTGTGCGCGACATATACGCAGCGGAATGCGATGAAAAGAAAATGCTGATGGAAGAGATTCATAAGGTTCTTAAACTTTACGGAAATCAGGATATCGAAACACCTCATTTTGAATTCTTTGATATATTTAATTTCGACAAGGGTTCCGCTCCGTCTACAGATATGTACAAGTTCTTTGACAGAGATAACAATACTCTTGTTCTGAGACCTGACATTACCCCGAGTGTGGCTCGCTGTGTAGCAAAGTATTATGCTGATGATAATCTTCCTATAAGACTCTGCTATCAGGGACAGACATTTACCAATGCTCCGAAGCATCAGGGGAAGCTGAGTGAGATCACACAGATCGGATGCGAGCTTTTTAATGATGATTCATCGGCTGCAGATGCTGAGATGCTTGCATGCATTATCGACTGTATGAAGGCTGTAGGGCTCGAGGATTTCCGTATAGAGCTCGGAGTTGTGGATTTCTTCAAGGGAATCATGGAGTCGGCAGGTATTGATTCGGATGTCGAATACAAGCTTAGACAGTATATAAGGATCAAGAATTTCTTCGGCCTTTCGGAATATGTTTCCGGACTTAATATTCCGGATAAGACAAGAATGGCTATCCTCAGTCTGGATACTCTTTTTGGTGGTCCGGAAATGCTTGATAAGGCAGAAAAACTCGTTGATAATCCGAGAAGCCTTGATGCAATCGACAGAATGAGAAAGGTTTATACAGCCATTTCATATTATGGCTATCAGGATTATATCGGTTACGATCTCAGCATGATCAACGGATATGATTACTATACGGGAATCGTTTACAGAGGATTTACCTACGGAACCGGTAATCCGGTTGTCAAAGGCGGAAGATATAACAACCTTTTGTCACAGTTCGGAAAAGGTGCTCCGTCCATAGGATTTGCGATTTATGTTGATGAACTTATGAATGCGCTTCGCCGTCAGAAGATTGATATGAAGAAATCTCCTGCGGGAATTGCCGTTATCTATGACATAGAAGATCAGGAACATGCGGTAAAGCTTGCTGCATCTCTCAGAAGTGAAGGTCGCAACACGGATCTTATAAGACGATCCAAGAAGCATACTCTTGATGAGTATGAGCAGTACTTCCGTTCAAAGGGCTACACTGCTGTATATGAAGTAAACGGTGACAAAAACAATATTATTAATTTAGATGCTTGAGGTATAGAATGAGATATCTTACATTTGCCATGGCTAAGGGAAGACTTGCTAAAGATTCTCTGAAGCTGTTTGAACAGATTGGAATAACTTGTGAAGAGATGAAAGATAAGGATACCCGTAAGCTCATCTTCACCAACGAAGAGCTGGGTATGCGTTTCTTTCTTGCAAAGCCGAGTGATGTACCTACATATGTAGAGTACGGTGCAGCTGATATAGGAATTGTTGGTAAGGATACTATACTTGAGGAAGGAAGAAACCTTTACGAGGTTATGGATCTCGGACTCGGTAAGTGCAGAATGTGTGTATGCGGTCCGGAAAGTGCAAAGGAACTTCTCTCAAGGAACGAAATCATCCGTGTTGCCACAAAATATCCTAATATAGCAAAGGATTATTTTACAAACAAGAAGAACCAGACAGTTGAGATCATAAAGCTTAACGGTTCTGTGGAACTCGCACCCATTGTCGGACTTTCCGAAGTTATAGTCGATATAGTGGAGACAGGTTCAACACTTAAAGAGAATGGACTTATGGTTCTTGAAGAGGTATGCCCGCTTTCAGCCAGAGTGGTCGTAAATCAGGTAAGCCTCAGAATGCAGCATGAGAGGATAAGAGATTTCCTTACAAAGCTGGGTAGTGTACTAAATAATTAATTTACCAAAGGACATATCCTGCGGTAAAAATACAGGAGGATGAATATGAAGACAGTCAGATTGAGCAGCGAAACGAAGAATAATCTCCTTGCAGGTTTACTGAAGAGAACAACGGACGATTACGGAGATTATGAGAAGATAGTTAAGGATATTGTAAATGATGTCCATCTTCGCGGTGATGAGGCTGTTTTTGAATATACAAAGAAGTTCGATAAGGCTGATATAAATGAAGAAAATATCAGAGTTACCGATGCTGAGATTGAAGAAGCATATAATGAAATAGATAAGGAGCTTCTCGAAGTTATAAGACGTGCCATTAAGAATATCAGAGACTTCCATGCAAAGCAGAAGAGAAACACCTGGATAACAACTGAAGATACAGGAATTATTCTCGGACAGAGAGTATCACCTGTAGAGTATGCCGGTGTGTATGTACCGGGCGGCAAGGCGGCATATCCTTCAACTGTTCTTATGAATGTTATTCCGGCACAGGTTGCGGGAGTTCCGAATATCATAATGACAACACCGTGTAATGCTGAGGGGAAGGTATATCCGATGACTCTTGTTGCTGCCAAGGAAGCAGGCGTTACGGAGATATATAAGGTCGGCGGAGCACAAGCTATAGCAGCTCTTGCATATGGTACAAAGAGTATTCCTAAGGTTGATAAGATTGTTGGCCCGGGAAATATCTTTGTTGCTCTTGCAAAGAGACTCTGCTACGGACATGTTAGCATAGATTCCATCGCAGGTCCGAGTGAAATTCTTGTACTTGCCGATGAGACAGCTAATCCTGAGTTTGTTGCGGCGGATCTTCTGTCACAGGCCGAACATGACGAACTTGCTTCAGCAACGCTTGTAACTACAAGCGAGAAGCTTGCGGGAGAAGTATCCGAGTGGGTTGACAAGTTTACAGCTAAACTTGAAAGAAAAGAGATCATCGAGAAGTCTCTTGAAAACTTCGGCGTGATCCTTGTAGCAGACAATATGCAGGATGCAATAGATGCCGCTAACGAGATTGCTCCGGAGCATATGGAGATAGTTACGGCCAATCCTTGGGATATCATGACCAAGATTAAGAATGCGGGTGCAATCTTCCTTGGAGAGTATTCATCAGAGCCTCTCGGAGATTATTTTGCAGGACCTAATCACGTTCTTCCGACAAACGGAACCGCAAGATTCTTCTCACCGCTCGGTGTGGATGATTTCATAAAGAAGTCAAGCATCATATGCTATTCTGAGGATGCTTTAAGAGCGGTATCAAAGGATATCCAGATGTTTGCGAAATCAGAGGGCCTTACAGCTCACGCAAATTCAATAGCTGTAAGATTTAAGGATGAACAGTAAGTGATAACGGATTATATGTGAAGGAGGTTATGATGGCTGACAGAATATCGACAATTGAGAGAAAAACGGGTGAGACTGATATTAAGCTTACTCTTAATCTTGACGGAAGCGGCAATTCAAATGTGGATACGGGAATAGGATTCCTTGATCACATGCTTAAGAGTTTCGCAAAGCATGGCTATTTTGACCTGGATGTCACTGTAAAGGGTGACCTCTATGTGGATTCACATCACTCCATAGAAGATACAGGTATCGTACTCGGTAAGGCTATAAAAGAAGCTGTAGGTGATAAGACGGGAATAAAGAGATATGGTTCTTTCATAATGCCTATGGATGAAACACTTATAGTATCCGCTGTCGATCTTTCCGGAAGACCTTACTATGTTTCGGATATAGAGCTTACGGTTCCGAGAGTCGGTTATTTTGATACCGAAATGTTTAAAGAATTCTTCTATGCGGTTTCATATGCCGCAGAGATGAATCTGCACTTTAAGCAGCTTTCGGGTTCCAATAATCATCACATAATAGAAGCGGCATTTAAAGCATTTGCAAATGCGCTGTCTATAGCCGTTTCAAAGGATCCGAGACTCGGAGACGGATTACTTTCAACTAAGGGAGCATTATAGAATGAGTAGTTATACATTTATATCCTGCAAGGATATGACAACGGATGAATTCGTAAATGTAATCAAGGCGGAGAGAGATAAGTCCGCTGAAGAGATTATAGTAGTTGATATTACGAAGCACAGTCCAAGATTTGAAGATGTAAAGAAGGTTCTTTATGCAGGTGCCAACTTCGCACTTGTTGAAGATGAAAAGATATATGCCGAATCTCAGGCGAGATTTGAAGAAAAAATCGTGAAAAGCCTGGATGAGGTTGATTCAAGGATAGAAGGTCTTAAGACTGTAACGAAGATTCCTTTCAGTGAATTTAAGACTAACGAGAACGGACTTGTTCCTTGTATCGCTCAGGACTATTACACAGGTAAGGTCCTTATGATGGCTTATATGAACGAGGAGTCCTATAATAAGACTCTTGAAACGGGACTTATGACTTACTGGTCAAGAAGCCGTGAGAAGCTCTGGACAAAGGGTGAGGAGTCGGGACATTTTCAGCATATGCTGAGTCTTACAATCGACTGCGATAAGGATACTATCCTTGCCAAGGTTAAGCAGGAAGGTCCTGCCTGCCATACGGGCAACGAGACCTGCTTCTTTACTCCGCTTGCCGTAAAGAACAGCTCGGAGGTATCCGATGCATTCACGGTACTGCAGGATGTATATGCAACTGTTAAAGACAGAAAAGAGAATCCTCGTGAAGGAAGCTATACAAATTACCTTTTTGACAAGGGTATAGATAAGATACTTAAAAAGGTCGGTGAGGAGTGTACTGAGATCGTCATTGCCGCCAAGAATCCGGATGCGGAAGAGATTAAGTATGAGATCGCGGACTTCCTGTATCATGCCATGGTTCTTATGGTAGAGCGTGGTGTTACATGGGAAGACATTACTGACGAACTCGCAAGACGTGAATAATTATTTTTGGAGGATAGATTAATGAGACAGTTCACTTCGAAGGAATTAAGAAAGACCTGGAAGGATTTTTATATTGAAAGAGGACATGTGGATGTCGGCGCGGTATCACTTGTATCCGATGGATCAACAGGAGTTCTCTTTAACGTAGCCGGTATGCAGCCGCTTATGCCTTATCTTCTCGGAGAAAAGCATCCTCTCGGAACAAGACTTTGCAATGTACAGGGCTGTGTACGTACCAACGACATTGATTCTGTCGGCGATAAGAGCCACGTTACATTCTTTGAGATGATGGGAAGCTGGAGTCTCGGAGATTATTTCAAGGAAGACAGATGTAAGTGGAGCTTTGAACTTCTTACTCAGGTTTTCGGATTTGACAGAGATCACCTTGCTTCTACCGTATTTGCAGGTGATGAGAATGCTCCTCGTGATGAAGAGGGTGCACAGTACAGAATAGCTTCCGGTTTCAAGCCGGAGAATATATATTATCTTCCTGCCGAGGATAACTGGTGGGGACTTGAATACGGTCCATGCGGACCTGACAGTGAGATGTTCTATATTGCGGATGTTCCTGACTGCGGTCCTGACTGTGGTCCGGGATGTTCATGCGGTAAGTACACAGAGCTCGGAAATGATGTTTTCATGCAGTATGAGAAGCATCAGGATGGACATCTTACTCCTCTTAAGCAGAAGAATGTAGATACCGGATGGGGACTTGAGAGAATACTCGCATTTCTTAACGGTACTAAGGATGTTTATCAGACAGATCTCTTTACAGAGACTATCGCATATATAGAGCAGGCTTCGGGAACAAAGTATAATGCGGATGAGAAGCTTACAAAGTCTATGAGAATCCTTGCAGACCATATGCGTACATCCACTATGCTTATCGGTGATGCGGCAAAGCTTCGTCCTTCGAATGTAGGAGCAGGATATGTTCTTCGCCGTCTTATCAGAAGGGCCGTAAGACACGGTCGTGCTCTCGGACTCAAGAAGGAAAATCTTCTTGATGTTGCAAAGATATATATCGATAAGGTTTATGATGACAGTTATCCGCTTCTTACTGAGAACCGCGAGTTTATCCTTAAGGAACTTGATAAGGAAATTGTAAGATTTGAGAGTACTCTTGAGAACGGTATGAAAGAGTTCACAAAGATTCTCGATGAGAAGAAAGCCGCTTCTCAGAACGAGATAAACGGTGAGGAAGCATTTTATCTTTATGATACATTCGGATTTCCGATCGAACTTACAGTCGAAATGGCAGCAGAATCCGGACTTACAGTTGATGAAAGCGGATTCGACAAGGCTATGGAAGCTGCTAAGCAGAAGGCAAGAGAAAATCAGAATTTCTCAGCCAAGCTCAGCTCGGATGATACGGTATTCAACGGTCTCGGAACAGCTGCAGCAACAGAATTTACAGGTTATGAAAAGACTGTGGATGAGAGTGTTATAGACGTTCTTGTAAGCGGTAATGAAGCTGCTTCATCAATCGATGAGGGTACTTCGGGTGCTATTATAACACCTAATACACCTTTCTATGCTACAATGGGCGGACAGACTGCCGATAAGGGTACTATCGAGACAGAGTCCGGTGTGTTCAGTGTAGAGGATGTTATAAAGCTTAAGGACGGAAGATATGTTCATGTAGGTTCTGTAACATCGGGAACTATCGAAGCAGGTGAGAAGGCAGTTCTCAAGGTTGAAGAAACAAGACGTT
The DNA here is from genome assembly GCA_002350525.1 of Lachnospiraceae bacterium UBA2864. Taxonomy (GTDB): domain Bacteria; phylum Bacillota; class Clostridia; order Lachnospirales; family Lachnospiraceae; genus Eubacterium_Q. Next base: position 14,861 of record DEFA01000031.1, on the reverse strand, counting down.
CCGATATCTGCAAGAACCATTCGGCTACACACCTTCTTCAGAAAGCACTTAAGACGGTTCTTGGAGACCATGTTGAACAGAAGGGTTCATATGTAGCCGATGACAGACTCAGATTCGACTTCTCTCATGATCAGGCTATGACAGCTGATGAGGTAAAGAAGGTTGAAGAAATCGTAAATGCAGAGATTGCAGCCGATCTTACGGTAAGAACAGATGTAATGTCTATCGAAGATGCCAAGAAGACAGGTGCTATGGCACTGTTTGGTGAAAAATACGGCGATTATGTACGTGTTGTAAATATGGGTGACTGGTCAATCGAGCTTTGCGGTGGTACTCATGTTGCACATACAGGAGTTATAAATACATTTAAGATTGTTTCCGAACAGGGTATCGCAGCCGGCGTAAGAAGAATCGAAGCTCTTACAGGTGCCGGTGCCATGAATTACTATAAGGATATCGAAGCAGAACTTATCAGTGCAGCGGCAGCAGCTAAGTCCGAACCTTCAAAGCTTACGGATAAGATCCAGGCTCTTATGGATGAGATTAAGGCTCTTCAGTCTGAGAATCAGAGTCTGAAGGATAAGATGGCTAAGGCTGCGGCAGCAGACGTTATGAACGATGTTGTTGATGCAAACGGAGTTAAGATACTTCCTATCAAGCTTTCCGGTGTAGATGCAAATGCAATGCGTACACTCGGTGATGATATGAAGCAGAAGCTCGGAAAGTCTGTAATTATCATAGCATCCGATAATGACGGAAAGGTAAGCCTTCTCGTTATGGCAAGCGATGATGCAGTAGCTGCGGGAATTCATGCAGGTAATATCATCAAAGCAATTGCTCCGATTGTCGGAGGTGGCGGAGGAGGAAGACCTAATATGGCACAGGCCGGCGGAAAAGATGCTTCCGGAATCGAGAAAGCTCTTGCAGCAGGCGTAGAAACAGCAAAGGGACAGCTGTAGATTCTCTGAATCGACAGATGTTCTCTAAAATCATTCTTGACAATATATTTCATTATGTTATAATAACTCTCGGTCTTATCTTTTAACTGTTGGGAGGTGAGAGATTTGTCAAGCGTAATCGTTAAAGAGAATGAGACACTGGATAGCGCACTTCGCAGATTCAAGAGAAACTGTGCAAAGGCAGGCATTCAGCAGGAAATTCGCAAAAGAGAGCATTACGAGAAGCCAAGCGTAAGACGTAAGAAGAAGTCTGAGGCTGCAAGAAAGCGTAAGTATAAATAAGACAAATATGTACTTTTTGTGCCGTGACTTTTAGTCGCGGCACTTTTTACTTTGTGGGAAAATCTTAAGAAGCTATTAAAATTGAGGGGTGGATATGTCTTTAACACATAAGACAATACTTATAGATAATTCAAACATTCAGAATGTTTTCGGCCAGTTTGACAGAAACATCAGAAAGGTTGAGAAGGCTTTCGATGTTACATATGTATACCGCGGTGAGGAGCTTATCCTTACAGGCGATGATAAAAATATCGATAAGGCCATGAAGGTTCTGAATGATATATATGCTATTGCCAAGAAGGGCAATACCATAACCGAACAGAATGTGGATTATTCCATATCACTTGTACGTGAAGGAAGTGAGAATGAAGCCAGCGAGCTTACGGACAGAGATGATATCATATGTCATACCATGGCAGGAAGACCGATAAGACCTAAGACTTTCGGACAGAAGAATTATGTCGATGCCATTGATAACAATATGATCATCTTCGGAACAGGACCTGCCGGAACGGGAAAAACCTATCTTGCCATGGCGAAGGCCATAACTGCTTTTAAGAAGGGGGAGGTTGAGCGTATCATTTTGACCAGACCTGCCATTGAAGCAGGTGAGAAATTGGGATTTCTTCCGGGTGATCTTCAGAGTAAGATAGATCCATATCTCCGACCGCTTTATGATGCACTTTATGAAATCATGGGTGCCGAAGGATTTCAGAAGAATCTGGAAAAAGAACTTATCGAGGTCGCGCCGCTTGCTTATATGAGAGGTCGAACGCTTGATAATGCATTTATAGTTCTTGATGAGGCTCAGAATACGACAGAGTCACAGATGAAAATGTTCCTTACACGTATAGGATTTGGTTCTAAGGCTATTATTACAGGTGACCAGTCGCAGAAGGATCTTGCTGCAAATACCAACTCCGGTCTTGATACAGCTCTCAAGGTTGTTAAGAATATCGAAGGTATTGCGGTCTGCAGACTTACTTCAAAAGACGTTGTAAGACATCCGTTGGTTCAGAAAATTGTCGATGCTTACGAGAAGTACGACAGTTCAAACAGAAGTAGAAGAAAACAGTAAATTATGCTAAAATGATTCATTATGAATATTTCAATTACCGATGAACAGAATATAGTTCTTACTGAAGAGTACACGACCATCATTGAAAATGTTATCAATGAGGCTGTAGATTTTGTCGGATGTGAGTATGAGTGTGAGGTTGATGTGACGCTTGTCGATAATAATGCGATACATGAGATAAACCTTGCCGAAAGAGGAATAGACAATCCGACAGATGTACTTTCTTTTCCTATGCTTGATTTTGAAACTCCCGGAGATCTGAATCTGGTGGAGGAAAGCCCTGAAGATTATTTCGATCCGGATACAGGCGAGCTTTTGCTCGGTGACATAGTTATATCTGTAGAAAGAGCCACAGAACAGGCGAAGGAATACGGGCACAGTCTGAAAAGGGAAATAGCATTTCTCGTCGCACACAGTATGCTTCATCTTTTCGGTTACGACCATATGGATGATGAAGAAAGACGTACTATGGAAGAAATGCAGGAGGAAATATTAAAGAGGAAAGGATATACCAGAGATTATGAATAAGAAAAAGCTTCTTAGTTTAACACTTGCTATGATTATGGCTGCGAGCTTCGGAGGCTGCGGCAAAAAAGACAACACAGAAGAAATTACTACGGAGAATACAACTGAGTACTCAATCACAACTGAGGATGATACAACATTGGATGGTGATCTTTCCGAAGTTGAGCTTACGAAGGACGGAAAGGTTCAGAGTGATCTTAACGGTGAATGGATAGATAAAGAGGAGGCAAAGAAGAGACCTCTTTCCATAACAATCAACAATATTTATGTTTCACTTCCTCAGTCAGGTATCGGTGAAGCTGATGTTATCTTCGAAATGCTTGAAGAGCATAGAAGCGTAACACGTTTCCTGTGCGTTTTCTCGAATTATGAGAATATTGAGAAACTCGGACCTGTAAGAAGTGCAAGACATTACTTCGACAGAAAGGCTATGGAGTTTGATGCTTACTTTACTCATTGGGGACAGTCTGTATATGCTCAGCATGAGTTTGAAGTAACAACCCAGCTTGACCAGATAGATCTTAATGGTAAGGACGGCAGTGCCGCATTCAGAGCCAACAGACCGGGTTATGCTCTTGAGCACACTGGTTATACCTCGGGCCAGGGTCTTGTTGAAGCTATTGCGAATAACGGTTTTTCAACTGAGAAGGATGCTTCATATAAGAAGATGTTCTATTTCAATGTAGAAGATACTGTTCCTGAAGGCGGAAAGGATTGTAATAAGGTTACAACAGCATTTAATCAGGGACTTGAGCCGTATTTTACATATGATGCCGATGCAAAGGTATATAAGAGATTTGAAAACGGTGCAGAACAGATTGACGAGAATACAGGTAATCAGCTTACATTTAAGAACATTATCATTCAGTATGCTCCTCACAGATATATAGAGGGTGATGAGTCCGGATGTCTTGATATCGATCTTACCGGAAGCGGCGAAGGATATTATATTACAGACGGAAAGGTTATCCCTATAAAATGGGAGAAAGAGTATTCTGCAGGATATATCGATTATTCTACAGTAAACGGATATATTGATGAGACTATCAGATCCGCAGCCCCGGGAGAATTCGGTACTACTCAGTATTATACTGAGGATGGAGAGATGCTTAAGCTGAATCCCGGTAAGACATTTGTTACTGTTTTCCCTGATGATAAGAAGGATGGTATAACACTTGAGTAACAGTCTTTACGACATTTGTATAATAGGCGCAGGTCCGGCAGGACTGGCTGCGGCAATAGAGAGCTCCCGAAGGGGGCTTTCTTGTCTTTTACTGGACAGAAACAGGAAGCCGGGCAAAAAGCTTTATGCAACCGGAAACGGCAGGTGTAATCTGTGTAACGAGCATTATGACAGTGACTGCTATTATGGGTCGGAATTTGCATCGAAGATAATATACAAGAGAAATCTCCGTGACTTCGTAACGGAATATATGAACAGCCTTGGAATTAAGACTGTATCAAAGAACGGATATTATTATCCTATGAGCATGCAGGCTTCTTCGATTGTATGGGCACTCAGAGATGCTGCTGTCATGAATGGTACCGAGATTATCACGGATTCTGAAGCCACAGCAGTGGAAGATAAAAGCGATAAATATATAATTTCATGCGCTGACGGAAAGAAATATGAATCCGCAGCAGTTATACTTTCCACAGGAAGCCCGTCTGCGCCCGAATTAGGTGCTGCATCATACGAAACGCTTTACTCACTGTTCGAATCGTTAAAACTCGAATATGAGCCTTTTAGTCCCTGTCTCGGCCCTGTTGCGGTGAGGGAAGATATGAATCCTATTGCTGGTGTGAGATGTGATGCCGAAATATCGCTTCATTTTACCGAACATAAGGAAAGAGGAGAACTTCAGATTACGGCTGATGGGATATCAGGAATAGTTGTATTCAACATGAATAAATACATGAAGGAACAGTCTTCGAATGGCTATAATACAATTCATGTGAATCTGCTTCCTGATGTATCCTATGATGAGTTTATGTACAGATTCAATACTTTCAGAAAAACATCTCCGCAGAGGAAGGTTCTTGGATTTTTGAACGGTTTTCTGAACGATAAACTGGCTCTGTACCACCTTAATCGTCTGAAGAAAGTGGGTTTTGTAAAGGATGATGTAAATGTATCGGAATATGAGGCGGAACTTATATACAGCGCTTTGACAGATTGGAAACTGACTGTAAACGGATATAATGATGAAACCCGTTCACAGGCTGCGGCCGGCGGAATAACTGTGTCACAGCTTGATCCGGTAGATATGCATATAATTGATAGAAGAGAGCTGTACGCTGTCGGAGAGACGACAGATGTTCTTGGAAAATGCGGTGGATACAATATCAGTTACGCTCTTTATACGGGATTTCTGGCAGGAAGAGCATGTCTGGGAGGGAGCCTATGATAGCAATCAGAGACTGTCGATTTGAAATCGGATATAAGGATTCGGATATAGAGAGAGTGATTTCGAAAAAGCTTAAAGGAGCACCCGTAAAAAACTGGAAGATTTATAAAAGGTCATTGGATTCAAGACACAAATCCGATATTCACTATGTGTTAACTTTATATGTAAATCTTGTTAATCCGGGTAAAGAAGAGGGACTTGTTAAGAAAATTAACAATAAAAATGTTATGTTAACAAAAGAGATTGATTATAAGTTTCCACATACTTTAACGGCTCCGATATGTGATGAATATAGACCTGTTATCGTCGGTGCGGGGCCTGCAGGATATTTTGCTGCATTATATCTTTCAGAGGCAGGTTTCAGACCGATTGTTATAGAAAGAGGTAAGCCGGTAGAAGATAGAAGTATCGATGTTGAAGATTTCTGGAATGGAGGAAATCTTAATCCCGAAAGTAATGTTTCCTTCGGAGAAGGCGGTGCAGGGACCTTTTCGGACGGGAAGCTTTATACAGGAAACAAGAATAAGGGCGGATATTTTACCGAAGTACTTAAGGCGTTTCACAGATTCGGCGCCGCTCCCGAGATAATATATGATGCAAAACCTCATATCGGAACTGATGTTCTTAAAAGTGTTATCCGGAATATGAGGGAGTTTATAATATCCAAAGGCGGTGAGGTCAGGTTTAATACAAGACTAGATTCTGTTGAAAGAATGTCTGATGATTACAGACTATATGTTTCGGATAAAGCTAAGGATGGTAAGATTGTACAATACGAGCTCATAACCAAAACGCTTATTCTGGCTATCGGGCACAGTGCAAGAGATACCATGAGGATGCTTATAGATAAAGGCTTTTGTATGCAGCAGAAGCCTTATGCGATAGGTCTCAGGGTTGAACATAAGAGAGAGACTATCGATAGAGCAATGTATGGAAGTTTGGCCGAAAAGCTTCCGGCAGCTGATTATAAGCTTACTTATCATGCAGAGAACGGAAGACCGGTATTTTCATTCTGTATGTGTCCGGGTGGTTATGTGGTTAACTCTTCAAGTACGCCGGGCCATCTTGTTATAAACGGAATGAGCTATAGCGGACGTAACGGTGAGAATTCCAATACAGCCATGATTGTTGGAATAACTCCCGAGGACTTTGCAGGAGACAGTCCTGAAGATGCTATAAGATATCAGGAAAAGCTTGAAAAGGATTTCTATGATCTGGAGAAAGGACTTATTCCTGTTCAGAGACTTGAGGACTTTAAAACCGGTACGAGGACCGAAGAACTTGGTAGGATTACTCCTCAGATAAAGGGCTTATATGCACTTTCTGAGATATCACATATATTGCCGGAAGAAGTGAGAGACGCACTTAGAGAAAGCTTTGAAAGCTTCGGAAAGACTATAGAGGGCTATGACGATCCGGATACGATTCTTTCCGGAATTGAGTCAAGGACGTCTTCTCCTGTAAGAATAAACAGAGATGAGAATATGATGGCTGAGAACTTCCCGGGAATACTTCCCATAGGAGAAGGCGCGGGTTATGCAGGAGGAATCACTTCAGCGGCGGCTGACGGTATAAAAGCTGCCGAAAAAGCAGCCGAATATATAAGCCGAGAAAACGGCCTAATATTTAATTGACCAAATCAGGGCCAAGTGATATATTGGATTGGTGTTTTTAAAATAAAATATAGTTAGGAACGTTGTCATGAATTTCAGAGAAGAATTAAAGAACAAAAAGCGTATCGTTATAAAAGTCGGTTCATCATCTCTTGTACATCAGTCTACAGGTGAACTTGATCTGGTAAAGGTTGAGCGTCTCATAAGAGTGCTCAGTGATCTTAAGAATCAGGGTAAGGATGTTGTCCTTGTTTCATCCGGTGCTGTTACGGTAGGATGTAAAACCCTCGGACTTAACAAACGACCTGAGATACTTTCCATGATCCAGGCATGTGCGGCTATAGGTCAGGGCGAGCTCATGATGCTCTACCAGAAGCTTTTTATGGAATATAATCATAAAGCGGCACAGGTACTTCTTACATTTGATGTTATCACTTCAGCCGAAAGAAGAAAGAATGCCGAGAATACTCTGAAGCAGCTTCTTGATCTTGATATCATTCCTGTAGTAAATGAGAATGATACAGTGGCTACAGAAGAGATCGAGTTCGGCGATAATGATACACTCTCAGCTATTGTTTCTACTCTTATAAATGCAGACCTGCTTATACTCCTTACGGATATAGACGGTTTCTATACCGATAATCCTCATAAGAATAAGCATGCAAAGAGACTTTCCGTAATAGAAGAGATTAATGATGAACTTCTTGATATGGCCAAGGGAACCGTAACAAGATACGGAACCGGCGGTATGTATACGAAAATTGCGGCAGCAAGAATCGCAACTCATGCCGGCGCCGATATGGCAATAATCGATTCATCCGATCTTAATATAATAAGTGATCTTCTGAACGGTGAAGATGTGGGATCACTCTTTACGGCAGATATATCCAGAGATTTTGATATTATGGACTTCATTCTTAATAAGAGATATCTGGAAAGAACAGTTTAATACGGTAGTATCCTCCAAATCTTATTTAAAAAAGATTTGGGGGATTTTTTTATTTGGAATGGTTTACATTTTTTAAATACCGGATACAAGTCAGATACATATATTTATTATATTATGTCCATGAATCACGGATAAGTGATAACAGGAGGAATGTTGATGATAAAGAGGAAGTATATTATATCAGGTGTTATGTGTCTTATGCTTGCTGTAAGCGGATGCGGGAAGGCCGAGCCGGAAATTATCTCGGATTACGGAAATATTACAGAGCAGACTGTTTCCGAATCCGTACAATCTAAAAACGAAAATAATTCCGAAGAACGGAATCCTGAGGAAGGTGACAGCGATACTGTATCACATGACCTGTTCGGGACGGGAAGTGTTCAGTGGGGAGATACTTTTACATCAGATGATCAAAAAGTAAATATAAATGTAAATATAAGCTATGAGAAGAAAGATGTTAAAAGCCTTCCGGTATATAACTATAACTCACTTAAGGCGGATAGTCTTCATGAAGAAGATATAGTCAAGAATCTGTTCGGTGAAAATGCAGAGAAAATAGCAGAAAGAAATCTTGCGGCGGAGAGCGAAGATTCTCTTAAATTGATTCAAAGTTACAGAGGCTTTCTGTTTATGAATGACAGTCGTCAGGAATATGATAATGCCCCGCTTCCGGCCTGGACTCAAAATGATGATTACTTTGTTCATACCTATGAAGGTGTATATAGAAATACAGATTGTCAGTTGATTATAGGATATAACTATAATACAGATACTGCATTTTTCTCTATGTATCCTAAAAATCCGGGAAGTATGATAGGACATCCGGAGTATGAATGGTCAGAAGTCACGGGATTGGATACTGAATTTATGGGAATGCCTATATTTTATGAGGGACCGGATGGAGCTGAAAATGATTCGGATGAAATACTTCTTACAAACAAGTGTACTTTATCAAAGGAATCACAGATAAATACAGCTTTCGGTTTTTTGAAAGATTACCTTCTCCTGGATATTAATCCCGATTGTTTGAGTACCGATCAAGCCGGATCAATGGGACAAAGCAGTGTATCAACCGAACAGAATGAAATAGAGTATTTTACTAAGGTACCGGAATACCTGGGTGATACAAACTCCGAATGTGTAGAAAGAAACGGCTATTATATCAATATTTTAAATATGATAAGCGGGTTTAATATTCACGCAGAGGATGTTAACAGTTACAATCAGGGAGGGATATACGTAGATGACGGAGGCGTTATCGGATTTAATATTATATTAAATGAATGTCTGTTAGATAAGCAGCTTGAGAATACCTCCGTGCTTAGTTTTGAAAACTTAAAAAGCTCATTTAAAAGTATAGTTGCTGAAAAACTTGATACCGATAAGATCAAATCCGATAATCTGTTTTTTACTGATATGGATATAGAATATATGCGTGATTCATCCGATTCAGAAACGGGATCTATGGTTCCTGCTTTGCATCTAACCGCAATTGCCGAAGACGGATTTACTATTCCGGTGCAGGTTTATATTAATATGATAGACGGATCGCTTATAGATATCGTATATTGATTATTTTCCTCCGAGTCTCTAAATATACTGGAGATTCGGAGGATTTTTTTATATAATGGGATAAGTGAAGGCACTAAGGGGGAAGGCATAATGAAGAAGGTTATAATATTATTTCTGGCTATTTTATTCCTAGGAAGTAGCCGGATTCTTTTTTTATAGGGGTTATATAGTAAATGAATGGAAATATACTGAAAATACTGAGGGAAATTTATTTGAGCTTTCATTCTATGTTCGGAAATCTTTAATGTGTCGGTTCATACGTTCGAAACTTATAACTCATAAGGACAAATCTTTATATATTTGGTATAATTATTTGTAGGTTTAAGTACTTATGTTCATGTTTTAAATGGGGGATAAATATGGATGATTATTTAGATGCACTTAATAAATTAATGGGAAATGATTCAGAGATAATCGATCTGATGAATAAGTATGATGCAATTGAGCAGGCAGTAAGTAATGCGGAAAAAAAGGATGAGCCTTCCAAGCCGGTTTTTAAACCGGAAAAGGTGGAAGTTCCTGATTTAGATGAATTTAAAGAGGTAAAGGAAGAGACAGCTCCTATTGTTGCAGAGCCTGTCCAGGAAATCAAGAAGCCTGAACCGGTAGAGGAAGTAAAACCAGAGAATAAGCCGGTGGAAGAAGTTCAGCCTGATCCGGTAGAGGAAGTGAAATCTGAGAGTGAGCCGGTAGAAGAGGTTCAGCCTGAACCGGTACTTCAGGATGAGTTTAAGGAAGTTGAAGCTCCCGAAGAAGATGATGATGATGATGACTTCAGGGAGGTTATTCCGGAAAAGAAAGAGGAAGATTTTCGCGAAGTAAGTGCAGAGGAAGAGCTTCAGCAATTCTTTGAAGATGCTAAGAAGGCTGTAATGCTGGATCCGCAGGAACCTGCTATTCCGGAAATCAATATAGATAAGAACGGCACAGGCCTTATTCTTGCCGGCGGCGGAGGAAAAGGCATATATCAGGTGGGAATGTTAAAAGTCCTTTCGGAAGCCGGTGTGCTTGATAATATCGTTGCAATATCAGGAGTTTCAATCGGCGCTGTAAATGCGGTACTTTATGCCATGGGTATCGAAAAGATGGAAAAGGTCTGGGACGAGATCGACATGGGAACTCTGTTCGATTTTGATGAGAAGCAGGTTGCAGCCGGAAATACGCATTTCTCAAGGACAGAGATGAACAGTCTCATCGATAAATATATGGATTTTAACCAGATCAGAAATGAGAATCGAATCATATATGTCGGAACGTCAAAATGTGCGGCAAACTACAGTGGCATTGATCCGACATACGGATGTACGGCGGAGTATTTTCTTCTGAATAATGCTCTGGATGAGGATATCAATAATTATCTGCTTGCTTCTACGGCACTTCCGTATATTTACAGTCCGGTAACGATAAGAGGCAATAAGTATCTGGACGGAGGTATTAACGATAATATCCCTATAAAACCTCTGTATGATCTCGGAATTAGACGTTTTATTGTTATCGAGCTTACTCCTGTATCAAAATTCGATAAGACAAAATTCCCGGATGCGGAATTTATCAGCATAGTTCCGAGTCATGATCTCGGAGATCTCTTTACCGGAACTCTTAACTTTGAAAACAAAGATAAAAGGTTTAAGAAAGAACTTGGTGAGAGAGACGGAAAAATATATGTTAAGACCAAGTTCGAGAAGGATGAAACTTATATGGCAATCGAGAGAAATCTTCTTGAAACCGAATATAATACAATGGTTAATGAACATGCACATAAGGAACAGCAGATAAAGCTTGAAAACAGCGTAAACAGCAATATGAATAAATTCAATTCGATTGCTGAAAAATACGGCATGAATTTATGGGATGACTGAAAATGCAGTTATCCTTTAAAGTTATAAATAAGGTAGTAGGTTAACGGAGACTTGTTTTAAGGAGGGGGTCAGTATGGGCAATAAGATAATTACAATAGGTCGCCAATTTGGAAGTAACGGACGTATGATCGGTGAGAAAATCGCAGAGATCATGGGAGTTAAATGTTATGATAAGCAGCTTATAAAAGAGGCTGCAAAGCAATCAGGTCTTTGGGAGGATTTTCTCGATAATATGGATGAAAAACCTACCGGCAGTTTTCTTTATTCCGTTGTTATGGATCCGTATTCTTATATGTCGTTTGATAACAATTCAAATTACGGAATGAACCTTAATCAGAAAGCATTTATGGCAACATATGAGACTATAAAGAGTATTGCGGAGAGAGAGTCCTGCGTAATAATCGGAAGATGCTCCAATTATGTTCTCAGAGAGTATGAAAATGTACTTAGTGCATTTATATATGCACCTATGGAAGTGCGTATTGACACTGTAATGAAAAGATTCAATCTTAACGAAAAGCAGGCGAGAGATCAGATTGCCAAAGAAGATAAGGCAAGAGCCTCGTATTTCAACTATTATACCTCATACAAATGGGGCAAGAACGAGAGTTATGATTTGCTTATAGACAGTTCACTTCTCGGACCTGACGGTACGGCCAAATTACTCTATGAAGTAGCAAAGAAGATTTAATTTCAACAAGAATTGAAGACCATAATTATATTATGTCAACAAGGAGATTATATAAATGAAAAGAGCAGCAATTTTTTTGGCAGAAGGGTTTGAAGAAGTGGAAGCACTTACGCCTGCAGATCTTTTAAGACGTGCGGGATATGATGTTACAACCATATCAATAACCGAGAATCCTGTTGTTGTAGGAGGGCATAAGATTCCCGTAACAGCAGATATCACAATAGATAAAATGTTCAATGAAGATGCTTTTGATATTGTGATTCTTCCGGGAGGAATGAAAGGAACTCAGAATCTTGGATCATCTGCAAGAGTTTGCGAGATCATTAAGAGATATGATGCGGATCCTGAAAAATATATAGCAGCCATATGTGCAGCACCGACTGTATTTGCGGCTAACGGACTTCTTAACGGTAAGAAAGCTCTTTGCTATCCATCAAACGATCTTATACAAAAGCTTGCGGATGGAGGAGCAGTTTTAAGAGACGATTATCATAAGCTAAGTGTTATTGTAGATGATCATACGATCACAGGTAAGGGAGCCGGAACGGCTATCGAGTTTGCGCTTGCTATAATTGCGACTCTTGATACGGTACAGGCGGCCGAGGTTGTTGCGGATAATATCGTCTATAACTGGAACACAGACCTGATATTGGGCCTGTAATCGGTCGGATATCCTTCTTATATATTTTTTGAAATATTATTTTTAGTAATAGGTAAAATTGAAATATGATTAAGTACGCTTTTGGTAAACCGATGAATAAACTTATGCATGGCGGAGATTATAATCCGGATCAATGGCTTGACCGTCCAGATATTCTTAAAAAGGATATTGAATTGATGAAGGAAGCCGGTATAAATGAAGCAACCATCGGAGTGTTTTCATGGGCTTCTTATGAGCCGACAGAAGGTGATTTTCACTTTGACTGGCTTCAGAATGTAATGGATGAGTTATATTCCAACGGAATATATACAATACTTGCAACTCCTTCGGGAGCCCGTCCTGCCTGGCTGGATCTTAAATATCCGGAGGTAATGAGAGTTGACGGTATGGGACACAGAAACAGACATGGCCTCCGTCACAATCATTGTATGAGTTCTCCGATTTACCGTGAAAAAATCGGTATCATTAACAGATTTCTTGCAGAAAAGTTCAGCAATCATCCGGGGCTTATAGCATGGCATATTTCCAATGAATTCGGTGGAGAATGTTACTGCGATATCTGTAAAGAACGTTTCAGGGATTTCCTTAGAGAACGTTATCATAATGATATAAATGAGCTGAATCACGAATGGTGGACAACATTCTGGAGTGCCAGATATTCAGACTTTAACGAGATTGAACCACCATATGATAACGGTCAGATTGCCGTAAACGGTTTAAATCTTGATTGGAGACGTTTTACAACATGGAATTATTCGGATTATATATCAGCTGAGATCGATGCAATTAAAGAAGCTTCGGAGAATAAAAATATTCCGATAACAACGAATTTTATGCAGAGATATTATGGCATAGATTACAGAGTTCTGGCCAAGAAGCTCGATATGATTTCCTGGGACAGTTATCCCGCATTTCATAATGATTATGAGAGTTATGCTGATACGATGCTTCTTTCTGCATTTGATAACTCCATTATGAAGAGCATGAAGAAAGATAAGCCTTTCCTTATGATGGAAAGTGCACCGGGACTTGTAAATTGGATGGAATATAATAAGTTGAAAAGACCGCTCGTACATGAGCAGTTTTCACTTCAGATGATAGCGTCAGGATCCGATTCGGTGCAGTATTTTCAGATAAGAAAGTCAAGAGGAGCTGCAGAACAGTTTCACGGTGCTGTGATCGATCATATCGGTACGAACGAGCATAGAATATTTAAAGAGGTTTCCGCGACCGGTGAAATGCTTAAAAAGCTGGCAGAGGTTGAAGGAAGTACCAAACGTAATGAAGCGGCAATTATATTCGATTGGGAAAACTGGTGGGCCATAGACGGAGCTCAGGCATTCGGAAGAACTACCAAGAAATATGATATGACCTGCTTCGAGTACTATAAAGAACTCATGAAACTCGGTGTTGAAGCCGATGTAATATCAATGGATGATGATCTGTCGGACTATAAGCTTGTAATAGCTCCGATGCCGTTTATGCTTAAACCTGGTTTTGCAGACAGATTAAAGAGCTTTGTTGAACGCGGAGGCATACTTCTTGCAACTTATACTGCAGGATATGTCAATGAAAACTGTTTATGTTATGAAGGCGGATTTCCGGGTGACGGACTATCTGAGCTCTTCGGACTTAACAGCATGGAAATTGATACGCTTTATCCATCGGATAGAAACGGCATAAGGATAAATGATGATCGTTACGGTAAGGAAACAGAGGTATTTGATTATGCCGAAATCCTTAAGGTAATCAGCGCTAAAGCAATCGGTACTTACACCGATGATTTCTATAAGGATTATCCGGCTCTTACGGTAAATGATTACGGTAAGGGAAAAGCCTATTATCAGGCTGCCAGATGTACATTGTCTGGAATGGATGATTTCTTTAAGGCAATCCTTGAAGATTCAGGTATTAAGGGTGTAGATTTACCTGAAGGAATCGAATATCATGTAAGATACGGTGAAGAAAATACATACGAATTCTTCCTTAATACCTCGGAAGACAGTATCGAACTTCACGATATATCGGGATTTGATATTATAAACAATACGGATGTAAATGGTAGTATAACCCTTGAACCTAAGCGTAATCTTGTTATTAAGCGTAATATATAATATCAAAAATATAATGTAATAAAAATCTATAATACAGACTATAGAGTAATTTAACAGGCGGAAGAGAAGTTAGAGTCTCTTCCGCCTTGTATGCTGTTAACAGCTTTTTTTAATCGTCTTTTCTTAGTGATACTTTATTACGATTAAGAC
>DEFA01000028.1 GCA_002350525.1 Lachnospiraceae bacterium UBA2864 | reverse complement strand
ATATGATACGATGAACATACCGTGAACTCTGTTGGTCCATATCCATTGATGATCTTTACAGCTGTCTTTTTTACAGGCATCATCTTTTCTCCACCCATCATAATGAAGTGAAGATCAAGATCCGGATACTGCGTTAATGTAGCTAAACCAAGCTGTGTAGGAAGTGTAAGACCGGTAAGCTTATTTTCATTGATGTAGTCCACCATTAAGCCAAGGTTGCTTCGCAGATTTTCATCGAACACATGAATCTCTCCGCCCGCAGATATCGGGCAAAAGATATCATCAAAAGCAGCATCAAACGAAAAACTTGCAAAATGACCGTGCCTACTGTTTTCATTAATTCCAAGAGCTTTATTTCTCCATGAGAAAAATGCAGTAATAGAATTTTGTTTCTGAAGTACGCCCTTTGGCTTTCCCGTAGAACCTGATGTATATATCATGTATGCATAATTATCCGGACCGGTCAGATTAATGCTTTCTGACGTTTTGTATGTAGAAAGTATTTCTTTAACTTTTTCCTCTGTAAGAATTTCTGTTGCAGAAGAATTAGAGATCATATATTCAATACGATCTTGTGGGTATGCCGGGTCAATCGGAAGAAATGCGGCACCGGCTCTGTTAATTCCTATCTGGGCTGCGATAAACTCTTTAACACGCCCCATCTTTATTCCAACAAAATTATTTTTTCCAATTCCCTGATCAAGGAGATACTTTGCAATCTTATTAGATGCTTCATCAAGCTGCAAATAGCTCATTGACCCATTACTATCGATGAGGGCAGTCTTATCCGGATGTTTCTTTGCAGCATCTAAAAATGCATCAATCCAGGTTATTTCTTTACTATATGACATCTCTCCGCCGTAAGATGCTGTAATTATATTCTTAGTATCTTCTTTGGAAACAACACTTACATTTTCAACATAAGTTTCTACGACAAGGTTTTCTGCAGCATTCTTAACAGACTCTGCAAGAGTCTTCATATCAGCGTATGAATACTTTGTCCCATCATATTCAATATTAATATGATACTCTCCTGCATCAGGATAGATCATTACACTGATAGGGAACTTTGCATAGTCCGGAGAGAATGAAATATCCTTCTTGTCTGATGTAGGTATATCAGATACAACTCCACCCTGATACACAAACATAAGTTCAGGATATTTCCTATGCTTTTGAACAAACTGAGTATACGGATACATTTCTCTGGCAAAACTGGACTGCAATTGTTCGTGCATAGATTTAACAAAGTTTTCTGATGTTAAGCCCTTTTCAATTTTTGCAGATACAGCAGGCAGAGTCTTTACAAACATACCAATGCTGTTTTGAAGAGCGGCACCGGCAGAACGTCCGTTGCTGATTGTTAAGTATATAGATCTGTCTTCTCTCGTTATAGAATTTAAAACAACAGAAAATGCACTCTGAAGGAAACTTCCGGGAGTAACACCAAGTTTTCTGCAATACTTATTAATCTCTTCCTCATCTAAAAGCGCTGAAGCTGTTGCACATGTCCTGCCATCCGGATTATCAGAAAGGGGATAAGCTGCAGCAGGAAGGCCGCTGACAAGCTCATCGAAATACTCTCTTGTTTCTTTAAATTCTTCAGATGCCAGATACTCCTGCTCGTATAAAGAAAAATCAAATGCACTTATTGTTTCAGGGGCAATTTTCCCGCCACCATAAAGCTTTTCAATATCATCAAATAAAACATCATAAGACATTCCATCAAAAACGATATGATGGAAATCTGTGAACAGATAGGTAGTATTTTTAAACTGGAATATTTCTATTCTGTAAAGAACATCATTAAGTAAATTAAATGGCTTTACTTTTTCTTCAAAGAATGATCTTGTTGGTTCAAAATCAAGTTTCTCAGGCTGAATGCTAAAACTAATATTTCTTGGTATCTGCCTTAATTCGCCACTTTCTATATCAAAGCCGGCATTTACTGCTGTATGTGCATTGATAGTACCCTCTACAGCCTTTGCAAGCCTTGCCGCATCCACGTTTTCATAACACTTAAGATACGGTGTGTTATACATAGTAGTATTTCTATTCTTTTCCCATTCAAGAAAAAGACCTTTTTGGTTTTCACTTGCAGGATATGTTTCTTTTTCGCAATGCTTAAGACTTAAGGTATTGGAGCTTAGAGCTTTATCAACAAGATTTGAAATACCTTTAACAGTAGGAGTCTCCATCATCTTAGCAGCCGGAACATGGCAGCTGTATTTCTCATAAATCCATGATGAAAGCTTCATAATATCAATTGAAGAGAAGCCTATTCCTAAAATATTATCTGTTATTCCAAAACTGTCTGTCCTTGCAATATCAGCAATAACCCTTAGTATTTCTTCCTGTTTTTCATTTTCAGGTGGAATCTTTTCTGTCTGGAAAGAAAAATCAGGCTCCGGCAGGGCTGCTTTATCAATCTTTCCATTAAAGTTAAGAGGCATCTTATCAAGGTGAATAAAGATATTTGGAATCATATACTCAGCAAGATCTTTTGCCAGCGCAAGCTTTAATGCATCCAGATCTATTTCAGTACTTGAAGTATAATAGCAACAAAGCTTATCATTCTTCACGATAACAATAGCCTTCTCGATACCTGGATACATTATCGTTCTTGCTTCAATTTCGCCAAGCTCAATTCTAAGACCTCTAAGCTTAGTCTGCTTATCAATTCTCCCAAGGAAATCTAATTCCCCTTGTTCATTCCATCTGACAAGATCTCCGGATTTATAACCTCTTATCGGCTCCGAATCTTCGGTCAGCTTAAATTGTATAAACTTTTCATTTGTAATGTCTTCTCTGTTAAGATATCCCTTTGCTAAATGAACACCACAAATAAGCAACTCGCCAGACTGTCCTCTCGGAACCGGTTTGTTGTTTTCATCTATTACATAAAATGAAGTGTTAGGAAAAGGTCTACCTATATTCTTACCATCAGTAAAACCTACAACGTTGTAGTAACTGACAAGAATAGATGCTTCGGTAGGACCATAGGCATTGAAAAATTTAAGACCTGGATTTGCGGTCATTGGAGGAAGCTTCTCACCTGCTGTAGCAAGAACTCTTAAGGAATGGTTGATATCATTAATCATAACAGCAAGCTGGGTTGTCATGATTACAGCAGTAATATGATTATTTTCTAAGTACCTGTTCATCTCCACAATATCTTTTCTAATTTCATCAGACAAGATATGCAAAGGTGCACCTACAAGTATGGACGGATATAAATCCGACATATGAACATCAAAACCATAGTTGGCATAAGCTGCCATAACATCGTTTGAACTTAAACCAAGTATCTTGGCATAGGAGTGGCAAAAACTAACAACCCCTCTATGTGCGAGATCTACAGCCTTTGGCTTTCCGGTAGAACCTGAAGTAAACAGCAATATCATGCTGTCATCAGGTCTAGCCTCATCAAGACTATCAATTTCTTCTTTTGTAACAGCAGGAAGCACATCAAGCTCTTCGCTGCCAAATACGTAACCTTTAAAGCTTGGTATCTGCTTACAAAAAGATGCACCTTCTGTAAGTATGAGCTTAAGATCTGCATCTTCGCACATAAAGGACAGCCTCGACTCCGGATAGTCAGGATTTAGAGGCATATAGGCAGCACCGGTTTTTAGAATTGCAAGAGAATAAATCATCATTAATTCAGAACGATGAATTAATACACCGACAAAAGATCCTCTTCCCACACCAAACTTTTGGCTGATATATACAGCTATCTTATTGCTTATTTCATCAACTTGCGCATATGTATATTTTCTGTCGCCAAATATTACACAGATGCTATCCGGTGTAGCAGCTACTCTGTTTTTAAAAATCGTAACAATCGTTTCGTTTTCATCAAGAAGAAGCTCCTCGCCTTTTGCAAGCTCTATAATCTCTTTTAATTCATTGTCTGTCATGACTTTTGCCCTTGTTATAATTTTCTATTCAGCTACCTCAAGCAGCATATTTAAGTATTCATCAATTAAAGCCTGGTCATTATACAGATCATCATGATCTGAATCTTCGAATGTTACAATCTGTACATTAGGCAAATACTTTTTAATGAACTTATCATTTTCAAGTACTGTTTGTTCCTTCATATCTGCAAACATCTTACCCTGATATTTTCCGGCTCTAACATATACGCCTTTCCCTTCATACTTTCCTAAAGCAGATTTCTGCTTTTCAAGTTCTGCAAGTACTTTAAACTTGTGCTTTACATCTTGAACAGAGCTTGTGTGCTTTCCACTCTTTAAGCTCATATCCATAACATCAAGAACAGTATCTGTCCCCTTCTTTCCAAACACGAAGTAAGAATCTCCTAAAACAACACCCGGCATAGTGCCATGATCTTTTTGCCATCTCTTTGCTAGATATGCGGCAATAGTTCCACCGTAACAATATCCCATAAAGGCTACAACCTTTGCGTCATCAGGAATGTAAATAGATAAAAGCAGTATATAAAGTCCAACTACCTCATCAAAACCACCGGACTTAAAAAGAATGTTGTAATGCTCTTCTACAGGTTCGAAAACTAAAATGTTAAAATGCTTATTCCATACTTTAAACTTTGGCATTGTTACACTTATCGGCACAATACCATGAACAAAGACCATTGTTGGTTTTTTAGCATCATATGTATCATAGAACCAGATCATTCTGCGCCTGCAACTAAGCGTGGCTCTGATGGATCTATGGTGCATAATATCTGCTAAAGTAACTTTAGGGAGTTTTTCATTAATCTCTTGAACATAAGTCATGAGTTTTAACGAATCCATTCCCATAAGCATTAAATCGTCCGTAACACCAAATTCGGCATCCGGTACATATTTCTTTGCCACTTCAAGCATATATGCTTCATCGTCGTTCTTTGGCTCTTCAATATTTTCTGATATAGTTTTGGGCACAGGAAGAACATTTCTTTGAATCTTTCCATTTGGTGTAAGTGGCATGGTATCAAGCTGCATAAATACAGCAGGCACCATATAATCAGCAAGCATTTGAGAAATGTGCTTTCTAAACTCTTCTTTATCTATTTGTCTATCAGCAGAATAATATAGAACGAGTTTTGAGTTTACTATTTTGGCGCATGTGCGGATAATACCTTCAAAAGAAGCTGCTGTGGCTTCTACTTCGCCAAGTTCTATTCTAAAACCTCTCAGTTTAACCTGAGAGTCGTTTCTGCCAATATACTTCATAGTGCCGTCTTCATTACAGCGCACTAAATCTCCTGTACAATACATTTTCTTGCCGGGTATAAATGGACAATCAATAAAGGAATCACCGGTACTCTCATCATAATTAAGATAACCATCGCTCATCTGCTCTCCGCAAAGACAAAGTTGACCTATTTCTCCTTGAGGAACAAGATTAAAATTTTCGTCACAAACAAAGGCTTCAATGCCCGGCATAGACTTGCCGATCGGAACACTCTTTTCTTCTGCATCTTTATCATCAACTACATGATATAAATTGCACGCTCCGAACTCTGTGCTTCCATATCCATTAAATATTTTTGTCTTAGTCGAACGCTTAATAGGAAGTAATCTTTCTCCTGCAAGCATAATATAGTCCATATTAACCTCAAGCTTATTAAGCAAAGCCATACCGATAGAAGTACTGATAGACATACCGGTAATTCTGTTAGAGTTAATATAGTTGTATATTCCCATAATGTCTTTTCTTATTTCGTCATTTAAAATATGGACTTCTCCACCTGCTACAAGAGGTCCAAAGAAGTCGTGAGATGACAGGGCAAATGAAAAACTCGGGAAATGAATATTCTTTTTACTTGAATCGAGCTCAAATAAATAAATATTCCATGCAATGCTGGCATTAAGAGCCGAGTGTCTGAGCATTACTCCTTTAGGTGTTCCGGTAGAGCCTGAGGTATATATTAAACTAGCCTGTCCATCCACTCTGGAATTGTTAACCGGGCTAACCTTAATCCTGGAGGAAAGAATCTTTTCTATCATATCCTCATCTATTACCATCTTGGAATCGGAATGAGAGATCATGTAATCAATACGATTCTTTGGATAGTCCGGATCTATAGGAACATACGCAGCACCGGCTTTATGAATACCAAGTATAACTGCAGCAAATTCCTTAATTCTTCTCATCTTTACTGCCACATAATCATCCGGCTTTATGCCATGTTTTAAGAGATAGCAGGCGATTTTATTTGAAATCCTGTCTAATTCTGAATATGTGTAGCTGCCACAAGAATCAATAACTGCTTTATGATCCGGCTGAGAATTTGCGTTTTTAATAAAACGATTTACCCAGGTTATTGTTCTGTCATATTCTATAAAATTTTTCTTTCTGTTTAAGCTGAATTCTTTCATATACTTCTCTATTTAAAAAACTTATACGCAATATAATTTATAACTTTTTTACTTTCTTCATATCTTGGATCCTCCGCCGGAAAAGCATGCGGAAGCTCTTTGTTATCAAAGAAAAATAATTTATGATCTATATTATTTTTGCTAAGTGCTTTAGCAAACCGCAAGGTTTGTCTTCTTATAAAATCGCCTTTACTACTTGTTAAAAGAACCGGTGGAATATTTTTTATTACATGATCCTCTTCCGGATTCATCAATTTCTTAAATTCTTTATTTCTATGGTATCCCGGATAAATCTGTTTGGGATAAATAAAGCCTACAATATGAAATCCGTATGTATAAAACATTCCGCTAAACAAGGCCATCTTCTTAATCTTTAGATTTGAAGTTCTACAGCCAAGTCTGGCCCTGAATTCATCACAGTTATGCATGGCCACTGTGAAAAGTCCCAAATACGCACCCGCGCTATCGCCTATAAGATAAACCCTGTCAGCATCGCCATCATATCGATCAAGTGTCTTTTCCATATACCTAAATCCGGCACAAATATCAGACATTTCTTCTCGGGCACTAGCCT
The DNA here is from genome assembly GCA_002350525.1 of Lachnospiraceae bacterium UBA2864. GTDB lineage: Bacteria > Bacillota > Clostridia > Lachnospirales > Lachnospiraceae > Eubacterium_Q. Next base: position 41,639 of record DEFA01000028.1, on the reverse strand, counting down.
GGGTGGTTAATCTATAATCAAGTGCGTACACTAAATACCCTTTTGCAGCCAACACCTGACATAGATAAGAATCAAGCCTTCTATCACCCATATATAGTCCGCCACCATGTATGACACATATTACAGGAAGCTTCCCTGCATATTCCTTAGGTCTATAGATGTCGGTCACAAGAATATTTTTTTGATAGCCATAATACTTTTTGTCGCTAAAAATATCTATATTATCGAAAAAAGTCACAAGAGCATTGTCTTGCGACTTTTTTTGCATTTTTAGCGCTAATCTATACAGAATCGTGCTCATTTAAAACACTAAACACCTCCGTCTAAGATTCTTGCTCATAATAATGATCTATTTCATATGAATCAAACAGGTTACCAATTAATTTCATTAGCTGAACTTGAATTTCCTGGCTCATTCCTGCAGAACCGGCTTCTTCCTCGTCGCCTCTATCCTTCTTTTCCTTTGCGGAAAGTACAAGCACATCCTTTATAGTCTTAAACATCTCAATGTTTCTATAGGACTGATCTTTAAATAAGGAAATGAAAGCGTTTAGGTTTTCCGGTTGCTCTTTCTTTTCCTGGTTTGCATAGAACTCTTCAAGTTCTTCGTCTGTGGCTGTGTAAATAGCCTCCTTGTGGGTAGCCTTTCTTTGGATATCAGCCTGCTCCTCAAAATATTCAAGCATCTTATCAATAGAGTCTTGGCTTTGCGGGAGTCTCGGAGAAGCAAAATTAAATGTATGGAATAAGTCCTCTTCCGCATAATAAAGCATCTTTGCTTTCTTTCCGGCTGCCTTTAGTGCTTCGAAGAACTTAATTGTATATTTGTTTAAGAAATCTCCGCGGCTTGTAACAAGGAATACCGGCGGAAGATTGTTAATGATTTCCGGATGTTCAGGATTCATAAATTTAAGGAACTCTTCATCATTCATCTTATTACCATAAAGCTGATTGGAAAGAATGTTTCCAAGTAAATCATCTTCATGTGTATAGAACATTCCACAAGAAAATCCTAATGCCTTAAATACCATTCTGCTCTTCTTGTATCCGATCACTTCCTGAAGCTTCTCAGAATTCTTCATTGCGGCTGCATAAAGACCAAGGAAAGCACCGGCACTATCTGCTGTTAAGAACATTCTGCTAAAATCAACATCGTACTCAACAAGCTTTTGACCGACAAAGTCAAGTCCTGCACAAATATCATCAAATTCATCACATACTGTAGCTCTTGGTGCAAGTCTATACTCAATAGCGAAAACAAGATATCCTCTGGAAGCAAATTCTCTTGAGCAGTCTACTACATTCTTTCTATCTCCTGTAACCAGACCACCACCGTGAATCTCTACAATTACAGGAAGCTCTTTTCCTTCGTATTCCTTTCCTGTTGGCTTAAAAATATCAAGAGCAAGAGGAACACCGATTCTATTTACATAAGGAATATTTAAAATTTCTTCGATATTATCGTATATCTTATTTTCACTTACTTTACCGATTGGGGCCTGCATTCCCTGAACAACTTCAAGTGCCACCCTGACAACTGCATTCATTGCAGAACTTAAACCTTTTTTACCCATATTTTCACCAACCTATTCATATACTACTTTAATTTACTGATCTTCTTTTTCAAAGATGTTGAAACCATGTTTGTAAAATCAACAACTTTTTCAAGGACCTCCGGTTTGTCAGCAAGCTGATTTACGGAAAATGATGCAAAATATTCTGCTGCTACAGCTACTGAAAAGGAACTCATTCCTTCAAGCTTTTCAAATAATTCTAATATCTTTTCGTCTTCCACTTTTTATTCCCCTTCCCCTTCATCTTCAATTTTTGATATCATTTCTTCGCAAACTTCCAGTCCTGCTTCGAACATACTCTTTAATACTCTAAATCCAAACATTCTGGATAAACGCCCGGATTGCTGTTGTATTTTCTGGAGTTTTGATATTGGACCAAGAACCTTATCAAGATATGGAATATCTTTCAAGTTAAATATTTCAATTAGTTTTTCAAGCTGAGGGGTCAGATCAGAATTTTGTTCTTCTATTTTCGGAACTGCTTCCAGACCGAAGATGCCAAGTATTCTGTTAAACATTTCAATGTTTGTGTTCTTACTTGTAAGCAGAGCCTGCGAGCAGAACTCTAATATATCTACAATCTTATTCCAGTTTTCCAAAGAACCCATCATGGCAGATGTAAGCTTTGTGATTGAATGATTAAGAACCGTGTCTTCAATTTCATAACCGGCACCTTCTTCACCAAGCTTTTCCATTTCTTTTGGAATGGCACCATTTTGAATACCTTGGGCTGCATTTTCAACCAGTTCAAGTTGAACATCAACAAGCTCATCTTCTTCATATATTGGTCTGATGATATATCTATCACCATTAACACCACCATTGGTTATGCTGTATATATCAACTTTTCCATTTGCATTCCTTGGAATAAGGTCTGCGATAACGCACTGAACCGGAAGGTTAGTTTTCTTTGCAACACGCTTTTTGATAAAGACATTTGTAAGTGCCTTCTTAACAATTTCTATTGCTTCTTCCCCACTCTTTGTGGTTTTTACATAGAGAACAGGGACTGTATCTGCTGTGACTAATTTATCAAACCATGGAACAAGAGCACAGGCTTCTATACCTTTTTCTGCTGAAATAGAAACATCAACAAGACCTGCATCAAACTTTATTCCATCGTTATTAACAAAGAATCTGTTTGCCCTTCCAAGGCAAGTCATCATTCCATTATCATCAATCTTTACAACGTCGTATGTATTGACGTAAGGAAGTCCATCTATCATTTCAACCGGAAAAAACTCTGTATCGTCTATTTTTCCCATACTGATAAACTCTGAATTTATAAGTAAAACACCTGTGTGTTTATCTTCAAGGTTATAGTACTTTTCTTCTGACTCATCGTAGATTTTGATGTTTACTCCCGGAAGTGGGTATCCTATGGAATCATCATCTACTTCGTTTGTTTGTACAATGCATGCGCCTCCAACCTCGGACATTCCATAGCCATTAACCAGTAACGGGTTTCCACCATGCTTTCTGATTAATTCAAGGAATTTTTGCTTAGCTTCGGCCGACATGTATGCGCCACCTATTACAACACATTTTACTGTCGTAAAATCAGGTACCATATTGTCCGGAGCGTTGTTCCACATTTCGAAATAGAAAGGTGTGGAGAATAGAATGTTTGCTCCATACATTGATACTACATCCGAGAACAGTAGATTAGCATTAGAGAAAGGAACTACGATGACCGAAAAACCTGCAGCCAGCGGTGTATGAATCTGATCCACAAAACCGTATACGGATGTGGCAACCATGATACTCATAACTACCAGCTTGTTTCCTCTGTTTCCAAATCTACCGGACTGAATAATAGATTCAGCTGCACTATTAAGTGCATTGTCCGATAACGGAACAGGTTTGCTGATGCCTTTTGTGGTTCCGGATGTATGGAAGATAAAGGCGTCATCATCGTTTGTTGTTTGTGCGTAGTTGATAGAAGTATTTTTATATTTTTTGATCAGCTTATCCATAAAGCCAATGCCTTTTACTTCTAACAAACTTGCGTAGTTTTGCTCGCTCATTTCTATGAGCTCTTTGTCCATTTTTTCGTGTTCAAGAGAAACTTTGACTACGATAATGTTCTTAATGCCATATTTCCTTTTGTTTTTGCGAAGTCTTTCAAGAAGGCTCTTATTAACAACAAGGTCATTAAGAAGAATATCTGTAATCCCCTCTGCTTTTATTGTTTTATCAAGAGGATAATTGTTTGCAAGACAAGATGGTGAAAAACCGGCAATGGATGCACCGGTCATGTTTGCACCATAGATTGCAAATGAACTCTCAAGTGAATTGGAATCAAATATAGCAATTCTTGATTTGTGCTCTTCGTCTATTCCTAAAGCCGAAAAAACTGAAGCATATTTCTCCCATTCATTGAACATATCCCTGTAGGTATATTTCTTGTTCAAATCAATGAGAGCTATAGCATTCAGCTCATCTTCAGAATTTGAATTCGCGTCGTATATATATTTCCAGCTCTTTTGTTTTAATATAGTCATCATTTCCCCATATATAACTCAAGGCGGTAGTTCTCACTACCACCCAGAGTATTTAGTTATATAATTATTCTGCCTTCTCATCCTTTGCGGCCGGTTTAGCCTTTGGTGCTGCCTTTGCAGCCGGTTTAGCCTTTGGCTCTGCCTTTGCAGCCTTTGGCTCTGGAGTTTCTTTTTCTTCGAGCTTTTCCTGGAACTTATCAAGAGCTTCGTGTGCAGCTTTTACTGCGTCGTTTACGAATTTCTTAACGTTGTCTTCTGAAAAGATTACTTTGAAGTCCATGTTCTTAACATTGTCAAAAAAAGCTTTTGGATCTTCTTTGAACTTTTCTATTTCTTTTCCAAAGATTCCTTCGCTTTTCTTGTCACTCTTTTTTTCTGCTTGTGGCATGGCATAGTTGAGGACATTCATTTTCTTCATGTTTTTCTCCTTTCTCCTTTTCCTTTTTACTTTTTCGTTTTTTATATGCAAAATTTACAATTCATAATAGTATTTTCTTAGATATATTATATAATATAACAAATAATAGCGTTTATCAACCGATTTTTAACGTTTGTTAACATCATGTAAAATTCCCCAAAATCTCTACTTTTTCAAATACTCAGATGATACCGGAAACTCAAAGTAAGTATCCGGATATGGTTCATCCGCAAGTGAGAAATGCCACCACTCACAATCAATGGGTTTAAAGCCATTACGAACCATAACATTTTGTAGTATCATGCGATTCTCATACTGTTCATCGGTAATTCCCTTATAATCCGGGTGTGATACTTCACTGAAAAAATCAAATGGTCCTCCCATATCAAGTTCTTTTCCGGTCTTCATATCAAAAAGCGTCAGATCTATCGCACTTCCTCTACTATGACTTGATAATTTAGCTATGTACCCCTTTGCAAAAAGTTCCTGTTTTTCCAGTTCAGGATAAAAGTAAGGTTTCATACGGATATCCTGATCTTCTATCCCCCACAATACGAAATGCTTTACAGCACATGCCGGACGATAAGCATCAAATACCTTGAGTCTGTAACCCTGTACCATCATCTCATTTGCTACTGTCTTCAGTCTCCTTGCTGCCTCTTTACATATAATAGCTACAGGTTCTTCATAACCATCTATTCTCTCCCCTATAAAATTATATGAAGAATGATACCTAATCTCTTGTATTATATGAGGCACATAGTCTGCAAGAACTACAAAGCCCGATGGATTCATTGTCAGATCATTTATTCCTATATTCATCCGTTTTGTACCTCCGTTTCTATTATGAAAACATGCCAACGCCCTTAGTGTGTAATATGTCAGACTTTTTGAATCATTTTAACATATTATCTACACAATAATTATAACAGGTTAACGAACACAAACCAATTTAAAATTTTTTCTATATTGAAATATTAAAAAAGCATTTTCCAAACAGGTTAAATCCTGTTCAGAAAATGCTCTTCTTATACATTACTATATTTATGCAGAAAAGGTCTCAGCTATTATCCGTACTCCTCGCGGTCCAGTCGTATGGTGTGCTCTGATATACGTAATAATTCAGCCAGTTTGTATAAAGCGTATTTGCATGGCAGCGCCATGATTTAACCGGCTCATTATCAGGATTGTCATCCGGATAATAGTTAACCGGGATATCAGGATTTATACCCTTACCCAAGTCTCTATGATATTCCTGATCCAGTGTCAATGTGTCATATTCCGGATGTCCGGTGATAAATATATTCTTTCCTTCATCTCCTACGATGATATATGGGCCGCACTCTTCGGAATCGGCCAGTACCGTAAGATTCGGACAGGCTTCGATAGCCGCTGCATCAACTCCGGTATATCTCGAATGCGGTGCAAGGAATGTATCATCAAAGCCTCTCACAAGCTCTCTGCTTCTATGTATTGTCCTATGCTTATATATTCCCGAAAGCTTCTTGGGAAGCTCATATTTCTTTATACCGTAATGATAGTAAAGACCGGCCTGTGCTCCCCAGCATACATGAAGTGTGGAAGTAACATTCTTCGAAGCCCAGTCCATGATCTTAGTAAGCTCATCCCAATACTCAACATCTTCAAATTCCATTTTCTCCACAGGCGCTCCGGTTATGATCATCCCGTCCCACTTATGCTTTCTTACTTCTCTGAAATCAGAGTAAAATCTTTCAAGATGATCTCTTGATGTATGCTTACTCTCATGCGATAAAGTTCTCACAAATGTTATGTTGACCTGAAGAGGTGTATTCGAAAGACTTCTTAAAAGCTGCAGTTCCGTATCTTCCTTAAGCGGCATGAGGTTAAGTATCAGAATATCGATAGGACGGATATCCTGGCTGTTAGAACGGGCTTCGTCCATAACAAATATATTCTCATCCTCCAGTATTTTCTTTACAGGTAAATCATTATCTATTCTGATCGGCATTATGTGTCCCCTCTTTCAAGTATTCTACAGATTCAGGAAGTCCTCTTCCGTAATGATCGGAACTCCCAGTTTTTTGGCATTCTTGTTTTTTGAAGAATTCGAATTAATATCGTTATTGATAAGATAACTGGTCTTTGAGCTGACAGATCCGGCCACTTTACCGCCTCTATCCTCAATAACTTTCTTAAGTGCATCCCTGTTAGGGAAGCTGTTAAGAGAACCTGTAATAACGAAGGTCTTACCTTCAAGATCCTGTTCGGCAGTATTTTCTTCTATTACAAATTCCACCTCAGACAGAAGTCTGTCTATCTCTTCTCTCTTGTCGGTCTTTGACATATAGTCCGTAAAGTCACGGGCCATAACCTCTCCGACTCCCTCTATCTCACATAGTTCCTCTGCCGTAGCATTTATGATACGGTCAAAATCACTCTTAAAATATCTTACGATAAGCTTTGCGTTGGCAACTCCGATACCGGATATACCCAGTCCGTACAAAAATCCTTCCATCGTACACTTACGTGATTTTTCAATGGAACTCAGCATATTATTATAAGACTTTTCCCCAAATCCTTCAAGAACAACTATTTTATCTCTATAGTCCGAAAGCTTATATATATCCGATAATCTATGGAGAAATCCTTCTCCTATGAATCTCTCAAGAGTAGCCTCCGATATACCGTCTATATTCATCGCATTTCTCGATACAAAAAGAGAAAAGAGTTTTATATTCTTTGCCGGACACTCAGGGTTCGGACAATTAAGAGTCTCTGTTCCATTCTCATTCTTTATGACAGTCGCCGCACCGCAGGCCGGACACATATCAGGCACTTCGAGATTTCCGGACTTCGTCAGATTCTCTGAAATCTGCGGAATGATCATATTGGCTTTATAAACCTTTATCCTGTCGCCTATTCCGAGCTTCATATCCTTAACATAGCTTATATTATGAAGGCTGGCACGACGTACCTCCGTCCCCTCAAGGTCAACCGGTTCAAAGATAGCTACCGGATTGATAAGACCTGTTCTCGACGGACTCCATTCAATCTCCGTGAGGGTGGTCTCGGCTTCTTCATCCTTCCATTTAAATGCTATGGCATCTCTCGGGAACTTGGCTGTCATACCGAGACTCTTTCCGTAAGCAACGTCTTCAAGATCAAGCACAAGCCCATCGGACGGAAAATCATTCTGAGATATCTTCTCGGCAAAACTCTTAACCGCATCGGCTATAGTCTCGCTTGTTACTTCCTTATATTCCACGACCTGGAATCCCAGACTCTCGAGATATTCGAATCTCTTTTTAAAGGAATTATCAAAGCTGTCAAAAAGCTCCTTATCTTCCGGATCGACCATGGAGAAAGCAAAGAATCTTACATTTCTCTTTGCCGTGATCTCCGAATTCAGCTGTCTTACCGAACCGCTGCAGAGGTTACGCGGATTCTTATACTTTGCGTCCGTATCGGGAATCTTGCTGTTAATCTCTTCAAAATCCGAATAGCTTATAACAGCCTCCCCTCTTACGCTGAGACGTCCCTTATAGGATATTCTGAGCGGTATATTTTTAAAGGTCCTGGCATTTGCGGTTATAACCTCGCCTATCTCACCATTACCTCTTGTGACCGCCTTTACAAGCTCACCATTATCATAAGTAAGAACTACCGTAAGGCCGTCCATTTTCCAGGACAGAAGTCCCTCTTTGCCATTCAGCCAGTCCGCAAGAGCTTCCACATCCTTGGTCTTATCAAGCGACAGCATAGGTGCCGGATGACGTTCCTTCGGAAGCTCGCTCACAACCTCATAACCTACATGCACAGTAGGTGAATCCGAGAGTGTGATACCCGTCTTCTGTTCGAGAGCCACCAGTTCATCATACAGCTTGTCATATTCGAAGTTACTCATTATCTCTTGATCTTCCGCATAGTAAGCCTTTGAAGCCTTATTCAGAATATCAACAAGTTCACGCATTCTGTCAGCCATTTACACTTCCCCCATTATTCCTAAAATACATTTTATCTTATAAAACTAATTGACGTTAATCGTTATAACAGTCTCGTCTTAGAATCCTCTCTTCTTCCGGTGTAAGTTCTCTGTACTCACCGGGAGCAAGTTCTCCGAGTCCTATATTCATAACTCTTATTCTCTTCAGGAACACAACTCTGTATCCGAAATACTCGCACATTCGTCTGATCTGGCGATTCAGTCCCTGAGTGATTATTATATTAAACGAATTCTGCCCGTGTCTTCTCACGATGCATGGTCTCGTCACCGTATCAAGGATCGGCACGCCCTCCCTCATACCCTTCAGAAAGTCCTCTGTAATCGGTTTATCAACTCGTACCACATATTCCTTCTCATGATGATTACGGGCCTTCTGGATGGCATTGCTGAGCTCTCCGTCATTCGTAAGAAGAAGGAGCCCCTGGGAATCCTTATCCAGCCTTCCGACATAGTTAACCTTAACCGGAAAATCGACAAAACGGAATATACTCTTTTTATCCGCTTCGAAAGAAGTGCAAACCTGTCCCAGCGGTTTGTTATACGCAAAGATTACCGTGGCCTGTCTCTCTCCGATGACATTTCCGTCGAGCGTTACAACACTTCCCGGTTCAACGGTACTTCCGAGCACCGCAGTCTCTCCGTCTATCATAACTCGGCCTTCTTCTATAGCTTTATCAGCTTTACGACGGGATAAAACTCCCGACTCGCTGAGATATTTATTAATTCTGACAGCATCCATGTGTAATCTATCCTTCCGTCAATCATTCTTCCTTAAAAGTAAAGACCATCCAGATTATTATATAACCTGAACAGTCCGAAGTGAACAAAGATTTTTAATATGAATAAAAATAATACTGGATTAATCCTAAAAATAGATATATAATGCAAAATGTAATTCACAAAAAATAAAGTTTAAACTATATTTTTATTTAGATTTTTAAGTGAGGACTAGTCATGGACAAAATAGACATCAAAATATTAAGTCTGCTTCAGGAAAATGCAAGATATCCGCTTAAGTATCTCGCAGAAAAAGTATTCCTGTCATCACCGGCTGTATCGGCAAGAATCGAGAGGCTTGAAAAGCAGGGAATCATAAACGGTTATCATGCATCTCTTGATACGATCACTTTAGGATATCATATAACCGCATTCATCAATCTTACTCTGGAACCTAAGCAGAAACCAGAATTCTATCCGTTCATATCAGCCTGCCCGAATGTTCTTGAGTGTAACTGCGTAACAGGCAACTATTCCATGCTGATAAAGGTATGTTTCCCGAGCACCAGCGAGCTCGATTCCTTCATCGGACAGCTCCAGACCTTCGGCCGTACCGAAACACAGATTGTATTCTCGACTCCGGTACCTCACAGAGGCATCAATATCAGCGAAATCTCCGCCGAGGATACATCGGAAGAAACCGAAGAAAAATAATATACAATAAACTAATTATTCAGTTTATTCATAAATTCTGCAAATGACGGATCAGAGGCAGCTTTGCTGTCCTGGTCCGTTTTTACCATACGGTAAAGATCCTGAATGTCCTTTTCAAGTGTAAGCTGATTTATATAGTCCTGAAGTTCCTGACTCTGGGCCGAATTATCTATAAGATATCCGTCCCCTGACTTAACTATATGTATAGGCTTGTATATATCAAGCGGCTTTGATGCAACTCCGCTGATTGTGATGTTCATAACCGTAAATACAATGTATGAATCCTGCTCCGGACCCGGCATATAATAGCAGTTAATATCACTGTAATCCGTAATAACCTTGGAACGTCCCTCTACGGTTGTCATGTTGTCAAACTGCTGAGGTACCGTAACACAGCTCTTAAGAGACTCCTGATCTGCTTCGGCAAGTGCCTTGAAATAAACAGAAATCAAGCTGTTGATCTTTTCGTCGGAATTAACCGTATAAGTAGTTTTCTCGGTAAATCCAAGATCCTCGGCAAGCGTCTCTCTGTTAATATACAGAAGCGTACAGAAAGCTGCTATGGCTGCTATAAAGAAAACCCATATAAATACTATAAGGCCAACGTAGCTTTTTTTCTTCTTCCTAGTATCACTCATATTCTGTCCTCCCTGTTTGTAAATCAAGTAGGTGGGTATGTACCAGACAGGAATCGAACCTGCGCACACGGCTCCGGAGGCCATTGCTCTATCCACTGAGCTACTGGTACTGATATTATATGAAGCGGGATACGCCCCGCGTCATGTCTTAACTGCGTGCCGCATCTATATCGGCACTTATCTGTTCTTTTAAAGCGTCCAGACTCTCGAATTTCTTCTCAGGTCTTATAAACTTAAGGAGTTCTACTCTTATATCTTCACCATATATATCATCGCTGAAGTTATATATAAACGTTTCCACGTTCGCTGCATCACCGTCATCCACGCTTGGTCTGATTCCGATATTGGTAATAGAGCCGTAGCTTTTTCCTTCCACATAAGTTTCGGATGCATATACACCGTATTTTGGAAGAAGCTTACCCTCTTCCGGAATAATATTCACCGTCGGAAAGCCGAGGTTCCTTCCGAGCTTCTTACCGGAACCGACCTTGCCCGAAAAACCGTATGATCTGCCGAGACGTCTCACAGCCTCTTCAATATCACCTTTTTCAAGTAAAGCTCTGATACCTGTGGAGCTTATCACCTCTCCGTCCAGGCAGAGTTTATCTACCGCTTCAACCTTAAAGCCGTACACAGTGCCTAAGTCACGAAGTATATCCGCATTTCCTTCTCTGTTACGCCCGAAACAAAAATCCGTTCCTACAACAACATACTCCGCATTCAATTCTCCGACCAGAATATTCTTAACAAAATCTTCCGGTGAAGATGATGCAAATTCAGGTGTAAAAGGAATTCTTAAAAAATCATCTATACCGTATTCTGATACGGCTTTTTCCTGCTCCGCCGAATCGAGAACCGATGCTCCGCCGAAATCAAGCTTATAACATACCGACTTCACGGAATGTTTCAGTGAATAATCTCTTATCTTCTCAAGGAGCAATTTATGTCCCAGATGAAATCCGTCAAATTTTCCTATGGTTACCGCTGTACCCAAATCTTCCCTCGCAATAATCTACTGTAAATATTTAAAACATTTATAACAATCCGATTCGCTGTTATATTTATATAGAGCAAACAACTCCGAACCATTATATATTCTGATATAAGGTGCACTGCGGATACTCTCGGATGACGCCTCCGAACTGAACATATCTGAGGAGAGCTTATTACCGTTAACAAGCATCTTTACAGCATCCTCTTTGATGACAGCCTTCGGTGTATCCGACAGAAGGCTGTCCACCGGCAGCACTGCCGTATCAAGACGTCCTTCAGCTTTAAGCTTTTCAAGATCGGATATCTTTAATGCATCTTCTATCTTAAATCCGCAGGTTTCGGTTCTTTTTAGAGCCGCAAGTGTTCCGTAACATCCCAGCTCGTCACCTATATCTCTGCAAAGGCTTCTGACATAAGTACCTTTCGAGCATTTCACATGGAAATGTATATCCGGCATACTGATCTTCGTTATATCGAGCTCATAGATTTCCACCGGTCTCGGTTCAAGTTCTATATCTTTACCTTCCCTTGCATATTCATAAAGCTTTTTTCCGTCTTTTTTAATTGCAGAATATATGGGCGGTATCTGCATCAGCTTTCCCTTAAATCCGCTGAAAACACCTCTGATGTCCTGCTCAAAAGCAAAAGGTTCACCTTCCGCTATGGTCTTACCCGTTATATCATCCGTATCAGTCTTGAGTCCCAGGCGAAGCACTCCGTCATATTCTTTATCTTCGGAGGTTATAAGCTCAGAAAGCTTTGTGGCACATCCGAGAACTATGGGAAGCACCCCTTCAGCCATCGGATCCAGAGTTCCTGTATGACCTATTCTTTTTTGTCCGAACACACCTCTCAGCTTCGCTACAACATCAAATGATGTATAATCCTGTTCTTTATAGACATTTACTACGCCGTTATACATAGTTCACCTACATCTGCTCCATAACCATAGCCGTAACCTTTGCGATCACCGACTTAACATCTTCCGAAGACTCAAATCCGGCCGCACGGATATGTCCGCCACCGCCGAATGATGTGGCAATGACATTTACATCAACCGTATTCTTGGAACGAAGACTGTACTTATATGTCTTTCTCGATACATGATAAGCCAGTATAGCAACCTCAACGCCTTCAGTAAGTCTCAGCTGCTCCACTATACCTTCAGTATCCAAACGGTCACATTTGAACTCTTTAAAGATTTCTCTTGTGATAATACCGCTTATGACCTTACCTTCCTCATAAAGCTGTGATTCGAGAATAGTACGCGCCATAAGAAGATTCTGTTTATATGTCTTCTTATAAAATGTTTCATCAATGATGAAAGCACTATCCGCGCCCTTTTCGATCATAATACCGGCATATTCCATAGTCTTTCTGCTTGTGCTGCTGTACTTAAATACACCCGTATCATGAACCATGCCGAGATACAGGCAGGACGCAGTCTTATCACTGACCTTGTCCATATCCATAAGATCACACAGCACTTCACATGCAGATGATGCATCTCCTTCTATAATACACAGATCTCCGAAACCCGTATTGCTTACATGATGATCAATACATATATTGGATATGGCATTCTGGAATATATCCTCGAATTTGCCAAGTCGGTCAAGCGAGGACACATCCACAGAAATCGCCAGGTCGTAACTGGTACCGTCAGACTCATGCTTAATCTTCTTTGCCCCGTTCAGGAACCTAAAAGACGATGCAAAACTTTCAGCATAAATATCAACCGTCTTATTCTTGAAATTTTCCGTTATGTAATTATACAGTCCCGTTGTAGAACCTATACAGTCACCGTCAGGTCTCACATGTCCGATGATGGCTATGCTTCCTGCGGCAGTAATCATCTGCTTAAGTTTACGGGCCTTTTTCGAAATATCTGTAATCATTCGTCCGTCTCCGCCGACTCATCCTCTTCAGCCTCAGAACCGGTTTCCTCCCTGTCCTTAATAGGCTTCATGACCTCATCAATCTTCTTCGACATATTAACACCGTATTCAATAGACTTATCAAGTACGAAATGAATCTCCGGAGTATTCCTGAGATTAAGCGACTCCGCAAGTCTCTTTCTTATAAATCCGGCGCCGCGGCGAAGTCCCTCTATAGTGGACTTTCCCGCTTCATCATCACCGAGAACCGATATATAACATTTACATATCTTAAGATCCTTAGTTACCTCCGTCTTTACAACAGAGGTAAGGCCACTGATTCCCGGATCCTTAAGTTCAAACTCGATTATGTGACCTATAACCTTACGTACGTCACTGTTAACTCTCGAGCTTCTCTCACTGTTTGATCTGCCTCTCATTTATTTCCTTTCAACCTCAACCATCTTATAGGCCTCGATGCGGTCTCCTTCACGAAGGTCACTCCAGTTTTCGAATACCATACCGCATTCGTAACCGTTCTTAACTTCCTTAACATCGTCCTTGAATCTCTTAAGAGATGCAAGCTTTCCTTCGAAAATGAGATCGTCGCTTCTGGTTATTCTTACTGAGCAGTTTCTCTCAACAAGACCGTCGAGGATGAAACATCCTGCTATAGTACCAACACCCGAAGCCTTAAATGTACTTCTTACCTCAGCATGTCCTGTAACCTTCTCCTCATAAATAGGATCAAGCATACCCTTCATAGCTGACTCAATATCATCAATAGCATTATATATAACATTATAAAGTCTTATATCAACTTTTTCCTGATCTGACAGAGCCTTAGCCTGTGCATCCGGTCTGATATTGAAACCGATAATGATAGCACTTGATGCCGATGCAAGAACGACATCAGACTCATTAATGGCACCAACACCCGAATGGATACATTTAATGATAACTTCCTCATTGGAAAGCTTGAGGAGACTCTGCTTAAGAGCTTCTACAGAACCCTGAACATCGGCTTTGATAATGATGTTAAGTTCCTTAAGAGTACCCTCCTGCATCTTATTGAAGATATCATCAAGTGACATCTGCTTTCTTGACTCTGCGATAAGGTTTTCCTTACCACGTGTAACGAAAGCTTCACTGATCTGACGAGCTTCCTTCTCTGTTTCTGTAGAGATAAATGTATCACCTGAGTTAGGTACAGATGAAAGACCGATTATCTCAACAGGCATAGACGGAGTTGCTTCCTTAACAGCCTTACCCTTATCGTTATTCATAGCTCTTACACGACCGTTAGCCTCACCGATAGCGATGAAGTCACCGACCTTAAGAGTACCTTTCTGAACAAGCAGTGTAGCAACCGGACCACGGCCCTTATCAAGACGAGCCTCGATAACAACACCTCTTGCCTTACGGTTAGGATTAGCCTTAAGCTCAAGCATCTCAGATGTAAGAAGGATCATATCAAGAAGGTTATCAAGACCTTCATGTGTATGAGCCGATACAGGACAGAAGATAGTATCTCCACCCCAGTCCTCAGCTATGAGACCGTGCTCTGTAAGCTCCTGCTTAACTCTCTCGATATTTGCGCTCGGCTTATCAATCTTATTAACAGCAACTATAATCTGAATTCCCGCTGCCTTAGCGTGATTGATAGCTTCAACTGTCTGAGGCATAACACCGTCATCGGCTGCTACTACAAGGATAGCAACATCTGTTGACTTAGCACCACGAAGTCTCATGGCCGTAAATGCTTCATGTCCCGGTGTATCAAGGAATGTAATCTTCTTATCTCCGACTCTTACAGTATAAGCACCGATGTGCTGTGTAATACCGCCGGCCTCTCCTTCTGTTACAGAAGAATGTCTGATAGCATCAAGGAGGGATGTCTTACCGTGGTCAACGTGACCCATAACACAGACTACAGGCGGACGTGGCTGAAGTGAATCTTCAGGATCCTCAATATCCTTAAGAGCTTCCTCAACGATATCTACCTTTTCTTCCTCTTCTGCTATGCAGTTATACTCAAGAGCTATCTCACCTGCTTCCTCAAATGAAAGCTCTGTATTAACAGTGTACATCTTTCCTTCAAGGAAAAGCTTCTTGATAAGAGCATTTACAGGCTGCTTAAGCTTGTCAGCCAGTTCGCTCAGAGTAAGTGATTCAGGAAGGATAATTGTCTTGATAGTCTCTTCTTCCTTCTCCTTCTTCTTCTGAACAGGACGCTCTTCATGTCTCTTCTGCTCTCTCTTCTGATCCGACTTCTTTACAGAGCCTTCAGAATACTTAGCTTCGTTCTTTCTCTCATCCAGACGCTTTCCTTCCGAACGTCTGTCTGCACGCTTTGAATCTTTTCTTGTATCGAAATCAGCGCCCTCTGTATCGCGCTCCTTCTTTCTGTCGCCCGGACGCTTCATATCGCGCTTGCCTGTTCTCTCATCAGAGTCCTTATCACCAAAGTCTCTTCCGTTACGATCGAACTTAGGTCTTCCGTCACGTGACTTATCACCAAAGCCTCTGTTCTGTCCATCACGGCCATCTCTGCCATCACGTCCGTCTCTTCCGCCAGATCTTCCGTCTCTGTCACCAAATCTTGGCTTGCCGTCGCGTCCGTCTCTTCCGCCGTCACGGCCTCCCTGTCCCTGTGGGCGTCCGCCTTCAGGCTTACGGAAGTTTCTGTCACCCTGAGGTCTGTCT
Organism: Lachnospiraceae bacterium UBA2864; assembly: GCA_002350525.1. Lineage (GTDB taxonomy): Bacteria > Bacillota > Clostridia > Lachnospirales > Lachnospiraceae > Eubacterium_Q. The sequence goes on along the minus strand of DEFA01000028.1, from coordinate 25,513 downwards.
GTTCTCTCAGGTCTTTCGTTTCTCTCTGCCGGCTTTCTGTCCACTTTCGGAGCCTCTGCCTTAGGTGCCTCTTTCTTAGGTGCCTCCTGTTTTACAGCTTCTGCCTTAGGTACTTCAGGCTTTACCTCCACTGCCTTAGGAGCTTCCGGTTTTACCTCTTTCTTAGGTGCTTCAGGCTTTTCTTCAGCCTTTACAACCTTCTCTTCCTTAGCAGGAGCCTCTGCTTTCTTTTCTTCTTTATCTGTCTTCTTCTCAGATTTCTTTTCAGCCTTCTCTGCTGTCTTAGCAGTCTTTGCTTCCTTTGCAGGAGTTTCTGCCTTAGCAGACTTCTTCTCTTCCTTAGCTGCTGTTTCTGCCTTTACGGCCTTCTTTTCAGACTTCTCGGCCTTCTCAGCCTTTTCCGTCTTTTCTGCTGTCTTCTTCTCGGATTTCTTCTCAGTTTTTTCTGCAGTCTTTGCAGGCTTCTCTTCCTTTGCAGGAGCCTCTGCCTTTCCCGGAACTTTAACAGCAGGTCTTCCGGTTATCTTCATTCGAAGGAAGTTCATCATGTCCTCATCTATACTGCTCTGAGCTTTAAGATCAGGTCTCTTCTTGGAAAGGATCTCAAGTATATCATTACTTGTTATCTCTCTGCCTACTTCCTCGGTTAATAATTTTGCAAACTCATGTATTCTCAATGTCATACCTCCGAATTAATTATCAATTGTTACGATCTTGCTTATTGCGGAAGCAAAGCCCTCATCTGTAATGGCTATAACGCTTCTGGCTTCACGTCCTATAAGTCTTCCCAGTTCTTCTTTCTCCCCATATGTTATAAGAGGGAGTTCGTAGAAACTGCATTTATTGCCGAATTTCTTAGTGGTATTCGGAGAAGCATCTTCCGATAAGATCACAAGTACAGCTTTACCATCCTTGATAGCCGCTTCACACTGCAGCTCGCCCGAAAAGACTTTACCGGCTTTTGCCGCAAGCGAGATCATACTGAGAGCATGCTGCCTGATAGAAGCATATAATTCTCTTTTCTCATCTTCGCTTATAAGTCCTTTCCGAACCGCTTCACATACACATTGGGGATCACGGCATATATAAGCCCCTCTTCCCTTAGCTCGTCCGCTCTCATCAAGACTTCTTTCCGATTCGCCCTCTTCACCGCGGGTAATAACTATCCGCATCATATCAGCCTTAGGCTTTTTCTCACCGCAGCTTATACATTCCCGCAGGGGAACCTTATTTCTGTTTGCTTTCTTTGTGCTCAAACGTCTTCTCCTGTCCTAATGCTATTCAGCTGTATCTCCTGAATCGGAGGTATCTTCTGTCTCTTCTAAGGCTTCAGCTGTATCTTCTACATCATCAGCGACATCTTCTATCTGATCATCATCGTAATCTTCTTCATCATCATATCCTGCTTCTTCAAGCTGTCTGTCGCTCTTAATGTCGATCTTATATCCTGTAAGAAATGCAGCGAGTCTTGCATTCTGTCCCTTAAGTCCGATAGCAAGAGAAAGCTTATCGTCCGGAACAACCACAAATGCTTCCTTCTCTTCCGGATAAACATCAACAGAGATAACTTCTGAAGGACGGATAGCATTTTCAATAAATACAGCCGGATCCTCATCCCACTTGATGATATCTATCTTTTCGCCGTTAAGTTCATCAACGATGTGCTTTACTCTTTCACCGTTAACGCCGACACATGAACCTACTGCATCAACATTTGGATTCTTAGACCATACGGCAATCTTTGTTCTTGAACCAGCCTCACGTGTGATTGACTTGATTTCAACCGTTCCGTCAGCGATTTCTGTTACCTCACGCTCAAAAAGAAGCTTTACAAAGTCAGGATGTGTTCTTGATGTAATGATACGGAATCCGCCTTTGTTGGTCTCTCTGACCTCAAGGATATAAAGCTTGATCCTGTCTCCCATCTTATATCTTTCTCTTGGGATGATCTCCTTCTCGCTGAGAAGTGTCTCTGTTCTGTCATCAAGAGCAACACTGATATTTTTTCCGACATATCTCTGAACCACACCTGTAACGATATGCTTTTCCATGCTCTTATATTTGTTAAATACGGATCTTCTCTCGCCCTCTTTAATCTGCTGAAGGATGATACCCTTAGCCTTCTGAGTGGCAATACGTCCAAAGTCCATAGTTGTTATCTCAACCGGAACTTCATCGTCTATATCAAAGTAAGGATTAATCTGCTGAGCTTCTTCGAGTGTAATATCAGTACGCGGATCCATGATCTGTTCAACAACGGTCTTATGTGTATAAACCTTTATCTCTCCTGTCTCACGATCCATGTTTACGGAATACTGAGTATTCTTTCCGTAATCCTTTTCGCAGGCTGAGGCAATAGCCTTCTCTATACCCTGCATGATTTCTTCCTTGTCAAGGTTTTTCTCCTTAGCAAGTAAATTTAAAGCTTCAATTATCTCTGACATTTCATCCTCCTTCTATTCCGGTTCAAACTCAAGTCTGACCATTGATATATTGTTTCTTGGTATCGTTACTTTATTATCAGCGGTTATTTCAACCGTCAGATTTTCATTATCATACTCTGTGAGATTTCCCACATAAGACTTCTCACCGTCTACCGCCTTGTAAAGATTGACTCTTATGAGGCGTCCGATGCTTCGATCGAAATCTCTGTCCTTCACAAGTTTTCTTGTAAGCCCCGGTGAGCTTACTTCCAGGATATATGCATCGCTGATAAAATCCTCTTCATCCAAAAGCGGATCGATGGCTCTGCTGACTGCCTCACAGTCATCAACGGTGAAGCCGCCCTCTTTATCGGCATATATACGAAGGTAGTAATCACTTCCTTCCTTAACATACTCAACATCCCATAACTCATAGCCATAACGTTCTATGATGGGCATAACCAGTTCTTCGGTTCTTTTTTCAATATCAGCCTTCTTCATAATATCCTTTCTATGATCATATGCATTTTGCGTAAAAGAAGAGTGGGAACGGAATCTAATCCGCGCCCACTCGAGTAATCAGTATTTAGCTATAGATATGTTAACACATATTCACGAAATTGCAAGTTTTTTTTAAATCATAGGAATTATATATAAAGATGCCAGCGTAATCGTAGGTATTATAATTCCCATCATAACAAATACCTCTGATATATTCTATTACCACCCCATCACACTCACAATCTCGATTGAGTAAACGACTCAAATCCCTTGTGAACAGCACTATAAAAAGGAGTTGCCTCACCAAATATGAGGTAACTCCTTTTATAACCCATGCTAAATAAGTATATTCAGTGTTAAAATTATTGATTTTAAAAATCTCTCTCGCTTATCGGTTTTCTGTGTTTCTCACAAAGCTTAGGTGCTCGTGCTGCCGGTGATGTTATGGAATTGCGAAGTTCATACTCTTTTTTAAGCCATATCTCACCGAATTCTTTTTTATTCTCCCAGGCAATCGGATCGCCGAAAACTATTCTCGTAGGATATTCGGCTGAAATCTGTTCTGTGTATACCGGCACAATCTGAGCTCCGGTTTTCTTGGCAATGAAACACGCTCCAGAGGCTACGTCTTCGGGTTTTGTATTATCAATATCCGCTATGGTCTGCTGAACGAAAATCGTAACTGCACTGTCTTCCTTTTCTTCAATATGAGCGGCACATTTCTTCAATACGTTGATTCCGCTTGCGCTGTCCTTCCTGATAAGTCCGACTACCGAAAATAGTTTTTCCACAAAATCATTCAGGTGCGGATTGGATATCCAATCAGTCTTTGCGACAACAAGCATATTGGGAACTATGGTACCGAACAGCATTCCATCAAATTCGCTCACATGATTCGGAACAAAAACATACTTTCCATGCATATATCTTTCCCGATTGACTATCTCAAGATTAAATATACGCTGAACGCCTTCAAAGAATTCATCTCTTTTCTCCGGTGTAAGCCCCTGCTGGCTTACCATTTTATAAAGCAGTTCAAACAGTGTAGCCGCCTGTGTCGTGTTGTAGCTGTCGACACCACCATATTCTTTAATTAGCTCCTTAAGACGCGTACGGTCTATATTATATGATTCTCCCATTTTGATTTATCCCTTTATATTTATTTATATCGTTGATCCGCGATATATAAATCCCGGCACATTTTATCTGTAACGCCGCGATACCTATTCTAACACTATGTGAAGATTTAATCCACTATAACTCAATTAACTCCTTAGGTGAGTGTGCCAGATTTTCACATCCGTCTTCAGTAATCAGGATCATATCTTCAATTCTGACTCCGAATCTTCCCGGCAGATAAATACCCGGTTCATCCGTTATAACCATTCCTGCCTGAAGCACTGTTTCATCCCTTGTATTAAATGCGGGGCTCTCGTGTATGAACAGGCCAACGCTGTGTCCGAGTCCGTGACCGAAATAACTTCCATATCCGGCATCTCTTATAATGTTACGGGCTATTGCATCCACATCTTTACAGACAAGCCCGGGCTTTACCGCATCCAGAACCGCAAGCTGTGCTTCAAGAACTTTGTTATATACAGCTTTCTTCTCATCATCGGCCTTTCCTATACTAACAGTTCTTGTCATATCCGAGCAGTATCCTCCGTATAAACATCCGAAGTCGAGAGTAAGAAAATCCCCGTCTTCCAGCTTTTTATCGGTTGGGATTGCGTGAGGCATGGACGAATGAACTCCTGATGCAGCTATTGTATCAAAGGAGAAGCCTTCTGCTCCGTGGCACTTCATCCTGTATTCAAGTTCCGCGGCTACTTCAAGCTCTGTCATACCCGGCTTCAGTATCCCGAGAATATCATTAAATGCCATATCCCCGATATGTTCAGCATGTCTGAGAAATCCTATCTCTTCTTCGGTTTTAACACGCCTCGGCTCGAGAAGTTTTCCGTCAAGTGCTTTAAGCTGCAAATTACGGTGAGACAATTCTTCCGAAGATAAAATATTCTCGAAAGCTTTATAGTTGCTATAGGATATGGAATCATCTTCGAAGCCGACCGATGCGATATTATCTTTCTTAAAAATATCTGTTATAATCTCTTTCTTGGTCCTTGCGGCTGAAAACTCCTCAACTTCAAATTCACTTTCAAGAGATGCGGCTTCGGTATATCTTGAATCCGTTATGAGAACATATCTTTCTCTCGTAACAACCGCAATTCCTTCACCACCCTTAAAACCCGTATAATATCTAAGGCTGTAAGGATCGGTTATAAGAATCGCATCTACTCCCGCATCCTCTGTTATTTTTTGCAGTAAAGTTCTGTCTATCTTTTTCTTCATAATAAATCTCCGGTCTGTTATCATTTGTGTATTTACGAATCATTTGAGCAGATATCCTTTGCTCCGCTCAGGAGCATCGATTTTCTTCGAAAATCGATACCTATTATATCACATTTTAATCTTCTGGTAAGACTCCATGGAAAATTTATGTTGAATTAAATCTCCCGTCTGATATAATACTCTTTCATATATAATTAAGGTGGGTATTGCTATGAAAAATATGACCGAGGGAAGTCCTGCTAAACTGATAATTCTTTTTACCATCCCTCTTATATGCGGAAATATATTACAGCAGTTGTATAATATCGGCGACGCAAAGATTGTAAGTGAATATATCGATGAACTGGCATTTGCTGCCGTTGGAATGACAGCGGTTGTATCCAATACATTAAACGGTCTTATCAATGGATTCACACAGGGGTTCGGAATTCTTGTAGCAAACAGTTTCGGTGCAAATGATATGAAGCGTCTCAGGCGTTCGGTTGCCGGAAGTGTCATTCTTACACTGCTTCTCATTATAATTCTCACATTTCTGGGAATTATATTCATAAAGCCGATTTTAATAAAACTAAACACTCCCGAAAAAATCCTCCCTCTTGCACTGAGTTATGTGAGGATAATAATTTTCGGAATCTTCTTTTCGGCAACATATAATCTCACCGCAAATATTCTCCGTTCTCTCGGTGACAGTAAGACTCCGCTCTTCTTTCTTATACTGTCTGTGATCTTAAATCTCGGAATGGACTATATATTTGTAAGGCTTCTTAACCTGGGAATAAACGGTGCCGCATATGCCACGGTTTTGTCACAGGTCATATGTTCGGCCGCATGTCTCATATATGTATTTAAAAGATATAAACATATAATCCCAAAGAGTAATGACTGGCGGGATGCGGCAAGAGATCTTGCCGAGCTTTTCACCACCGGACTTTCAATGGGACTCATGGGATGCATCGTTAATATCGGAACCATAATCCTGCAGGGCGCGATCAACGACCTCGGTCCCGAGATCATGGCAGCTCACGTAGCCGGAAGAAGGGTTCTCGATCTTCTGATGATAATGATATTTACCTTCGGCTTCTCCATGACAACCTATGTAAGTCAAAATGTCGGAGCAGGAAGGATAGACAGAGTAAAGCAGGGTGTAAAGGCAGCCACTTTAACCGTAACCATTATATCCGTAACCCTTGTACTCATATGCCTTCTCATCTCAAGGCCTGTAGTATCATGGATTGCAAGTACCGATAACATGAATATAATCGACAACGGAGTTATGTACTGCAGAACAGGAGTATACTTCTTCGTGGCGCTGGGGCCTCTCTTCGTACTCAGATGTACACTTCAGGGTCTGGGGCATAAGATCATACCTCTCTATTCTTCTGTCATGGAACTTACGATAAAGGTTCTCTCGGCTGCAATTCTCGTACCGGCCATCGGATATTTCGGAGTCGCGCTCACCGAGCCTATCAGCTGGGTTCTCATGACAACCATGCTTTTCTTCATGTATATTCACTATATTAAAAAAGAGAATCCTCTCGGAAAGTGTTAAAGAGGCGGCCGCTGACAACAATTCTATACATGAATATTACTGCACCACTGATTCAGGATCGGTGTCAGCAATTTATGGTCATCCTTATTCATAGTTTCTGACAGAACCAAATTCTTATGCTTTGTTGTATTTATAATAATAAGATAGGTTTTCCAGCTTTGCCGTTTGCCTATTCTTGGATTTCTACTATGATATCTCTCATGTATTTTTATACCGGCTATATCACTGTAATTGATCACTACCAGACCCTTCTTTAATCCGATCAAAGCGCTCGGTGTAACATAAACCTCGAGCTTATCAATCCATTCCGTAAACGGATGATTGGCAAGATCATTTATCTCATTTACTGTATATCTCCGGTCACTGCACGCGTATCTTATACTTCTTATCGTTCTGTGTATTCCTTCGTTACAAATACAACATAATCCAACTATAAATATTACGGTTCCGAATAAAAATCCGATCATATGATTATCTATCATCTCATTCCATAAACTGAGTTTTGTACAATCCAGATAATAATATGCATATTCTTCATCTTTCAAAGTATCCAGATATCCTATACCTTCATAATACTCTTTAATCTTCCTTCTCAGCCGTTCATCGGAAATACGTATCCTTCTTAACTTTCCTCTAATCTTTACCGGCTCATCCGCCCCGGCTATGGCTCTTCTGTTTTCAATATGAACAGCGAGTATATGATCGTCGCCTATCTTTAGATCATAATAATGTTTGAAGGCTTCCTGAGCAGAATCCGTAACTTCCACACAGTACAACTTATTATCAAGAGTTTTAGGGAAATCATTAAAAGGAACAGGATATTCCTTGTGCATATCTATAATAGTTCTTATAAAACTTATCATTATAAGAGAAAAGGAAATGAGAAAGATAACGCCGGTTATTTTTAAAGCTGCTATACTTTCTATCCTAAGTTTACGGATACGCTCATTTGTATAACCCTTAGCATAAGCCGCTTCATTCAGCGCTGCATTCTTTTCTTCTCTAACCCTTGCTCTTTCATCAGCCTTTGCTTTTTTGTCAGCTTTTTTTCTATCTTCATCTGCTCCGGTATCTCTCTTCTTAGCGACAAATATTCCCAGAAATACTGCTAACGCGATGAGGATCCCACCCAATGAAAACATTAATACAGCAGTTCCCAGAATTTCACCCGGATAATCATCGATATAATATTCATCCGGGTCTTCAGGATTATAATAAATGACAAGTTCATCGCCTTCATCTCCATAACCCTGTCCGGTATACAGAGTTTCTATATTGAACCGACCGTCTGTTTTAACTACGATCTTATTATAGTGTTTTCTGCTCTTACCGGTGCTTAGATACTTTCCCTCGACCGTATCCTCTTTATACGTTTCACCCGTACCCTCATAATCCACTATACCTGTAGTGCTTGCCGAATAATCATTTTTAAGTTCCTTATAATACATTAACTCGATAAAACCGATAAAAACGATTATAAGAGCAAATATGACCATGAATACTATCAAGGCTGTTCCCTTTTTTTCAGGTCTGTTATTTGATTTTTTGTATCCTGTTTTTCTCATTTTCATAATTTCCGCTTAACAAAACATTCAAGCTGCATCCGGCTATGGCATCTGTCTCCATATATCCGGCCCGATAATACTTTCTGTTCGATTACCATCATATACCAATATTTCTGCTTATATATAATATAGCAAATCCAAGCGGTTTTTTCATTAAAACCAAAAGAGCCGCTACACTAATTGCTTAGTGTAGCGACCTCCTCAAAACTCTGTATCGGATTAAGATTCTATAAAAATCTTACTGTCCCATCTGCTTTGCAACTTCTGCTGCAAAGTCTTCATTCTTCTTCTCAAGACCTTCACCTGTCTCGAAACGAACAAAGCTCTCGATCTCGAACTTGCATCCGTTCTCCTTAGCAACTGACTCAACATACTGCTTAACTGATTCCTTATCCTCAGCCTTAACATATGTCTGATCCATGAGGCAGATTTCCTTGAAGTGCTTCTTTAAACGTCCATCTACAAGACCTGCAAAGATCTTGTTGTCAACGTAAGCTGCCTTATTCTCCATAGCAAGTCCTGCAAGAACAGCCTTAGCTTCATCTGAAAGGAAGTTGAAGAGGAACTTGTTGTTCTTCTCAGCTTCGTAAGCCTTGATATCTTCCTCATTCCAAAGCTTCTCTGATACAGCCTTGTTAAGAAGCTCATTAAGGATTGGCTTTGGAAGTGAAGCTGTATCGTTAAGTGAGCTGTCAACGATTGTATCCTTCTCCTTAGCCATGAACTCAGCTGTCATATCCTCGTCCTTTACGAACTGTGGATTCATAGCTGCGATCTGCATAGCTACGTTCTTCATAGCTTCCTTGATGTTGTCGTTAGGAGCATCACAATTAGCCTTAACAAGAACACCGATCTTACCACCCATATGGATGTAAGAAACAACTACATCACCTGTAACCTTCTCAAATCTTCTGATTGTAAGGTTCTCACCGATCTTAGCGATCATTGCTGCATGCTGATCTGCAACTGTAGCATCAGGATTAACATCTGACTTAGCTGCATTGAACTCATCCATGTTAGCGTAGTTGTTGTTATTGATCTGTGTAGCAAGAGCCTTTACATAGTCTGTAAATGTCTCATTCTTTGCTACGAAGTCTGTCTCTGAGTTTACTTCTATAATAGTAGCTGTCTTGTCATCATCTGAGATAACTGTAGCAACAACACCCTCAGCTGCGATTCTGCCAGCCTTCTTTACTGCTGTTGCAAGTCCCTTCTTTCTAAGGAACTCTACAGCTGCGTCGAAATCTCCGTCTGTCTCTGTAAGAGCCTTCTTACAGTCCATCATTCCGGCACCTGTCATCTCTCTAAGTGTCTTTACGTCTGCTGCTGAAATAGCCATCTTAAATATCCTCCTTTATAATCTCACTAATAAACTGTTTTCGAATTACTCAGCATCAGCTGTCTCTGCAGCTTCCTCTGCAACATCCTCTGCATCTGCCTCTACAGCATCTGCACCCTGGTTAGCCTCGATAACAGCATCTGCAAGCTTAGAAACGATAAGTTTTACTGCACGGATAGCGTCATCGTTACCCGGGATAACATAATCAAGTTCTTCCGGATCACAGTTTGTATCAGCGATTCCCATAAGAGGAATTCCAAGAGCCTCAGCTTCCTGAACACATATTCTTTCCTTGTGAGGATCTACTACGAAGATCATGTCAGGGATTCTCTTCATCTCCTTAATACCGCCAAGGTTCTTCTGAAGCTTCTCCATCTCCTTCTTGATCATTACAACTTCCTTCTTAGGAAGGAGATCAAATGTACCATCCTCTTCCATCTTCTCATACTTCTTAAGTGTCTCAATTCTTGACTGGATTGTCTTGAAGTTTGTAAGCATACCACCAAGCCATCTGTTGTTTACATAGTACATACCGCAACGATCAGCCTCTGTCTGAACAGAATCCTGAGCCTGCTTCTTTGTACCAACGAAAAGAATTGTACCACCGTTTGCAACACAATCGAATACAGCCTTGTAAGCCTCATCCATCTTACCTACAGTCTTCTGAAGGTCAATGATATGGATACCATTTCTCTCTGTGTAGATGTACTCATCCATCTTAGGGTTCCATCTTCTTGTCTGGTGACCGAAGTGAACACCTGCCTCAAGTAACTGCTTCATTGAAATAACGCTCATTTTTTGTACCTCCTGGTTTTTTAAATGTCTTCTGTCGATACATATTATTTGACTGAAAGGGAATCGTAAAGCATATATATGATTTCGTAAAATGCCCGTGAACCCTTGTGTTCATACACTTCAGCCGGTCGCGAGACTGCGGGGCGTTAACCGCAGCACCTGCGTATGTATCGCATGATTTTTATAATTACGGATCATTGCATGCCGAATAACACGGCCGCTACCGCATCAAGCACGATAATAACATAAAGAAAACCCGTATGCAAGCAATTTTTCTTACATACGGGATTATTCCATAATACGATCACTTAGCGATGAAATCTTACGATTTACTCACCCTGGGTTATCAGAACCTTTGCAACTTCTTCCTGTGACATACCCTTCTTAAATGTAAAATCTCCTACTCTAACCTGAGCATCATATCCGTTTGCACATAAGAAGCTGTCAAACTCTACAGCATCTGCAACTATGCCCTTTTCCTGAAGAAGTACCGCTACATCTTCCGAACCCATACCGGACTTTACTGATATGGTTATCTCTTCTGCCGGTGCCTCGGTTGTAGCTTCTTCGGTAGTCGCCTCAGTTGTAGCCTCCTCGGTAGTCGCCTCAGTTGTAGCTTCCGTTGTTGCCTCGGTTGTAGCTTCCGTTGTTGCTTCAGTCGTTGCCTCGGTAGTTGCCTCAGTCTTTGCCTCTGTCTTTGCTTCTGTTGTCGCTTCGGTCTTTGCTTCTGTTGCCGCTTCGGTCTTTGCTTCTGTTACGGCTTCAGTCGAAGCAGTACTTTTACCGGAGCCGGAATCGCCGCTCTTAAATGCAGCAAACATAACAAGTACGCCTATTATGATTCCGATTCCTATTCCTCTTAACATATATTTTTTATTCATAGATTAATAATCTCCCTGATGACTATCTATAACGTACTTAACTTCACTTACTCCGACATTCATTACCTTTGATATCTCGATGATACTGAATCCGGCGTTATACATTTCCATGATATTTCCGACTGTATCACCGTCTGTGATCTCTATACCCTCTCTGTCAAGGATATCATCAAGGTTATCGGCCTCAGTCAGATCATCATCTTCGTCATCATAATCTTCATCATCAAGATCATCCAGGTCCTCATCATAATAAGGAGAATTTTCTTCTATCGGCTGAAGAGTTTCAACATCCTCTTCTTCCTCTTCTTTTATCTCTTCCACATAATTGTCTACTGTCTCTGAAGCAACAGTCTCAACTTCAGGCTCAGTAGCTTCCTCATCTGACTCTTCATCCTCATCTTCATCATAATCCTCATCAGGATCTTCGTCAGAATCATCGGTTTCGGCCTTCTTGATTTTTGTGAGGACATCCGTTTTCTCATTTGAAGGATCTACCGCTTCTTCGGCTGCCTCTGCATCTGCTTCTTCTTCAGCTGCCTCTTCAACTATCTCTGCATCAGCTTCGGCCTCTTCAACCACTTCTGCATCCGCCTCTTCTTCAGCTTCTTCAACTACCTCTTCGGCAGCTTCTTCCGCTTCTGTTTCTTCAACTGCCTCTGTATCAGCTTCTTCAACTACGTCTTCGGCAGTCTCTTCTGCTTCAGCTTCTTCAACTACCTCTGCATCGGATTCTTCTGCTTCGGCTTCAACAGTTTCATCTGGCTCAGCTTCCTCAACAGTTTCTTCTGCCTCAGCTTCAACATCTTCGGCAACTACTGTTTCCTCAGCGTCCTCTTCCGACTCTCTCTTTAATTCTTCTGTTTCATCGGTAACGTCATCATCATCTGCTTCAACTTCGGCAGGAATAACTCTCACGCCCGCATCAACTGCATTTTCAAGATTAGCAAGCTTATCATCGATTCTGCTCTCTGTCTCACCGAGTCTTGTTTCAATATCGGTAAGCTCTGTTTTCATCTTCTCAAGCCCGCTCTTATATTCGTCTACGAGATTAAGGGATATCTTAACATCCTTTTCCTTCTCGGAAACCTTTCCAAGGAGTTCTGCCGCTTCACTCTTTGTTCCCTCAAGCGACTCGGCTATCTCTACGTAGTAATCCTTAACGCTGTCTTTTACATTTCCCGAAAGCTCCTCGCTGAGTTTTGCACCTCTTCTGGAAACTTCATCATTAACAGTACTTTCAACCTTTCCCTTAACGATTTCCTTTATCTTTTTCTTACTGTATTCGTTAACATACTGATCAGTAAGTTTTCTGAGATGCTTTTTATCAGCTTCGGTAAGTTCTTCCTGAAGTCCCGGAGTTGTCTTCTCTTCATCATCCTCCGCATTATCACCGGGAGTAATAATAAAGCTGATAGCAATAACTATCACTGCTATGATAAGAAGCACAATCGTTGTTGTTGTCATAACCCTAACCTCACTTTTTTGTATTACATATACTCTAACTATAGCTACATTTCAAACTCGTAAACCGCATCATTTACAACGGTCACATAAGTACCTTTCATCCCCTTTGACTGTACCGTCAGCACACCGGCGCCTTCAAGTTTCTGCATGGCATTTACGATGGTTGATCTGGTAATGTCATTCTCGGATGCAATCCGGCTGGCAACTATTATGCCCTCCTTCTGTCCTCCAAGGGATTTTAGCACATATCCCACTGCACGTCGTTCCGAATACGAAAGCGAATCCAGCGCAGCAATCAGATTCTCAGACCGTCTCTTTTCTTCTTCCTTCTCATCATAGATTGAACGCATCATTTCCAGTTCTATAACAGTGTTGGCATATTCGGATAATATAATATCATCAACGCCGAAATCCTGTTTGCCTCTGTATATAAATGTCGTTCCCATTCTGCTTCCCGCAAAATATATCGGCATTATAATAGATGTAATTTTTTCATCCTCGACACTTTCGAAACCGAGAGTAAGAAGGTTTCCGTTTTCCTTTGTTGAAAGAATCGCAAGGAATCTCTCGTTCAGTTCAGCGTCTATCATCTCACCGACACGGCAGGTAATGAGTTCGTTTAATGAAGACTTTATGTCATCCTCATATATACCAAGCAGTTTACCTCTTGCGCTCATAACCATTACGTTTGCGCTTAGCAGTCCTCCGAGAAGCTTACAAATATCATTGAACAGAACTACGTCTGATTTGTTCTCGTGAAGGAGCCTGCCGATTTTACGGGTCTTGTCCAGTAATTTTATACTCAAGCAATCACCTCCCCACAGATAGTCCATAGTAGTTCTAATATAACATATAAATTCGTTTCAAACAACAGAATAGTCAAACAAATCTTATTATTGTCACGAATTTTCAATCTGCTCCTTGTAACCGCATGCAGGGTCCGAGCAGACAAGTTTCTTGCCCTTGATTATAAGAAGTTTTTGACATTTAGGACACTTCTTATCAACAGGACGTGCCCATGACATATACTCGCAATCAGGGAATCCACTGCATCCGTAATAGGTTCTGCCTTTCTTGGAGGTCTTCTTAACCAGGTCCTTACCGCACTCAGGACATTTAACCCCGATTTTCTCAAAGTAAGGCATGGTATTGCGGCACTCAGGGAAATTCGGACAAGCCAGGAACTTTCCGTAAGAGCCGTACTTGATGACCATATTTGCTCCGCACTTTTCGCATATCTCATCAGTTTTCTCATCGGCAATCTTAACCTTTGAGAGAGAATTCTCAGCGTCCCTAATCTCCGCTTCAAGATCAGGATAGAAGTTTCTTACAACGACTTTCCAATCGACTATTCCGTCACCGATGCTGTCGAGAAGCGACTCCATATTGGCGGTAAATTCTATATTAACTATCTCCGGAAATGCGGTTATCATTATGGTGTTAACCGCGCTTCCAAGCTCTGTGATATAAAGATTTTTCTGTTCTTTCGTTACATATCTTCTGTTAAGAAGCGTACTTATGGTAGGTGCATAAGTCGAAGGACGTCCGATTCCGTTCTCTTCCATCGCTCGTACGAGGCTTGCCTCCGTATAGTGAGCAGGCGGCTCTGTGAAATGCTGTTTCGACTCCGCATCCTTTAAGCTGAGTTTATCACCCTTCTCTATACCGCTGAAGTTGAATACATTTGTATCACCTGCTTCTTCTTCGGTATTATATACATTTAAGAATCCAGGAAATGCGAGGCTGCTTGTCGATGCTCTGAGTCTTGCATCACCTGCCGTAACAGTCACTGCAAATGTATCATATATCGCAGGCTGCATTCTGCTCGCAAGAAATCTTTCATATATAAGTTTATAAAGTTTATACTGATCGTTACTTACGATTCCCTTTAAAGATGCCGGAGTTCTTGTAACATCCGTAGGTCTTATGGCCTCATGGGCGTCCTGGATATTCTGCTTCTTCTCAGCTGTCTTTCCTTCTTCCGCAAGGAATTCCTTACCGTAATTTTCTTCGATATACTCTCTTGCCGCAGCATCAGCTTCTGCAGAGATTCTTGTCGAATCGGTTCTTAAATATGTTATGAGACCGACGGTTCCCTGTCCCTTAATCTCTACTCCTTCATAAAGCTGCTGTGCTATTCTCATAGTCTTTGAAGTAGGGAAGTTTATCTTTCCCGCAGCAGTCTGCTGAAGAGTACTTGTTGTAAAAGGAACCGGTCCCTTCTTGGTTCTCTTTGAGTTCTTGACTTCAGATACAACACAGTCTGATGCCTTGATAGATTTAACTATCTCAGCTGCCTCTGCCGCACTCTTTATCTCACCCTGATATCTGAAAGCTACCGGCTTAGCCTGTCCCGGTACTGTAAGAAGTACATCTATCGTCCAGTACTCTTCCGGTATGAATCTGTCTATCTCTGCCTCTCTGTCGGATATCATTTTAAGTGTTACAGACTGAACACGTCCGGCAGACAGACCTCTCTTACCGATCTTGTCCCAAAGAAGCGGGCTTATCTCATAACCCACGAGTCTGTCTACGACACGGCGTGCCTGCTGAGCATCAACAAGTTTCATATCGATAGCTCTTGCGTTCTTAAGAGATTCCTTAACCGCTCTCTGAGTAATCTCGTTAAATGTTATTCTCTTATACTTCTTCTCATCAAGTTTCAGTGTTACAGAAAGATGATAAGATATTGCTTCTCCTTCACGGTCCGGGTCAGTTGCGAGATACACGAAGTCAGACTTCTTAACAGCCTTTCTGAGTGCGCTTACAAGCTCTCCCTTTCCTCTGATAGTTATATAATGAGGTTCGAAATCATTGTCTTTATCAATTCCCATACTGCTCTTTGGAAGATCTCTTACATGACCTTCCGATGCAATTACCTCATAGTTTCTCCCCAGGAATTTTTTAATAGTCTTCGCCTTAGTCGGAGACTCTACTATTACTAAATTCTTTGCCACTTAATTTTCCCTCCGGTATAAACGCCTTCTGCTTCAGAAGTTGCCACAAACTTATTCATAATGTCGGTGCTTCGCACCTAGCCGTCTCTTTCAGAGACGCATTATTTCATAATTTTGCGGCAATCCTGCTTCGCAGGATCCTCACAAACAGAAAACACCTCTTGGAATGCAAGCATTCCCGAGCTGTTTTCTGTTTGCAAGTCCTTCTGAAACAATTATCCTTGACTTTTATATCACAATTTATTTTCATACGCAAGCGCAATCTGATAAAAGCCGGGCATGGGTTCTGCGACGAGCCCCCTCTCTTTCATGGAGCTAAGTGCCGAAATAACGCCCGTTACGCTTTCTCTCGATTCCCTGATAATATCATCAATAAATTTCGGCATGACACTCATATTTCCGATTATTTTCTTCTCAAATTCACTAAGTCCGCTGTTATCGTTTTTATATTTCATCCTTACGGGACTTCCGACCCGGAGATCATTCAGAATGTCTTCCGGACCGGTTACACATGTTGCCCCGCTCCTTATAAGCCTGTTTGTTCCCTCACTGAGAGGATCCCCTATTCTTCCGGGAACTGCATATATGCTTCTTCCCTGTTCGAGAGCGGCATCCGCTGTTATAAGTGTTCCGCTCCTTGTCCTTGCTTCAACCACAAGAACTGCGTCGGACAGACCGCTTATAATCCTGTTTCTCGCCGGAAAGTTTATCCCTATCGGAGAAACTTCCGGACCGTATTCGGAAACTATAACACCACCGGCGATAAGTTTTTCGTATATAGGGAAGTTATCTCTCGGATAACAGAAGTTCACACCGCTCCCCAAAACCGCTGCGGTTTTTCCGCCTGCATTAAAAGCTCCCATATGAGCTCTCGCATCTATTCCGGCCGCCATGCCGCTTATTATGACTGCACCGTTTTCGGATAGTGCTTCCGAAAAAGACTCCGCGACCGCGTTTCCGTAACCAGTCGGGCGTCTGGCTCCGATAACGGCTATACAGGTTTCGGCTTTCAGTATCGAGATATCTCCTATATAAAAAAGAGTAAGCGGACAATCGTATACATCTTTAAGTCTTCCCGGAAATGCATCATCCTCCGGTGTAACATATCTTATTCCTTTATCCGACAGGCTTTTTTCGTACTCTTCGAACCATCCGTCATATCTTGAAGCCAGTATCTCATCGGCAGCCTTTTTCTTAAGCGCCGACGTTTCGACAAGAGCATCACAGGTTTCCCGGTCCATTTCATCAAATACAGCCTTCGGACTTCCGAAATGCATAAGGAGCTTCGTCTTTTCGGATATACTCATTTGTCTCAAATGATTCATCCACAGATAGTAATGCCTCATACCACTTCCTCCCTTCCCTCATTTCTGAAAAAGATGGCTTCTCTTATATCATCTTCGGTTATCTTTTCCCTGTCATTTAAGTCTGCTATGGTCCTGGTAAGTCTTATCAACCTGAAGTACCCTCTTGCGGAAATATCCGTCGAGTCATAAGCCGTTTTAAGCAGTCTGTCACAGGAGAGTGAAAGATCTATATACCTCTCTATGCCTCCCTGAGGCAGTTCAGAATTAAAACACCAGTCTTCATCTCTGTATCTGAAACTCTGTCTCTCTCGTGCAGCTTCGACAACTTCTCTTAAAACTTTGGACGGCGTTCCCTTCTCCTTACAGAACATATCCTCATAGGAAAGTGGGGCCACTTCAAGTCTGATATCGATCCTGTCCATGATGGGATGACTTATCCTGTTCCTATATGCAGCTATCTCATGATATGAGCATCTGCATCTCGTTCTGTCTGGATAGAAACCGCAGGGGCAGTTATTTCTCGCCGCCACAAGCATGAATCTTGCCGGAAATGTATAGGTCGCCCTAAGTCTTGACACAGTTACCTTCTTATCCTCCAGCGGCTGCCTTAAGGCTTCTATAGCTTCTCTTTTAAAATGAGGAAACTCGTCCAGAAATAGCACTCCTCCCGTTGCAAGTGTTATCTCTCCCGGTCTCGGTCTTTCGCCGCCTCCTATAAGTGCCTTCTCCGATACCGAATAATGCGGAGACCTGAACGGTCTTCTATCTATAAGAGCAGTTCCTCCCTTTAACATTCCCGCTATACTGTATATCTTTGTCAGTTCAAGTTTTTCCTCATAATCCATATCCGGAAGGATTCCGGGAAGTGCTTTCGCCATCATGGACTTTCCCGATCCCGCAGCTCCGGTCATTAGAATGTTATGAAATCCTGCTGCCGCTATGAGCATTCCCCTTTTTGCACTCTCCTGACCTCTGATATCCGCAAAATCCACATAATCTTGTCCTGCCGTTTCAGATTTCGCTGCCGCTTCAGTTTTCCCAAGCATTGAGTCATCAATTCCTGATATCTCATCTATGCCGGTATAATCACTGTAAGCTATATCCGACGGACTGCCGCCACCTGACATATAGCAAAGCATTTCAACCAGATTTCCGAGATTCTCCACAGGGATCACTTCTATGTCTCTTATGAACCGTGCTTCCGCTGAATTTGCGAGCGGCACAATTACAGTCCGTATTCCCTTAAGTGAAGCAAAATGGACAATAGGAAGAACACCCGGTACCGGAAGTATGCTTCCATCCAGCCCGAGCTCGCCGAGGAATATTATATTATCGAACAAATTACTATCCGGGATTACCTGCATGGCGATAAGAACCGCAACAGCTATAGAGAGGTCGAAACCCGTGCCGTCTTTTCTGATATCAGCAGGTGAAAGATTAACGGTAATCCTTTGGGCAGGCAGTATAAATCCGGTATTTCTCAGAGCCGAACGGACTCTGTCTCTGGCTTCCTTCACGGATGCCGCAAGATAACCGACCATATCAAAGGACGGAAGACCGCTGCTTATATCCGCTTCAACCGTTATAAGCATTCCGTCAATACCCACCGGGATTCCGCTGTAAACTTTACTGTACATATAATGATTTCATATACGTGGATCGGCTGTGCCGTATGAATATAATAAACGGGAAGGCAGATTATTTCAAGTGTAATCTGACTTCCCGCTAAAATCAAACGATCTCGAACAACATTTCCTTAATCGAATGTTATATAAGGTCTTTCCGAAGGTGATGTGAGCGATACTTTTTCCGCATATAGAACCGGGCCATAACCCTCAAATTCTTTGTAGTACTCTTTCTTCAGAACGCCTTCGACTATAACGAAATCTCTGTCTTTAAGGTTAGCTGCTCCGTTATAGACAACCTTCATACCATAGAACTCTATATCTGCTTCGCAGCAGGTCATGATAAATCTACCCGTTACGAATTCATTCTTACCGTAGTTTGAAGGTCTGTGCACCATAGCTTTGAAATGCACTCTCTTTCCGTCGTACTTATCCGGATTATTTGTTGAATCAAGATAAAGGATTCCGAAATCATCCTCTTCAACCTCGATTGGATCCGCATCCATGTTATAAGGTATAAATGCTTCATCCTCGAACTGGAGCGGCTGACCGTCCTTCTTCTCGAATATAACCTGGGCACGACGATTTACCGCGCGTATTGCTCTCTTATAATCACTGGCCTTGGTATCTTCATCGCAGCGGTTGAAGATTATCATATCTGCATTTCTGATCTGATCCATGATGATCTTACGCATATTTGCCATATACATATCATAGGTCGTCGTATCTACAAAAGATATAACCTGAACAACCGTCCAGCCGTTCGGAACCTTGATATTAAATATCCTGTCAAGCTCCCACATACCGTTATATTCTATTACTACATTTTCCGGCTTATACTTTTTACTGAGCTCCATAAGATGCTCTTCCGTAAGATTCTCTTCAGAAATCTCCTCAAGGAAGATATTTCTCTTCCTGAGTGCTTTCACATCATACTCTTCTTCACCGTCTTCACACATGAGAAGAAGTGTCGGAGCACCCTCTGTAAATCCCTGATTGATAAGTATATCTTTTGAAAATGTAGTTTTTCCGCTTCCGAGAAATCCCATAAATACATATACTGGGATTTCCTTTATATTTGTTCCCGGCACCGTGATATCCTCCTGCCTCAGTTAATTCTTAATTAAAGTCCGAAAAGCTCGGCTACCTTATCTTCTTTCAGCTGGCTTCCGATAACACAGAGCTTTCCTGTATAATCTGCCGAACCCTCACGTATCTCGTATTCACCCGGTACAAGGTCGAACTCAAGCCAGTTGTTATCCTTATCAGGGATGATTCCCTTAGCTCTGAGGATGATGCCAAACTCATTATCTTCAAGAGCGGAAAGCTTCTTAAGGATTTCTTCAAGTTCCTCACGTGAGTACTTGTGAGCTGTCTCTCTTCCCCAGCTTGTAAATACCTCATCTGCATCATGTCCGTGATGATGGTGATGAGGATGTCCACAGCTGCATACGCCGTTCTCATCATAATGATGGTGATGATGTTCATGCTCATCGTCATCATCATCGTCGTCATCATGGTCGTGGTGATGGCAGCAGCTTTCATGATCCTCATCGTGATCATGGTGGTGATGGTGATGATGCTCATCTTCATCCTCATCGTCCTCTTCCGGATCATATTTAAAATTCTTCATGATATCTTCTATATTAGAAGAATGCTCTATAGCATCGAGTATAACAGTTCCCGAGATATCATCCCAAGGAGTTGTTATGATACGAGCTTCGGCATTATGCTCTTTAATCATATTTACAGCTGTAAGAAGCTTATCTTCATCCACAGCCTGAGTACGGCTCAGTACAACTGTTCCGCATGCTTCAATCTGATTCAGGAAAAACTCACCGAAGTTTTTGATATACATCTTAGCCTTTGTAACATCTACAACTGTTGTTGCACTGTTAAGCTCTATCTCAACTGTCTCAGCAGCTTTCTGTACTGCCTTGATAACGTCAGAAAGCTTTCCTACTCCCGATGGCTCTATGATGATCCTGTCAGGTGCATAATCGGTAACAACCTGCTTTAATGCTTCACCGAAATCACCGACAAGTGAGCAGCAGATGCATCCGGAATTCATCTCATTTATCTGTACTCCCGCATCTTTAAGGAATCCACCATCGATTCCTATCTCACCGAACTCGTTCTCTATAAGAACAAGCTTCTCACCTTTAAAAGCTTCCTCAATAAGTTTCTTAATAAGAGTCGTTTTTCCGGCTCCGAGAAATCCTGAAATGATATCAATCTTAGCCAATTCTCTTTCCTCCATTTCCATACTACATGAGAGCGCCGGTAATGAAAATGTCACCCCTCACGCTCTCAATTCATCCATTTATTTACTATTCACAGCCAACACGAAACTCATTAATAACATGGGGTCTGCACAACTGTGAATACTAACTACTTTGTTCTCATCTTCTTAAATACACTCATTGAGAGTCCAGGTACGGTGACAGAAATGTAATTACTTCTGCCGTCTACCTTTCCGGCCTTTGATACCTTGGCTGTCTTGTTGTTTCTTCCGTCTCCGCCGTACTTTGCGGCATCGCTTGAGAAGATTTCCTTCCATTTACCTGAAGAAGGTACAGCCAGTTTATAATTCTTTGCATCAACAGGTGTGAAGTTAAGAACTATAAGGAGTGTATCTTTCTCATTACTTCCTCTTCTTTCGAAAGAAAGTATAGAGTGGTTGGCATCATTTGCATTGATCCATGCAAAGCCTTCCGGATCACTGTCCAGCTCATAAAGAGCAGGCTGTGATGTATATAGTTTGTTCAGATCCTTCACATATTCGTGAAGATATCTGTGAGCATCGAATTCAAAGAGTGACCAGTCAAGCTCAGAAGACTCGTTCCACTCCTTCATCTGAGCAAATTCCTGTCCCATAAAGAGAAGCTTTCTGCCCGGATGTGTCATCATAAAGCCGTATGCCGCTCTGAGATTCGAGAATTTATCCTCATATCCTCCCGGCATCTTCTCTATCATAGAGGCCTTCTCATGAACTACCTCATCGTGAGAAAGTACAAGTATGAACTTCTCGCTGTAGGCATATACCATACTGAAGGTAAGTTCCTGATGATGATACTTTCTGTAAAGCGGATCCTGTCTCATATATCCGAGGAAATCATTCATCCAGCCCATATTCCATTTATAATCGAATCCGAGTCCGCCTTCAGGAACCGCATGTGTCATCATCGGCCATGCCGTTGATTCCTCTGCGATCATCATTACATCAGGATAGAGCTCATCCATCTTTGTGTTTAATTCTTTTATAAAATCAATGGCTTCGAGATTCTCATTTCCACCGAACTTGTTAGGTACCCACTCACCCTGTCCACGTCCGTAATCAAGATAAAGCATAGATGCAACCGCATCCATACGTATTCCGTCAATGTGGTACTTATCAGCCCAGTAAAGAGCATTGGCCACAAGGAAGTTTCTTACCTCATTACGTCCGTAATTAAATATATAGGTTCCCCAATGCGGATGTTCACCGCGTTTCGGATCTTCGTTCTCGTAAAGCGCTGTTCCGTCAAATCTGCCGAGACCATGTTCATCTTTAGGAAAATGCGCCGGTACCCAGTCGATTATGACCCCCAGTCCTTTTCTATGCATGTAATCGACAAAATACATAAAATCCTGAGGACTTCCGTATCTCGAAGTCGGTGCATAGTATCCCGTTACCTGATAGCCCCATGAAGGATCATAAGGATGCTCCATAACCGGCATAAGCTCAACATGGGTATATCCCATGGAGATCATATACTCGGAAAGCTTTTCGGCTATCTCACGGTAGTTGAAGAATTCTCTTCCGTCAACAGGTCTCTTCCATGAACCAAGATGAACCTCATATACATTCATAGGCTTTTCAGAAGAATTCTTCTTTCCTCTTTCTTTCATGAAACTGTCATCGGTCCATTTGAACTTAAGATCTGTTACAACAGATGCGTTTGCCGGACGCACTTCCGAAGAGTAGCCGTAAGGGTCGGCCTTCATAAAGACATTTCCCTTCTTGGAAGCCACTTCATACTTATATATCTCGCCTTCGAATTCACCCGGAATAAAAAGCTCGAATATTCCCGAGTAATCCAGCTTTCTCATCTGATATCTTCTGCCGTCCCAGTTGCAGAAATTTCCCACAACCGATACGCGCTCGGCATTCGGTGCCCATACTGCGAAGAGAGTTCCCTGAACGCCGTCCACTTCCATAGGATGTGCGCCGAGCTTCTCATAAATCCCGTAATGCACGCCTTCATTAAAAAGGCTTATATCAATAGGATCAATCACAGGTTCAAAGATATAAGGATCCACGAAAGCATCTTCTCTTCCGTCCTCATATTTTACCTTGACCTTGTAATCAAAACTCTTCCTGTCTTTAATCTTAACGCTGTAGAATCCCTTAACTCTGTCTGAAACCAGCGCGTACTCCTTGCCTGTCTCGACATCAGCTATCTTAACAACCTTGGCATCCGGGATAAATACATTTACATATACGTCATCCAGGCATTCATGCATACCAAGTATGTGGTGAGGATTGTCGTGCTTAGCATTTATAAGCGCTTCAACCTCCATCCAATTTATCGCAAATACGTTACGTCTAGGTTTCATCATAAGATTTAATCCTCGTCAAGTCTGTGAATAAATATGCCGCTTCTGAGTTTCGGTTCGAACCATGTCGATTTCGGTGGCATAAGGCGTCCCGCATCGGCAACATCGAAAAGTTCTCCGATAGATGTCGGATACATGGAGAACGCAACCTTCATATCGGTATTAACCCTTCTCTCAAGTTCTCCGAGTCCTCTTATTCCTCCGACAAATGCAATTCTGCTGTCGGTTCTCGGATCTTCAATTCCCAGAATAGGATTAAGTACATAATTCTGCAGAAGTGAAACATCAAGTCCTTCTACGGGATCGTCACTCCTCAGATCATCATGTATCTTTAATTCATACCATGTATCTTCAATGAACATGCCTACAGTGCCTTTTTCTTCAGGCTGGTAAGCTGCATCGACTTTCTGAATATCATAGATACCGGACAACTTGTCGAAGAATTCTTCCTTTGACATCCCCTTAAGGTCTTTAACTACCCTGTTATAAGGGAGTATCTTGAGCTCCGATTCAGGGAAAAGAACTGACAGGAAGAAATTGAATTCCTCTTCTCCGGTATATCCCGGATTCTCCTGTCTCTTTCTGAGTCCTACCTTAACAGCTGATGCGGCTCTGTGATGACCGTCGGCAATATATATTCTGTTCTCATCACCGAACTCGGTTCTGATAACTTCTATATCCTCTGCATCTTCTATAACCCATACATTATGGGTAACTCCGTCATCTGTGGTAAATCCGTAGGTCTTCGGTGTCTCCTTAACCTTTGCGACTACCTGATTTATCTTATCTCTGTCTCTGTAAGCAAGAAAAATAGGACCGGTCTGAGCATCACATGCATAAATGTGATTTATTCTGTCCTGCTCTTTTGCAGCAAGAGTATTCTCATGTTTTTTAATGATGTTGTTCTGATAATCATCAATGGAAGCAGCGGCAACAATACCTGTCTGTGACCTTCCGTCCATGATAAGTTCATAGATGTAATACACAGGGTTCTCATCATGAATATAAGTGCCGTCCTTGAAGGCAGCATGAAGCAGCTCACAGGCTTTGCTGTAAGCTGCTTCTGAATACATATCAAAATCATCATCAAAATTTGTTTCCGGTCTGTCGATTCTAAGGAAAGACTTAGGCTCTCTCGCTACTTCTTCCTTGGCTTCTTTTCTGTTATAAACATCATAGGGAAGCGCTGCTACCCTGTCTACAACTTTACTATCAGGACGATATCCTGCGAACGGACGAACAACTGCCATTATATTATACCTCTGTTATCATTCCACGTATATGGTTCATAGCCTTACCGATTGACTTCTCGAATTCATCCTCTGATGAATTTTCGAATACAAACATTTCAGGAACATCTTTTGGAGCTGTATAATCCTGAGTAGCTACATATTCATCCCAATGCTCGATCTTCCATGTATCTCTTTCTGAATTACGAGATACCATTCTCTGATGAACAACTTCAATATCTGTATGAATCCAGATGAGAACAAGCTCTGCATTAAGCTTTGCAAGTTTCTCACGCGTATCCTGCAGCCACTTCTGATCACGGATTTCCTTCTTGAAAGGTGCATTGAGAATAACGGTATCATTGTAGTTGAGCGCATCAAGTCCTACTTCCATGATAGCATCGTACTCTGCATCACGAATCCATTTGTGAAAGAAATCTGAAGATCTGTCAAACGGCTCTCCGGCAACTTCGAATATCTTCCTTGACAGAATGATAAGATCATCCTTATCAAGATAAACACAGTTATTAAGTGCCTTTGCAAGATTCTTTGCAACATAGGTTTTTCCACATGCGGGTGGAGAAGTAATTAGTATTAACTTCTTCTTGTCCATGACTTCCTCCTAAATATCCCCGGTAATTATAGATTTATAAATACTTTTTTCACATATATATTTCGCCCTTGATCAGTCCCTCACTGATTCTTCGGAGCGATATAACCCTTAGCCTTAAGCAGTTCTGCACAAAGAACAGCGCCGCCTGCGGCACCACGTACTGTATTGTGAGAAAGACCTACAAACTTATAATCAAAGAGTGAATCTTCTTCAAGACGACCCATGGAAATACCCATTCCGTTTTCAAAATCCACATCAAGTTTAACCTGAGGTCTGTTTTCCTCTGTCATATATCTTATAAACTGCTTTGGTGC
>DEFA01000019.1:9490-9936 GCA_002350525.1 Lachnospiraceae bacterium UBA2864 | reverse complement strand
ATGTACAATTATTCTGATGCTTGGATATAGTCCTTAACTCTATAAGAACGTCCATTTATCGTAATCACTTTTGAATGGTGAAGTACTCTGTCCAGTATTGCATTTGCCACCACAGCATCATTAAAAATGCTATCCCAGTCATTAAAATTTATATTTGTTGTAAGTATTGTACTTTTCTTCTCATATCTCATATCTATAAGTTGAAAAAATAAATTAGAATCTTCTTTGTCTATCGGTAAATATCCAAGTTCATCCACCACCAATAATTTATACCGATTTATGTATTTAAGCTTGTTCTCCAGTCTATTTTCCAATTTAGCTCGTTTAAGCTGCTGTAGAAGGTCGTGGCACTTTATAAAATAAGTGCTATATCGCTTACTTGCAGCCACAATGCCAATAGCTGTTGCCAGATGAGTTTTGCCAACGCCACTGCTTCCTAAAAAAAC
>DEFA01000019.1:7895-9485 GCA_002350525.1 Lachnospiraceae bacterium UBA2864 | reverse complement strand
ATATTTTCTGCATTTTCCATAAATCGTAAAGTTGACAATTCTAAAATCTCTTGTTTATTTACACAAGGTTGAAATTCAAAATCATAATCTTCAACTGTCTTTACAAACGGAAATGCTGCAGCTTTAATCATAGATTTTGATGCCACCTCAGTTTTATGATCTATTTCATAATTGCATAACTTTAATAAACCGTCTGAAAATGATAATTTATTTTGTGATACAAAGTTTGAAACTTCTTCCAGATGCTCCTTTATCTGAAAAAGTTTTAGTGTGTCCAAACTGGTATTAAGTTGCTGATATGTTGTACTCATGACTTGATATTCCTCCTAATAATGCAAGATTTTCTTTGGCTCTTGATTCTATATCTTCTTCCTTGAAAGAATGAGATTTTCTGGCAATCTCTATGTAATCTTTTTCGTGGTAATTTAATTTTTGCTCAGATATTTTGTGTACAGTCACAAGTGTGGTGTTATAATACAGATGTATATAACCGTCATAAGCCTGTGCTATAAGAGATTTACCTAAGTATTCTGTTGGGACAGAATACTGGTTTCCACCATAGTTGATCATACTTGATGAATTTACATTTAATGGCTTTGTGGTTATTTGATATGGCTTTCTTATATTTTTCACTGGCAGGTGTGATAAGAAAGCCTTTTCTTTATTAAAATACATAATTGGAATAATTCCTGTGTCCTTGACAACATGTGTATTAACTCTATTGTTTATGCGCGTCACGAGCTTGTTTAAACCGTCATAATCAAGTTTTCCATTATAAGCTCTAATCTCATCCAGTATTTTCATAGGAGCCTCTACCTTAGCTTTCGTACGAGGTCTTCCGGCAATACATGGCCTTACCTTAAATCCATAATCATCAGCAAACTGTTGAAATTTAGAATTAACTTTACCTCCAAAATTTTCTGTTCTGGCTACATCCATAACAGTGCTCATGTTGTCTGTTACAATTTCCTGTGGCACACCGCCAAAAACCTCAAAAGCCCCATCTAAAAAGTTAAATAATACCTCCTGAGTCTTGGAGATAGATAATCTGTATACTCTAAATCTCGAGTAAGAAAGTAGAAGAACAAATACATTTATAATAACTGTCTCTCCATTGTTTAATAAGAATTCTATCTTTTCTTTCCAATCAAGCTGAGCCTGTTTTCCCATACCTGTTTCGTATCTGATGGTCACTTGATTAACATTAGAAGGTCTGCGTCGTTTAAAATAGCTCTCAAACTCGTCATAAGTCTTTAAGTATAAACAGAAGTTAACATAACTCCCTGAGTAATTATGATTATCAACAAGATACTGCCATAGTATTGATTTGTAATAAAAGATTTGGGGATTACCAGGATCCAATAAATCTTTAATTATATCGTAATAAGGGGTAATGCAGTTATCACATTTTCTAGTCTTGGATTTTTCAAATCCATTAATATATTTATCAACGGTTCTGCGATCAATACCTAGTTCTCTGCCAATCTGACTTTTATTTACTTTCAAAATGCCCTCCTCTACGAATGGTTTTAACTTGTATAAATCTTGAATTGACTCAATACGTAAGTCTGTTATGATATTTGATTCTAT
>DEFA01000019.1:0-7819 GCA_002350525.1 Lachnospiraceae bacterium UBA2864 | reverse complement strand
TAAATAAGTATAACTTAATACCAAAGGCACTGATCGGACAGACAGCAGGAGAATTTTTAAGGCTTTATCCGTCTGCAAATATTCTTGTGGCAACGGAAAGGGACTTTGAAAAAAGCAGACGCAGGCAGTTTATTTCCAGAATCGCCACCGGTGATTATGACTGTATCATCATGTCACACTCTCAGTTTGAGAAGATTCCCATATCACCGGAGAGAAAAGCAAGAATGGTAAATCAGCAGATTGAAGAAATATCCTATGCAATAGCAGAAATGAAGGATAATAACGGGGAGCGATGGACCATAAAGCAGATGGAGGCACAGAAGAAAAAGTTAGAGGAGCAGATAAAGGAGCTGACCGAGGAAAGCAGAAAAGATGACCTGATTACCTTTGAGGAATTGGGTATTGATTCCATCATGGTTGACGAGGCACATGGATACAAGAACCTTGCGATTTTTTCCAAAATGAATAATGTATCTGGAATCAGCAGTACCGGAGCAAAAAAGTCAACGGATATGCAGCTAAAGTGTCAGTATATCTCAGAATTAAATGGTGGAAGAGGCATTGTATTTGCAACAGGAACACCCGTCAGCAACACCATGTGCGTGCGCCCGTAAGGGGCTACAGTAAATTTACCTTGAGCATGTAATAGGGCAAGGTATCAAGCGGATTATTCCGCACCCTATCATCACCTGACTTATCCAAAAGGGAAACCGGATGGGGAGTGTAGCATGTCAGAGGATACGAAACACTGAAACTTCCAAAGTGTTTGCGTAATAGTGATGAAAAGTTATGAATGAGGATGAATGCTAAACTGCGTGAAGGGCAGTCGGAGATTGGGCAAAGTGTTGCTCCATGCGTACGGAAGTTATACTCGCATGTGTTTTGGTAAATGTGCGTCGCACATGTACATTTGCATGATACCCAAAACAAATCAGCCATAGGATAATGGAAAACGACGAACGCCACATCCGACATCATAACACGCTTATGTTATTGTAGTTCTAAACGGGGATTACCTACGGTGGAATGCCTAGATATAGGCTATAGGTGCTATGAGAAAAGTGACCTTGAATATCCGCTATGGTAACAGAGTCTCCGTAGTAGTCCGAGGGCGGGAAAGCCGTCTACATGGCGAAGGGAGACAGTCTTTCTTCAATACAAATATAATAGGAAAGGTGCGTGAGGCATTATGAGAAATCCAGAATATGTATTGAAAAGTTTAAGTGAAAAAGCAAAAAACAAGGAATACAGATATGAGAGACTATATCGAAATCTGTATAACCCAGAATTCTATCTGCTTGCTTATCAGAATATTGCGAAGTCACAAGGCAGTATGACAGCAGGTGCAGATGGACAGACGCTTGATGGTATGAGTATGGAACGAATTGAGCGAATTATCGCAAAAATGAAAGACCACTCATATCAGCCAAACCCAGCCAGACGTGTATATATTGCAAAGAAAAACAGCAATAAAAAGCGTCCGCTTGGCATTCCGTCAACGGATGACAAGCTGATACAAGAAATCATCAGAATGATTTTAGAAGCAATCTATGAACCAACTTTCTCTAACAACTCTCATGGGTTCAGACCTAATCGGAGTTGCCATACAGCATTAAAAGAAATAACTACGTTATTCACAGGTGCAAAATGGATAATTGAGGGAGATATCAAAGCCTGCTTTGATAGCTTTGACCACCATGTAACCATAGAACTGTTAAGAAAACGCATAAAGGACGAAGCATTTATATCTCTGATGTGGAAATTTTTGCGTGCAGGATATATGGAGCAATGGGAGTATCATAAAACCTATTCGGGTTCTCCACAAGGTTCGGGTATGAGCCCAATTCTTGCGAATATTTATTTGCATGAATTGGATGTATTCATGGATGAACTTAAAAACAATTTTGATAAAGGGGATACCAGAAATCGAAAGGTTCATAAAGACCATGACAAAGTAAGATGGGCATACAGAAAAGCAAAATCTAATCTGGAAGCCAATCGAACAGAAGAAAATCGGAAAGCATTTAAGGAAGCACAGAAAATAATGCTCTCTACTCCTCATTTGAATGAGATGGATGAGAGTTATAAAAGAGTGCAATACAATCGTTATGCAGACGATTTTCTGATTGCTGTAAATGGTTCAAAGGAAGATGCACAAAGTATCAAGGAGCAGGTTAGGGTATTCTTGGAAAACGAATTAAAGTTAATTATGTCGGAAGAGAAAACCCATGTTACACATTCCTCAGAAAAGGTGCGTTATCTAGGTTATGACATTCGTGTATCAAGAAGTCAGGACACAAAACGTACAAAGAAAGGGTTGCAGAGAGTATGGTATGGAAAAGTGCAGTTATATATGCCAAAGGAGAAATGGATTGCAAAGCTTCGTGATTACGGAGCATTTAAGATTAAAAAAGATGAATCTGGGAAAGAAATATGGAAACCAATTCACAGAGGTGTGTTAATGCACTTGGATGAGGTTGCTATTATCAGTAAGTATAATTCGGAAATCAGAGGATTATACAACTATTATCGCATGGCAATCAATGTATGCAATCTGGGTAAGTTTCACTTTATCATGCGTGGAAGTTGCCTAAAAACACTTGCTTCAAAACATGATTCATCTGTGATGAAAATGTATAAGAAGTATAAAAGTGAAAAGGGCGATTTTGGTGTGAATTACACAACAAAAAGTGGAGTAAAGCGTTGTGAATTTTATAATGATGGTTTTAGACGCAATGTGAATAACGCTCCTGATTTTGCGGATGTAATGCCAGAATACAGAACGCAGATAAAATCTACTAGTCTTGCAGGAAGATTAAGAAGCGGTAAATGTGAAGCCTGTGGTGCATTGGACGTAAAAGTTTATATGCGTCATGTAAAAAGGTTAAAAGACCTTAATCTAGACAACGAATTTGATATGCTGATGATAGAAAAAAGGCGGAAGTCGTTAGCACTCTGCCGAAATTGCTACGATAGAGCAACTAAGAAAATCACTTAAACTATGGAAGATGGAGAGCCGTGTACATTGAGAGGTGTAAGCACGGTTCGGGAGGGGGTTATGCCAAGACCGCCGACGCAAGTCAGTATGGCGTGGCGTTGCCTACCTTATGAGCTGTATGTTATGCAGCTATATCTTCAGAAGGAAGCCTTAGAGCAGATGGGAATTTATCATTTTGATTCGTGGGCGGCAAACTTTGGAGAAGTTACAACAGCCTTAGAGCTTACGGTGGAAGGAAGCGGATTTCGTTTCAAGAGCAGATTCAATAAGTTTACCAATCTTCCGGAGCTTATGAACATCTTCCGAGAGGTGGCAGATGTGCAGACAAAGGATATGCTTGCATTACCGGTTCCGGCACTTCGTGAAGGGAAATATATCATCGTGGAGAGTGAACCGGACTGGTATGTAAAGCAGGTCATGGAGGAGTTTGTGGCAAGAGCAGAGCGTATCCGAGGCGGCGGTGTCGATCCGACGGAGGACAATTTCCTTAAAATCACACATGAAGCAAGACTTCTTGGGACGGACGCAAGACTTTTAGATGCTGCTGCACCGAACAGTGTGGATGGTAAGCTGAATAAGGTCGTGGAAAATGTCTTTTATGAGTATGAGAGGGCAGACCGTGAGGGAAAAATCGGCTGTCAGCTTATCTTTTCTGATATCGGAACACCGAAAGGAAGCTGGTCTGAGGATATGTTATCCGAGGATTACTGGAAGCAGACGGCAACTTTAGAAAAAACAGGCGGAGAATTTGATGTCTATAATTATCTGAAAACGGAGCTTGTAAAAAGAGGGATTCCAGCGGATGAGATTGCATTTATCCATGATGCGAAGTCGGATGCACAAAGGGATGTACTCTTTAAGGATATGAGAAGCGGTAAGAAAAAGGTGTTAATTGGTTCTACGGATAAATGTGGAACCGGAGTCAATGTGCAGACGCACCTTGTAGCTATGCATCATGTGGACTGTCCTTGGAAGCCTTCCTCCATTGAACAGAGGGAAGGACGTGGAATCAGGCAGGGAAATGAAAATGAGGAAGTGGCAGTGTACCGTTATGTGACAAAGGGAACCTTCGACGCATACAGTTGGAGTCTGGTGGAGAACAAGCAGCGATTCATCAGTCAGGTTATGACAAGCAAGGCTGTATCACGAACCTGTGAGGATATAGATGAGGCAACACTTTCCTATGCAGAAATCAAGGCTGTGGCAACCGGAAACCCGATGATTAAGGAAAAGATGGAGATTGACAATGACGTGCAGAGGTTAAAGCTCCTAAAAGCATCTTATGACAGCCAGAGATATTCCTTACAGGATAACTTTATGATTCGTTTTCCAAAGCTGATTGCGGCGGCAAAAGAAAAGCTGTCCTGTGTCAGAGAGGATGTGAAGGTCAGGGATGAAGCACTTATAACAAGTGCAGAGTTTGCAATCACCATAGGAAATGCCACATTTACCGAGCGAACGGATGGCGGTGCAAGTATGTTAGAAGCCGTATCGAAATGCAAGACCGGAGAACTGACACCGATTGGCTCCTTTAAGGGGTTTGAACTCTTAGCAGAAAAAAACTTTATCGGGGTGAATTATCTGGTGCTGCGTGGAAAGACCGAGTATAAAGCAGAGCTTTCCACAAGTCCTGTGGGAAATATGGTGAAGCTTGAAAATCTGTTTAACGGGATGGAGGAAAACATCGGATTTCTGGAAAAGAAAATCGAATCCTACCAAAAGGACATGGAACAGTCAAAGACCGAGTATGAAAAGCCGTTTGCCTATGAGGAGGAGTTAAAGGCAAAGATTGCAAGACAGTATGAACTCAATGCACAGTTAGACCTTGAAAATGGCAAGGTGGCAGATGCAGATATAGGAGCCCCAGAGGAGAAAGAGCTGGTATCGAATGTAGCGGAAAGTAAAAATCCGTATCAGACAGGTACGGATGAATATAAAAGGTAACGAAAAATTATATTTGACCGTGGAGGTGGTCAGTAAATGAAGAACAGATTAAGAAAATGTATTGCAGGAGTATGTATCGTCTTTGGGATTGCTGTTATGGCAGTCCCTTTTTATTACCATTTTCATGGTGCAAATGAAACAGACAAACTGATGGAGCAGTTTGAGAAGACATTGGAGGATACAGAACATGAGACGGGTGAACCAGAAACAAAGGAAAGCGGGAAAAAGCAGACCGGCATTAGTAAAAAGGATAAAGCCATTCTTTCCGGGGAAAATGTCATCGGCATTATTGAAATCAAAGCCTTAGACATTAAGTATCCGGTGTTAGAGGGAGCCGGAACTGAGCAGATGCGGTACGCCATCGGGCATATGGAAGAAACCGCAGGCATAGGAGAGATGGGAAACTGTGTTTTATGCGGTCACAATGGGAGCAGAAATGGAATATTTTTTACACACTTAAATCAGATCGAAGCAGGTGATGAGGTAAAACTTACGGATAAAAAGGGAGAACTTCACCGGTATGCGGTATCAGATACTTTTATCGTCGGACCGTATGACAACTATGTGAAAAAGCAGACAGGGGAAGAAATCTTAACGCTTATTACCTGTGCCGAAAGAGGAACAAAACGATTTATCTGTAAATGTGTTCCAATAGAGAAAGCGGGTGAAGGAGATGAGTGAACAAAGACAGATTTTCCGATTGGGTGAAGCGGAGGAAATGATAAGTGAAATGGACCTTACGGATGTAGCAGATGTTATTGCAGAGACAGAAGAAGATACACAGCTTATTGTAAGTGGCTGGTGGGTGTATCTTCCACAGCTTCAGTTACAGCTCCATGAGGGGATTTTATGTAACTGGGATGAGGAAGAAGGAATGTTCATGCCGGATGTAGCAGTAACGGTAGTATATGAGGCGGATGCAGACAGAACCGGGTATATCTACTTTGAGTCAGACGGCATGGTGACAACCTTATATAACTGGCTGAATGGCAGAATGTCAGCAAGTCAGATAGAAGAGTTAGAGTGCGAGCTTATCGTACCAAATGAAGATTAAAACATGAAAGGACTGGTGAAATTATGAAATATGCAATCAGGGTAAATGAAGTAAAAAAAGAAGAAAGTAATGTGAAAGGTTTTGCGACGGTTGTATTCGGAGATTCATTTAAGATTACCAATATTGCAATCGTGGAGAGAAAAGAGACAGGACAGCTATTTGTATCCATGCCAAGATACAAGTCCAGTGAGAGAAACGAGGATGGAACGAATGTCTATAAGGATGTGTGCAATCCGATTACGGCAGAGTTTCGTGAGGAGCTTTATGAGAGCATTCTTGCAGAGTATGAGCTTGTAAGAACACAGGGACAGTCAGAGAAAGAAAAGAACGAGGAAGTTTCACCGCTGGAGTTTTCGGTAACGGTGACACCGTATGAAAGGGAAGGCAGTAATATCCGAGGTCTTGCAAGGATTTATTTTGAGGACAGCTTTATTGTCAACAATGTAAATATCCTTCAGGGCAAGGAAAAGGTGTTTGTGGCGATGCCATCTTATAAGACAAAGCAGAAGGACGAAAACGGAAAGGACATTTATCAGGATATCTGCTATCCGGTCACAAGGGACTTTCGTGAAAAACTCTATGGAGAAATTGAAAGAGCTTATCAGGAGGCAAAGGATAAGCAGCAGGAGGAACCAAGAGAGAAAGCACAAGCAAAGAATCAGGGAAAGGCACAGGCGGAGGGAGGTTTTCTTGAGGCTGACGATACACCGCTTCCCTTTCGATAATGTGGCAGAGTAGAAATATGAAAAGGATAGGGCGGCCTTTTGGCTGCCCGGAAAGGAAAAGAGATGGAAGAAAAGAAGAAATCAATGACAAAAGATGAAATGATTATGGAGCTTATGGCTCTGTTAAAAGAAAATGGTAAAAATAAGCAGGCGGCAGATGTATTTGAAAGTGCAGCCTATGTGGATATGCTGGAAAGTAAACTTGATCAGATGACCAATGAGCTGGTGCAGATGCGAAAAGAGTTGCAGGAAATGAAGGAACAGCAGGTATCCAAAAGCCTAAAAGAATCCCTGACAGAAATGATGGAAAAGGCACAGAACCGATGCCAGCAGATGAAAGCAACCCTTCTTGAAGTTAAGACTGACATGCACCAGAAAGCCTCTGATATCATATCGGCAGTAAAAAATAAGGGGAAAGAGGCTCTGAATAAAGTATCTGAGTTCTTGGGAGTGAAGAAAAAACTTGAGAAGATGAGAGATAACTTAAAAGAGGGAATCGTCGAGACGGATCAGACACTTGCCCGCATAGACGGATTCGGAGAAGGAATGCGAATGGCAAATGAGCAGTTGGCAAACAGCTTTCGTGTTCTTGCCGGAAAAGAGCAGAGGGATTATTCAAAAAAAGAATATGCCCACTCTAACGTGGCATTGCTTCGTAAGCCTTGGGAATGGCAGAAGAAGGTATATCAGAATCTGGAACTTCATCTGGATGCAGCCATAGATAAAGTAGATAATCTGGCTAAGGATGTGGAGATTCAAAAAATGAGTGGTGAATTGTATGAGTTGACGAATATAAATCAGGAGTCAGGAGTAGAACTTACATTTGTTTGTGAAAAAGAATATGAATATGGTGCAGATGCATTTGAAGCTTTTCAAAAGAACTATGCATATAAATCAGATACGGTAATAGTAAATGATGATATGAAAAAATAAGATAGTGATTAATTGTGAATTTTAGGTGGGCTGTAGCTTTGATGATACCAATAAAGTAGAGAGGCATCATTCACTCAGTGCGACAGCCCCTTTACTTTTTCAGTGCCCTCGTATAAGCAAAGGGGCTGTCGCACTGAGTGAATGATGCCTCTCTACTTTATTGGT
>DEFA01000002.1:81471-160668 GCA_002350525.1 Lachnospiraceae bacterium UBA2864 | reverse complement strand
TTCTTAAATCCGAATATTCTTTGTGAAGATTTCTCTTCGTGATCCTCGTGAGAGAATCGATTTTTTAAAAGAATTTTCGGGGTTGTCATGTTATTAAGTTATTAAGGTTCATATCTCTGAAACCCTTTATTTACAAGCGTTTCAGAAGTTTTCTGTGCTGTAGTTATCAGCGACAGCTTGTACATAATACTACTTTGGTACAGTAATGTCAACACCTTTTTTGAAATTTTTTTAAAAAATTTTTTCAAGCCCTTTTTTAGGGCGTTTCAGGCCTTGAAACTCATGATGATCTTAGCAAAAAGATTATTCTCATCAAGCCATACCAAAAGCGGATTACCGCCAAGCAAAGAGTTGTAACTGTCATGCATCGCAATCGATGCTATAGTCATGAATATCCAGACCAGAGCAAGTCCTATCACTCCGCCCAGGATCATTCCACCGAGTTTATCCACGCCCGCGAGTACCGGAACTTCTCTTACAACACTTCCGAGTATCAGGCATATGATAAGAAGTATAAGCAGTATACCCAAAAATGTAACCGCATTTCCTATCACATTCATTATGGTCTTGGTCATATAAGACGCAACATAATGATAGAAATTCGATACTCCCAGTTTACTGTATATCTTATCCGTATTATTCTCGATCAATCTGTTCTTGAACAATTCCGGAATCTTCATTCCCTGAATAATCTCCATCTGGGTAGCGCGGTCCGTTCCCTCATCGAGAATATACTTTGTCTCTTCGGCAGTAAGATCAGGTATATCCTTAGCCTCCACTCCGGCCGCTTCAAGCTGGTCAGCCACCTGTCTCTGAATATACGACTCTATTTCCGTATAAATTTTCTTCTCTATTCTTTCATCCAGATCCGTTTTCTCATATAACAGATCCACGACTATCGGTGCGGCAACCATGGTCGCAACCACGGCAATAATAAACGACACTACTCTCAGAAGGCTTCCGAGAACACCTCTCCTGAAACCTATAATAACCGCGAGCAGGAATATAAGCCCACAGCAAAACAGCATATAATACATCTAGTTGTCCTCCGCCTTAAGCTTTATAGTTTCTGTTTTGTTTTCGAAGGTCATTATATATTCGTTGGATCCCGATGACGGAATCATGGACTTTATCATATTCGGAAATGCATAAGTAAACTTGGTTCTTCCGCTCTTCGATATGATAAGACACTGGTTACCGCCGGTAATGATGATCTCATCATCGGCAGCATAGATGTTATCGTATTCTATATTAAACGGATAGCTGAACATTTCCTTTCCGGAAAGGTCATAGCACTTGAGAAGATAGCCTGCGCCCTCTTCCTCGCTGTCATTCTTCTTTATAAAGCCCACATAGCCCTTATTGTAAAAAATACTGTAAATTTCCGAACCGTATTCGACAGTTGCTCTCTCAGACGGCTTCTCTTTAAAATTATAGAGTATGATCTTTGAATCGGAGAATGCCGCAACGATATCGTTAGTGACAAACTTAACCCTTGTGATCATCTCATCGTCAAATGTATAGCCGCCCACTATTCTGTCGGCTCCGGCATTCTGACCCACTTCACCGAAATTATAAGCTGCGGCATTATTTCTGAAATTAACGCCGTCAAGCTTGAAATAGCTGGTAAAAAGCTTAATGCCGTCCTCGGATATGGTTATATCAAGAGGATATCCGCTTTTATCAATGGACGTTCTGAAGGTATAGATCTCCCCTCCGTTCGCATCATACATATTGATGTAATTGGTCTCATCGCTTTCGAGGATAACCGTAAATGCGCCCTGCACGCCGACATCGACACTGCAGATAGTATAAGGCATGGTATTATCGCTCACCATTCCTTCTT
The DNA here is from genome assembly GCA_002350525.1 of Lachnospiraceae bacterium UBA2864. GTDB lineage: Bacteria > Bacillota > Clostridia > Lachnospirales > Lachnospiraceae > Eubacterium_Q. The sequence continues at coordinate 158,822 of DEFA01000002.1, read as the reverse complement.
TGTTGAATACGCAGACCTTGTTGCCTCCTCTGTCGGCAACCACCGCATAATCTCCTCTGCACGCGGCAATAGGCACTTTAAAATCCACTCCCGTTGTCCAGACAGTATCCCCGTTAGGATTAATGTAGGATACACCGTCCGGAGTATACTTTAACAGATTTCCTCCGAATTCAAGATATTCGGCATTGGCTTCGAACTCGGTCTCCGCCGAATGCAGAACCTTATAGCCCTTAAATTCTCTCATGCTGATATGCACATAGAATATAACACCGACTATAACAAGAGCCAGAAATATAACGACAACAAAGCCGGTCCTCACCTGAGTATACCTGGCTCTGCTGCGTCTGTTCATCTCTTCGAGACTTTCATTTTCATCATGTTCTATTAAATTATCGTCTCTGTCCTTTGCCACTCACTAACATCCTTTTATGAATTATTTTAAATCGTGATTCTTAAGTTCTTTATTGATTGCACTGATAAGCGCATAAGCGGAAGCAACGATAATATCCTCATGGATACCTACGCCCCATGTAGTCTTATCTTCACCTTCAACCTGGATTCCCACATAAGAGCATGCCTTTGCATCGGAACTCTTTCCGAGAGTATGCTCATCATAAGATACAAGCGAGAAGTTCATTCCGAAATGTCTGATAACCGCATTTGATATAGCATCAAGACGTCCGTTACCACGTCCGTGATAAACCTTATGAACGCCATCTCTTTCTATTGTAAGCTCACACTGAATACCGTCTACCTGCTGGAAATGGCACTCAATGTACTTAATAGGATTGCTTACGTTGATATACTGCTCGGTAAATACATCAAGAACTTCTTCCGGCTTAAGTTCCTTATGTCCTCGATCGGATACACCCTTTACAAGGTAACCTACATCTTCGCGCATAGCCTTAGGAATGTTATAGCCGTACTTAGTCTCAAGGATAAAGCCTATTCCGCCCTTACCGGACTGACTGTTGATACGGATAACGTCTCCGTCATAAGTACGTCCGATATCCTGCGGATTGAGTGGAAGATACGGAACCGTCCACATCTGTTCCGGATCGGACTCGCGGCACTTCATACCCTTTGCGATAGCATCCTGATGAGAGCCTGAAAATGCAGCGAATACGAGCTTGCCGCAATAAGGCTCACGAGGATATATCTCCATACCCGTAAGTCTCTCATAAGTTTCCTGAATTCTAGGCATGTCAGAAAAGTCCAGTTCAGGATCCACACCATGTGTAAACATGTTCATTGCAATAGTAATGATATCCACATTTCCGGTTCTCTCGCCGTTACCGAAAAGTGTTCCTTCTATTCTGTCTGCGCCGGCAAGTATACCAAGTTCTGCATCAGCAACACCACAGCCTCTGTCATTATGAGGATGGAGTGACAGAATTACATTTTCACGATACTTCATGTTCTTGCTCATGTACTCAATCTGGCTTGCATATACATGAGGAAGTGACATCTCAACCGTAGCAGGAAGGTTTATGATAGCTTTTCTGTCCGGAGTCGGCTTCCATACATCAAGAACAGCATTACAAACCTCAAGAGCATACTCAGGCTCCGTACCTGTAAAGCTCTCAGGCGAATACTCGAAACGATACTCTGCGCCGTCCTCATCCGCAAGTCTCTTAAGAAGCTCCGCACCGTCTGTTGCGATCTTCTTGATCTCTTCCTTGGACTTTTTGAATACCTGCTCACGCTGAGCAACAGAAGTCGAATTATAAACATGAACGATTACATTCTTCGGATTAGCTCCGCGAACTGCTTCGAATGTCTTCTTTATAATGTGCTCTCTTGCCTGAGTGAGAACCTGAATGGTTACATCATCAGGAATGAGATCTTCCTCTATAAGCTTACGACAGAATTCATATTCCGTATCACTGGCCGCAGGGAATCCTATCTCGATTTCCTTAAAACCAACTCTGATAAGCTCCTTATAAAACTCGATCTTTTCATCAAGGCTCATAGGAACAACAAGTGCCTGATTACCGTCTCTTAAGTCAACACTGCACCATATCGGTGCCTTGTCAATGTACTCTTTGTTAACCCAGTCCATGGACTGTACAGGTGGCATATAGTAGCCACGTCTGTAATGATTGAAATTCTTCATCTCGCTACCTCCTGGTTTCCCGGACAGGCTTTAAACAGCCTATCTGTCATTGTACTATTATTTTCGCAAATAAGCAACTCGGGTAAATTTTCAAAAGAAAATGCGCCTCTACTGCTTATAAGCTATAGAGACGCATGTAATGCGCGGTACCACTCTATTTCGTGCAAATGCACGCCCTCATCGGATACTAACATATCCTCCCTGTTTTACGGTTGGGTTCCGTCCTGATCTACTTACCGAAAGTATCGGTTTCAACCGGCTGCTCCCGGGCGAGTTCGTGAATTCCTATCCACTGTCTTGCACCACCCGACAGCTCTCTCGGTCTTAAGACCCGGAATCAAAATTCCTACTATTCCCGTTCATTGCATTATAATGTGATCAAATATCGATCACAGTGTCTTTATTAAGTTAGAAAGAACTTTATCACATGAAGCCCTCAATTGTCAACCACAAGAATTTTTTATGCAGAAGCTTTCGCGTGGCATACGGTTCCCGTCAGATGTGATATATCCGCATAAACCGGAACTCCGTCTTTATACTCTATATCAACCTCACCGCAGACGAGTGGTCTTACATAATCTATCATCTCAGAGGTTACATCATTTCCCTCCGGATTGATCCACTCTCTCGGAACCTGCTTTACCTTGTTGGCTATCCCGTCCAGCTCGGCCGTTTCAATCTTATATTCATAAGGTTCGTCGGATGTACGGACTATCGTAGTCATGTATCCGGTCTTTCCCTTCAGAGCATATTCCACGGCTTTCTCACCCAGAAGTTCCGATTCTTCAAGATCGGTAGCCGATGCCATATGAGCTGCGCATCTTTGAAGAATATTTATCTCTACAGAACGACATTTCACTCCAAGCTCTTCTTTCACAAGGTTTTCCAGAAGCTTTCCGACTCCCGATAACTGCGAATGTCCGAACTTATCCTCTGCTGCGGTAGTTGCGGAGAGGTATTCTCCTTTTTCATCCTGCAGGCCTTCGGAGATTGCAACGACAACATTGTTGGTCGTCTTCATCACTTCTCTTATATCATTAAGAAAAGCATCCGTACTAAAAGGAACTTCGGGAAGATAGATAAGCTGAGGGATCTCACTGTACTCATTTCTTGCAAGCGCTGCCGAAGCTGTGAGCCAGCCCGCATTTCTTCCCATTATCTCGATCAAAGTAACCGTCGGAGTCTGATACACCGATGTGTCATGCGCAAACTCCAGCATAGACGCTACTATAAACTTTGCAGCCGATCCAAAGCCCGGAGTATGATCCGTATTTACCAGATCATTATCGATGGTTTTCGGAACACCCGCAAATCTGATACTGCTTCCGATACTGCTTCCATATTCGGCCAGCTTGGATATTGTATCCATAGAATCATTTCCGCCTATGTAGAAGAATGCGGAAACCTCATATTTTTGCAGTATCCCGAAGATTTTTTCATAGATTGAAGAATTCTCATCGATTCCCGGCATCTTATATCTGCAAGATCCCAGGTAACTGGATGGCGTCGTATAGATACAATCCAGCTCCTTATCGCTGAGCCCCTCGAGTTCTATAAACTCTTCTTTCAAAACCCCGCTTATCCCATAAAGTGCACCCAATACCTTATCATAGCCTCCACTTGATAACGCCCCTTTAATAACTCCAACGAGCGATGCATTTATCGCCGTTGTAGGTCCCCCGGACTGTGCAACTATGATATTGTTCATGTGTCTAAAGTCTCCTTATGTATTTTATTGTATTACTTCATGTAAATGTAAACACACTCGGCTACTATAACACCTGACGTCAATTCATTCAAGACATTATATTTTTTCTCACATATCAGATATTATATTTTTTCTCATATTTCGGACCTCATATTTTTTCCCATATATCACAGAAATATAGTACAATACAAAATATCACATTAAAGGAGAGGTTCATTATGCCACCTATTACAAACGACTGGGATGAAAAACTTACGCCCGAATACGGAAAAGCATATTACAGAGATCTTTTTAAATTCATAGGACAGGAATACAGCACCCGTACCATATATCCGCCGGGAGACGATATCTTCAACGCATTTCATCTCACGCCGTATAAGAATGTTAAAGTAGTCATAATCGGCCAGGATCCGTATCACGAGCCCGGACAGGCTCACGGACTGTCTTTCTCGGTAAAACCCGGAGTTGATACGCCTCCGTCACTTCAAAATATATATAAGGAGCTTCACGACGAACTCGGCTGTTATATTCCGAATAACGGTTATCTCGTAAAATGGGCTGAGCAGGGAGTTCTCCTTCTGAATGCTGTTCTTACGGTCCGCGCACATGCAGCCGCTTCCCATCAGGGAAAAGGCTGGGAAAATTTTACCGACGCCGTGATCCGTGAAGTCAACAAAAAAGATGCTCCCGTAGTATTTATGCTCTGGGGAAGCTTCGCCCGCAGCAAGAAATCCATGCTCGATAATCCGAAACATCTCATACTTGAAGCGCCGCATCCGAGTCCGCTCTCAGCCTACAGAGGTTTCTTCGGATGCAATCATTTTAAGCTTTGTAATGAATTCCTGACTGCCGGCGGTGTAACACCTATCGACTGGCAAATTGAGAATATTTAGTATTAACCTGCTTAACAGCAACCTCATAATCGAAACAGACGCACCTGAGACTGTTTATGCTCAGGGGCGTCTGTTTAAATCTTGTTTATATCTTTAATTTCAGGCTGTATTACATAGCCTTTACTTCTTCAAATTCTTCCACAACATCTTTCTCCGGTGCTTTAGTTATAAGGCTCACGATAATGATCATGATAAGAGCTACCGCAAATGCAGGTGCAAGTTCGTAAAGATCCCATGCACCGCCCATAGGACGAACACAGTACTTCCATACGAATACCATTATTCCTCCCGACAGCATACCCGCTATCGTGCCCGGAGCATTTGCTCTCTTCCAGAAAAGAGACATCAGCATAGCCGGTCCGAATACTGCACCGAAACCTGCCCATGCGAAAGAAACGATATTAAATACGGAACTTGACTGATCCCACGCAATAACCACACCGAGTATCGCAACAACCACAAGAGTTATACGTGCGGTAAGCATAGCGGCCTTCTCCGACATCTTAATCTTGAAGAAATCCTGGAATATATTCTCCGAAACCGCAGAGGAAGCAGCTATAAGCTGTGAATCTGCTGTCGACATTGTCGAAGCCAGAATACCTGCGATTATAAGTCCGGCGATAAGTGCATATCCGAAACCGTTCTTGCTTATATGATCCGAAAGTACAACGATAAGAGTCTCGGCTTTGGATGAACTTGTAGGATCTTCAATAAGTGTATCAAGAGCACCTACCTGTGTCATGGCACGTCCCACTACTCCGAGGAATGTAGCAATTCCGAGTGAGATAACAACCCATACCGATGCAACTCTTCTTGAAAGCTTAAGCTTTTCAGGTTTTTCTATGGCCATGAATCTAAGAAGAATATGCGGCATACCGAAGTATCCCAGCCCCCAGCAGAACATTGTGATCTTGTTAAACAATCCGTAAGGATCCGCTCCGCCCGTACTGTTATTGTATGTAGCACTGAAATCGAGGTATCCTTTCAGGCTGTTTGCATTATCGATAACCGCGTCCATGCCCCCGGCACTATGAACACCGTAAAAAAGTACGATCATAAGTGCGATAGACATTACTATAGACTGTATAAAGTCTGTTTGAGATGCAGCAAGGAAGCCACCCGTTGTTGTATATCCTACTATAATGATCGCGGATACTATCATGGCCAGCTGATAATTTACACCGAAAAGCTTTGCAAACAGTTTTCCGCAAGCCGAGAATCCCGAAGCCGTATAAGGAACAAAGAATACTATAATGGTGATCGCACCCACCAAAAGCGTAATGTTGCTCTTATCTCTGAATCTTTTCTTGAAATACTCCGGAATTGTTATAGCATTGATCCTTGCCGTATAGTTTCTGAGCCTCTTGGCTGTGAAAAGCCAGTTAAGATAGGTTCCCACTGCGAGACCTATAGCAGTCCATCCCGCGTCGGCTATGCCCGAAAAGTAAGCAAGCCCCGGAACGCCCATAAGAAGATACGAACTCATATCCGATGCTTCGGCACTCATAGCCGTTACAAAAGGTCCGAGTTTTCTGCCGCCAAGATAGAAATCTCCGACGTCATTAGTGTTTTTAGATGCGATAAATCCGATAAGGAGCATACCCGCAAGGTATACGACTATCGAGACTATTATACCGATCTGAGCCGTTGTCAGTGCACCCATTATTCCCCTCCTGATATTACATTATATTTCGCCGGTTTTATATAACAAAACCGTTTTTAAGTTTATCATACAGAGGTCCTGTAATCAATACAAAGCTCTTTACAGCGCGCGTTAATTATGTTAAAGCATTTTAAGATCCGTGAATTCGGCACCTCTTTCAAGGAGGTGTCCGATTATGGTCTTATAATAACCCGGAGCCTCAGCCTCCGTTTCGTGATGAGAATGAAAAAGGACAAGATGCTCCCCTTCATCTCCTATAATATCCTGTCCCGGCGTTCCCGAATCCAGTCTGTCAATTATCTCTTCAATGGTCTTCTCACCCGGTCTTATCATATATTCCATAATGTCATAAGAGCAGAAAGTATCTATCTCGTTATTATTATTTCCTCCGATATATTCCGGTGCTGTCACTCCGCGGTCGTCCACTTTTGTAAACCCGTGATCTCTCAGATATTCCTGAAGCTTTTCCTTATTCTCTCCACCCTTATTAAGAAAAGGAAATCTGAAAAGTTTGTAACGTCTCTCCACTCCCGCATCTTTATACGCCTTATCGAGCAGTTTTTCTGTTTTTTCAATTTCCGAGATACATTCCTCCAGACTGAGCGTACTGAAATCAGGATGAGTCCATGAGTGATTGCCGACTATGATTCCTTTTTTCAGTACATATAAAAGCGTATCATAGTTTTCTTCCGCAAGTTCTCCTATCGTAAACATAACAGGACGTATCCCCTGTTCCAGCAGATAATCCAGAAGCGGGATCGTAACGCAATCCGGAATATCATCTACCGTAAGCATAATCTTTGACATTTATACTCCTCCAATCAGTTTTTTATTAGATGCAAGATATCCTGCCAGCTTTCGTGACTGCAAAACCACTTCCTCACCGGCTTCATCTCCTCTGAAACGCACCTTATAATAGTCATCGAAAAGCTTTTTCAGCTCAACCCTCTTTTCAGGATCCTTTATCGCATCCGCATACTCATATATCGAACGTGCACTATGATCTTTAAATGCTTTTTCATCCACAAGTTTTCTGATCCGTTTTATATTTTCAGAAAGTTTCTTCTCGGGTGTCAGCATTCTGTACCTGATATAACCCACCAGCTTTAAAATGATAAGAAGTGCTGCTGCAAACCCCAGCATACCCGCTATATAACTCAGGAATTTCATAAGCCCTATTCTGTCAAAATCCTGATCTTGTTTTACCGGATTCTTTGTTCCTTCCTCTCCTTCGAGGACAGCTTCCTGCGGAACAGCCGGAATATATGGGGTTGGAGCCTCCCCTATCTCATCACTGCCTGAACTTTCAGATACCTTCAGCCCCCATCCCAGATCCTCTGCCGTTTCCTTAACGGATGTCGGCTCAAAAGGAATCCATCCGAAGCCGTCTATATAAGCTTCGCACCAGGCATGTGCCTCCGTACTCATGACACTGCTGTACTCTTTCGTATAAGTGTGCATATATCCTATTGAATACTTCGCCGGAATACCGCACAGCCTCAACATAAGAACCATGGAGGACGCATAATATGTACAATATCCCCGTCTTTCTTCAAAGAGAAATCTATCGATATAATTATCATTTTCCGGACGATCCACATCAGTTGAATAAGCATATTGCCTGAGATATGCTTCTATAGCCCTTGCCTTCTCATAATCATTCTTACAGTCCGCGGTCACTTCCTCCGTAAGACTCCTGATTCTGTCAGTCGCCATCGAAGTATCCATATAGGCGGAGTAATCCCTCTCTACAGCCGCTATACTATTATACTCTTCCTCCGTCATGATTTTCGAAAAATCTATACTATATAACTCATTTACATATTTTTTTATTGTATCATAATCTTCGCAAGGTGCCTTATCTTCGTTTAAAACCCTTATCAGATACGGACTTGCATAGTCGAGCGCCATATATCTCAAAACATATCTGAAATGGCGTCCTTTTTTTCCTTCAAGTCCCTTTGACGGCTTCTGTTCAACATTCAGAATATTCATCGGTGCGATAAGATCCTCTGTTCTGAGAAGCCGATATTCGACATTAATACGCTGTATCTTTGAAAAGCAGAACGCTTCATCACGACTTACGCCTGCATGATACAACGCGTTTATATATTCAACGAACCACTCGTTAAAAGGTTCCTTCACTTCTTCTTCCACAGAGAAGCCTTCCTCATTCATGTTAAGGAGACTTCTTCCTTTAAGATAAATCGTACCATTTCTCCTGCTTGTTTCTACAAAAAGATCCTCTCGTTCTCTGCTCCTTACGCCTCCGCCTCCGAAAGCATTGCTGTCGGAATATCCCGTATATCCCGCTCCTCCGCCTGAAAACAGTGTCCCCAGATATTCCAGTTCATCTCCTGCTTTGTCTATAAGTTTTCCCATGCCCTCTATAGCTTTCTTCACATATGTCCACTGAATAGGATCTTCTTTTACGGGTATAAATGCAACTCCGATCCCCAGCAAAAAAAGCACTGCTATATAATAACGTACATCCCGTCCCATTACATTTCCGAGAGCATATATGCATAAAAGCACAAGACTTATGGCGATCAGCTTGGGTACCTCCCTGTAATCAACAAAAAGCCACAGACCTGTTTCAAGGGTTGCAAGGATCACCCAGCCTGCCCTGTTAATCCGCTTCCGTCTGAACAGATAAAAAACACCGGCTGCCATAAGTGCAAGAAGCATATTTAAAGCAAGTACTCTGTCCCTGAAAACCAGCATGAGAATCACGGTCGTCACTGCCGAGACCGCTATATCCCACTTTTCTCTTTTGTACCGTATTGCCATGCAGGATATTATTAAATGTATCGCAAAATAGCACAGAAAGAAAATGATCACAAAGTCACCGCTTACGTACGAACTGAAATAAGCCGCCACAGGAAGCGATGCAGTGAGAAAAACCGGTATCATAAGAAGATATTTAATTGTCCTGATTTTATCGGTCAATTCTCCTAAGTTCTCCTTCATCCTCTTTAAATATTACCGCCATTCCACCGATGCGTTCTGTCTCTCCGATCACATCTTCCTCCGGAATGTTCCTGCTTTCCCGTCCTATTTCCGGAATCACCTCAAGATAAAATTTCTGAAAGCTGTCATAACCATCCACCAGGAAGTCTTTTATCTTGCCCGAATAATATATAAATCTTACGGGCTTTTTCTGTCTTGCAAACCAGTCAGCAAAAGAAACCGTATACTCCAGCATAAAATCTCTGTCCTCAATACTCGTTTCTTCCCCTGCCGTGATGAGACCCACGTTCACCATTTCCGAATCCTGTTTTTCCGGCAGTCTTACCATAAGTTCACCCGTTCTCGCATAATTCTTCCAATGAATTGTATTTATGCTGTCTCCGTCTATATATCTTCTGACATCATTTCCCAGATAATTCTCAGATCTGTCCAGTCTGAAACTTCTGAGCCCGTTCATGACTTCGGTATAAAGCCTGTTTATATCTCTCGATGCTATATCCGTTACGATCGGAAGTACATTTACCCTGAGAGGGATCGGGATATCATAAGTTTTCCCGAACATTCCAAAACAATCTTCGACGCTGACTTTTCCTATTCCCGCAGTATATGCACCGGCGAATCTGCATGTCATGATCGTATTGAACTTCACTTTTTCTCTCGGAAGCAGTGTATATATCTTGTCTGTAAAATCTTCCCCGAACACAGTCACTTCCATAAGCGCAGAAAGTTTTATTCCCGCCATCGGAAAAGGACCGGCACATTCTATAAAGATCTGATAATCAACCGGTGTCATCTTATAAAGCAGACGTCCGTCGACTTCCTGATATATCTTCAGAAATGCAATAGTATAACCTATATGTATGAGTGCAGCCACAGGATACAATAAAATTGTAAAAAAAAGGACATAGGAAAAAGCACCTCCGCGGTTACTTACCAAAACGGTTGCACCCGTAAGTATGATAAAATATACGATCCACGGAATCATTCTCCTATGCCTGTTAATTATACCGATATTCTTCAACTGATGTTACTCCGGTAATTTAATCTTGTCTATAACTCTGGTTATCAACTGTTCTCCGGTATATCGCTCCATATAAGCTTTTGACGTAAGAACCAGTCTGTGCGGAAGTGTGGCATCCGCCATCTCTATAACATCTTCGGGTATCACGTAATCTCTGCCTTTTACATATGCATCGGCTCTGGCCGCAGCAAGAAGCTGAAGTCCCGCTCTTGGGCTGAGTCCGTACTCAAGTTCACTGAGATTTCGGGTATCATCAACTATTTTCAGGGCATAATCTATCAGTTCATCTTTGATGATAATCTTCTTAACCTGTTCTCTCATCTCCAGTATCTGTTCCGGGGTCAGAACCGGTTCCGTTTTTTTATCCAATGCGCCTTCCAGATAATTCTTTGCGAGTTCCGTCTGATCCTTCTTTTTCGGATAACCTATCTTAAGCTTCATCATAAATCTGTCAAGCTCGGCCTCCGGCAGCTGATAAGTTCCAAGATGTTCCGAAGGGTTTTCGGTTGCAATAACCATAAAGAGTTCAGGAAGATTATATGTAGTTCCGTCTATCGTTACCTGTTTTTCTTCCATAGCCTCGAGAAGTGCAGCCTGTGTTCTCGGCGAGGTACGGTTTATCTCATCCGCCAGTATTATATTATTATGAATAGGGCCGAGAACGGTTTTAAATTCGGTTTTTACCGGATCAAAGACCGATGTTCCCATAACGTCCGTAGGAAGTGTATCCGGTGTAAACTGGATTCTTGCAAACGAAGCATCTATGGATCCCGCCACAGCCTTGGCAAGAGTGGTTTTCCCCACACCAGGTACATCTTCTATAAGAACATGTCCTCCCGCGAGGAGGGCAACTATTACATTTGAGATTGTCTCCTCTCTGCCCACAAATCTTTTTCTTATGTTTTCTTTTAAGTTATTTATTAATTCCTGCATATCTTACTCTCACATATAAAACTATCCTGCTTCGCACGTTTCCGGAAATTACGATACCTGCATTCTTGCCTCATACTCTTCCTTCGGTATAGGCTTTGCATAATAATAACCCTGTATCATATCACATCCCTGCTCTGCAAGAAAATCTACCTGTTCCTTAACTTCAACACCTTCGGCAACGGTATGCATATTGAGCTTCTGTGCCAGTCTGATGGCCTCCGCCACAACTATCTCGCCTCTGTCACCGTCCGTCTCTCCTCTGAAGAAGTCGGCATCAAGTTTGAGCACATCCAGCGGCATATCCTTAAGTGAATTAAGTGAGGAATAACCCGCACCGAAATCATCCATGGATACCGCAAATCCGTATTCTTTCATTTTCTTGATTGTAGTAATCAGTGCTTTTTTATCATCGAAGAAAGCGCTTTCCGTAAGCTCTATCTCAACAAGATTTCTCGGAGCGCCCTCAGCGTCCACCATGTCCCTTATCTGCTCCGCAAGATCACTTTCGACGAAATGCGCTCTCGATACATTTACGGATATGGGAACGCATTTAAAACCCTTATCAAGCCATGCCTTCTGGTCTCTGGCCACATGGGAGATCATATAATGATCTATCTCGGTTATAAAACCATTCTTCTCAAATATAGGAATGATACGTCCAGGTGTGACAAATCCGTATTCCGGAGACTGCCATCTGATAAGTGCTTCCGCACCTTTCAGTTCATTGGTCCTCGGATCATACTTCGGCTGATAATATACAACAAACTCTTCGTTATCCAGAGCCTTCTGCTGGTTCTCCTGAACTATATCCAGCCATCTCTGTTCCTCTACCAGCTTCTCATCGAAAAATGCTATTGCCGTATCATCATTATCGGCAAGTGTCGCAGATGCGGCACATGCATTATTATAGGCTTTTTCAAGATCGATATCTCTTCTCTTAACCGGTTTACCTTCTTCATCATATCTGGCATTAAGTTTATCAACACCAACATGATAGGCAAATACATGCTTATCGTCAATGTGTTCGAGTTCCCTCAGAATACTGTTGATCCTGTTGTTAAGGTTTTCGTCGCTGTCATATTTCATAAGTACCGCATAATGTGCTGACGAATTATGCGAACAAAGTTCTTTCTTGTCAAGATGACTGCAGATCACATCATCCACAGTACAAAGAACCCTTTCTCCTTCCTGAACCGAATGTGCCATGCAGAAATTCCTGAACTTAACAAAATCAAAATCCATTACCGCGTAATTCTTATCGGCATTTCTCCATTTTCGCATCAGGGCATTCCCCTGATACAGAAACCACATCCAGTTATGACTGTTCGTGGTCATATCGGTAAAGAGAAGTTTATTCACTCTACTGTGATTCTTGAAGTTTCCGATAAAGTTTATAATGGCAATAACAAATCCGACCAGGATAACGATCACATATATCACAACCACCACAAGTACTATCAGAGTATCTCGCGCTTCTATGACAATAGAGGATTTCGCAACAAGTTTTCCGTCTCTGACATCTGTCTGTATCCAGAACGGAACAACCTTTGCCTCTCCCGTTTCGATATTTACATTGACCCCATCTTTTAAACTGAAATTAAATCCGAAGAGCTTTGCTATATCAACAGAAAACTCCCCTTTTTCATTCTGACGTATATATTCATTGTCCGAATCAAGATAAACCACTATACTTTTATCTTCATATTCAACTAACTTGTCATCGGCATAATCATCAGGCTCTTCAACATCTTCATTCCCGGAGTCATCAAACTGAACAGATATATCTTCGTCGTACGCCTCATCGTCTTCTTCGTGATATTCCTCATCGAAATCCTCTCCGATCTGATATGTCGATATCATAAAATATCCCGATTCCTCGATACTGGTATTTCTTCCGTAGGAGCATTTCGTCTGACCCGCTGCATCTAACACATAAAACGGTCTTTCTTCATACCTGAGAGCCTGAAAAGCTTCGGTATCCGATACGGCCGACTTCTCATCATATATTCTTCCCATTCTGACTACATTTTGGTATTCGTTCTGGATCTTATCTTCCACGGTATATGTGATCATCCATACAGCGGCAACCGCAAGCAGTACGGTAGCCAGAATACATATGAATATATACATGACAAAGCTGAGCCACCATCTGTTTTTACGCAGCTTCCTGATCAGTTTTTCGTTCTTTTTTCTTGCTTTCTCGGCATGCTTTTGTGCCGCTGCCACTTTATCCGTCATATCATTTCATCCTTTTGAATGATTGTTATAAGAAAATTGTATGATATATTTCAAAATGTACAAGTTAAAAACACATTAAGGGGATTAATTATACATTAGTTTGATCGTTTAACGATATGTGAAGGTTTAAACGAAGAGGCGGAACTCTTGGGGAGAGTTTCGCCTCTTTCTTTTTTACTCCTTATAATCATATTTAAGTACTGTTACCGAAAGAGGCGGAACATTCAGCACTATAGAATTCTGACATCTGTCGCAGGATACAGCCTCTGCCTTTATCACCTTTCCCTTGCCGTTTTTTCCTACATTGTTTCTTCCAAGCCCGCCAAATCTTTTCTCATCGGATGACAGAATCTCGGTATAATTCGTAAGGCATGGAACACCGACTCTGTAATCCTGTCTTTCAACCGGAACAAAGTTGCAGATAAACATAATCTGATCCTTTGCGGTTTTACCTCTTCTGATAAATGCAACGATACCCGAATCAGCATCATCTACCTTTGTCCATTCAAATCCTATGGTCTCGTCATCATTATAGTAAAGAGCATCATATTCCTTGTAAAGATGATTAAGTGCTTTCACATATTCCTGAATGCCTCTGTTTTCAGGCTTATCAAGGAGGAACCAGTCAAGGCTCCTTGCTTCGCTCCACTCTCTTGCCTGTGCGAATTCCTGTCCCATAAAGAGAAGCTTCTTGCCCGGATGTCCGCACATAAAACCATATGCCGTACGAAGGTTTGCATACTTATCCCCTTCGAGTCCCGGCATCTTGTTAAACATTGAGCACTTAAGATGAACTACCTCATCATGAGATATTACCAGAATATAATTCTCCGCATGCGCATAAGACAGACTGAAGGTCAGTCTGTTATGGTTAAACTGACGAAAATACGGATCAAGCTTCATATATTCCAGGAAATCATTCATCCATCCCATGTTCCACTTGAAGAGGAATCCCAGTCCCTTCATATCCACAGGTGCGGTAACTCCCGGCCATGCAGTGGACTCTTCAGCGATAAGATATGCGCCCGGATTTCTCTCTTCCATCACTTTATTGATATTCTGAAGAAGTTCTATTGCTTCCAGATTTTCTTTTCCGCCGTTCTTATTGGCAACCCACTGTCCGTCCTGCTTTCCGTAATCAAGATACAGCATTGACGCAACCGCATCTACCCTGAGACCGTCCACATGATACTTTTCAACCCAGAAAAGTGCATTTGCCGTAAGGAAGTTTGCGACTTCATTTCTGCCGTAATTGAATATATAAGTTCCCCAATCAGGATGTTCACCCTTTCGCGGATCCTCGTGCTCATAAAGAGCCATTCCGTCAAAGCGTCCGAGACCATGAGCATCCCTCGGGAAATGTGCCGGCACCCAGTCAAGGATGACTCCGATACCAAGTGAATGCATATGATCTACGAAGTAAGCAAAATCATCCGGACTTCCGTATCTCGAAGTCGGCGCATAGTAATTGGTAACCTGATATCCCCACGAACCGTCGAAAGGATATTCGGCTATTCCCATAAGTTCAATATGCGTATAACCCATTTCAACAAGATAATTTCCTATCTCATCCGCATATTCTCTGTAGTTATAGAATCCGAAATCGGAATCCTCTATCTTTTTCTTCCATGAACCGAGATGACATTCGTAGATAGACATTGGCTGCTTCATACGTGCATTTCTGGTCTGCTTTTTACGATTTTCCATCCATGTTTTATCGGTCCATTTAAGGTTGGATATATCAACAACGATATTGGCATTATCCGGACGTACCTGGTCCTGATTGCCGTAAGGATCTGCCTTATAAAGAACATCTCCGTATCTGGTAAGTATCTGATATTTATATACCGCGCCCGGTTCCACATCCGGTATAAAAAGTTCATACACGCCTGACACGCTGTGAATCTGCATAGGATTCAGCGCTCCGTCCCACATATTGAAATCACCCACAACCGATACACGTCTTGCATCCGGAGCCCATACTGCAAAATATGTTCCCTTCACGCCGTCTATGGTCATAGGATGAGCACCGAGTTTCTCATATATATCGTAATTCTTGCCTTCCGCAAAAAGATAGGCATCAAAATCGGTGAAGATACCATCAAAGCTGTAGCAGTCCGCGGTCTCCACTGTTGTTCCGTCATAATATTCTGTTACAAGGCGATAACTCGAGCCTTTAAATTTTTTCTTTGGGAAATATATTCCATAGAAGCCTTCTTCACTTATCTTCTCGAGCGGGATAAGTATTTTTCCTTTAGGCGATTTTACGGAAACGCTGCTTGAATGCGGTTTATAGCAGGTTATGACCTGTCCTTCTCCATAGTCATGATTACCCAGCAGATGCTTGGGTGCATTGATCTTCCCGTCGATCAATTCATCATATAGAATCCAGTTAACCCAATTACGAAGTCTGTCCTCCATTTGTACCCCTCCTTCTTTACCCCGGAAATCCTCTCTCCTATGGTAAATCCTGTCAACAACAGATATAGTTATGATACCATAATTTACCATTGATTGAAACTGTATAATTCATTATACTATTACTTATCCGTCAAGGTTTCAGGCGGTAAATACCATGACAGGAGATACCTATGGCTCCCACTGAAAACAAAAAAACCGAAAATCCGATGAGCATAGTTAAAGAGCATATCGCAAACCGCTCCTTCAGCAGGATATATCTTTTCTGCGGAAGCGAACAGTATCTTGCTCGTCAGTGTATGAACAACCTCGTAAATGCGGTTATTCCCGACAGAGAAAACTCTATGAGCTATACCCGGTTTGTGTCCGAAAAATGCGACATCAACACTATCTGTTCCGACATGGTAACTCTTCCCTTTTTTGATGAATATCGTCTTACCGTAGTAGAGGACAGCGGTTACTTCTCATCCTCGAACGATAAGCTGAAAGAGGCTCTCGAAACAGTCGGTGAACAGAACATTGTGATCTTTTATGAGATGAATATAGATAAGAGAACTTCCACCTATAAGGCGGTTCAAAAACTCGGTACAGTACTTGAGTTTGAGACACCCGACGAAGCTACTCTCGCAAAATGGATCATCTCCCGTTTCTCCGAAGATAATCTTCAGATACAGCGCGGTGTTCCCGAAGAGCTGATACTTACAGCAGGTGATAACATGCTGAATCTTTCCAACGAACTGGAAAAAATCCGTTCTTATGCCATGGAAAAAGGTACTGTTACTCTGGATGATATATCTCTTTTATGCAGCGGTAAGATTGAAGATAAGATATTTGAAATGTGTGATGCTATCGGCCGTCACGACGAGAAGTCGGCTATCAGCCGCTATAATGACCTGGTCGCATTGAAAGCGTCTCCCATGTATATAATATCCATGATATCCAGGCACTTCCGTATTCTGGCACAACTTTCTTTTATACAGAACGGAAGAGACAAGGCTCTGCCTGCCAGAGACAAGGCCATGCTTGTAGGAATCAAGCCTTTTGCCTTAAAGAAATATCTTCCGCAGTTAAACGGTGAATCCACCAAGGCTCTGCTTAAAAAATCCGAATTATGCCAGGCCGCCGATTACGCGGTTAAGAGCGGACAGCTTTCCGACACCAATTCCGTTGAGAAGCTTATCATAAGCCTGCTATAATAAAATAACATAAAAAACGGAGAGAAGCTTACTCGCTACTCTCCGTTTTTTTATGTTATGAATTTCAAACACTATTAAGCAATCTTGTTTACAGCAAGTGTAAGTCTTGAAATCTTTCTAGAAGCTGTATTCTTGTGGTAGATACCCTTAGAAGCTGCCTTGCTGATCTCTGATGTTGCAACAAGAAGTGCTTCCTCAGCTGCTACCTTATCGTTCTCTGCGATAGCTGCCTCAACCTTCTTTACGAGTGTCTTAACCTTAGACTTGATAGCCTTGTTTCTCATTTCCTTCTTCTTGCTTACAAGAATTCTCTTCTTAGCTGACTTGATATTAGCCACTGTTCTTTACCTCCGGAATTATCCATTATCGAAATATTTCTCCCGGGTATACGTATACCCAAGAACTGTTCCTTCGATTCCGTTTAGCCAAGACACGTTCGGATTTATCGGCAGTGACGGAATAAATCATCTGCCAACCGGGCATGCGAAATCATTCTGCTCAGCATCCAGCCGCGAATACCAAGCGCAACAGATATGATATCAAAGGTATAAGCCTTCGTCAAGGACTTTTTTATTCATTTAACGCTATGCTTTTACCCATTATGTACTGTCTCCGTGCTTCCGATCCCGTAAGACACTTCATCGGTATGACTGAAGTGACTGTGCGGCATCTTGTTCCATTTCTTCTCGCATACGAGGATAAAAATACTTAGGGCTACAACAGGGACCATACAGATTGCAGCAGTGATCATTATTACCGGCATGGAATTATCAGCCATAAATGCTACTACTATAAAGCATGCAAGCATACATCCCGAAAGATACAGCAGGAAAAATTCCAGACCGTAAAGCAGTGCATTTCTTCTTATTATCTGTTTCAGTCGAGGCTTTCCGCCGTTTTCATCAACGGTTTTTAGTTTAAGGATCATCTGTCCCGGGGTCCTTCCCCTGGTTATACATGGAAAGATTCCAAAGTAAGCGATCATTGTAAGCCACCATATAAATAAAGTAACAAGCACGTTCACCACACTGACAGGAGCAAATATCTCAACAACCGCAAAAACAATATTGCATAAAACCAGATCTATTACAAAAGCAAATAATCTTCGCAGAATAGTTACACGTTCTCCCTTCTTATAAGAAATCCTGTCAATCTCATCTCTCGTCGGCAGTATCTTGCATATTAGAGGTTGTACCGCATAACCAATGACCGCACCCAGCGTGTTGTTGATGAGATCATCCACCTCCGTGTATCGGTATGGCTTCGGATAATATCCGTAAAGTGCCGTATACTGTGTTACCTCGAAGAAAAGGCTTGCACAGAATCCGGCAAGGATTGTCTCCCTGAGTGTAAATCTGAAATAGTATCTCAGATATAAACCGAGCGGAACCGTCATAACTATATTAAAAAGTATCTGGAAGAAATCACTTGATGTGAAGAACTTCTTCCAAAGCCCAAGACTGGTAAGATTATCTGAATTAAATCCGATTTTCTTCATTCCGACATACCAGTCATATCCCGGAATCCATCTGATCGGGTGATCCGGCATTGCCATAACCGCCTCTCTTGACGGAAGCGGGAGTACCGTAAGCAGAAACGCACACATACAATACAATATGAATGAGTAAACCACTATGGTCCTCATAACAGCGATTCCGCCGTACTTTCTGTAATGCCTGATAACAAACGGCAATGTAAAAAGAGCGGCTATCGCTGGAAAGAACGCACATGCTACGACTATAGGCTGTAAATATGAACTCAGGTATTTTAACATTTTCAATTCCTCCACAAAGGCGAATTATATCAACCTTACCGAAGGATGTCAAACTCTCGTGACTAATCGGATATTACAACCCTATAGCCTTATCGGAAAGTAAAACCCATGGTCTTATCGGATATTAATAGTTTACCGGCAAAATTTTGTTATACTTACCATACAGTCTTGCGGGAACATCTGCCTCAATATATATTCCGTCATCCCTGTAATCTTCTTTTATGATAAGTCCGTTATCTCTTATCTCCGATACTGCTGACATTTCTGAGTAGCTGAACACTTTCTCCAGACGTCTTCTGTCTTCTCTGATCATAGCAGTGACCGCCTCCAGGAAGCCCTCTGTTCCCTCTCCTGTTTTTGCAGACATCTTCACGGTCATATATGCTCTCGTATCTTTCAATCCTCGCACATCTATGCCGGTTTCGGGAGTAATCTTATCAATCTTGTTAAATACCGTAAGAACTTTCTTGCCCTCTATCTTAAGCATATCCAGGGTCTCGTATACGACTCTCATGTCATCCTCTGCACTTTCGGACGACGCGTCAACCACATGAATTATATAGTCTGCGTATCTCGCCTCTTCAAGGGTACTTCTGAAGGCATCAACCAGATTATGAGGAAGCTTTCTTATAAATCCTACCGTATCCGTGAGAAGTGCCTGCTGCTTTCCCTCCAACTCGAGACTTCTTGTAGTGGTATCCAGGGTGGCAAAGAGCTTGTTCTCCGCCAAAACCTCAGAACCCGTAAGCCTGTTAAGAAGTGTCGACTTACCTACATTTGTATAACCCACTATTGCAAATACCGGAACGGAATTACCCTCACGTTTCTTTCGGGTCAGCTCTCTGTGACTGACTATATCCGCAAGTTCCCGCTTAAGCTGAGAAACTCTGGTCCTTATGACACGTCTATCCTGCTCCAGCTTCTTCTCTCCGGGACCTCTCGTACCTATTCCGCCACCGAGTCGTGACATTGCGCGGCCCTTACCCGTAAGCCTTGTGAGTCTGTACTGCAGCTGTGCCAGTTCGACCTGGATCTTTCCTTCAGATGTAATGGCATGCTGAGCAAAGATATCTAAGATAAGCATGGTCCTGTCCATAATCTTCGTATCAAGGATTCTTTCCAGATTAGACATCTGTGCCGGAGTCAGTTCATCATCACAGATAATTCCCGTAGCCTCCGTCGACTCTATATAAGCTGCAAGTTCCTCAAGCTTTCCGCTTCCGAGATAGGTTGATACACTCGGTCTTTCTATATGTTGCACCAGAGTTGCCACCGTCTCGGCGCCTGCGGTATCTGCCAGCTCACGGAGTTCATCCAGTGCTTCGTAGGTATCTGTTCCGACAAGTATTACCTTTTCCACTGTTTTTTCGTTTTCGTTCATATATATCTCCATTTAATTCTATTAGGTACTGCTCATATAATAACATTTTATATCTTATATCGGCTACGTATAAATGTCCATAAACCCATAGTATAAACCACTGTCCCGCAGGCAACAAATAATGATAACAAAATCACAAATATTAAGAAGTCTTCTACCTGTAATTGTGATAAACTATCTTTAAGTATGTGCGGCGCGTCGACCGTGCCGAACGAAAAAAGATATTTTAAATCAGGAGGAGTAATATGTCAGGCAAGAAAACTAATAATGTATACTACGTTGATGCTTCCGCAGCAAGGGGCGGTAACGGAAGCAAGGACAAACCGTTCAAGTTTATTAACGATGCAGCGGCCATCGCACTTCCGGGAGACGAAGTAATAGTCGCACCCGGAATATACAGAGAATATGTATGTCCTGAAAATGCGGGTACCGAAGATGCACCTATCGTATATCGTTCACAGAAGCCTCTGGGCGCTGTGATCACCGGTGCCGAAGAACTTACCGGATGGACAAAGTATGAGGGAAATGTTTGGACAGCCCGTGTGGATAACGGCATCTTCGGAGCCTACAATCCTTATACAACCTATGTATGCGGCGATTGGTATTTTGCACCTACGGTCCGCCATACAGGTGCGGTATTCCTTAACGATCTCATGATGTATGAAACAGTATCTCTTGAAGAATGCATAGCAGGAGAAGCAGATCCATGTGCATGGAATCAGGAAGAGTCAAAATATAAGTGGTTCACTGAGCAGGACGGCGATACAACCGTTCTTTACGCAAACTTCCGTGACTTCGATCCTAATAAGGAGAAGGTTGAGATAAGCGTACGCCGTAACATTTTCATGCCTGATAAGAACGGCGTTAATTATATCACCGTCAGCGGATTTGTTATCACAAAGGGAGCAACAACCTGGGCTCCTCCTGCTGCTTATCAGGACGGTCTCATCGGACCGCACTGGAGCAAGGGCTGGATCATCGAAGACTGCGAAGTTTCAAACAGCAGATGCTGCGGTATCTCTCTCGGCAAGTACCGTGATCCTGAAAATGATATGTACTTCTATACAAAGCACGTTAAGAGTCCTACACAAATGGAGCGTGACGCAGTATGCCGCGGCCAGTATCACGGATGGCTCAAAGAGAAGGTCGGCAGCCACATCATCAGAAGATGTCATGTTCATCACTGCGAGCAGACAGGTATCGTCGGAAGAATGGGCGGAGTATTCTCAACCATTGAAGACTGCCACATCCATCATGTATGTAACTCACAGCAGCTGGGCGGTGCCGAGACAGCCGGAATCAAGCTTCATGCCGCAATAGATGTAACCATCAGAAGAAATCATATCCATAACTGTATCATGGGCGTATGGCTTGACTGGGAAGCACAGGGGGCTAGAGTTACGCAGAATCTTATGCATGACAATTACCGTCCTGACTACTGCGAACCTGCAAAGGGCGCAATGTTCAGCAACGACGTATTCATCGAGGTAGGTCACGGACCTACACTTATAGATAACAACATTCTTCTTTCCAAGGCATCGATCATCATACCTAGTGAAGGAATTGCAGTGGTACATAATCTTATCGCCGGATCGTTCGGTCTTATCAACTCCGGTGTAGACAGCATAGTTAACGACCAGCGCGAGCCTCGTTATACACCGTACCACATCAGGCACAGGACAGAAGTTGCCGGATTTATGACCATCCTTCATGGAGACGACAGAATTTACAACAACATCTTCATACAGAAATACCCTGTTATCGAAGATAAGAAAGATCCTGCCACACCTGATAACTCCGTTGTCGGAACGGCTTGTTTCGATATCTTCCCGGCTTATGATGAGTGGATAGCTAACTTCAAGATGGATGAAGAACCTGATATGGGTGCTCTTGCAACCTATCACTTCGGTCATCTTCCTGTATGGCTTTCGGGAAATGCTTACTTCAACGGAGCAGATGTATGTAAGCATGAGAAAGAAGCCCTTATAGATACAGAGAATACCGTAACAGTCGATGTTGTGGAGAAGGACGGCAAGTACAGTCTGGATACAAATGTATATTCACTTCTCGGTGATTTTAAGAACGGAATACTAAACAGCGACATTCTCGGAAAAGCCTTCGAGCCGGAACAGAGATTCGAAAACCCTGACGGTTCCGAAATAATCTTTAATAAGGATTACTTCGATAATAACCGCGGTCTCAGTACAATTCCGGGACCTTTCGCAGATGCGGACGCAGCTAAGGCAGTCCTCTTCTAAGACAAGGCCTCAAACAAAAGAATCATTAAAAAGCAATCATAAAAAATAATCATAAAAGCACCGGCCCCGTACCATCTGGTTATCCATTTGATACGGGGCCGGCTCTGGCTTTATCCAAAAACTACTACTGATCTGGCTTATTAAAATGTCATCTTAACATCCTGTCTCTTAGCTTCATCTGCTTCGAAGTAAGCTTTTCTTGTAGCTCCCATCATACCTGCTACGATGTTGCTGGGGAATGTGATGATCCTTCTGTTATAGTCTGTTACATTTGAATTGTACAGACGACGAGCTGCCTGAAGATGCTCTTCAACATCTACAATGCTTCTCTGAAGCTCTACAAAATTGTTGCTTGATCTGAGCTCCGGATACTGCTCTGCTAAGATGTTGATATCACGTCTTACATTATCCATGTTCTTATTAGCTTCGATTCTCTCGCCCATTGTCATTCCCGAGCGAAGTCTTACGATATCGGTAAGCGTCTGCTTCTCATAAGACATATAACCCTTAACCGTATCAAGCATCTTTGTAAGAACATCAAATCTCTTTGTAAGAGCTACATCGATTCCCGAAAGAGCTTCGGTTACCTTAAGCTCTGATGTTCTGATTCCGTTGAATGTTGAAAAATACCAGATAAAAAGAATAAATACAATTCCTAAAACAACAATTAAACCAATTCCTAATGCACCCATAGTGATTTCCTCCTTTTAACTATCACCAATTAATTAAACTACTGTATAATAATCATTTGCGTTATACTGTCCCATATTCTGTGCCTGACCTGCATCCGGTATCCTATTGATATCCGGAACAGGATTTATGTTCTGCTGCGGTGTCTGCGACACCGTGTTTTGTAATTTCGGCATTTCGCGGATCATTGAAATGATAAACTTTATATCGTTCAGCTCTTTCTCTGTTTTCTCAATCTCCTCAGGATACGATATCTTGTTCATCATACTCTTTGCATCAAATGCATTGTTGTACGGCTCATTGAATCCGACAAAAACTTTGTTTCCGCAAAAATGAATTCCAATGCTGACATAATTTGATGCCAGATAATCCAGCTTTTCCATAAATTGCGGGGTCAGCAGGTAGAAAGCGTCGTGCGGGGAAAGTGCCATAACATCAAATCTCCTGTTGAAGTTAACTCCCTCCATCTCAACTTTCTGCGGCTTCATATTACCGAAAGGTCTTCCCCGATAT
Organism: Lachnospiraceae bacterium UBA2864; assembly: GCA_002350525.1. Lineage (GTDB taxonomy): Bacteria > Bacillota > Clostridia > Lachnospirales > Lachnospiraceae > Eubacterium_Q. Next base: position 135,050 of record DEFA01000002.1, on the reverse strand, counting down.
TTAAAGTTATCGGTAAATACCTGAACCGATCCGACCGCCTTGTCCGGAAAATCGAATACCAGCATTCTTCCTTTGAAGTAGGTAACCGTGTATGTCGATCTACCTGTGCTTCGTACATCCTGTACGGTTACATCGGACATTTCGAACGGAACTCCGTCGAATACGGCTCTTATATAATCTTCAGAACGAAATCTGTTTCCGATTGCCGTAAGTCCGAAACTTCTTACCGCTTCTTTGGTAAAACCCGATTTCCAATCATATATAACATGTTGGAAATTCCTGTTCAGTGGTCCTTCCACAAATATTCTCTTGTAGGTTTCTTTATATTTTTTGGATACGCTCGTTATAAAAAGTACTCCGATTACTCCACTTAGAATTCCAAAAATGATGAGTGGGACAGACTGAGTAAATACATATCCGCAAAAACCGATTACCAATCCTGCACCTACAAATATTGAACCTGTCATCGTTCTTGAACGCATAGAGGAAAGCTTTTCCATTCCTTCATATAAGCCTGCCCCATTACCGTTTATGCTTCTCGCGTCCATATTCATCTTCCATCCCTCCTTTCCTGCAATTTCTGAGATTTGCATAAAAAAACAGCGACACTTAAACTATAACCCTTATAGTTCAAGTCTCGCTGGATTATTGCATAACCGGATTAACATCGTGATGACGATTATTGCAAACCGACTTTTTTCTACCGTCGGATCGCTACTCCCTATCTCTATTTGACCGAAGTATATCATGCCCGATATTCCGTGTCAAGAAAAATCGGAACACCGCTATCTATTCAGCCGTTACACCCTCAAGCATATCATCTGCATTCTGGTATTCGGAATTCATCTGATCAACAATTTCATTTGCTTTCTTCTCCTGATTTATTCCGATCTGTACTTCATTATTCTCCTGAATATTCTGAGCCGTTTCTCCGCCGCATGCGGTAAGGGACATAACAGCTCCGATAAGAATTCCCGCTAATACAAGTTTTTTCTTCATGGCAATACCTCCCATCAGAATCATTAAACCTCTGCTATAGCTTCCATCTCGATAAGAACATCCTTAGGAAGTCTTGCTACTTCGACACAGCTTCTTGCAGGATAATTCTCCGTAAAATACTTTGCGTAGATCTCATTAACCTTTGCAAAATCATTCATGTCCTTTATAAATACAACAGTCTTAACCACTTTATCAAGTGACGAACCCGATGCTTCAAGAAGATTTTTAACATTCTCCAGAGCTCTTTCGGCCTGAACTTCTATTCCGCCTTCTACAAGTGTATTGGTAGCCGGATCGATCGGTATCATTCCGGATGTGAAGAGAAGATTTCCAACCTTCACTGCCTGTGAATACGGTCCTATTGCTGCCGGTGTCTTATCTGTTGCTATTATTTCTTTCATTTGTCTACCTCACTGTACCATAGGGACTGTCCCTTAGTAAATTTTCTAAGTTTTTATTATCTTTATCTACGTAATTATAATCCCTATTTATCGGTAATTACAATACTGTTCTCTGTTATTTCAATCTTTTTTTCTTTATAAAGATGACCAACCGCACGTTTAAATGCATTTCTGCTTATTCCGAACTCTTTCTTAATAAGTTCTGCCGAAGCCTTATCGTTAAACGGCAATCTTCCGCCGTAGCTTTTTATGATATCATATACCATCTCGGCATCGGCTATCATCTGAACCGGAATCTCCTGCCTCATGGCAAGGTCCGTCTTACCGTCATCACGTACCTTTACGACTCTGCATTCAACTATATCACCCACATAAAGTGAGTCGAAGATCTCACTCTTATGAATAAGTCCCGTCAGCTCATCATCTATGGCTACGAAAGCTCCCATGTCCTTCTTTATGGAATACACGGTTCCCGTAACCATATCGCCCTTCTTATAACGGTCATTAGGCTTCAGTTTATCTCCTACCTTCATAGATACCGCAAGACGCCCCGTCTTATCAACATACATGTATACAAGGTAAGACTTCTCCTGCTTAACCTCTCCGATCTGTTCTTTGAAAGGAAGGAGCACATCTCTTTCAAGGCCGCAGTCCATAAAAGCACCGATAGAACCGACCGACTTGCACTTGAGACGACGTATCTCTCCCACCGTGATATACGGTTCCCTTGTTGTGGCAATCGGTCTGTCACTGGAATCCTTATATACGAAGACCCTGAGGTTATCTCCGATCTCTGCATCTCTCGGCACCTGTCGGCTCGGAAGAAGAACATCCTCTTTTCCATCCGTGAGATAGGCACCCACTTCTTTAATCCTGTCTATTCTAAGTGTATTCCACTTACCTGTTTCCATTCTGTTCCTCTTTTCATTTTAATCCTTTAGTATATCTGTTCAGCAGATTATATACTAAAAAGCTTCATATGTAAAATCGGAAAATGCAGCCGATCCACCCATTTCCTTCGTAGAATATATAAACAGTCCGAATCTTGCACCTGTAAAATGATCCAGTCTGAAGGACAGCTTATGCTTTGGCCCGAATTCCTTCCACTCACTATCATCCAGTATACTGCAGAATGCCTCATCCCGTCCCGGTCCGAAGGATGCCTCCAGCCGAAGCCTGACTGTCGTATCTTCAATCGGCATACAGCACTGCTCCCTACCCGGCTCTTTTGCTGTGATCCAGGTATCTTCCTCACTTGTAAAGGTTGTGGTTACTGCACAGAGCTTTCCGTTCCTTCTGGTAACTCCTATCCATATATAGTTACCCTGATATACGGTAATTCCCGCATAATCGCCCTCTTTCAAGTCCGAGGCATCTACGGTAATCTCCCCGGCACATCCCGGGCTTATCATTCTCTGCGTCAGAACATTCCTTGCCTGATGAATATTCACGGCAGTTTTATCTGTTGAAATCCTCAAAGCACCCGCCTTCTTATCAACCGAAACCAGTGAAAGATCCGGTTCATGACTGAACTGCCAAAAACTCTTCAGACCAAAACATCCATAGAGGCGTCTGTTGATATCAGCGCCCTCCTTATAATCTTCAAAGAAATTATCTTTAAAATCATCGCTTCCAAAAAGCGGTGTATATTCATATCCCGGTTTCATGCTCGGAAGAGAGAGTTCTGTCGGAACCTTTCCTCCTGTTCCGAATACCGGAAGTCCGTTCTCCCAGGTAACGGGACACAGAACGGGAATACGACCTATAGCTCCGCTGTCCTGAAACATTACGGAATACCAATTGCCCTCCGGATCATCCACTATTCCGCCCTGAGCAACTCCCATGGCGGTAAGTCCCATATCATCCTCCAGTACATCTCCTCCGATAAATTCACCCTCAAGAGAATCCGCCGAAAAACATGCCTCTGTCCTCATCCATCTGTCCCTTCGAGAGTGGATCATAAAGAGATAATATCTTCCGTTTATCTTATATATATGAGAGCCTTCAAGTCCGAGATTAGGATTACCTTCATCGCTTACTATCAGTCTGTGAAGTCCGCCTTCCTTAGGTCCTGTCATATGACTGTTCAATTCCGTGAGATATACATCGGTATTACCATAAACAAGATATGCTCTGCCTTCATCAAAAAGCAGAGAGCAGTCATGGTAAAAGCCTTCGATAATACTCTTATCCCACGGTCCCTCGATATCGCGTGACTTATACAGATAGGTCTTTCCGGTATCATTGGCCACAAAGATAATATAGAATATACCTTCATGATATCTTATGGTTGCTGCCCACATTCCCTTACCGAAGACATGTTTATCCTTCGTAAGTCTCTGTGCATCGGTACCATCCAGGCGGTCATATACATAAGTGAGATGTTCCCAGTTTATAAGATCATAGGACCTTAGGATCTCACAGCCCGGCATAAAATGCATGGTTGTGGTAACCATATAATATGTATCTTCTACCCTGATCACATCCGGATCAGGGTAGTCCATTCTTAATATCGGATTAGTTCCGTTAACCATCGATTGTTTCTCCAAATTTCAGCTTTTAAGCGGTATTTAGAAGCCGTGGCCGCCGCCCGAGAAGGAGCCGCCGCCTCCACCGCCTCCACCACCTCCTCCTCCGCCGCCGGAGGAAGAAGAACTCGGTGGATCATAGACTCTCGTCTGTCTTACAAAGGTCATCTGATAATTATTCAGCTGCTGGCTTGTATTTATTGCCGCAAGCAGTTCTTTCTCCGACGGTCTTGAAACCGTCGAGAAACGTCTTACTATGCCATATGCAAGAAGCATACCGAAGATTATCGCCAGGAAAATATTTGATGTAACTCTCATTGGCTCATTGATATGCCCACCGTCAAGAAGCGTATAAGCCTCCCTATAGGTTTCTGCGGCACAGCCATAGTAATCTCCGTTTGATGCATATCTGTACACATTATCCATGATGGAACTGTTTTTTCCGGATGTGAGTATCGGGGTAATGTCATTACCGGCACCGCAGAGATACAGTTCCCTGTGCTTCATATCCACATAGAACAGGACACCGTTTACGGCGTTACTGTCGTATATGGCAAGATACTTTTCTCTTGCAGTCTGTGCCGGTTCACCGCTGTTCTTATCCGAAGAATAAAATACGCAGTTGGCATACTCCGTTACAGGCATCATTTCTTCAAAGAGACGATTTTCCTCGGATTCCGTAAGAAGATCGGCATCATCAAGTATAAGAGCTTCGTAACCCGTCTCGGAATTTTTCTTTGACACCTTTTCGGTTGAAGATGTTTCTTCTCCATTTATTTCTTCAATAAATTCTCTATGTTCATAATCATAAGGAGAATCCGCGAAAGCCTTTTCGCCTCCGGCGAAGAAAACCGCTGTTATAAGTGCGATAAGAACTGCGACATATCTTACTGATCTTTTTCTAAACGCCACGGTCATCACCTCCCTTATACATTTCAAACTGAGGTAATGGTCTCATGGCAATATAGTTGTAAGAAAGGATCATATCAACTATATTTGCGATTATCCCCACCATAGCAAGTATTACCGCACCGTAATATATATAATCACTTGCCGGATCCCAAAAACTTATTATCACGATAACAAGTATTGCCGCCATCGAAAATACCGAAGCCGGGAACTTCTTAGGTGCCTGCATTAATGATATATTCTCTCGAGCTTTCTTAACACTGAAGAAAGCTATTATAAACAGCACTGCCGATATTACTCCGCAGATCAGCGGAGCATTCAGACCGAGAAACAGCACCGAGACTATTCCGGTGAGGAGTCCTGGTGCAAACATAAGAAAGACGACTAATCCTATTATCCAGACAGCAATATTCTTTTCCTTCCTCTGTTCCTTCTTCTCCTTCGAAAGAGCTTTCTCGGCACGTCTCTGCCCGTTCAGATCATTCTTATACGCTTCCTTGAGGCGTTCTCTCTCATCCGATACATTCTTCTGGGCAGCCAGTCTTGCCTTCCTCTTCTCTTCTATCTTAGACAGCATTCCTTCATCGTCATCATAGTTTTCCTTTGCAACGATCTTCTTCATCTCGGCACTATACATTAGTGCGCTGATCAAAGCCAGCAGAGCTACAAAAACGGCAAGAATATCCGGCGTAACAGTAAAGATCATATTGAGAATCAGGAAGATTCCGACCGCCAGAACAGCCGCACATAAGAAGTACTTCGGAATACTTACGGGAACATCCGCCTTAACCTTACCCGTCTGACCGTTTACCGTAGCATAAGCAACTCTGTCCCTGTTTCTGTAAGACATAAACCATACAGGAAGCATGGCCGAATGGGTGGCATCAATCTTCGTATTGAGACGTTTTTTGATCTTTTCCTTTGAATCATCAAAATGCTGTGACTTCATCGGGCTGTAATTTCTGAGATAATTATATGTGCCTTCCTTCGCAATATCCTTTGCCGCACTGTCATAGATTCCGGCAGGAACATCTGCTATATCCGCATAATAGCCTGACAGAAATGACGGACTGAACGCCGTAACATCCTTCACTTCATATGGTGCGATCTGCGAACTGATGTCATCCGCAAAGGAAGATGATGCGTCATATGAGACACCGTTATAGTGATTATTCATATCTCCGGTCATACGATAATGATCCGTGATGATATAATCACCGCTTCGATGAGACTTTGAAGTAGCTATACTTACCGGTCCGACCTGAGACATATCATACATCCAGTAAGGCATATATATACCTCTGAAAGAATCCGCCCTTCCCGCCTGTCTGTAGGACTTCGGTGCAAATACAGATTTTTTTATAAACTTCTCAAATAAATTCACACATTCCTGCTTGGTCTTTTTAAATGGAATGATATACTGAGGTCTTTTCTCTCTCGAGACCCTGCTTTCCAACACATTAGGCGAACCACAGTAACTGCAAAAACCCGCAGCGGTTTCATCGGTGGACGTAATCTCTCCACCACACTGCGGACATCTGAATACCGTTACATCGTATTCCGTCTCTTCTTCCGCTCCGCTCATACCAAAAGCATAAGGGTTAAAAAGAGACGCACATGATGCACACCTCATCTGTTGGGTTGCAATATCAAATTTCAGAACGCCTCCGCAATTTGGACACTGAACCATTGTTTCCCCCCTTTTAACCAAAGGAAGCCTATTCCCCCTATGGTAAACTGATACAACACATAAAAAACGTAAGCATAAACCCACACATCAAAAGTTCATGCTTACGTTTCATTTTACTACATATCCCCGCTATATTACAATCATCCTAACTGACGACTTGTTACTCCGTAATAAGCGAATATGCGGATATCCTCTTTATCCTTGCCGATATCATCCAGATGATCAGGAATGATATAATTACCACAAAGATCACTGCTGCTATTCCCATCCACGGAAATATTACCATATCAGACCTCAAAACCCCGACTGCCGTCAGGAGCCCCGCGAGCATCTTGTTGGACCACGCAAGCCCCAGCAATGAACCTGCCGCTGCGCCTACAGCTATCTGCGGAAGCATAGACAGCACAAGCTCCGTCCGAAGCTGGCCGCTTGAGAATCCAAGTGCCTTCTTGATTCCGATTTCCTTCTGCTTTTTTATTATCATTGTCTTAACAAGAAGGTTCATGGACAGAACAATAACAATTACCGATATGAAAACCATCGCAAATACCATACCTGCCGCGATAGCTATAACCGAAATACCGCCGGTTTTTAAAGCTTCTATAATATTTAAATACCGACTGAGCTTGTTTCCGAACATATCCTCTGCCTTTCCAACCACTGCTTTGGAATTGGCAAGAGAATGATCCTTCACACTCACCTCATACCTGCTTCTTTGGGCTATATAATCGAGATGTCTTGCCCCGTCCGATGTCATGGATATATCCTTGCCCATCTGATTTGAATACTGTTCGATACCCGTTATGAGATATCTCTTTTCTTCCTTTCCGTACGATACGGTAACTTCATCTCCTATATCCACTCCGAGTATCTGTGCCGTAACTCCGCCTATGGCAATCTCATTATCATATATAGGACTTCTTCCGCTTATGATATTTACATCCGGCACATCCGACCAGTCATCGGTAATAACACTGATTACAGAAACTCCTTCCACACTCATTGCCACTTCATCGACCCACCATACGCTGTCTACTTCCGGCAGATTTTCCAGCTCATTTAAGTATCCGGGATCATCCTTATTCATCATAAGGCTTACATCAGCTGTTTCAAGATTGAGCAGCTTATACAGATTCATCGGATCATATACACAGTTATATGCGATAAATGCCGAAAAGGTTGTTACGAGTCCTATAGATAATGTCACCGCAAAAAGTATTATATTCTGCCTTGTATTTCCTATAAGCGACTTGAGTGCCATGATCCAGGTAAGCGGACCCGGTGTTTTTTCGATCGGTGCCCTGTTTTTCTTAAACGTGTTATCATTCATTCCGAATCTGAGCGCCGTTACCGGATCCAGCCTTTTGATCCCCCTTGTACTTACTGCCGACACTAATATGACAGTTCCGATCATAAGAACAAATGAAACGATAAATGATGCCGTATCAAAAGAAATCTCCCATACTATCGCGCTTTCACTTCTCATCATTTCTTCGAATATAGGAACGACAAGATACGAGCCTATAATTCCGGTTATAAACGCCATAAAGCTTGTAAGTACAAATTCTATTATCATTGCTCTTCTTATCTGACCCGATGTATATCCGAGAGCCTTGATCGCACCGATATTTACAATATTCTGTTCAATACTGTTGGATATTCTGAAATATATAATGATCATCGATATGATCGCTATAATTATGGAAAAAGCCATAAGCATCGCCGCGATCATATTCTGCATAAGAGAAAAGGCCGATATAAATTCATTAACGCTCTGGCCGCGAGCCAGAATACCATGTTCATCCATTGACTGAGACAGTCTTCCCGCAGCTTCATCCGCGTCAGCTCCGTCGTTAACCTTTAAGTTAAAAAGCGCAAACTCTTGTTCTAGTTCATCCTCGCCGTTCTCTTTTGCCTTCCTTACCAATTCACGGATCTTCTCTTCTCTTTCGAGCTTCCATTCCTCATACAGGGACGGATTAACATACGCAATGCCCATTCCGTTGGACAGTATTCCCTCATAGAATCCCGCAACCTGAAATGTATAGTACTTATCATCTACCTTCACATCCATGGTATCGCCGAGTTTCATTTTAAATACGTTTGTATTAAGATATATTGAAAGATATATCGGATTATCATACTCTTCATCCGAAAGCTCACTGAAATGCGGAGCCTCTATCTCACCCCACTCACCGTACGGAAGAACATACATACTCTGAGTTGACGTATCAAATGCGTTCTTTGAATCACCCTCGATAGCACTTCCTCTTTCGGCAACAAATTCTTTGTATATCGGATTGGATTTTTCATATGAAGCCACATAGTCTGACGTAGATATGATTTCTTCGATCTTCTCTGTATCTTCGGGTTTAAGTACACTGATAACCGCAATATCCGCCCAATTGTATTTTTCGAGCTTATCCTGATAAACCGTGCTGTAGCCCTTAAAGATCATTATTCCCGTATGAAAGAGAAATGTAGACAGTACCATGATAAGGAAAAATGTGATCATATGAGAGAAATCGTTTTTAAAATTTGATTTTATTAATTTTCCTATCATTGGACCTTACCATCCCATTTCTCCAAGGAAGGCACGAAGCTTTTCGTGACGTTCCGCGTCTCCTGTTTCATACGGTCCGAGGTGACATTCGCCACATATCGAGCCATCTTTAAGATATATGATTCTGTTTCCGCGGCGGGCAGACTTCATATCATGTGTTACCATTACAATTGACTGTCCTTCGCGGTTAAACTCCGTAAGTACATCGAGAACCGCCGTACTGCTTGAACTGTTAAGTGCTCCCGTCGGTTCGTCCGCAAATACCATATCCGGCTTATTGATAAGAGCTCTTACTATTCCGACACGCTGTGCCTCACCACCGGAGAGCTGGTTCGGAAACTTATTCCAGAGCTTCTTCTCGATTCCTACTCTTTGAAGAAGTTCCTTTGCATTCTGCGCAAGCTTTCTCTTATTCTGTCCGGTAAGCAGTCCCGCAGCAAGAACATTATCAAGTATGCTCATTGTTCCTATCAGATGAATCTGCTGAAACACGAAACCGCAATGCTTTCTTCTGAATATTGCCAACTGATCGCTGTTAAACTTTGTAATGTTTTTTTCGCAGAATTCCACCTTACCCAGATTTGCCTTATCCATTCCGGAAAGAGCATAGAGCAGTGTTGACTTGCCCGCTCCCGAAGAACCCATGATTATCGTAAAATCACCTTCGTATATGGAAAGATCCATATTCTTGATGATATGGTGCTGAACACCGCCCACCGAAAAGGACTTACACAGCTTATCCGTTTGTATGATTGTCTTCTTGTTTTCCATTTATATTTTCCTTTAATAATATGTCTTTAAGAATACATCCTATTCATATTTCTTATTTCTGATCTTCTTTACAATACTTATAATGATTATAAGAAGAAGTAGTACGGCAGCCGCTGCGATGAGGAGAGTCTTTGAATTACCTTCTGACTCAGGCTTCTCTATTGCCGTTGCTTCCACTACAGGCTCGGTCACTTCAAAATCAAGCTCATCTGTAATAGAACTCTGCTTTCCCTCAGCATCTTCAAAAGACACTTTTACGTGGATCTTATCATTACCTGTCTTCTCTGTATTTAAGGAAAGGTCTACTGTTGCACTTTCTCCTACTGCAATCATTCCCGAATAAGTTGATATATCGGTAATCGTATCGCCTGTAATCTCGGCTGTTACATTATAGATGCTTCCTTTTCCCGTGTTATTGATCTTGAAAGAAAGGCTTGTCTTTCCACCTGTTACTACGCTGTTCTTTGTAAGTCTCTTCTCTGAAATAGATGTCCTACAGTCCTGATATACGGGAACATTAACTGTTGCCGACTCTTCATAAGTATTCCAGTTATTATCCTCATACTTGTAATCAATATTTACGGAATAGTTCTTCTGTTCAAGATTTCCCCTTGTCTTAAGTTCAACCGTCACATCATACTCACCTTCTTTTTCGATATTATCGATATAGATTGTGTCCGAACCCGATGCCATGATGATCTGATTATCTTCGCTTGAAAGCTTTAAGCTGATATTTCCGAGTTTGTTCTTCGATTCATTCTTAAGATGAACAGTCATGGTGAAGCCGTCTCCCGCTTTAACACTGCCGCCTTCGATGTCCGCACCTGTCACAATAAGCTTTGGAGTTCTAAACGCCGCATATACGGTTGTATTTCCCCCAAAACCGCCAAGTACTCCCACAACAAGCAAAACAGCTGTCATAAGGAGTACCATAAATTTCTTTGTGTTACCAAAATTCACTTTACTCATTTTTTTCTCCTCGCACTATATTATTTGTCTCCGGCACCTTATCATGCCATCCGTAGACTATGCTTGGATTCTATCAAAATGAATATTAAGCGTCTTTATGCTAACATTAATTTTATATTAAGTTTGAATTATACCTTAACTATGCAAGTTTGAAACTGATATTTACTCTGAGACCGCCGTCGGCATTGGTAACTTCCAGTCCGCCCTGCATATTTTCCATGAGTTCCTTGGATATAAAGAGTCCGAGTCCCGCTCCCTGCTTAGTATCTGCATTACTGCCTCTCTTATATTTCTTCGTTATAAGATTAAGTTCCTCAACCGGAATTCCTCCACCCCTGTCGGTTATGCTGACTGTAAGAAAATCCACGTCCGTTATTCCCGATACATATATATCCGTATCCGCATATTTATAGGAGTTAAAAATGATATTACTGATAACCTGATTGATTCTCAGACGGTCGCAGATTATAACGCATTCGGGAATCTCCATCTCCTTAATACGGTTATTATAATCCGCCTGTCTTATATACTTCTCCAGCTCCACACTTTCCATATCCGATTCTTTGACTTCCAGCCTGTTAAGTTCATTAAGCGTAGATACGAAAAGATTTGATACAAGCCCGTCTATCTGATCAGCCTTCAAGCCGATGGAATCAAGCTTTTCCTTAACTGCCGGTCTGTCTTCCTTTGCTCCCAGGACTTCCGACATTGCCTTGATCGATGCCACCGGAGTCTTTATATCATGGCTCAGCTGCGCTATCAGCTCTTTCTTACTGATACTCATCTGAAGCTCTCTTTCTCTCGACTCATTCAGTCTCTCACGCATGATATCAAATCCTTCGGTAAATGCGCCGAATATATTCTCTCTGTCCATCTCCAGCGGTTTATCGAGATCTCCCGCAGCAACGGCAGAAGCAAATTCCTTAAGCTTATCAAACGGTCTTATAACCTTTATCTCCACAAGTAAAAGTACAAGAAGAAGGAGTGCAAGTACTCCTCCCGCCATAATGAGGTATTTCTTAAGCAGGACCCTCTCCATCTTATCCTGAATATTATCCAGCTCCGAATAGATTATAAGCTTTCCTACTACCTCATCACCGACTGTGATATTTCTGATGACATCTCTTTCTTCCGTGGCTCTGCCGATGGTTTCCGCTCCTATACCGCATTTATATATGAGATTTCCATCCATATCCAGAACCGCATAATTAAAACTTTGCTCCGGATAGACAAAAGACGGATCATTCCATCCGATCTCCATCTTTTTCATCAGCTCGTTAACTTCAACATTTGAAAGCCCCTTCACATCGCCCCCTATCTTCCTTACCTGAACTATAAAGGGCATTGCCATGATAAGTATTGCGGCTATTAAAAATGCAAGAATAAGTTTTCTCATTCTTTAAACATTATTCCCATTCCTCGTACAGTTTTAATGTAGGTCGGATTATTGGGATCCTCCTCCAGTTTTTCTCTTAAATGCCTTATATGGACATTAAGGGTTCCGTCCGATACAAAGCTGTCTTCCCATACATTATCAAAAATCTCATTCTTCGGAACCACCTTATTCTTATTCGTTACAAGGTAGTATAGAAGTTTATATTCCATCGCCGTGAGAGATACATACTCACCCTGTCTCTTAACCGTAAATGAGTCCGTATCCATCTCAATCTGCCCGAAACATATGATATTATTCTTTCCTGATACATCTTTCTTATCCGCTGCCGGAGTTCCGGAATATCTTTTCAGCACGGCTTTCACCTTTGCGTAAAGCACACTGAGCGAATAAGGTTTCGTGATATAATCATCCCCTCCGATATTCAGGGCGATGACCATATCATCATCACTGGATCTGGCACTGATAAAAAGTATCGGAACATCCAGTGTTTCTCTTATCTTTTTGCAGAGATCGAATCCGGACATGCCGCCCTTCTCCGACAGATTTATATCCAGCAATATAAGTTTCGTAGTATTTTCTTCAAAAAACGCCAGTGCATCATCTGCACTGAATACACATTTAGATGGTACATCAAACATATTAAAGTATTCGGCGGTTGACTCTGCAAGCTCTGTCTCGTCATCCACAATAAGAACACTGTAATCCATTAGAATGCCTCCATTACTCCCTGAAATCCTTTTTCGTCATATATCTTTTTATAATAATCCACTTCTTCTCTTATGATAGCATCTATCGCACTCATCCCGAGAAGTTCCACAGGTGCCTTGTCATCCGTAAGTATAAGACTTCCGCCTTCATACCTGATAAGTCCGTCTTCCACCTTTGTCATCATCTGCACCAGTTCCGGGTCCGTCTCCGTTTCCACACCTGCCCTAAACCTCTCAAGCATGGCAGGATTGTTCGATGCAAAAAGCTCTCTGTTGGTGCTGTACTGTACATCTGAGGTATAGACCGTATCAAACACCTTACATATAGTGTCTCCCAGATACTGATTGATACCTCTGTCTCCGTCAGACTTCATATTCATATTTACGACCATTACGCCGTCATCCGTAAGCCGTTCTTTGACCAGAGTAAAAAATTCAACCGATGACATCTGAAAGGGAATGGTAATATCCTGATACGCATCTACCATTATGACGTCAAACTTTCTCTCATCTCCCGAAGACGCAAGTCCCTGGAGATAAGCCCTACCGTCATAGGTTGTTACTTTAATGTCATTCGGAAGTTCGAAATACTCCCTTGCAAGATCCGTGATCTTCTGATCTATCTCAACTCCCTCTATCGATACATTATCGAAGTAGCGGCTGCACTGGGTCGCATAGGTTCCCGTTCCCATTCCGAGAATGAGGATATCTATTCTGTCCTTCTCCTTCATTCCCGCCATATAAGGAGCTGCCATCGCATAATCGTAATACATTCCCGTAAGGGTCTTCTCCTTACGGTATACGGACTGAACACCGAAAAGTACATTTGTCGACAGAACAACCTTCGTATCATCTTCATATACCTGAAGATAATTATATATCGATTCACCTTCAAATGTTAAACCATGCTCCCAAAATGCAAAAGAATCTCCGTGGCCGAACACGCAGGATATTATAAATATGACTGCTCCGGCTGCTGCCTTAACCGACTTCGTCTTTCCCGCTGCAAAATAGATTATGGCAAGCAGCATGAGGATTCCCGCAAAGATAAGAAATGTTATGCTGGTTCCCACTGCTGGAATACTGATAAAGGTCGGTACAAAGGTACCTATAATACTTCCTATGGTATTTGAAGCATTGAGATATCCCACAACCTTACCGCTGTCCGAAAGACTGTCCACAGTATATTTCACAAGAGACGGCGTAACCGTTCCGAGAAGAAAGAGAGGGAAAACAAAAACCACCATACAGGCTACGAATGCAGCTATTACAAGGAAATTCGTGCTTATGGTAAATACAAGCAGTGCGGATATTCCGATAACTATATATTTACCTGCCACCGGAATAAGGGCTATCCATATGGCCGCTATAATGATCCGTCCGTACAGTTTATCGGGATTCGGATTCTTATCTGCCCAGCGTCCGCCCATGATATTTCCAAGGGCCATTGCTATCATTATGGTACCGATGATAATGGTCCACACTATCTGTGACGAACTGAAGTACGGTGCCAGAAGCCTGCTGGCTCCGAGTTCAACTGCCATAACCGACATTCCCGCAAAAAACTCCGTAAGATACAGATATGCCTTATTCTTAAGTATTGGATTCTTCAATGCTACTTCCTCCATAATAAATGCAGGCGATACACCGGAGACAGCCGCCTCCGGCACATCGTCTGCACACTGTTCTACTCTTCGTCTGTACCTGTTCCCAGAACAAACTTCATAACGACCGGATTATGATCCGTATATTCGTATGCTTTATCCATATTCTGAACATAATTGCACTGTACGTTATCGGATACGATGAATCCGTCTAAGATAACCGTAAAGCTTTCCTCTGAATACGGTATATTTGTGTATCTTGTTGTTGATACCATACCATCGGCATATCCGGTACATTTCGTAAATCCTTCAGGGATGATATCATCAGGGAACGGCTGGCACCAGCTGTATATCTTATCTGTTCCCGGATTGAAATATTCTCTCGAATCGGTGGTGAAATCATGATTGAAATCTCCGCCGCAGATAACATAGTTACCCTTATCATACTCTGCCTTCATATCCTTGAAGAGCATTTCAAGCTGTGCATTTCCCTGAGTCGCATCCGTTCCGTAAGCGGAAAGATGTGTATTGATAAGCACAAGTTCTTTTCCGTCATCCACCGGAATTCTGCTTATGCTGTAGCATCTGTCAAGATCGAGGATCTTCTTAAAACCGTCCGAGATCGGAAGACTTCTTCTAAGTCCCGATGTAATATTATATCTGCTCTCTGTAAGTATTCCGGACTTGGATGCACCGTGAGGCTCCGTAATAGGATACATAAGATATGCTGAATTGTAATTCTGAGCAAAAAGATTATCGTAACCTGAGAACTTCGCATTTATAAGATTTCTCTCTTCAACCTGATGGCTTCTCGTTGATCCGATATCGACCTCCTGGAAGAGTACAAAGTCAGGATCGTAGCTGAGTGCTATGTCAGCCGTATTATTGATACAGTTCTCAACGCTTTCCTTAGACTTTGCACGGCTCTCCTTACCTTCGTCCATGAAGAATGTGAAGTCTGCCGTATAGGCACCGAAGCCTACGTTATAAGTTACGATAGTATACTCCTCGCCGGCCTTTGCCATATCTGAGGCATCTCCTTCTGGAGTAAGTGCCAGATTATCTTCTATTCTCGAATAAGTCAGGAATACATATGCCACATATCCTCCTGCCACAAGTATTACAAGTAATATCAGTAAAAGCGGAATCTTCCACCACTTAAACTTCTTTTGTGCATCCTTTTCTTTTGCCATGATCAACCTCTCTTTACATCATTACCTGTCGATATTTTCTTGATCCATTTTCCGCTTCGAAGCCTTAAGAACGCCCAGAAGGTTTTCACTATCTGATCCGATTTAAGGAAAATATATATCCAGAAAGCAGAAAGTTTAAAAACAAATCCTGCCAATATTCCCAATGGGATTGCCAGTATCCATAAGAATATATTATCGGCCAGCATCAGTATCCTGGTATCTCCGCCTCCGCGAAGAACTCCCTTCGTCATAATGCTGTTGGTTCCTTGAAATACTATGATAAGACTTATCGCAAGCATCAGTTCCTTTGCTATCGAAACAGCCTCCGGACTGACCTTATCATAAAAACCGATTATCCAGTCGCTGTATGCTACTATAAATGCCGCCGACATAAGGCCGAGCACAAGTCCCAGTCTGAAGAATTTATAGCCCTGTTTCTGAGTCTTTTCTCTATCACCCTCACCGAGAGTAATTCCCGTTACGATGGCACCTGCCTGGCTTACACCCGATATAACGACCGTACTCAGCTGCTGAGTAACACTGGTGATCGCGTTTGCCGAAGTAAAAGCCTCCCCGAGATGACCTATTACCATGGCCACCGAATTGTTGCCGATGGCAAGTATTCCGTCACTTATAAGTACAGGAATACTGATTCTGATATATTCCCTGATAAGCGAGCCCGTATTCATGAAAAAGTCTTTTACTCTGAAATATATCTTTTTATCATATATAAGCAGGTATCCGATTATAAATGTACATTCGAATATTCTTGCTATCAACGTACCGAGCGCAGCTCCCGCAATTCCCATTCTCGGAGCACCGAATTTTCCGAATATGAACATATAATTCATGGAAAAATTAACGACAAATGCACCTATGGATACGAACAGCGGAAACAGAACCTGCCCCACACTTCTTAGAGCTATCGTCGTTACCAGCGATACACCGAGGAAGAAATACGTGACTATCGAATATCTGAAATATATGACTCCCTGCTCTATAACATCAGGGTTACTTATATATGTTCTCATTATGAGTCCCGGCATTACAAGCGTCGCAGCAGCAAAGATTGTCGCAAGGATAATGGTAAGTCTTAACATCAGACTCACCGTCTGCCTCAGAGCTATTCCGGCCTGATGTCTTACATCTTCGTTCTTCTCATATTGTTTCATTCCCCAATATCTGGAAACCAAAACGGACGCTCCCATCCCGAGTCCCATACAGAATATCTGATAAACGCTTATGAAAGAATTCGCAAGAGAAGTTGCCGAAAGAGGATTGTCTCCCAGTTTTCCCACCATCATAGTGTCCAGCATGTTAACTCCGATTGTTATCATACTTTGAGCCGCAATCGGAAGCGCGAGCTTAAACACTTTCTCATAAAACGCTAATGATTCACCTGATCTATACATTTTTTCAACTTCTTTCTACCCTGTCCACTAGTAATTATGCAGTAATACTCTGTATTATTCAAATACTTTTTCGAAATGTCATTCATTTGTATGATTTTTTAATTTAGCAAATTCGGTATTATCTAACCGTCAACAGACACAACATGTAATTCTTTAGGAGGTTTTTAAAATGAAGAAAAATCCGGTTGGTACACTTATTGTTCTTGTTGCGGCAGTTATATCTATCCTCGCAATATTCTTACCGTTCTACACGGTAGAGTTATTCGGTGAGAAGATTTCAGCAAGTCTTTTCAATGCTGACGGTGTTCAGATCATCGCTGTTGTATGGCTTGCATTCATAGTACTTGCTCTTCTCTTTGCTTTAGCAGGCAAGAAGGCTCTTGTACTTGTCTTCGGACTTCTTTCCGCATGCGGACTGTTCCTTTCTTACTTCGTAAACAATAACGAGCTTAAGGAACTTGGAGATCTTGGCTCACTTGTTAACAAGGGAATCGGAAATACTCTTACACTTGTAGGTGGAATATGTATGCTTCTTGCAGGCATCATCTATGTTGCTACAACAAAGTCAGAGTAATGCCGGCGTACGCCAACTTTATTTATAACTAATAAGCAGACAGTCCGGTACATGGATCACATGCACCGGACTGTTTTTTACTGTCCTGTTCTTACAGGTATTATCAGAGTAACCTCTGTTGTATCTTCCTCTTTCCACGCCTTCATAAATATATCTCCCGAAAGTGCTTCAGCCATTTTTCTGGAAACATACAGTCCTATTCCCTGTCCTTCGGTACTTCGGGAATTCGAACCTCTCCAGAAACTCTTAAATACATAGGCTGTTTCTTCCTCCGACAGAACATTTCCCCGGTTCTTTACCGTAATAAATACATCTTCATCCTGACGTCCCATTATGACACTTATCCCCTGTCCCGAACCATACTTTATCGCATTTTCCATAAGCTGGGATACTATGGTAAATATTCCGTCCTTATCGCTTGTAACAAG
Source organism: Lachnospiraceae bacterium UBA2864 (assembly GCA_002350525.1). Lineage (GTDB taxonomy): Bacteria > Bacillota > Clostridia > Lachnospirales > Lachnospiraceae > Eubacterium_Q. The sequence goes on along the minus strand of DEFA01000002.1, from coordinate 116,906 downwards.
CGGATTGTTTTCACATACGGTTTCAAAGGGGATGTGAAGAAGCTCTGCTCTTCCGGCATATTCTTTTTTGACAAGCTCCATAAGTTCTTCGAGATAAAATGAACTGACTTTCGGTTCATAATCAACGCCGTATTCCGCACTTTTATCCATTATGTCCTTCACAAGTGCTTCGACTTTTTCCACATTACGGCTTATCTTTGCCGCCGTTTCGGCATCTTTTTCATTAGGCTTCTTATCTTCATGATATATCCCGCGTTCAATAGCTTCGGCATAAAGCTTGATATTGGAAAGCGGGGTTTTGATTCCGTGAGCGATAGAGATTATAAGCGTCTGTTTTTCCTTCTCCATAACATTAATGGATTTTTCCTTAAGCCTCATCTCATCCTTCAGCATATTCATGCCCCAGATATATTTTCCGAAAAGTCTCTGCCTGGTCTCCGGGATTCCCGCGTCCATTCGTCCCTTAGCTATCCTCTCCGGATATTCGGAAAGTTTCCTGAAAGGACGTATCATCGTATGATACCCCAGAAGGATAACCGTAATAACAGCAAAATAAGAGATGAGGAGAATTATCCCTGCCATCTCTATCGTAAATATCCGATTATCGGATTGATATATAAAATATAGAAATCCCTTCAGTGTCATAGAGATGTCCCGCGACGGTCCCGAAACCGGCTGTATATATGCGGCATCGGCTTCTATCCTGTGAGGAACCTCATTTACACTAAGTATACGTATCTCACTCGGAACTGCCTTCGAATGGTATTCCTGCCTGTAAACATCCATATCCGGAATATCGAGCGTGTCCAGTTCTCCGTCACTGCCTTCTTCCTTCAGTCTGTCTTCGACATCTGAAACGATCCGGTTCATCACCACGGTTCTCATACCTTCTTCACGGCTGAAATAATTCGTGATCACTCTGTATGAGATAAATGCCGCTATGAGAAATACCGCGGTAATGACAGCTATCGGCTTAATTATGATCTTCAATTGTCATCACCAAATATATATCCCTTTCTCCAGACTGTCTTAATGATCTTCGGTGAATTAGGTTCCTCCTCAAGGCGTTCCCTGAGCCATCTTACATGAACGTTAAGTGTCGCCTGCTCCACAAAGGCATCCTTCCATACTGCATCATACAGCTCGTCTTTATCCAGAAGTCTGCCTCGATTTTTCATCATATAGAGAAGCAGGTCGTAGAGTTTCCCTCTGATATCACACTCTACTTTATCCTTATATACTGCCCTCTTTGAATCATCTATATATATATTCTTATATTCTAGTATTTCCGCACTATCCGATTTTGCTTCGCTTCTATGGATGAGCGCCTTTATCTTCGCCGTAAGGATCGGTATGGACAGAGGCTTTTCTATATAATCATCCGCACCGAGGCGGTAACCCATCAGCTTACTCTCATCATCGCTCCGGGCACTCATCATGATGATAGGAATATCTTTATGCTCTCTTATCGCAGTGCATGCGGTAAATCCATTGATTCCCGGAAGCATAAGGTCCAGCAGGATCAGTCGGGTCATACCTTTCTCAAGAAATTCTATTCCTTCTTCGGCATTTGCCGCTTCCCGAACCGTAAAACCTTCCGCCTTCATAAAATCGGCGATGAGTCCTCTCATTTCATCATCATCTTCTATTATAAGAATATCCGTCATCATAACCCTCTTATACACAGTCGTTCTCAGGCTTTATTTTATATCTCAGTCAGTTTAATACTTTTCGATATCGATACGTATAAATTTCGGATGGTTCTCTACACCTTCTGTTCCCGTAAAGGTGACATCCAGCTCTCCTGTTCCGTAATCATAGATGATCGTCTGAAATACATTCTCCGAATGAATCTTCTGGAAACGTGAGCCCTTATCTTCTGTCTCACGCGTCACCATATCCTTTACATCACAAAGAGTCAGCTTATCCTTCTCGCCTGCCCATGCATTATATTTTGCAAATCTCAGATAATTGTCACCGTTTGCCGTACAATAGTCGGTATTTCCCTCAGTCACGAAAGAGTTGACAACGCATAAGCTGTCGGGATTATCCCAGGTAAGTCCGTCCATAAGCGGAGTATCCTCATCCCTGAGTACGGCCTTTCCGGAAAGACTGTAATTACTATCCGTCTTCTCCTGCTCTTCTTCGTATAATGCCGTGAAATCCTGCACACAATCCTCGGCCACGAAGCTGTCATTTCTGTCGGTTATTATGATGTTATGTGAGAAAGTAAAATTCTCACTCTCCTTCACCATATACTCACCGACGCTTCTGGCATCATCCATATTTTCAAGTGCATATCTCAATTCATAAGTATAACATTTTTTGCCTTCACATACATAGTCTTCTTCCGAACCCGCATCGAGAATTCCCGCAAAGACTCCGTCATCGTTGATACCGGTAAGGATGTCCAGCATTCCCATTATCGAAAAGGTTGTAAAACTGTTCTTTCCTTCGGGCATCCTGAAATGTGTGACTGCCTGGCCAAGGCACATCTGATTCTCACTTCCGAGCGTCCACTCGAGAGTCCTGCTTACGATCCTCTCTCCCGACTGAGTCTTATCTCCCCATGCCGAAAATGCATTACAGTTTGTTCCTCTGAGACAGTCCGGAACTATCTGCATAAGAATCGCCTCATCATAGCTTAAGATCCCATCCTCCGTAAAGCCTTTCTTTCCGCCGGATATGGTTGTTGCAAAGCCTTCCATTTCCTGCCTATATTCATCTCTCATTCCTTCGAGCAGCTTCTCTATCCTGTCTCCCACGGGAGCATAATCTCCGTTCAGATTCGGAAATGCCATCTTTATATTCTCATAAAGATATGGCTCAAGAAGCTCCGCATAAGGAAGATCTGTCTTTCGGATTGTTTCCGCATAAGCACATCCGACCGCATAGTAATCCCCGTCCGTATAATCGAGATAAATCTCATAATAGGACGGTTTCTTCTCTATCCTGCAGAGCGCGTCATCCGACTCATAGCTTTCCTCTGCTACCTCATAGCCGGCATCTTCGCCCGAATAGCTTTCGGCATTTAATACATCTCCCACACGGATGAGATTACTCTCTGATGACGCTTCAACTGCATATTCATCATAAGTAACCATATCTCCCGCACATCCCGGCAGTATTCCCAGAAGCGCTACGGAGAATAAACCCAGAGAAATCTTTAAAGCCCTATTCAGAACCGGACTATTCTGTTTTCTACCTATAATGTGTTTAAACATTTTTACCATCCCTGTTCCATAAGCCACTTGTTGATACGATGCTCACGCTGTGTAAGCTGTGACTCATCCTTCAGCTTTCCCAAAACTTCCTCGCCTTCTATATGGCCGTCTATAAGATATATGACTCTGTCACTGGCAGCGGCAACCCTTGCACTGTGTGTGACCATCATGATAGCCGTACCTTCACGGTTTACCTTCACAAGTTCCTGTATAACCTCTCCTGCCGCCTTGGAGTTAAGAGCTCCCGTCGGTTCATCCGCAAAGAGAATCTTCGGATGATTTATGAGGGCTCTGCAGAGACATGCACGCTGAAGCTGTCCACCGGATACTTCCGTAATCTCATTATCGGCAATCTCCATGATACCCAGACGTCGCATCAGCATTTCCGCTTCTTCACGGACCTTTTTTCTATCCTCAAGTCCCGCATGAAATCCCGGAAGCAGGATATTGTCAAGTATACAGAGTTTTCTCATCATATACATCTGCTGAAATATAAACCCCATACTGACAAGTCTCTCCTTTGCCATCTCTCTGTCATTCATATCCGCGAGGTTTTTTCCGAGAAATTCTATATCCCCCGAGGTAGCCCGGTCCATCCCGCTTACCGTATAAAGCATGGTGGACTTTCCGCTTCCCGACGGGCCCATGATCGATACGAACTCGCCTTCCTCCAGCCTGAAATCAATATTTCGAAGAACATTGTTACTGTATTTGTTTACTATATAAGTCTTACACAGACCTTTTACATCCAGAACTGTTTCCATACTAATCTTCCCTTATATTCCATATATTAATATTCTTCACCTTGTTGAGACATAACCTAAGAGCTATGATAACCGTACCGAATATGATAAGCGGTATTATCAGATACCTGTCGACCGGATCCGGAACAAAGTGGAATCCCGTCGAGCCAAAAGTCTCAAATACCTTTCCTACAGCCAGATACACAACAGTATTCTGTACAATGATAGCCAGAATATATGCGATCACGAGAATTATGATCATCCTGAAGATCTGCCATTTTCGTACATCCCTGTTGGAAAATCCCACACATTTCAGCATAGCAACCGAGGAAGTCTCCCTCGCAAGATCAACTGTAGTATAGAGCAGCGTATTAAGAGCAAGTATAAATGCTATCATGATCGACAGAATGATCTTCAGTCCATCGATATATCCTGTTATATATGAAAAGTCATCCGCTCTCTCCTCTTCAATGGTATCAACATATTGTTCACCGAAGATATCCTCCATCATTTTAATATACTTCGGATGCTCCGACTTCGGTGCGTCCAGATAGAGATCTGTAACAAGCAATCCCGATTTCACAGCTCCCGTATACTCTTCTCCGACTATCACAGACGGATATCCCTCTTCCATCTTGTCAAAGAAGCCTGTTATGATAAATGTCTTTGTTACCGTATGAGAACCGATCTTATCATCATCATATTCATCAAGCCTGAGTATGATACTTTCACCTATCTTCCAGCCCTGTTTCTTTGCTGTAAAATAACTTACTATAACCTCGTTATCCCTGATCGGGAGCTTACCCCCCTTTCTCAAAGGAATAAGCTCATTATTCGTATCACCGAATAAGAATTTTGCTGCAATCTCTTCCCCGTCGGAATTCAGAATCTCGGCATTTGTCTCATTCATATACCTCATTTTCACAGGTATTCCCGCTTCATTTAACTCCTCACCCATAACAGTATAAGCTCCGAGCTGATCGCCGCCCTTCTGATAATAGTAGTTTGCCCAGTCTCCCGACATATATACTATAAAGTCATATCTGAGCAGCAGGAAGCTTTTTGAATATTCGGCACTGAGCAGTGTACTTTTCAGATGAAATACCACGAAAAGTATCACGATTGCCATCATATAGGTAAGCACAAGGAATATGTACTTCTTAAAGCTGTTAACTATATTTCCGACTGCGAGAAATGCAGGAACCTTAAGGTGCTTTGATCTATACATATTCATCCTGTTCAGCTTTTCGAAGCGTTCACCCGCAGTATTTCCGTGAATGGTCTCTATGACAGATATCTTACTTATCTTCCTCATCATGAGGGCTGCAAAGAATATTATCAGAATAACAATTCCCACAGATACCAGGATCGAAATGTATGCCGTCATGTTATGGTTTTTCATAACGAGATTTGTACAGAACTGTCTGATCAGATACTTCGACAACCTGACTCCGCCGGTAAGTCCGGCCACACCTCCGATAATGGCAAATACTATATATGTTGCCGCAAACATCCATCTGTATCTCGGAGAATCAACTCCGATTGCTCTCATCATTCCGATTTCTTTCTCTTCCTGCTGAATAGCCGCTACCATCATAAACCGGATTGTTATAAGCATTATGAGTATTATGATGATACTCATGGCCAGGAGAAAATACGATATAACCGTGACAATTGTATAATCCGAATCTATTTCCGGAGTATAATCCCACGAAGAGCAGGCCCTCGTGAGATTCTTGTCATACAGTTCCTCCGTTATCCTTCTCTCAAAGCTGTTACTCTTTGCATTAATAAGCATCTTGACCATCCTGAATGGAAATTCACTCTTTAATGCCTCAAAATCCGCATCCGATATGACCAATTCTTCACTGATCACGATTCCCGGATCCTTATATATCTCGGACACCGTAAACTCGTATATATTTCCCAGCTGGGTTGTTATCTCGATCTTATCTCCTCTTTTTATTCCTGCCAGATCGGCAATAGCTATACTCACCGCTACACAACCCGGTTCCACAACGAAAGGCGAGTCCTCATCGTTGTAAAGAAGATTAATCTTCTTCGGCTGAGTAGTAATATGAATCGATCGTGTCGTCGGAAAACTTTCATCTGAAACATATCTTCCGTTTATACGAACCTCATCACCGATTCTGCCTATCCACTCAAGCACTTCACCATCGATGATCATATCGCTCTGCCTCATATATTCCTCGAGTGCCAGCTTTTTCTCATCAAAGCTTCCCATTCCAACGTTGCAGTTAACGCGGATATTTGCCACTTTTGTAATCTCACTCGTGTTGTTTCTTCCGGCAATCGTCGCATATAAAAGATTCGCTGCCATTACGGATATGATCGACGAACAGATAACGAAGATAAATAATATGATATTGAGACCTTTATGTGCTTTCAGGTCATTTTTAAGCATCTTAAAAAACATACTCTACCCTCGGATTATTATTATGCTCTGATTGTAGCATCGTTCTCTCATCTAATCTTTAAAAAAACCTTAAAATGTATCTCCTTATCTGCTATCATAAACATATCGCAAAAAAGGAATTAAGATATCACCCCCAAGAGGAGGCGGAAATGAAAAATATAAAGAAGCTTACACTGTTACATTCCAACGATATGCATGGCGACTTCCTTGCAGAAAAAATCGATGATAAGCTCGTAGGCGGCGTATCTATGCTCTCCGGCTATATCAATCAGGTCCGCAGAGAAGAGAAGAATGTACTGTACGCTATATCGGGAGATATGTTCCGAGGTTCCATTATCGATTCGGAGTTCCGCGGAATATCTACAATTCAGATCATGAATATCCTCGGACCGGACGTTGTAACTCTCGGAAATCATGAGGTTGATTACGGACTTGCTCATCTTCTCTTTCTGGAGAAATGTGCCGAATTTCCTATAATCAATGCCAACATGTATATCACGACCAATCATAAGAGGCTCTTTGCTCCGTGCAAGATTCTTAACGTGGACGGAATGAAGATTCTCTTCATAGGTGTTTTAACGGAGCTCACTCTTCTGGAATGTAAGAAGGATAATCTTATAGGAACCTTTGTCACTCTCGAAGATGCAGCTGAGGAAATAGGAAGGATATGCAATACCTATAATTCGATAGATATAGATCTCACAGTTCTTCTGACCCATATAGGATTTGAAGAAGATAAAGAACTGGCGGCCATGCTGGATCCGGCATGGGGTGTGGACGTTATAATAGGCGGTCATTCTCATACATTTCTTACCGAACCTGCGGTCGTAAACAATATCCCTATCGTCCAGGCAGGAATAGGTACCGATCAGATAGGCCGTTTCGATATCAATATAGATACGGATAACAACTGTATAGACAGCTATACCTGGAAGCCTGTACCTATCAACTCCGCAAACTGCCCGAGAGATCCGGCTATAGAGGAAGTGATAAATGTATATCAGAGCCAGACAGACGCAAAATACGGACAGATCCTCACAAGATTTGTAAGGGAGCTCACTCATCCTTCCCGTATACGTGAAACCGAACTCGGAGACCTCTTTGCGGATATCCTTAAGGACGCTCTCGGAGTAGATATCTTCCTTATGGCTTCCGGTTCCATACGTGTTGACAAAATGGGTCCTATCGTCACAAAGGGCGACTTTAATATCTGTTTCCCTTTTGACGATACCGCTCATCTTTTATATTGGACAGGCGCCCAGCTTAAGACCGCGATAAAGAGGATGCTGCGCGATGAGGCACTCGGAGGCGCTCATACTGAGTTTTATCAGATATCTCACGGTCTCGAAATAGAGTATGATCAGAAGACCCATTCCTTCCTGAAATTCGACTATGAAGGGGAACCTGTTGATGACGAACGGGTATTCAGTATTGGACTTCAGCAATATCACTATAAGAACATGAAAGACTCCTTTGATCTGGACATTGAAGAAGTTGAAAAGATTAAGAAAGCCAGAGTGGTCGCGACTTCCTGTAAAGACGTTATCGAAGAGATCCTGTCCGAAGGGCAGCATCAGGATACGGAGGGATCGGGCCGTCTCATCATACATACCGCATAACACAAGTATGTGCCTATATCTTATACATATGATACATATAAAGATACCGGGTGGCTCACAAATAAGCCACCCGGCATATCTACTATACCTATTATTTCTATTATATCCGTTAATTTTTTATCTATGCTGCAGAGCCCGTCTTTCCTTCACTGAGACGTACTACTCTGTCACCGTATTCCGCGCACTGCTCGGAGTGAGTAACCTGAAGTATTGTGATACCCTTCTCCTTATTTATTCTTCTGAAAAGATCCATTATCTCTTCACCCGACTTCTTATCCAGATTTCCCGTTGCTTCATCTGCCAGAATCAGCTCCGGATCACCCATGACCGCACGCGCTATAGCCACTCTCTGCTGCTGTCCGCCCGAAAGCTTTGAAGGAAAGGACTTCCTCTTTTCCGTAAGTCCCGTGATCCTGAGTATCTCATCAAGTTTCTTCTTAAGGCTTGCCTTACTCTTTCCCGCCACAAGTGAAGGAAGCATGATATTATCTTCAACATTCAGATTCTGAACAAGGTTATAAAACTGGAAGATAAATCCTATCTTATTCAGTCTTATCTGCGAGAGCTCCTTCTCACGTATCCTGGTAATATTCTTTCCGCATACACTGATATCGCCCGTAAACTCTCTGTCGAGTCCCCCGATAAGATATAAAAGTGTTGACTTACCGCTTCCCGAAGGTCCCATGAGAGATACGAATTCACCCCTCTTTACATCCATGTTTGCACCGTTCAGAACCAGGGTTCTGTTCTCATTTCCCTTACCGAATTCCTTTTTAACATCTCTTACTTCTATTATATTTTCCATATTTATTCTCCTATTCATACTTAAGCTGTTCTGCTATCTTCATCTTCTTTATGTTTCGTATTGTCTTTAAAATGGTAATACTGAATGCACCGAATACCAATAACAGGAACAGAACTACCTTTATCACATCAAAACCGATCGGTAAAGCTAAGACTACCTTAATTGCCTGACTGATAAGTGCCGTCTCTGCAGCTCCGACCGCTGCGCCTATCATAACTGCCATAAAGCCTCCTATGAAGGTTTCACAGCAGAACATCTTTATAAGTTTTTCTCTGCTCAGCGCTGTTGATATAAGCACCGCACTCTCACGCTTTCTGTTTTCAAATCCGACTATCTGGTTACAGAACACACCGATCAGAGCGAGTCCTACTCCCATGGCAATTATCATATAAAGCAGCGCCATCATTCCCGATCCCTGTTCCTTCGAATGTTCCTTATATTCTTCTATGGTCTTTACATCACCGATCATACTTGAAGAATAACTCTCTATCTTATCCTTTATAACTTCGGCGTCCTCTGCTTTTACATAAACCGTGTCCGGATAGTTAAGATATATCTTCTTATATTCGTTAAGACTTATGACCATAGCCGTATTGGGAATTTCCATAATTCCCGGATCCGCATAACCTGCGATCTTATATGTCTTTCTGAACGGCACAACGCCATCGGAATTAAGCAGAAATTCATGCTCGTCACCCACTTTTACGCCGAGAATCTCTCCAAGCTTATGTGATATATAAACTTCATCGTCTCCTATCTTCTCAGGCAGTGTCGGAAATGCACGGTATAAATCATATCTTCCTTCTGCTCCCGTAACACATACCGTAACCTGCAGAGCATCACTTCCGTCTTCATACTTTTTCTCAAGATATTCATCAATATTCTCTGTTCCCGATACTATCTCAGCACCGGATTTATTATAGATAAACTCAACGTCCGTAACGCCCGGAAGATTCTTTATATAATCAAAATCTCCCGCCTCGGTCCTTACTCCGCTCACTACGACATCCGCATTTGCAGGTGCTTCAGTACTGAATCTGTCAAATGATAATCCGATTATAAGCAGACTCATGCTTATGGCTGTCGCAATAAACGCCAGCTTTGAACTTCCGATAGATGTCTTCTTTGTTCTTAAACTCGAAGCGGCAAGTCCCATTACAGGCATTCCTTTGGCGATAGCTTTTTTTTCTATGAATGAAGCCGCTGCCTTTATAATAAACGGATAACCCATAAATACAGCTATAACAAGCAATATGAATGCCGCCATACAGGCTGTGACTTTACTCTCTAAGACGAACAGACCCAGAACGCCCAATACAGCTGCTGTAATTCCGATAATCAACGATAAATACATATGCTTTCTCTTGTACTTATATTCCGTATCTCTGTTATCAAATATGATATCTCTTATCGGACGGCCCGTTGCCCTGAGAAGCTCTCTCATAGGGCAGAGCATTTCAACAACGATTGCTCCGAGGATTACCGCCGCTGCCACAGGAATCGAAACCTTTCCAAGGTCCATCATGATCTCGGTATCATTTCCGGTGCTTATGGTAAAAATGTTTCGGAATATAACGTCTCTGGTTAATGTATAAAGAACCGTTCCTATGATTCCTCCGAGGAGTCCGTAAACGATATTCTCCACAAGAATAACTCTGGACGTAAGAGCCGGTGATATTCCGAGACTTCTGAGAGTTCCTACTGTAGATAACCGGTCGATCATAATTCTCTCGGAAAGCGTGATAGTTACAAAAATCACAAGAAGCAGTGTAATGATAAACAGAACGATGAATATGCCCGATATCTGATTTATCTGATCCTGTACAGCACCCGTAACAAGATTTTCTATCTCTGCCGTGGGATATAATTCCTCAGCCTTTTCACAGAAAGCTTCACAGTTATTATCGTCAAGTACATGAATATACGCGATCGTATACTTAGGCTGTCCGTTATAAGAGAGATTCTTCATGCCCTCGTCGGTAACAAGTGCACTGTAGTTATTGCTGAGAATCCCCCTCACCGGCGAGATATCTTTTATGATAAAGTCCGCTCCGACATAGTTATCACCGTAAATAGTGAAACTGTCACCGATTTTCAGATTCATATCTTCAGCGATTTTTTCCGTTATTATACATTCATTATCTTCGAGAACGGTCCCCTTCGGAACAAGATTCATAGCGGATGCTTCACTGATATTTACCCCATAGGTTACAAGATTTTTCTCATTATAGTAAGCATACATGTTATCGTTACGTACACACAGCTTAGAGCTGTTCATCGCTATGTATAACGCTTCATGTTCCGGCAGATCTTCAAACGCCTCTCTGTCGATACCGTTAACTGTTTCTATGATCACATTTGATTTACCGTAAACGTCCGAAAATGCGCTCTTCAGTATGTTTGACAAAGAATTGGACATATCAAAAGCCAAAAGGCCCGCAAAAGAACAAAACACGATACTGAGCACCAGAAATACGGTTATCAGCGGTTTTACGAATATATTTCTGATTGAAAGTTTAATTATAGTTCCCATATTTACCACCTCTTCACTCTGTTTTCCGGAGCAACGTACATTCCGTCACCCTCTTTCACGTCATATACTTCATAGAATTTATCACAGGATGAAAGCGGTGCATTTACCCTGACTGTACCCGGGCTGTGACAATCCGTTTCCAGATTATCGATAGCTGCTGTATCACTTTTTAATTCTCTCCAGATACTTGCGAATCCTTCATACATGGTAATATAATCTTCTTTCTTTGTCGGAATATTGGAGATGCACTCAAGAGCTCCGAGATCCGCGTAGTTCTCACCCAGAGTAAGTTTTCCGTCTACATGGTAAACATCCATTATAGTGTAATTATCATAGTACTCGATACATATATCCGCTCTCTCCGAAAGAGCTTTCCTGTCCTCTTCATTCAGCCACTCGGGATTATAATTTCCTTTGTCATCCCACTTAATGCAGTTTGAATCAAAGGCATGACCTACCTCATGTGCGATTATCATCCCCAGTCCTCCGAGATTTTTATAATCATCCCAGTTTTCGCTGAAGAACGGTTCTTCGGTGATTGCCGCTGTCATAACAACAACATTGTCCACCCAGAAACATGCATTTACTGTCTGCGGCTGCATACAGTCACCCTTCTTAGGTCTCTTTGTCTTCACTTTCTCCTTATTGTTTTCCCAATCATATTTCAGAAGGTTCTTGTGAGTCTCGTAAGCATCTTTTCCGATAAGATTATCCGGGCCCACAAAGGTATTCTTCATAACTCCGCCGGTTTTAAACTCTATACTGTCGAGTTTTGAAAGCATCTTTGTTCTTCCGTCTTCCGACAGCCAGTCGGCGTTCGAGATAAGCTCTCTGTAAGACTCTCTGATATTCTCACACATTTCCTTAACCTTCTTATCTCTTTCCTCCGGATAACACTGTTCTCTGTACAGATTCCCGACAAAGTCCGACATGTCGCTTACTATCCTGTCTTTTGCTATACGATCCGTATTCTCTGTTGTTTCACCGTATATATCCCTAAGCGCTGTATATTTATCCGAGAAATAATCATGAAAAGTATCCGCATATTCCAGGAGGAGCCATATCTTAAAATTTTCGAGATTTTTCTCATCGGACAGTTTCTCCGAAATACATCTGAAATGATCAGCATAGCCCATCAGCCAGCTGCCGTAATTATTTTCGAATCCCAATCCCTTGAGGAAGCTGTCCATATCCATTCCGCAGTCTGCAATATCCTTATCGGAAAAAATCTCTGCATTCTCAAATGAGAAGCTTTTATCATAGGTTATATATGAGATGTCCACTGCCATAGACGCAAACTCATCCGCTCTTTTTTCAGCATCGCTGTTTGAATACCCCAGAATCTCAAGTTCATCAGCAACCTTGTTTCTGAGACTCGAACGCCCGTCCTCCGTAAGAGCTATACTCTCCATGGACGATCCGAGGATTGCCTTATTTACACCGATAGAGAATGTATACTCATCACTCTTCTCGAATCCCTCTTCTATGTCCAATGTAAATATCGGATTAATACTATACTCATATTGATACTTACCTACCAATTCGAGATATTCCGCAATACTCCCGACTTCTTCTATCTCCTTCCTTACATTTTCAAAGTCTTTATCCGCATTACTTGTTTCACCGGAATAAGCATTAATCTGTGAATAGTACTCCGCTATCAGCCCTGCATCTGTTGAAGAATGTACATTCTCCTTCACTGCTCCGTCTATCACTCCATCAAGCTTTCTGTCTGTAATGGCATAGCACTCTTCAAATGCACCGTAACCATACTTCGGGTCGATCGTTGCACTTCGTAAGGCATCTGCATTTACATATCCGAAGAAATCATCCTGAGGTCTTATCTCAGATGCATCCTTTTTAGTTTCTTCTTGTTCTGTCTCACGACTCTCACCACTATCAGCCATGACCGTCGTACCGCCAAAAGCCGGCAGAACCGTGGAAAGAATCGTTGCTCCGATAACGAAGCCTCTTAGTTGTTTCTTCATGTTGTTCTCCTTATAATATTATATGTGGTATAGTATTGTGATGCATATTATACGTCGTATAATATCATATGTCAACACATAATATATCAAAAATAGATTAAAGTCCTCAGCTTATCAAAAATCGTTTGCTATACAGCCCTGTAATCTATATAATAAGAGTTGGGTATTTTATTGGGAGGCCACGCTTATGGAAGGTATTTATCAGGATGCCGAAAGCATTCTCCGTTATGTGGTAGAGTTTTCCACTCTGCTTCTGGAGTTTTTCGGTATATGCATACTTGTATTAACAGCTGTAAAAAGCTTTATATTCTGGATAAAAAAAGATGAGTCTATCCGACTTGGACTGGCACAGGGAATTGCCCTTGCACTCGAGTTTAAGCTCGGCGGAGAGGTTCTCAGAACCGTTGTCGTAAGGGAATGGGCAGAGCTCGGAATCCTGGGTGCGATCATTCTCCTCAGAGCAACCCTTACATTCCTTATACATTGGGAGATCAAGAACGAAAAGAAAGCTCTCAATGCCGAGAATTCAGAAAGCACTGAGAGCACAGATGCCGTTGAGGCTAAAAAGTGATAGGTATCAACTAACATAAATAATTCTACAGAAACATACGCCCGGCAGTTAGCCGGGTTTTTTTATGTACAAAAAAGGACTCTGAGTCATGATGTCGCGCTGCATCCGGCGGTAATACGCCTCTGCAGCACGCACATGCCCTCAGAGTCCGCTTATTTAAAAACGTCAAAGCCCGAATCTTTATAACTGACTGTTGAAGAGGCTCTTCAGCTTATATGTGATATCATCGGAGTCCGCATTAATGCTGGCAGCTTCATTGATATTCGAAACCTTCTGCAGCTCATCTTTATCCGCATCGCTTCCGTAGCTGATAGTGTATATCGGGATTCCCGAATCCTTGATAGGATTCTCTATATCGGATACCGTATAATTTCCGTTGGCATATCCGTCGCTGAGAAGAATTATCATGCATTTCGCATCGGGATGATCCTTCTGCGCATCTTGAACCATCTTTGCGGCCACCACAAGTGCCTCATAGGTACTTGTTCCGCCCTGTGCCTTCATATCGTCTATAGCACCCTGGAAGTAGGATCTCTGATTGAGATCCAACTGAGCTATCGGAAGCTCTATGGTAACATTGTTACTGTAACTTACAAGTCCGACGTAGTTGTTATCATTGATATATGAAAGACCGTTTGACAGAGAACTCTTAAGCTCATTCATAGGCTCTCCGTCCATTGAACCTGAATTATCGGCTACGAATACGGCTATGATATCTTTACCGTTATCCTTTTCTTTCTTATAGGTAACGAGTGCCTGTGTTACTTCGGCGCCTGTAAAATCAAGATCCGTAGTATAATCATCGTTGGCATTGAATCCCTTTCCGGTTGCTATCTGCTGCATCTCCGGGCTCTTGCAATAATCGACGATCATCTTAACGGCATCCATTTCATCCTGTGTCTTACCTTCTTTATCACAGATATAAACAGGATTATCATGTCTTACTCCGAACGGAATAAAATCGTACATTGATGTAAGATTGGCATCATTTATATATGCCTGATATTCTGTGAGCATACCGTCAAGACTTCCGTTGGAAGCACTGTCTCTCATCTGCTGCGTTGTATATGCTACATAAGGAATGTTCGCATTAAACTTTGTGAAGTTCTCAGTTCCGTCCTTAAGAAGTGTAAGCAGAAGGTTGAGTCCCGTTGCACTTGTCTGCGGATTGGTATATCCGACGTTTATCTGATTATCCTGAACAGCCTTGATGACAGAATCAAAATCGGAATATGCCCCCTTCTTTATAAGAATACCCGCAGTGTTTCCCACAAGTCTCTTTTCATATATTTCAAGTGAACCACCGTTTGTCTTTGCATATTCACCGAACAGTGTATTACTTGGTGTATAAAGATCCGGAACATATTTACCTGAGATGATATAGTCTGCAGCAGTACCTGATGCAACACTTCTTACGCTCATGGATACTGACATTCCGTTTGAAAGTGTATGATTTTCTCCGTTAAACTTGTTTGCCACATCTATCAGCCAGGAATCATTATCTTTTCCTGCCTTCTCTCCGGATGTGAATATCTCAATATCAACCGAACCCTTACCGGTTACAGCGAGCGGATACTTATCTATCTCAGGCAGCTCATCATAGAGATTGTTGCTTTCAAAGGTAACCTGTCCCTTTCTCGGAGTAGCTTCCGTGACCTTTACCTTATCATAAAGCTGATCCAGAGTCTTTCCTCCGCCGAGTCCGCCGGATCCGCCTCTCTGCTTTATCACGATCGAAACGATAAGGATAATGACCATTATCACCACTATTCCGATTCCGATAGGCACGAGTGAATTACCCGCATTTCTTCTCTTCATACTTCCACATCCTTTCTGCACGGCATGTGCATTTCAACTTTATCCCGTCAGATTCCGACTAAGAAGTCATCGTCTGTTTCTGACTCTCACGCATTTCCGAAAGGCAATTTGTAAGATCATCTATATACTTAACATCCAGATCTGTCGGATTGGTATCTACATCAACCAGCTTTTCCAGAAGATTGTTGAACTTCTGAACTAGTGTATCGCCTTCGAGGATAAGCTTCTTCAGATATACCGGATCAGGATTCGTGACATAATCATAAGATTCCATATAAGCAGCGGCACTTTCGAGATTTGACTCTGCCTGCTCAAGTATCTTGTCATACAGATCCTGCATGCTGTCCGGCGTTGTCTTCATGAACTCTTCCCTGGACTTGATGCTGTCATACTGCTTTTCGAGCTCAGCAACTTCTTTGTTGAAGCGGCCTTTATGATTACATTCTTTTAAAGTTTCCCGCCTCGATACTTCTTTCTTCCCGGACAATACATACTTGTTGGCAAATACCGTATACAGCAGCCACAGAACCGATGCAACGATTCCGATTGTCATGTGATCGGTAAAAAATATCAGAAGCATACAGAGAAAGAACATGACCAGACTGAGAGCATTGACTGCTATGAAGTTTTTCCTCTTATCGCCCATATTTTTTCCTCATGCTAATAAAATTCGAAAAATATTATACCATTTTTTCTTATATGTTACCATTTCTTTTCTGAACCGGGGCTTTGCAGCTTTTCCTGAGCCGGGGCCGGATATTAAAACAGCCGACGCATCGTATATGCGGCGGCTGTCTCTATGCTTTACCTGTTCGTTTACTTATATTTTCTTATATTTACTTTTATATCCCGTAAATTCAGATTCGTTCATACACCGGCATATAATCAAGCGGTGCGGCCGCTTCGATATATCCGCCGTTACTGTGTAGGATTTTCTCTGTATCCATAGCCTTCCAATCACCCTTAGGAAGATATACTCTTCTGCTTCGAGCCTTATAGTCCGAAACCGGAGCTACAAGATACTTCGAACCGAACATATATTCGTCCGGAATCTTCCAGCATTCCGCATCATCCGGATACTCTATGAATAGTGCTCTTATAAGCGGAAGACCGGTATCCGTAGTTTCCTTCACGGATTCACTGATATATCCCTTCATGCTTTCACGGATATCAAGATACTTGTGAAGTATCTCATATACTTCTTCTCCGTAGCTCCAGAGTTCATTCGGTGCACCCGCAAAGCAGAAGCCGCCGCCGTGATCCGTATTCTCAGCCAGTTCCGGAACATGAGGAAGTCTGTCACCATGCATTCTGAGGATCGGTGTGAAGCATGCCCACTGGAACCATCTTACGAGAAGCTCCCTGAACTCCTCATTTTCAACAAAACCATCATAGAATCCGCCCGTATCCGAGATCCACCATGGTATTCCGGCAACACCCATGTTGATACCGTTGATCATCTGGTGCTTCATTTCCCTGAAGGTGCTCTGTACATCACCGCTCCAGCAGAGGGCACCGAATCTCGGACTTCCTACCCATACACATCTGATAAGGTTGAGCGGAGCATCCTTTCCGTCCGTCTTCTGACCGTCGTAAAGCATCCTCGCATGCTGTCTCGAATAAAAGTTACCTGTCTCGGCAACCGGTCCTATATACTGACGATAGTGGTCATAGTCTGTAACGGTATATTCCGGCTCTGCCTCGTCCAGCCAGAACATATCTATGCCGTATTGTCCGTAATTCTTCTTTAATATCTGATAACCGAATTCTCTCGCCTCGGGATTTGTAGAATCAAAGAAATGCATCTTTCCGAAGAAGTCCATCGCAGAACTTATTCCTCTGTCGGTTCTTATAAGAAAGCCTCTGTTCTTAAACTCTTCATAGTTCACCGATCTCGGATCGACTGTAGGCCATACCGAGACCATAACCTTTGTTCCCATCTCTGCGAGCTCATCTACCATAGCCTGCGGATCCGGCCAGTACTCCGGATCAAAGGACCAGTCTCCCTGATAATCCCAGTGGAAGAAGTCTATAACTATAACATCAAGCTTTATGCCGCGTCTCTTATACTCACGGGCAACCTCCAGAACCTCATCCTGAGTTCTGTAGCGAAGCCTGCACTGCCAGAGTCCCAAAAGATCATCGGCTATAGGAGATGCATGTCCCGTCACCTCGGTATATCGGGATATTATCTCTGCCGGGGTATCCGCTGCCGTTATCCAGTAATCTATACACTTTGTCGCTTCCGCCTTCCACTCGGTTACATTTGCGCCGAAGGTGGCCGTACCTATAGCCGGATTATTCCACAGGAAGCCGTATCCTGCAGATGAAACCAGAAACGGTACCGAAATCTGCGAGTTGCGTGGTGCCATCTCAAGCACCGTTCCCTTAAGATCATATACCGAATCCCTGTACTGTCCCATACCGTGAAGCACTTCATCCTGCGATTCAAAACTGAGCGCAGCACTGAAACTATCCGCCATATTCAAAAACTTATAAGATCTTGCAGTCTTGTGAAGTGCCCATGGATAAGACTTTTCCTCCAAAACAACCTTCCCTCCGTTGGAGAAAACAAGTCTTCCGTCACGGATATCGCATCTTATCCCTTCACATTCGATATAGTTATCACCGATTGAAAACGGATACTCATCTGTCTTTACATCCAGTGCCCAGTCTTCTTTTGGAAACTGTGGAAGCACCGTGGATCTAACCCTGAGTCCTCGTCCCCATGCTTCGATCCGAAGCATTTCATTTTCACTGTTAATGATTAATGATCTGTTTCCCATTTCAAGTACCTCTTATGATTAATAAATGTAAATGCAATATATCATATTCACATCCGGGGCAACAATGCATTATTCGTTACATTTTTTATCATATTTTGCACTTTATCCGCCATATTAAAAAAACTATTAGTCTATAATGTAGAATTACTGCTTGGATTTAAAGAATTACTTGAAATATCGGTAAAAGAGGATTATTATGTCGTTCGGCGTTTTTGCATCAAGTAATTCAGCTTTATTCAAAATACTATCAGTAAAAGGAAGTATCCCCACATGAACAAAGACAAGTTAAAACCTATGCTTTTCAGCACCATGAAGTCCTATTCTGCCAAGCAGTTCGGAACTGATGTCATATCGGGTATCATAGTTGCGATAATAGCTCTTCCGCTTTCGATCGCACTTGCCCTTGCATCCGGCGTAGGACCGACAGAAGGAATATTCACTGCCATCGTAGCAGGATTTATTATCTCCTTCCTCAGCGGAAGCCGTGTACAGATTGCCGGACCGACCGCCGCCTTTGCAACCATAGTTGCAGGTATTATCGCAAAGAACGGAATGGACGGAATGATCATCGCAACAGTTATCGCAGGTATCATTCTTATCATTATGGGCTTCCTCCGTATGGGAAGTCTCATAAGATTTATTCCGTATACCATAACAACAGGTTTTACCTCAGGTATCGCAGTGACAATTGTAATCGGCCAGTTAAAGGATTTCTTCGGCCTGACCTATCCACAGGGTACAGTTACCATTGAAACCGTAGATAAACTTAAAGCCTTCGGTCTCAACCTTAATACCTTTAATCCGTATGCCTTCCTTGTCGGTGCCATAAGTCTTGTGATCCTTATAATATGGCCGAAGATCAGCGAGAAAATTCCGGGTTCGCTTATAGCTGTGATTGCCGGTGTTCTGATCGTAAAATTCTCAGGCATGAATGTTAATACCATCGGAGATCTGTATACCATAAGCAGCGCACTTCCGACACTTCATATTCCTGCCATAAGCCTTAAAGCCATATCAAATGCACTGCCTGACGGTTTTACTATTGCAATACTTGCAGGTATCGAATCCCTTCTTTCATGTGTTGTTGCAGACAGTATGATCAACTCACATCACCGTTCCAACATGGAACTTATCGCACAGGGCTGCGGTAATATAGGATCTGCTCTTTTCGGCGGAATCCCTGCCACGGGAGCGATTGCAAGAACCGCCGCAAATATCAAAAACGGCGGACGTACGCCTGTTGCCGGCATGGTTCATTCTCTTGTTCTTGTACTCGTACTTGTGGTACTTATGCCTTATGCGGCACTTATACCTATGCCGACCATAGCAGCTATACTCTTTATAGTTGCTTACAACATGTGCCAGTGGCGTACATTTGTACATCTTTGTAAGACAGCACCTAAGAGTGATATCCTCGTACTCACAATAACCTTCATACTTACGGTCGTATTTGACCTCGTACTCGCTATCGAGGTGGGTATGCTTCTATCCATGATCCTCTTCCTTAAAAGAATGAGTGAAGAATCTGCAGTTGTCGGATGGAAGTATTACGATCCCGATGAGGATCCTGACGGAATGGACCTGAAGCCGCTTCCTCCACAGGTTCGTGTATATGAAATATACGGTCCGATGTTCTTCGGAAGCTCAAGCCAGATCGATACAATGAACTTCCGTGATGTAACAAAGGTCATTATCATCCGAATGAGAGGTGTTCCCGCACTTGACGCAACAGCTATGCACTCTCTTGAAAACTTCTACGACAGATGCCATGAAAACGGTATCCAGCTCGTATTCTCTCATGTAAATGAGCAGCCGATGAATACAATGAAGAAAGACGGCTTTGTGGAAAAAGTCGGCGAAGATAACTTCAGACCTCATATCGATGATGCAATAGAATGGGCGAAGGGACTGATCTGATCAGTTCCTCCGCCCTATTTGTTTATAAATTATCGAATGTATTTTCATTCATACGATTCATCTTTTTACGTCTAATCTTTACTATCAATGCTGCGATAAGCATGAATGTCGATGCAAGCCCTATCATTTCCAGAGCATATATCTCACCGTACAGAATACCTCTGCCGTTTAATACATTCAGTGAGTATGGCTGACCCAGCACATTTATTCTCTCATATATCACAACATAGTAGGTATGTTCCTCGTCTTTTCCGTCATTCTTTCGGACGCTGTACATTTCCATGGAAAAAGGACTTATATCTTTTCTCTCATATACCTGTTCGGGATTTCCGCCGGAACTCTGAATAACTCCGTCAAGGATCTCATTTAATCTGTCTTCCCGCTCCTTATCAAGATGGTAACAGTAAGAAATACTTGCATCTTTCAGAGCAGTCTCTCCCACGAAGAAATTCTCGTTTTTTTTGATATGCCTGTATCCTTCTGCCTCCATTCCTTCTCTATCCTTCGGAGCTTTGTAAAGGGTTCTGAGATTATTCGTTGACCCGCCTTCTCCCATGGCATAACAGGACACTTCACCGGGTATAAAGGTATCATCTTTTACATATATGTCCTTAACATTAAAGACTACCATCCCGATATTTTCACCGTATTCC
This sequence comes from Lachnospiraceae bacterium UBA2864, assembly GCA_002350525.1. Classification (GTDB taxonomy): domain Bacteria; phylum Bacillota; class Clostridia; order Lachnospirales; family Lachnospiraceae; genus Eubacterium_Q. The sequence goes on along the minus strand of DEFA01000002.1, from coordinate 95,812 downwards.
CTGACCAGCTTATCAATCTCCCCGGCAAGCTTTTCATCCTTAAATGCATAGTAATGACGTTTCTTTGAATCCGGCTTTTCCTCATTATCCTCAATATAGAAAAGCGTATCCTTCACATTTATACAGTTAAACTCCGAATCATAAAACTTATATATATCCGTTACAACAGGAGTATGAAAATACGGAAAGTAAACTGTATTGAAATTTATGCCCTCCGTCATATTAGACAGGAAATACTGCAGCTGTTCCTTATCCTCATCCTCGGAAATATAATAACCGTATCCCCGATTGAAGATCTTCGCCGACAGTTCTCCGTGCATGGTCTTAAAATTTTGTTCATACAGATCCTTCGCCTGCGGCAGCTGGATACTTATGATTGCTCCCGATATAAATATCGCCATGATTGCCGCTGCGATCAGTGCCTTCACATAACTTGGTTTCTTCATGAAAACAACCCCCCGATCATTTATTCATAAATGTATTGTCATATCAGACATAATAGTTCAAATGACCTATTTCTTCAAGACAACTTGGAATAAATAATCCGCGGGGGGCATTCTTCCGGTTCAATCTTCTTTTGTAAGTGCCATCACCTTTGCATAACTCAGTGCTGCGAATATTGACAGAACAACTATCATTACGCAGGTGATCATAAGTGAATTTATAAACTGACTGAAATATACTACAGCTCCGATAAGTGCCATGGTTATAAACATATTCGGAAGAAGATATAAAGAAACAGCACTACCCTGCTTGATAACTTCTATCTCATTCTCCCAGTCAAGGCGCATATGCTTAATTCCGCATACACATCCCCAACACGTTGAAAAGGCACAGAGTACAAGTCCCTGGAGCACATAAAGTGCTGTATTAAGAGGCGGAACCTTTGCCGAGAAGCATACGGTGAGGATCGTAAATGTCATAACAGGAACCGTAAGATATATATTGAAAAGCATCTTTCCCTGATAGAGTGTCCTTTTCCTGATCGGAAGGCTCTGTACTATCCAGTAATTCTTTCCTTCAAGAGACGGAGTCATGGCTGTCGTGGCTGCCATTCCGATAAAGAAATATACTATTAACGGAATAGCCGGATACACCATCTCCATAGTAATAGGCGCACCCATCATAGCCTTATCGAGAAGTTTTTCAACGTCTATAAAAAGTACGGCAATTCCTGCGATCAGACACATGATCACGCCCAGTCCCGCATTTGTAACATATGTAACCGAACCCGTCATCCTCTTAAATTCTTTAAATACGATCGCGTCGATCACGCTCTTCTGCTTCTGCTCGGTCATGGTAAATGCACGTGAAGCGGAATGTGACTTAAGAGCTGAATTAATCTTTCTGTAGGATTTTCCGACCGGGATAAATACAAGTTCAAAAAGCACTAATGTAATTCCGACCAGAAGGAGCATATCCGAAATCTTCAGCTCAACTACTGATCCTCTGAACCACTCTATCGGAAGATATATTCTTCCGGCAGTTCCCGTTACGCTTGAAAGTGAATTTAAAACCTCTGCGGTCTTATTATTCCTGAACATGTCCTCCATTAAGTATTGCAGTCCGAAGCATGAAAATACAAGAAGTAAGGTCAGAATAGTCTGAACCATGGTCTTATTCTTAACACCCGAACCTATCCTTGCAACTATGAAGCCTAAAAATGCAGCTGCAAGCATAGGAATGATCGGTATTATCATCGACAAGATGATCCAGACAGGGAATACTGCTATTCCCGGCTTCTCATATACAGCGTATCCTGCCAGCATAGAGATTGAAACACTCATATACCAAGGAAGGCTCTTTATATACATGTAGAGGAACTTCGCGGAAGCAATACTTTTCGGTTCATAGGGCAGTGCCATTAACATATCGTATTCCTTAAAGTTGAACAGATATCCGTTGGTTTTAAAAAATGTAAACACAAATGACAGACCTGCCAATAACATTGCACACATTTCCGGAATAGCACCGGCAAGACCGAACTTACCGTAACCTATACAGTTGCCAATGCAGTAAGCCATGAGCATAATGAAGAGTATTACCCGGCCTATGAAGTTTCCTGCTATACGACCTCTTTTTTTCTTATCTTTGCAGAACTTATAGCTGTTCCACTGACTTGTGGAAAGCAGAAGATTCTTTAATAGAATTACATTCTTATTCATCGACAACCTCCAGAAATACATCTTCCAAAGAAGCACCCTGTGTCAGTTCATCCATTGTTCCGGAAGCGATTATCCGGCCCTTCTTTATGATAGCCACTTTGTTGCAGAGCTTTTCCGCAACATCAAGTACATGGGTAGAGAAGAAGATTGCTGTTCCCTCTTCGCACATCTCATGCATGATCTGCTTTAAAATGAAGGACGCTTTCGGATCCAATCCTACAAAAGGCTCATCTAAGACCATAAGCTTCGGTTTATGGATAAGCGCGGAGATTATAGCTAGCTTCTGCTTCATACCATGAGAATATGAACTTATCTGATCTCCCAGAGCATCCGTGATCTCAAATCTTGCGGCATAATCGCTTATACGCTCTTCTCTCTCCGAAACTCCTATACCGAAAACATCGGCTATAAAGTTCAGATACTGGATTCCCGTAAGATTCTCATACAGATCCGGATTGTCCGGAATATATGCGGTTATCTTCTTACATTCATAAGCATCTGTTTTTACCGAATGACCGTCGATGAAGATATCACCCTCCGTAAAGTCAAGAACGCCTACCACAGCACGAATGGTTGTAGACTTTCCTGCTCCGTTATGTCCGATGAATCCGTATATATCACCGCTTTCTACTGTAAGGCATACATTATCCGCTGCCTTAGCACCTTCTCCGTATGTCTTTGAATAATTCTTTATCTCAAGCATAACTTTGTTTCCCATGATCAAACCTCTTTTCTTAACCGGTGTTCCGGAAATCGCTTACGCGGCTCCTCATATATCTCGTGTATCGTTTGTATTACTTGTTGTAATACAGATAATACTACTGACTTTTATTCTTGTCAATACTTTTCGGTTTAATCAAGATTAATCTTTTCTGTCTGATCAATGTTAATCTTTGGGAAACACTGTAAATCTTTACAACATAAATACTTGTTTATCTATCTTAAATGGTATCATCCTCCTGTTCCTGATTCTGTTCCTGATTCTGTTCCTGATTCTGCTCCTGCATCTGTCCCGGCCGCTGTCTTCTGTTCTGCCCCGGAGTCATGTTTCCACCCGGCTGAAAATTCTCGTCAGGCTGGGTTCCGTTACCGTCCGGCTGAAAATTCCCGTCAGGCTGAGTTCCGTCTGTCGGGAAGTTGCCGTCCGGCTGAAAATTCTCGTCAGGCTGAGTTCCGTCTGTCGGGAAGTTGCCATCCGGATGTCCGCCTCCCTGCTTAAAATCTCCGCCTTGTCCGAAGAACTGGTTGCTTATAGTATTTGTCTCTTTGCCGTTCTCAATAACCGTTCCGCCGTTATACACGGCCTCCCCATCATAATCAAAGCTCGACTGTCCCGTTATGCTGATAGTTCCGCCATTTATATAGATATTTCCGTTCGAGTCCACTCCGTCTGTATCTCCGGCTCCCATGGTTATGGTTACCTCTCCGCCATTCATCTCAAAGGTCGGTGTATATTCGTCCGATTTTGCTGCCGCGTTTATTCCGTCATCCGAAGCCTTTATAACAAAGCTTCCATCATTTATCTTTATATAGGTTCCCTCTATACATTCACGCGCATCAAGCGTAAATTCACCTCCGTCTATATCGATCGTGGTCGTTGCATGGATTGCATCATCAGACGCGGTTATATCAAATGCACCACCTCTTATATAAACCGCTCCGATCGAGTCATCATCACTGTCCTCTGCATGAAGTCCGTCATTACATTCTGTGATCTTTATAGTCCCGTCCGCTATCTTGATCGCATCATGAGCTTCAAAGGCATTTCCGCTGCAGCTTACGTTCAGTGTTCCTCCTGTAATCTTCAGAGTATCCTTACAAGAAACCGCATTATCTGATGAATTGATATTAAGTACTCCTGTTCCGTTCAGGACCAGATCATCTTTTGAAAATATGACAGCATCAAGCTCCGTATCTCCGTCAGCCTTATATTCACCCGTAACTTTCAGGGTATTTTCACCGTCCCCAGTCGTTACAAAAACTTTATCTGCATTTTTTACATAGATAAACGGTGCTCCTGTATTATTCACGTTCACTCCGTCAAGGACTATCTGAACTTTATCCTCATCTCCGGCTTCAACCGTTATAGTAACGTTTTCAGCACTTCCCGATACAACATAAACTCCTTCCGACGTAATACTTATATCCTGTCCGCTTGTTAAGTTTATCTTCTCCGCACCTTCTGTATCCGCTGTCTGCTTCAGATCTCTCTCCGTAAAATGCTCTGATTTTTCCTCCTTCTGAATTGTCTCATTATCCGACGTTACATCCTTCTCGGCTTCTGATGCTGTTCTCTCTACTACCGTACTGCCTGTACTTCCGGCATCTGATGCGGAACACGCAGTCATCATCCCCACCATCATAACAGCTGCAAGTGTTATATATATTCTTCTCATCTTATATTTAGTCATGATAATTCCTCCTCGTATAATCTCTCTGTCATTTATTAACTATCTGTATTTATAAACCATTATCCTCTATAAGCTTTCCGCATTATCTATCTGTCTTCCCAGACTTATATCCAGATTTCCGTTCCTTGTTCTGATGTCGTCAAGCATAGCCTTCGTTGACACACCTGCCTTTAATACCACGCTGAGAGTTATCTTATACAGACTTCCCATATTACAGGTCTTAACCTCTTCATAGGAGTAACTTGCGAGATACTTCTCAAAAATATCCTCAAAACGTCCTTCATAATCCAGATTCTCAGGTACCGTTATCTTCAGTATACGTTCATGCTCTGCCACACCGCCAAAACGCGTCATGTTAAGTATGATATTAACTATTGATATTACTATGGCGAAGAATATGGCGACTCCGATATAACCCATTCCTGTTGCGAGTCCTACGGCCATAGCAAGGAAAATGCTTGTTATCTCCTGTCCTTTTCCGGGAGCAGATCTGAATCTTACAAGGCTGAAAGCTCCTGCTACCGCAACTCCCGCTCCGATATTTCCGTTTACCAGAATGATCACAAGTTCAACTATTGCCGGAAGCATAATAAGTGTGATCAAAAAGCTTCTGGAACACTTATTTCTGAACATATAACCGGCAGCAATTATAAGTCCGCAGGCAAGTGATGCCATGGTCACAATCGCAAACTGTGCCGATGTAAATGTTCCCTCTGTAAGTATTGATGAAAATATGTTATTAAGCATATGCTATTACCTCTCTTTCATAAGATGTTTGTTCCTGTTCCATTACATATCCGGCTCCTCTGAAACCTCTCATATCCATATAGGCTCTTCCGTATTTGGAAAAGGATGTGGGAAATATCTTTAGTTCGCTGAGCCGTCTTGCAAGAGACATCGGCATGCCCTCCGCAACCTTTATCTCCATCAGCCATTCGCCTTCCTTAAGTATTTCTCTTCCCCTTACTTCTCTTCTGAGATCAGGCTTATCCGTACTCCACTGAATATTTGTATCAAATGTAACTCTGAAATTCGGATCATCTAATCCCACCATAGCTATCCTGTCATAGCTTATATTCATCACCGGCTTCAGATTACCGTATATGTTCCTGAAGCCTTCAATCTCTCTGGATATCTGTGAATCATCCAGCGGATATCCGTCTCTTACCAGATAGTCGTACGCTTTCTTATATGTACCCGACACCCTTCTCTTATATACTATTCCCTTATACTTCTTCTTTATCTCTATAAAGGAATCGGTAAAATCATTTGTATCTCCGTAAGTTCTGAGTCTGAGCTTTTCTTTATATACGGGCTTATCCAGAGACGTACGGATAAGTCTGTAGTCCGGCGTATCAAAATAAATGTTATGAATTCTTGTCCTTCCGTAATCATCTACTCTTGCATAATCCGAGAGGAACTCCCGAAGCTTTACATATTGCTCATGAGACAGAAGATACTTAATTTCCGTCCTTTCAAATACCTCAATATAATTGCTCATACATATCACCGCCTTATCTATTCTGATGTGATGATATCCGGCCAACCTTAAATGAAAATTAAAAAATGCGTCAAAACACAACTATTTTGACGCATTTGATAATTAATTATTTCGGAACTCTACCCTGAAAACGGTCTTACCGTCTTCGGAATATGCCTTTATTGTTCCCTTATGATTCAGCACTATACTCTTTGCTATCGCAAGTCCAAGACCATATCTGTTTTCACTTCGATTACGGGATTTATCTGCCCTGTAAAACCTTTCAAAGATTCGTTCTTCATCCCCGGGTGCTATAGGTTCACCGGAATTTATAACATTTAGGATAATACTGTTTTTACTCCTGTAAAGCTTGGCCAGTACCGATGTTCCCTTTTCACTATGTTTAACCGCATTATCTACAAGTGTTGAGATAAGCTTCTCCATCTCTTCTTTACTGCAGTTAAACACTATATCCGATTCAATCTCTGTCTCAATCCCCACGCCTTCTTCGAAGGCAACACCCTCATAAACAAGACAGGTTTTCTCGACTATCCTGGAGAGATTTTCCTCTTTAAAGCTTTCACGTGATACACCATCCTCAAGTTTCGAAAGATCGAGAAGCCCCGTGATAAGCTTATTCATACGTTCGGATTCATACTTGATATTTTCGATATACCTTGCATTATTCTCATCTGCCGAAAGCTCATCCGACGATGCCATAATAACAGCCAACGGTGTTTTCAGCTCATGAGAAGCATCGGCTATAAACTCCTTCTGCTTATCAAAGGCCTCCTTTGCAGGTTTCGTTATCCATCCGGTCACAAGCTTTGATATACAGACTATCAGAAGTTCTATTATGAGAAAAAGAACCAATGACTCTATAAGCAGCTTTATAATCTTTGATGATATGATCCCGGTATCGATCATCACTATGGTTTTTCCATATACATACCGATATGAATAGCCACCGGTATAAAGATTACATATATGCTCGGCATTCCCCGTATTTGAATCGACAATCTCCTGTGCTGCTTCTTTCGGGTCAAAGTCCGAATTATCACCATGATCAAACAGCTGCAGGATATAACCTTCTTCGAGATCAACAATATATATTTCATTTTCACCGAACATCATATTCTCGTTCGGTACGTTTTCAGGTTCTTCCTCTCCTTCAAACATACCGCCGGGCCAATCGAATGGCATCATTCCCGGTCTTGCCCTGTTTCCTCTGTCATCCAATATATTCAGATTTTGACGTACGCTTTCATACTCTCTTCTGTAACTCATGACATTTATAAGCACGAGGCTGACTATCAGGAAAAATGTCAGTATTCCGAAGATAGTAAGAAAGACCTTTCTTCCCAGTTTTTTCATAGCTCCCGCTTTCTATGCTAAGCATCCGTCTTTTCAAGCCTATAGCCCATATTTCTTACAGACCTGATCGTAACCTTCGAATCAATGGCCTTAAGTTTCTTACGGACAAAGGATATATATGCTTCCAGATTATTCGACATGGTATCGTTATCCATTCCCCAGATTCGGTCAAATATCTGGTCTTTGGAAAGAACCTGATTAGGATTCATCATAAAATACTCCAGGAGCTGAAATTCTTTGTTGTTTATCTTTATACTCTCCTCTGAATCCTTATTCACTATGGCGGGTGTTTTAAAGTCCAGAAGTGTATTCTCCATTTCAAGTGAATCCTTCACTGTCTTCTCGGTTCTAAGCTGGGCGCCGACTCTGGCTATGACCTCATCTATATGAAACGGCTTCGGAATATAGTCATTTGCTCCTTCGCCGAATCCCTTCAGCTTGTCATCCAGTTCGCCCCTTGCGGTAAGCATGATAACCTTCGATGTTATTCCCTCCGACCTTATCTCGCGGAGTATCTCAAAACCGTCTTTCTTAGGCAGCATGACATCAAGCAGAATAAGATCATATATACCTGTCAGAGCGTTATACAGCCCGTCTTCTCCGTCATAGGATATATCGACTGCATATCTCTCTTTCTTCAGTCTGTCGGCCACCAGCTCGGCAAGCGAGTGTTCATCTTCAACCAGCAATATTCTCATACTTCAGACCTCTTCTATTCAATACTCGGATTCTTGTTTTTCTCGGATTACATTCCTATTACTGTCTTTTCTTATACTACCACATATAGGGCCGCTTATGTAATACATAAATTACTGCATCACATTCTGTGCACCCATAAAGATCGGCATATGTGTTGTATTATCAACGATCATATACATAAACGGTCTGTCCAGTGTGATCACCGGCGGCTGATCTTCATTCATTACACAGCCTTCCGTCATCATAACAGCTGTAGCCGCTGCCGCCTCTGTACCTTCTCTGTTTACATTTATGTAAGTCTTATGCTGAATCTGTGAGATATACATAGCATTTCCATCATTAAGTTTTGAAAAATCCGCTGACTCCGTAAATGCTTCGTTCATTCCGAGACTCTTCATAGGCTCACTCATTTCCTGTGAATATTCAGTCTTAAACTCTGGAAAATTATAATATACCTTATTACCGGATTCTGATTCCATGCATTCCGTGAGGCTCACATTCTCTTTTATAAGTGAATTTACATAGTCTGAAAGTTCGACATCTTCAGGAGGGAGAATGCCTACGAAGGAATACTGTCCGCCCTTATAATCCACCTTGAAGCCCATACCGTCACCAAAGGTATAATAGCTGCTCCCTTCTCCCGAAAGCATTGTGATAGAAGATGTTGTTCCGTCATAGTTTGTAAAATCAAAATCCTCAAGTATATCATCCTCACTGAAAGGTTCATCCCACTCACCCTCAAATGCCACCGCATTAATCAGTGCCATTCTGCCCTGCAGCGGCTTATCTAATATAGTCGGGATCATTTCATGAGTCTCTTCATTAACCCATCCGTTTATCCTGTCCTTTGCTTCATCATTAAACTCAAGTCCAACGATCATAGGATCATAATACGGACTTACCGTATTAATATATGATTCTTTCAGGTTTACCGTATTGTTATCACCTGTATTGAGCCATATGGAATTGGCTACATTCCAGTTTACATCCTTATCTGATTCCATTTTGGAGGTTATATATCTCAGATCCTTATTCATATTCTGTACTGAGACACCGCCGCCGATCACCTTCTCCATCTCCGAAAGAGTGTTTCCGTCAGCACCGTTTTCCACAAGTCCCAGAGCCATGTTTATCGAGAACGGAGATATCAGAACATTATGTTCCTTATCCCGATCAAGACATTGTCCGAATATTTTTAGGGCAGCCTTATCCATATTTTTATAATCATCAGAGTATGCATATTCCTTACCTTCTTCCTGCCCGCTTTCTCCGTTTCCTTTTACATACTCTACTTCGGTCTTCTCGATATTATTTGATTCGGCAAGATTGCCCGATTCCGGTCTTATCTCAGATGCTGCATTCCCCTGACTATTACCACATCCTGTCATCATTACCATAGCCGCAAGCATTGCTGCTATCCTACCCTTGTTTGTTTTTTTCATAGTTTTATCTCCTTCACGTATTTTTCGGAATTTAGTTTTCCTGCTTATATTCTTTATACGGAAGCGCTTCTGTAATTTATGGCTGATTTTTCAATATTAATAAATTCTAAATATTTTACAAAAATGGAGAATCTCTATTACATGTATGTTACATCAGGAGGTTATTATCTATTTAGCAAAACAATTACACTAAGATTATATTCCGTGAAAGGAGAAACATCTTATGAAAAATTCAAAGATAAGAACACTTGTAACAGCACTTACCGTGATAGCTGCAATCCTCGGAAGTCTGCTGCTATATTACAGAAGAAGCATGTATTCCAACATAAGAGTAATGCCATTACGCTCCGTCAATTCAAAAATACAGGCCACCCTCCCGGTATTAATATCAAAGGATTACGAATCCCACCCGGAAAAAGGAAATCCCCACCCCAAAAAGCCATATATGTCATATATACCGGAAATATATGATCCCAATATCAACTATGAAGACATTGCCGAGCATCTTACCAATGAATCTCCTAATGCCTTCACTGATCCTTATATCAGTAAGAAAGCCCGTTTTTATACCGGAGAACCATATAATTATAAACTTGTAAATGCGGAGTATGCCGCAAAGTATTACAGTACAGGCATCGGATTCGGAGATTACTTATACACAGAAGGTTTTTCTTTTATGATTGAGCAGGAACATATACATATGACATATGATATAGTTAAGTCTACCTCTGAGGAATTTAATAGTTTTATTGAGGAAATGACTGAAAAATATAGTTTCATCGATATTGAAGAAAATCCCGGATCTGATTCCATCACTTGTTCCTTCACCGATAATAAAACCCGCTTTGATATCTTATACAACTATGAAACAGAATTATTAATACAACGGACATTTTTTAATAAATAGCAAAAGGAAAGCCGTCCAATTTTGAATGAATTGGAACGGCTTCCCTTTTTATGTCTTTATGATCGTCTGTTTAGGTATCTTTGTCTTTTCAGCTTTTCTTATTCGTCCTTCAGGCCTTCTTTTACCCCTTTTGCAATTTCCTTCGCCACTTCTCCGTATACGGGAGCAGATTCTCTCATAACGTCCCCGACTGTAGGAGCCATCTGCTTCATTCCCTCCCGGGCTATAGGCATTATCTGCTGTGCCTGATATGCGGCAATCTCACGTCCCTTTGAACTAAGATATACAAAACCCGAGATCATGCACGAAGCAATTATCACAAATCCACCGAACATATAAAATACTATTGAAGAATGTGACTTATTAAGGTCTTCCGAAAGTTCATAATATCTCTCTGTAAATCCATTACCCATGAACTCCCGGTTCATTTCGAGTCTGATCTTATTACTATCATACTTGCTTCCTCTGGAATACCCAAGATAGATAAGTAATCCGCCGGCCAACAGACCTATGAGGAGTATGATAAGTGATGCGGTTTTAATCTTCCGCTTAGTATTCTGATATTTCTCTTCACTCAACATTCCCATTTCCCCCCTTTATATGAGACTCCTAAGGCCTTCCCGTTATCTCGTATGCTTTATCCCAGGATCAGTACCAATACTCCCATTACTATGAAAAAGCCTCCGAGAAATGCAAGTCCGAAAGATGTGGACTTAGACATTACAGGATCCAGGCATCCACCCGGTCTCTCCGGATTAATAAAGATCTCTCTTGTCTCTCCTGCTCTCGGATATCCTTTTGTACTGAAATAACCGACCTGTGATCTCTGCGTCACACCGTTATAAGTATATTCATAAACCGGTGAAAGCTTCGGCGGAACATGAGAACCATGTGCCGGGCTTTTAAGTTCCACACAGACAGCCTGTACAGGTACAGTATAAACCTTCGATGAATTACGTTTGCTGAGCAGATTTCCGATTATCAAAGCCGCTCCCAAAGCAATAATACATATCGATCCGATAAGATCATTATGCGCTGAAACAGAATCTTTAAATGCCGCACTTCCATACTTGGTATAAAATGCGAGACCCAGCATTCCAAATCCGACAATACCTGCAATAACAGGCATGTAAGAAAGCTTTCGACCTTTCTCAATATCCTTGGTAATGATCTTTACGGACACAAAAGCAAACATAAGTCCCATGATGAATTCAAGCATGAAGGTTGATTTATCTGCAACTGCTTTAAGAAGTATAGCAACCATTCCCAAAAGAGCGACCATCTCGATACCGTTTAAATACTGTTCCGTATCACTCTTACCTATGTACGGATATCGCACCGGCTGACCGTTATCCAAAGACCCTCTCTCCCCCTGCTGTGGTCCCTGTATCTGACTGCCGTACTGCTGTGGCCCCTGCATCTGATCGCCGTATTGCTGCTGCGTCATCTGCTGCACCTTTGCGTCATACTCTCTAAGACGTTCTTCCTTAATCTGCGGAGTTATACGCCCTGCATTTACCTGTAGATCAAGAATCTGCTCTACACCTGCCCTGTCAATTTTCATTTGTCCTCCTTCGCACTAAGCCCTGACTTGGCTCAGTATCATAAATTCTTTTAACGTTCGTAAAAGATTATATGCTTTATGGATGCTTTTGCCAAATTAAGAATAGATTAACTTCGGCGAAGTGCCTGTCCGATCCTTTTATCTATGAGACTCATGCCATAAGAGATTGGAATGGAAAGCCCCAATACCACAAGCACAAAAAGAGGTACATTCTCTATATAATAAATCGGTTTTTTACCTTCGCGTATCATATAATATCCGAACATATGGATAAATATTCCGTGGATCAGGTATAACTCAAGCGTGAATTTACCCAAAAAACCAAGCAGCTTATTTCCCAGTTTTATCTTCATACTTAGAAGGTAGTACAGTGATACAAAAGCAAAGGTATATATAACCTGGCTTAATACATTTATCACATCACATATGAGCGCATATTTTGCAACATAAGGATGATGGAAATGTTTCAGATACTCCCAGCCGCCTTTATCGCCCATGTAATGGAAAACCACACATAGCAGGATCGTTATTAACAGTCTCAGAATATAAAGCTTCTTACAGCTTTCAAAAAACTTTTTCTCATATTTTGCAACCAGAATTCCCATCAGGAACATGTGCGGAGTATTATACCACCAGGAGCCGTACCCAAAGATTACGCAAAATGCTATATAACCGACCGTTCCGAAAGCAACTACCGTAATCCCTACCCAATCTTTCTTCGAAAATCCGAAACCGATATAGAATATGATATATAAATAGATAATACACGGCACGTACCAGATGTATGGATGCCAGGTTTCATGACCGTTTACCGCAAATGGTGAATCGATATTAAAAGGGATCTCCCTCAGGTATCTGAAGAAAATATATACGCCTAAGGTGATAAGTGTCGGGATAAGTATCGGGATTATCCTGACAGGAATATATCTCCTAAAAAAGTTCTCCTTCGAGCGGGCGCTTTTATAGAGTCCGTACCCCGAGCAGAAGAAAAACATTGCGACCATCGGATAGCCGGCTGTTAAGAATATATCAAGTCCATGTCTCACATATCTCGGATTAAGCCAGGAAGCACATGTGGCCTGAGAAATGTGATGAAACACGATAACTACCGCACAGAATCCCAAAAAGCATTTTGTCCGGTTAAATGACATATTTTCATCATTCCACTCTTTCAGCTTACAAATTTTAACTCCGAAAAAAAGCATAACGGCCAGCGCTATATACCATAAAACAATCATCTCTATATTCCCTTCGAACAGTTTAGTGAAGCCTCCCGTGGCTGAAGCCGCGTGCTTCCCGTAAGTTTATCTTATATCATTCAATAAGCAGATTTTTCTGCTTTTCTATCCTCTCCCGCAAAAGTTTCTTAAATCTTTCGCTGCCCGTTACTTCAACAGCAGAACCGAAGGACAGAACCTCTATCAAAAGTTCCGTCTCATTACTCTCATTATAGAATATTTCACATCGGTAGAGCTCATCACTAATCCGTACGGTATCTTTCCTATACTGAGCAAACTGCAGCATAGCTCTCTCCAGGGCATTTCTCTCGGTTTTGATAAGCAGTGTCACCGGTTCCTTATAATATCCGTCGGTGATGAGTCGGTCCATATCAGGTTCGTCATCCGGAAGGATAAACTTATCCGTTTCAGTTACCTCGCCTATTCTGGAAAGATTAATGGTATACAGTATATCTTTCTTGCCGTATCTTTCACTCTGTCTTCTATCCACCGCATACAGCCTGAACTTATCGTTCTTCACCGAATACTCCATTTTACATGGGATAAATCTATGGTGAACTCTTGTTTCTTTTCTGGAATTAAAACTTATTTCCAGCATCCTTCGCTGTCTGATTGCCGACAGTATCATACGGAAGTTCTTACGATACTCTTCATTACCATAATCGTCACCGTCCGTGAAGCGATCCGTATATATTATATCTTCCAAACGAAACAGAGGCTCGACGTCCGAAAGAGCTCCCTTTAGTACTGCCGTATCCCTCTCTTCCAGGAAGAGGCTTATCCTTCTATCTCTGAGCACAGCACTGAGCCATCTCTTCTGAAGAAGAGAAAGGGGCACAGCCGGTTTTTCTCCGGATAAAACCGAAGTATACAGTTCTCCGTCCTTCTCAAAAAGAGCTATGCTCCCGCTCTCTATCTTCGGGATCAGATAAAGCATAGTCTCTCCGAAGCCTTTCCTTTGAACGACTTCCCTCAACTCTTCGTCAGTAAAAGAAACCCTTCTCAGAAGCTCGGCTATTATATTGTAATATGCACCGTATATCTCGGAATAAAGGTTCATA
>DEFA01000002.1:0-81398 GCA_002350525.1 Lachnospiraceae bacterium UBA2864 | reverse complement strand
TTCATTCATATCATTATCAAGATTCATAAATCTTATATCTGTTATTCTTCCGATAAAGGTTCTGAGCCATGGGAACATCTCCATAGGATCAAATACGATTTTCTCGTAACAGAAGCTATTCTCCTCAAGTCTCGTAACGGAACCGTTCTTTCCCTCTCTCTTAAGTCTCTGTAAGATAAAGCTCTCATATCTTTCATCAACGAATAGAGTAAGCTTAACCTTTGTTTTTGAACCCGAGAAGGATACACCCCAGACATAGTCCAGATTCTTTTCAAGAGCATCCTGAATCTTCTCCGGCTCCGGACTCTTAAATCCGCGAGTTCTGTTATCAGATTCCTTATCTTCCGTCACCTTTTTAATCTGATCGATACGAAGGCACACAAAACGGTTTCGCTCTTCTCTTCTATCTCTGCACTTAAGCGTCTGACATACACATACATATCTTCTTCCGGTTCTTATGCTTACCAGAACTTTAAGCGGTATACCCGTTATGATCATGGCATTTTCGTTACGATTATTCTGTATCTCAAGTGTAACTCTTTCGAATTGCTTCACTGCCTGAAGAAGCTGACAGAGAATCTCATCTTCCATAGTAAATACAGGGAAACTATGCTTAACACGAAAGACGCTGTTCTTCTCACCTGTATCGTCAAGTATAGTGCTGCCCACATATCCGAAAGGAAGCTCCAACTGCATAAGCGACACAGCTTCTTTCAGCCCGTCTCCCGGTTCTAAGCCTCCGTCTCCGTAATTTTCGTCCGTTTTCCCAAGCAACTCTTCGTAACTGAGTCCTCTCCCATAGAGAACGTTCTTTCCCTGCTTCCCGGTCGTGATAAGTCCTTCCTTCACATACTCGTTCAGTTTTCTTCTTACCATCTGGGTATCGACCGCCAGAGCATAGTCAGAGGACAGAATGTCAGCAATCTCATTTGCACTGAGTCTTTCCTCTCTGTCTCTCAGAATATCGAACAGGGCAAAATGCAGAGTGATATCATTATCCGTAAAGCTTTTAGTCTTCCACACAGCAAAAAGAGGATTTTCATCCAGAAGATTGCTGTCCATCATAAGAGAAATGTTTTTAACTCCGGTACTGCCCGTCTCTTCCTCAACATATTCTCCCAGCCAGGCGGTTATCCTGCGACGTTCGTCGTCATAGGTTCTCGCACTCTTCTTCTCGGATGTAAAATCCTGTCTGCTTTTAAAACCATACACGAAAAAGTCCCGAACATAGTCGCGACTTTTTCCGAAATTTTTTATTAGTTCCTGAAATTCCGACATGACATAGTCCCTGCAAATCTCCGACAGCTCTTCTCTCAGCCCTTCAGAACTCCTACTGTCTTTAATCTTCTTACCGCTGTAACGAGATCCTTCTGGTTCTCCATTACGGTATCAATATCTTTATACGCGAATCTGCACTCCTCTGCAACATCATTCTTGCTGGATTTTCCGAGTACTACTCCTTCTGCCTTAAGATCCAGCATGACCTGCTCTACAGTAAATGCCTCTTTCGCACCGGTTCTTGAATAAGCTCTTCCTGCTCCGTGTGATGAAGAACAGAAGCTGTCAGGATTGCCCTTTCCTTCAACAACATAGCTGTATGAGCCCATTGCACCCGGAATCACAGCCTTATCACCTATTCTTGCACGGTTAGCACCCTTTCTGTGAACCCATACATTCTCACCGAAATGATTCTCTATTGTAGCATAGTTGTGGTGGCAGTTAATCTGCTCTCCGAATGTGACCTGCTTACCCGTATATTTCTCAATCTGTGTTTTAACTATCTCACAGGCCTTATCCATCATGGCTTTTCTGTTTTCAAACGCATAGTCCATTGCAAGGTTCATCCAGTTGATATACTGCTTACCTTCCTTACTGTCTGTTGGAAGAAATGCGAGTCTCCACTCACTCGGTACCATGCTGTAATACTTCTCATTGAGTTCTTTTGCCTTGTTGTGGAAGTAATCGCATATTGCCTTTCCGAGATGACGGCTTCCCGAATGTATCATAAGACATAAGTAACCGTCATCATCTACCTGAAGCTCAAGAAAATGATTTCCACCGCCAAGTGTTCCGACCTGGTAATATCCATCCTCTATGAGCGGGATAAGCTGCTCATCAGCCTCATATTTATCCCACTCTTCTTTTGCCCTGTCAAGAACCGTACTAGGCTGTATACTCATATGTCTGGCGGTGTTTACCGGAATACTTCTCATAAAATCGCTGATGATACAGCGTACCAGGCTTCCGCTTCCGGTCTCTATATCCTTAATATCCTCAAGTTTTATATTTGTATCCACAAAGTCCATGCCGCATCCTATATCGACTCCGACTGCATTTGGAATTATAACACCTTTTGTAGCTATGACACCACCTATAGGCATACCCTTTCCTGCATGTGTATCCGGCATAAGAGCAACCCACTTATGGATAAAAGGCAGCTGTGCCAGATGCTCAGCCTGCTCTAAACAGTTTTCATCTATATCCTCTCTTCCGCCAAGCCATATCTTAATCGGACGTCTTAAATCTTCTCTGTTATAAACAAACATATCTCTATTCTCCTTTCATCAGTTTTACGGAACTCCTTATGTTGTTCCGTTTGATAATGAAAGAATATACTATGTGCGTATTACTATCATTTCAAAAAAGCTGCGAAACCTATACAACACTTTGAACAGATCTCGGAATTATTACGGAAAGTGTAAAAATGCCGTCTTTTGAACTTGCTTTCTCAATCCCGTCATATTTTGAGATAGTTGCCTTCATATTCTGTGTTCCGAAACCGTGAAGTGACCTGTCGTGCTTTGTGGTAACTCTCTCATCTGTACCGAAAAGCACAGCCGTAATTCCTGTTTCCTCTTTTCTGTACATTGTATTACTGAGTACTATAGAGAAAAATCTTTCTGTTTTTTTCATTGAGAGTTTGATCCATCTTTTACCGTTTTCCGGAATACCCTCACAGGCTTCTATAGCATTATCAAAAGCATTTGCAAAGATAACGCATATATCCACCGGCTTCATTCCCAGGCCTCCGTCCAGAACTCCGTCCATAAAAAACTCTATCCCGTCTTCTTCCATTTTAGAAGACTTCATACCTACGATGCAGTCCAGCATCTCATCTCCTGTTACGTATTTCGGAGACATTGCCCTGACATTACCGAGCAGGGCCCTTAAATTTCTTCCCGCTTCATCATAATTCTTTTCTCTATACATAGCCGAAAGAGTCGAGAGCTTCGTCATAATATCATGTCTGAAGGTTCTCGTTTCGTTCTGTTCTTTTTTATATTGATTCAGGTAATCAAGTTCGGCCGAAATATAATTCTCCTGCACCTCGGTCTTTTTGATCACATAACGTCTGGATATGATTGCAATGAAGATCACAGGTATTACGAGTCCCATAACAGGAAGGAGCACTCCAAGCTCATATCTTATTGTATTCTCATATTCATAGTCCGATAAACCCTGTCTTACAGGCATGAATATCAGTCCAAACATCATTAATTCCCAAAAGATAAACAGTAACCTGTATTTCCACTCCACATATACCTTTCTGTCTTTTTTTATCATTCCAAGATAAATCGCAATATATAAAAATATAACGATCATCATTATAACCAGCTCAAGGACTAAACCAAACTTACTTCCGACGAACTGATTCTCATCAAAAACTATTCTGATCTTCTTTCTCGGGTCATCATAGAAAAAAATCACTGAAAAAATCGTCTCTATCATCGTATATCCGATAAAGACTATCGTAAATACAACCGTCAATATAGAATCTTTTATCCTTTTCTTCTCATATGTAAGCATTCCGGCCCAAAAAATAGTGATAAAGAAAATGATCCTGAAAAAGTTGTTGGGCACATCTTCCATACTGACTGAAAGCATTGTCTCCTCAAAAGGAGCGCTCCAATCTTTACTGAGTATTACATATTCATAATTAAAGATCACCAGCGTCCAGACTACAGTAACTGTCAGAAACACAAGTAACGGGTAATAAGTTTTCCTTGTTACTTTCCCGTCCACTCCGAATAAATAAATCATGATACATATAAATGTAATTGTAATAACAACTCCCATAGCGTAATCAAGCAGTATAGACGAAAATTTGAGAGCTTCATGTTTCAGCATTTCTCCGCAGCTCATAACATTATCCTCACTTATATTATCGGGATTTTTCCGGAATCATAATGGATAACGTGAATACATCATCCTCGGTATCTATTTTTCCTATTCCTCCGTAACTATCTATCACAGCTTTCATATTCTGTATACCGTATCCATGAAGGTTCCTGTCTTTACTATATACCATTCCTCCCGAAGGCATGGAATTTTTCAGATTGACTGTAAGCCCGCTATATGTTTTATCTATAGAAAGCTTTATCCACCTGTCTTTTGCTTCTTTTACCTTTTCACATGCTTCAATCGCATTATCCAGTGCATTGGCAAATATACTGCATACATCCATAGGCTTCATTCCCAGTCCACCGTCTATAGTTCCTTCGATTGTAAAATCAATGCTCTTTTCATCCATCTGAGCGGATTTCATTCCCACTATGCAGTTAAGCATCTCGTCACCCGTTTTGAATCGGGGAGTCATAGCACTGATGCTGCTCATAAGAGTACTTAGGTATTCTTCTATCTCATCGTATTTCTTATCATCATGCATGGCCGAAAGCATTGACAGATTATTAATGATATCATGTCTGAAAGCTCTCGTTTCATTCTGATTTTTCTTATACTGATTTATATAGTCCAGTTCGGCTGCTATATATTCCTCCTGGATCAGGATTTTCTCCATGGCAAACTGCCTTGATATCATTATTATCATCAGAAAGGGAACCGCCATTCCTATAAGAAACATGATCATACCGAGCTCATATTCCATATACTTTATCTGTTCGATCTTGGAAATTCCTCCCATTACCGGAACATACATGATACATATCATGAGTAATTCCCACAGTATAAAGAACAGTCTGTTCCTCCATCCTATGTATATGGTCCTCTGTTTTTTTATCATTCCGAAATAAAGTGACGAAAAGATTATAAGCATTATGGCCGTATAGGATAATATGAATATACTCGAAAAGCCGTTACCAAGATATCCTTCGATACCGTTATAACGAAGTATATAGTTTTTAGGTTCATCTGAAAAATATGTCGCCGTATATAACATTTCACATGATATATAGGTCTCGAAAAAAAACATCATACACCCTGCTATAATGCAGTTAATAATGTGTTTTTTCGTAAAGGTAAAGACTGTCGTAACGATCAGAAGTGCAATAGTAAGAATCGTGAAAAATATCTGAAAATCGGACTTATCCGATAAACGGACCGCATTTTCCTTAAAGGGCTCGCTCCAATGTGCCTTAAGCATAATATGATCATGAATAACACATATCGTATTTATGACAGCCACTATTCCTGTAAAGATAAGACTCGGAATAAAAGTCCATCTTGTCACCTTTCCCTCTATCCCCATGAAACTTAGCATGATGAATACAACCGAGAGGATACAAAAGATCTCACCTATATAAGACAGGCTTGAAAGAATATAGACTGATAAAATCGAATAAAATTTATCTGAGAATGTCATAACACTTACTCCGATCAAAAATTACATTTGAAGCATACTCTCCTAATTAATCACTATATCATATTCGCTGTGTATATTTATAGAATTAATGTAAACGGATGTAAATCTGTCGTAAACTGAAAAGAGGCCGCCATACCTATTCGTACGACAGCCTCATTTTCACCCGGTCAGTTTCCTTAGTTTTTCACACATATCCGTATATTCTTTTATAAATTCTTCGGCATCTCCGTATATGAAATCCGTATCATTATCTTTTGCCGCAAATTCATGTTTTCTTGCTCTTTCGCTCAGTTCCTTCAGTCCTATTGTTGCCATGGAGCTTTTGATCGTATGTGCATCTATCTCGTAGGCCTTTATATCTTTAGCCTCAAGATTCTTTCTCATTCTTTCCGAACGTTCTTCACATTCCTTTGCAATATCTCCTACGATTTCTATGAGAAGCTCTTCTTCGCCGCCGCAGAAACCGATGGCTGTCTCATAATCGAGGCCTTCAACCGATCGAAGGCCGCTTACTTTATCTTCAGCCTTTTCCTCCTGCTGTACGGGATATTCCCCGGAATCCGTTGCTGCCGCTTCCCTTACCTTTTCCTCCGGAAGCATATTTTTAACGGTTTCTTCAAGAATATTTGAATCGAGTGGCTTGGTAAGATAATCATCAAAGCCTTCGCTGATATACATCTGTCTGCTGCCGGCAACTGCATTTGCGGTAAGCACCACTATCTTTGTATCTCTGTTGAGTGACTCTTCATCTTCTCTGATCATATGAAGTGTCTCTATTCCGTCAGGCTCCGGCATCATATGATCCAGAAGGATAAGATCGTACTTTTTCTCTTTACACAGTTTCACGGCACCCGAGCCCGTACTGCAAAGATCCGGTACTATTTCATTTCTCTTAAGGAAGAGTTTTACTATAGTAAGATTCGACTGATTGTCATCAACCGCAAGGATTTTTGCATCCGGAGCAGTAAAGGTACACTCTCCCGCCGAAGATTCCTGTTGAATCCTGTGTTCCATGAAATCACTATTTAAAGGTTCTTTGGATTTATATTTCACAGGAAGCTTCACCCAGAACTCCGAACCGACTCCGTACTCACTCTGTACGCCGAGTTCTCCGTTCATGGATTCGACTATGTTTTTAACGATAGCGAGTCCAAGACCGGTACCTTCGATATTTATATTTGCTTTTACATCAGCTCTCGAGAAAGCTTCAAACAGATGTTCCTGATCTTCTTTTCGTATTCCTTTGCCGGTATCTTTGACAAGCAGAGACAGTTCGTAACCGTCCTCTGTATACTGTCCGCCTACCTTAAGAGTCACATTACCCTTTTCCGTATACTTGACCGCATTATTCATAAGATTGACAATTATCTGTCTTATCCTGAATTCATCGCTGATAAGTCTGTTCGGTACTTCTCCCGTTATCTCCGTGGAAAGTTCAAGCGATTTTTCTTCCGCCCTTTCACTTATAAGAGATATAACATCGTACAGCATGTCCGACATATGAAAATCCGCTTCCTTAATTTCAAGCTTCCCGGCTTCTATTTTGGTGAAGTCCAACACATCATTTACAAGCATGAGAAGCATCTTTCCCGAAGTCTTGATATTTCTCGAATATTCTTCGATATCTTTATCCTGATTCTCTCTGAGTATCATCTCATTCATACCAAGAATTGCATTGATAGGCGTTCTTATCTCATGAGACATACTTGCAAGGAAGTTTGTCTTCGCCTCGGATATATCGATGGCATGCTGCTTTTCCATGTTCAGCTTTCTGAGATCGTTCACCTGCTGGATAACAATAAACGCGAGAAGAAAGCCGAGACCGACAACCATCGGAATGGATTCTCTGACCGCCGTTACTTCAAAGATAGTGTTAATGAGCTCTATCAGACATCCGGCAAGAAATCCGATAAATCCTATAAAGGTATAACGATAAGAAACCGTATTCCCCTTTACCGCATCGATTATCAGGATAAATAATCCCGCTGCGGCAAGAAAGACAAGTACCGCATTCGCAACATCACGGAGATGATAAAAAGGAACAAGTCCCGTGAAATGCAGAAGCGGAAATACTGTAGCATTAAGGATCGATACAATTATAATCGTTAATCTGCTTCTAAAATACCGTCCCTGCTGTATAGAAGTCAGGAAGATTGCAAGAGGCAGGGGCATCATCAGGCAGAACATAAAGCTGAGCAGTCCGTCCACATGATGTACACCGAATATAAAAGGAAACAGATGTGAATCCGTAAGAAGCCAGGCCGAAATAACGAATATACCCAGCGCTCCGTACATCATATCTATCTTCTGCTTATACATTATTCTGAGAACAATACTTACGACAAACGCCGCAAAGGAGAATATCAGTACGATAAAAGAAAGGATAAAAGGGATA
Organism: Lachnospiraceae bacterium UBA2864; assembly: GCA_002350525.1. Taxonomy (GTDB): domain Bacteria; phylum Bacillota; class Clostridia; order Lachnospirales; family Lachnospiraceae; genus Eubacterium_Q. The sequence goes on along the minus strand of DEFA01000002.1, from coordinate 73,404 downwards.
CCCAAAGTTTTTAAAAGATGGCACAGAACTCCGTATCTCGTACCCATATAAACTTCAGGCATATCTTCATCGATATCCTGCAGAGAGTGTCTTTCGATCGTGATAACCGCACCGGCATCATCCGCTTTCAGAGGAACCGACATGATAAATCTTTTAAATGATCCTCCGGGAGTGCTAACATCTCTCTCTTCTATAAAATCCTTTCTGAGTTCTCCGTTTATATATACCGAAACGTCATTTCGGTTATCAAAGAACAGATATTCGTTGTCTTTTACATCATTCGGGAGAACTGCTTCTGCTGTCTGACTACCATCCGCATCCGTAGTAACACTCCAGTCCGACATATATCTCACAACATCCTGTCCCAGTTCATGGCCTTTTTTTATAAGTCCGTAAAAAACAAAAACAAAAGCATTAAAAACCAGCAAAACATAAAGCAGTATCTTTACTGCCGTAATGCTCTTTTTTAAAAACTCTTGTTTGGGGTAAGCATTCATATTTTATTCCTTCCTGAACTAAGGCTAGTGCTTGTATTATATCATATTGATTCGAAGAATACTTCTATTTCCATATATATCACGGCAATTCATCTCCGTTTTCCGGATTTTCCAGAAGCATTTCTTCCGTAAAAACATCCGATAACCAGAATGCGATAATGACTGGTACAAAACAGTAGGTTGCTGCACCTCCCACGCTTTTTAGAAACATTTTGAAATTATAAGCTCTTACCTCATTTTGAGAAAGATCCGATATAAAAATATGAGACGTTTCGGATAAACCAAGTAAAAATGCAGACACATAAAGGATTGCCGTAAGGATTATGAAAGTCACTATAAGTTTTACAAAAGCCCTGCCTCTGATATTTCTTGCCGAAACGAAAAATATAACCAGCGATATCAGACTGCAAGGTATGGAAAAAGCGGCTTCGGAAGAAAAAGAAAATATAAATGCCGCTATCAGGAGCATGCATCCCAAAAAGAGTATAAGCATTCTCGGGGGCATCGATTCTTTTTTAGAAAATATCCGGACTATACGGATAATGATAAAAATACCGTAAGTAAGAAATGCCGCTATATGAACAAATGCGCCATAGGTATAATTATACTTATACAGATAATACCAATGCAAAGCAGCCGCTATAATTGCGGCTATTGATATCAGTATTTCAGATATATACATAACTTTCTTCATGGCACATACACTCCGATATTATCCAATCAACCGACATTGTAAAGATTTGTCTTGCTAGAGTTATAAGTATAGTGATAAGATTTATGAATACATTTACGAGGGATTATTATGGAAGCAGGAAGAAAATACGAAATAGATATGACCACAGGTTCTATACTGAAGAAGATGATCACATTTGCTTTTCCGCTTATGTGCTCAAGTATTCTTCAGCTTCTGTTTAATGCGGCCGATACCGTGGTCGTCGGAAAATTTGCCGGAGATAATTCTCTGGCCGCAGTAGGTTCGAACGGATCTCTGATAAATCTTATGACCAATCTTTTCATAGGACTCAGTATAGGAACAAATGTTCTTGTCGGAAAATCCGTCGGTGCAAACGATAAAGAGCATACAGAAAAACTCGTGCATACATCTATGGCCGTTTCCGTCACTGGCGGATTCTTTCTTATGATCTTCGGTATAATCTTTGCCAGAAGAATTCTTATCCTTATGGATTCACCTGCTGAAGTTCTCCCTCTCGCAACGCTGTATCTGAAAATATATTTTTTCGGTCTTCCGTCTATGATGATCTACAATTTCGGAAGTGCGATCCTGAGAGCTGTAGGTGACACCAAAAGACCTCTGTACTACCTGACTGTCGCAGGTGTGATAAATGTAATCTTCAACCTGCTGTTCGTAATACATTTCAAAATGGATGTCGCCGGTGTTGCTCTCGCTACAGTCATCTCTCAGACCGTATCCGCGGTATTTATAGTCTTATGCCTTATGAAGCAGGACAGCTACATAAAGCTGTATCTGAGAAATTTAAAGATAGACACCGATTCCCTGAAAAGAATTGTCAGAGTCGGTATTCCGGCAGGAATTCAGGGATGTCTGTTTTCATTCTCAAATGTTATCATCCAGTCGTCCATCAACGGCTTTGGAGCAACCGTTGTAGCCGGAAGCTCGGCAGCTCAGAATATTGAAGGCTTCACCTATGTTTCGATGAATGCCTTTCATCAGGCCACGATCACATTCACCAGTCAGAATGTCGGTGCCGGAAGATATGACCGTATAGGTAAGATTCTGTCACGCGGACTGATATGCGTAACCGTAACCGGAATTTCCATCGGATATCTCGAAATCCTGTTCGGCCATCAGCTGCTGGACATTTACACAAACAACAGCGCCGTTATCGAGAAAGGATTTGAAAGACTCCTTATAATGAGCGGAACACATTTCCTCTGCGGTTTTATGGATGTCCTGGTCGGTTCCATCAGGGGAATGGGTTACTCCGTACTTCCGATGATTGTATCACTGATCGGAGCCTGCGGACTCAGAATACTTTGGCTTAAAACCTTCTTCCTTATGGATGCCTTTCACTCCACGAGATTTATATATATAACCTATCCGATTTCATGGCTGTTAACCATTATTGCACATATCATCTGCTACCTGATAATACGTAAAAAGATAAATTCCTCACTTAGCTCAGGGCCACTATGATTCCTCATATTCGAATCCGTTATCCTCACACCACTCGATCGCTATTTTTCTGTATGCTTCACTCTGATAATCATACCAGTCGTTAAGTAACCCGAACCCGGCTAATTTATCTTTAAATCTTCGAAATGCTCCGCTGCCCCTTATAGCATATGCCAGTTCTTTCTGAATACGGCTTTCGGGAAGGCTCCGTATAAAATTCTCCATGATGTTATATTCATGAATATCATACTTATCCGGGAGACCGAAATATCTGGTCTTCCATCCCATCTCTATCTGCTCAAGCATTCTTTCATTTTCTTCGTCATCATCTATAAAACCCGGATCCTGTGCTATACTTACTGTTTCCATAAGTTCCAGATCAAAATACTGTTTCCAGTTATCATCCGCCATTTCAACAGCTTCGATAATTTTTATGAGAGGAACTACGGGTTTTGTTTCATCAATATTGTTAAGTATAAGCTTCATAAGGGATTTATTCTCATTTTCGGGATCTATATTATAGATATCTATCTTTTCCTTATCTGCACTTCTGTCAGAAAATGCCGGATACAGGAATCCGAAATCGGGAATACCTACTTCATAGTCCCCCTTATATGGAGCGATGGCGCCGATTATAAAATCATATACTTCTTCCGAACCTTCATTCCATGCACCGTCGGTTCCCTTAACCGGAATATCATAGGTTCCGAAAAATACCATGATCGCGTAATCCGAATAGGCTTCGTAATTATCTATTATCACTTCATACAGAATACTGAGAAGTGCATCATCCTTAAGTCCCTTTTCCTTCATTCCCGTAAGGAGTGCCCACATACTTTCATTTCGACGTTTTCCCTTCGGAAATGCATATTCCTTAAGCTGCTCATTGGTTCTGGCAAAGGGAATGGTTTTGGCTGTATCAAGATTTTTCTTTTTCTCGGCCTCCGACAGCTTTCCGAAATGTATGTTAAAGGTCCCGTCAATATCACCCGGTCTCGTAACATAGCATCCGGCGACACGCGAAAAACATGTACGTTTCGGTGTCATTCTTCTTGTCAGTTCAAGCATATCATCCCTATTTATCATTCTGTCGGCCCCCCGTACACATCACTGTGAATTATAGTCTGAGTAATCCGTTTTTTGCCATTATCTCGACATTAAGCGATTTTCTTACATCATCAAACTGTATATCTACAAAAGGAAGTTTGATTCCAACTACTATTCCTTTTCCGAATTTCTTATGTGTAACTTTCCTTCCTTCGCTGAGTTCACCCGCCATTTCCTCATATGACATGGTACTTTTCACCGTTGCTGCAAGGAATTTTCTGGCAAGGATCTCACTCTTATCCACAGCACTTATCTTTTTTACTTCCTTCACATCATCAACAAAGCTTGATCCTCCGGCAGTTTTGAAAAGGCACAGATTATTCTTTGCTCTGGTAATGCCGACATAGAATATTCTTCTGTTTTCCTCATATTCCGCCAGGTTCTTACCTTTCAGCTTTGACGGAGTACGGTAGATCTTTTCCGGGAATATTCCGTCTATAGCATCTAAGATGTATACCGTATCATACTCGAGTCCTTTACTGCTGTGGATTGTCGAAAAGATTGTCTTGCAGTCCGGATCATTCGGATTGTTCCTGATTATATCACTGAGTTCCTCTAACCTGTTTAACCCCTCTTCTATGGTCTTGGCATTACGGAATATGCTTTTTAATATCTCTGTCTTGGCACGTCCCGTATTTAACTTATCCAAGTAATTACCATATCCCATGGTTGTGATAATACTGTTTAATACAACTTCCGGCGCCAGATTACGGAACTGTTTTACATTTTCCGCAAACTCCGCGAATCTTTCTGCCGTATTCGTACGGGCGAATTGCATTTTCAGTCCTGCCTCGGTAATGCTGCCGCCCCGTGCGTTCTGAATCATCTTAAGCGCTTCCTCTTTGGTAAGAAAGAGATTAAGCTTGTAGAAAAATCTCAGAAAGCTTTCAATATCTGTCGGATTGATTATAAATCGCATTACAGAAATAATATCAAGAACAACTTTATTAGTAAAGAATGTCAGTTCCGCATTTCTTATCGTAAAAGGAATACCTTTTCTGCTAAAGATATCAACCAGCGGCAGGACACTCTCGTTATCCCTGTAAAGGACTGCCGTTTCCCGGCCCTCCTCTGCCGCCTTTAAAATATGCCCATACTGTTCGGACCTTGTGCTTATATTGATCTTCCGAATCTCGGAGGCCGCATCTTTTATGGCTATCATTCTTTTCTTATGTCTCATCTGATTCTTCTGGATAAATGCATCGGCCGAATAAACTATATTTGCATTCGAACGGAAATTCTCCTCCATCAGATGAACTTTCGCTCCCGGATGATCTTTCTCAAAATCAAGGAGTGCCTCCGGATAGGCAGCGCGGAATCCGTATATGGACTGATCCTCATCACCCACCATAAAGAGATTTCCTTTTTCTCCCGCCAAAAGCGATATGATCATATGCTGTATCTTTGACGTATCCTGTGCTTCATCCACGCATATGTAGCGGTATTCCTCCCGGAAATGCTTAAGTGTTGCCGGATCGCTCTTAATAAGCCTGTATGCAAACAGCATCTGATCGTCATAATCCATTACTCTGTCCGAGATCATGCTTTCATTATATGCTTCATATATTTTCTTAAACGGATATTCGGATTTCTTATCAATATCCTTTATCTCATCTTCCGAAAGATCCATGTTCTTAACATAAGTGATGAGGCGCGAAATCTCCTGGATGTCGCTTTCGGAAGCAAATGTCTTAACTATATCCTTATATATCCCTGCTATTCTTTTTGTTCTGGCCCCCTCTTCTTCTATCTCAAAAGGAGATTTTCCTAACTTCTTTCCATAATAGATCAGTATCTTGGCACATACACCGTTGATGGTTCTGAATTCCGGTATCTTATCATCTTCTCCGAAAATTGCTATATATCTTTCTCTCATATCCCTTGTGGCTGCTTTTGTATAAGTCAGCGTAAGGATATCATCCGGATTGATGTCACATCCGTGTATCATATATCCCAGACGTGTAACAAGAACGGTCGTCTTTCCGCTTCCCGGTACAGCAAGAAGAAGGCACGGACCGTTAATGGTCTGTGCCGCCTCTTTTTGTTCTTCATTCAACGAAATATTATAAGTGTCTAAAAACTGAGTAAATGTCATCTTCTCATCCCTTTTCAATTTGATTAGAAAATAATAATCTCTTACTCAGCGGTTATCAATCGTTTTCGTATTGTTAACGCAGTTTTCCGGTTAATTTTCCTTTATTCTCTGTATTTTCTGTTGCCCGGTCTGGAATAAAACTCCTTTTTATCTATATACATCATTTCATCCGATTCTTTTATCATATCATCTATATCTTTTGTACCACCCGAACAGAAGCTGTAGCCGATGGCACAGTTATATTTTGTTTCGGATACTTTGCTTCGGATACGTTCTATGAGTTTTCGGACATCTTCCTCGGATACTTTCCTGCAGACTATTACAAATTCATCTCCGCCGAGCCTGTATACGGAATCTTTTGCCGTAGATGTCTGCATAAAACATCCCGCCAGTGTCTCCAGTGCTTTATCGCCTGCTGTATGGCCCTCCGTATCATTTATAGCCTTCAATCCGTTCATATCGATCGTAACAAGCGCATTTATATCTTTTCTATCGTTACTGACCGATGCATAGAAGGACTGACGGTTTAACAGGCCTGTCAGTGCATCCTTCTCGGTCAATTGAAGAATTGAGAATACATAGTATACAAACAATGCTATGGTTATAGTCACACAGAAGATATGTGAATAATTCTTTCCGATAACAAACGGCAGTATGAGTCCCGATGCAAATGCAAGGCACAGAAAGGCAATCGGGAAAAGCTCCGTCGGCCGCTTGTTGCTCCTCTTATAAAGCAGATATACAAGTAATACCGAATAGAATCCCACCAGAATATACGGAAGATACCCAAGCGGTCCTCTCTTAAGCGAACCGTCATCTCCGATACTGAATATTATTCCCGTAAAGACAGAAATAAAATCCAATACGGTCAGAATGAGGGCAGGAATAAAAACACCCCAATGCACATTCTTCGCCAGCGTATAGATTATAAATGCGACTATGAGCGGTGTCGCACTGTATCGGACAGCCATCAGAACCAGCCGGGCTTTCGGCAGAACCCCCATATCTTCCAGAGAAAACTCCGCAAACACGATAAGCGAAAATATAAATAATCCCAGAATAAGAGCATATAGACGCAGTATAGTCCTCTTATCCAAAAAGACCGTCGTCCTGAGCAGAATTGCAAAAGCCAGCAGAAGAAGTACATTGGCCCAATTTTGTATGATCAATTCTTTTATCATAATAGGAAATCATCTCCCTTTATGACTTCTTAAGTCATTCACTGTCTATATATTACCCAGTTCTTCCTTTTTAGTCAGGATTCCCGACAAGAGGTCCGTATAATCGATTTCCTGTCTTGCCCTGAGCAGTTCGGTAATTTCAACGATCGGTTCATACAGTGGAACAAGTGCGAGGTTTCCCGTAATCCCTTTCAGCGCATGTGCGGCTTCAAAAGCCGCGTTCAAGTCTCCCGATTCAATACTTTCTTTCAGCACATCAAAACTTTTTTCAGCAGGAACAGATGAAACCAGTCTGAGATACAGTTCCTTGTTACCCATGCATCTTCCAAGTCCTTCATCCACATTTGCTCCGTATTCCTTTAATGTTTCAACAGTCAGCATATTTACACCCCTTATTTATCAAAAAATGCAGTAAACTCTTCCGGCGGTACCGGCTTTGAGAAATAGTATCCCTGGATGATATCGCATCCTCTTTCCTTGAGCAGTCTCAGCTGATTGTCGGTTTCAACTCCCTCCGCAATAACCGGAACCTGAAGGAATTCCGCAATTTCGAGAACAAGCTCGACCAGTTTCATGCTTTTCTCATCCTTTTCCATATTACGGACAAATTTCATATCCAGCTTCAGTGCATCGATCGGGATGGATGTGATCATATTAAGCGATGAGTAGCCTGTTCCAAAGTCATCCATTTCTATCATGAATCCGTCGGATCTTAAGTTTTCAACCACAGAGATCAGTTCCTCGGCATTTTCGGAATATGCGGATTCCGTTATTTCCAGCATGAGTTCCTTCGGTTCAAGACCGTTTTCCTCCAGAAGTCTTACAAAATTATCTTTTAAACCCGAAAAATAAATATCCATCCTGGATACATTTACCGAAACGGGAACGGAAACATTATATTCCCTCTTCCATTTACCGACCTGTCCGGCAACCTCTTCCCACACAAAGCGGTCCAACTTCTGGATGAGTCCGTTGCTTTCAAAAAGCGGAATAAAATCTCCCGGACTTATCATTCCGAGTTCGGGGTGGATCCATCTCACAAGAGCCTCCGCACTCCTGAGAACCGGCTTCTCGCCCGTAATATCATACTTCGGCTGATAGAATACCTTAAGATTCTTATTCTTAATGGCATCATCGATATCATTTATAAGCTTCTCACGGAATTTGGCCTGCTCGTAATTCTCATTACTGTAATATTCGATGTCCTTACTGTAATCACCCCTTATCATGTCACATGCGGTCTTCGCTCTGTCGAGCCAGTTTTCCACCATCAGTGACTTATCCGCATCAGTATATACTCCCATACGAAGCCTTATCTTATGGAATACCGAAGCATCCGAAAGCCCGTCGATAAGCTTCTCCAGCACATACTTATGATCAACCTCATGGTCACAGTAAACTATGAAGTTATCGGCCTCCGTGCGGCAGCATATGCCCGGTTTTTCACTGAAAATATCCAAAAGGATATGGCCGATACGGATCAACGCATTATTGCCCTCTTCCCTCCCATAGAGTTCGTTCAGAAGATGAAAATGATCTATATTGATATTCAGGATATCAACCTTTCGATCTGCTTTATATTTTTCAATCTGGTTAATATATTCTATAAAATATTCACGGGAATAAAGACCGGTGAGCATGTCTTTCTCAGTATCATGAATGATATTCTTGTTTTCCTGAAGTTCTATGATCCGTTCGCATCTGGCCAGAATAACATCAGGCATATCATACGGTTTCGTGATAAAATCCGCAGCACCCATTTTGATAGAGCGAACCTCCGCATCACTTTCGGATGTCATGACTATTACCGGGATGAGTCGAAGAGCATCGTCTTCTTTGAGATTTTTGATAAGTTCAAAGCCGTCCATAACAGGCATGAGAAGATCTGCAAGGATCAAAGAAAAACTGCAATCACCTGCCTTAATGAGGTCTAAAGCTTCTTTACCGTCTCCCGCAGTATGGACCTCGTACTCGGTTCGTAAAATGTTAGACAGTATCTCTCTGTTGATCATATCGTCATCAACAACAAGAACGTGTCTCTTCAGTCCGTTTAACCCCTTAAAACTATTCATATACCCCATTCTCCTTTTTGCATCTATCCCCATTAAGATACAATTACAATTATCTATATCATAATATATTTTTCCGTCACAATAAAGATGAAATTATCTCGGCGTATATGTTATATTATGGAATATATAAGTGTTATTTCGGGGGATTCTAGTATGAAAAAAGAGCAATCGGGTAATATAAAACCCATATATTTTATCGTCGGCCTTATAGCCCTGCTTTTTATAGTTATGGGGTCCATATATCTCAGTAAAAAAGCGTCCGAAGATACGGATGCTGCCGTGCGACAGGTAAGCCACTTGTATCTTGATGAGCTGTCAGGAAGACGCGAACAGGTTGTGGAAAACAATCTGAGAAGCAAGTTCGAAGATATGCAGGTTGCCCTGAGTCTTATGTCCGACGAAGATACAAGTGATGTAGAACACCTTAAGACATATCAGTCCAGAATGAAACAACTGTATAAGCTTGAAAAATTCGCCTTTGTTGATTCACAGGGACTTATCTACACATCACTCGGTACTCAGGATAACATAGATGATTATTCTTTTGATTATGAAAATATAACAGAACCGGAAATATCCATTCTTAATCCTAAAAGCATCGACAAAAAAGTGGTTCTCGCCTATCCCATCGATATTCCGTTTAACGGGGATACTCTTAAAGTCTGCTTCATGGAAAAGGACATGGGTGAAATGCTTGCAGGTGTATCTATGGAGTCCGGAGTAGACGGTACAACCTTCTGTAATATATACACCCACGACGGTGTCGCTCTTTCCAACACTATACTCGGTGGACTTGCAGTAGAAGATAATTTGCTCGATGCGATGAAGAATGCCGAGTATGACGACGGATATTCTTACGAAATCTTCAGGGAACAGTTTGAAAAAGGCGAAAAAGGTGTAGTTTCATTTACTTATAACGGTACAAAGGAGACACTGAGTTACGTTCCCGTAAAAGGCACCGATTGGAATCTTACTTATCTCATAAGAGAGAGTGTTATAAACGATGAGATAAGCTCTATCAATAGGGGTGTTTTTCTTCGGAGCATTATACAGACTGTTATCGCCATCCTTCTTCTTATTATCCTGTTTCTCTTTATCTTATATCAAATGCGAAAGAACGCAAGAATGCTTTTGGAAAAGGAAGCAGCAGAAGTTGAAAACAGAACCAGACAACAGGAAATGCAGGAAAGAATCAATCTCCAGGATAAACTTCTCGAAGAGGAGCGCATGAGAACCCAGCAGGACAGTCTTATCACCGCTATGGCTTCGGATTACAGAAGTGTCTATTACGTAAATCTGGATGAAAATGATGCCGTTTGCTATCGTAAGGACTCTAATGATAACGACAGTTCACCCGAAGGAATACATTTCAATTTTATCGAAAGGTTTAATTACTATGCCGACAAGTATGTTGCCGAGGAATATAGATCCGGCTTCAGGGATTTTATTAAAATAGACAATATTAAAAAAGACCTAAATGAGAGCCGCCTTATAACATACAGATATCTTGTACGCCGTGACGGGCGGGAATTCTATGAGATGCTCCGTATGGCAGGAGTCAGACTGATTGAAAACCGTACCGATCATACGATACATGCTATAGGTGTAGGTTTTACAAATATTGATAAAGAGATGCGTGATGAGATGGCTCGAAACGAGGCTCTCAGTGATGCTCTCGCTTCGGCTGACCAGGCAAATAAGGCAAAGACCGCATTTCTTTCAAATATGAGTCATGAGATCAGAACTCCTATGAATGCCATTATCGGTCTGGACAGTATAGCCTTAAATGATCCCGACATATCCGATAAAACCCGGGGATACCTGACCAAAATCGGTGATTCTGCCAATCACTTACTCAGTCTGATAAATGATATTCTGGATATGTCCCGTATCGAATCCGGAAGAATGGGTATTAAGAACGAAGAGTTTTCTTTCCCAAAGCTTTTGGAATCACTCAATACTATTTTCAGTGCCCAGTGTCAGAATAAAGGAATTGATTACCTATGCCGGATAAGCGACGACATTGATGACTGCTATATCGGAGATGAGCTGAGGCTGCGCCAGGTTCTCATAAATGTTCTCGGAAATGCGGTTAAATTTACCGACAAAGGAAGTGTCAGTCTGAACGTAAAGAAGACTGCCTCTTTTGACGGTAGATCTACTCTGTGTTTTGAGATAAAGGATACCGGCATCGGAATGAGCGAAGAATTCCTGCCTCATCTCTTTGATACATTTACACAGGAAGACGAATCAAGCACCAGCAAGTACGGAAGCTCCGGTCTCGGAATGGCCATCACAAAACGGATAATCGATATGATGAACGGAAATATAGATGTCGAAACTAAGAAGGGAATCGGCACAACATTTAATATCTCCGTCACTCTTACCGATTGTGAAAAGTCAAACTGCGGATATGCGGATATAGAGCTTCATCCGGAACAGATGAGCGTGCTTATTATAGATGACGATGAAGTTGCCTGTGAGCATACTAAGCTTGTTCTTGAAAAAACAGGTATATCGGCAGAGGTCGCCTTCTCCGGTCAGGAAGCCATAGAGATGGTCAGACTGCACCATGCGAGAAGAATACCTTACAATTTAATACTCGTCGATTGGAAGATGCCAAAAATGGACGGTGTGGAGACCACAAGGAAAATACGTGAGATTGTCGGTAACGAATCGGCTATCATAATACTTACCGCTTACAAATGGGACGATGTTTTGGAGGAAGCTCTGAACGCCGGCGTCGACAGTTTTATACCGAAACCGGTTTTCGCAACTGTTGTACTGGATGAATATAAATCCGCAATAAAAAAGAAAAATCCGTCTGAGACGGATGAGAAAAGAGCGGACTTAACAGGCCGAAATATTTTGATGGCTGAAGACATGCAGATCAATGCGGAGATAATGACCATGGTTCTCGAAATGAAAAGCATGAAGGTTGATCATGCCCAGAACGGCCGAATCGCCCTGGAAAAATTCAAAGAGAGTGAACCCGGTTATTATGACGCGATCCTTATGGATATGAGAATGCCCGAAATGGACGGACTTGAAGCAACCAGACTTATAAGAGAACTGAATCGAGATGATGCAAAGCAGATTCCGATCATTGCACTTACGGCAAATGCATTTGACGAGGATGTTCAGCGTTCTCTTCAGGCCGGAATGAATGCACACCTGTCAAAGCCTGTGGAACCCGAACGTCTGTATCAGACTCTTGAAGATCTTATACAATAAGAATAAAGTTAGAGCTTTATCCATTTTGCTTTTGAAGAAGCGTGTTCTTTACATTCTTCCGACGTGCCGCATTCTATCCTTTCGATAACTCTGATATTATGCTCGGTTTTCAGAAGAATGTATTTTCCGTCTCTTTGTATGATCACGTATCTGTTTATGCTGTGCAGTTCATCAGCATAAGGATATTCTCTTTCAATTGTTATTTCCTCATATTCCTTATTGTGCAGGCTGTATTCCAGGACCTTTCCGCCTTCAAGATCCTCAGGTGGGATATAATTCTTTTCGGCTTTCTCTGCCCTGATCATATCAGGTACTACTTTCACAAAAAAATACCACATATCAATATCCAGTAATCCGATGAGAGCAAGCCATTTTACGGGAGAAATAAGGAATCCGATTATGATAAGGATTCCTCCTATTCCCGGGACGCCTGATACAAAACGTCCTGTTTTCCTGCTCTCTATCCTTGCACCTATAGTCACAAACCAGGCCAGTAATCCCAGCATTACTAAGAAGATGCATAATATGTTGTCTTTTATAAATTGCATATGCAGACCTCATCTCACTCAATCGTGTAAATGCCGCTTTGTTCCGAAACTTATGGCATCCACCGGACAATGTCCGGCGCAGGAGCCGCAATGAATGCACTCTCTGTCACCTACCTTATGCACATCCATAAGGCAGTTATCAACACATTTGCTACAGTTGATACATTTCTCCGTATCAACCCTTATTCCTACCACCGACACGGGTGCAAAAAAGGAATAGGCTGCTCCCAGAGGGCACACAAACCGGCAGAAAGATCTGTAACATAAGCTGCATATCAGAAGTACTGCAGCAAGAACAAATATCTTCCACGAAAACAGAAATCCCACCAGACTCTGAAGCTCCTGATTGGCGGATACAAGCGGTATGCCCGCCTCTATAGTTCCGGCAGGACATATATATTTACAGAAGCCCGGTACCAGTTTTATGAGCGGAATTAAAATAACAAATACCACCAGGATTACATACTTCATATAAGACAGTATCCTCGTAAATCTATTTTTCCTGATCTTAGGCAGGGGAAGCTTATATATCAGTTCCTGAAGCAGTCCGAAAGGACATAAAAAGCCGCAGATGAATCTTCCCAGAATAAGTCCGAACAGTATGAGTGTTCCCAGTACATAATACGGAAATTTATACTTTGATGACAGAAGTCCCGACTGAAGGCTTCCCAAAGGGCATGATGCTACAGCTCCTGGACATGAATAGCAGTTAAGTCCCGGAACGCATACTCCCTTTACGGCCCCCTGATATATATTTCCTGTCATAAAGCCCTTTATATTACAGTTATACAGCACCGCCGCTATCAACTGTGTATATCTTCGCTTGCCGATCTTCATATTATCTCCATACCGGTTTTAACCTTATCCGATTCCTATACATTCGTAGCATATCCTGATTGCTTTAGACATAACATCCCTGAACCCGCCGCTCATGAGTCCGTAGATTATCAGTACCAATGCGACAACAAGGATAATACACCTGATGACCGTCTTCTTCACATCACTTTTATTTTTTTCCGATACATTTTTCAATCGCATCTTTATATACCTTATACTGTACGTCTTCCGAATAGGCTCCGACGAAAACCTCTGCTACTTCACCCTTATTTATTATAAGCGTATAAGGAATTCCGTCTGTCGGATAATATGCTTCCACAGTTCCTTTTTCATCATAACCTATATTAAATGTATATCCGTTATTCTTTACAAATGTATCAACCGTCTTTTTATCTTCCATGCAGTTGACACATATGATATGAAAATTGTCTATTCCGTCATTTTTAAGCTTCTCGAATGCAGGCATCTCTCCTACACAGGGTGGACACCAGGTAGCCCAGAAGTTAAGAAGCACTACTCCGTCACTGTAATCGGATAACTTAAATGATCCGCCGTTCACAAGCTCAACGGAAAAATCCGGTGCCTTGTCTCCTACCTGAAGCCTCTTTATCTCAACCTTTTCTTCGGTTGCTTCAGTTGATGATACTTCTGTATCCGACGCCGTGTCCGGGGTACATCCCGAACACAGCATCGTTATAAGCACCGCCGCTATAAACAATTTCTTAATTGGTGCTTTCATTTTACTACCTCGCTTATTTTCTTACCTTCACTGTCACTTTACAAATTTATTTTTTTAACCATCGCTCATGTTTTTATTCAACGTCTTCATCGGCTCTCCCCATCTGCCCAGATTTTTTCCGTCATAGCCGAGATAAGTCTGTGCAGTTGTTTTAACAGGTCTGATCTTTAGGAGCTTTTCGGCAACGCTTTCATCTGAAGATAAGGATTCATCCTGAAGTACATTTCTTATCTTACACAGCATAATTGTTCCGTCATCCTTCTCTATGAAATCCGTAACCTCGAGTTCAAAGGTAACCGGAGAGTCATTTAACACAGGTACGTCCAGCACCTCTCCTTTTCCTATTTCAATATCTATATTCATCTTATCGGGATCTGTTCCGCTGACACATCCCAGATAATCAGCCTCAGCGAGAATTCCTTCCGTCACGATATTCGCGGAAAAAACCCTGTCACGTCTGATATTCTCAAGTGTCAGCTTATTTCCGCCTATACAGCACATTACTCCCAGTTCTTTGTCCCAGATATAACTAAACCAACAGAACAATCCGAAATCAGCTTTTTTCTGCTGATCATATGTTCCGTATAAAAACAGTGTCTGCGGGCAATAATCGTTGTTTGGAGGTGAACTTATCTTTCCCATATTACGTCTCCTTTTCATATAGTGATCACATAGTTTCTGTTAAAAATGTTCCGTTCACCTTTCAGCATCCCGACAGTTATCGAGTACGCGCTGCAACAGGCTCTCGAACTGATCTATCTCCTTATCGGTAAAATTCTTATAGAACACTTCATTCATTTCATCGGATACCTTCTGTATCTCATCTGTAAATATATCCTGCTTGCCGGTCAACCGGATCAGGGTGGATCTTTTATCGGATTTATCCTTAGTTTTGGTTATATATCCGTCACGTTCCAAACGATTCAGGATACCGGTCAGCGTGGACTTATCGAGACCGGTTTTGTCGCACAGAGTTTTAATCGGCACACCTTTGCTTCCCCAAAGTGCAAATATAACTCTGCCTCTGGCTCCTTCGAGATCGGCCATATCATGATCTCTGAGTATTCTGTTCCATACTCTTCCGCAGATCTGATGCGTCTGCGATAATAAGGTACCGCCCTTAGTTTTCTTCTTCATATCACTCACCGAATTTTTGAATCCTGGAATTATACCATCCCTCTATTTTCGTCGATGTAAGTTTAAGCAGCGTATAATCCGGATCCTTCTTTCCTTTATGATAGTATATCAGCCATCCCGTTTGCCAGAACTCTTCTTTAACTGCCTCGTCCGTAACCTCTTCTATCGTTCCCGATACACAGATTCCGTTGAATTTTTCAGGTTCACAGAAATATACGGCAGCATTATGATTATTGCGTATCCTCTGTACTTTATTAGATGATGTGTTTGTAGTGAAATACAGCACAAGCTGTTCGCCCTCCTGTTTCAGAGCTTTTCCGACAAGCTTTTTATATTTCTTAGGATTGCACAGATTAAGAAGTGCTCTTATCTCAGGCTTACCATCACTGTCTACTGTGGCTAAATATGCAGCCTCGGATTTTTCGATTATAGACATTATCTTTTTCATACTTTGGCTCCCGCAAAAATTAGTTTGTATGCAAACCATTATATTGTGAAGATCTCACATTGTCAAGAGCTCTGATGAATGCCATCATCGGTATAAACAACATCGCTTTAAACGATCCCACAACCAATGATATATGTTCTTTGCGTTTCCTTAATACTCTATATTGATTACACCGCCTGTCTCTCCGACGAACAGAATCTTACCGTCTTTAGGAAGCGGTATATCGTTGGATGCACCTACGAAATGTGATGTATAAACTACTTCATCATATTTGTTGAATACATAAATCGCACTGTTCTCCGGTCTTTCTACTGTGATAGTCGTGTTGGCCATATTATCACTGATTTTATACCAGTTGGCCTCTCTGGATTTTAATTCTATGCTCTTTATACTACCGTCAAATGCCGCTACATCTTCTTCTGTAATAAATGACAGCCCATCACAGGAAGTAACCGTAATTCTGTCTCCTACTGTTTCTATATGGATATCCAGCATATCTCTGTTGGAAGAATCCGGCAATGTATTAAATGCAACCGCATTTTCAGCATCCTGTATCTTAAAAAGTGCTGCACCTATGGATTTAACACCGAGTACGTATCCCGGAAGATCTTCCCTCATATAAAGCTTCATTATCCCGCAGTCATATATATACGAAGAATAGATATCACCCGTAGCATATATAGCCTTCCCGTTAAACCGCTCCCAGCTTGAAAGCACTTCATCACTGACAGGATTCTCCATAAGCCGCTCCGCATAGTAATCCTTATCTGTCTTTGAACCAAGTTCCGGATATATATCAACCTTTTCTACTGTTATATAAGTCTGTCCGTTATCACTATCTTCAAATGCAAGCACCTTTGGATTCGAGGCTGTCTTTATCTCCTTTATCTCGCCTTCTGTCTCACCATCTATTTCAGCCTCAACAAAGTTTCCTTCTGTACTGAGGATGTAGTCGGCAGAAGAAGATGCATTTATTCCGACCTCCTCTACATGCATATATTTTTTATCGGGAAATGTTACCTTTAAGACTCCGCCGCTTGCTTCGGTTCTATATGAATACCAGCCTTCATATTTCAGGTACTCTTCGGGAATATCCGAAACCATTTCAAAATTCCTCATCTCCGGGTCATTTACTTCTATCCCTTCTTCCTTCAAAGCCTCTTTAAGAAGTTCTGATGCAAGCATAGCATTAAGTGCACTGTTTCCTCCGTTAGAAATTACGGCAACGCTGATCTGCTCGTCGGGAGCAACCAAGAGCATGGCATGTTCATATATGACATCTCCGCCTTTACCCATGACCTTTACTCCGGCATCTTCATATCCGGGCAGCTCTGTGAAGTCCCATCCGAGGCCATTGTCATCCTTAAACTCATCCGTAGTCCAACGAGTTGCCATCATTTCCTTTGATGTCTCGGAAAGCAGGGAATTATCTCCCTTGAAAAATGCTGCTCCGAAGTTTGCAACATCCGAAGAGGTTGAAAACATTCCCCCTCCTCCATACTCCATACAGTAAAACTGTTCATACTCTTTGTTGTCTTCGGTAACTGGCAGCACGAGACTTTCATTTCCGAAAAGATTTTCTGCCGTACCGGTACTTGTTCCGCCGGTATTTGCCACTATATTCTTTTCTATATAGTCAGTGAAGGACATATCTGTAACTTCTTCGACTATAATCTCCAACAGACAAAACCCGTCATTGCAGTAGCAGGCATATTCACCCGGATCCGCCTTAAGGCGCTGCTTTGCAAGGTTATCCAGAAGCTCATCATGACTTGCTGTGTTATTATCCAGATATAACATGCCGTTAGTATGCGTGGAACCCATAATTCCCGAAGTATGATCCATCAGCATTCTTACTGTAATATTCTTATATCTTTCATCAGCCATCCTGAAGTCAGGAATATAATCCATAACAAGGCCGTCCAGTTCCACCTTTCCTTCTTCTACAAGCTGCATTACCGCAACTGTAGCATACATCTTACTTACTGAACCGATGCCGTAGATGCGTTGCTCCGAAGATTCCCTAGTGCTCTCTGCTTCGAGAAAACCATTTGGATATTCACATACATTCACAGTATCTTCCAAATCACCGGCTTCTCTTGCACTCGCTGAATTTGCACTTGCCACACCACTACCCATCACTGCCGCTGCACCAACTATTCCAACAGCAGTGGCTATACCTATTATTTTACTAAGTCCATTCATTTTCATATCTTCTATCCTTTTTTACTCTGTCATAAGCTCAGTTACAGATATCTTCTTAACCTTGCCTGCACTGATATAGGTTACGATGTAGCAGAATACTACAAGGAGTATTTCCATGACTATAAGTACAGGTACATTTGTCTTTGCTATAGAGCCGAAACCGGACATCCAGAATATCTTATTAACTACTATTCCCAAAAAGCCTGATATAATTACCGAAACTATCGTAACCGGCATTATTTTAAGCGCCATCTGAGTCATGAGATCCTTTGAAGAGTACCCGAGGCCCTTCATGATTCCGAGGCTTTGCCTCTGTCTCTTTACATTTGACGAAGTAATTATTCCAAGTATCACAGCCACTACGATAGCGACAAGTATCACGGCAAATATAGACATGAGCTTAACGCTTTCGGCAATTGATGCCATCTGAACATTGACCATACCATCCCAGTTTGTAACATTCTTGATCATATGTTTTTTACTGTTACCGCTTATGATCTTATCACCTATGCGGATTGTATAGTCAACATCGGTAACACCGTACTGATTAAGAAGTATGTCCATCTTTTCATCTGCAACTATCTGTATCCCGGCTTCAAAATCATCTGCATTATTCTGTTGACTTGCTCCGGAACCACCTCCGAAGCTCTGCTGCAGCTTATCCACAAATGCTTCTTTATCCACATCATCTTCAAGATATACCATAAGAGTATTGGGTGTTATATTTCCCATAAGCCATTTATAACCATCTGATGTCATATAAACATTGCGATAACTATTCATCATAGAACTAATGATCCCGGTTATTACATAGCTTCTTTCCATTCCGTTTTTT
The DNA here is from genome assembly GCA_002350525.1 of Lachnospiraceae bacterium UBA2864. Taxonomy (GTDB): domain Bacteria; phylum Bacillota; class Clostridia; order Lachnospirales; family Lachnospiraceae; genus Eubacterium_Q. Next base: position 54,314 of record DEFA01000002.1, on the reverse strand, counting down.
TCTATAACTATACTGTCACCGACTCCAAGATTCATATATTTACTTCTTGCAGTGGATATCATTATCTCATTATAATGCTCCGGGCATCTTCCTTCACTCGGCTCAACACTTTCTGCATCAGCAAAGTCATCATATACTACAGTATTTCCAACCTCATCAGTTCCTTCCACATTTACATCATCCAGTCCATATGTCATAAGACATTTTCTGACGCCTTCCTGCTTAAGTAACTCTTCTCTAAACTCTACCGGATCAACGCCATTTGAAAGTGCTACATATACCGGATGAAGATCATATGCCATAAGTGATACAAGCCCATCTGTTCCATTCTTGAAAAAGTCTACCGTCAGAACACCGAAAGTCATAAGTATTCCGGCTGTAATAATACAGAGTGCCATTCCTATGTTGGCCTTAATATCTCCGATAAGCCCCTTTAATGCCAACCTGATATTTATATTCTTAGTCTTATCCAAAGGTAAAGGATTTCTTCTGAAACTATGTGTTTTAATTCCTTTTCTGAATGCAATTACCGGTGGATAGTTTTTAACCCTGCGTGCTCTGAGAAGTGCCATTATAACCACCACTGCTATAACTGCTATGGATGATAAAACCATATTCAGAAAACTTACTTCTCCCTCTACCTCACGCCCAAGCATCACACGAACTCCGGACTTTACGAAGGATGAAGAAGCTATCGCAAGTGCAAGACCTATAAGTGAACCTATTCCGGCAGAAATCACATATTCATATACATATGAAAGTGATATTTCATGAGACCTGTAGCCTAATGCTTCAAGAACACCTATACTCTGCATCTGATCTTCTATATCATTGGCAATCTTATTTCTGATCATAAAAACAGATGCAAGAAGAGTTATTATAGAGATGGCTGCAATAAGGTACATAAAAATATTCAGGAAATTCTCTTCACTCTTTTTTTCCGTTTTATAATCAAAAAGGTATGAATCCGATTTTATCTTTTCAAAAGATGTTTCCTCACATTTTGTTATATATTCATTATAGTTAAAGTCACTCTCTGAATTAAAGTAAAGACCTGTGGCAACTTGCCTGTAACCGCTGTTGAATATAAGAGAAAACAGATCCATATCCTCATCCGAAATGACACATTTATATCCATAACCATCCGTCGAGTTGAGTCCCGTTTCATAAAAGCCTGCTATATCCATCGGATACTTTTTGCCGTTATTTGTAATTATAAATTGATCTCCGGGTTTATAATCCTGTCCTATCTCAAAGTAAATAGGCAGCCATATCGGATGCTCGAGTTTACTGATCTCAGCCTCTGAAAGTGAATCTTTCTTTACAAAGTTCTCAATCTTTCTTTCCGTTTTTTCATTTACGAAAAGGAGATTGTAAGACATGGCCTCGCCGTCTTTATATATTGTATCTACAGTAAGAGCAAATATGATCTTTCCCATCTTTAGATCTGATACATTATAGTTATCTTCAAGAACTTCGGCATATTCATCACGGTATTTATCTTCATCTATGATCACCATAGTATTTACACTGCCGGATCGTTTGAAACTGTTATCGAAAATCTTATGCATTCCGAAAATATTAGCGATGAAGATGCCCAACATCATGGATGTGATCATAGTCAGGAAAGCAACTGCTACCGCTTCCTTTTTATTCTTCTTTAAATTGAAAATTGATAATCGTAGTATATTCATTGTTTTGCCTTTCTTGCTGAGCGCTTTTTTGTGCCAATCATGCTTCGCATGTTTGCAATCCTTGCTTCGCAAGTCTTGGTTCTGCTTCGCAGAACGCATCCTCACTTCGTTCGGACGTTCGATTGCTTCGCAATCGAGCGCATTACCATCCCATATCATCTAAAAATTTTGATAACCCGGCTCTGCGATCCTTTATGTCATCTTCGCCGTAAACAGGCATCCTGTAATCTCCTACTACTCCACCGTCTCTGAGATAAAGAACCCTGGTTCCTCTGAGAGCAGTCTTCAGATCATGTGTTACCATTACGATTGACTGACCGTTCTTATGTACTTCCGTGAAAATATCGAGCACATCCTTACTTGAGGCGGAGTTAAGTGCTCCGGTCGGCTCGTCAGCAAAGAGGATCTTCGGATCATTAATGATGGCTCTCACTATTCCGACACGCTGTGCCTCACCACCCGATAACTGACTCGGATACTTCTTCCAGTCCTCTTCGGTAAGTCCAACCTTCTTTAGAAGGTTCTTCGCTTTATTAACCAGCTCCGGTGAATTCTTCTGCACTATAAGGGCTCCGGTCAAAATGTTATCCAGCACTGTCTGATTCTCAAGGAGATATACACTCTGGAAGACGAACCCGCAATTACCTCGTCTGAATACCGCAAGTTCATCATTTGAATAATCCTGAATCTCCGTATCTCCGAAGAAAACCTTTCCCATACTCGGCTTATCCATACCTGACAATGCATAGAGAAGTGTTGATTTACCCGAACCGGAAGAACCCATAATAACAGTAAAGTCACCTTTTGTTATTTCCAGGTCGAGGTTCTTTATGACATGCTGCTGAACACCTCCGTTGGAAAATGATTTACACAGCTTTTCTGTTTTTAAAATTATTGAAGACATATTTGCATCCTTTCTCATAAATCGTTACCTCAGGTGAAAACCCTCGGTAAATTCCAAAAATAAAATCAGATATACTCTCAATCTGATGACAGTATATCTGACTGCAAAATAAACTTCCTTAAAACGATGTTGTATAAATATTAAAAAATTCTAAACTCGTTCTATATTCTGTTTTTAAGATCAACTGAGCGGAATGATGAGCGTGACCGCCAGTCCTTCACCATCACTTTCCGTAAGCAGATCTCCATTCATCTTATTCATAAGTGTTTTGGATATATAAAGACCGAGTCCGTTACCTTCCTTTTCGGTATCCTGCCACTTCTTTCCGCGATAGAACTTATTGGTGATAAGATCCAGTTCATCTGTCGGAACTCCGGGTCCGTAATCTCTTATCTGCATTTCAAGGTATCCTTCGGATAATCTATAGGATATATCGATCTTTGTATCCGCATATTTATAAGAATTTGAGATAATATTTCCGATTACCTGTGACATACGTTTCTTATCTATATTGATGATCACCTCCGGGATCATTCCGATCATCGCAAGCTCCCTATCGTCATAGCTTTTAACGATACTATTCAGCACCGCGGATTCCTCATCACTACAACTTACTTTAAATTCTCCGAGATCATCTAAAGTTGATGTAAAGAGGTCACTTACCAGTGCATCTATCTGCTCTGCCTTCTGATAGATACCCTTGGCATCCTGAGACATAATGTCTATATCAGCACGAGAAAATTCTATCTGTCCACTTCCTGATCCTTTTCCTGAAATATCAGCTGATCCGTTTGCAATTTCTGTTTTTGATCCGCTTACTGCATTCTCCTTCACCGAAAGCCGCATCTGCAGAAGTTCGGATGTAACCTTGATTCCCGTAACGGGCGTCTTCAGATCATGACTGAGCGAAGCAACCAGCTCTCTCTCCTTCTTCTGAAGCTCAAGCTCCCTCTTCTTTGACTCAGCCAGTTCCTCACGCATGATATCAAAGCTTTCGGAAAATGCACCGAACATGTTATTTCTGTCCATCTGAAGCGGCTCATCCAGCTGCCCCTGTGCTACCCTTGCAGCGAAGCTCTTCAGATTTTTAAACGGGGTTATAACATTTTTACTTACATACGCCGCAAATATGACCATACCTAAGAACATAAAGAGTACACATATCACAGCACCTATAAGAAACTTATTTCTAAAATCCTTAAGCGTTGTAAGCCCATTATCCGGGATTATAACACTTCCCCAAATTTTGCCGTTTTCTGTCAGGTTTTTATAGAGATACCTATTCTGCATCGCAGTCTCGACTGACATGCCGCCGTGAGCGAGCTGTGCCCGGTCAGGCCGCAAATTGGAATAGAGAACATTATCCGTCAGATCGATGATCACAAAATCCACTCCGAAGTTCTTCTCATCCAATGCCGAAAGATCATGTCTATTCTCCTCTGCAGTCACGGCAATATTATTCAGCGTTGAAATGTATTCCTTCGAATTATCCGCTTCCCCCGATATATAATTATTCGTAAAACTGACGAGTATAACTATTCCGGTCAAAAATATTAAGACAGCCGCTATACTCACATTTACCAAGTTTTTCATAACTTTTACCCTGATTAAGATTTACCGCGGGATTCTCCCTACAGTAAGTTTTCAACAACATATCCGACACCCCATACGGTTTTTATAATTGACGGATTCTTGGAGTCGGTTTCAATCTTTTCACGGAGATGTCTGATATGTACCGTGATAGTTCCGTCGCAGGTATTTTCGTCACACCATACATTATCCAGCAGTTCATCACGGGTTATGACTCTTCCGGAATTTTCCAGAAGATATAAAAGCAGTTTATATTCCATTGCTCTCAGCTCTTCTGCTTTATCATTCACCACGAGCTTATGCATGGCTGTATCCAGATAGATGCCGTCACGAATGACGATTCTGCCGTCTTCACATACAGAATCCGATGTTTCAGCATTTAACGCACCGCCCTCTCCGGTCACGGTTGCAGCTCTTGCCGCCTCTTTAGCCTTCTCATATCTATCCAGTACCGCCCTTACTTTTGCAAGAAGTATATTAAGCGTATACGGTTTCTTGATATAATCATCACCACCGATATTCAGTGCAATCAGCACATCATCATCACTTGTTCTTGCACTAATGAAAAGAATTGGCATATCATAGTTTTCTCTAATCTTTTTACAAAGCTCGAAACCCGATCTGTCTCCGAGATTGATATCAAGGAGAAGCAGTGATACATTATTTTTCTCCAGAAATTCCACTGCATCGTCAAAATTTGTCACATATGCGGTTTTTACATCAAGGATATTAAAGTAATCGGCTGTCGAACGTGCTATCAGTTCGTCATCATCTATCATGAGCACTTTGTACTGTTCCATATCTATATCTCCGATCTGTCTGCTTTACATTTCAAATGTCATAGCTTTATTTCCATACATATCCGCTTTTAATAACGGTTTCAATGTGATGACTTGCCTTTCCGAGTGCTTTGCGGAGCTTCTTTATATGTGTATCCACGGCTCTGTCATACCCGTCATAGTCCATTCCCCATACAATATCAAGTATACGTTCACGGCTCAGAACAATATCCCGGTTATCCAGAAAACACATTAAAAGATCATACTCCTTTGGTGCCAGATTCACCGCCTTACCATCTACCGTAACATACCGTCTGGCGGGATCTATAAGAATTTCATCCATTTTTATCTTACCGTCTTTAACAAGAAGGCCATGATATCTTTTTATAAGCGCATTTACCTTTGCATGCAGAATGGTAGTGGAAAACGGCTTAGTAACATATTCGTCCGCGCCGATCTCATAACCCGAAACTATATCTTTTTCGCTGCCAAGCGCCGTTAAGAATATGACCGGCACATCATACTTATTTCTTATATATCTGCATACTTCTTTTCCGTCTCTTCCCGGCATCATGATGTCCAGGATCACTATGTCGTATTTTTTCCGGTCTGCATATAAACAGGCATCGTCCCCGTTATCAACAGTATCTATGTCAAAACCGTTCTTCTCAAAAAACACCTTCAGAATACTTCTGAGTGTATCTTCGTCTTCAGCAAGCAATATCTGATACATACCCCGTCTCATCCTTTACTCATCTTTTGCTTTATCGATCAAAAAGTAAAATGTAGTAGAATTATAAGTACTAGTACAACCATACTTTGCCTTATGCATATCAAGTATACTCTTTACGACCGCAAGTCCTACACCACTACTTGATATTCTATCAGTTCTGGCTTCATCTGTCTTGTAGAAAACATCCCAGACCTTTGCCAGGTCTTTACTTTCTATCCTTGTACCATCATTCGTAATTCTGAATTCTATTTTCTTTCCCAGATCAGAAACAGTCATTCTGATATACGTATCCGAATACTTGATCGCATTTGAGATGAAATTTCCGATAACTATATTCATCATTTCCGGATCTGCATATGCGATATATTCCCCGATATTATCATAATCCGTGATAGTTACTTCAAGGTGTTTTTCCTTGGCCAGCTCATCCATCCTCTCGTAAACGGTTTTTGTAAGCTTCAGAATATCAACCTCTTCTCTATTGATCGAATTCTGACCGCCGTTTAGTTTCGACAATTCCAGGAGCTTTGTGATCATACTTGCCATATGATCGACCTCAGATATTATCTTCTCTGAATATTCATGTCTGTCCTTTTCATCTATATATTCCCAATTTTCAACGCATGCTTTTGTAACAGCAAGAGGTGTTTTAAGTTCATGCGCAATCCCCCTTGTGAGTTTCTGGGATCTGAGCTCGAAGCTTTTCTGATTTTTATACAGTGTTACTACCGCAAAGATCGTAAAGCCTTCGATAAGAAGAAATATTATAAATGCAACCGTAAAAAGTTTTTTATTCTGTGAAACGGCTGTCATAAAAGGATTGAATACCGTCGAATAAACAACCAGATTACTTCCCTTGTTGATACTGCGGATATATACTGCCCTCGACTCAAAAAATCCCGAAACCTTAAGAACTTCTCCTTCTTCTATCTCTCCATACCCGATCAAACTTATATAATCCCAACTTATATCCTCGGCTTTTCTGTTAAGTTTTGCTTTTGTTTCACTTGAATCATAATAATATACCTCAAATTTTACGTCTCTGTCTTCACCTATCCATTCATCAAATGATATACCGGCGTCTTCATTTATATATTCCGGATGATTCGGCTCTACTTCTACAGATACATCATAAGCAGTCATAGCTCCTTCACCGCCATATATAAAATAATCATCACATTTTGAATTTTCAAATCCCGTAAAATTATAGAAATCCTTTGTATTGCTATCAGCAAGTGGTTTATCCGGAATAAGAAGTCTTCCGCTGTATTGTTTGTCACGATAACATCTGACTTCGATAAAATCTCCCGACTGAGCTATAACCGAATTATCGGAAGCATCAATTACCGCATAGTATTTTCCGTAATTATCAAGGTAATATGCACTTTCGCTTTGAATTCTTGAGACAGCTCGCTCAATATCAAGCTCGATACTCCCGTTTTCTATTAATTCATTCTCATACTGCCAGTAATCAGACCCAAACGAACTGAAACAAGTGGAATTAATCTCTTCAATCTTGTCTTTTAAATACAAATACATAACCCCGGTAAAAAGACCCAGGATGATCGAACAATAAATGATTCCGAAAATAAGATAATTCTTTTTCATAATATACTCCTTCTCCATTTATACCGAAGAATCCCTTCAGTAAATTTTCTGTTTTCTGAAGTATAAAACATCTATATGTATTCTTTATGTACATATAGTACATATATTATCATAATTCTCGGAACAAAGCAGTTTCTTATAAAGCAAAAAAGCCGTTTCCCATAAAGCCAAAAAGAGTACACTCCACCATGCAAGTGATGAGGGTGTACTCTAATATTTTAAATTATCTATTATATGTTATTCTACTCTGAGTCTGTCAACAACACTTACCTTGCTCATTTTGTTATAGGCTATAACAGGTATGATAATTACAAGTATCAGTATAAAAGGCAGACATACAAGATTCGGTACAAGTGTAAAATTCCAGTCAAACATCGGAACAGCATCTGTAAGTGCTTTTATCAGTGTCAGATTAAGAACAGAAGAAATCACAAGCGATACAACCGCCGACCAGATAAAATATCTGCAGCCTTCCTTCATAAGGCTTATTCTCTGCTGTTTTCCTGTCATTCCGACAGCTTCAAGCATCGCAAGCTCTCTGCTTCTTACAATTATCGATGTGATGATCGTATTAGCAAAATTCATAAGTCCGATAAGTCCCAGTACAACTGCAATCACTGCACCTACAACCTTGAACATTCTGCCGAATGAGGCATATTCTTCCGTAACACTCTCCTTTGAATCATAATCCAAAGCAGGTTCAACAGTAGTTGTATAATTCTTCAGCCAATCATTTACATATCCTTCCTTCGAATCATCTACATCCATAATTACTCTCATTGCGTTCCAATCGGAACCGTTAAGCTTACGGAACTCGTCTTCCGGAAGTATGTAATCACAATCGAACGTTCCGTAACATCTGAGTCCCAAAGCTATAGGAATTTCAACTACCGCATAGATCTCATACTCTTTAACCGGAGCGTTATCAAAGCTGATATACTCAAATTCTTCTCCCGACTCGCTTACAACTTTTTGTGTTTCACCGTATTCGGGATCATAGCTTCTTATACTGATCTTATCTCCCGGATCCAGGAAATTCACTTCTCCGTTATCTGTCTCAAATCTCGTAATAAGCACATAATTTCCGGAATTAAATGTATTCCAATCTATCTTATCGCTGCCATCCTTTGTCTCAATAACCTTCAGCTTATCTACGGCAAGTTCACCCATTCCGTATGTTTTACCGTCAAGTGTTCTCTCTTCTGCATAGTGATCAATCTCATCTTTTCGCATTTGATCATCATATCCATGGCCTGCTAACTTTTCCTTAAGCAGCTCACTCTGCATTACATTTTTATCTATTTTAGCCCAGTTATCTTCACTGAATTCCTGAAATCCTTCTTTTATATACACTGCGCTGACAGAATTAACTCCATCAAGACTCCTCAGTTCATCCATCAGCTCATGACTTACAGCTTCCGTATATTTATATCGTACACCCGGGTTGTCCAGTTCCGCATCCTGAATACTGAAATCCGAAACTATAAGATTCTTTACATATTGATCCATACTGAAGCCGCTGACAAACCCGAATACACTGTTCAGAATAACGAGAGCAAGTGATATTGAAAGAATTACCACGCCCAGCTTCTTCTTCGGCTTACCTTTTTTGTCAAATTCCTCTGTATACTTTACTGTCTCAACAGGAGAAACCCTAGCCGCCTTTCGGCATGGTTTTCCCGAACTGAATATAACTGTAAGATATGAGAATACCGCAGCACCCATAAGTATCCAGATATTTATATGAAGACCGCCCTTTCCGACTGTAAGTGTATCAAACTGTCCGGAAATGATCGGAAGAAGATACGCGGCCACCAAAACACCCAGGCCGATTCCGATAGGTATTCCTATTATCGATATCAGATTAGCTCTCTTCCTGACAATCTTTTTCAACTGCTTTTCCGTAGTTCCGATAGTCTTCAGAAGACCGAATTCCTGAATATCGGAAACTATGTTGATATCGAAGATATTGTAAATGATGAGGTATCCGGCAAACATGAATATAATTATCAAAGCTGCGCATATTACTACCACGGAAGGATCAATACTGCTTGCGCCGTATGCCCAGTTGATACCGTAATCCACATCTTCTCTGAGTCCCGTTCTTGCTATAAGTTCTTCAACCTTTTTCTCTATATTTATACTGTTGCTGAATTTGAAATCCACCGAGTATCTTCCGACATCATCTCCTCTGACCGCCGAATACGGAGTCGTTGCATCAGGCGCATACTTTTCCTGAAAAGACTTCGATACATAGATCATCTGTGCCGGACATATAGGATCGGCTTCGTAGTAACCGCATACCGTAAAATCATTGGATATGATCTCGTCGTTGATATTCAGATCAATTCGTATAGTCATTCCGATATCGACCGGCTCACCCAGTGCTTCGAGAATCTTATCACTTACCACAACTTCATTTTCCTCTGCGGGCATTTTCCCCTTTACCGGATAACAGAAAGATTCCTTTGCATCTTCATCCTCCGAATAGTAGCATTCGGTGTACAGCTTGGTAAACTCTTCATTTTCTCCGAAACCGACAAGAATCCTGTATGATACGAACTTCAGCTTCGGATCATCCTTCATCTGCTCGTATTCATCCTTGGAAAGATACTTAAAACCTGCATGAAATGTTCCGCCGACCTGTCTCATCGTAGATTCCTGCACCTCGTTTACCATGCTTCCCCCAACCGAAAACAGTGTTGAAAAAAGTAAGCTCGTAAGTATTACAGCAAGTACCAGTATGATATATTTGTTCTTCTTTGTTTTCACCCCGCTGAAAGCAAGATTATTTACAGCATTTCTGTTATTTACCTTATTCATTTCCACTCCTCTGTTTTAGTCTTTAAGCCTGTGTACTGATGTCTTGGGGAGATTTTATACGATATGGCCGTCTTCGATTCTTATAGTCCTGTCTGCCAACTGTGCGATCTCATCATTATGTGTGATCATCACTATTGTCTGATTGAACTTTTGTCCGGTGGTCTTCAGAAGTCCCAGCACATCCTGACTTGTCTTCGTATCAAGATTACCTGTAGGCTCATCTGCAAGGATGATTGCCGGCTTTGACGCAAGCGCTCTTGCGATCGCAACTCTCTGCTGCTGACCTCCCGAAAGCTTTGACGGAAGCACATTCAGCTTTTGGGATATACCCAAAGTTTCGATAACCTTATCGATATATTCCTTATCAACCTTCTCACCGTCCAGCTGTATAGGAAGGACGATATTTTCATAAACCGAAATGCTCGGCACCAGATTAAAGCTCTGGAAGATAAATCCTATCTTTCTTCTTCTGAAAATGCAGAGCGCATCGCCCTTAAGTTCCGATATGTCTTTATCGTCAATAATGATCTTACCTTCTGTCGGATTATCGAGTCCGCCCAACATATGGAGCAGTGTTGACTTTCCGCTTCCGCTTGTACCTATGATACTTACAAACTCTCCTCTTTCAACAGATAAGCTCACATCATCAAGCGCCTTAACAAGAGTTTCACCCTCTCCGTAATATTTTTTTATATGTTCTGCAACCAGTATGCTCATTTGTCCATCTCCTTTGTAACGCATTATTGTTTCAACTGTGTGTATAATACCACCTGTTTCTTTCCAGATTATTTCTCAAATCTTTCATTTTTGAAAGAATTGAGATAAAAAATGGAGATACCTTTTACAGTATCTCCAAAGATTCACTAAGAATACATCTCGGTAATTACGGGTGTAGGCGTGCTGACCTTGGCAACATGTCCGACCGCTGCAGCAGCCTGCTCAGGAGTGAACGGTTTACCGCTGGTGAAATGCTTTGATTCATTAAGTGTACGGAATTCCGAAGGAGCATAACCGGTCGATTGCCGGAAGGCTCTTGCAAAAGCCGAGCTGCTTGAAAAACCTGCCGAAAAAGCAATCTCCGTTACAGACAGACTTCGATTGGCCAAAAGTTCCTGAGCAAAAGAGATTCTCTTCTGGATCAGATATTGATAAAATGTCATATCCGTAAACTGCTTAAAAACACGTTCAAAATAATACTTGCTCAGTCCCACATAATCAGCAACCTGATTCAATGTAATCTGTTCGGTAAAATGCTCTGATATATAACCGCATGCATTGAGCAGCGGAAGTTTATCCTCTATTACCTTTTCCGAAAGTTCATCTTTATCGAGCTCCTGTACATTTCCGGCAGGAGCATTCATACCCACAAGTGCAGTAAATTCCAAAATCTTAGCACAGATCATGGTTTCTCCGTAAAGCGGAAGATCATCCGTTGCATGGACATTGATATCCTCTGTTTTTTCAGACGGTAATCCTGAAGTTGAAAAGTATAAGTCTTTGCTCTCTGATACCAGTTTCCAAAGCCTGTCATAGACCTCCGCCGAAAAGCTACCCTTACTGATCTTTACTGCGGGATTCAGGAGCAGGAATACCGTATCCAGCTCGTAGATATGGAGAGGTCCGAGAAGATCGGCCTGAATATATATACGGCTTCCCGGTGATTCCGGGAATATCTCATGAACTGCAGAAGGGCAGATCATCAGAATATCACCTGTGTCAAGATGATAATCGATTCCGCCGCAGCAGACACGGTAGGTGCCTTCCGTAATGGCTATGACTTCAACGTCCGTATGCCAATGCGGCGGATAATATAATGATTCGTTATTTATATACACCCGCACATGCCTGTTACCGCGGCGACGGATGATTTCCTGTGGATTCGAATTTTCTTTCACTGCATTTCTCCATAATTTCTTGCAAAGCTTTATTTATTATCTTACAACAGTTGGTCAAAAACAATAGTTTTATATACAGAATAGCAAGATTTGTTGAACAATAAAGCAATTATTGGATAGTTAACTGACAAATCCATATTATAAAATGAACAAGAAATGAAACAGGAAGCACTAAAAACACAACACATTATACAAATCGTCGATTGCGCAGAATTCTGACAGACACACAAAGAGGAGGTTAAGAAATGAGGTTTAAAAAATTAAAAGCACTTGCACTGAGTGCTGCTATGACATTATCCATGGCAGCTTGCGGAGGCGGCACCACAGGCACAACAAGTTCCGGTGGTGGTGATACAACAGGCAGTACAACAGCTGCTACTACCCAGAGCAGCGAATCCGAATCGACAGAAGCTGCCGCTGCGAAACAGACGGACGGAAAGAATGTTCCTGAACTTACAAAAGATGATATGACTATTGTTCTCTGGGACATCGCTACAGAAGAACCTAACAAGAGTACACAGGAAGCCGCTGTACAGCGTTTCATGAATGATTATCCGAATATTCACGTGGAACAGATCCATCAGCAGAACGATAACTATAAGCAGCAGCTTGTTGTTGCAATGAGTTCCGGACAGTGCCCGGATATGTACATTTCCTGGGGCGGCGGTCCTATGGCCGAGTACTACAACTCCGGATATGCAGATGACATCACAGATCTTTTCAACAATTACGATCATCCGGATTTCATTGAAGCAGCTGTAGCTCAGGGAACTTATAAAGATAAGGTAATCGGTATTCCTTTCGGTAGTTTATCAGGATGCGACGTTTTCTATAACAAGACTATCTTTAAGGATAACGGCCTCGAAGTACCTACAACACTTGATGAACTCGAAGCAGTATGCGAAAAGCTTAAGGCAGCAGGTATTACACCTTTCGCACTTGCAAATGCTCCTAAGTGGACCGGCTCCATGTACTACATGTATCTTGTTGCACGTCACTCCGGCAATGCCGAGTTCGATGCAGCTTATACACAGGAAGGATCTTTCGGATCAGAGGCATTCATCTTTGCCAGCGACAAGATTCAGGATTGGGTAAAGAAGGGATATTTCCCTGATGGTGTAAATTCACTTTCACCTGATGATGGTCAGGATAAGCAGCTTATGTATGACGGCTCATGCGCTATGATGCTTCACGGCTCATGGATGGCCGGAAGTATGGCAGCAGATAATCAGGAGTGGTACGAAGAAAACATCGGTGTATTCCGTTGGCCGGAAGACACAGAAGCTAAGGCAAAGGGAGTACCTCAGGATGTTGAGATCGGTACAGCCATCGGTAATGCATTTAATTTCAACAGCAAGGGCGATCAGGAAAAGCTTAAGGCTATGTATGTGCTCGCAACCCAGTACTTCAATGATGATATCTATAACAAAGAACAGATGGAACACCTTAATACTCCTTCAATCAAGGGATATGAGTCACAGGTTGTAGATCCTAATATGAAGACTATCACAGAAGTATTCTTCAACGCTTCAAATGTTCAGCTCTGGTATGATCAGTATCTTCCTGCATCAGTTACAGAGGTTCATAAAGACAGCATGTCTGCTCTGTTCGGTCTTGAAAAGAACGGCGCTGAAATCGGCGAAGCTCAGGATAAGGCCATGAAAGAAGCATTAGCAGATCAATAAAAAATGACTCAAACGCCACAAGTCTCACTTCACATCGTGCTGCACTCGGAAAAGTGTATGCACGATGTGGAGTATGGTCTTATGGCGTGTTTATATGAAAAATACAGGAGGATGTATGGCAACAAAAAATGTAAAATTAAGCAGTTTAGAGAAAACAAGGAAGAGGCGTGTCCGGACAGTAGCGACCGTTTTCCTGCTACCCACCTTCCTCCTTATAGCTGTTTATTATATTTATCCTGTCATAGACACATTTATCATCAGTGCCTATAAATGGAACGGAATCTCATCTGACCGTACTTTTATCGGTCTTCAGAACTGGAATACTCTGGTTCATGATAAAAATTTCTGGTCTGCCTTCGGGCGAAATGTTATCATTATGGTGTTCTCAATCCTACTGCAGATTCCTATAGGACTTTTTCTTGCATCCTTTCTTGAAGCCGGCGGCAAAAGATATGGATTTTTCAAAGTTATATGGTTTCTGCCGTATCTTATGAGTTCTGTAGCCATCGCATTTTTGTTTACCTATGCACTGGCTACCAACGGAGGTATATTCTCCTCTCTGGCGAGCCTTCTTTCAGGCAAGCGAGTTACCGTGGATCTTTTGGGAAGATCTCCTCATGCTCTTTTCACCGTTATCGGCGTAATGGCATGGCAGTTTACACCATTCTACATGGTTTACTTCATAGCAGGTTACAGCAATATCGACTCAACCATATATGAGGCTGCGATAATTGATGGTGCTACACGTTGGCAGTATACAAAATATATTGCTCTCCCACTGCTCGGTCCTATTCTTAAAACCGCTTGTACAATGTCACTCATCGGCTCGCTGAAATACTTTGATCTTATCTGGAATATGACTCAGGGTGGTCCGGTTAATTCCACAGAGCTTATGGCAACCTATATGTATAAACTGTCATTCCAGCAGTTTAACATGGGCTACGGTTCCTGCGTGGCAGCCGGTATGTTCATCCTGATTACCGTTATAGCAATATTATTCCAGAAGATTTTTAAAGTAAAGGAGGATTACTAATATGGCAGGCAACAAACCCAAAGTCGCAAAAACCAGAAAGCATTTCAGCGTATTGTGGTGGATAGCTCTCGTATTTTCCTTTATATGGCTGATCATCACTGTGACACCTTTCATATTTATGGTTCTTAACTCTTTCCGTAAGCAGTTTGATATGCTGCAGCAGGGTGTCTTCCATCTGCCTGATCCATGGACCTTCGAGAATTATGTTGAAGTTGTATCGAACGGATTCTTCGGATACTTCATGCGCAGCGTTTTAGTTGTGGCTGTATCACTCGTACTGATGCTGATAATCTCAGCATTTGCAGCTTATCCGCTTTCAAGAATGAACTTTTCTTTACGAGAACTTCTCTATGCCGGAATAGTAGCGATGATGTCCGTACCGATGCATGTAACTTTGATCCCTGTATTTAAACTTACAACAGATATGGGATTATATGATTCGCTCAAAGCTCTGATCGGTCCGTATGTTGCCTTCGCTCTTCCGATGTCGGTTTTCATATTGGTAGCATTCATGAAAACAATACCAAGAGAACTTGAGGAAGCTGCGGAAATAGACGGATGCGGTCGTTTCAGAAACTTCTTTATGATCATACTACCGCTTTCAAAGCCGGGACTTGCAACACTGGCAATCTATAACGGTGTAGCTATGTGGAATGAATTCGCCTTTGCAAATACTCTGCTTCAGAGCCCTGCAAACAAGACTCTTCCTCTGGCTCTCGGTCAGTTTAAAGGAGAACATGCCCTGAATATTCCTATTATCCTGTCAGTTCTTACACTGTCGGTTCTGCCAATGATCATTCTCTTCATTATATTCCAGAATAAGCTGGTTAAGGGTATGATGGCAGGAGCTGTAAAGGGATGATTTTTACCGGAAGGAAGGATATAAAATATGCAGATTTATGTATCGGCTTCGGCAGCTCACAGTGGCTGCGGAGATGAAAATGCGCCATTTAAGACAATCAATGAAGCAGCACGTATTGCGCAACCCGGTGATGAGATTCTTGTTGCACCGGGAATCTACAGAGAGTATGTATGTCCGGTACATGCGGGAACAGAAAAAGATCGTATAACTTACCGTTCGACAGAGCCGCTCGCTGCTATCATAACAGGCGCGGAGCAGGTTAAAAAATGGGAACGTTTCGACGGAGATACCTGGCTTGCCAGAATTCCGAACGGTCTGTTCGGTGATTATAATCCTTACACGGTAACCTTAAAAGGCGACTGGTATCTTCCGCTCCGTCCGGCTCACACGGGTGAGGTCTATCTGAATGGTATGTCAATGTTTGAGGTGGCTTCTCTGAAAGAGGTTTTGGAGCCGCAGATTCTGAAGAGATCCTGGGAACCCGAAAGGTCACTGTATCAATGGTTCACTGAGCAGGAAGACGATGTTACTCTCATATACGCAAACTTCCGAGGTGCAGATCCAAACAAGGAAAATGTCGAAATAAATGTAAGACGCAACTGCTTCTACCCGGATCATAACGGTGTAGATTACATCACCGTAAGCGGTTTTACTATCCGCCAGGCAGCAACCCAGTGGGCTCCTCCAACAGCATACCAGGACGGCATGATAGGGCCACGCTGGTCCAAAGGATGGATCATCGAAGACTGTGATATATCCGATTCAAAATGCAGTGGGATCACTCTCGGTAAGTATTACCAGCCAAGTAACGAAAACAAATGGTCTACGAAATTTACAAAGGACGGTGCTCAGAACGAAAGAGATGCCATCTGTCTGGCTCAGATTGAAGGATGGACCAAAGAAAAAATCGGCTCACATATCATCCGCCGATGCAATATACATGATTGCGGACAAACAGCTATCTGCGGTCACCTGGGCTGTGTCTTCTCTACTATAGAAGATAATACTATACATCACATCAGCACCAAGCAGGATTTCAGCGGTGCTGAAGACGCCGGTATCAAAATGCATGCCGCCATAGATGTTATATTCCGCCGTAATCATATACATCACTGCATTCGCGGTATATGGCTTGACTGGCAGGCACAGGGAACACGTATAACAGGCAATCTCCTGCATGACAACACTCCACCCGACGGAACCGAGCTTCCCATGGAACTGGCCATCGGCGAAGATCTGTTTATAGAAGTCTCTCACGGTCCGACGTTGGTTGATAACAATATCTTACTTTCGAATATATCCTGCAGGCTGAGCACCCAGGGGCTGGCATTTGTCCATAACCTTATAGCCGGATCCTTCACTTTTGTCGGAGAAGGAGTAAACAGCGGCGGTGTGCGCTTTACCAATATGCGCTATACGCCATACCATTTACCGCATCGCACGGAAGTACTCGGATTCATGTCCATCCTGCACGGAGATACACGTTTCTATAATAATGTATTCGTGCAGCAGCCTGTACGCCCTCTTCTGACAGACGGTGCGAAGAAGCTGGGGCTTGACCGCGTAAGTGCTCTTAACTTTGTATGCGGTACCCATCCTTATGACGGCTACCCTGATGAAGAAAGTTATCTGGCCAAATTTTCCGCCGATACCTTCGTGTCATTGGAAAGCCGTGATAAGTACTATGACCATCTGCCTATGTATTATGGTGGAAATGTATATTGTAACGGAGCAAAACCAAGTGACGGAGATATAGATGCCCAAACGATCACACAGCCTATTGAACTGTCACTTATTGACAGTGACGGTGTCCCGATCTTAAAGACAAATCTATATGAATATCTAAGTCCGAGTTCCACCGGCATTATATCAACAGCTGTTCTCGGACAGGCATTTGAACCCGAACAGTGCTTTGAAGATCCGGACGGAAATGCTATCATATTCAATCTGGATTACTTTGGTGAGCACCGGGATGTTCTTCCTCCGGCCGGTCCTTTCGCGGTTTCTCCGGAAGATACAGCTCTTATATAAAACTCATAATCAGTAAAAATGCAGGGCCTCTCCATTCATAACAATGGATAAGTCCTGCATTTCCTTCATATTAACCTACGTCTTATTCTATTTTCTTTTCTATTCTATTACGAGTTTAACGTATTCCCCCTCTGTTACGTTATATACATGCTTTCCGATTATATCGAGAACTTTTCTGATATCCTCGATATCCTCACTTGCAAACTCAACATATGAATTCTTTTTATCGGATGCATTTTCCTCATCATAGCTGTCATAGCAATAGATATAGAATTCATCTAAGATATCTTCTAACGGATACTGAGAAACAAAATCATCCTCCGGCTCATTTTCACCGAACTCCGGTTCCGGCTCAAAAACAATAGATGTCACATAGATTATATTTCCCTCAGCCGGATCATACATATCTTCCATTATTATATCATCCTCGGTACCAACACTTTCTATCTCACGATAATACCTTTTTCCTTCGTAAGTCAGGATCAGATTTTCCTCTAAAAAATCACCGGTCCCCTGAACCCAATCTTCGGATTTGAGAAGTTTTGAAACCAACTCGGCATCCGTACACTGTTTGAGTGCGAAATTCCCATCATCAACAGACTTCTCTTCTACGGTCTTGTAGATCATATCTTCTACTTTCTCGTATTCGGGAGTATTATACTTTTCTGCCTCATAAAATCTTATGTTTTTCATACTTTTAACCCTCTGTAATATTTTGAATCAGCTGTCATCAGCAACTTCGATATCTGACTCATGTTACTGATTATAGCATACTTATATATTTCATTTCAAAATGGTTCGCAGCTTTTTTGAAATGAACAAAAATCCCCAAAATGATATCTTCTGTACATCGACGTAAGTAATTGTACTGTATGAGAGTATTGCGGCGGTGGTTCCCATCCACAGTGCTGCTCCATGGTGCCGAATCCGGTATATCGTACTTACTTATCCACATGTTAAGTTTCCAACTTAACAAGCCGAATGATTATCGGTCTAACACCAGTGTTGAGGGTTCGAGTCCCTCCATACTTCGGTATGTAGCTTAATGGTAGAGCATGGTTATTTATACGCGTAGGGCGTAACTCAGGTATCGGAAAGAAGATTTCCGCCGATCGGATAAGCTCAAACTGCATTTCGGCAGGCCTGCCGGCTGTAAGTGAGAGTAAGTCCGAGAGGACCTGATATAACTCCAGCAGCGACAGGATACCGTACAAGATTCATATCTGATGAGTCAGAGACATCATATATGAAGCCTGTACTTAATGAAGTTCCGAGTTACTCATGGGGAAATCTTCTGTCGGATACATTTCACGAATAACGAAATTAAGATTAAAAAGGAGAATAAAAGATGAGATATATAATCAGAGATAATGAAGTCGGTTTTCTTCGCAGAAACGGTAAGTTTCTCAGAATGCTTAATGCCGGAAAGTATAATTTCCTGAAGAGAAGAGGATATGAACTCGAGATAACGGAGGCTGCCGGCGAAGTAAAGCCGAACGGTATTCCTTACGAAATCCTTATAAAGGATGAAGAGTTCGGAAAGTCTACAGTCAGATACGAGATAGAGAATGATGAGATAGGCTTCTTATATATAAACGGTAATCTGATGGGTGTATCCAACAAGGGTGAATACGTATTCTGGAATCGTTTCGAGAAGGTCGAGATGAAGATATATTCCATGAGGGAACTGAAGTTTCAGGAAGAGCTTACCGAGGATATGATCCAGTATATACCTCTTAAGTACTACACAAAGGTCGTAGTAGGACGAGGCGAAGAGGCTCTTATATATGTTAATAAT
This sequence comes from Lachnospiraceae bacterium UBA2864, assembly GCA_002350525.1. Lineage (GTDB taxonomy): Bacteria > Bacillota > Clostridia > Lachnospirales > Lachnospiraceae > Eubacterium_Q. Next base: position 34,879 of record DEFA01000002.1, on the reverse strand, counting down.
ACACTTACGGAAAAGCTCGGAAGCGGCATGTATTACTACTGGAATGTTGTCAGAGAAGTTAAGGCTGAAGTGGTTGACATGAAGTGGAGAGAACTCAGCGTTGCGGGTCAGGAGATACTTACAAAGGATAAGGTAGGTATAAGACTCAACATGGTTACAAACTACAGGATAACAGATGCCGAGAAGTCGGTATCCGACAGAACAAATCTTACGGATCAGCTCTACTCCTTCATCCAGATGGTATCCCGAGAGCTTATAGGTAATTACAAGCTTGATGAGATACTTGAGAGAAGAAGTGAGTTAAGCGAGATTCTTGACAGAAAGCTCCGCTCAGGTGAGAAGGATTTCTGTGTTGAATTCGGAAGCTTCGGTATCAGAGATATCATACTTCCGGGTGAGATAAGGGAAATCATGNNATACCGTCCTGGTTGCCGAGAAGAAGGCACAGGCAAATGTGATTGAACGAAGGGAGGAAGTGGCCTCCACAAGATCACTTATGAACACGGCAAAGCTCATGGATGAAAATCAGACTTTATTCCAGCTGAAGAAGCTTGAATATCTGGAAAGAATCTGTAACCGTGTCGGTGAAATATCCGTATCCGGTAAGGGTGACCTGATAGAACAGCTGAGCCAGCTGATATAACACTCCTCCACCTGAGTAAAAAGAGAGCACACCCCTCATAAATATGTGTCCTTGATTCCGGGTACATATCAATCAACGGCGAACCCAATTTTTTACTGTTTCAATTATAACAGCTATCTCCGGGAAGTGAACCTCTCACTGACATATATTACTTTTTCAGTTCCCAGTACAGATACAGAGGAATCTTCTGAAGCCATGCCATCATAACAGATTTCCCGGCCTGCTCATCCGTAGCTCTCGGTTCATTCAGGTCGACTATAGTAAGTCCCGCCCTTATAAAAGCTTTGACATAGTCTTCCATCGTACGATGTCTCCAGATAACCGGAATAGTCCCGCTCCAAAGAGGTGCCTCCCATTCTTTCGGTTCGAAGTAATTCTTAACAACAACCTCTCTGTCTACTCCCATACCCTGTCTTCCGATACCTGTGTCATGGTTACCGTCGAAACATGGATGGAGCACGCTTGCAAAAAGCCGTCCACCGGGCTTTAAAACACGAACGGCCTCTTTAAGTGTACCGTCAAAATCCTCACAGTCCATTAACATCATCGAACACAGTACGATATCAAACTGTTCTGAATCAATATCAAAAAGATCATTACTGTTCCTGACATAATGTTCAATCTGAAGATTTTCTTCTTTGGACAGCTTTACCGCATACTCTATAGCCTTTTTTGAACAATCGACGGACACAAGACTTGCACCGCGTTTCGTGAGTTCTCTTGAATATCCGCCTTCGCCGCATCCCAGATCAAGTATTCTTTTACCCTTTACATTGCCCATAAACTTAAGCATATTGGGCATGATAAAGCTGTTTCGTGCTTCACCGGTCTGTGCAAGTTCAAACCATTCGTCTCCCATCAAGTTCCATGCTTTTGTGGAACTGTCATGCTTCATTTCTTTCAAGATTAACCCTCCGAATTATACATACACCGTAATAGAAAATTAAATGAACCTTTCCCTGACATACGACAATATTATAATATGACATAAGTATCAAAAGTTTCTTCTGAAACAGAGAAATCCGTATATCATACTATACAATAACGATCAAGGAGATATTTACACATGAACAATAACAAAGAAACAAATTACGGGCTATGGACTATACGAGTACTGTATGTAATAAATCTTCTGATATTTCTTCCGCTCTTTCTCCCCAGAGCGAGTATATTATTCAATTATCTTTTCTTTCTCAGAATATTCTATATTCCTTACATCAGTACCGTAGTTTTAGCCATCATTTATCGACATATGCTGAAAAAATATGAATGTTCAGGTTTTGAGTTCCTCTTTTTCTATCTGATCCTTATATTAACCATTATCTGTCTTTGGCTTTTGAATCTGGTCTATCATGCTGCTATGGGCATATAGTATCCAATTGCTCCCACTCATCTCTGGTTATCGCATAGGCATACGATATCTCATTCTTCGGATCCGGATATTCCTTTACCTTTTTCATACCGTTTGCGATTGCAGTTGAGTACGAACCGATATTAGTATACTTCATATACGAATATATCATGTCGTAGTCAGTATTGTTGAATGCCCAGTCACGGCATGCACGGGCTGCTTCCTTGGCATATCCCTGTCTCCAATACTTCTTGTTGATGTGATATCCTATCTCCGGAAGCAGTTCTCCGTCGATATTCTGAATCGTGATTCCACAGTCTCCGATGAACTCTCCTGTTTCCTTTAGTGTCACAGCCCAGAGTCCAAAGCCGTAGGTTTTATAATTTTCCAGATTCCACTTTATCCAGCCCATTGTCCTGTCCTCATCAAACGGCGCAGGATAATGCTGCATAGTTTCGGGATCGGACATTATCTCATATAACGCATCAAAATCTTCAAGAGTATACTCTCTTAAAATCAGTCTTTCGGTTTCAATCATGTCTTGTCCTCCCATATTATAATCAGTGTTAACGCGAGATGGTATTATAGCATACCCTTTCTGCCCCATCTATATACTGTTAGTATAAATTTTTAATTAACTGATTGGGATCATAAGCGACACTGTAAATCCCTTGTCATCACTTTCGCAGATCAGTTCTCCGTTCATTTTATGCATAAGGGACTTAGCTATATAGAGTCCCAGTCCGCTTCCGTCTACATTTTCGGTTTCCGCATTTCTGCCACGATAGAACTTGTTTGTTATAAGTTCCAGCTCATTTCTCGAAACGCCCGGACCATAATCCCTTATCATCATTTCAAGATATTTTTCTTTAATACTGTACTCTACATCTATTTTAGTACCGGCATACTTATATGAATTGCTGATAATATTTCCTATCACCTGGCTCATTCTCCTGGTGTCTATATTTATAAGGAGCTTAGGCGATCTCGATTCATCTACCAGTCCCTTTGAGTCATTCTTCTTTACAATCTCGCTCAGAACAGTCGACTCTTCATCACTTACGTTTACCTTAAATTCACCCAGATCTTCCAATGTTGTTGAAAAAAGATCACTCACCAGACTGTCTATCTGTTCTGCCTTTTTATATATGTTATCCAGCTTTTCCATAATATCCGAATCAGCTCTTTTTTCTTCTGCAGATAAACTTTCTTCTGTCTCCTCAATCCTTTGGTTCAGCTTGGTCGTGAGCAGCTCCGTTGTCAGCTTTATTCCGGTTATGGGAGTTTTTATATCATGGCTAAGGGAAGCTATAAGCTCCTTCTCCTTACGCTGAAGCATAGCCTCTCTCTTTTTTGACTCTGCCAGCTCTTCGCGCATGATATCAAAGCTCTCGGTAAATACTCCGAACATATTGTTTTTATCCATAAGAAGCGGTTCATCCAGTTTCCCCTCTGCAACCTTTCCCGCAAAGGACTGCATTCTGTTAAAGGGCTTAATGATATTTCTATCGATATAGATTCCATATATAACCGCACCTGTTATGAAAATAACAGCCATTATAGAAAGAGCCAGTATCAGTCTGGTTTTAACCTTTATATAATCATTCTCGGCAGAATCCATTAAAACAACCGAACCGGCTATAGCTTCATCTTTAACTATATACTTATAAAGCATCCTTCTTCTGCCCGCCTCTTCAACTGTAAATCTTCCGCCGCCGGATATTTTAGCGATTTCCTTTTCTGCTCCCGGTGTTATATAGATTTCATTTCCTATATTGTCAAAGACAACAAAATCCACCCCATAGTCTTTCTCTCCAAAACTATAGGGTGAATCTATTTTTTCCTCGGCATCCTTAACTATATCATTCAGTATGAGTGTTTTTTCATTATCGACCGATATAGTATCACCTAAATCACCGGATACGATAACAAAAAGAATAATACCTGCTATCATAAAGATACCGAATATTAAACACAGCTTGGCATAGTTCTTCATCTCAACCTTCTATCATATATCCAACTCCCCATGCAGTCTTAATGACCTCAGGATTTTTGGGATCCTTCTCTATTTTTTCGCGTAAATGTCTTATATGAACAGCTAATGTTCCCTCGCCGATATATTCATCATCCCAGACATTTTTCAAAAGCTCATCCTTTGTAACTACCCTATTTCTGTTTTTCAGAAGATAGATCAGCATCTTGTATTCCATGGCTTTAAGACCGATCAATTCATCGCCCTTTCTAAGCTTATGGAGATTAGTATCAACACTGATAGTATCCGTAAGACTAACGATACCAGAGCTTTCATCTGCATCGAATGGTTTTGAATCATTTGATCTTGAGGCAATCTCTGCAGCTTCCCTGGCCTTCTCATATCTTCCAAGGATGGTCTTCACCTTGGCAAGTAAAATGCTGAGAGTATATGGCTTCTTGATATAATCATCTCCACCTATATTCAGTGCGATAAGCACATCGTCATCACTGGTTCTGGCACTGATAAAAAGGATTGGCATATCATAGTTTTCTCTTACCTTCTTACAGAGATCGAAACCTGATTTATCTCCCAGATTAATATCCAAAAGAAGAAGTGACACCATGTTCTTCGTTAAGAACTCTACAGCTTCTTCGTAGCTTGTAACATATGCTGTTTTATATCCGAACATATTGAAGTATTCAGCTGTTGACTGAGCTATCACTTCGTCATCGTCGATCATAAGAACTTTATATTCCATTTCGGCCACCCGCGATAATTAATTTGATTACATCCAAATTGTTACATTCATTACATAATACTTATTATAAAATAATTACAAATTGAGGACAATCCTTTTTAGGGACTGTCCTCTTATAGTAAAACGTTCGTCTACTTAATATTTATAGCATCTCCGGCCTCTCCTATGAACATAATATATCCGTCCTTTGGAAGATGTATCACATCACCATAGTCCAGCATATGAGAACTGTACTTAACCTTTCCGAACTTATCATATATATAGACTGCACTGTTATCCGGCCTGTCCAGACTGATGGTTTTGTTGGCCATGGAATCATCTATATTAAACCAGACGGCTCCATTCGTCGTAAGCTCCACTTTCTTTACATCAGCTGTGAAGCTCTCATTATCTGTAACAGGCACAACCTCCAGATCATTTGATGAATGAACCACTCCGGTATCATCAATATAAATATCAAAGATATCTCTATTTCCTGAACTTGGAATAGTTGTAAATGCCTCCAGATGATTCTCATCAACTATTTTTAATATACTGGACGCCATACCTAAATCGACAACATAACCGCTATCTTCCAGTACCCTAATCTCAGTAAACGGAGTTTGATAAACCACCGAAGAGTACTTTTCAGATTCAACTGCATACTTCATGCCATCTCTTTCCTGCCATGCCTTTATAGCTTCTTCAGATACAGGATTAGGCTCCAGTTTTTCTCCTGAATATGTTCTATTACATCCATTTACAAGGCCACTCTGTTTTGAAACACTTTCCTCAGTAATATATACATGTCCCTCTGCCTCTACAAAATTAATACAGAAGTAGTCAGGATCAACCCTAAATTCTCCAGCTTCTATATCTCCTGTCACCCTTACAAATCCATTATCCGTATACATATAATATTCATCAGATGTACCTGCCCCGAGCATCTTGACAAGAGCATACTTCATATCAGGAAATGTAATCTCAGCAGGAGTTCCATCCAGCGAATAATAACCTCCATACTTCTTATAAGAATCAGGAACTGTTTCCTTTAGTTCTACCTCTGGTGCGGTAGTCTCCTCTACTTCGATACCTTGCTCCTCAAGGGCTATATTTGCAAGAGCCTCAGCCATAGCCATGTTATATCCACTGTTTCCTCCCGAAGTAGTTACACATACACTCACTTCCTCGTCTGGCAGCACTAGAAGACCAGCATGATAATCCGTGTTGTCGCCACCTTTATAGAGAGCTTTCACACCCGCTTCTTTATACATAGGAATATCTACCATATCCCAACCCAGACCGTTTTGGTCCATATAGTCCGGATTATATTTTAAATTGCCAGAAACATCAGTTGTACTACTCCAAAGGGTTGCCATCTCATTCTTACTACCTTCAGAAAGAAGTCTGTTATCGCCTTTAAAGAACGTACTTCCGAATTCGCAGGTATCTAACGCAGTTGAGTAAATTCCTCCGGAACCCAAATCCATACCGTATTCTGTTTCATATCTGTTATTACTATCTGGGAATATATCTGCAAGAGCCGGATTTCCAAATACATTTTTTGCAGTATATATATTTTCAGCCCCGATCTTTCCTGCTATATTTTTCTCCACATAGTCTGTATAGCTCATACCGGAGACTCTCTCCACTAATAATTCAAGGAGTGTAAATCCATCATTACAATAAGCCGCATATTCTCCCGGATCCGCCTTAAGTCTCTGATTCTCCAGATTCTTAAGAGTGTTTTCCGTGGAAACGGAAGAATTATCGCCATAAAGGTCAGAGTTTTTAAGAGATGAACCAAATATCCCAGACGTATGATTCATCAGCATCCTGACAGTGATATCCTTGTAACGTTCATCTGCCATCTTGAAGTCATCTATATAGTCTGTCACCGGTGCATCCAGCTCAACCTTACCCTGTTCCACCAGCTGCATCACAGCCGTAGTCACATACACCTTACTAACCGAACCAATACAGTAAATCTGATCAACTGTAACATCATCGGTTGATGCTTCTGTTTTCTTTGTATCATCCCCATTTACAGAGATTTCTTCCATGTCACTTTCGGCTGCGAAAACTATTTTCTCGTCACTATTATCATTATTGTTTTTCATGTTATCTACTGCATACATACCGATGGCAGCCAGAGCTGTTACTCCAAAGACTGTAGTTCTTATAGCTTTCTTAATCCTCATATACTTATCCTCATCTTATATATTTCTGAAAAACAAAACAGGAAGCCAAATATATTTTCATACTATGAGTATGACAACATATCCGGCTTCCTGTCATACTCCTCGTATGAGTAACAGTATAGTCAAATAACTGCATTTCTTCTTTATTAGAGTTTTATTAAATTCTTATCAATTTCTTAACAGGCCATTACTATTAACGTCCCAATGAATACTATCAAAAGAATACTACTTCTTATTCTGTGCCTTCACTATCTCCTTATAATACTTTAACAATCGATTCAGCTGAGCTTCATTGAATTCCTTTGCCCCTGTGGTAATCTCGTATAAAATCGGCTCCAGTTCTTTGTGAACAAGGGCAGTATCAGCCCTATCATCATCAGATTCACCTATCAGATAATCCACACTTGTTCCGAGAACCTGTGCCATCTGAACTATAGTTGCATGAGTAGGCTTACGATCACCCTTCTCATATCTGACATATGAGCTCTGTGGAATATTCATCCTACGTGCCGCCTCAACTCTTGTAATACCAAGACGTTCTCTTGCTTCTTTTAACTTTTCCGGAATAAGTACTGGTTGCATTTTCTTCTCCTAGCAATATATTTCTTGACTATGCCAATGGCATATTATATAATCTGATTATGCCATTAGCATACAACTGTGATGATCATATAATCTCTTTAACCAGGTAGTTGGGGGACGTGCTCCTTGCCCATTCTGGCATAGTCAGAAAGGGGGTGAGGCTTATGAAGCTTTATGAAGTAATTACTATAGTTTTATCAGCAATAAAGCTAATTGTTGATTTAGTAAGACTTTATTTTGAACATAAGAAAAGCCGTCCTGACACTAGCAAGTAGAACGGCTAATCTTATTACCAATCAAGCTTGCCGGATCGGGTGATGTGCACTCACCCTCCGACTACCTTGTTAAGAGAATTATACTCATTATTATACAAAATGTCAATGGCATATCTCGAATGAGACTTAGAAGACTTTTATTCTGTCATCAGCTCCGTAACCGAAACCTTCTTAACCTTTCCGGCCGAGATGTAAGTTGATACATACACATACAGTATTATTATTACTGCTGCTATAGGAGTCCACATAAATCTGATTCCAAAGCTGGTTTCAAATGCAGCCTTCATGAACATCATCGTAACCGGTAAAGCAAGGATTGCTCCAACTATGACACCTGGTATAGCAACCGGCATCATTCGAACGATGATCTGCTTTCTTATATCGTTCGAGGTATATCCCATCGCTTTCTCTATACCCATTGCCTGTCTTTCCTTTTTGATGATCGATTCAATCAGGAAATTCATTATGATAGATACAATAATTGATATAATTATCATAAGTATTGCTGAGATAATCTGACTCATTACACTGATTCCACCGATCGATGTGTCTATTGTTTCACTAAAAGATGAAATCTCCGTAAGCTTAAAGCTGCCACTGTTTCCGGTTATAACCTTATCACCAACCTTGATGGCGTAGCTTACATTACTTACTCCGTATTTTGACTTAAGAAGTGCCATCTGTTCATCAGCCTTCGCCCTTATCCTGTCTTCATAAGTTCCTTCACCGGCTGACTCCTCTACCGTACCTTCTACACTTCCATATTCATCTGAAAGCCTGTCCTTTAACTCATCTTCATTCACTCCGTCTGCTGCATATACAAACAGATAATTTAGACATTCTGAAGGTGGCATAAACCGGTTAAAACCTTCTGTAGTCATATAACATAACGATCCATTATTAATAAATACCTTGGCCACTCCGGACACGATGCAAATTTTTTCAATACCGTTATACTTAACCAGTACGCTGTCTCCAACACTTATGTTGTTTTTTTCAGCAAGACCTGATCCTATCATGATCTCATTATCGTGAAGAGGGAAGCGGCCTTCTACGATATGGAGATTCTCCAGCTCATCAAAATCCTCATAAGCAAAGGTCTGAAAAGTATCAATGTCATTTCCGTTAATACTAAATCCGTTATTCCCTCGAAAAAGAAGGCTTTTTCTTACATCTTCTCTCTGACTGATTTCCTGCATAACTTCTTCGTAATCAGTTCCTGTGTCAAATCCGACCATGAGTGCTTTCTCAACGCCTGCGAAATCAAGAAACACGGCTCCTCTGTCTTTGAAAATATCAGCAAGATAGATACAAAATGTTATCGTAAGAGAGGCAGCAAGAATACATACGAACATCCCGATATTCTGTCCTTTATTTGCAACCAGTCCCTTTAATCCAAGTCTCCTATTGATATCAGACTTTGTATTTTCAACCGGAAATATATTTCTTCCAAAATGGTGAGTTTTAATTCCTTTTCTAAATGCGATAACCGGAGGATATTTCTTAATCTTTCTTGCTCTCCCGAGGGCTGTAATAAGCGTTAAGACTATTAGTAAAGCAGCAGGAATCAAGAGTAAGATAACCTTCCCTGAAGCAACATTATTATGACCGATAAATGTCTGTAAAACCCTTGTCATAAGAGGATCCGTTGCAAAAAGGACCACTCCACCGATCAGAACACCTATAAAACTAAGTACCAGATATTCGTAAATGTATGCCCCGGATATTTCCCTTGATCTATATCCAAGAGCTTCAAGAACACCTATTGATTCCATTTGATCCTCAATATCATTTGTAATCTTATGTCTTATCATAAAGAAGCAGGAAATTGCTGTAACAAATGATATAAAAGCAACTATTGCCATAATAATCTCTATCGGTGAAGTAGCATCTGTTTTTTCCTGATAAAAACTATCACATAATAATTCCATATCCTTTCCTGAAATATCTTCGAACTTTTCCTCTAATTCCTTAACAAACTTCGCCGAATCATCATAGCTCTTAATCACTTCATCTTTGGTATCAAATGCGAGTCTTTTTGTTACCGGAACCACGGCACTCATCATGTCATAATCGTCATCGGTAAGCACACATTTGACACCACCGGAACCGGAAGCCAGTCCTGATTCATAAAATCCCGCAATCTGAAATGAATATTCCTTGCCACCGACTATGAGTATCAGATCATGACCTTCCTTAAATCCCATGTCATACTTCAGATAATATGGTACCCATATAGGATGATTCATTTTATCTATTTCATCATCGGAAAAGAATTCATTCCTATCAAACTTCTCTATTTTTTTCTCGGAACTTTCAGTAATGAACATAGCCTGGAACTGAGCCATAGATCCATCCGCTTTTTTATATGACATGGATGTTGATGTCAAAAACTGGAGACTCTCAAAAGCGTATACTCTTGTTACCCTCTCATCGTTACCAAGCAAATCTATAAACTCATTCTTATAGGTATCAGTACCCGGGAATAAAAGAATATTCTGATAGCTTTCTGTCTCTTCAAACATTTCGTCAAACATCCTGTTGGCTTTTTCCATGTTGATGATACCGATTCCAAGTAGGACCATGCTGATCATAATGAGGAAGCTTATGACGAAGGATTCCTTCTTGTGTTTTTTTATATTAAATAAAGATAATCGCAGTATTTTCATTTTTTTGCCTTTCTAATCCTTAGACTTGTGCCATATCACTCCGTGATATGCAATCCTTGCTTCGCAAGTCTTGGTTCTGCTTCGCAGAACGCATCCTCGCCTTCGCTCGGACGTTCGATTACTTCGTAATCGAGCGCTTTACCATCCCATCTTCTCAAGAAACTCTGACAGCTTAGCTCTACGTTCTTTCATATCCTCTTCTCCATAGACCGGCATCTCGTAATCACCTACCACTCCACCGTCTCTCAGGTAGAGAACTCTTGTACCTCTTAGGGCTGTCTTTATGTCATGCGTTACCATTACGATAGACTGGCCGTTTTTATGTACCTCTGAGAAGATATCCAGAACGTCTTTGGACGAAGCTGAATTAAGCTGTCCTGTCGGTTCGTCTGCGAAGAGTATCTTCGGATCATTTATTATAGCTCTTACTATTCCGACACGCTGCGCTTCACCTCCTGACAGCTGGTTTGGATATTTCTTCCAGTCTTCTTCTGAAAGTCCCACCTTCTTAAGCAGGTCCTTTGCCTTCTGTACGAGTGCCGGAGAATTCTTCTGTACTATCAGTGCTCCTGTAAGAACATTATCAAGGACTGTCTGATTTTCCAGCAGATATATGCTTTGAAATACAAATCCACAGTTTCCTCTTCGGAATAGGGCAAGCTCATCATTTGAAAAGTCCTGAATCTCTGTATCACCAAAGAATACCTTTCCCATACTCGGCTTATCCATACCGGACAAGGCATATAGAAGAGTGGACTTGCCGGATCCGGAAGAGCCCATGATGATTGTGAAGTCACCCTCTTTTATTTCCAGATCCAAGTTCTTTATTACATGCTGCTGAACACCTCCGTTTGAAAATGACTTGCAAAGCTTCTCTGTTCTTAAAATACTCATTGTTCATCTCCCTATAATAAGAAACCATATATTCTACATTTCATTATGGCAATCCGTACAAACCCGGAATGTCATCTTATGTTTGTAGTATATATGGTTTCTTCCTATTCTTCTTTATCGAAGATTTATTAAATTCTTATCAAATTCTTAACGCACTGTTTTCGCTTAATAATTCCCACATTAAAACCCATAAATCAATACATTATCTTATATGGATATTTTTTTATCAATTTACGGATATATTATATTGATTTTCAATCCATATTTTGCTATTATGAGGGTGGTCAAATGATTTATGGATATTTTTCGGTTATTTATCGATTGCGTCATTTCAAAGGAGGAAGCACTATGACTATAGAAGAGATGATCAAAAGAAAAAAAGAATTAGGATATTCGTATCAATACATTTCGGAACAGTCGGGAGTTCCACTGGGAACTGTACAAAAAGTTTTCGGCGGCTCTACAACCTCACCAAGACAGTCTACACTTAAAGCCCTAAGCAGACTGTTCGAAGCATCAATAAGCTATAACTCTTCCGACAGTGAATCCATTGATATCGGTGCCGTAAAGGAATCCTCATCCTACAGTTATGGTTCAAGTGCTATAAAGATTGACAGCTATGAAGGAAAAACTCTCGAAGACTATCTGGCACTGCCGGAAGGAACCCGCATTGAGATGATAGACGGCGTGTTTTATGATATGGCTGCTCCGACCTTCGTTCATCAAAGGATTGCCGCAATGATTTTTAACATCTTCGAAAACTTCGTAAACGAAAACGGAGGTCCTTGTATACCATCCATCGCACCAACAGATGTTCAGTTGGACTGCGATGATAAAACCATGGTTCAGCCTGATGTTCTTGTAGTATGCGACAGAGATAAGATAATCAAGGCTCGAGTAGTCGGAGCACCGGATCTTATAGTCGAAGTTCTCTCCCCAAGTAATTGGTATATGGACATAATACGTAAGATGAAAAAATATAAAAATGCCGGTGTCAGAGAATACTGGATTGTTCTGCCGGACACAAAATCCGTTCTTGTTTATGATTTTGAGAATAATTCAAATTCTACGGAACCTGTCGAGTATTCTTTTAATGACACCGTGCCTGTAAGGATCTGGGACGGGAAATGTACCGTCGATTTCAAAAATATTTATGACAAAGTCAGCTTCTTATATGATGACTGATCATCAGTCCTCAATTGTTCAGTCCCGATTATCCAAAGCTATAGAAACCGCAGGATTTCCATATGGTATCATCATAGCCTGAAACGCATGATAGAGATCAGGTTTACCCGGCCATACCGTAGCCTTCGGTCTGTTATGTTCATCAAGCTGGTGATACCACGATCCTGCTTTTTTATCCAGAACATATGTATCCAGATACCTCATAAATGCGGCATAATCCTCTGCATATCTTTCCCCGCCAGTTACTCTGTATAATACGGCTGAGGTATTGATTGCTTCTGCCAGTGTCCAGTGCATCCTGTCTCTTACAACCGGCTTTCCGTTCCAGTCCGTTGTATAAACTATCCCCTCTGCACCGTCCGCATTCCATGCGTCGGATATTGCCCTGTCATATAGTCTGCGGGCTTTACTGATCATTTCACCGTCAGTCTCCCCCGCTGATAATGCCCACTGAACTATCAGTCTCGCCCATTCTATTCCATGTCCCGGAGTTGCTCCGTAGGGTTTGAACTGATCGTCAGGTTTATCTATATTCATGTTCAGATCAGGCTTCCAGTCCTCAGTAAAATGTTCAGGTATCCTGAAGTCATTATCCTCAGCCCATCCGACCACACGTCCGATGATCCTGCCTGCTCGGTCGCGGTATCTGTCACATTTAAGTGCATCTGATGCCGCAAGGAAGGCTTCCACCGTATGCATATTTGCATTCAGTCCGCGATAACCGGAAAGTTCCGTAAACTCTGTATTCCATGTGTCAACTGCCAGTCCTTCGTCTTCATTCCAGAAGAAGCTGTCATATACCTTCAGTGCATCATCCAGAAGCTCGCCTGCTCTGTCGATACCCGCAAGGTACGCGCTTGAAGCTGCAAGTATAACAAACGCATGTGCATAACACTGCTTCATGGGAACTATCCCGTCATCGGCTGTACGGCCTGCATACCAGCCTCCGTTCGAAGAATCCCTAAGCTCACCAAGGAGCCCTGCAAGCGCCCTGCCCGCAAGATCTTTACATCCGTATATCCCCATCATGCTGCCGATACTGTATACATGCGCCATACGGCAGGTTATCCACGTTTCTCTGTTTCGATCCATCAGGGGTGTACCGTCATCTCCCAGATAATAACTTCCCCCTCCGGGTGAAGGAAATCTCTTTCCAAACTCCAAAAGTCTGATTGCATTTTCCTTCAGGTATGTTTTATTTTCTTCCGTGTCGATTCTGTATATATCGTCTGTCATACCGCTACGCTCCCATTATCATATCCGTGCTTACAGCTTATATCCGCACTCTGTCTTCTCCGGTCCGTCAACTCCGGATTCATAATGTGCTCTGAATTCCATGTTGATATCACGGATTTCCTTCTTACCATCTATATAATCCTGATACATTTCCGCAAGTCCTGACATGCAGCCGTCACAGGAACCGTTGATGTTACCGAGCGATTCGGCGACAATCTTCTCTCGTTCTTCTCTTGTCGTATCTTTTATAAGAATACTCATTATCATACACTCCTATTTTTTAAGCTTATATCAGCTCTAATATATCTGTTATTATGCTGCTCTTTATATCAGGCTGTACTGAAACATTTCATATGAGAGTCTTGATCCTTCCGAAATTTCCTCAGGAAGAAGTGCTCTCGCCACACACTTCAGTTCCTCATCAGGCTCTGCCATATTCTTCAGATATGCATAGTCCCCGTCTATTCTTTCTACTGTATATTCGATTCGTTCAAACATCGTTAATCCCACTCTTTCCAAACATCAGGCTGATAGCCTACAGTTGCCTTCTTTCCGTTACGTACGATCGGCAGTATCAGAATCTGCTGATTCTCAAGGATTTTCTCTTCTTTATCCTCATCCGCTATATACTTTATAAGTGCGAGTATATCCTTATCCTTCGCATTCTCATCGATCATTTTATCTATTCCGCCCACAGCCTGTTTTACGGAGTTAAACTCACCCTTACTGAGACCTTTCTCCTTCATGTCAACGAACTGAAACTTAATCCCGCGTTCCTTGAAATATCTTTCGGCTTTCCGTGAGTCCGCACTTTTCTTAGTTCCGAATATCTGTATATTCAATATTTCCTCCTTAACATACCTGAATTATTTAAACAGTTTTTCAAAGCTCGTATCACCGGAATAATACATTTTGAATTCATCAACATCAACGATATTATCCGGCATATTGTCATTATATTATATCCGATAATCTTTGTATAATTAAGATTCGTATAATTTTTCTACATAAAAACCCGCTATTTTGATGTAAAAAAGAGACGGAAAAACCGTCTCTTTCTGTTTTCTGTTTACTTGACCGTCATCGGATCTACATACTGTCCCTTATCATCAATCACCTCAATATGTACGTGTGGACCGGTGGAGTTACCGGTTGAACCAACCGAACCAACTATCGCACCCGATTCGACATTGTCTCCTTTGGAAACAATCGGCGCATCCTTAAGATGTGAATACTTCACAGTCCAGCAATCGCTGTTCTTTATAATGATGTAATTTCCTTCCTGAGAATTGAACCCTACATCTTCTACAGTTCCGCTATATAAACTTGCCACATCCGTTCCTTCCTCTGCCGCAATATCCGTACCCTGGTGATCATCACTGAATCCTCTTGTGATAATCCCATTTCCCATAACCGGAAAACACGTTTCTGTATTTGAATCAACATCTTCTATTTCTTTGACATTAATACTAAGGTCTTCGCCGGTCTCATTCTCATATACATATTTACCCGGCTGCTCCACAACTTCCGGTGAACTGTCAACATTATAATTTATATTTATAACCTTTTCTTCACCTTCTAATTCAAGTTGAACTACACTGTCCTTCTCAGTTTCTATAACCTTTGAAGTTTCATCCGTTGTATCTCTATCTGATGTGCCTTCTTCTGCTTTTAAACTTTCATCTGCTTTTGTGGTTTCTTCAGCTTTTATACTTTCTTCTTTTGCACTTTCTTCTTTTGCAATCTCTTCTATGTTCGCTGTGCTTTCTGAAGCCTGAGCCTCAGTCCTTTCATGTGATGCAGCCTTTCTGTCTTTTGGATATGTCAGGAAGCATACCGCAAGAATTGCACATAAGGCAACCGCCGCCGCGATAACTATCTTCTTACTTTTTTTCATTTTCAATACGTTTTTAATCCTTTCATTTATGCCGCACTCGCCAAATGCCACCGGGCATGCCGAAATATATTTTCTCGGAATGCTCAGATTAAGCAGTGTCTGGGAGTAGTCCTTTTTCTTATCATAACCAATTTTCTTTATAACCTTCTCATCACATGCCAGCTCAATATCCTTACAAAGTAAAATGTAAGCAAGCCAGACCAGTGGATTGAACCAATACACTGCAGTGATGATAAATCCTAATGGTTTTACAAGGTGATCACGTCTCGTGAGATGCGCCCTTTCGTGATTTAATGTCATAAAGAGTTCCATTTCGGTGAGTCCGTAAGGGATATAGATTTTCGGGCTGAGAATGCCAAGTATAAATGCCGTGCCCACTCTTTCTGACTGATAGATGTTTTCTCTCAGAAGTACTGCATCATCTACACTTCGCCTGAGTCTGATGTAAGCTATTACTGCATAGATAAGAACCGCAGCAGTTCCTATTACCCAGATGATGGAAAGAACATACATAAAATCGAAGTTATTTACTTGATTTTCGATTTCACCTGTGGCTGTAACTGTTTCCTTATCGGCTGCCCTGTCTGCCAGAGCAACTGTTTCTTCAAATTCATTTGCTGCCACTGAACCTTCTTTGCCAGAAGAAATTGTCACATATTCTCTGGCCGGCTGCAGACTGAACGGACTTTCAATATTAAACGGAATCACCAGTCTGACCGCTACAAGAAGCCACATCAGACATCTCACGAACTTCGGCATTTTCTTAAAGATCAGGCGCACTAATACACATACTACAATTAGTATTCCTGCCGATATGCTTATATTCAGTATTTCTGCAAATAGTTCTTTCATCATTAGCTATTCCTTATACTCATCTATCATTTTCTGTATCTCATCAATCTCACTCTTCGAAAGCTTCCTTCCTCGGGTGAAGGCTGCAAGAAACTCCGGTACATTTCCTTCAAATGTCCTCTCAACAACCTCATCAACTTCGGCTGCCTGAACCTCTTCCTTGGTAACGAGTGATGTGATGATGGCATTTTCGCTCTTTATAACGCCTCTCTCAGTGAGTCGCTTTATTACAGTATAGGTGGTAGCCTTCTTCCATCCGAGCATAGATTCACATAGCTTTGCAAGTTCAGTGCTCTTGATGGGTTCATTTTCCCACAGGATCAGGCAAAACCTATATTCACTCTCAAAAACCTTAGGTGTTTTCATTTCATACCTCATTACTTCTTTAAAACGTTTTATAGTTGTGTACACATAAAAAGATCGAACGCGTTAGACCTCTTCTGATTCGTAGTCTAACACGTTCGACCAATTCTGTCAAATTTTATTTCATATTAAGATTTTATTTATGGTTTTTACAGCAATTTGAAATTATCAATATGTTTCTTCAAACTGACTCATATAGTTATTATACTCATTGGAAAATCTATCCCATCCCTCAGGAAGCCATGCTGAAAATCTTTCAAATACATCCTCAGAAGTTGCCTGCTTTATAATACTTATTACCATATCCGTATCACCATACTGCAGGTTGCTCGCTGTCGCTGTATCACTGATATCTTTGATTACATTTTCCCCGTATTCTTCTATGAGGAATGTCACAAATCTGATTCCATACTGATACTCTTTCTGATATTCATCTCTTTCTGCAGCTTCGATATCTCTGAATGCCTGCTCTGCATCATTTAATATGTCCGATTCATCATAAGGATTAATAAATGAATCATCTCTGGTATATATAAATATTGACCATACCTCCAGATTATGTTTTTGCATTAATCTGTACTCTGAATTAAGCGCCAGACCTTCCTCAAAAATGTCACCCAGCTGCTGGCTCTGATTTAAACGAAGTACATGTGTAAGCTCATGATAAACAGCTTCTATATATGGACCATCGGGATCGAGATCTTCATCAAAAAGCATTACCTGATTATTGGCTGCCCATTCAACTCTGCCGTCATCCTTATAATCCATAATCATTATATTGATTTTTTCGCAGTCGACATTAATTCCCTGGTAACTACCGTCAAAATAGAATTCTCTCCAGTCAGTGTCGCCATCAAGGAACTGCTTTGTAAAGCTTAAAGAATACTTCTCTTCAAGTTCATCCATAATTCTTTCGAGCTTTACCGCTATATCTCCGTAGATCTTACAACCCTTCTCTATATACAGAAAGAATCTTTCGCTTTCATAATAAGAATTGACATCTGTTACTATAACATCCTCCGAATTTCCGCTTAATTCAAGTTTCTGATCCTGCTTTTCTTCATCTTTCGGCTGCGGATCTTCAGGGACTTCCGGCTTCGGTTCTTCAGGTTGTTCCGGCTTTTGATTTTCGGGGCTTTCCGGCTTTGTTTCCTCCGGCTTTGGTGCTTCCTTCTTCGGTTCCTCCGGCTTTGGTGCTTCCTTCTTCGGTTCCTCCGGCTTTGATGTTTCCTTCTTCGGTTCCTCCGGCTTTGATGCTTCCTTCTTCGGTTCCTCCGGCTTTGGTGCTTCCTTCTTCGGTTCCTCCGGCTTTGATGTTTCCCTCTTCGCTCCCTCGGCTCTTCTGTTTCCCGAATCTGACACAACATATCTTACCGTATAACTGCCGTTATCCGATGTTCTGACTGTTCCCTGTCCTGACTGATTTTCCAAATTATTATCAGACGTTTTCTTTACGGACGCATCATTTTTATCGTCGTTTTTCTTATCCTTTGATGTATTATCCGAACTCTTGTCCTTCTCATCATTCTTATCCGCTTTTGACTTGTCGACATTTTCCTTATCTGAGGAATCTGCTTTCTCATCATTCTTATCAACCTCGGTAGTATCTGCGATTTCAACAGCTGCGACATCCGGTTCCGATGCTTTGTTATTATCAACACCCTTATTAAAACACGCTGTCATTCCTATCAAAAGAAGAAAGCAAAATACTATAATTAATGCACTTCTTACTGAATTCTTCCCGGTTCCTCTCATTTTTCCTACTCCTTGCTTTTGTAATGCTGTCTGACTTCTAATCCGTCCCGCCTTCTCAACGTTGTAAAGACTTGTATATCTGCCCTCCATATTTATATTTTCGCAAATATACTTTTGGTTCTTTTTTATTTCTTTGACACACATTCCGATCTAAAGCGGAGTATAAACTATCGATGTGTACTCTTTATGTACATACTTTCATCATCCTAAAGTAAAAAAGTGCCTGCCATCAGCAAGCACTTTAAAATATTATCGTAATTTGATCAGATTAAGGATTTCTTCTCTCTCGGGCATCACTCTGAGTGCGCCCCTCCTCGTCGTAATAATGGATGCACCCGCATTCGCAAAGGTCAGCATATCACGCATCTCGTCTTCACCGTAATCTCTAAGTCCGTTCTCCAACTGCCACTACATCCTTTTTCAATATACAGTTCCTCCATATATTTTTGACATTGTCCTAACTCACTCTTTTATTCTGTGATAAGGTTTCTAACCTCAACTTTCTTGGTCTTGCCCGCTGCAATATACGCAAACAGGAAGTAGCAGAGTGCAACCGCCGCTATCGGAAGTGCGACTGTTAGAAATCTGTAATCGATAACGAAGTTTACTATTCCCATGCTTCTCAGCATATATGACAGGATTTTTTCCGAAAAGGATAGACTCAGTACAGTTCCGAAGATTATTCCGAAGAATGCAACTATAAGAAATCTCACGGCGAACTGCAGGCGGAGATTCCTTGAAGTAAATCCCATAGCCTTGTATATTCCGATATCGATCTTCTCTCTGACAAATGTTTTCGAACATATCATGGATACAACCACAAGAGCAAATATCGCAGAGATAATATATATCACAGCCTTGATTGAATATGCCACCGTTGTGATCATTTTTTCGAAGGAACTTCCTCCCGAATAAATATATACATGAATATCCCCTGTCAGTTCGGATTCGATTTTTTCTTTGATATCTTCTGCTTTATCGGGATCCGAAAGCTTATAGCCCACATATTCCACAACAAAATCATCGATAAAGAAGGATGCTGCTTCACTGTTCATTCCGAAGAATCGTCCCGCATCTTTAATATCTGTAATAAATCCGGAAATGACACAGCTTTTTTTCCTTCCTCTAAAGGATACTTCAACCACATCACCGATATTATATCCCATATCCTCCGCATATATCTGGCTCACGACAATTTCGTTTTCATAGAGAGGTGCGCGTCCTTTAGTAACGGTAAATACCTCTTCATCCTCAGACATAATGCAGTACAACTTTTCACCGTTTAATATCATATATGTACTTTCGAAGCCATAGCGTTCTTCTATATCGGAATACTCTCTGATAATGTCTTCCATTTTCTCAAACTGTTTTCTCACATACTCTGTATTTTCCGGACTGCGTTCTTCCGTGTTAATAGATATAGTAATATTCTCAGATGTAGCACCCATAGCTCTCTGTGCATTTTCCGACGATACCGCATCAGTCATTCCGGTCATTGTCATAAGGAAAAATACAAGAAGCGATGCTATCAGTATTGATGCCACATAACGCTTTCCTCCTGAAGTAAACTGCCTGAAGGCAAGACTCGGAGAAAGTGCTCTTCCCCTTATAGGAAGTGTAAGCCTGCTGTCAAAGAACACTTCGCATCTTCCGCCCGATACGGCTCTTATAGGTGATATAGTTCCTACTTTTTTGGATATGATCATTATATATAATGCCGAAATAACAAGTACTCCCAGAAGGAGCAGAAGGCTCGCACCCACTGCAACGCCTCCGACTATCTTGATACCCACGATTGATTCAAATGCTCTCGGAAGATATATTACAACCGGTACAGATAATATAAAGCCTAAAACTATTCCGATGATTTCCGCCAGCATATACTGTCCGAGAAATACGAGTTTAAGTCTGCTGCTGTCAAAGCCCTGAGCCTTCAGAATTCCAAGGTCTGTATAATTCATTTCTATACTTGAGGAAATGCTGTTTGACATTACCACAAAGACTATAACCACCAGAATAATTACAAACGAAAGAAAAATGTTCAGAATTATATCCGTCATAAGTCCATGATAATACAGGCTTTCGGATCTGGTCAGAACTCCTTGTGCATAGCTTTCTATATCTGATATTTTATTTATTTCCTGCGCAAACTTATTATCGGTAAGATCACAGTCATCCGCTTTAGTAATATAAACAATTTTATATAAGTCCAAACTGATCTCCGGATTATCAGCTAATGCCTTCTTTCTGTTATCAGCAATCTCATCAAAATCCTCCTGACATATAAAAGAAACCTTCATTGATATAAAGGAACTTCCGCATGCCGGTTCTTCCACAAATCCCTTTATGGTAAATTCATAGGATGCACCTTCAAAATATACAGTCATTTTATCCCCGATTTTCAGATTATCATAATCCTTCAATACTCTCGAAAGATAAACTTCTCCCTTGGATAACTTCGGTACTTCTGTGACGATATCTGTCATGTCCTCATTCCAGATAGAATCAATCGTATCATTCTGCGCTATAAACCTGGTATCGAATGATTCATTTTTTCCGTTAGAATAAGTACATCTATAAGGACACAGCGCATCAACTACACTTACATCACCTACCAGTGGATTATCCTTCAGTTCCTCAACCATTTCATCTGTCAGAAACTCACTTCGGATATTCAGAGTTATATTTGCATCATACTTACGGTCATAGGTACTCTCGATGGAATTCGGAAAATTTCTTTTAAGACTTACTATTACCGAAACAGAAAGGGATATGATCATCATAAGTATCATAATACCTTTGAAGGAGCCCTTCTTATAACGAATATTTGCTTTGATCAGCTTAAAGATATCCATAGCGCACCTCCTACCAGGACATGGAAGAAAGCCATGAATTTACCTGTGTCTCACGACTCTTCTCGTCCTCTGCTTTATATGGAGGCAGTGTCATATCTCCGATTATTTTTCCGTCTTCGATATAGAGAAGCCTTGTTGCTCTGAGTGCCGCACGCATATCATGGGTTACCATGAGGATGCTCTGTCCTTCACGGTTACATTCCGTCAGAAGATCCAGCACCTCAACAGTATTCTTACGGTTGAGGGCTCCTGTCGGTTCGTCCGCAAAAACAAGCTCCGGCTTATTAATAAGTGCCCTGGCTATAGCGCATCTCTGCTGCTCTCCGCCCGAGCACTGTGCCGGAAGGTGAGTTTTGATATCGGAAATATTCATTTTTTCAAGAAGGCTGTCCGCAAGAGAATTTACTTCCTCCACAGAACGGCTCTTATCCAGATATCCCGGAACCGCTACATTTTCAAACAAAGTGAGATTACTTACAAGATGGATCTGCTGAAATACAAAACCGAAGGCAGTGTAGCGAAGTTTTGCCAGCTTTCGTTCGCTCATCTCAGTTATATTTTCGTTATCATATATAACTTCACCCGAGGTCGCCCTGTCCATGCCGCTGAGTGCATAGAGCATTGTGGACTTTCCCGATCCCGAAGCTCCCATGATCACGGTAAAATCGCCCTCATAGATATCAATGTTCGCATCACTGATCACATGTACCTGGCCGCCGTTATGCGCAAAGCTTTTGCTCAGTCCCTTTGCCGAAATAATTGATTTTTTCATTTTGAATTTCTCCTCTTTGATCATATCTTGAATTTCATGATCACAGTTTAAGTAAATTCTTATTAAGAAGTATTTAAGAGAAATCTTATTTCTGATTTTTTATCGGAAGATTCACAACGACTTCGATTCCCTCTTCTCCGGAAGCATGATTGATAAGTTCTATACTGCCGCCGGACTGCTCCGCAATGTATCTGACTATATAGAGTCCGAGACCCGATCCGTTTTCAGCTCCGGAGTTTTTGCCACGATAGAATTTTTCCGTGATAAAAGGCATATCCTCATCCGGAATTCCCGGTCCCTTATCTCTGAAATGAATCGAAACCGTATCACCCGACTGAGTAAGCGAAACAGTAATACTTGTTTTTGCATATTTACGGGAATTGTTGATAAGATTCTCAACGATCTGGTTGATTCTTTTCTTGTCGGCATAAATTACAGGAGATATGTCAGGTACCCTGAATAGTATATCCTCGTGTTCGGCACCGATCTCCGATATAGACTGCTTAAGAAACGGAACAAGTTCAAACTCCTCCGGTTTCATCTGAAGCATGTTAAGGTCCGAAAGAGAATGCAGGAAGAGGTCGTTTGTGAGTTCTGTGACCTCGTCACATTTTCTCATCATGACCTCCAGATATCTGGCACGTCGTTCCGGAGATGTATCGAGATTCGCTTCCAGTCCTTCCGCATAGGCACGGATAGAAGTGATAGGTGTTTTAATATCATGTGAAAGAGTCGCGATGACTGTCTTGTTATTCTCTATTGCCTCCCGCTCCGCCATACGCGATCTGGTTATCTCCTTACGCATGCTGTCAAAAGCCCACGTAAAAGCACCGAAATAATTGGACCGCTCGTAATTAAGCGGCACATCGAAATTACCTTTTGCAATCTCCGATGCATAGTCCTTCATCTTGTCAAAAGGACGGAGAATACTTATATATACATACACAAAAACCGCCGCCATAAAGATTACGGTAAGAGCGCACATAACTATTCCGTTTATTCCGACAGAATCTTCAAGCGGTTCTCTTCGTAGGCTTTCGGCATATTCATCAGTCTTCTGTTTTGCCACATCATAATCTCCGCGCTCTATAAGCTGTGATATCTCATTTAAATCAACCAGCTGCTGCGAACGCGTTTCCTGCGGATCGGCTTTCCGCGAATTTAAAGCCAGGATACCGGTCGCTGCCACAAGAAGCAGCGAAAAAATGATCGTAACCCTTATAACTCGTCCTTTCATATTTCTGCCTCCAGAATATATCCGACCTTATAAACCGTCTTGATATATTTCGGTTCTGCCGGATCATCCTCCAACTTTTCGCGAAGCCAGCGTATGTGTACGGCAAGAGTTTTCGGTTCTACCTCCGAGAAGGTTCCCCATACTTCGCCGAGCAGCCTATCTTTAGTGAGTGCTGTATTGGGATGTGTACACAAAAATGCTAGAAGATCGAATTCACGCAAAGACAGATTTACGGTTTCTCCCGCCTTGGTCACAGTGCGTGACCCGATATCTACCGTAATATCTCCGAAAGATACAGACTTATCATCATCTCCGAATCCGTAAGTTCTGCGGAGAAGTGCATTTATATGTGCCAAAAGCTCTTTCATGGAGAAAGGTTTCGGAATGTAATCATCTCCGCCTATATCAAGTCCTGTGATACGGTCTGTCTCACTGGTCCTGGCACTGGCGAAAATAACCGGGACTTCCGATACTCTTCTCAGTTCACGGCACACTTCAAATCCGACCGAATCCGGCAGATTGATATCCAGAAGTATAAGATGAAAACTTCTGTCTGTCAGAATATCAAAAGCCTCCTCACTGCTTGCGGCATGAGTTACTCCGAACCCCTTATCCGTAAGCATATCGGTAATGATCATAGCGAGATCTTTATCATCATCTATTATCAGAATTTCCCTTTTCATAACAGTTTCTCCGTAAATATCCGAGATTTGCCTTACATTTAGTGCTTGTCGGCCTGAGATGCTTTATATATATCCGCACCTATAGGAAGCCTGCCCGGAATCTTCAGAAGGTTTCTCACCGTTTCTCCGGCATCAGCAAAGGTTTTTCCCGTCTTTAAGTTGATTCCCGGTTCTATCATATCGCCGTATAGAAGAAACGGTATATATTCCCTGGTGTGATCCGTTCCCTTGAAGGTAGGATCACAACCATGATCTGCAGTAATAACTATAGTATCTTCGGAATACTCTCCGTCCACTGTTCCTATCTTAGCCATAAGCTCTCCCAGCCTCTTATCAAAGCGTTCAAGTCCTCGGGCATAACCTTCCACATCTCTTCTGTGTCCCCAGGTCGAGTCAAATTCTACAAGATTGGTAAATATAAGTCCATTCTTAACTATATCAAGAGCTTCTATTGTCTTATCCATACCATCTTCATTATCCCTGGTATGAACAGCCTCTGTGATACCCGATCCCGCAAATATATCTTCGATCTTGCCTACCGCATATACACTCTGTCCTTCATCCCTTATCATAGTTAACAGATTAGGTTCATCCGGCTTTCGTGAAAAGTCACGGCGATTAGAAGTTCTTACATACTTCTCTCCATCCCAAATATACGGGCGTGCGATAACTCTCGCCACGTTATGATCACCTGTAAGTATCTCTCTTGCGATACGGCACATAGCATATAGTTCCTCAACAGAATATACGCTCTCATCGCAGGCTATCTGAAACACACTGTCAGCTGAGGTATAGATAATAGGTTTCTTACCGGCCTTCATCTCATCTCCCAGTTCATTTATGATCGTTGTTCCTGATGCCACACCATTACAGAGTATTCCCGGAACACCTGTACGCTTTATGAATTCATCAATTATCTCACTTGGGAATCCATCCGGATATGTAGGAAATCTCTTAGGCGTATGTATCCCGACCATCTCCCAATGCCCTATGGTGGTGTCCTTACCGGCAGATATTTCGGTAAGTCTTCCATATGCGCCAAGCGGCTTATCCACCGGCTTAACTCCTACCATTCCGTCTATATTTCCATATCCGATACTCCTAAGATTCGGGATGTCAAGATCAGGGAATCTCTCCATAATATGTCCTATTGTATTGCAGCCTACGTCATCAAAATCCGCCGCATCGGGTGCTTCACCCATTCCCACACTATCTAAGACTATCCATATTACTCTGCTCATAGATACATCCTCCTTAGTATCCTTTTTCACTATTAAAATCTACCATTTTACGGGCGTAAAAGCAAATAACTAATATTTCTTTTAAGGGGAGGAAAATAATGCCCCTGCAAGTCAGCTTGCAGGGGCATTCCATATATTTGTATGAATGAGCTGTTAATGCTTAATTATTTTGTATCAAGTGCAGATAAGCGCTTCCATTACTCCTATTTTTCCTTCGTGTAATTGCCATCGAGCCTTGAATAAGCGATGACATTTCCCGAATTACCGTCTTTATCTATATCCAGTTCGCTATATATCTTATCGATGCTGTTGCCACCTGCATCAAATGCGAGATTCACCTTACCCATCTCATTCTTCAGCGCAAAGATGAATATCGAATAGGTATGAGTTCCCGAAGGCGGATACGGACCTACATACTGATTTCCGCGATCTCCTCTTTCAATCTCACCTTCTTCAAGAGATGTCTCCGTCGTAAAGACATCCATATGAAGCCATGCGCCGTCTATCATTATTACAACATACTCGGAAGCCCCATCTACCGCATCCCAGGTAAGTTCAGGCGACAGATTCTCTCCATTCGCCGTATTGGTTATCTTTACATCCCACACTCCATCGGTAAGATTACCTGACGACGAGTTAAATGTCTCGATATCTTCAAATATGGTAGATTTTATATAGGTAGATGACTCCGCTGCCATAGTTTCTTCTGCTGTAGGTAATGCGTTATTGAAATCTTCCGACTCTCCTTTTCTTACATCCGCCGGAACACTGATGACACCTTCTTCTCCGTCTCCGGCATCAACAAAAATATTAGATGTTCCGTCCATGAAGCATTCGCCGCCTTTTACCTTTACATCTTCAAAGTAGAATTTATTTCCATCACATTCAAATATTATATCGCAGCTGATGTTTAAAGATATATCCATCTTCTGAGTTCCATCTTCACTTGTTCCGATGGATGAATTCTCATCTCCGAGATCCGACCCGAAATGAATATACATCGTTGCAGGTTTTCCTCTAAGGGAATAATCCAGCTCAGAATAGATAGATGAAGCTTTATCTGTATCGATAATCCAGACACTGTCCTGAATATTAAAATCCTCTGTCCTGGTCCAGTTGGTTATCTCGGAGCTTTTAACCTCCCAGTTACCACCTTTCATGACATAGGTCACATTTTTCTCGATTACCTGAGGAATCATTCCTTCGTTAACATTAACCGTCTCCTTCTCAGTCTTTTCGTCTCCTTCAGCCACCTGACTTTCTGTTACCGCCTCGGTCTTTCCTTCACCCTCAGCCGCCGGACCTGCCGCTCCGCATCCCGAAAGAAGAAGTGCCATTGTAAGCAGTACCGCTGCTGATCTTTTCCCTTTTCTCATACACGTAACCTCCTTTTCTCTGTAAGATAATCATATCCGTTAAAGAATCGGACAGTTAGAAATATGAGCACGAAAAACAGCATTTTCGGCATGAATTTTCAGAATAACTCTCTCATCTGTTTCTGAAATTCGGACGGAGTCATGCCGGTATGTTTTTTGAATACCTTTGTGAAATAATTTGTATCTTTATAACCGACCCCGACACTTATCTCACTGATCGTAAGAGTTCCAAACTGCAATTCTCTTTTTGCAAGGTTGATCCTCATTTGTTCAAGATAGGTCATACAGGACATTGATACTTCTCTGTTAAATGCGTCATTCAGCACATTCTTATTAACCGAAAACAGCTTCAATACACTTTCAAGTGTTATCTCCTCATCTATATGATCCCAGAAATATCTTGTAACCATTGCCACAAGTTTATCTTTATAGATTTCATTCTGTCTGAAATTTCTATAAAAATCAGCCGTCGTCACAAAAAGCATGGACTGAATGAAATATCTGGTACGCAGAATCCAGAAATTATCCGGCTGAGCATTTATCTCATATTTGACACTCATAGAAAGCCTTAACGCCGTATCATACTCTTGTTTGGTAAGAGTGTAATAAACCGCATCCTGTTTATGCCAGAAGAATTCCAGCAAAAGAAGCGCATCCTGATAAACCATTTCCTTAGAAAATGCATCTTCAAACTTGAAATCTTTGTTGATCAGATTGCATCTCTCTTCATCAGTAGATATCTGTCCTGCTCTGACCGGCTCACCGTTTTCATCCTTCATGGCAGTACAGAACTTATCGTATTTTCCGGAATTCAGTGCTTCGATGGTAAACTCTTCTCTTATTATTGAAGGCTTAAAATATACAGTACGAGACTTTACATTATCTTCCGATATAACCTTAACCTCTGCTTTTTCATTTATAAGTATGAAAGCAGGAGCTGTTATGACATTATATTTACCATTATCCTCAACTATAAATGACCCTGAAGTGATCAGGACCATTTTATAACATGTTTTATCATTTATATATTTCGGCAGGCCTTCCGTCTGCTCAAAATACACATCCAGTGTACAATCCATCCCCGGACGCTTACTTTTTGTAACCAGTTCCATACTCCCCCTGTTGATCATGAAATACCTTCTCTGTTAATCCGTATATTCTTCGATATCACTATTAAACTCTAAATCCCTTTTCATCCGGCTGTGAAACGGTCTGAATTAATTTCTGTATTACTTAATATATTAAAGATTTAAGATTGCTCTCTATCTTAGTTATTGTCTGAATCGTAGTCACAATGTCTTTCTCCGGTATACCATCGAACATCTTTCCCATTATATTTATACTCATCTCATTATTCTTCTCACAGAACTTTCTGCAAGAGTCAGTGAGTATTATCCGCTGTTTTCTTTTATCAGACTCATCAACCTTAAACTCGATAAAATTCTTTTTCTCCAGTTTCAGGAGTATCTGTTTAACATTCTGATGAGAACTCCCCAGAATATCTGAAAGCTCTTTTAATGTAGGCGGTTCTTTACACATATTTATACATATAATTGCAAAAAACTGTTTCCAGCTTATCTCCTTCATAGTACTGTCGGCCATAGCCTGAAAACGATTTTCAAAAGCACTTATAAGTCCAAGGAGATAATAACTCGGTGGTATTCCTGTAAAATCAACATTTTTATTTTTAGTAACTTCTTCAATTGTCATAATCATCCCTCATTTTTACTGTATTGTATCTACCGATTTTTCTCATAATTATAAAAAAGAAAAATCCGCAGTCCCTTCGTTGGCATATCTGACTTCAATCGTTCAATCTTAATCTCATCAAGAAGCATCATAACACAAAGTACGAATCCGTAAAATGATAATGTCATATTTGCCACATATAAAAGAAAGATGTCATTGTAGTACATTAGAAATGCATAGCTCATATATGTATATAGCATATATCCAAATAATCCTGTTAAAAGGAACTTTCCATAAAGAGTTACTGTTTCTCCGAACGTTGATATAACAGTTTTCTCTGCTAATTCATTTTCCGTTTCCTCTTACATAATCCACAACCGGGTCAATAAATCTTTTGTCCGAGATATCATAAGATTTCGAAATCATTTCACCCTTTTTCTTATCATCTTCTGAAGAATTTTTATTATTCTTCAAAGAATTGGCAAACATTTTCATTGCAGTTCTTGATGGAAATTTCATCTTGTCATAATTGATACCGCCCTGACAGTAGAATGCCTTTATTAACGGTCTTTGTTCATCCGTTAATAAATTGATTAAAAACTCATCAACTTCAGGATTCTCATTTGGACTCGCCCCTACCGCAACAATAGAAAGCTTCTTATTCTTCCAGTAGGCAGCCCTTTCAAAAAACCATTTAACTTTTACAACCATTCCCGCCATACACCATCCTGCATAGATAATAGCTTCGTATGTTTCAAAAAAATCATTTGTTTTCTTTTTCACATCTTTAAGGTCATAAATATCTGCATTAAGCTCTTCAGAGATCCATTCGGCATATCTCTTTGTAAATCCGGTCTGAGACGTGTAAATCACAAGTGTTTTCATATCATTGATCAATCCTTTCCAATCAAATAAAGGTAATATGTTACTCATTTCCAATAAAGTAACATATTACCTTTCGTGTGTCAAGTTTGATTTATTTATTGTCTGATGCATTCTTTACTTCTGCATCTTCTCTCTTCTTTCTATCTATCTCGTAGCAGAGGATGCATACATTTGCACATAATGCTGTAAGGAAGCCACCATTGAATGGATTGTAATTCTTGATTGTAAGGAAGCTGAGGAAGCATCCTGCTACAAGTAAAACAAGTGTTACTGTTACGATTTTGATTGATGTTGTTGTTTTCATAGTTTTTATCTCCTTAGAATTTATATTTTTGTTTCTTGCGATCATTTTTGTATCTCTCGCTTACAAACACATAATACAATAATCTTGGAGATCAGTCGTTTGATTAACATTACAAATCCTTACAGTTCTGTAATGTTACAAATCTACTATTCTTTACTGCTTTGCATCTTTTTATGCATTTTTATAAATTTGAATTCGTCAATTTGTTGCTTCTGCCATGATGACGATATATCTGTTCATACGCTTGTCGTATACACTCCAACATGCAGTGCCGTTAATCTTCAATTTGAACACCCCCAGGCACATAATAAACAGAAAGTTAAAACCATTTCAGCCATTCTCAATCCTCGTTACCTTGATTCACCAATTTATCGTAATATAAATCTCCGACGAATAATATTTTCAGGATAGTCTTCCATTCTTTTCCCTTCTAATACGTTATCTTCAACAAATAAGCTGTTACTACATTTCGGACAACTATCAGACCAACCATACAGACTTGTAAACGCTGATTAATCCACTCTCGAGAATAACCCTTCTTTGCATAGGTCTCAAGTGCCCTCTCTATTGTCAGTTCCGGATCGATCACTTCCTCTATTCTTTCACGACCCACCTGGGCCAGCCACATTTTAAATGGCTCAGCTTTTTTTGACGGAATTGATTGAATCAGGCGAAGCAGTTGCTCAGTATTTGCCACATCAGTCAATCTTTTCTTTCCGTCTTGAGCCGTCATTTTCAAAGCGTGACAATTTGTCACGGTTTCATTTCCTTCTTCTTTCAATCTCTGTTTAAGTTTTCTCCAATATGATGTTGAATCTTTGCTTTCAGCAAGTATGCCAACCACATCCACAATTGAAAAGTACCATTCTTCTTCATCCTCGACCCACGCTGTCCTTATTGGTTGGTCTTCAAATTTGTGATATTGCACTTTGTGCATTCATTCGCGCTTCGCGCTCATATGCTCATCGGGACTATGGCAGAGCTCATCGAGACACCGGCAAATGCCGGCGTCTCGATGTATGTTGTCGCCAAAGTCTTCGATAAATATACAGTACTGCTTCGCAGTACATCACAAAACTTTAAGGTTACGTTAAGGTTAATATCAAACTACAGAAAAGTTCGCGTATTATCATAGCCTCAAAAGGAGGTAAATGATATGCGAGAATTTTTTAGGAAACATACGGTTATTAAGGTTTTGGCAGCGGTAATAATATTCGAGTTGCTTGTAAACGGAATCTTTTACGGGTTAAAGTTTTTGGGAATCAGTTTCGGAACATCAAATAAATCATATTTAACAAAAGAAGTAATAATAAGGTTTTTACCTGCACTGATCATCGCTGTGATGTTTAAAACAAAGGATGTGCTAAGTCCATCAAAAACATCTGTTAAAAGCTTCTTTAAGGGAATGCTTTCCGGAGGAGTATTTGTTGCAATAATCATTACAGGTTGTATGGCAGCCCTCATAGAACTGCTCGGCGAAGAAGGAAACACACTAAAAGGTCCTGCAGAGATTCTTTGTTTTATACTATTTACACTTTCAATCGGTTATTCCGAAGAACTTTTTTGCAGAGGTACAATTACAGAATTACTCCTCAGAAAACATGGTAACAGTAAGAAGGGAATATGGTTTTCAGTTTTCATAAGCGGAGCAATCTTTGGAGTAATGCATATAACGAATGTATTCAACGGTCAGCCACTGGATGAAACTCTCTTGCAGGTTGTCTGTAATATTATGACGGGATTCTACTTGGGTGCAATCTATGCCAGACACAGAAATATACATGTTGTGGCTGTACTTCACGGATTTCTTGATGCCATGACTATGCTGGAAATGGGCCTTTTCAGAGGCCACTCTATTGCAGATATATATACAGAAACCACTGATATACATCCGCTTAAATCCATAATGCTTCACTCGATTTTTCTGGTATGCGGAATGATAATTCTCAGATCAAAAAAGCTTACTGATATCACAGATAAAGAAGATACAACGAATAAGTCTAACTCATATTCAGATACGGAGTGTATAATCTTCTCAGACGTAAACCAGGTAAATACTCTGCAGTAATACTCGGTTCAGTATCACTTGCAGCAGGCATCGCCCTCTCAATCGTATATGAGGTGACAGGGAACATATGGTATAATATTTTCTGTCATATGATATGTAACGTATATTCGCACATTTCAAATGCACTTGTAACTTATTATAAATAAGAAAGGACTTCGACGTGTACAAGATTCTTGTTGTTGATGATGAACCAAAAATAGCAGAACTTCTGAAGGTATGTCTTGAAATGCAGGGCATGCAGGTTGAGTGCGCTTCGAACGGTATTGAAGCTCTGGAGTCTTTCAGAAAGACCCCGACAGATATGGTAATTACAGATGTTATGATGCCTGAAATGGATGGCTACTCTCTCGTTGAAAAACTTCGAGAGACCACCACCGTTCCTATCATGTTTCTGACTGCCAGAGGTGATGTACTTGATAAAATCAAAGGACTCAATGTGGGAGCTGATGATTATCTGGTGAAACCCTTCGATCCTATGGAGGCTGCGGCCCGTGTAACTTCTGCACTGAGACGCTGTTACGGCTATGATAAGACTGAAGAGGATACGTCCCTTACCTTAGGCGAACTTGTTCTCGATACAGCTTCCAAGAAGCTGACGAAATCAGGCAATACCGTTGAACTTACAGCCCTTGAATACAAGATGGTTCGATACTTTATGGAGAATAAGGGCAGAGTTCTCACAAAGAATCAGATATATGAAGCAGTCTGGGATCAGGATAAGTTCCCGGATGATAACAGTATCATGGTTGCAATCAGCAAACTGAGAGGAAAGATAAACGACGAAGAGCATGATTATATAAGGACTATCAGAGGCCTGGGATATCGTATGGAGGCGTAGACAGTTTATGAAGAAAAAAGGTAAAGGAAGTATCTTAAGTTTTCTTTTCGTTCTTTTTGTAGCCGCAATTTTTATATCCAAAGGTACCTCTGCCATTGCTGATTTTTGGAAAGGTTTTCAGTTCGGATTATCTGACGACCAAACACCTGACAAGATCTCAACCATAATCATTGCCTGGACAGCCACCATAATCATACTTATTATTGTTTTCTTCATTCTGAAGAAACGCGTATCTTTACCGATGAAGAAAATATCTGAAAGCATGCAGCAGGTTGAGGCAGGTAATCTCGATACAGAGATAAAGGAATTAGATGGATTTGAATTTAGACAGATAGAAGAAGGATTTAATTCAATGGTTAAAGGACTTAGAGAAGCGCGGCGCCTCGAAGAGGAAAACGCCGAGAAAAACCGGGAACTTTATGCAGAAATCGCCCATGATCTGAAAACACCTATGACCATGGTTCTTGGATATGCAAAGCTTCTTTCCAATGACAATATCCCTGAAGATAAACGAAATGAATATCTGACAACAATCACTGAACAGACAGAAACGGCAAATACTCTTCTGGAACAGATGCTTGAGTATGCAAAGCTTGGAACCACAGAGTATAAACTCGATATTAAGACCGGAGATATTGCAGAATGTCTCAGATTGTCTGCAGCTGATAATTATATCCGCTTTGAAGAACGAAACATGGGTCTTGATATAGATATTCCGGACGATCCTGTACTATATGATTTCGATGAAAATCAGATGAAGAGGGTTTTCTATAATATTATAGGAAATATAACCAAACATAATCCGGAAGGAACCTCTGTCAGAATTGTTATGAAAGATAATAAAATATACTTTGCCGACAACGGTCCGCTTATCGATGCCGATCTGAAGGATAAGCTCTTTGAGCCTTTCAGAGCCGGTGAAGCATCAAAAAAGACCAAGGGCAGCGGCCTCGGTCTTTCAGTAGCTAAAAAGATTATCGAACTTCATAACGCGGAACTCGAATATAAAGATGAAGTATTTCCGGATTATAAAGGATTTGTCATATCGCTTTAACTTTTGTGCCTGTCGTTTTTATATATGCTATATCTTTTATCCTTGTCAGCCTTGGCTTTATATAATGCTATATCTGCTTTCTTGAATATTTCAGAATAGTTCCTTTCAACGCCCTTATAGGCTGCAATACCAATACTGGTACTTACATTCTTACCTTTATCCGGTAACTCAATAACTTCTGAAATACTCTCTATTATTTCATCTGCTATTTTAACGGCAGTGCTTTCATCAGAGGTATTCCTGACAAACAGTATG
This sequence comes from Lachnospiraceae bacterium UBA2864, assembly GCA_002350525.1. Classification (GTDB taxonomy): domain Bacteria; phylum Bacillota; class Clostridia; order Lachnospirales; family Lachnospiraceae; genus Eubacterium_Q. The sequence continues at coordinate 1,008 of DEFA01000002.1, read as the reverse complement.
AATTCATCTCCGCCAAAACGTCCTGTGAGTTCATCACCAAATCTTTTCAGAAGATAATTTGCAAACTGAATGATAACTTTATCACCAACATCATGGCCATAATTATCATTTATTGACTTGAACTTGTCGATATCCATGATAAACAGAAGTCCCTTATCAGTTGATTCATCTTCCAGAAATTCATCTATTTCTCTAGTCAGAGCTCCCTTGTTTCTAAGTCCTGTCATGGCATCTGTATCTTTCTGGATACGAATGTTCTTGGTCAGGACAAACTCTTTTATTCGTATAGAATTAGCGACTACATTTAGTAAACATCCGATAATTGTATATGTTACAACATTGATAAGATCCATCTCCCATATTTCAAATGGCTTAATGGTATACATCCATAACAGAAATATCACTGATGCAACAACCAGCTCAATAGTCATAAAAAACGGTTTATCGATCATAAACATCGGGGTTACAAGCAGAAATGCGATGAATGTTGTCGCATTGTGTTCAGGATTGTTCTTGCTTATCAGGCATCCAAACAAAAAAAGACACGACATTGAAAGATATATAAGAAGTTGTGCCGCAAGTGAGTCTTTCTTTAATATACTGAATAAACCAATGGCTATAACTGAATATAATAATAAAATCAGATAATAATCTCTGTTAACTGACATCATTTCATTGCCCAGAGATCCAACAAACAGGCTAAAAAATACAACAAACATAATAAAATGCAGTATTCTCCAGACTTCAAAGTTTGAAACATATGCATCTTTCTTTAATTCGTTATATTCATCTTTTTCAATTCCGCAGTATAAATAATATCTGCGAATTTTCATTAAAAGCTTCATAGGCACTCACCCTTATAAGTACAATTAATACCATATTTTAATTATATTTCATTTTATAATATTTTTAAATATAATTTTGGTACATTCGGACTTCGACGTGTACAAGATTTTTGTTGTTGATAACTAGCCGCCGCACACTTGTGACTTTAGTCGTGAGTTAGGC
>DEFA01000041.1:2757-2939 GCA_002350525.1 Lachnospiraceae bacterium UBA2864 | reverse complement strand
ATTGATACCATAAAACCGCTCCCCGATGCAAAGCCGAGAACAAGCGAATCACTAAAAAGGTATTTAGAACATGAAAAAAATGAATTTATTTCCTTTGTAACAAACCGAATCAAGTCCCCTAGGCGACGACGCTCTGCATCCTTGTCACTCTTGTCATATTTTTCTACTTCAATCTCGATTCC
>DEFA01000041.1:324-2699 GCA_002350525.1 Lachnospiraceae bacterium UBA2864 | reverse complement strand
CAGTCAATGCGTGTGCTTCTGCATTTATTATATGTAGTCAATGACTACATGTCAAGGCAAAAAGAAGAGCAGCTATATGCAGTAGCTGCTCTCAGACTGTAGACAAAGTGGGAGTGGAACTTCGAGTTCTGCTCCCATTTTTCTGTATTGAATGATATTTTCATCAGACACCCTGCTATGGATCTGTCGCGGAGAGCCAAGATATTTAACCCCTTTGATGCTTTGAAGGGATTTAGTGACGAACTGTCTAAAGCTCAGGAAGAAGTAACGGATACCTTCTTAGATGAAACCGGTCCCATCGAAGAGACTCCATAGTAAAAAAGCTATGTGTATCAGATACACTCTTGAAAATGATCTATATGTTGTTATTATCTCAGATGTACTGGATACTCTCCGGCCTCTAACCGTTTTTCAAATTCATCCAGGGGAAGAGGCCTGTCATAATAATAACCTTGGGCATATTCACAGGAATTGTCACGTAGGATCTGAACCTGCTCTTCAGTCTCAACACCTTCTGTAAGACACTCAAGCCCCATGTCACAAGCCATTGCTGTTATATGCTTATACAGAATCGTAGAGAGATCCTTTTCATTCGTTGAAGACGTTGGAAGAAGGCTCCTGTCAATCTTCATTACATTCCAGGGTAACTCTCTTATAAGATTTAGTGATGAATAGCCTATGCCAAAATCATCAATGGACGTGTATATGCCAATCTTCTTCAGACCTTCGACCAACTTCTTTAGTTTATTATAATCGCCTTCTGTAGTCGTTTCAGTAAGCTCTATCTCTATGTATTCATATGGGATATCATATCGGTTTACTATATCTACTATATTATCGAGGAGCTTCGGATCGGTCAGGTGCTTGCGGGAAATGTTAATAGATATCCTGACCGCATTTCTCCCTTCGTCAAGCCATTTCCTAATGTTTTTGCATACAAGATCCAGCATATAAAAATCCAGACGGAAAATGTCCGTACTCCTCTCAAGTATAGGAATGAACTCCATAGGTGTAATCATCTTTCCATCTCTGATCCATCTGCAAAGAGCTTCCGCACCTGTGATCCTGCCTGTTTCAACATTTACCTTTGGTTGATAATATGCCTGAAATTCACTATTCTTAAGAGCTTTCTCAAAATCTCTGCGGACTCTCGCAGCATTCTCTTTATCCTCCAGATTCTTCATACTTGCATATACAAAGTCGGTTTCACCAGATACCTTGGCTGCCTGACAGGTAGGCATAATCATATCAACAATATCTCCCGGTCTTTCATATACAAAATCTTCCGGGATAACAAATATGCCGGCACATGCTGATACACTCACACTACCTTTAGTCTCCTGATCATATATGACCGGTGTTCCTTCAAGAAATGTGATGATTTGCTCCAGTAATTCATTGGGAAATATAGCAGCAAAGTTATCTCCAACCACACGGCACACTGTACCTCTCTCTCCGATCATATCCCTTAAGGTTTCATAGTGGGCCTTCATAACTACATTACCACTCTCGACTCCTATATCCCGGTTTATGCCGGAAAAATCCTTAAGATTATACATAGCTGCAGTAAAACCTAAAAATCCGCCTGTTTTACTCATTTTCCCAAGATGTCTAAAGTAATAAGCAAAATTTGGATATCCATTGTTATCATGAAATGCAAGGATCTCAACCGCCGTCTGAAGCCGGTTTCGTCCGATATAACCCATCATGGCACGGATACAGATGTCAAGCCGCTGCTCTTCTTCCCTGCTTAAAGGTTCCGTACCCTCAGCAGCATACGCTATTACTCGAACTATGGCCCCTGTTTTTAAAATGAGTTCTTTTTTAAGCACAACAATATCGGCGGGACCCTCATCGAAATCGCAGAGGATCTCACCTTCTCCGTCCTTCTCAGCTATCATGCTCTTATAAAACTCAGTGACAACTTTTGTCAGACGGAAAGACCGGGCCAGTCTGTTAAGAGCATCTACCAATGCGTCTCTGGAAAAATGCTCATAATCAACCATGGCGTCGATAAGCTTTACAAACAATTCTGAAAAACCATCTTTATAATTCAGTTTGTCATTATCTGTGCCTGTCATTTATTCTCGTATAATCCAATTATCCATTTAGGGTGATTGGAATTACTTTTCCTTTCCTAAATTTTCTTTGTTTATATTTCGGAAGCGTTCATTTTATATCCCTCCATAACTTCTTATATCTTACCATTTATCGGCTTATTTTTCAAGCGATTTTTTATATCTTATTATAAGTTATTATAAAAGCTGTTCAAAATGGTGTACGAAATGGTGTACGGGGTGTAATACCCCCAAAAAGAGATGTCTTTCATTGGTCTTTTTTCAAGTACATATCCTCTCCTTTACCTATATTATATA
>DEFA01000041.1:0-319 GCA_002350525.1 Lachnospiraceae bacterium UBA2864 | reverse complement strand
GTACATATCAAGTTCCTTGAATTCTTCTGTTTTTAGTTCCTTTGTAACATCGGCGTAGATATTCATAGTCGTGGATATGTCCTTGTGTCCCAATGTGTCTTGAATCACCTTGATGTTTATTCCAGCTTCGCACATACGAGTTGTAAATGTGTGTCGTAATGAGTGACAACTGAAATGAGGTAATAAAACGGTAGCGTTCTCGTCTTTGATCAGTTCAGCGTCATTGCAATCTCGGATGATTCTGCGAATTGCTTTATTGAGCGTTTGCTGATTCTGAGTGTGTCCATATCTATTGATACGAGGGAAAAATCTATGCCGT
>DEFA01000024.1:38660-39794 GCA_002350525.1 Lachnospiraceae bacterium UBA2864 | reverse complement strand
CCATCAAGCTGAACCATAGGACGAAGATCAGGAGGGATAACAGGGATGACTCTGAGTATCATCCACTCAGGCTTGTTATCCGACTGTCTGAAAGCCTCTACTACGTCTAACTTCTTTGCTACTTTAGCCTTTCTCTGGCCGCTGCTGACGGTCTCAAGTTCCTCCTTGAGTTCCTTTGCTTCCTTGTCAAGATCAATTTCCTTAAGAAGTACTTCGATTGCTTCAGCACCCATTCCTACCTTGAAAGAACCTTCGCCGAAAGCAGCGAGCTTAGCTCTGTACTCCTGCTCTGATAAAATATCTTTCTGCTTAAGATCTGTTGTTCCCGGATCAAGAACTATATATGAAGAGAAGTAAAGCACTCTCTCAAGTTCCTTCGGTGAAAGATCAAGGAGAATACCCATTCTGCTTGGGATTCCCTTGAAATACCAGATATGTGAAACAGGGCAGCCGAGTTCGATATGTCCCATACGCTCACGACGTACTGCAGACTTTGTAACCTCAACTCCACATCTGTCACACTTGATACCTTTATATCTAACCTTCTTATACTTTCCGCAGTGGCACTCCATATCCTTTGTAGGTCCGAAGATTTCCTCTGCGAAGAGTCCGCCCTTCTCAGGCTTCCAGGTTCTGTAGTTTATAGTCTCAGGCTTCTTTACCTCGCCGTATGACCATTCTCTGATCTGCTCAGGAGATGCAAGTCCGATCTTGATAGAGTCAAAATATATTGGCTGATCTGCTTCTGCACTGCTATTAAATGCCATCTTACTACCTCCCTTAGTCTAAATCATCAGCAAAATCATCATCATAGTCATCTGATGAATCATATCTGCTTGTTCTAATATCAGGAAGCTCTACAAGTTCATCATCTTCGTTGATACCTGAGAAGCTGTCCATATCATCGCTGTCAAGTACGCCGGCTTCGCCTTCGATCATTTCTCTGGCTGCGCTTGGTGCAGAGTTATCTACATACTCACGCATCTCAACTTCCTGTCCGTCCTCATCAAGAACTCTGACATCAAGACAGAGTGACTGGAACTCCTTAAGGAGAACCTTGAATGACTCAGGAATTCCCGGCTCAGGGATATTCTCTCCCTTAGTAATAGCTTCGTATGTCTTAACACGTCCTAC
>DEFA01000024.1:0-38573 GCA_002350525.1 Lachnospiraceae bacterium UBA2864 | reverse complement strand
TCTCCGAATCTCTGTCCACCGAACTGAGCCTTACCACCGAGTGGCTGCTGAGTAACGAGTGAGTACGGTCCTGTTGAACGTGCATGAATCTTATCATCAACAAGGTGGTGAAGCTTCAGGTAATGCATGTAACCGATTGCAACAGGAGAAGGAATAGCCTCACCTGTACGTCCGTCACGAAGCTGAACCTTACCGGACTTGTTAATAGGAACACCCTTCCAAGCCTTACGATGATCTCTGTGCTCGTAAAGGTAATCCATAACACCCTTGTCTACCGAATCCTTATATTTAGCTTCGAAATCTTCCCACTCTGAGTTAGCATAATCGTTAGCCATCTCAAGCTGAGCGGTAATATCTTCCTCTTTTGCGCCATCAAAGATAGGAGTAGATACCTTGAAACCGAGTACCTCGGAAGCAAGTCCGAGATGAAGCTCAAGCACCTGTCCTATGTTCATACGTGAAGGAACGCCGAGAGGGTTAAGAACTATATCAAGCGGACGTCCGTTTGGAAGGAATGGCATATCCTCTACCGGAAGAACTCGTGAAACGACACCCTTGTTTCCGTGACGACCGGCCATCTTATCACCGATTGATATTTTTCTCTTCTGTGCTATATATACTCTGACGGATTTGTTAACTCCCGGTGGAAGCTCATCTCCGTTCTCTCTTGTGAAAATCTTGATATCCATTACAACACCGTAAGCACCATGTGGTACACGAAGTGATGTATCTCTTACTTCACGCTCCTTCTCACCGAAGATTGCACGAAGAAGTTTGCTCTGTGGATCAGGCTCTGTCTCTCCCTTAGGAGTAACCTTACCGACAAGGATATCACCGGCACGAACCTCTGCACCGATACGGATGATACCGTTCTCATCAAGATCCTTAAGCGCACCGTTGGAAAGGTTTGCAAGATCTCTTGTTATCTCTTCAGGTCCGAGCTTTGTATCTCTTGCATCTGCCTCATACTCTTCAATATGAACAGATGTATATACGTCATCCTTAACAAGTCTCTCTGACAGGAGTACGGCATCCTCGTAGTTGTAACCTTCCCATGTCATGAAACCGATAAGTGGGTTCTTACCGAGTGCAAGCTCACCGTTGGATGTTGAAGCACCGTCAGCGATAACCTCACCCTTCTTAACCTTATCGCCCTTCTTAACGATAGGTCTCTGATTCATACAGTTACTCTGGTTACATCTTGCAAACTTGATAACATTGTACTCATCAAGAGTTCCGTCCTCATCAGCCTTAACAAGGATCTTCTCACTTGAAGACATCTCAACTACACCGTCACGCTTAGCTATGATACAAACACCTGAGTCAACAGCTGCCTTTGTTTCCATACCGGTACCTACTACTGGCGCATCGGTTGTAAGAAGCGGAACCGCCTGACGCTGCATGTTTGAACCCATGAGGGCACGGTTAGCATCATCGTTCTGAAGGAACGGGATCATGGATGTAGCAACAGAGAATACCATTCTAGGAGACACATCCATGAAATCGATAGATGTCTTAGGGAACTCTGATGTCTCATCTCTACGACGACCCGCTACGTTGTTTCTTGTAAAATGATTGTTTTCATCAAGCGGCTCGGAAGCCTGAGCTACAATGTAGTTATCTTCCTCGTCAGCTGTCATGTAAACAACTTCATCGGTAACAACCGGATTCTCAGGATCTGATTTATCTACTCTTCTGTAAGGAGCCTCGATAAATCCGTACTGATTGATCCTTGCATATGTTGCAAGTGAGTTGATAAGACCGATGTTAGGACCTTCAGGTGTCTCTATAGGACACATACGTCCGTAATGTGTATAGTGAACGTCTCGAACCTCGAATCCGGCTCTTTCTCTTGAAAGGCCACCAGGTCCAAGTGCTGAAAGACGTCTCTTATGTGTAAGCTCTGACAGTGGGTTGTTCTGATCCATGAACTGTGACAGCTGTGATGAACCGAAGAACTCCTTAACTGCTGCAGTTACAGGCTTGATGTTGATAAGTGACTGAGGTGTGATTGTATCACTGTCCTGTGTCTGCATACGCTCTCTTACAACTCTCTCAAGTCTTGTAAGACCGATACGATACTGGTTCTGAAGAAGCTCACCTACAGACTTGATACGTCTGTTACCAAGGTGATCGATATCATCAGAAGTACCGATCTGATACTCAAGATGCATGTTGTAATTTATGGAAGCAAAGATATCTTCTCTTGTAATATGCTTTGGAATAAGTTCATTAATGTTTTCCTTGATAGCTTCTGCAAGCTCGTCAGCATCATCATACTCATCGAGCAGCTTCTCAAGAACAGGGTAATAAACCATCTCTGTAACACCAAGGTCTTCCGGATCTACGTCAGGAAGGCGGTCTGCTATCCACGGACGGATATCAACCATGAGATTTGAAAGAACCTTAACGTTAGCTTCTTCAGTCTGCACAAGTACATAAGGTACAGCAGCATCCTGAATCGCCTTACCGATTTCCTTTGTAAGGATCTCGCCCTGTGCATAAAGAACTTCACCTGTAAGAGGATCTATAACATCCTGTGCAAGAATGAAGCCTTCTATTCTGTTTTCGAGTGCAAGCTTCTTGTTGAACTTATAACGTCCGACCTTAGCAAGATCATATCTTCTCTGGTCGAAGAACATACCGTGAATAAGGCCTTCAGCACTTTCAACTGCGAGAGGTTCGCCCGGTCTGAGTGTCTTATACAGCTGAAGGATACCATCGTTATAGTTCTTAGTAGGATCCTTCTCCATAGAAGCAAGGATTTTAGGCTCATTTCCGAAAAGATCGAGTATCTCAGCATCTGTTCCGACGCCGAGAGATCTGATAAGAACTGTTACAGGTACCTTACGGTTTCTATCTACCTTAACATGAAATACGTCATTCGAATCGGTTTCATACTCAAGCCAAGCACCTCTGTTAGGGATAACCTGACATGAATAAAGCTTCTTACCTACCTTGTCATATCCGATCTGGTAATAGATACCCGGACTACGAACAAGCTGACTTACTATAACTCTTTCAGCTCCGTTAATGACGAAGGTTCCTGTTTCAGTCATGAGAGGCATATCACCCATAAAAATCTCATGCTGATTGATTTCATCGGTAGTCTTATTAATCAGGCGAACCTGAACCTTGAGTGGTGCAGCATATGTAGCATCTCTCTCTTTACATTCCTCGATGGTATACTTCTTATCCTCAGTGTAGAGTTTGTAATCAACAAACTCAAGGCTGAGATTACCAGCGTAGTCCTGAATAGGAGAAATATCCCTGAAGGCTTCCTTAAGACCTTCTTCAAGGAACCACTTGTAGGAGTTTACCTGAACACCTATAAGGTTGGGCATTTCCAGCACTTCCTGCTTGCCGGCATAGCTCATACGTGTGTTCTTGCCTGATGTGATAGGACGCATCCTGTATTTTCTCATTGACGTATTCACCCCTTGAATTATTTTTTCTATTATAGGAAACCGCAAAAAGGGCGCAATTTGCCTATAATGACAATTTAATACTTTAACAAATAATCAAATGTGTGTCAAGCTGTTTTTCTTAAGAATCAATTAAGATACCAAGAAAATACAAAACACCCGGGGACCAAAACGGTCACCGGGTGTGATAAGTTCATATTAGAGAAATAATTACTTAAGAGTAACCTTAGCTCCAACTTCCTCGAACTTCTTAGCGATATCTTCAGCTTCTTCCTTAGATACAGCTTCCTTAAGTACCTTTGGTGCAGACTCAACTGCTTCCTTAGCTTCCTTAAGACCAAGTCCTGTAACGTCACGAACAACCTTGATAACCTTGATCTTCTCAGAACCAACTTCTGTAAGCTCTACATCGAACTCTGTCTTCTCTTCTGCAGGAGCTGCTCCGGCACCTGCTGCTGCAACTACAACACCTGCTGCTGCAGATACACCGTACTTATCCTCGATAGCCTTTACAAGGTCATTGAGCTCAAGAACTGAGAGCTCATCAATTGCTGCTACTAATTCTTCAATAGTCATTTTAATATCCTCCTAATAAAATCTGTTTACGGCCCGCTGCCGTATATTTGTTTCAAATTCTCGCCATGACTTCGTCAGCCGAGCACTATTGGCGCATTCTTGCTTCATACTCGCCATGACTTCGTCAGTCGAGTACTAAGCCTCTGCCTTCTGCTCACCAACCTGCTTAATAACACGAGCCAGGTTAGTAATAGGTGACTGGAGACTTCCAAGAAGTCTTGAAAGAAGCTCTTCTCTTGAAGGAATCTGAGAAATAACCTTAATGCCTTCTGCATCATAGTATGTTCCTTCAACAATACCTGACTTCATCTCAAGCTTTGGAGCTGTCTTTGCAAAATTTGCAACGACTCTTGCAGGTGCTGTTGCATCTTCCTTAGAAATTGCAACTGCTGTAGGACCTTCAAGATCCTTAGCTATCTCTGCGAACTCTGTTCCTTCGATTGCTCTCTTAACCATTGTGTTCTTGTAAACCTTGTAGATAAGACCTGCTTCTCTGGTAGCTCTACGAAGATTTGTATCCTGCTCAACTGTAAGACCAAGATAATCAACAAGCACAACAGACTTAGCACCTTCGAGATTAGCTTTAATCTCCTCAACAATAGGTGCCTTAAGTTCAACCTTTGCCATGAATCAGTACCTCCTTATATATTAATGGCTGCACATTCAGGCTTATCGTAAAAAAGAAAACCTCTGCATTACTGTCCGTAACGCAGAGGTAAATTTACTAAAAACTCACGACTCTTCCTCGGCAGGTAACTCTCCGTTAATCCGGATCCGTGTTACGTCTCTCGACACCTGCTGTCTACGGCAGCTCATCGAGCGATAGATTACCACACTTATAAGTATGCTGTCAAGGTCTTTTATTTATTATTTTGGATTATTTTTTTTATTATTTAGGATGGTTTTAGGGTTGTCGGCCGTGAGTCTTCATGGCAATTTTACTGGAGACTCAGTGAGATTTCTCCGTAATCTCCGATAAGCGCATTATCATTCCAAGTCAGATACTGTCCGTCAACAAGATGGAAGAATCCCGAACCGCCTGTTGATTCAACCTCTTCGGTATAAGTCCCGTCTTCTGCATAGGTACGGGTTTTAACTTCAGCATCCGAGTAATTGTACTTACCTGTACTGCTGTCATATGTAAGCGACATATTCCATACGGCTGCATCAGCTGCACTTCCCGCCCAGCTAAGTTCAACGTTATATCCATCTCCGTTCTTTGTTATATTGGCTGAAATTCTTGTATAGATTTCTCCATACCATATTCCGTCAATTCCCATATCCTTTATGAAGGTATCATTGTTCTCCTGTACTTCAGCCTGCACAGCTTTATCTGCAGCTTCGGAATTATTATTCGTTTCAGCTTCTTTTTCCTGTTTCTTTTCCGTTACCTTGTCCTTAGAGTCATCCTTCTTCTCTTCTGCTTTTACGGATTTCTCCCCTTCATTCTTTCCGGTCTCGGAATCCTTTACCTCTGTCTTTACGGTTTCTTCCTTCTTGTCGGGAGCTTCGGTGCTCTCAGCTGTTGTAACCGCTTTATCATTTTCCTTTTCCTTAGATTCTTCAACCGTAACTATTTCCGTCGTCACGGATTCCGTTGCCTTAACCTCCTTTACAGAATCTGCCGCACATCCGGCAAAAGCTGCCATCATCGCAATTGTGATTCCAAGTACAGTTATCTTCTTTCTCATTTTTCCTCCTTTGGATACACTCCGGTATCCATGCATGTAATAATCTGATGTCTTACGTTACTGTATTATCTGCTTAATTCAAATGTAAAATCATAGCAAAGATCATATACAGCATTTTTCAATGTGATTGTTTTAACATCCTCGAACTTCTTACCGAGCGGTATGATCATCCTGTGTTCATAAATCATCCCTTCATAAGGACTGCCTTCATTCATGTTTACATAGTTTTCCTCGTTTGCATCAAAACCGAATATGTTATATATTCCTCCGATCTCGATTCCGTCATATGAAGAATTCTTATACCAGCTGAGCAGTCTTCCGTTATCCACATCATTTTCGATATCGATTCTTATACACTCAACTACATTTTCACCGAATCCATTATCTTCATACACAGCATAACAATCGGACTCCGAATACGGGTCCTCATCCGGATTACGGGGAATACCGATAACTCGCTCGACGACAGGATCCTCAGGCTGCCGGCTTATAACTTTTCTTTCGTATCGATCGGTCAAAGCATCCTCAGTTCCTTCGCCGAGTTCAAAAGTCAGCTCTTCATCCTTAACCATGGAAATGACCGGAATATGAAGCTCATAGCTGTCGCTTCTTCCTATCTCATCATAATCGAATACAAAGTGATATCCCTCTGTTCTTTCGCTGTCAACTCTACCGATAACCCTGCTGTCTCCGACCGTTATATAAGGATAGCTTTCATCGCGTCCGGATACGCATCCCGTACCTCCCCACAGAGAGTCAAGAGAAGTATATTGTCCGTAATCCGAAACATATACATCCACATAAAATGCATCTTCTTCCCAGACCGGATCAGCCACCAGAGTCACATCCTCTCTTGTACAGGTATTGTTATCCGTATGAAGCTCTTCTTTTGTTTCATATTGAGATGCTTCGACAAATAGAAGCTCTGTCTCAAGATTACCTATTTTCAGTTTCAGAGCTTTTGAAGCATCAAAGGAAGATATATCTATGGCAAACTCATCCTGTATATCCAGTTTTTTCCAATCCGAAGCTTCTCCGAACACACATTTTGAAGTTTCAACCAGGTACTCACGATCCGAAACATCAAGTGATGCTTTGGTAGAACGGATGATCTGTCCGCAACTGTCCGCAGCTTCCGATATATCAAAACAACTTCCATATCCCGCCCGATCATATAGATCGGCCATAAGTTTATTTACCTCAGCTGTTTCGGGATTTCCATCCGTCATAAGATTCATAACGCTTTCCGGATCGATGTTCTTAAGCTCGGCTACATAGTTTACTGTTACAATATCATCTTTGATCGATGCCGATTTTACTTCTATACGAAGATTCTCATCTTCAACTGAATATATGGCATCAGTCTCCGAAGCCTTATCGCTGAGCACATAGTATTTCATATCAGACTCTACGACACCGACTCCCGGTATAAACGAGAAAAGCTTTTTCAGAAGTTCCCGTGCTTCTACATTTACCGAGAAGAAGCCAACAGTACACACGATTAAAACCGCAGCGGCCGCAAGACCTCTGAATCTTTTTACACGTTTTACAGTCCCTGCACGGGTATTTTTCAGTACTCTTTTTTCAATCCTCTTTTTATGGAATCCGTCTTCAGTACCGAAGTCGCAGGGATTGATATCAGATAAGAATTTATCCATATCTTCAACAGACATACTGTCGAAACTGTGAATAATCTTATCTTCAGTAAGATTATCTTTCATACTTCCCCTCCAATCTGTTCTTCAGCACTTTCAGCGCTCTCTCAATTCTCTTGGTTACGCTGTTACTTTTCATTTCCAAGCTTTCCGCGATATCCTTAACGGGCTGAGACAAAAAATATCTTCTGTAAAGAATTACCGAATCGGGTTCTCCGAGTTTTTTTATCTCCTCCAGAATACTGCGGCTTTCCTCATCTTTTATGATTTTCTGCTCGGGGCTGTCAGAGGTGTCCGTTACCGTTTCTTCTATCTCTTCAATTTCTTCATTGGCCGAAAGCTTTCTGAATCTGTCAACCGAACGCCTGGCAGCTACTACTGCAAGATAAGCCTTTATACTCCCCCGGTCCAGATCCACCTTGTCTATACCATAGTAAAATTCGGTAAAAACATCAGCTACACATTCTTCAATGTCCTGATTTTTCCCTTCCAGCTTTCCTCTTACGATATGGTATATCAAGCCGGTATACTGATCCATGAGGATCTTAAGTCCCTTATCGGCATCGTGTCTGATCAGTTCCAGCAGCTTCCGGTCATCCGGAATTACTTTTCTCATATGATCATCTTTCTTTCATTAAGTGCACTTACAATTATTTATTCGAAGGCATTATATAAAATGTGACATAAACATTCAAAAATTTTCTGAAATTTCAAAATTCATAAGATTTCATCCAAAAAATACCGCACCACAGTCCCCCTGACCATGGCGCGGCAAAACCTTCACTAATATTACCTTGTCTTAATATGTCCTTTTAAAGTTCCTTACGTCCTCTTCAAAGCCCTCTAATGTCTTTCTGTACTCATCCATAAGGTCGAGCCTGAGAGCGCCGTCCAGGCTCCTCAGATCAAGCAGCTGGCGGAGCTTTCGTATATTCTCCACAGCATTATCCTTATAGTTATTGCTAAGATCAACTTTAATCTGACTGATGATCTCATCCAGCTCTCTGTCTCTCTTTTTACCGAATCCAAACATACGAAGCCTCCTTTCAGAGCATTATACAGCACCCGCCCTACTCCGGGCATTTATTCCCCTTCCTGGGATATAACAATCTTACCGTCTACAAGTTCTATCTTAACACGGCTGGTATCGATACCCGCCTGTTCTCTCAGCTCAGGCGACAGTCTGAGTCGTCCGGCTCTGTCGAGAACCACATACTCCTCGTGAGTATCATCAACATGCGGCTCATCTCCCTCTTCGCCTTCGGCAAAGCCTTCCCGTGCCAGATCTTCAACACTTCTGTCGGCCATCTCGTCTATTCTCTTCTTATAAGCTTCCTTTATAACTCTCTCACTGCTTATCTTGCCATCGGCAATCATAACAACTCGGTCAACCTTGTTGGCAAGGCTTATATCATGAGTAACAATGATAACCGTAACACCTTTCTCACGGTTCAGCTTACGGAATAGATCCTGGATCATATTCGAGGTTTTAGAATCAACAGCTCCCGTAGGCTCATCCGCAAGAAGGATTGCAGGATCGTTCATCAGAGAAAGCGCAATAGCAACTCTCTGCTGCTCACCACCGGACAGCATCTTCGGATAGGAATTGGCTCTATGCTCCATTCCCACCTGTCTCAGCATGTCCATCGCCTTCTCATGCTTTTCCTTCTTGGTCATCTTGGCAAACATAAGCGGCATTTCCACATTCTGAACCGCCGTAAGATACGGAAGCAGATTCTCTGCACTCTTCTGCCATACGAAGCCGACTTTCTTCTCTCTGTAGTCCATCATCTCGCGTTCCGTAAGGTCCGCAAGACTTGTTCCGTCAAATGTGATCTTACCCGCACTCTGTCTCTCAAGACCTCCGATAATATTAAGAAGTGTAGACTTTCCGCTTCCCGACTTACCGATAATGGCAAGCAGTTCACCTTTCTTAATCGTAAGATCCAAACCCTGAAGAGCCATTACTTCAAGATCTTCCGTCTTATATATCTTTACGAGACTTTCACAGTCGATAAGCACATCACTGCCTTCTTCAGCAACTTCTTTTGCTGCTTCTGCTGTTTCCGCGACAGCTGCACTGCTTTCTTCGTCTACTACCTTAATCTCTTCATCAATCATAATAAGTCCTCTTATCCGATCTGTCCATCTTCTATTTCAAATACGACATCACCAAGTTCCATAAGTCCGGGGTCATGCGTAGTCATTACAACTGTAATGTTCTCTGTCTCTGCCAGATTCTTGAACAGCTGTGTAACCGTAAGACCTGCCTGAGTATCCAGTGCTCCCGTTGGTTCATCCGCAAAGATTATCTCAGGTCTGTGTGCCATCGCCCTTGCGATAGCCACTCTCTGCTGCTCACCACCGGACAGCTGTGCCGGCATATGTTTCATTCTCTCTTCGAGACCCACGGAAGAAAGTGATTCTATGATTCGTTCCCTTCTGCTGCCCCTATAACCGGCGGTTCTCAGTCCAAAATCAACATTCTCGTAAGCTGTCATGATCGGTACAAGAGCTACTGACTGGAATACGAAGCCCATATGATATCTTCTGAGCCTGTCTCTGGCTCTGTCCGAAAGTCTGGAATATACATTTTCCTCTTCTTCGCCGTCATCCGTCTTGGTCTTCAGTACCACTTCTCCTTCCGTTGCCGTATCAAGTGCACTAAGGATATTGAGAAGCGTAGTCTTACCGGATCCGGAACGGCCCTTTATGATGATCAGCTTTCCCTTCGGTATCTCAATATTAATATTATTCAGAACCGTGATCTCGTCTCCGGAACCGACCGGGAACCTTCTCACGAGTCCGCTTGTACGCAGTATTGTCTCACTCATACTTTAATCTTCTCCAAGTTTAAGAGCTTCTGTAATCTTAAGTCTCTTTATGATACTTCTTATGATTATGAAGCAAATTATAATTGCCGCTCCGACGATAATACCAAGCCTTATCATATCCATTCCCGAGATATAGGTCATAAGTTTGATCGGATGTTTCTCCGGAAGATATACTACCGCGAACACCTTCGAGAACAGGATAGTTGCCAGCGTTCCCGCTCCCACACCCGCAAGTACAGGGCCGAGTGACATGAACATCTGTTCAAGAGAAAGCATCCTGTTGATCTCACCCATGGATATACCCATCGCACGGTATATACCAAAGAGCAGTTCTCTGTCTCTGATAGATGTTATCCAGTGGATCAGATAACCGATAACACACAGGATAAGAGCTATAAGGAAGTCCAGTGTAAAGAGTCCGTTAGTGATCTTTATAAGGGATGTCGCCTGCATTTTAGCCACTTCACCCTTGGTACTGGTAATACTTCTGAAGCTTCGTTTTGTATTTGCCGTCTTCTCAAGAAGAGCTTCTTCTATCTCTTCCTCAGAATGATTCGTCTTAATCCATACCTGATACGGTCTCTTGTCAAATGCAGTGGTTACCGTCGAGATATTTGCTACTATCAGGAATCTTTCCTGCTCGACCAGTTTATTCGAGTCATTATAGCTATATTTAAATGCCTGGTAGCCCGGAAATGCTGTCATAATGCCTGTTATGATTCCCGTTGTCATACCATATTCGATATCAGGTTCAACCGGCGAAAATCTGGAATAATTAATCTTATCTCCTACATGAAGGTCGTATTTCTTCGCCAGATTATCCGATATGATCACTCCCTTGGAATTCTGTGACAATTCATTCAGATAATTAAACCAATGCTTATCATTCAGTCCGTCCTGAAGTTCTCCGGTATATCCAAGTTCCTTTGTATTTACACCGATAACAAAACCAACTTCGGTTTCCTTATTGTTAAGATATATCTTGGCATTGCTGTCTATCATAACCCTGGCAACGGAATCAGCCAGCCCATCCTTGACAAGTTCATTGTAAATGCCGAAATCGGGTTCATAAGCTTTCCACTTCTTCGGAGTATCTCTCGACAGGGTTCTTATCTCCCATCTCTCATCTACAACAACATCAGCTCCGAGATTATAGTTTATTCTGGCTTCCTGGTTTGCATTTATGGTACGTGCCATATTTGCATCAAAGATACTCATGGCAATAGTAAGAACCAGGAATACCGATATAGTACCCGAACCTCTTCTTGTTCTGATTATCTGCATAAAAGAAGCATATACAGCCGGGCTGAACTTGTTTTTTCCAATCCTGAATATAAGTCTTACAAGATACGATACAAGTCTCAGGATAAGGAGTCCACAGGATATAAGGAAAAGTGTTGAATCAAGGAATATCATCGGATCGATTCCCTGTCCCGAAAGTACAGCCATTCTGAGAATATCCTGCTGCTTGATATATCCGTAAAGAAGATAAATGGATATGCCTAGCAGAACAATATCTATAAAATATCTCTCCCAAAGCGGTGTTCCGCTGAGATGTCTCTTACTCTTGTTTTCCACAACAGTATTCTTCGATCTCGGAATAACCGGAAGAAGCATAATGATAGCACATATAAGTGCAGCCACAACGGATACTATAAGCATCTCCGGATTCAGATTGTATCCTCTTGCTATAGAGTCCTCAAATGTAAGGAATCCGTTAACCGACGCCGTAATCTTTCCTATCAGGAATCCCAGAAAAACGCCCGGAACTAACGCAGCCACAGCTATAATGAGCGACTGTACGGTATATATAAGTATTATCTTGCCTCTGGTGACACCTCTCGAATGAAGCATGGCTATCTCGCCCTGCTCCGAGTCTATTATCCTGACTGCAATCATTCCTATGAAGATAACAACCAGCATGAGAAGCGGTACCGCTATCGCATAAAGAACAGCCTTCACCGAAACACTTTTTCTGAGTGCTGTCTGAAGCAGACCCGATACCGGTTCAGAAAGATTTGCGTCTCTCTGTTTAAACTGATTCAGATAGCTTTCAATCTGCTCAGCATTGTCAAGATTGATCTTTCTGTAATCATACATTTTAAAAATGTCATAATATACATGCTTACTGTTATTTGTTTCAGCCATTTTGTTAATGGTATCCGGCTGAACATATATGATAAGACCTGTTTTGTTGATATCTTTCTGCCAGAAGTAGTCATCATACTTTCCGGATCCGACGATACCGATAACATGATATACTATCGATTCATCATTTTCTCCGAGTTCTGACATGGTAATCTCTTCACCGACTACCAGATTACATGACTCAACCGCATATCGGCTTACAAGACAAGGGTAATGATTCTCCGGTAATTCGGGAGCCTGGTCAAAACCAACTCCGGCAATTATATCAAAATGCTCACCCGTCATTCCGGTTCCGTCATCTATAAATCCTATATCGAAATAACTGTCTCTCGGTCTATACTTAAAGGAGCCCATCTTACCTTTAATATAGATGATCTTCTCCGTATTAAGTTCAGGAAGCTGAAGATATTTATCCCAGGAATTCTCAAAACTCTGCATATCCGATAATGCTATATCATAAGGTTTACCTTCGAGTTCAGACATATCAACTTTGCCTTCTCTGTGAAGTGCCATCGGATATATTTCTTTGGTATTATAATAATCTACAAATTCACTCTGTATAAGTCTGTCAATAGAACCCCTTCGAAGAAGCATTATTACACTACAGACCGCTATCATCGATATGACACCGACTATAAGCGCTATATACAGCCTGTATTTATTTCTTATTTTAGTAAAAATAAATCTTAGCACGTCTTACTTCCCCTCAATCGCTATCTTGTCGCCTTCGGATAATCCTGAAAGCACCAGTTTATTCTCTGAAATAACCTTTGTTTCATACAGTACCACATACTGCTTAACAAGGCCCTGATCGGTTATCTTCCAAACATAGTACCTGTCTCCTGTTCCGGCTGCAGCATTTGCCTGATCCTTCTCGTTATAGAGTCCCTTTACAGGCACGACAGTCGCACCGTGGATCTCACTTCCTCTGAACTGGACATTAAGCTTGGTCTGATCTGCTTCTGCCGGGCTATCCGGAATCATATCATAAACTTTTTCGTCATCCATCTTTATGAAAAACTGAGCCGGTCCGCCTTCTGCATAAGGCTTTGATGTTGTCAGATGTTCCGCTCCGTTTCGACTGAAAAGATATATGCCGTTTGTATTTTCACAATTACCGTTTTCACCAACACATTTTCCGTAATAAACCTGTCCGTTGATAGATACCTCGACCTTCTGACCTATCTTGGCAACTCCGCCTTCCGGCTTCGAAGGATCTGTCTCTTTCTTCATGACTACTTTTAAAAGCTTTGTACCTTCTGTCATGACAGTAAACAGATACTGGCCTTTCTCAACAGATGTATTGGTAGACAGATTTACCTTTCCGGATTTTCCGGCGTTTCTTCCGGTATAAACTACATCAACACCGGAACCGGCTGTCTGATATTCACTCAATTCTTCATTGATATTACTTTTCCGAACCTCATATTTCTTTGACTGCAGTGTTCTGTTTAGGGATATGATTTCAAGGTCTGCTTCCATGATTTCCGTAACATACATGCTGTCTCTTACAAGATCCGTATATTCTTTCTTTAAAGCCTCATACTCAGCCATGGCTTGTTCCAGGACTTCATCAGGCTCTTCTTCTCCTTCAGGATCCTTTTCCGGATCGTTCTTCTGTTCCGTATCGGTATTTGGATCCAGAACGGATGGCTGATTAGGATCGGTAGGTTTAGCCGGTTCAGTCGGCTGTTCAGTTCCCGGATCCTGCCCCGTTTCAGGTACTGAAGTTGTTTCAGGTGTTTTTCCCGGATCCTGCGTCGTTTCGGGCGTTTTCTCCGAATTCTGTGTTGTTTCAGGTGTTTTCTCCGGATTCTGTGTTGTGTCAGGTGTTTCTTCGTTCGTTCCCGGATCATCCGAAACGTCCTGCTGCACTATAACAGCTTCCGGTGCCTGATCTTCATCACTTTTCTCAGGCTCTTTTCCTTCTTTTTCAGGAAGATTCACTGCTTCCGGAGAATTCTTTTCACCCTGAGTATTTTTTACGCCGGAAGTATTCTTTTCACCCTGATTGTTCTGTTCTCCCTGATTAGCTGCAGTGTTTTCAGTACTTCCTGTGTTTGAGTTTCCAAGAGTGTCTTTTGTCTCTTTCGACGGATCTTCCATAATTCCGTATTTTTTTAATACGTCTTCTAATTTCGGCTCTTCCGGAAGTTCAAAAGTTTTAGCTGCCTCAATTGCTTCCTTATCTGCCTTTTCCTGCTCGTCGTATGCTTTGACTGTGTTATTATAGCCGGCGCTGAGATCTGCCAGCTGATTCTTGAGATCCGCGATTTTACCGGACTGCGGATCAGTTCCTATCCTGATAAGTTCCTGACCTTCACCGATATCAACACCGCTGCTTACAAAGGCAAGGTCCTTTATCATACCTTTACATTCGGAAATATAGATATCCGCATTCGTAAGCATATTCTTTGCTGTATCAGATTCAAAAACCTCTTCATAATCGCCAAGGACAATTTCATGTTCAGTATAATTTGCCGGAAGCGGAGCCATATTCTCGTAAAATACCAGTTCCCCTTCTTTGAGTCCCGATTTGATCTCGTAGTTGAGACTGTCCGTGGCTCCTATCTCTACCTGTCTCTTTTCTCTCTGCCCGTCTTCGCCCTTAACGTAAACATAGTAGATTTCATTATCCAAATAGATAGAATCTTTTCCTACCATAAGGACATCCGAGTGACTGAATCGTTTAAAATAAAGAGGAACCATTGATCCCATCTCACCTTTTATTCCGCCAAGATTGAATCTTATAGGCGGATATACCAAGAGTGTATCTGCATATCCCAGTTCTTTCGGGTCATACTCATATTCTGTTAATACGAACTTTTCACCATTCTGAATAGTGTACTTTTCTTCGTAGTTTCTGAATAAGTACTTATTGTACGGAACTGAAGGAACTTCAATATGAAGATTGTCATAATCCGCTACAACAGCTATATTTTCGCTGCCCTCAACACTGTTTGTATCTGACAGATCCTTCACAAAAGAAATGTATCCGCTATGAGGTGCTGTAAATACAAGCTCATTCTTATCATCACCGATATCAACCATCTGCTCATTAATCTGTCTGATCTGGGCATCCAGAGTTGCAAGATTAAATCTTCTGTTCTCTCTCTCGATCAAAATAGCCTTTGCATATTCAGCAGCTTCCTCATCATAACCGACTGCTTCGGCAGCACATTTCTTATAATTCAGCTTTTCTTCATTCTTTATAGAGATTTTCTCGCTTGTCGATCTTTCAAGTCTGAGAAGATTAAGCTGACTGTTTAAATCGGATAACTGTCTGTCATAGTTTTTGGTATTTCCGGTTGCTATTACATCACCCTGATTAACGTAATCGCCGGGAGTTACATTTATACTGGCTATTTCTATCTGTTTATCTGTGTATACGGGATATTTCTCGGGAACTATGATTCCGTTAAGAATATAGATATCGCCTATACTTCCTCTGACAACAGGTCGGTAAACCTCAGTCGCCGCGAGTGGTTCCATAAGTTCGGGAACCGGCTCCGCCTGTTTCCCGCATCCGGAAAGGGATGTTATGAAGAGGCAGGTTGCGAGCATCGCCGCTAATCTGCGTTTTTTGCTGTTTTTAGAAAACCTGAACAATTTCACCGCCTTCTAGCCCCTCCTTAATAATAATATCGTTCTCAACCGATTCACCGATCTTAACCTCCTCAACACTGAAAAGGCCCTGATCGCCTAAAATATATACAAAATACGTACCGTCTTTATCAACTACCGCATACTTGTTTACATACACAACATCGTTAAGTTCCGGAAGTTCAAACTTAAGATAAAGTGTCTTATCAAGCAGCTGTCCCTCAGCCGCCTTCGGTTTAAAATATACCTTTCCGCTCATAGCTCCTTCAGGCGGTTCGGCAACCTCTACCTCACAGGTACTTGTTCCCGTTTCTGCCGTGAAGGTCTGACCCGGTTTAAAATCATATATATCCGATTCATCTACGACATAGTAACCATCATCCGATACTACATTTATCAGGTCCTTATCCGGAACCACATAACCGTTGGTTACTATAGAATTCACAAAGCTTACTGTTCCGCTGTCCGTAGCAACAAGATTCATCTTGTCATATGAACTCTGGATATCCGATATATGCATCTTACATGCGTTGATATCTCTGTTAAGCTTTGCTATATCTTCGGAATAATCAGTTTCGGGATCTATATTTCGAAGTCTCTGAAGATGCTCTATCTCAAGTCCTGCTTCCGTTATCTTCTCCTGGTTATCTTCTATCTCTTTATCAAGGACCTCCGAGTGAAATGTAACCATAATATCTCCGGGATTAACACGCTGTCCGACCTTAACATTTACCTTATCCACTTCAAGCTTATAATTCTGGACCAGTTCCGTGTACTGTGCCTGAGAATATCTGTATGACTTCTTGTCATAATTCAGAAGTTCAAGACGCGAATCGTAGATCGGCTTTATATTTCCTCTCTGAACTTCTATGGTTTCAGCATCCGCAATAATATATGTAGGTTCGATTGCCTCAACCAGCGGATCCTCCGATGGTCCCCCACAACCCGAAAGAGAGCCTATCATAACGGCTGCTGTACATAACATATTAATTTTTCTAAAACAATTCTTTTTCATAATCAATAGCCCCTGCTATCCCAAGTTTTTATCCTCTCGTAGTATGCCATCAAATTGCATCAAAATTGTATCAAAAAACATCAAAATGTATCTTTTCTTAAAATTATATGAATAAATATATATATAAGATACAATTGAGATGCATTTAAGTTTTATGATACAATCATAGAAGTGCAAAAAGCATGATTTTTCAATGTGGAGGCGTAAGAAATGCTTAAAGTACTTGTTGTGGAAGACGAACGACCGATATCAAACCTGATATGTCTTAACCTGAAAAAAGCCGGCTATGACTGCACCGCCCTTTATGACGGTAAATCAGCGGCTGACATACTGGTTGACCATACATTTGATCTGATTCTCCTGGACATAATGCTTCCGGAGATCAACGGCTATGAACTGATGGAATATATCCGTCCTATGGGTATCCCTGTTATCTTTATAACCGCCAAAGCGTCCCTTGATGACAGAATGCGCGGACTCACATCGGGTGCCGAAGATTATCTTATAAAGCCTTTTGAGATAGTCGAACTTCTGGCAAGGATCAATATAGTTATGCGCCGTTATAACAAAGCTGATTCCAAGCTGCATTATAAGAATATCGAAGCGGATATCGACAACAGAACCGTTACTCTTGACGGAAATCCGGTTGTACTGACTCCTAAGGAATTCGATCTTCTTGTAATGTTTATCAGAAATATAAATATCACGCTTTATCGTGACCGTCTCTATGAAAGCATATGGGAAACAGACTGGATGGGCGATACAAGAACTCTGGATCTTCATGTTCAGAGACTTCGCCGTAAGCTCGGACTGAAAGATACTCTGAAGTCGGTTTACAATACAGGTTACAGACTTATAGATTAAATCATCCCACAATAAATTACACATCGGAATCAAACTATGAAATTCAGATACAAGGTTATAATCATTAATATTATTCTTCTCTCGCTCACTCTGGGGATAGTGGGCTATCTTCTTATGGAGAGAAGTTATAACCTTGCGATCAATTCCGAGATTAAATCCGCCGTTACGGAAAATAATCTGGTTCAATCCTCCATCGAATATTCACTGCTCGATGTCATAAACCGTAAGCAGGTAATCAATACCATGCTTCCATCAATATGCGATCAGGTATATAGCGGAATGGTTTCAGGTGAGGAAGCACTTCTTATACGTTATGCCGATAAATATATCTATGTAAGCGAAGGAGCCTTCTCCGGAAATCACGTTGTCTCCGATCCCGACGTCGCTGTCCCCGAAGAGCTTTTCAAATTTTCGGATGAAACACGTAAGAACTATCTTATCAAAGAGGAAGCCGAAAACATTTTCCTTTACGTAACTTCCTTCAGTTCCATAAATGAAAAGAATCTCAACATTATCACCAGAAGAGATATAACCGAGCTTAAGTCTCTTCTTGACAAAAGCATCACGGACTACAGAAGAATAACCATTATCATCATATCTTCCGCAGCTCTTCTGCTCTATATATTCAGCCGTCTTCTTACACGGCCTCTTGAAAAACTGAGTGATACCACGGATTCTTTCGCCGAAGGAGATTACTCAGTAAGATCGAGTATAAAGACCGGAGATGAAGTCGGACATCTGTCCAACAGATTTAACTCCATGGCTGATTCGGTTGAAGCCCGTGTAGAAGAATTAAATGATATGATTCACCGCAGGGAACAGTTCGTAGCGGACTTCACCCATGAGATAAAAACTCCTATGACAAGTATCATAGGCTATGCTGATACTCTCCGATCCGTTGATCTTTCCAGAGAAGAACAGCAGGATGCGCTTAACTATATCTTCTCGGAAGGAAAGCGCCTCGAGTCCATGTCTATGAAGCTCTTTGACCTATTGTATCTTAAGGATCATCCAATAGATATAAGACAGATACCTGCAAATGTTCTCGCCAACAGTATCATCACCAGTATCACTCCTCTTCTCGAGAAATCCGGCATAAAACTTGAAACCGACTTTGAGCCGGCAATCCTTATGGGTGACCCTGAGCTTCTCAAAACCGTATTCATCAACCTGTTAGACAATGCCCGTAAAGCATCCAAATCAGGAGACTCAATTGAATTCACGGGAAAAGTGGTTGACGGACTGTATGAATTCACAGTACAGGATCATGGTATCGGAATATCCGAAGAAAATCAGAAGAAAATCTTCGATGAATTCTTTATGGTTGATAAATCAAGAACGCGAGCCGCCGGAGGTGCCGGTCTCGGAATGTCCCTTGTCTCTATAATCTTAAAGAGACATGATGCCGACCTCAACCTGACCAGTAAACAGGGCGAAGGAACAAGAATTACGGTAAAGCTCAGAATCGAGGAATAGACCTCTTCTTTTATTGCAGGAATCGAAAAGTTAATTACAGGAATCGGGATAATTTATGAAAAAGAAAACTCTGAAAAAAGGAAAAATGTCTGTAAGAAGCATTATCATATCCACTCTGCTTCTGGCTGTTACAGGTGCTGTGATTGCCGGTGCTCTTATAGTGCCCGGACATATACTCTCTACTCAGGCTTATGCCAGAGAAGGTATAGTAACTCCTGTTCCCACCGATTACTATTCAGGTCCTTCTGAAGCCATCGTAAAAAATGCCTCCCGTCAGCTTACGGAAGGCCAGTGTCTGTCTCTTATATACGGAACCTGGGACAGCATAATCTCGCCTGCCCAGCCAAGTGAATGCAATTTTACCGAATACGAGATAGCGACTACTTATGATTATTCTGTCACCTCTTATTATCAAAAATGGTACTCATGGTATGCCACTCCATACAAGGCCGTAGATACAACATTCAAAACTTATGCCGCCATATTCTGGAAGGTGACCTTCACAAAATACGACGGCACAGAAGAAAAAACATATTATATTACAGAAGGTGGAACTCATCTGGACCCAAATGCCATTGAGTATGATTTTACAAAATAATCCGGGTTATCTTACATCCGGTTTTTCCGCACTCACAAAACTTCCGTCGAGTGCATTTATATAAACCAGTAATTTAGGTGTCCCGTTACTATATCCTACAAATGACCAGGCCGGAACATAAGCCTTTTCTCCCGAACCGTCTACCACAACATATGTAAGATATATATCATTAAAAGACAGCTTCGCTGACACATAATCACTCATCATGACATTATCTTTAAGCCCTTCTTCAAAACATTCCATCACTTTTTCAAACTTCAGAAGTTCACTGTCATGAGATAATTCCTCTTCAAAACAATACTTCCAGTTATAGTTAAAACCTATCACTCCCTCTTCTGTTATATCGATAGCTCCCGTATTCATCACCTCTTCATATTGATACGGTCGTCCCAGATAAGGCTCAATTCCCGCTATAGTATTATCTATCGCAATCTCATATCCGTCTCTTACGGATGTATTGAAATCTATTACCGGATATGTATCCGTTGTCGTAAATACCAGTTCTTTTTTATATTTCTTTTTTTCGATACCTGACTTCTCATAATCAATATTTTCTCCGGCAAACAGATTTCCGTAAAATGTGAGTGTACCTTCCGGCATAGTGATTCCCAAAGCTTTGTCCAAGAAGTGCTCTGCTTCGTTCATAAGCTCGTCATCACTCTTCCGACACCTGTTTGGTTTATCACTCATATTATGCGCAATATCATAATCCATTGCATTTTCCGATGAGATTGTTAATACATTTCCATTTTCATCAAACCCTATATTCAGATTATAATTTGAAACATATATTCCTTCCTTGGTCCAGAAACCATCCGGTATATCAAAATAAGCCGGGTCATATACATTCATGTAATTTAGGCTGCCCTCTTTGATGAAATCTCCGGGATTTACCGGTTCAAGACGGATGCATACACCATCAAAATAGGAAAAACTAAGCATACAGTCTGTTCCACCGCATTTTCCGATATACATATGTCCCGAATCCGAAGGATTATAATCCTGCGGAAGCTGAACCGTCCCGACAAGTTTATCTCCTTCATACTGTTCTATCACTTTCCCGGCAAGCAGATCCTCTATCTGTTCATCGGAAAACTCGCTCATTTCTATACGAAACAATTCTTCTCCGGTCAGTGCTCGCCATCCGTCTTCGAAAACCTTACTTGCAATTTTCGCCTCATCTATACGGGCTTCTGTCATATCCGAGATTTTATAACTCGGAAGAACACCTACCTCCGGAAGCGGTGCATCCAGATGTATACTCACAGGTAATCCGCTTACATCAAAGCTGTCAGTATATTCCAGTTTCTCTACTCCAAGTCTTTTGGCCATATCAGATTTTTCTTCTCCGGAATTAACTGCCACAGCTCCCGGATATTCCGTTACAGCTGTCTCCCCCATCTCACCGCCGTATTCATCCACTATGGGCTTACTTTCTTTGTTTCCGCATCCATAGAATGATATGACCATGGCAGCAGACAGCATAATACTTAGAAATCTCCTCACATCATTCCCTCCTGTTCCTATCACATAATTTATCTCACATCTTCAATGCATTTAACCTTATCATGCACATTAAAATTCTAACGCTTTCCCTTCCGATATAACACTTCCGTCAATCGCATTAAGTGTTAATCCGTAATTGCTGATACCATTATTTATTCCCATAAAATTTACCGCCGGTACAAAAGTCACCTTATTAAAATCCTCAGCCGAAAAAATCGGACTATAAGTGTAATACATATCATCGAAAGCCATACCGGTCACTCCAAGATTTGCGAATTCTTCGCCCTCTTCCAAAGCACGTTTCATACATGCCATAACACCTTTAAAATCCAGAAGAACCGAATCATTTTCCAATGTTTCTTTAAACTCGTATCTCCAACTATACTCAAATCCGACTATCCCCTCCTCTGCTATATCAATATGACCCATGCTGTTTCCATAGTCGCTGAATGCATGCGGCAGAGAAAGATTGTTTATGGCAGGAATAATCTCTACGGAGTAACCATCAACAACTGCCGTATCATAATTAATATTCGGAAAATTATTCCGTTCCGTAAATACCAGTTCGACCTTAGCGTCTTCAGTCAGATATTCTCCACCTTCTGCTTCTTCAGAAGCTGTATTATTAGCAGATTCTTCAATCATATTTATCATATACTGATCGCTGCAGTTTACATCAACAGGAAACTGACTTATATTTATTCCAAGTGTTCCTTCAAAAAGGTCTCTGGCACGATTTTCCAACTGTGAATCCGAAAGAGTGCATCGATTGGACTTTTTGTTTAATTCCTGCGGTATTTCAGATTCCTGCAGTTCTCCTGAGGTTGCCATGATCAACTCTCCGTTTTCCTGAACATAGCCTATTCTGTCCGGCAACATGACATATGATCCTCCGGAGTTGACATCCGGCATTTCAAAATATGCAGGATCATATCTCGTCATATACGGAAGAGCTGTTTCCCCAATTATACTTCCCGCATCTTTTGGAAACATCTTGAGAGATGCCATATATGTTTCGCTTTCAAAGGTTGCAAGCAGATAGTATTCTTTTCCCTCAAATAATCCCTCATATGCATACCATATATCTTCTGCCTCATCTATCATCTTCCAATATTCTTCATCGGAATACTCTAATGTCCCCTCAAATCCATACTCATACCATTTCCTGTAATTTTCAGTCGGTCTCGGTTTTTCGGAAAGCTTTTTTGCCGTATTTCCAAAGAGTTTTTTCGCATACCCATCCGCATCGAAAGTCTCTGCTGTTACTCTTTCCGCTGTAAACACCGGCATTTCCATCTGACTCCAGCCGTAATCCTTAATGTCCCGAGTCACCTTTGCACTTCCGACCTGAAATTCATCGACACATTCATCAAAGTATATTTGTCCAAATTCATCTGTTGCAGGTTCTGCCCCCAACTCCGCGATAGACTCACCCAAATCTCCATCACCGACCGTTACTGTACTTCCTTCTTCAGAAAATACTGTCCCTCCCGAAGTCGAACCATAATCATCTATCGTATCAAGATTCTGCTTTCCACAGCCCGCCACTCCAAGCATCATCGCCCCTATAAGCACGGAACCGGTTAATCTGTTAAATCGCTTCATTTAAGTTATCCTCCGAATGAAAAACATACATCATTTAACTTTGTTATCTCTATCTGTGAAACACTATAAATTATAGATGTATCAAAAATGTAAATAGTCTAAAATATAGAATCCAAAATGCAAATACTCTGAAATATATAATATAAAAGGAGCAGCTTATCGCTGCTCCAAAGTCCTGTTATTTCTTTTTATTCGATATCTCTACGGAGATTCTCTCCATCACTTCACTTACTCTTTCTCTTGACTGAAGAAAGGCTTCCGCGACCTTCGGATCGAAATGCGAACCGGCATCTTTCTTAATTATATCCATCGCCTCATCAAAGGAAAAAGCCTTCTTATAACATCTTTCCGATACAAGTGCATCGAAAACATCCGCTACTGCCATGATTCTTGCGGAGAGCGGTATGTCTTCGCCCGATAGTCCGTACGGATATCCCCGACCGTTCCATTTTTCGTGATGATAAAGTGCTATATTCTTTGCTTCCTCCAGATAACCCGATTCAGGCAGTTTCTCTATGGCCTGATCTATGATCGCCGCCCCCGAAATAGTATGCGTTTTCATTATCTCGAATTCTTCATCAGTAAGCTTTCCGGGTTTGTTAAGTATCGTATCGGATATGGATATCTTTCCGATATCGTGAAGCGGTGCTGACCGCTCAACATCAGATACAAATTGGTCCGTAAGTTGATCGGTATATATCCCGATCTCACGAAGCTTATCCATAATTATCCTTGTATAAGCCGCAGTCTTCTTAACATGATCTCCCGTGTTCTCATCACGGCTCTCAACCATATCCGCAAGTACCATGATAAGCGCATCCTGCATGTTCGCTATCATCTCGGTCTTATTCTGAATATCATTCATGTAATTCACGCTGTTCTCGGTTGTCTTTGTGAAAGCCTGATACATATTCTCAATCTCATCACCGGTATGAATATTCAGCTTCTTGATCTGTTCAACATTTTCTTCAAGAGTTTCTTCGTTATCAAATGCAAATGCGCTGGCACTTATAGCCATAGTATTAACCGGAAGTACGATATTGTACTCCGATATCCATAATCCCATGGCAATTACAAATATTATAAATCCCAAGAACAGAGAAAGCATTTTTACAAGAAATGTAAGCTCGTTGTTTTTTATAACATCCATGGATATATCAACCGCCGCATAACACTGACATACGCCGTTTTGGTCATAAACAGGTTTATAAACCGTAATAAGCCATCCATATGTATCATCCGAAATCTTTGGCTCGATTTCCTTTCCTTCCAGCAGCTCCGGAATCTCTTCAGAAAATGAAGCATCGAAAGGAACAATTTCTCCCGGTTCGCTTCCCGGCAGGTCTTCGGTATCCAGATCAAACACCACGTGACATCCGTCTTCCAATATCTTATATACATATATGTATTCTATATCTTTGGAGCTTTCTCTGATCTGATACAGAAGATTTTCAACTTCTTTATATCCTTCTGCATCTTCACCCTTCTCTATAAAATCATTCACCTTGTTTCCGTCAATGCGTTCGACTACCAGGGTCGCTATACTATCCGCAAGCACAAAATGCTCGTCTATCGTATACTGTCTGTAAAGCACTACGCTTATCACCATGGCTATAAGGCCTATGGTTACACAGGCTGCAATTATAAGTGCAAGAATCTTTGTTCTGAGCGATACTATTCTGTTATTAGTTTTCTTTGCAGCCTTGATCTCTTCCGGTGTAAGCGGTGTCTGCTGCCAGCCATCCACCTTAAGCAGTTCCCGGATCTTCACAGGCAGAAATACGAGCAGAAGCTCCAGGATTATTACAGATACCATCTTATCTGCAAAATCATTAACCACAAATCCCCATATGGTCTTCGAAACAGACATATCAGCGGTAAATTCTTCTCTTACCCATGCGAGAAGCCCTTCGTGAAAACCTCCGATAAGAGCTATAATAACGGTCATAAGAATTATATACAGAGGTTTTCTGATCTTACCTCTCATAGTAAAATGCGAAGCTATAACCGCTACAAGTACATTTATAAATGCATAATATATCGCTGATGAATCTTGGATAGATTTTAAAAGATTTGTAAAAAGACCGACTACGATTCCCGGAAGATATCCGCTCATCACAGAAATGATCAGTGTGCCGACAGTATCAAGATAAATAGGAAGGTTTAAAAGCTTTACAAACTCGGCACCGATCATATTAAGAACGATACCAATAAGACATACCGCGATGATATGTGCCCTTCTCCTATTTTCCGAAACGTTTCTCATACTCCTGCCAGCCTCCCATTCAAGAAAACCTAAAGAATTGCGACGTTCAAAACCCTATTTTGATTATAACAAAAACCTGTTGTAAATAAAACAAGATATTAACGGATATTAACCATTAATATCTTGTCATGGAAGATTATCTTATATTTATCTTTTTTTCGGGGAATCTCAAGAATCCTCTTCTATTATCGTACTTCCAACTTTTATGAGAGCTCTCTGGAGGCTGTCACGGGATGTACCCCAGTCAGCGGTCTTATTACGATAATCATGCTTATCTATAAACCAGGACATGTCTGCATTCAGTCTGTCCATATTGTCAAAATATACTTTATTAAGGATAGCCAGAAATTCATCATACTGAGTCTGATTCAGCTTTGATGCTCCGGCTTCGTACAGGATTCCGTAATGCTTTGTGCAAAAGCCCTTGCAGCTTCTGAACTTCTCGACAAAATCCTTATCCTTCTTCCACATATGGAAAATAGTATCTATATATCTGTCAAAAACCGGCTGTATCCTTCCGCATACAAAGCATGTAGATTCGAGCTTTTCAATATATTCTATCATAGGAGCCTTATCTGTCTTCTTTGAGAAAAATCCCGCTGCCTTCGGCTTCTCACCCGCAGCAATCGCCTTCATCTCTCTGATAGTCTTATCTGTATGCGTCTTAAGCATAAGTGCAAGACCAAGCTTGTTCTTGTTCCTGTACATTATCTCCATATGTCTCGCACAGAAACCCAGTTTATCCGTAACTTCCCTGTTATCGTCTTCCATGTAGCTCGGACCCATCGTAAACTCTATGGCACTCTTCTCAAGATCCTTCCACATAAGACACAGAGGGCATTCGCATTCCGTTGCAAATGCATCGTTTACCGGGATTGTATATAACTGTTCGGCCATTTTATATCCTTTCTATCTCGCAATCCTAAGATCATTCGGATTCTCGCAATTTGCTTTCGCAAATTATGAATTCCTCTTCCTTCTCTTCATGATGCAACTCGGATTGCTCCGCTGCTTCGCATCTCTCGCAATCCTAAGATCATTCGGATTCTCGCAATTTGCTTTCGCAAATTTCTCCATCCTCATGATCTTGCGTGTCATTAAAACACACGCTTTATAACGCAAGCGTTAAAGCGTGTGTTTTTTGACACTGTTGCATCATATTACGTAAAACCATGCGTTGTCGTCTTCCATGGTGCTTACTTCCGTTACTTTACCGCCGTCGAAGCGGAGCTCCTGATTCTGTACATTTACCTTTGTATTTGCCGGGATACTCTTGGTAAGGAATACGTTACCTCCGATAACCGAGTCGTGTCCTATTACCGTATCTCCGCCGAGGATGGATGCTCCCGAATATATCGTAACATTATCTTCAATGGTAGGATGACGCTTCTTATCCATAAGTCCGCGTCCCGCACGTGTGGAAAGAGCACCGAGTGTAACGCCCTGATACAGCTTTACATGCTCTCCTATCTCCGTTGTTTCTCCTACAACGATACCTGTTCCGTGATCGATGAAGAAGTACTTTCCTATCGTAGCACCCGGGTTAATATCTATTCCCGTTATTCCGTGAGCATGTTCCGTCATGATTCGAGGAATCATCGGAACATTTAACTGGTACAGTACATGAGCAAATCTCTGAACTGCGATCGCATACAGTCCCGGGTAGCATATTATGATGGATTCCTTACTCTCTGCTGCCGGATCTCCTTCAAACAATGCTTCTATATCCGTATCAAGATACTCTCTTACCAGAGGAATCTTATTCATGAATTTTACGGTTATATCTTCTGCCGCATCAGCTATAGTCTCCTGATGTGCATTTGCAAACGCACTGTCATAACGAAGTGCCAGTGCTATCTGCTTATTAAGATTATATGCCACATCCTCTGTAACTGCCGCAATGGTAGTCTTAATGTTATATATCTTATGATCTCTGTCAACATAGTATCCCGGAAAAACTATTCTGAGCAGCTTTTCAATCAGGTTAACTATAGCCTTACTGTCCGGCTGGCTGAACATATCCATCTTATCTATAGGACGTCCCTTATCATAATCACTTGTTATGGCATCCGCAATAGCTGCAATATTTTCAGATATCTTTTCCATAATATTCCCTCATCTTTCAATTTTTACCGGAAATGTATGTTCCTCCGGTAAACCTTATGTCACTTTATCAAGAAAACCCCAACAGCACACCGACTGTCGGGGTCATTCCTATTCTACTATTAAACTCTTTTTCAGACAAGTAGGATTTATATTTTCTACTTAGACAGTAGGATTTATGATTTCTGTTTTTATACTGCCTTTCCAAGCTCCGTTACAAGGCTCGGAATAGTTGCTTCGAAGTCAACTCCGTACCAAGGATTCTCCGGATTCTCTTCCGTAACCTTAATAGTCTCAGCCGTATAATCCGCAGCGAGCTTAAATGCATCCTTCATGCTGAGACCGCGAGTTATCGCACCTACGGTAACGCTTGAGAATACATCTCCCGTTCCGTGATAGGAAGCATCTACCCGATCATTCTGATATATAAAGTATTCGCCTGTTCTCGTATCAAGTCCGTATACGCCCGTCTTTCCTTCCGAAAGCGATACACCTGTAAGAACAACTACCTTACTTCCCAGAGCGGCCAGCTTACCGAGAAGCTCCCTTACATAGCTCTCATCATAAACTTCCTTATATTCCGTATCTGTCATGAAGCATGCTTCGGTGATATTCGGAACTATTATATCCGCAGCGCCGCAGAGCCCCGCATTTAACTTAGCATAGTTTTCATCAAATGCAGGATACAGCTTTCCGTTATCTGCCATAACCGGATCGATAAAGATCAGTGTGTCATCACCGCCGAATTCATCAAATATCTTCTTCGCTATCTCAATCTCCTCAGCAGAACCAAGATACCCGGTGTATATAGCATCGAACCTGATACCTTCCTTCTTCCAATGATCCGTAATAGGAATAAGCTGATCCGTAAGGTCCTTTACCGTAAAATCTTTAAATAATGTATGTGTGGAAAGAACCGCCGTCGGAAGTATGACTGTCTCAACGCCCATAGCCGATATGATAGGAAGTGCAACTGTCAGAGAGCACTTTCCGAAACATGAAATATCCTGAATAGTAAGAATTCTCTTCATAATACCCAAAACTCCTTTGCAATAATCAGATTATAGTGTATAGTATAAACGTAATTGACATTTTGAAAATATCCAGTTTTGAACTTTTTGATATGGTCAGCCTTGAGGAGGTTTCTTATGCTTACATATTCATTTACGGGAATCACAGATAATCTATATGAGCATTTATATAAATGCATCCGAGACGATGTCTTATCCGGCTCTCTTCCTGCTGACTATAAACTTCCTTCAAAGAGAAGTTTTGCCAAGAATCTCTCCGTAAGTACGATCACAGTGGAAAATGCATATAACCAGCTGATGTCCGAAGGATTTATATATTCTCTGCCGAGAAAAGGATTCTATGTAAGTGAGATCTTCCCGGGCGAATATCCCGCACCGGAAACAGAAAGTTCTGATAAGACCACTCATACTCAATTATCGTCATCTTCTTCAGATTCGGATTATGGCGGAACAGGGCACAGCACTTCGTACAGGGTAGACTTTTCCAGCAACAATACTTCTCCCGACAGCTTTCCCTTCACTACGTGGGCAAAGCTTACACGTCGTATATTATCCGATTCCAGAGATAAACTTATGACCAATTCTCCGTCCAACGGAACAATAGAGCTCCGTCTGGCCATAGCCGAGTACCTGAAGGAATTCCGCGGAATATATACATCTCCCGATAATATTATAGTCGGTGCGGGAACCGAATATCTGTATACTATCCTTCTGCAGCTTCTCGGCGGCGGGATGACTTATGCCATAGAAAAACCCGGATACAGAAAGCTTTCCATGATACTGGATACCGTCGGCATTAAGTCCGTGGATATCCCCGTGGATGATAAAGGACTGAATGTTGATATTCTCCGGAGAAGCAACGCTGATATTGTTCATGTAACGCCTTCACATCATTTTCCTACTGGGATCACAATGCCCGTCAAAAGGCGGTATGAACTTCTGAAATGGGCTCAGGAAGCCGATACTCCAAGGTATATTATCGAAGATGACTATGACAGCGAGTTCCGCCTTACCGGACGTCCTATCCCACCGCTCTTCGGCATGGACAGCAGTCATGTGATATATATGAATACATTTACAAAAAGTCTTACTTCCACTATCAGAATAAGCTATATGGTTCTTCCCGATGAGTTGGTCGCCCGTTACCGCGATCGTCTCAGCTTTTATTCGTGTACAGTATCAAACTTTGAACAACTGACCCTTGCCGCATTTATAAGCGAAGGATACTTTGAAAAACATATTAATCGCATGAGGACCGCTTATAGAAGAAAGCGCGACTGCATACTTGATGCCATAAAAAAAAGCCCCCTTGATTCCATTTCTGAAATCAAGGAGGAAAATGCAGGATTACATTTTATAATCAATCTTAAGACCGGGCTTTCCGATGAGGAAGTTACTTCCCGTCTGAGAAAAGTCAATATCAACCTGCTGCCGCTGTCATATTACGGATCGGAAACCACGCATTCTTTTCTCATTAATTACTCTTCTGTCCCTATGGATGATATAAATAATATCATTGAGTCTATATCCGAAGAACTTAACTCCGATTCCTAATACGATATATCTATCAGCGATCCGTCCAAGGCATTTATGATAACAGTCATCTTCGTAGTCGTGCCTTCTGTCGCGGTAAACCACAGAGCCGGAACCAGAGTTCCCGTGCTCTCATCATCAGGATTGGTGATTCCGTAATATGTAAGAAACATATTTTTAAAATATAATTTATCTGTATCAAGCTTTGACGGATCGACATTCTCCGATACTTCGCTAATAAAGCTTTCTTTCAACATTTCAAAACTGAGAATAGAAGAGTCTTCCGCAATCTTTTCCGTAAGCCATCCGTCAAAAAGCAGAATGAAGCCCATAACTCCGTCATCGTTAACATAGAAGCCTCCCTGATTGTAGGTAGCTATATCATAATATTCATAGTCTCTGTATGAAGCAGCAGATGCTCCATAAGTGAAAATACCGCCTATATTGTTGGAAAGCGCGACATAATATCCGTTCTTCTCCTGAAAATTCGGATCTTTGAGTTCTCCCGTCAGCGAATCTTCCGTAGTATACATATCCTCAGGACTTGTGTAGAAAACCACATCTTGCCTTGGACCTTTTTGAACTTCATCGCCTTCAACATAAACCATAGAATACGCTTGGTCTTCTGTTGAAAATGCATCTTCACAGGCGTCCATCATAAGATACTCTTTCAAAAAGTTTGTGCATGTAGCGAGAAGCTCATCATCATCCATTGTACATTTGTTCACGTTTTTATCATCTGTCTCAGTATCGTTTTCAGAGGATGCCACATCACCTGCTGCAGATCCGTTTACAAAATCGCTCATGCTCGAAGGAGTGAGTCTTCCCATAACAGTGTATTCCGAATGATTTATCGCATCACCTGCATTTACAGGATACATAGCCAAAAAGGAACAATTATATTCGTAACTATATCCTACCATTAACATACAATCCATATTCCTATAAGTGCCCTCATATGTATGGACGAAGTAGTTTTCCTCATCCACCCAGGCTTTAAATTCCACATTATCCGGCATAGGTGTTACAGCTACATAATAGAAGCACATATAAGCATCCAGCATATTATACATGGATCCTGTTTCTTCAAATGTTCCGGTATACTGAGTGGCTGTCTCACCGAAAAGTTTTTTAACTATCTCCTCTTCTTTAACATCTCCCAGCTTTAAATTTTTATAATTATACATTGGGATCCCGCTTGCCGGAACCGGTTGATAGTCAATATATATATCGGCCTGTATCTTACCGTCAGCGGCATCGAATTTATCCCGCCACTCTATCTTTTCCGGGCCTAAAAGCGGATTAACTTCATCATTTCCTGTACCTGATATTTTCTCCTCTGTTATATCCGATCCCGCAGCTTCACTGCTTCCTTCCGTTACAGCTGTCGTTTCAACCTGTTCACCGCCGTATTCTTCAATCTTATCATCTGTTTTGCCGCATCCGCCAAGCAACAACATGGCACTGCAGATTCCGGCTAATATAATCTTTTTGCCTATCATATAGTACTCCTTTCACCTCACTGCAAAAAGCCTATCTTTACATAGTATCTTATACTATAGAAATGCATCATAATTGCATCAAAAAACCTCTCTATCGGAACATCAAGTCCGATAAAGAGGTTAAGATTTAAACTCTCTGTTTATTTCTTGTAGGATTTTTAGTCAAGCTTCATATCGCCTTCTTTAACCCAGCCGATCTTCTTAAGCACTGAATTAATAAGAAGTGACAGAACCGCCGGAAGAACTAATGATATAAGAATAAGTCCCGCCCAGTCAAAGCCTGTAATAGCTGCCTTTGTACCTGCGGCAACATCATTTACCCATCCTGTATATACACCTATCTGGCCTACAAGACCACAAGTTCCCATACCTGATGATACAGGAGCACCGTTCATCTGCATTTTGAAAAGACAGGTTGCAAGAGGGCCTGTTATAGCCGATGCAAGTGTCGGAGCTATCCATATACGAGGATTCTTAACTATATTTCCCATCTGAAGCATAGATGTACCTATACCCTGTGATACGAGTCCGCCCCATTTGTTCTCCTTAAATGAGATAACCGCAAATCCGATCATCTGAGCAGAACATCCCGCAACAGCAGCACCACCTGCAAGTCCCGTAAGTCCGAATGCCGCACAGATTGCTGCGGATGATATAGGAAGTGTAAGAGCTACACCTACAAGTACCGATACAACTATTCCCATAAGGAATGGCTGTAACTCCGTAGCCTTCATTATAACCTTACCCACCCACATTGCTGCTGCTCCGAGCTTCGGTGCGATAAGCCATGACAGGAATATTCCTGTTCCGAT
Source organism: Lachnospiraceae bacterium UBA2864 (assembly GCA_002350525.1). GTDB lineage: Bacteria > Bacillota > Clostridia > Lachnospirales > Lachnospiraceae > Eubacterium_Q. Next base: position 6,330 of record DEFA01000024.1, on the reverse strand, counting down.
AGTAACAAGCGGTGTTACAAGTATATCTATCTTAGTCTGCTTGGAAACGGCCTTACCGATCTCTGAAGCAATGATTGCTATAAAGAGAACAGCAAGAGGACCTCCTGCTCCACCAAGGGCATTTGCCGCAAATCCGACAGGTATCATAGAGAAGAGAACAAGCTCAGGGCTCTTAAGTGCATAAGCAATTGCTGCCGCCATTGCCGGACCGCTCATAGCAGATGCGATACCGCCGACCGTATATTCTTTATCACCGATTGTAGCAACGATTGCTGTAAGGAAGCTTATTCCGAACTGCTTTCCTATCGTATCGATAATAGTACCGATCAGGAGTGAACAGAACAGTCCCTTTGCCATAGCACCAAGGGCATCTATTCCGTAACGTTTGAGTGATATCTCAATGTCCTTTCTCTTCAGAAATGCCTTAAAGCCTTTTTCTTTCACCTTTACGTCAGTCTTTTGTTCTTCAACTTTCTTTTCTTTTTCCATTTTTCTTCCTCTTTTTTTCAGTAATACCACGGGGAGAACCTATGGTTTGGTTAATAGGTGTCTTGACACCTGTCAAAACAAATGACGTGACACATTATAGTATCACGTCATCAAAAAGTCAATATTAAAAACTACCAAGAAAAATATATTCATTTAGATGATTTATAAAAGAATCCCTAATTCTTTTAGTTTTTCGATTGCTCTATCAATCTGCTCCTCAGAGTTTGCACTCAGAGTATGCAAATGTATTCCTTCTGTAAGAGCTGAAAGCGGTGTTGCATTTTCCTCTTTCGACTTTCTTATAAACTCGTCAACATCGTATCTGCTTGAAATTCTAAGTCCCCCTATCAACTGTCCATAAATAGGATGCTCAACAATTACATCCTCCACAGTACAGCCCGCATCCACCAGAGTATAAAGCTCTAACTGCGTTTCTTCAGCTGAATGATTTACCGCTATACGCCTGGTCACAGACTTCTCATTTGATGCGGCAACATATCCCCTTGGCGTAGACAATATATCATTTCCTTCAGCACGCAGCAGCGCTACATCTCCTACTATTATCTGTCTGCTCACTCCCATCTCTTTTGACAGGCGAGATGCGCTGACCGGAGAATCGCTATCTTGAATGGCTTTAAGAATTTTATTTCTTCTATCGTGATTGTCCATATATTTTATCCCAAATTCTTTATTTCAGAGGTCTTGTAATTAAAATGAGCCAATGGATATTATAATATATTTAATTCGTTTAATTCAATAATGTATTTTCGCAAAGAATAAAAATAGTGCAGTGTGACATATATCACACTGCACTATAAATCTTTTGCCTATCTGTAATCAGTCAGTTTCGGATTATTCCTCATCTTCCTTCTTACGTCTGATTATTTCAACTACTGCTGCGAGTGATACAAGCATAAGTGCTATGATTCCTGCTACTTCCGTAGCATCACCTGTCTTAGCATTTGTATCAGTCTTCTTTGTAGAATTCTTATTATTATTTACGGTTGTGTTGTTATTCTTGTTGGTATCCTTATTAGTGTTATTCTTGTTAGTTGTATCGGTATCAGTACTGTTTTTAGCTGTAGCTATCTTAGCAACATGATGCTTAACTTCACCTTCAACAACCGTTTCTGTCTTTGTCTGACCTGTTGTTACAGAATATCCTTCAGGAACCTTTATAACGGTAATATCATATTCGCCAACCTTAGCTGTATAATTACCGTTCTTATCTTTTTCAACGAACTTGTTGATCATACCGTTCTGATCTGTGGTGATCTCAACTTTCGCTCCGTCAGGTGTTTTAATCTCTACAACCGCATTCACAACCGGCTCAAGTGTCTTCTCATCAAGTACCTGAATATCAAGTCCACCTGTTTTTGGAGAAATACGTGCTTCAAGTTCTGTAAGTTTACCAGCTTCTACCACTCCTGTCTGTGACTCGCCTGTTGTTACTTTGTATCCTGTAGGCACCTTGGTTACAACATAGGTGAATGTTCCCGGCTCCTGAGTATAGTTTCCGTATTCATCCGTCTTGCTGTATTCCTTAACCTGTCCTTCAGAATCAGTTATAAATGTCTTGGTATTTCCGTCAGGTGTTGTGATCGTAACTTCCGCATTTGGTACTACATTTCCTGTTTCCTCATCGTAAACAGTAATTACTATACCGCCACGCTCAGTCTTTATAACTGCTTCATGCTTACCTGTCTCATTCTTAGGTACTGTCACATCACCCTTTTCACCGGTACTGATGTCATATCCCTTAGGAACATCCTTAATAGTTACAGTATATTCTCCTGAAGGTACCTCAGGTGTCTTGCCATCTTCATCGACAATCTTACCTTCCTTATCGGTCTTATAAGTAAACTCCTCGCCGGTCTTCTTATTTGTAACTACTACTGTTGCATCATGAACATCTTTTCCTGATTTTTCTTCCGTAACGTGTACTTCGATAAATCCTGTTGATGTCTCTGTGTAATCATTTATAAGTTCAACTGTTGCTGTCTTATCATGTGTAACTGTAGCATCCTTTGCTACTACCGAAGCTTCCGAATTATACTTATAACCGACAACATTCTCGGCATCCTCTACATCTTCTTCAACGGTATATTTACCACTCGGAATATTGTTGAAAGTAAGCTTCTCTCCTGCCTTTACGGTAAGAACAGCTTTCTCATCGCTTACCTTTCCGTCTGCCGTAAGATACTTGTCATCAGCATTCTTTACTGTTACCTTGAACTCGGTCTTGTCAGCCGGTGCGTCTCCCGTAACAGTCTTGGTCACTTCAAGTGTTCCGACATCTTCCACATAGTCATTCTCAAGTGTAACCGTAACTTCACTTTTGTCTAACTCGATCAGACCATTAACTTCAGATATACTTCCGTTTGCATCATAGATGAATCCGGCTACATTCTTAGCATCGGCATCCTTCTCTACCACAAGATATGTAGCAGGTCTGAGACCCTTAACCTCAACAGAACCGACTCCGTCTTCGCCTATCGGTATAAGAATATCCTTAGCTGCACTACCCAGGACACCATCTGTATTCTGTACATACAGACCGTTCTTCAGATTCTGGATAGTTACATGGAATCCGTCAACTACCGGTATATTACCTGTATCTGTCTTAACTACCTTAACAACCTTCAGCAGACCAAGCATCGGATCATTCTTAAGTACCAGTGTTCCGTCATCTCTCTGCTTAGCAGCTTTTAATACTTCATCCGAAAGATCAATGAGTGATACCGAATAACCCTTTTCAGAGTCATCCTTCATAACCTCAAACTTAATCTCTGTAGTTACAATATCATATCCCTCAGGTGCTACTGTTTCCTTAAATGTGTATTTACCTTCTTCAAGATTCTCTACATGAGATGTGAGTGAAGATACCCATGTCTTATAAGGTGTTCCTGTAGCAGATTCTCCCTTGTAAAGCTCGATTGTTGCTCCCGGAACTTCTGCTCCGCTGAGTGAATCTTCCTTACTGAAGAATACAGGATAATCAACTATTTCTTCAGGTTCATAATGTCTGTAAACATTGCTTATAGATACATTTGCATTCTTTGAATCTGCCGTAAGAGCAGCTGTTGCTTCAGGCACACTCTCTGAACCATCGTAGATAACTCTGTAATCAACCTTTGTTGCATCCGCAACATCTTCGCTTACTGTATAATTACCAAGCTTAAGGTTATTGAATACAACTGCCTGTCCGCCTGAAATCTGATGTTCTACAGGTGACTCGCTGTACTCACCGTCTCCTGCTACATAAAGTCCTGTATCAGTATTCTGAACAGTTATGTTAAATACCTTATCGGAAACAAATGTTTCTTCAGGAACAGGAGAACCGTCATTCATTGATACAGTCTTATTAACAGTAAGTGATCCGAGTATCTCGTTCTTTTCATATACATTCTTAAGTGTAACAGTTGCTGTAGCTCCCTTAAGAACTTCTCTGCTTCCTGTTAATGTACTTGCTTCTTTACTGAATGTATACTTATCACTTCCATCCACCTTGGCATCTTCCTGAGCTGTCTCTGTTACTGTGTATCTGCCGATAGGTGCATTTTCGATCACATACTTACCGTCTGTAAAATCTGCATATGTTACTATCAGATTCTCTCCGTTGTTGAAATGAGCCGGTCCCGATATTTCAAATACCATCTGTGATGCTTCGAGATTCGTAGGTGCATTCTTGAAATCCTTAACTATCTCAAGAGTTCCCGTCGAAGGCTGATATTCATCAACAAAGTTACTGATTGCCTCTTCTCCCTTTACAACATTTACGCTTCCGCCACCGTGCTTGCTGACAAGCTCGTATCCGTCAAAGGTTGAATTGGTCTCTGTTACTGTGTATTTTCCTGTCGGAACATCTTTAATGGTGAGCTTATATGTAAACTCTCCGTTCTCACCGGATACAAGTTCGAAATAATCCTTTATAGTCATATTCTTACTTGAACCAGTCGTTCCGTCATTCTTGGTTACATTAATCTCGTTACCCTTTGCATCCACTACCGTAAATGTAAGAGCTCCGTTAAACTCTTCCTCAGTTACAGGTCCCTTAACAAGTTTAGTGATAACAAGGTCACCCTTATCTCTTGTATACTTGTTTGTTATTGTAACTGTTGCATCATCCTTACCAAGTTCTACATCCGCTACTTCATATCCTTCGAATGCAAATCCTGTAAGCTCTACCTTTGCATTATCATCTCCGAGATCTTCCACAACTGTATATGTCTGATCAACCGGAAGATTTTCAAATGTATAAGGCTCAGCTATTGATATTTCGAAGTACTTCTCGCTGTCTGTAAATTCTGTTCCGTTGAAGTACTTACCTGCTGAATTCTTAAGAGCAATTCTGTAGGTCTTATCAGCTGCTGCAGCTGCTGCTTCATCTGTAACAGCCTTCTTAACCGTAAGGCTTGCTACCTGTTCATAAGCATCAACAATCTCAACCTTTGATTCCTCATCAGCCTCAACTGTTATCTCAACCTTGTTGTTCGCTTTCTCTACACCATTGAACGTGCTTCCCTTGAAGTTATATCCCTCTATGGTTGTATTTGTTTCTTCAACCGTGTACTTACCTATCGGGACATTATCAAAGGTCTTTGTCCATGTATTGCCTGCTTCATCATATGTGAAGTCGTTAGCAAGTGTAAGTGTAACTTCTGTTTCCGAAAGATTTCCTTCTGAGTCAAGCCATACAGTCTTGTTATCAACTGTAGTTGTTACCTGGAACTGAAGTCCGCCTTCCTTCTCTTCTTCTGTTACATTGTTTCCATCGAAGCTCTTTGTGATCACGATTGAACCCTTAAGCGGTTCATCCTTTACCAGAAGAACTCCGTCTTCGTTTACCTCTGAAACTCCTGTTGTTACAGCGTCATTAAGTGTTACATTTCCATCTGAATCTACTGTAAAGGTTATTTCAGAATGAACGGTGTCGTAGCCTTCCGGTGCTGTATCCTCGATAATTGTGTATGTACCAGGAATAAGCTCTACTTCATGAGGCTTCTTCTCTGAAATCCATGTATCAACCTCATTACCTTCTGAATCCTTAAGTACTATCTTAGCGCCTTCGAGCTCTTCTCCGGTACCTGCATCAACCTTACTTACCTTTACGGTATTAAGAGGCTCATCCTTAACAACAATTACACCGTCTACTACTTCAGATACACCTGTTGTTACTGCACTATCAAGTGTTACCTTTCCATCAGCATCCACTGTAAAGGTTATGTCTGTCTTTACAACATCATATCCCTTAGGTGCTGCTTCTTCATGAATTGTATATGTTCCGGGCTTAAGTGTTACTTCATGAGGCTTGTCTGTTGACTCCCAATCTGCAACTACATTGTCATCTGAATCTGTAAGCTGCATCTTAGCTCCAGGAATTTCATCACCTGTGCCTGCATCTACCTTACTGATCTTTACTGTAGTCTCATCCGGCTGTGTCGGAGCATTTGCTACTACTATTACTCCTTCATCATTTACCTTTACAAGACCTGTTGTATCTGCCTTAGTTACTGTTACTTTTCCTTCAGCATCTACTTCAAATTCTATTGTAGTTTCAACCTTGTCATAACCTTCAGGTGCTGCTTCCTCATTAAGAGTATATGTACCAGGCTTAAGAACTGTCTCATGAACATTCTTTGTTGATGTCCACTCATCAACTACTTCATCCTTTGAATCTCTGATTATGATTGAAGCTCCCTCAAGCTCTTCACCACCAAGTGCTACCTTGCTGATCTTTACTGTTACATCTTCAATCTTTTCCGGCTCATCCTTTACTACGATTACGCCGTCTTTTACTTCTGATACACCTGTTGTTACTGCCTCATCAAGAGTTACATT
>DEFA01000012.1:335-4161 GCA_002350525.1 Lachnospiraceae bacterium UBA2864 | reverse complement strand
TGCGAAATTCTCCGCTAATATCTTTTTAAAGCTTTTTATTGCTACTTAGTATTAAGCCGCTTTCGGGACCTTTTCTTTGTGGAAAAAGATCCGAACTCTCGTCGTGCTCATGGTCTTGCTCATAATTCCAATTTGCTTGCTTCAAGCAGCTTTGCGATACAATTACAGGCATCATCACAGCTGGCTGCACTGAATGAATATTTTGTATAGAAACTGCAAGAATAAATGTGGGGTAGCAGAATAAAAAACCTGTACCATCTGTACGGAAACGTACAGGTGGTACAGGGTGTGTATTCGTGGTGTTTTGATATTACTTGATTTAGCTGTGTCAGGGTTGATTTTCAGTGGTTGCCTGCACCGCCATATTAGGAGCAAACTGCGCCAGATATGCTTGAGCTGCATTATATGCTCTTTTATGTTCAACGTAATTCAAGCCGACAAAAATGATCGGAAGATAGAAGAACACAAATACACTTATTATATAGATAATATATATTGCCTTAGCTTTGCGGGAGGATTTCATTCTGCTTCCTCCTTCTCTTCTTTATCAAACTTCTTCATAAGCGTAAGGCCTATAAGAATAATAACCGTAAGAATAATGGAAAGTGCACTTCCGAAGTTCCAGTTGCCTACAGAAATGAACTGATTCTCGATAAGGTTACCTATAAGCATATACTGTCCGCCTCCGAGAAGCTTCGGAATAACGAAGGTGGATATCGAAAGAAGAAATGTCATCATGACTCCGTTAATAACTCCCGGAATCGACATCTTAAGAATAACCCTTATAAAAGTCTGGAATCTGTTGGCTCCGAGATCGTGGGACGCCTCTATAAGCGAAGGATCGATCTTCCTGATAGATGTATGGATAGGAATGACCATAAACGGAAGTACATCGCTTACAAGTCCCATAAGTACAGCAAAATCGGTATACATGAAAGATACCGCATCCAGTCCGAACAGCCCAAGGAAGGAATTGATAAGACCGTTATCCGATAACAGGCTGATCCACGCATAGGTTCTGAGAAGTGTATTGATCCACATCGGAATAGTTACGAAAAGGATCAGAAGATCCTGCATATTATCACTGAATCTTGTAATAAAATACGCAAGAATATATCCTACTACAAGACATATCAAAACAGAAGCAAAGCCGAGCTTAAATGACTTTTTCAAAACGTCAAGATAAATCGGCTCGCCTATCTTCTTAAAGTTTTCAAGAGTGAATTTGATATTTACCAGTTCATTTCCACCTGTTGTAACTGAATACAGGATTATCAAAATGAGCGGTACCATTATGATAAGTAACGACCATATTATATAAGGTCTTACAAGCTTTGAAAAATGTCTCATTTGTAAAAAACTCCTTTATACCTACAGACTCTTAATCCCAGTCCATACGGTACATAACATGGATATCATCCGGTCCGAATTTAAGTCCTACATTAAGTCCCGGTTTAAAGTAATCGGTTGTGTGAATCAGATAATCTCTGTTTTCGGTTTCAACAACGATTTCATGATGAACACCCTTGAAGACGATTGACTTGACCGTACCGGTAAGCTTTGCATCCTTAGGCTTTACAATATCGATATCTTCCGGTCTTATAACAACCTCAACATCCTCATCTTTTTTGAAACCTTTATCTACACACTCGAAATCATATCCATCGAAGTTTACAAGAAGATCCTTCTTCATTACGGCTTCAATTATATTAGATTCGCCTATAAAGCTGGCTACAAATCTGTTTTCGGGTTCATTATATATATCTTCAGGTGAACCGACCTGTTGAATAACACCTTCATTCATGACAACTACGGTATCGGACATAGAAAGTGCTTCTTCCTGATCATGTGTTACAAAGATAAATGTAATTCCTACTTCTCTCTGTATCTTCTTAAGTTCGGCCTGCATGCTCTTTCTGAGTTTTGCATCAAGCGCTCCGAGAGGCTCATCGAGAAGAAGAACCTTAGGTTCGTTAACAAGAGCTCTTGCTATGGCAACTCTTTGCTGCTGACCACCGGAAAGGCTCTCGACATCTCTTTTCTCGAATCCCGAAAGTCCGACAAGCTCAAGAATATTCATAACCTTATGTTCTATAATTGTTTTATCCATCTTCTTGATCTTAAGGCCAAACGCAACATTATCGTAGACATTAAGGAACGGAAAAAGGGCATACTTCTGGAATACAGTATTTACTTCACGTTTATAAGATGGTATCTTCGTTATATCAACTCCGTCAAAAAGAACCTCTCCACCAGACGGATCTTCAAAACCCGCTATAATCCTAAGCGTAGTCGTCTTGCCACAGCCTGATGGCCCGAGCAATGTCAGAAATTCATTTTTATGGATTGTCAGATCTATTCCTTTAAGAACCTGCTGATCCTCGAAGTTTTTGGTAAGTCCCTTTAATTCAATTAATGCCTCGCTCATTTCTCATTCCCTTCAAAAAAATCAATACTTGTTGATCTGTAAAAACACACGAGTTATATAATACAATAAATCAATTTAATATACAATAAAAACGATGATAAGCGTATCAGATAAATATCTCCGAACATTCCGTCAATCCGCACATGCTGTCATTCCGTATATTTTTTCAATCCGTATAACATTTCTTTAAAGCCGTCTCCATAGCCTCTTTCACATTTTCCGGTCCTGATATTTTTACATTTCCACCAAGGGCAAATACCCAGCCGAAAAACTGTTCGCTTACGGCAACATCAACTTTAACCGTAAAAAAACCATCTTTCTCAGGTATCATTAAAACATCTTTTCCAAACTGATCAATAATGATATTAGCCATCTCATTTTTGCATTTCAGAACAACTCTCTCTATCTTACCGCCGAACATTCGGAAATATTGCTGTGAATATTTGGACTTATTTGTCTTTTTAAATTCAGATGCGCCCTTACGTTTAATATCAGTTATTTCAACATTTCTCATCTTATCTACGCGGAAATGTCTGATATCTTCTTTTTCAAGATCATAACCGACAAGATAATATCTTTCGTCGTCAAAATGAAGTGCCCACGGTGCAACTACATAAAAAGCCCCATCTCTTCTATATTCCTCTTCTCCCTTTATATTCCAGCTGAAATATCTGAATCGGATACACTTATCCTCTGCCATTCCATGATATACCTCATCTATCGTGTAATAGATACTTTCATTCATGTTCTTGACACGATCCGAAACCGTAACTTCTCTGTTCAGGAGAGTCGCATCATAAGTACTTATCGAACTTTCCAGCTTTTTGATAAGCTCTCTTGTCTTTTTTTCTGATATGAATTTTGAAGCCTGAATGGCATCTACCAAAAACTTTAACTCAGCGATCTCGAATTCCCTGCTTCCGAGATGATAATATGTAAGAGCCCCTTCACGTGACTGAATGATATCAAGTCCATATCCCTGCAGAGCATCGATATCCGTATAAACACTCTTTCTGTTGGCTTCAATGCCGTATCTGTTTAATTCACTTATAATCTGCGGCATCGTGAGGTAATGATCATCATCGGTTTTTTCCTTGAATATTTTTTCAAGATATAAAAGCTTGAGTTTCTGATTTGCACTTCTTGGCATGAAATCCCCTCCCTTATTCAGAAATAAATATCTGAAAATTCTTAGAACTTCTTTCCTAACCGGATGTTACATTCACCGATACAGTCTTTCGGTGTCTTTTATTATAATATATAGAAATCCAATAATCACTCTTAAAATGGGGAATATAATCGAAAAGGCCATCTGAATATCAGATGACCTTTAAACTTCATGTGCGGATAACAGGAGTTGAACCTGCACGGGGGTTCCCACTAGAACCTAAATCTAGC
>DEFA01000012.1:0-231 GCA_002350525.1 Lachnospiraceae bacterium UBA2864 | reverse complement strand
ATTAAAAGTCAAGTGCTCTACCGACTGAGCTAGTGGCACAAATGCTATATAACTGGGCTAGTTGGATTCGAACCAACGAATGCAGGAGTCAAAGTCCTGTGCCTTACCGCTTGGCTATAGCCCAAGGAAATCAATTTGCATTCTGTCTGTCCAGAAGCCTTGTTATAATTATATATTATATATTAAAAAAGGGTGGGTAGAGGGACTTGAACCCTCGGCCTCCAGAGCCAC
>DEFA01000001.1 GCA_002350525.1 Lachnospiraceae bacterium UBA2864 | reverse complement strand
GTAAGCCGCCTCCTACTCGATCGGTTTAAGTATTTGATTATAAATCTAAGAAAGGAATAGATATGACAATCTTTAAGCAGGAAGTAAGATCACAGAAGCTTTCCATAAGTATATGGAGCTTATCTATAGGACTTCTCATCGCCATGTGCGTTCTGATGTATCCTGATATGAAGTCTCAGATGGAGAGCGTTAACGATATGTTTTCATCCATGGGAAGTTTCACACAGGCTTTCGGAATGGACCAGTTGAATTTCGGTACTCTCCTAGGTTTCTATGCTGTTGAAGGAGGAAATATTCTCGGAATCGGCGGTGCGTTCTTCGCAGCCATAACAGCCATTGCCATCCTCATGAAGGAAGAAAAAGACAGAACGGCCGAATTTCTCATGACTCACCCGGTATCAAGAACCCGTGTCATAACAGAAAAGCTTATAAGCGTTTTCGCTATCATCTTAGTACTTAATGTTATCGTATTTATATGTTCGGCATGTTCGGTACTTGTCATTAAGGAAGAAGTGGACTGGACCCCTGTTATACTGCTCCACCTGGCTTATCTTCTCATGCAGTTTGAGATAGCCGGCATATGTTTCGGAATATCAGCATTTCTCAGGAAGAACGGTTTGGGAATCGGTATCGGAATCGCATGTCTTATGTATTTCCTGAATATCGTTGCAAATATTTCCGAAGATGCAAAGTTTCTCAAATATATTACGCCTTTCGGATATACCGAAGGTTCTGATATAATAAATGATGTGGCTATCAAAACCGAATATGTGATTCCGGGAATGATCATCATGGTAGTCGGAATAATCGCAGCTTATATACATTACACCAGGAAGGATCTGCAGTAATTATCCAAAAGATAATTCCCTCGAATAGGATTCGAAGAGCAACTAAAGGAGACTTTATATGAACGATAAATTTTTCGCACTTCCACAGGATAAACAGGACAGAATACTGAATGCGGGATACCGCGTATTCTCACAGAATTCATATAAGAAGAGTCCGATGAATGAAATCGCACTTGAAGCTGATATCAGTAAGTCGCTGCTCTTCTTCTACTTCAAGAATAAAAAAGAGTTTTATGTTTTTCTTATGCAGACTGCCGCTGATACGACAAGAGATTGTCTGATAAAGTCAGGCTGCTATCAGGAGACCGATATCTTTGAGATGATGTATAAGGCTCTTGAGGCCAAGGTTCGCCTTATGCGTCAGTATCCGGATATGAGTAACTTTTCCCTTAAAGCTTATTATGAAGAAGATGATGAAGTTAAGTCGGAGATTCAGAAGATAATAGCTCCTTATACGGCACTTTCGACAAACAAAACTCTTCCTCCGCTGGATCCGTCAGTGTATAAGGAAGGGCTTGATCTTCGTCTCATGTATCAGGATATGTATCTGGCCTCGGAAGGCTATATGTATCAAATGCAGAACACCGGTAAAATCGATGTGGATAAGATTATGAAGGACTACCGCGAACTGATCGACTTCTGGAAAAAACTGTATCTCAGGTAAAACCCATTTTATAAGCGTCCGATTATTACATCGGACGCTTTATGTCTGATAAACGCGATTATTTTCATATATCTCATAAAGATTTCGTCTATGCGCAAATAAATAATACCTAAATCATATTATACTTATCACTAGTGTTGCGTAATCACACAAAATAATACTTTTGAAAATACCAGTATATAAAAAAAGAAATCAGGTACTATCTTAACAGCAATGATTACATGAAATCTTAATTGGCTTCGCTATTGATATGAACTGTCCTTATTCTTACATTTTCGGCAATAACAACGATCTATTAAATGATCTGGTCGTATTTGCCAAGAGTACATACATTTCTTGCACGTCGCCGTAACATTATATTTCGCACCTATATAATTTGAAACTTCTATTGTTCCTCCGCTAATATCAAGAACTTTTTCATTAAGATTTTTCTCCATTTTTTTTAACCTTTCATCTGAATTAAAAGATTTATGTGGTTTTGTTATATACTCACTGTTTTTCTTTTTTTCACTTCTTCTTTTCCTATCTATTTCAGCCTTTCTCCTTTTATGACAATCTCTACATTTAAAGCTACTCGCTGTTATTGTACTATAACTAGTTTTCCATATATTTCCACATTTCAAACACTCTACGATAATCGGTGAAGTAGATCCTACGAAATCTATTATCTTGATTTTTTTTGATTTTATCCTCGCTTGTAATCTTTCAGACGTTTTTTCCCATGTCCTTTTTCGTGACTCATCTGTCCATCTTTCTGGTGCATTACCAATTCCTACATTAACATTAAAAACATGGAAAATTATTCTTTCAACAATACCATCAACATATTTCCACTCCATACTCAAATGATAGCACTTTCTCCCATTTGATTCATAAAAAATTTGCTCTTTATACTCATCCGTTCTCTTATTATTTGTCTTTATTTCTAATACTGTATCTTCGGATGATAGATCACAAAGAGCCAATATGTTTTGTTCCCTATCTATAACAAGTTCCTGCGACATTATTGGCTTCATATTAAAAATGTCATTTTTAATATATTCTATTAAAGGTACTATTCGCTCCTTTAAATGATTATTAACTTTGTTAATTTCTTTCTCTATTGTTTTATTTTCTTCTCCAATAGCAGTAACTGTACCATCAGAATTAAAATCCATAAAAATCGTTCCTAAAGTATCAGGGATTTCACCAATCCATTCTAATTTTTGCTTATTCTCTGTTAAGAATGGCTTTGAATCCTGTTTCTGAACATTAAGCATCGAATAAATTAAATGCTCAATGGTCATTCCACTTATATTGGTTTGAAATTTATCTAAATCATGTGCATCTATTTCAAGATTATATATTTCATTTGATTCACATACCACATATTGTCTATCTTTTAATAACTTTGATAGATTGGGATACTTTTGTAAATAACTTACAGGTATAATATAATCAGGATTTAACTTGAACACATCGTACTTATATATTCCCTCCATTACAAGATAATATGATTCTCCCAATTTCTTAAACAGTTCCCACTCTAAAATACAATCGTTAATCCCTGTATGAATTTTACTAACTTTAGGAATATTAAACATTTTACACAAATTATCTTTTGATGCCTCTCCTCCTGAATAACGAGAAGTTATAATCTGTTTTTTTAAATTTTTGAATTTTAACCTATCAAAGCCCAAAATTTTCTTTCTATGTAAGTATTCTCTTAAAAATACTTCATCAAAGTTCCTTCCCGAAAATGTTAGTATTGTTCTTTTATCAAGTTCGAATTCTTTAATTACTTCATCAAACTCTTCTTGTGTTAATGGAAGTTTATCTTTTAACATTTCCTCTGTAATACCGTTGTATTTTGTCGTTTTTACTACGCAAGATAATTCAAGAGGTAAAAATCGATTATAGGTTTTCCCATCATCAGGCTTAAAAAATGATATTGACATAAGGTCATCTTCTTTAGATTTAAGGCCATTCGTTTCAACATCAAATACAACATATTTCTTGGGATCAATACTCACTTTTTCCATATATAATCTCCAATAAACATCTATGCATTCCTTTAGTAAGTCACAATTATATACTCATTCTAACATAATTAGTTATTTATTCAATTGGATTATATATATTCAAAACGAATGGAATAACTATACTAATTCATCTCATCTATTTTATTAAATCTCATTCTCAGAAAACTCACATATATAAAAATTTCAACCTACAAAAATTACAATATGTACATACCCCTCACTTTTATCATTCAAGATATATGGAAATAGCTTTAATTCAGCGAAAATTCCATACTGAATTTACATCCGTTCTTTTCACCCGGAATATAGGCTATCGTACCTCCGTGAAGCCGCACTATCTTCTCGACTATAGCAAGACCCAGGCCGCTTCCGCCGCTGCCTGCCCTTCCTGTCTTACCTTCCACCCTGTAAAAAGGCATAAAGATACTGTCTATATAATCTTCAGGGATTCCTATTCCGTTATCGGAGACATTTATATACAGTCTGCGACAAGAAATGTTATCTGTATTATCTGTTTCACCTGTATTCTCCGAAGTCCTTATCTCTATTCTTATTTCGGTTCCCTTAACGTTATATTTTACGGAGTTTTCGATGAGATTATCATATATTCTCCTGAACAGATCTCTGTTCATCGGAATATAGATTTCCTCTTCCGGAATGCTGAAGCTGTATTTAAATCCCGCTTCCTCAAGTTTCGGTATATATTCAGCTATGATCTGTCTCGTATATTCCGAAACATCCGTAAGTTTCATACTCATCTCGTAGCCTGCGCTTCCCAGCTTCGAATAAGTAAAAAGCGACTGAAGTATATTATTGGAGCGTACAGAATTATCATAGATCATCCTGAGATAATCCTGTTTCTTACTCTCCTCCACATTTCCGCTTAAAAGCATTTCACTATATCCCTGTACACCGGCAAGAGGGTTTTTCAGATCATGTGATATTTCGGAGATGAGAAGCATTCTCTTCTCCTCTTCATTTTTTTGAATTGTACTTTTCTCTTTTAATTCCTCACCCAGATGTCTCATAGATGTGCTGAGCATATCCAGCTCGAGCGTCTCTCCCTCCGATACCTCTATATCATATTCCCCTCTTTCGAGATTCTTTGCGTTTTCCGAGATATCTTCTATTGATTTTGTAATCTTCATAGCGGCATTCTTTGAATAGACTAAAATAAATACGGCAAGAATGATAAAATATAAGGAAAATGCCCCAAGGAATACACCGATGTTCGCACCGAAATTCGGGGCCTTCGGATTAATAAGGATGGACAATGAAAATGTAACCGCCTGCGGTTTTGACAGAACGAGCCAGTAACCATGTTCACCATCATGGTAGGCCACATCATATTTATTCTTAGATGCTTTTCCCGTGTCATGCAAAAATGCAGTCCACTCTTCCATGTCAAAGGAGCTTTTATCACATATTGCGGGACCGCCAAGATTTATCACATTAAGATCTTCGTCCACAACCATAGCACTTCCGCCTGCATCTACATAGTCGGAAACATCTATATCGGTATATGAATCAGTAAGTCTTTCGGCCGCGCCCGGTCCGGGGATATTATTCCTCCGATAGCCTGCCTCAAGAATGGCAATAATAAAAAAAGGTATAAGCACAAATCCGAAAGTTGCCAGAATAACCTTAATAAATCTGCGCCGCATATAAATACGGGTACTTTTTACTTTATATCTGTTATTCATATCAGTCTCCGAAATTATGTAAACCTATACCCTATCCCGATAAGTGTCTCTATATGAGTTTCCGATTCATCATCTATCTTGGAACGAAGATGCGATATCTGCACCATTATCGTATTATCATCATACACATACTCATCATTCCATACAGCTTCGTATATCTGTCTCTTTGTAACTATCCTGCCCTTATTCTCCGCAAAATACTTAAGTATGAAGTATTCTTTGGACTTCAGATTTACGAGCTCTCCGTTCTTTTGGATAACTCCGTTCACAAAGTCCATCTTAAGATTTCCGGATACGATAACACTGTCCCTGTCCTCATTTGTTTTAAGATGTCTCTTCTGAACTTCAATACGGGCAAGCAGTTCATTCATACTCCAGGGTTTAACCAGATAATCATCCGCTCCGAGCCTCAGTCCGCTTACTTTATCGATCTCTTCTCCTCTTGCGGTAAGAATGATAACCGGCATCTCGGATGTCTCTCTTATCTTTGATAAGACCGACAGTCCATCCATTATCGGCATCATGATATCAAGTATAGCCATATCGGGCTTCTCATTTTCAAATGCACTAAGTGCCTGCCTGCCGTCTTCAGCCTGTATTACCGTATATCCGGCACTTGTCAGCTGATCGTTCAAAAGCATTCTTAAATCTTTTTCATCTTCTGCTATAAGAATCTTCAAATCCATACTCCTCTATATGCCGTTCACGATAAATCTCACGGCATCTACCAGCCAATGTGCGATCATAGCACTAGCAATTCCCGTTCTTCTCTGCATAACAGCAAATGGAAGTCCGAAAAGAATACCGACTGTAATAGTTTCATAAAAACCGAATCCATGAACCGCAGCGTGCGGTATAAACATCATAAAGTACATCGTAAATATCGCGAAAAAGCTCATTCTGCTCTCGCTTTCTTTACGTAAAAACTTCACGCAGTAAGCCATATATATCGCTCTTAATGACATTTCTTCATATATACCGGGATTCAGAGCCAGAAGCAGTTTCCATAAGGAGAATCCCGCTTCTCCCTTTTCGCCCGGAAGCATCAGATTAATAACAGCCAGAACCGTTCCGACTCCCACCGATGATACAAAGAACCATAAGACCGGATGTTTACACTTATTATATATAAATGAATAACCGCCGGTTCTCTCCATCACGGAAAATACGGCGAGTGCAGTTATAAGAGTCGGTATTCCGGCTCTCAGTCCATATATGAGAATCCACGGATTTCTCTGATATCCCAGATATGCCACTGCGGAGATCACCGATAATATAATAGATAATGCAATATATCTCTTTGAAGGCAGTTTACTTTCTTTCAGAAGGATCACCGAGAGTACTGCAGCCATCACAGACAGAACTAACCAATACGGTATCTTCATCGTACATCTGATAAATATAAATGCTGCAAACATTATCCATAGGATCGCATAGTGTTTTTTCATGACATATCCTCTCTCGATTTTTGAGTTAATCCTATCACTCAAATCTTTCAAGAGGTAAAATGTCATCTTAAATCCGTCTTAAATATTCTTCTATCGAATCCTTAAGTATTCCTTCCTGCAGTTCTTGGCAGTATCTGTTTATGGCATCCAGATCAACTCTGTCTACTTTTCTGACAGGGTATCTATCACTTTTTAAACCACCTAAGACATTTGGATATATCACCATCTCATGATACTCATGTGATATCGAGCCGTATGGATAATACTTCCCCTTAAAATATGTCGTTAAATGATCCTCTTCCGCAAGAATTATATAGAAAGGCTTTCTATACCCTTTTACCGCCTCGTGTATGATCTTACTTACTCCCAAACCGATCAGTGCATATATCTTCGAGTCTATGCAGAATATCTTGCATTCGATATAATAATCATCTTTATACGGATTGGGTATATCCCTCAGATTCTCTTGATATACATATCTTCCGACAGGTGCATATCGAAGCCTGTCTTCTCCCTTTGGAAGTATAAGTACGGAATTATAATAATATCCCGGTGCTATTACATCTTCATCCGGAGTACATATGTATGAGTTTCTGTCATTGAGGCTCTCATTATCTACTCCTTTCCGGATTTCTTCTTCTAAAGCCAGTCTCTTAATTGAGGCTTTCTCGTAATATTCCGATTTTCCGTGCTTTTCTATATCTTCCCGGTATGGGGAATTGAGCTTGTCAAGAAGTGCTTCATTCTCTACGTCAAAATACAAGCCTCTCTGACGCAGCTCCTCCACAAATTTTCCCGGTGTAATAAATCTTTCGGGATCTGCCGGATATGCATCCTTCCCATCTTTATAAACCAGATATCTGTAAAGCTTCGCAATCTTCTTTCCGAACAGGACGATTATGAGTACCGAAAGAAGCGGCAGAAGAATAAGAATTATATACTCTGCCATCTTACCTGACGGTTCAACTTCTTGTATCAGCTTAAAATGCTGCACAATTATACGGATCGGATTAGCCACACAGAAAAGTATGATGCCTCCGCCAAGAACAATATACATTGCGGGAATCATTATAATAGCTATAGCAAATCTCCAGCTTCCGAACCCCTCATTCTTATCAGGTATAGCAGCATTGAGAGTCGCCAAAAGGAGTAATCCCAGAAACACAAGACCTGCGATAAGTATCAGTTTATATTCTGATTTTATTATATTGTTGAGTGCTTCATAGTTCATCTTATATCCCCCTCAATATAATCTTTCAACCTTACACAACCTGATTTCTTCAAGCCAAAATTCTCTGTTTGAGCCGACAATCGTGAACGCCCTGAATTCTATCTTCAATTATGAACGTGCTTTCAATCCCGTTATCTCAGCACCACTCCTTCACATTATGTCAACTTAACACAGAATACCAGATTATCCCCATCCGGTCTCGCATCTATAGTTCCCTTCTGCTTTTCAACCAGGAGCTTAGCAATATACAGACCGAGTCCGGCTCCGCCTACACTTCTTGCCTTATCAGCCCTATAAGTTCTATCGAAGATACGCTCCACATCTATCGCCTCCGGATCTCTGACCTTATTTCCCAAAAGTATACTGCATCCCTCATCAGCACCTTCTACAGTAAGAAAGAAGCTTTCTTCGGCATACTTCAGTATATTAGTCATAAGATTACTGAATACTCTGCCGAGCATTTTTCTGTCTGCCTTGACATATATTGATCTCTCCGGAAAGTTGATCTCCGGAGTAAGCCCCTTCTCTCTTATAAGCGTTTCGTTCTCTATAACAAACTCAGCTAAGAATCCGACTATATCGATCTTCTCGAGAATCACCGAACTTGAGTCACTCTCAAGTACCGACATTTCAAAGAATTCATCAACCATCTCCTTGAGTGTATCCGCTTTCTGCTCGCTGATCCTGAGATTCTCTCTTGCCTTCGGAGACAGCTCTTCCTTCTCGAGCATCTGAAGATTACCCTTAATGACAGTAAGCGGTGTCCTCAGGTCGTGGGCTATATCCGATACAGACTGCTTTATGCTCTGCCTCGACTGTTCTGTCTCAAGTTTCAGACTCTTCTGATAATCTATATTCTTATTTATCTCAGCCGCCAGCTTCTCTACACTTTTATCCGTAAGCGTTACCCGGACATGCCTGTTATATTCTTCGTCCCGGGTTTTAGCCAACTCTTCAGCCGCTTCATATATATTTCTCTTTATTATTATGATCCATATAAGAAGCACGATTATCAAAGCTGTGAGGCCGCCTATGATCAATGTATACATCATAATCTCTCACCTGTCAGTCTGTATGTGTACCATCCTGTTTCAGTTTATATCCAATTCCCCAGACAGTCTCTATATAATCCTGCCCCGTTTCTTTCTTAAGTTTCGAACGAAGATTACTCATATGGACATTGATAGTATTATCCTCATAAATGTATGTATCGTTCCATACGGATTCATAGAGATTCGCCTTGGAAAAAGTTTTCTGCGGATTCTTCATCATTACGGCGAGAAGCAGCATCTCTTTCGCTGTAAGCTTGATCGGATTTCCCTTAAAACTGACTGCATTATCTGCCTCGCTGTACTTAAGCTCTCCGTATGACAGAACTTCCCTGACAGCCCCGTCTCCCGCGTCTGCGCCGTCGGTATATGCTCCGTCCGCACTTCTTCGGAGAACCGCTTCTATCCTTACCAGAACCTCATCCAGATTAAAAGGCTTTATGATATAGTCATCCGCTCCTATCCTGATGGTCTCTATCCTCGTTTCCGAACCGGACTTTGCGGATATAACGATAACCGGCGTTCTTGCTGCCTTAAGATCATCCTTCCTGCCGCGGAGCTCTCTTATCAGCACATCTCCGGATCTGAAAGGAAGCATCATATCCATGAGTATCACATCAAAGCACTCCGAAGCTATCAGCATAGACGCCTGATTCCCCTCTTTTGCCTCCGTCACATCATATTCATAGTCAGTAAGATAATCCCTCAAAAGCTTTCTTATCTCACTGTCATCTTCAACTACAAGAACCCTTCTCATTTTATCCCCTTTTTAACGGTTTACATAATTCACAAACCTGTTATTAGTTTACATAATTCTCATCAATGATATAACGTAATCTTGAACTCTGTCCCTTGTCCTACTTCACTCATTACTTCTATGTTTCCGTTATGATTGTTTATGATCTGCTTTGCCATGGCAAGACCGATTCCCACACTGTTAGGGGACGCATTTCCTGCCTTATAAAATCTTTCGAAAATGTGCGGCAGATGTTCCTTATCAATTCCCTTGCCGTTATCTTCTATGGTAAGTGTCGTATATATATTGGTCTGGGCAGCCGTAATCTTTACATATCCGCCCGCTCCCGTATGTTCTATACAGTTCTTCGCTATATTAGATACCGCTTCCCTGAGCCAATGTCTGTCTCCCATGACGGATATTGATTCAGGTATATTACACTCAAGGCTTACTTCCGCTACTTCCGCCATAACTCCCAGTGATTCGGATATCTCATCCATCATGGCTCTGAGATTTACGGATTCCTTTTTCATTTCCAGAACTCCCGCCTCAAGCTGCGAGAGAGTCAGCAGATTTCTGATAAGCCAAGTCATCTTGTTTATCTGTGAATCTATCTTTGAAGCATATTCCAGCCTCTGCTCTTCCGTAACTCCCGGCTCCATCAGAAGTTCCGTCATAAGGGATATAGCGGTAAGAGGAGTCTTAAACTGATGTGATATATCCGACATCATATCCGACATATATTTCTTCTGCCTATGCTCGGAAGAATACTCTTCTCTCAAGATGGTAACCACCTTATATATCTCGCTCTGGAGTATTCCGAGGCTTCCTTCTTTATTTTCCTTTATCTCGGGAAGTGCGGCATAGTCCTGAACCTTCGTGATATAATCCGTAAGTTCTTTTATATACTTCTCTGTTTTTCTTTTTTCCAGCAGATCCGCTATAAGCATTCCCGCCATGCCGGCTCCGAGTATAACCACACAAAGCATAGGTCTATGCACTATTAGGCATGCAGTGGTAGCAAGTCCGACTATCAATATCTTAATCTTCATATCTTCAACTAACACTCCGGTTCTGTATTATTCAGTCCATCCTGTATCCTATTCCTCTTACTGTCTGAATGACCGGCTCGTCGCCTTCCTGTTCAAGTTTCTTTCTGAGTCGTCTTACATATACCGTAAGCGTATTATCATTTACGAAGTCACCTGCACTGTCCCACATATCATTAAGAATCTGCTGACGCGTCAGAAGCTGTCCGCGGGACCTGGCAAATGTAAGGAGAAGCCTATACTCTACTGCCGACAGGAATACTTCTTCTCCGTCACGCTTTACCTTACCGCTCTTTATATCAAGTTCATTCTCACCTATTTTGATTATATTTGAATCTGTCCCGGCTGTTTCCGATGACTGACCGTTGTGATTAATACCATCTGTAACTGTATCTTTCGTATTCTGTCCCTGATCAGGATCCGCTCCTCTTCCGGTTCTTCTCATAACAGCCTTGATCCTTGCTATAAGCTCCCTTATACGGAAAGGCTTCGCTATATAGTCATCCGCTCCCTGCTCAAGAGCGAGAACCGTATGAATCTCATCATCACAGGCCGTAAGGAAGATTATCGGAACATTTGAACGTTCTCTTATAACCTTACATACCTGATAACCATCACCATCCGGAAGATTAACGTCAAGGAGGCACACGTCAAAGTGTGCCTCTCCCGTTATAGCATTAATTGCATCTGTCATATTTCCATAGGACTCAACTTCATAACTCTCCTGTGTGAGCGCTATCTTCAGTCCTTCTACTATTATCGGATCATCCTCAACTATAAATACTTTCATCCTGCCCTCTTCTTACACTGCTTCTGTACGAACTTCTTCGATCAGCTGAGTCTTACCCGTTCCTTTGTAGCTGATAGCTGTAAAGAGGGTAAGTGCACCGATGCTGACTACCGCTGTAAGAGCCATGATCCATACAGGAAGTGTAAAGTACATTCTACCGAATCTGTCACTTAATACCTTATGTAAGAATACCACAAAAATGCTTGTAATTACACCTGAATATATGAATGCTCTCGTCATGAGCCTTACATTTTCGAGGATAAGCATATGTCTCTTCTGAGCCGCTGTCATTCCCATTGAGAAAAGTACCGAAAGCTCCTGATGTCTCGATAGTTTTCTTCCCATTACCGAGTTATAAAGGTTAAGTATGCAGATGATCGCGATGAGGATTGTAAAGCTTACCGCTATTATCTTTACTATACTTGTTATAGCTGTTTTAAAATCCGTAAAACCGGTTATCAAAGCTGCCGGATGAAGTGCACTATCGCCGTATTCGTTCTTAACCATAGAAAGTCTGCCTATTATTCCCGCGTCTTCACTCTTAACATTGAAGAGAACATATTTATCATCTATTCCTCTTTGATATGCTCCCGATTCCATACTGTTGATTCTTTCTTTGGTCTTCTCCGGTATGATGATCCATACATCACTTCCTCTTAAAGTAAAGTAGTCTCCTATATCTTCCGCATCTATATAACCTGCGAAAGTAACCGGTACTTCATAGTCACAGACCTTGTCTGTTTCCTCATCATAGGTTTCGCCCAGAAGTGTAACCTTCTCTCCTTCTGTGATATCTACAGGATTCTTTACCTGAAATACCATGTAATCGGGCTTTACCGCTCCGCTGTCTCCGAATTTATACTCATCGGTTGACACTGTAATAGTATCATATATAAGGGCCGTATCGGATTCATCATATTTCGAAAGATCTATTCCTGCCTTTTCAGCTACATCTTTAAATTCCTTCTCGCTCATGGTTATCAGATTCACAGACGGATTATCATATATATCTTCCGGTTCCGTATACCATTTTTTATAACCATCCGGTATTCCGTTTGGAAAATATGAAGATATAACCTTTTCAAGACTGTCTTTAAACTCTTGTGAAAAGTCATCAAGTGAAATGTTATAAGTAAAAAATACCGCATCTATTATTTTATAGTCTTCAACTTCGTCTGAAGTAATAACATCTGTCAGACCTTCTGAATAAAGCTTTTCATCATCTATGGAATAAATATAGCTGTAACCTTCATAATTCTTCCCCATACTGATATTTTCCTGTTCAGTCTTAGTCTTCAGGATATCCACAAAACTTCTTACCGCAAATGCTGTTATAAGAGTTAATGTGATAAATGCAACTATACTTCTGATGATTCCTCTGGTTGAATACCTGTTTCTTCCGACCGAAACTGCTGCAAGCAACTGCTCCGACTTACCCTTATTCATAAATCCGAGTTTTGTCTTATATCCGCCGCGTCTACGCTTTATTCCCGTATCATTTCCTCTTATACTTTCGATAGGTCCTACTTTACTGATCTTTCTTGCCGGAATAAGCGCTGATATATATACTGCCAGGATTGAAAATACGATCACATAGAATATATTTAGCGGATTAACCACGAGAGTACACGGAATCTCACAGCTTTTTCCCGATATAACGTTAGTTGCAATACTGTTAATAATCAAACTGAAGTGTGGGTAAAGGAGGAGCATGACACCCTTTACTGCTAACAGTCCTAAAGCAATCCCGACCGGAATAGCGATCATCAGAAGTGAGAAAACTTCATAATAAACACTCCATTTTTTCTGTTTACGCGTTGCACCTACAGATGAAAGCATTCCCAGATATCTGCTTCTTTCCTTATATGATATTGCAAAAACGTTATATATAAGGATCAGTGAAGCAGCCGTAATAAGGATAATGAAGAATGCCTGAAAGAATTTCATAAGATAGTTAAAGCTGCCGTCAGATCCTTTTGCGCCAAATGTCAGCAGCATATCATTTACAACTACATCATCCTCTTTAAGGGGGATCTGTGTTCCGTCTTCAAGTATCATTCTGCCTCCGCTCTCCAGAAGCTCCTCCCTTTCCTCAGGATTTCTGTATTTATCAATAATTCTGTATATATCATCAGCAGGATTATGTTTTGAATAAAGATCGATCGTAAGGACCACATTTACCGTCTCATCTGCCGTAATTTCAGCTCCTGTCTTTGTTAAGGCTATATAACCGCCCTGTCCTTTTTTCTCATAGTAAGGAGTCTGCATAATACCGACTACCGTATATGTTCCCTTCAGGCCTGTCGGCTCATGGACCATCTCAAATACATCATTATTCTCATAATACGGGAAATGATCCGGAACCTCCACCGTGTCACCATGATTGACAGTAAAGCCGCCGAAGAACCCTACTCCGCCGATCTCTTCACCATTCTCGAGTTTTTTCTGCTCGTTTTCACTAATAAATGCATGGATATATCTTCTGTATGTATCTACCTCCAGGGTATCTCCGACCTTTATCTCCGAGCCTTCCTGAATCGCTCTCTCGCTGAGAAGAATCTCATGATCATTCTCAGGATAACGTCCTTCAACTAAACGAATATTCATCATGTCAAAGAGCTCCCCTGAGTATCCTTTAATCTCCAGCATCGGTGTTTCATCGGGATTACCGCTCTCCTTAAAGTCCGTATAGCCGAGCGGTTTTGAAACCTCCATGTTTTCTACCCCTTCAAGATTTCCGATTTCTTCAGCTTCTTCCTTACCGACACCGTAAACCTGAATATGCCACTTTCCCTTCTCTTCTTCAACCGTTCTCAGCATAAAGTTCATTACCGTATCTTTACCGATAAAGACAGCTGTCATAAGGATTACCATTACGAGAATACCCGCAAATGTAATAACGGTCCTTCTCTTATTCTTTTTCATATAAGTTTTTGTAACCTGAAATATAATCTTCTTGTTATTCATTTCCGTATCCTCTATACAATATTTCTTACTTTCTCGTTTCTTACGATCCTGCCGTCTTCTATACCGATGACTCTATCTGCCTGCATGGCAATTCCCTCATCATGGGTTATAAGAATGAGTGTCTGCTTATTGACTCTGTTTGATTCCTTGAGAAGTTCTATTATCTCTTCTCCTGTCTTCCTGTCCAGATTACCTGTCGGCTCATCTGCAAGAAGGATTGCCGGATGACTGTAAAGTGCTCTTCCGATTGACACTCTCTGCTGCTGACCACCGGAAAGCTGATTCGGAAGATTGTGTCTTCTGTCTGTAAGTCCCAGGTGATCTATTATCTGATCGAGCCTCTCCTTATCAAGAGGTCTTCCGTCCAGAAGATGAGGAAGCGCTATATTCTCATCTATGTTGAGAACCGGCATCAGGTTGTAGAACTGATATACAAGACCGATCTGCCTTCTTCTGAAGATTGCAAGCTTATCCTCATTTAAAGCATGCACATCCGTACCATCTATAAAGACCTTACCCTCTGTCGGTTTATCAACACCTCCCAGAATATGAATCAGCGTTGACTTACCGCTTCCCGAAGGACCTATGATCGATACGAACTCACCCTTTTCAACCGAGAAGCTTACATTATCCAGAGCCCTAACCTCCGTATCACCCGAACCATATATCTTTGAAACGTTTTCACATTTTAAAATTTCCATTTTAATACCGCCTTTTTATAGAATTATTTATTTCTGTATCTGTCGACACTATCAATATAACACAGATAAGTTACAATATGATGACTGCAAAAGTGACAGAATAGTCACTTTGGGGTATAAATTAAAAACAGCCCGGGCAGGCCGATGCGTGTTCCAGAGCCCTATTATAGGCGGTTGGAACGCGTCTTCCGGCTGTCCGGGCGTCCGTTATAATATTTTAAATTAATTCCTACTCAGCTTCGTCCTTCACAATTGCTATGTGCAGTTCATCCAGCTGCTTCTGTTCTACTTCCGAAGGTGCATCCATCATGATATCCTGTGCATTCTTATTCATAGGGAATGCGATGATCTCACGGATTGAATCTTCTCCTGCAAGGAGCATTACCATTCTGTCTACTCCAGGAGCGATACCTGCATGTGGAGGTGCTCCGTAAGAGAATGCATTGTACATAGCAGGGAACTTAGCCTTAACTTCGTCTTCACCGAGACGTACCATCTCGAAGGCCTTAACCATAACTTCAGGGTCATGATTTCTTACGGCTCCGGATGAAAGCTCTATACCGTTACATACAAGGTCATACTGATCTGCCATTATGCTGAGCGGATCAACCTCCCCCTTCTCGGCTGCTTCAAGGATATCCTTACCACCGATAGGCATTGAGAACGGATTATGACAGAACTCGAGAAGTCCTGACTCCTCACCGATTTCATACATAGGGAAGTCTACTATCCAGCAGAACTCATATCTTTCCTTATCCATATGACCTTCACACTCTGCACCGAGCATCTTAACTGCGACACCGGCTATCTTCTGTGCGAGAGTCTTCTTACCTGCGCCTACAACAACAAGTGTGTTAGGAGCAAGACCGAGCTTCTCTGTTACAGCCTCGGCGATGGCAGGATCTGCATTGATAAACTTAGCGATACCGCCTGCGATAGCACCTGTCTCATCACACTTGAACCAGTATGCCTTTGCGCCTGCCTGAACTTCAATATTTGCACATATTGCATCTATCTGCTTTCTTGTAAGCTTGCAGTCCGATACAGGAACGGCCTTGATCACATTTTCCTTGAAAGGCTCAAAACCGCAGTCTGCAAGTTCATCTGTTAAATCTGTTACTCTGAGATCTATACGAAGATCCGGCTTATCGGTACCGAACTCATCCATAGCCTGAAGATAAGGAATTCTTGTGAACGGAGCACTTGAAGCAATATTATACTTTCCGTACTTCGCAAAAATCGGAGGAAGTACATCCTCAAGTACTTCGAAGACATCTTCCTTGGAAGCAAATGCCATCTCCATATCCATCTGATAGAACTCTCCCGGTGAACGGTCTCCTCTTGCATCTTCATCTCTGAAGCAAGGAGCGATCTGGAAATATCTGTCAAAACCTGCTGTCATAAGAAGCTGCTTAAACTGCTGAGGAGCCTGAGGAAGTGCATAGAACTTGCCCGGATGCTTTCTGGCAGGTACAAGATAATCTCTTGCTCCTTCAGGTGAAGAAGCTGTAAGAATAGGTGTTGTGATCTCCAGGAAGCCGTGCTCTGTCATGGCAGATCTGAGCGCCGATACAACATTGCAGCGAAGTACGATATTATTCTTAACCTCAGGATTACGAAGATCAAGATAACGATATTTGAGACGGAAGGTCTCATCAGCCTCTCTTGAATGATTGATTTCAAAAGGAAGCTCCGAATGATAGCTCTTTCCGAGAACCTCGATGCTCTCAGGAACTATCTCGATTTCTCCTGTAGGATTGTTCTTATTTATATTACTTCTTTCACGAACCGTACCTGTAATCTTAACTGTTGATTCCTTATTGATTGGCTTTATAACAGCCATCATTTCCTCAGTCTCAACTACCACCTGTGTGGTTCCGTAAAAATCACGAATGATAACAAATGCGAGATTTCCGCCGACTTCTCTGACGTTCTCCATCCATCCTACGATGGTAACTTTCTCGCCTGCATTTGCTTTTCTTAATTCTCCGCAAGTATGCGTTCTTGACTGCATATCTTTATCCTCCATTACGATATTATGCACAGGACTGTTGTTCCGGGCATAGCCGAGGACAATTATAGCACTAAAATACCGTACTTACCAACTTATTTTTATTTCTTACTTGACATCGGCATTTTGCCTTTATTTCTATTTGGCATCGGTACTAACGGCCTTGTTCTTACTAAGCATCGGTTTTGCTATCTTCTCGTTAAAAAGATCTATGAGCGGTCCCATGAAGAAAGCAGTAATGATTGTTCCGACTCCCGCTATCGTAGGAATCTTCGAAGCCGGATTTCCCGCAGCCATAAAGAGCGCACATCCGATAACCACGCATATGATATCTGTAATTATTCTAATGTATTTAAACTTACCAAGTTTCCATTTGTTTGCCATAACTATCGCTACTGCATCGTAGGTCGATACACCGAGATCGGCAGTCATATAAAGCGATGATCCAAAGCATATTACGACGATTCCGATAATAAGGCATATTACTCTTACCGGCATAGACGGATCAGGGATCAGCTTCTGAAGCTGAGCATAAGTAAACTGAGTTATATATCCGAGCAGAAAGAGATTGATAAATGTAGCAATTCCGATATTATGTCTGTCCGCTATGAGGCTGAACAGAAGGAGCGTTGCATTTACTATCACGTAAAGAGTTCCGAAATCGATCGGAATAATGGAATCAAGTCCGCTCATAAGCGACTGAAACGGATCCACACCGAGAGCAGCCAGCTTAAATACTCCGACACTTATCGCACATATGATGACTCCGAAGAGTGACATCATTATACGTCTTCTGCGTTCCAACAAAAAATCTTTGATCTTATTCATAAATCTTTCCATCCTTTTTTTATTTCTTTTATAAGATACGAGATTTGTTCTTCGAACAAAAGCAGATATTTAACCTCTTTTGCCTGTTTTTTGCTGTCTGCTCTGCTCTTTGGCTGATCACCGCGGTATCAGATCACGCCATGTCTCTTGTTATATTTTTTACCCATGAATACTTTACGTAGTGCTTATAAACTGCCGGAATCTTAACGAATTCATCCAGAGTCAGGATAAATGCAACCACAAGTACAGGAAGTTTCAGTATGAACGCACCTATCATTCCCATAGGAACTACAACGCACCAAAGTGTTATGATGTCACACCACATACCGAATTTAGTATCACCGCCTGCCGGGAATATTCCACCGATGATGGTCGAGTTAAGTGAATTACCTATTATATAGTATGATGCCATAAACATCATGATTTTAAGATAGTAACGTGCATCTCCCTGAAGCGTAACAAACCTGAGAAGGATCGGTGTGATTGCAAGAAGTATAAGTCCCGAAAGTGCACCTATATAGATAGAAAATCTGACGAAACTACCGCCCGCTTTCTTGGCCTCTTTCAGTTCATTTCTACCGAGCATCTGCCCTATGATTATAGATACACCCGAAGCTATGCCCCAGCAGAAGCTTGCAACCATACCACGAACTATACTTGCTATTGAATTTGCTGCGATTGCATCACTACCAAGTCGTCCCATGATGACCGAATACATAGTTACACCGCCGCCCCATCCGAGCTGGTTAAAGAGAAGCGGAACCGTATATTTCCAGTAATCCCTATGGAGCTCACGGCTCAACTTATTCTCGCCCGTTCCGATCATAAGAGTCTTAGGAATATTTAGCGGCATGCATTTCTTCATAAATATAAGAATTATGACAAATGCTGTCTCAAATATTCTTGCCAAAACCGTAGCAACTGCCGCTCCCTTTATTCCCATCTTCGGAAATCCCGCAAGACCGAATATGAGAAGCGCATTTAATATAATATTGAATATTACGGAAAGCGAACCTATTAATGTACTGAGCTTTGCTTTATCGCAGATTTTAAGTATGCCGAAGTATACCTGTGCAAATCCTCCGATAAAATAGGAAAGCGAAACCGTTCTGAGATAATCCGCTCCCAGATCTATGAGAAGGGCATCATCCGTAAAAATGTGCATTATGCTTTTCGGCACGAATACCGTACCCAGTGTAAAGATAAGTCCCACGAAAAGTGTATATCTCATGGTTATGGCAAGTACTTCATCCACTGTTTTCTTGTCGCCTTTTCCCCAGTACTGCGCCGCAAGCACGGAGCATCCGTACAGGAATGCCTCGAAAAACAATCCGTATACAAATGCCACCTGTGTCGCAAGTGAAACCGCCGACAGACTGTCCTGATCCAGGAAGCCCAGCATAAAAGCATCCGATGCCGATACAAGCGACATCATAAGATACTGCAGCGATACAGGCATAACTATCTTAAATAAATCTTTGTAAATCTTCTTCATGTAAATAACCTCTGTCAAAATTATGTTAACTAATAATCTGCTTAAAACTATATAAACTTTTAACCTTCGTATGAAATTATGTAAACTTATAAATCAATTATCTTCGTTCCGAGTTTCTCCCGGAATCTCGTGTCATGTTCAACCATTATCATGGTCGGCTTATATTTCTCTATAAGCTTCTCAATCTGCATTCTCGAGAAAATGTCTATATAGTTGAGCGGCTCATCCCATATATACAGATGGGCCTTCGTAAGAAGACTGGCTGCGATGAGCACTTTCTTCTTCTGCCCCTCGGAATAGTCTTCCATATTCTTCTCAAACTGAACACGGTTCATATCCAGTTTTCTGAGAAGCGTAAGGAACAGGCTGTAATCAAGACTGTGTGCCTCCGCATAATCCTTCAGGCTTCCCTTAAGATGAGAGGTCTCCTGATTAATATAAGATATAACAAGACCTGCGGCAACTTCCATTTTACCGTCTGTCACCATCGCAGATATATCTCCCGGGTCGACTCCCGTTTCCTTCATTATAGCCTTAATGAGACTGGATTTTCCACACCCATTATCACCGTTAAGAAAGAGGATTTCTCCCTGCATCAGCTGAAAAGTAATATCCTTGATAACCGGTTCTGAACCATCATCCGATATACCGCTTCCGTATCTTAGGGAAAAATCTCTTACATCCACAAGACATTTCTTATGGTGTGTAAGCGGCATAAGCTTAAGATCATCAATATTTTCAATATCCTTCAGCAGACCTTCCTTTTCTTCAATCTCTCTGTCAATTCTCTTCTCGAAGTTCTTAACTCTGGACTGCATTTTCTTGGTTTTTGCACCGATATAAGCTCTTGTGGATATATTCCTGTCATGTTCTTTTATCGGGTCAAAACCTATCTTCGTATTCTCATTCTTATCGGCCCATCTCACCGCTCTGTCAGCAGAAGCCCTGAGCTTACCTATCTCCTTCAGATGCTTTTCATTCTCCGCCAGGGCATAAGCATCTGCTCTCTCCTTATTCTCCTGCCAGGTGGAGAAGTTGCCTGTTATAACTTCTATAGATTCTCTGTTAAGCACCAGCATATGATCCGCAACCGCATCCAGAAGGTCTCTGTCATGGGATACCAGGATGAATCCCTTCTTACTTTTCAGGTAATCCCTTATAATCTCCCTTCCTTTACGGTCAAGGTGATTGGTCGGTTCATCTATAAGCAGGAATTCATTGTCACCCGCGAAAAGGACCGCCAGCATGGCCTTCGTCCTCTCTCCGTTACTCAACGTGCGGACAGGCCTGTACAGAATCCCGGCATCTGCAGAAAGCGAATTTAATTCACAGATTACTCTCCAGCTTTCCACTCCCGGTTTCCACGTCTCTGCCAGTTCATCCACCGTTTTCTCCAAATCCGCATTTCCTATCTTATAAGGGAAATAGTCGAATCTCTTATCCGATGTTATACTTCCCTGATAATCATATCTTCCCGAAAGAAGATTCAGAAATGTGGTCTTTCCCTTTCCGTTTCTTCCTATAAAGCCCAGCTTCCAGTCCGTATCCACCGAAAAAGATACATTTTCAAAAATATTATCAAAACTGCCTTCATAACAGAAGGTCAGATCAGAAACTCGTAATAATGACATGTAATCGCCTCCTAAACGAAAAAATACCGCAAGAAAAAATTCCTGCGGTGATTTACTCGTTCACTGACCGGCTCGGCTCTCTTCGAAGATTATGCATAAGCCTCACTTGTCACATACGATATATTATAACGAAAACCTTATAGAAATTCTTTCTTGCATATGCAGCATTACAGTCAGAACGTAATAAATACATGTCAAGCCGACATGCCAAGCTGCATAATTATTAACTATCTGCAAGAAATATTCCTCATTGGTCTCCTCCTTAAATTCAAATTCTTTCACAGTGTATCAAAGCTTATATATAATTGCAACAAAATTTTTATATAAAGGAAAACAAGATTTTCAGCTTGACGGAAAAACATTGCATCCTTTCGAAGTTTGCATTATGATTAAGTCGATATATTATACTTAGAAACATAATATGTATTGGTTTTTCAAAGGTTTAAAGGTTACGCTTATGAAGAAAAAGATTGCCGTTTTTACAACCGGATGGTGCGGCGAGATTCTTTCCGAATTTCTCGCCGGAATGTATAAAGCACTTGAACATATGTCTGTTGATATTTTTATGTTCTTATGCTACCCGACATATATAGATTCAGCCTCCAATAAGCAGGGTGAGCTGAATATCTTCTCTCTTCCGGATATGGAGAACTTCGACGGTGTTGTTATATTCGGAAGCGGACTTAATTTCAATGATGTTTTGGATGATCTGGTAGACCGGGCAAAGAAAGCCGATGTTCCCGTAATAATGCAGGGTGCCAAACGTCCCGGTGTTTACTATGTCGGTTCAGATAACTATTCGGCAACACTGTCAATGTGTGAGCATCTTCAATCAAAACATAACGTTAAAAGCATCATCTTTCTTGCCG
Source organism: Lachnospiraceae bacterium UBA2864 (assembly GCA_002350525.1). Taxonomy (GTDB): domain Bacteria; phylum Bacillota; class Clostridia; order Lachnospirales; family Lachnospiraceae; genus Eubacterium_Q. The sequence goes on along the minus strand of DEFA01000001.1, from coordinate 37,897 downwards.
GAACCGATGATTCTCTTGACTCCGAACTCAGGCTTAAAGCTGTCAGAGACTACCTTGCAGACAGGAATATGAGTGATGAACTGAAAGATGTTTTCTATACAAAATGGGAAAACTCCGCAGCAGAACGTTATATCAATAACTATTGCAAAACCGGTAAACCTCTTCCGGATGTCTTTATATGCGCCAATGACGGTCTGGCCATGCAGACCTGTGTTTCTCTCGGAGAAAACGGGTACTCTGTTCCCGAAGATGTACTCGTTACCGGTTATGATTATCTGGATGACAGTCAGATATTCGATCCTTCCATAGCTTCCGTAGACCAGTGCTTTACCGAGATGGGTGCAGCCTGCGGTAAATTATGGCTAGATATCATTTCCGGAAAAGACAAATCCGATTCTTTAGTGATCCCGTGCAAGTTTATACCGGGAGACAGCTGCAACTGCTACGAAGTCCGTAACAGCGATAAAATGAGAAGACGCATCGGACGCGAAACCTTTACCAAGCGTTCCCAGACTACATATTTTAACAGAAAACTGAATCTTATTGACTCGACTATCCTGTCATGTCTCACCTTTCAGGATTTTAAAAAGAATTTTCATAAGTTGCTTAAGGAGAATCATGATTATGAAGGGGACTCCTTCCATGTTCTTCTTGAGCCAAATTTCGGTCTCTCCATATATGATCCTACAGTCAGGCTCAGATCCTCGGGTTACAACAAATATATGGAAGTTGTATACTCCAGCGAAGACGGAAAGATATTTGAAGATGAACTGTTTACCACAAAGAATCTGATCCCGGGATATAGCGGTGAAGGTGAGAATCACATGTATACTTTTCTTCCTCTGCATGAGGAGGAAGAAGCCTACGGCTATATCATTTTCAGAGATCTTATGACACAGGTTCATAATCATTTTCTTCAGATCTATCAGAGCAGAATGAGTCTTGTATTCGATAAATTCAGACATGCACTCAGTCTTGATCTTATCAACAAAAGGCTGCTTGAAGTTATGAGGCGCGATCCTCTGACCAATGTTAATAATCGACGAGCTTATGAAGACAGAGAAAAGCACCTGCAATCAGAGATCAATTCAGGTGCCGATATCAGATTTGCCATAGCCATGTTCGATGTAAATAATCTCAAACTGGTCAACGATTCCCGCGGACATGAGGCAGGTGATATGTATCTTATAAATGCATGCCACCTGATATGTAATGTATTTAAGCGCAGTCCTGTATACCGAGTCGGCGGTGACGAATTCATAGCTATCCTTACCGGAGAAGATTTTGAGCGATACGTTTCTCTGTTTAATGAACTCAACAATCGTATGAGTCCTTATTCAGATACTCTTCCGCTTCCCGAAGATTATATATCCATAGCCAGCGGAGTATCCGAATATAACTCTGAAACCGATATGTCAGTAAACGATGTCGTTAAACGTGCAGACGAGCGCATGTATCATAACAAGGCCAAGATGAAGGGCCAAATATTGGGGGCTATGTAGTAGGTATGAACAGTATCATCTCTGTGGTATTGTCACCGGTTTTCATGCGGATATCTCCGCCGAGTTTACGGGCTATAAGTCTTGCTTCATACAGGCCTACTCCCTGTCCGGGAATGCCCTTCGCGTTTGACCCTCTCCAGAGGCTGTTGAAAATAAAAGCTGTTTCGGTATCAGGAAGGGGCTGCCCTGCATTTTTTACTGTGATAAAATGTCCCTCTTCATTCTTTGTAAGACTCAGTGTTATTCCCGTACCGTCTCCGTACTTGATGGCATTATCCATCAGCTGACGCAGGATACGGAATATACCTTCGCGGTCGCTCTTTATGATAGGATTCCCTTCAGACTCTACGCTGTACGGAATCCTTTTTATATTGAGCTTATTCTTATATTCGCTGTCTATATACTTTATTATCTCTTCTCTATAGAAAGCTTCGATATCCGGATCATACTCAAAGATTTCCGCAGTTTCCTCTTCCATTACCTTTTCAACAAGTTTTTCTATCTCATCGGCATTTTTCCGGATCTTTGCCGCAAGCTCCGCGTCCTTCTCGTTGACTTTTCCCTCCGGATCGTACAGTCCTGTTGCTATAGCCTCCGCAAGAAGTTTTATGCTTGCGGTCGGTGTTTTAATTCCGTGAACCATTGTTGTCACAAATTTTTGTCTTTCTACCGAAAGCCTTCCTATCGTCTGTCTGTCATACTCGAGTTTATCGGAAAGCATATTCATTCCCCAGATATATCTTCCGAAGAATCTGTTTCTCGACTCGGGAAGTTTCTCGGTCATATCACCCTTTGAAAGTCTCTCGGGATATTCGGAGAGTCTGTTGAAAGGTGCCAGAATCTTCAGGCTTATCCATAATGTATATAGGAACATAAGCACCGCTGCGATTATAATGGTAACATTCAGTATAAGAAGGAACAATCCGTTCGAATTATCGGCAAAGCGATATTCCACAAGACCTATCGTCTTTATATCCGAGACATCTCCCGTATATTTCTCCGGATTGGGTATCTTCAGATCGACTATGATAACTCCTCCGCTTGCATAAGTGGTGTTTGAACCGGAATTCACGGAGTCACTTTCTTTCGTCTCAGGTTCGCTTACATCAAAATCACCACCGTCAAATATAGTGATCACCACTTCCTCCGGACATGCATCTTCTCCGTAAAGAGATTTCCATTCATCTTTCCTCGAATAGAATACTTCATTTGCAAGTCCGCTCGGTACTATCCCAAACGGGTATAGATTGGAAAAGGCCATAGTGTGTGACAATCTGTCATATATCTCATCGGTAATACGATTAGTCACTACGACCCTCTCACTTTTATTCTTTTCGGATATTCTTCTTCCGATAACATTCGCGGTGGTAAGCAATATCGCCAGAATAAGAAAAAAAAGCAAAAAGTTTTTCCATAATTTTTTCATAGGCTGTGCTCTCCTGTCGTATTCCGTCTCAATCAACAGAACTGATATCCGATCTTATAGACCGTTTTGATATATTTCGGATTCTTCGGATCATCTTCTATCTTATCTCTGAGCCAGCTGATATATACACTGAGACTCGAGAGTTCACTGAAACAGGACTCTCCCCAGACTGCATTGAATATGGTTTCTTTTTTAAGTGCTTTGCCCCTGTTTTCCATAAGATATACAAGAAGATCAAACTCTTTACCCATGATATCTATCTTCTGAGCATTTTTATATACAGTCCTTGCACTGACATCTACCGTAAGCCCCTCGGCCGAAAGGATTTCTTTATCCCCCGTAACATCATAGCTTCGGCGCATCAGTGCCTTTATCTTGGATGTAAGCACGGGAATTGATACGGATTTTTCCACATAATCATCTGCACCTATTTCCATACCGAGAATCTTACTTTCATCATCGGTCTTCGCGCTTATTATCATCACAGGCATATTGCGTTTTTTCCTTATCTCGGTAAGTGCTTCAAACCCGTTCTTCCCCGGCAGCATGACATCGAGCATAAGGAGCTTATATGTATTCTTATCAAGCAGCTCCAGTCCATCTTCCGCGTTTACGGCAAGTTCAACCGACCAGCCTTCTCTTCTGAGGAAATCCGCATACAGACCTCCGAGATCTTCATTATCTTCTATTATCAGTATATCCATCATATCTCTTACTCCCCGATACATGATATGAATCTAAAACTATTTTAATCCATCCTTCTATCTCAGGCAATAACAAAGCATGTTGCTTGCCGTTTCCTATAAAGCTAAAATGTGCCACCCGGCATACACCGGGCAGCACAAATTATGTAAATCAACACATCAGTCACAAAATAGCCGGTCTAATATGTTCCTATATCCGTAAATATCACATCATCCGTCGGACCTGTTGACGGCGTAAATGCAACCTGCATTCTGCCTGTATGATAATCAATTATTATCATCTGTGCCGTACCGGCGTTTCTCACGTTGTTTACCTTGGCTTCGCCGTTAACCTGTCCCTGATTGACCTTCTCTCGGCTCAGCATGGTCTTCAGTTCACCTACTGTAAACTTATCCTCTTCACTAACCCATTCATTGTACTTATTCCATCTGACTGCATTACTGTCAGTGAAGAATCCGTCCTGATTACCTTCTGCCGCAAATGTATTGACCACGCAAAGGCTGTCGGGATTATCCCAGGTAACTCCTTTGATAAGCGGTGTCTCATTATCACGAAGTATTGAGTGAGCCTTACCCTTATCCTGAAGCTGGCTGACTGCATCCTCAGCACAGTAGCTTGAGTCCTTATCGGATATTATAAGGTTATGACTCCAGGTATAATTCGCACTGTTGCCCACCATGAAGTCACCGACTTCCTTCGCTGTATCATATTCCTCAAGTGCATAACGAAGATCATAGGTATAACATCTTCTGTCCTTATACTCATATGCTTCATTAAGACTTCCGACATCCAAAATAGCCGCAAATACACCATCATCATTTATGGCTGATACTATACTTTCAAAACCGAGAAATGATATTCCCGTATATGAACGATCACCCTTCTTTACATGGATTACAGCATGAATCATACACATCTGATTGTTGCTTCCCAGGTTCCAGTCCAGGAGTCTGCTTGTTATTCGGTCCCCTGTTTCGGTCTTGCTTCCCCAGAGTGAAAGTGCTGAGCAGGAAGTTCCTCGCAGAGCTTCCGGTATAAAGCTGAATGTAACCGCTTCCTCATAACTTATGTGGCCGTCCACCTGATATCCGTGAACTCCTCCGGAAAGCGCAGTCGCATAAGCATCCAGTTCCTTCCAATAGTCCGAAAGTCTGTCATCCTCTTCAACTCCCTTCGCGAGTGAAGATACTCTCTCCCATACAGGATCATAATCATCTATAAGCGCAGGAAATCCCGAATATATATTCTCATAAATATATGGTTCTATAACTTCATGAACTTCCGGGTATGCTTCCATCATTTCCTCAGCCAGAGCTTTTCCTATCTCCTCCGGAGTATGATTCTCATAATCAAGAGTTACATCATAATAATGCTCCATCTTCTTTATGACACATGCTCCGTTATCCGATGAAAATACAGCCACCTCCTTATCTGTTGTGCCCGCATCCTCAAACTGTATAGGATTTTTCACATATGTATCCGATACAGCCACAAGACTTGACTCAGGCTGATCCGGAAAGACATATCCATCGTAGGTTGCAGCCTCTCCACAGCCCGTCAGTCCAAGTGTCATAACACCTATCAGGCTTATTGCCACATTTTTTATAAATTTATTCTTCATTTTTCTTCTCTCTTTTTAACTATCTTATCTTTGGAATCGATTCGCAATCATTTTTTATCTTGAATTGATTTACCAGTCTCGTTCCTGAAGCCAGTTGCGGAGCTTCCTCTCACGTACCGGTATTTCATCATCGGAAACAAGCTTTCCGAGAGTCAGTTCTCCCTGAATATTACCATCTACAAGATAGATTACACGTTCACTGCAGCTTGCAACCTTCTCACTGTGAGTTACCATCATGACAGATGTTCCTTCACGATTCGCCGCTACAAGCTCACGTATGACTTCCATGGATGCTTTCTGATTCAGCGCTCCGGTCGGTTCATCCGCAAATATCATCTTAGGATTATTGATCAGCGAACGACATAGACATGCACGCTGGAGCTGACCTCCCGATACTTCTGTAATGAAGCGGTCTGCAGTTTCTATAATTCCCAGTCTTCTCATAAGCTTCTCAGCGTCCTTATTTACTTCAGCACGTGACTTCTGCTTTGCCTGATATCCCGGCAGGATGATGTTATCCATTATGTTCAGCTTCTTCATCATATACATCTGCTGGAACACAAAACCCATCTTGTTGAGTCGGACTTTAGCCATAGACTTCCTGTCAAGAGTTGAGATATCCTCTCCGTCGAAGGATACCTTTCCTGAAGTCATAGTATCCATTCCGCTGACTGTATAAAGAAGTGTTGATTTTCCCGAACCGCTCGGTCCCATTATGGATACAAACTCTCCCTCTTCCATGCTGAAACTGACATTCTGAAGCACATTGTTGCTGTATTCATCTATCACATAGGTCTTGCACAGATCCTTTACATCTAAAACCTTACTACTCATTTCTGATCCTCCAAATCTCGATATTTCTGATCTTTCTGATAACGACTCTCATAACTATTGCAATAAATGCCGTTATAAATATTGTCCATATAACTGACATAAGAAGTCCTCTTGTAAATCCAAAGCCTGTCAGTCCCAGCATTATATTAAATAAAACTCCTAATAGCCTTGCCACGATCGTCGGTGTAAGAACAAGTGAAAGAGCTACTCCCACACCGAATATGATCATCATTCTGAGGAACTGCCAATTCTTCGTACTCCTCTCATCCACTCCCGTACTCATCAGAAGTGCTATCTCCGGCTCTTCATCCTTCATAAATATGGTCTGATACATCACAACCAGAAATCCCAGAATTCCGGCAACCACTACTATCATAAGATTACGCATAAAGGTAAACAATACATCATACATTGAAAGCATAGCTGCTATCAAATCCCTATCCGTCATCATCTGACCCGGAAAGAGTTTTTCCAGCTTTTCATACTCTGCCTGCTTTTCATTATCAGGAACATCCAGTGTAAAACCTACCGCATTCCAGCTTTCAGGTCTGGCATCCTTAAACTCCTCCGACATGATCACATCCCTGTCATTAAATGCCGAAAGCCTGTCCACAAATCCCGTAACTACAAAGTCTTCACTGACCTCTTCTGTAGAGAGGCGGTCCGGAGTATACTTGTCATATACTATAGTTACCTTATCTCCGATATTTACGCCATGAATACCAGCAGTATAGTAGTCCATCAGGACTTCATTTCTTAATACCGGATACTGTCCTCCATCTCTTATCACAAGGCCTTCGGGATTAAATCCAAAACACAGTGCTACTGCCTCTGATTCCTCACCGAATTCCATACGAGCATTCTGTTGTTCTTTGGTTTCAAGAGTCGCTCTTATACCTTCCTTCTTCATCAGCTCTTCAAAGCCACGCACCAGCATATCAGCTCTTCCGGTTCCTGAAGAAATCTCATTAAAGGTTTTGTCATCCAGATTCGGAACTGCTTCGAGTTTTTTCCAGGTATAGAACTTATACATGAAATCAGGACTGATCACAGAGTCTCTGATCTGAATATTCAGAAGCACCACACTGCTTCCTATGGTAAATGCTATAAAAAGTAATATATATCTCTTAAAATTTCCGAATATATCCGATAATGCCAGGAACAGAGGAATTGACATTTTTTTCTTTCTGTTCAGGGCAAATCTTCCACTATGCTTTATTCTGTCCTGTCTTGATTCTCCGTGAAGAACATCCATAACAGAGATTTTATTGATCCTTCTCATTGAGATCAGAATAAAGATAATAACTAATCCGATTATCACCAGAGTTGCTGCTGCAGCAACAATATAATCTATAGCTCCGATAGAATATGAAATGTTATAGTAAAAGCTTCCTATCAGCTTGTTTCCGATATAGACTCCCAACACGGCACCGACTAATCCGCCGATAATAGCAAATGCTATATATTTGGCCGCTACAAGCCATCTGAAGGATACCGAATCTGTTCCCAGAGCCTTCATGATACCAAGCTCTCTCTCTTCCTTCTTGATCACTGATCTTATAGTGAATCCGATTGTGAACATTACTATAAGTATCATAAAGATACAGGTTATAAGAAGGAAAAATGAAACCAGGGTTGAAACCAACGCTGAATTACTGTACTTATGTCCATCCGGCATACTATCCTGAAAAAAATCTCCAAAATCAGGATCCTTTGAAATTATTGAATTGAGCACCTTACGATCATTGTCGGTAAAATCCTTCTTTGTATCAAAACCGGTGATTCCCATCTTCTTGGGACATTCCTTACTTAATACTTCGTAATCTGCGTCCGATATGATAAATCTTACCAAATGATCATTTATAGGATCTCTCATAATATGGGAAACCATAAATTCAAACTGTTTTCCGGAAGGAGATGTAATATCTATCTTATCTCCGACCTTAATTCCCGTCTGCTTAGCAAACATATATGTAACAGCCATATTTCCGTTTTCCACATGGAACGGATCATTGTCCTGATCATATACCAGATTCATTACTCTTGGTTGTTTCATCAGTATAAAAATCTGATTTCCCGCAATCTTATTAAGAGCATCATAGTCTATTCCATCATAAGAAATATTTGTATACTGAAACTCTATACATTCCAGGTGTTCTATCTCCGCATCCGGATATTTCTCCCTTATGATCTCTTCCATTCGCTCCTGCTGCTCATCGCTTGCTCCGACTGACTTTGTGTAGCCGAAAGCTGCATCATAAGGCTTGCATCTTTCCTGAGAAACGCTTACACCTCTGAAGTTTGCAAATATCAGAAGTGCACTTGCAGCAACCAGCGCGGATACGATCACCATGAAAAATAGTATAATGGCATTCAGTCCCCTGCTGTCCTTTAAATCCTTTTTTATCATTCTGAAAAACATAAGTTCTTCTCCTACATATAAATTTTGCTCCGAGCTTGAAGATAGTATAATACAGTACTTTTTAAAAAGTCCTTAAAATAAGATTAGAAAATAAAAATGTGCCGCCCGATATTTAACCGAGCAGCACAAAGCATTATGTCAACCAATTAATTCAACCTGAAACACTCATCGCGGAATCATGATAGATACGGTAAATGCATCCTCTTCAGCTTCCGACTTAAGCATTCCGTCATACTTCTCAAGTGCACGTCTCATATTCTGAGTTCCGAAGCCATGAAGGTTCTTATCTTTCTTCGAAGTTTTACGGTTCAGTCCTTCAAACAGATTGTCCAGAGAGATACCTTTCTTATCCTGTGTTATTGAATTACTGAGTTTGATGTTAAAGAATTTATCCGTTCTTTTAACTATCATATTGATCCATCTATTTTCTTTTTCAGATATTTTCTCACATGCTTCTATGGCATTATCGAGTGCGTTTGCAAAAATATTACATACGTCAACAGGCTTCATTCCGAGACCTCCGTCGATCATTCCGTCATAATCAAACCTTATATTTTCATCTTCCATTTTTGATGCTTTCATACCCACTATACAGTCAAGCATTTCATCTCCTGTCACATATTTTGGTGACATTCCGCGAACTTCACCCAGAAGTTCATTTACATATGCTTTTGCTTCTTCGGATTTATCTTCCTCCATCATCGCAGCGAGAAGCGACAGATTATTGGCAATATCGTGTCTGAAAGCTCTGGTTTCTTCCTGACTTCTTTTATATTGATTTATATATTCCAGTTCTGATGCGATATACCCCTCCTGTATGACGGTCTTTTCTACAGCTCTTTTTCTTGCTATAAGGATAGCAATCAGTACAGGTAAGCCTATAGACATTACAAGCATTGAAATTCCATGAATGGTCTCCAGTCTGTTAATGGATACGACCAATTCATCACTGTCATATGTAATATAAATTATGGAAAAAAGATTAAATGCGATCCATAATATGAACAGCAGTCTGTAGCCCCATCCGACATATATGAATCTCTGCTTTTTATATAAGACAAAATACAAAATCAGAAGAAGTGTAACTTGAATTAAAAAGTTTAGTACTACATATACTTTAGTTATTGAAGGTTGTCCGTTTAACGAAGTATAATCCCCGAATACTTTTTCAAAATCTCCCGATATATAACTTATGGAATTAACTATCAGAAGTTCCATATATGATTCGATTGCAACCAGAGCTATGATTGATTCAAGGCCTCGTAAGATCCTATGTTTTTTAAAAGTGACGAATGCTGTAAAAAACATAAGCAGAAAAATAATAACTTTAATTACATTCACGAATATTCTCTGGAAAGTGTTATCCGTAACTTCAGGAGGTATCATGGTATCTCCGTAGTATTTTAAATAAAATAATGCTGTAAGCAGTGAATATCCGACCATCACAGCACCTATCACTACATTGATAAAAGGAAAGATGAAGGTTTTTTTAGAAATCTTTCCCTCATATCCCAAAAAACATATTGCCACAAAGACAATATTAAGCATAGTAATCGCTTCACATACATACGATAAAAAACTGAAAAACAGCTGATTCCAATATCCGTTGCTAAAAAATTCACTGTATGTCATATCGTCCCCCGAAAAATTCTTTATTCAAGAACAATGATTATTTCAAAAAACCCGTTAACTATTATAGATTACCGCAGTTTCCTTTGCAAGAAATAAGAAACACTGATATAATCGTATAAAATTTTTTAAAGTATAGAGGAAAAAATATGAATTGGGAAGCTGAATTCCTGCTTTTTCTGCAGGAGCATATAAGGTACGGATTTCTGACTGTTATCATGAAAGCCTTCACCTATATGGGTAATTACGGAATACTGTGGTATGTGCTGTGCATCGCGCTTACCGTGAACAGGAAGACCAGGAAGCTCGGTATAATGTGCTGGGCCGTTCTCTTACTGAACTTTCTGATATGCAATGTTCTCATCAAGGGAAATGTAGGACGCACAAGACCATTTGAAGCAATCGACGGACTCACGTATCTTATCGGAAAACCCGTGGATTCGAGTTTTCCGTCGGGACATACATCCTCCGCATTTTCACTGGCAACAGTTATAGCACTTTTTGTGTCACGCGATAAGAGATGGATCGGGATCCTATCGCTTGTCACAGCTGCCATGATCGGATTCTCGAGACTCTATCTCGGAGTACATTATCCGACAGATGTAATCTGCGGAATGATACTCGGTATCATATTCGGAATATCCGCATATTTCTTACTGAATAAAAAACTCGATACACTTTTCAACAATGAAACGATGTAAACCTTCACTTTACTCCTGTATCAGGTTATATGCCGATACACGTTTCATTCTGCCGGACAAAAGATAACTTGAAACAAATACCAATATCGAAACCGCCGCTACCGAGAGACTTATGAGAACCGGCTTCATGATAAGATCCGCCTTCATGATTCCGAAGCTTCTGAACACAAGCTCAAACAGCGGATTTATGAGAAAATGTCCCAGCATTGCTCCGAAGAGTGCTGCTATGATACATGTCGGTACCAGTGACAGAGCAAGCTGCAGTCTCAGCTGCCTGCTCGTAAACCCGACTGCCTTCTTTATACCGAATTCCTTCTCTTTCTTTACAAATACGGACTTAAGCAGAAGTCTTATAACCACCATTACTACAATGATATTCATCAGAGCTATTATCATGACCACAAATCCGACTGCATATACAGGTACGTTCTCGCTGCTTCTCGTCTGTTCAAAATGATTCTCGGTTCCCGTAACCTTGTCACCCAGCTCCACCTGTACTCTCTCATTAAATTCGTCCACGGTCTTTACATCCGCATCCTTCACTCTGACTCTTATATATGTATAATTTGTATCTATGCCCAGCCTTCTTGCTCCCCCTTCTGTAACATAGATTCTTTCGCCCATGCCGTAAACCGCCTGCTGAAGTCCGGTCACGAGAAATCTCTCAGTCCTGTTTCCGACCTTCACTTCTATCTCATCACCGACTCCGACACCTGCCTTCTCAGCTGTAATGCTTCCGAGTACGGCCTCGTTATCTTCCTTCACCATCTCGCCTTCATATACACCGCAGTATACAAACTCCGGTTTATCCGTATATATGAAAGAGGTTTCATTTCCGTTCACATATGCGGGATAATCTATACCGCTGAGTCCGTAAGCTTCCGTAACTCCGTCCATTTTGCTTATCTCATCGATAATTTCATGCACTTCATCGGACGACATTTCCTTCAGATTTACATATGAATCCGGAGAATCTCCCTGAAGTATTCTCTGAAAGTTGTTCATGTCAATCTTCGTATTATAAAAGAGAACTCCCGAGAATATCGTCAGAAATGCAACCGCTGTCATGATTCCGAAGATGATCACATTCTGCCCCATACTCTGAAATGTACTCTTAAGTGCAAGCAGCCAATTGAGACTGCCCTTTGTCTCACTGAGGGGCAGCACATTTTTCTTAAAGGAATTCGATGCGAGACCGAATCTCAATGCCGTTGCGGGATGGAGTTTTTTTACCTTACCTGTGGACAGGAACACAACAACTGCTATCACTATAAGGAAGACGGCTATTATACCGAGGGTATCAGCGGCATAGAGCTTCCTCTCCCATACCATACCCGAGACCTGTCTCACAACATTTTCCTCTAAAGCAGGAAATGTAAGATACGAGGTCAGAATTCCGATAAATGTTCCGATTCCGCCAAGGATCAGAAATTCCAGGCAAAGTGCGGTTCTGATCTGTGAAACAGTATAGCCTACCGCCCGGAGTGCACCTATATTTCTGATATCTCTTTCGATATTATTGTTTATCGTAAAGACTATCATTATGAAACATATGATCATAATGATCACAGCGAAAGAGGTCATGAATGCCGAGATTATGTTAACAACACTGATGTATCCTGCTTTTAAAAGCTTTGCCGTATAGCCGGTTGACTGAATGTTATTCTCTGCCAAAGTATCGTTCACGATCTTCAGTCCGTCATCATCTTTAACTCCGTCCTGCAAAGAATAAAACATATAATTCGTTTTGCAGTACTCTGTTCCGGAAGCTTCCAGTTCATCAGCCCTGTCCATAAGTTTATTATATGTCTCATCGTCCACGATTACCGAGAGATAAGAATAAGGATTACCGATCAGAAGATCTTCGTATATACCGGCCACCTTAAGGTCATATTTACCGAAATGCTCTGACTCGATATGCATTGTGTCGCCGACTTTTAGTCCGTTATAATATGCTGTATACACATTAAGATATATACAGTCTTTTGTTATACTTTCATCTCTTTTCACAAATGCGATATCATTAAGCTTCTTATATGAATCCGTCGTAAAGTATATAGTGTATGACAGTTCCTTTTCCTTAGCCGAATCATTTTTGCGGAATTTAAAATCCGTCGGCATGATGGTCTGCTGCGTATAGTATTCCTTAATCTCGGAGATGCCGTCCAGAACAGTTTTTACCTCATCCTCATCACCGAAGTAAAATGCTCCGCCGTCACCCATCAGATTATCATCAACCAGTCTGTCATATCTTTTCTCATATCCGTTCAGGAAAAGACCTGTCTGCATAATGAGAGCCGACAGAATGATTATGCAGAGAAATGCAACAAGGATTCCTCTGTCTTTATGCATGTATGCTTTAACTAATTTACTCATCGTACAACCTCAATTTACTGTAATTCCTGCTTTGCCTCCGGAAAAGCTGCTCCCGACATAGTCGCTTTCATTGCGCCTTGCTGCTTACCAGCCGACACTCTCCAGAAAACGTCTTATCTTTTCATGGCGCTCGTGATCTCCGCTCACGTATTTACCCAGTTCAAGTTCTCCTATTATTCCGCCGTCCTGAAGATAGATTATCCTGTTTGCGCGTCTCGCAGACTTTATATCATGAGTTACCATCAGAACCGTCTGACCGCTTTCGTTAATGCTTGTCAGAACATCGAGAACCGCCTTTACTCCCGCTGAGTTAAGTGCTCCGGTCGGTTCATCGGCGAATACAACATCCGGATCGTTTATAAGTGCTCTGACCATTGCCCCACGTTGTGCTTCACCACCGGAGAGTTGAGCAGGAAACTTTTTGGTCAATTCTTCACTTATCCCGACTCTTTCAAAAAGTTCCAGTGCTTTCTTCTTTAAATCTTTCTGCTTCTGTCCCGTCAGCATTCCCGTGGAGATTGCATTATCCATGATGCTCATGCTGTCTACAAGATGAATCTGCTGGAATACGAATCCACAATGGCGTCTTCTGAATACCGCAAGCCTGTCATCATTCATCTTCGTTATCTCCTCGCCCGCATATTCTATCTTCCCGAGAGACGGCTTATCCATTCCTGAAAGTGCATAGAGCAGAGTTGATTTACCTGCTCCCGACGAACCCATGATCACGGTAAAATCTCCCTTATATATCTCCATATCAAGATTCTTTATAACGTGCTGCTGCTTTCCGCCGACTGAGAAGCTCTTTGATAACTTCTCCGTACGAATTATAACTTCTCTCGTATTTTCTGCCTTACTTCCTGCCATATTCTCTATATCCTCACTTCTTATTTCCTTTATATCTATTCTCTCTCATCTATAATTAAACTGACCGTATCACGCCTGCCTTGTATCGGCGAAGTGATCGTCATTTTGCGGCTTATCTTTCTTCCTGCTGAATTTTATAACCAGTCCCAGCTGAATTCCAACAAAGAGTCCCCATAGAATATCAAACTTGATGCCCTGATACAATCTCTGCGGTATTATAACCTTCTCCGGATTTTCAGGATCACAGGATACCTTCAGACTATCACCGGTCCTGAGTTTATACCAACCCTGAAGCTTGATCTCCTGACTGTACTCGGTTCCGTCTATACTGTAACGGATTTTTACTTTGGTAACCTTTTCCGAAGTCTGCCCGCGAGCTCCCCTCTTTTCCCTTTTATTAATCACTTCAGTGACAACCGCATCTGCTTTTTCTCCGGTTGAATAGGATATGAAATCCAAAACCGATCCTACGCTTAACATTATGAGGATCAGGATTATAAAAACAAAGTACAGCTTCAACCAGTTCCTCTTTATCCAATTTCCCTTAACAGCTTTATCCATTTTACATTCTCCGTATATGAATCTCCGTTTAGTAATCTCCTGCCACAAAAAAGGACCATACAACTCTCTGTATGATCCTAATATAAAGCAAAAAGAATTTTAAATCTTTGTCTGTTTTTTAAATATTTTTTAAAAGTATTTATCCGATCTGAATTCCACCATCATGCTACCGGTATCATGATTGTCACCGTAAGTCCTTCTATGTTATTCGAACAGACCAGGCCGCCTCCCATTTTTTCCATAAGATATCTTGAGATGTAGAGCCCCAGACCTGAACCGTCTTTTCCTTCTGAATTTGAACCCCTCTTAAACTTCTCAGTGATCATTTCGAGTTCTGCTTCGGGAACTCCTCCACCTTTATCGGCTATTTCAAGAATATAATAGTTACCGGTATCAAATCTGCTTGAAACCGTAATATCCGTACCTGCATATTTATATGAATTGGCTATGATATTCGATATAACCTGATTGATACGTAGTGGATCGGAGATTACGACTGCATCCTTAATATCAATCTCGGAAATCTTCTTCATATAATCCGCTTCCTGCAGCATCTGAAAAAGCTCTGTAGAAGTGACCTCTTCCGTGTGAACTTCCAGCTGTTCAAGTTCTTCAAGTGTAGCATGAAAAAGATTGGAGATAAGCTTATCTATCTGATCCGCCTTGCCGTTAATAGCCGAAATCGTATCTCTCTCAAGCTCATCCTTCGCAGTAAGGCTCATAACATCTGCCATAGCCTTAATAGAAGCAACCGGAGTTTTAATATCATGTGAGAGTTCGGCAACCAGTTCCTTACGGCTTTTTACTGCAGCTTCTTCCCTGTCCCTTGAAGCCTTAAGCTCTTCACGCATTATATCAAAAGCTTCCGTAAAATCTCCGAATATATTTTCCCTATCCATTTCAAGAGGTGTATCAAGATTTCCCGAAGCTATACGAACAGCAAACTGCTTCATCTTTTTAAACGGACTGATAATCCTCTTCTCGATATATACAGCATAGATGATGATAAAAAGCAGTGCCCCTGAAAGCATAGCTGCCGCCATCAAGGCATAATTCCTGCTTTCCTTACGTTTTAATTCCTCGGAAGGATTATATATGATCAGCTTCCCGACGATTTTTTCGTCCACTTCGATATCTCTTATGATATCGTAATGAACCGTGGCCGCAGAGACTGTATCTGCCATATCCTCCCTTGTAAGTATCAGAACCTTTGAAGAAGCATCTATGATACAGTAATCAAAGGAACCTTCCCGTTCCGTATACTCCCTGTCTTTACTGCTTATATCTGCCCAGTTACTCTCAATCGAAAGAAGAAATCTGTTGATTTCGGTCGCATCCGCCTCCGGTGCACGTGAATCACCGCCATCTGCAATCCTTATGCAGATAGCGGTACTGAGCCCTATAAATAAAAATATGTATATCAAGAGATACCTGGTCTTCATAATCTCTTCCTAAACCCTTTAATCTTCGAACCGTCTTGACGTAGGATTTATCTTCCGCCTGACTATTTATCTTCCGTCTGACTCTTTATCTTCCACCCGACTATTCCTCTACATTTAAGATAAATCCGACTCCCCAGACAGTTTTGATAAATCTAGGACTTCCTGGATCATCTTCTATTTTTTCTCTCAGATGCCTGATATGAACATTCAGTGTCACATCTCCCACAAACTGAGTATCCCATATTTTATCAAAGAATTCATCCTTCGGTATTACTCTTCCCGGATTATTCAACATATATACGAGAAGCTTATATTCCATCGCTTTAAGAGGCTGATCGATGCCGTTCTTCCTGACAGAAGCACTTCGGAGATTTATGACAGCACTTCCGAGACGAACGATTCCTGTATCCTTATCGCGTCCGGAATCCGATTCTCCCTTTTTGCCGGAGCTGTCAGCAATACTCTCCTCAGCGTTCTTACCTGAACTTTCCTCATAACGTTTCAGCTCCGCTTTAACCTTTGCCAACAGGACTCCCAGTGAATAAGGCTTACAGATATAGTCATCTCCGCCTATACTCAGTGCCAGAAGCATATCATCCTCCGCCGATCTCGCGCTTATAAAAAATATCGGGATATTCATAGTCTGTCTTATAGTCCTGCAAAGTTCAAATCCGGAATCCTCTCCCAGATTTATATCCAGAAGTACAAGCGAACATGTATTTTCCTTAAAGAATTCCATCGCAGACGGCGCATCGAGTACATATGCCGTATCCACTCCCGACATATTGAAGTACCTTGCCGTATATTCAGAAAGCTCGACCTCATCGTCGACCACAAGTACGCTGTAATGCATACGTCCTCCTTCGTTTTTCTCATCCCCCCCGCTAAAATTAACGGGCGGGGCAGATTGCTTATATCCGTTTAAAATGCACCATCCGATTCGTATCAGATGGTGCATCTGCATATTCATTATAATCTTTTTACAAATCTCAGCTGGTTCTTCTCAGAGGCATATCCGAGATGTCTGTAGAACTCATGAGCTCCGCTTCTGGATGCTCCCGAATTAAGCCTCATAAGAGCTATGTCATTTTCATTTGCCCAGTCCTCAGCCCTCTCAACAAGTGCCTTACCGATACCATGTTTTCTGAACTTTGTACTTACTGCGAGTCCGAGTATATTGGCCATTGTCTCAAAGTAAAGTGTATTATATCTTTCAACATGGATAAACCCGACAATCTGCTCATCATATATCGCAACAAATACTGCTTCTCTTTCAGTATCAAGCTGGCTTATCCTCAGCTTGACCAGGGTCTTATCACATTGATATCCCAGATCTTCGCAGCATATCATACATACTTCGGCGGCATCGGTCTCCGTTACCGGTCTGACCGTTACCAGGCCTTTTTTACCGTCCATAATTCAAATACCCCCATTATCATGAACAATTACTTTTTAATACTGTCTATAAGCTTATGATATTTCTCCTTTTCCGCATACATATATCTGTCTGCGGCATCAATATAATCTTTTATGGTTCCCTCGTCATCAGGTTCTATGACCTTGTATCCTACACTTGCATGAAGCAGGAAGTCAAGGTTATGCGAATTGAATTCCTCAGTCATGTCTTCACTCAGTTTTCTGATACTGTTTTCAAGCTTTTCCGGATCAGGACACGGTCCGACCGCTATAAACTCATCACCTCCGTACCTTCCGAACATCCAGCTGTCCGGTGAAAACTTTTTAAATGCATCGGCTGTGGCCTTTATGGCAAAATCACCTTTCAAATGTCCGTAACGATCATTTATGATCTTCATCCGGTCGATATCCGCAAAAACAAGAATAGATTTTTTGCCCTGCTTTTTCTGCTCGGTTATAAATTCATATAACACCTTCTCGCAGCCGGTACGATTATATAGTCCCGTCAATGCATCGGTCATATAGATTTCTTTCAGCTGTCTGTTTTTTCTTTCCGAGAAAATATACCGGCGCATGGTAAAAAGCAGCGAGTTCATACTACTTACAAACTTGCTTAAGCCTGTAGGATCATACAGAAGCTTTGGAGTATTCTTTATAGCAACATAACCTATTATAAAATTCAGATAATTAAGCGGTGCAAAGATATAAAGATTAGATTCCCCTTCTTTATGTGTATAACCGGGATAAAGCTGTCCGGAGTCAAAATGACTGAGACTATATTTCTTATTGTCTCTAAGCTCATACAGCACATCCATATCCGAGCTGTATCCGCGTATCCTCTCAGGATATTCGTCATCATCAATTTCAAAATATTCCGGCTCCGTACATATACAGTAATCCGGTCCGAGCATGGGGATATCAGGATAGATACCCATTCCTTTATCGAAGAAGTCCGTCTTACACTCAGCAAGAGAAAGAGGTATCTGAAGCCGCTGAAAAAATACATCCATAATGCTGTTCTGAAACTCTTCGAAATAACGGTTTCTGATACTGAGATACCTTTCTCCGTCCGCCTCTTCCGATGCCTGACATCCACAGCTCTCCGACGGAACAAAGTATGAATCGTAAACCTCAGTAAATCTCTCATCCGGATGTGCTATCTGATACATAAGCTTATCATATGCAATTTCTCCGAATTTATCCCATCCCCTGGAAACCGTAGAAAGAATCGGAAAGGCTATCTGCCCGTCCCTTACCATATCAAAACCGGTCAGAATAACATCTTCCGGTACATTGATACCGTGTTCAAGTAAAGAATAATATACTCCCATAGCCATAAGGTCATTTGCGCAGACTATCGCTTCGGGAACCTCTTTCTTAGCTTCAATATATCCGGACATACTCGTATAGGCACTGTAAAAACTGAAGTCTCCGTCAAGATCATAGAACAGTTCCAATCCATATTCCGCCAAAGCATCAACAAGTGCACGCCTTCTGGTCGTATTCTCTACATTCTCCTTAACACCATTCACAAACATGACCTTTTTTACACCATGATGGTCTATAAGATGTTTAGTGAGTTCGTAAATACCCTTATAATTTTCAGTTTTTATACATGACATATCGGGAACATCTACTTCGAGGGAAAGCATAGGAACACCTGCCCGCTGAAAACGAGCACATACTCGCTCCTGTTCATCGGGAAAGTTATATGTATTTGTTAGCATTATAGCCCCATCAAAATCCACCGGATCCGGCAGATGAAATATGTTGAGCTGACACTTGTTCTGTAACTCATGGTTCATCATGGAACAATATGTTACAAAAACAATGATATCAAACCCATCAATCTTTGCTTTTTTCTGTAGGCCACTAACAATATATTCAATGAATTCAACACTGAATCCGTTTGTAAATACTGCAATACGCTTATTCATTTTTACCCCCATAGATATCTTTATTATATCAAATAATGAACCCGAGTCAAACAGGATTACTGTAAGAAAAAGGAGGATTAACGTAAAAAGGCATGCTGTTTATGGCACGCCTTTTGCATTATGTAAACTTTGTTTTTTTATAAACCTTATCCTTCTATATAAATTTCATTAATCTCTTTCACATCTTTCCTGAGGGTTCTGTACGCCGAAATAAATATGATTATATGTGAAACAGCATATCCCATAAGAGTTCCGATAAATGCACTCGGATAATGATGCAGCTGCCACAGGAATATCGTTACCGCCACACTGAGACTTTCGGTTACTATAAAGTATATGATGCTCTGAAACAGAAATCCCAATCTCTCAACATCATATATAAAGGTCATTGCCGCAAATACAAAGCCTATCATTCCATATATGAGTATATTCACATATGCGGCCATAGCAGTAGTCGGAAAAAGAGCAACATACTGAGCCGACATAGATACAAAACCTTTTACTCCGTTCAGATTAACTATTACATCTATCAGAAGATTTATAATAAGACCGCAAAAGGCAGAGATTGCAAAGCTCATCATGCCTCTTTTCAATATTTCTTTCATGCCTGCTTCACCATCCTTTCCTCCTTGAGACGTTCCTTAAGCTTCGATACATTTCTTCTTGAAACATAGGTTTCATGTCCGTTCTTCATAAGAATTCTTATGGTTCCCGATATACTCATATCAAGACTTTTGATCTTTCTTATATTCACAATCTCAGACTTGGATATCCTTATGAAATGTGACTTGGTAAGTTCTTCTTCGAGTTCATAGAGCTTACTCGATATGACAAATCTTTCCTCTTCACCAAGGGCTATCACTCTCTGTCCTTCCGAATAAAAAGATACTATCTCCCCCGGTCGGAGCATGCGCCTGTTGCCCCGTTCATCCGTTCCCGAAAGACTC
Organism: Lachnospiraceae bacterium UBA2864; assembly: GCA_002350525.1. Taxonomy (GTDB): domain Bacteria; phylum Bacillota; class Clostridia; order Lachnospirales; family Lachnospiraceae; genus Eubacterium_Q. Next base: position 17,511 of record DEFA01000001.1, on the reverse strand, counting down.
TCATCATACATCATATGAAGCTCGGACGATATATTTCTCACCTCATCGTTTATCTCATTATGACATATATGGAGTTCTATCTCGGTATATTTGCTGTTTATCTCAGTCCTTATTTTCATATAAATCACCCGACAATCTCTCATTAAAAGTATAGCGGACAGGGTAAACTCCTGCCCGCCAATAAAAGTATAAGAGATTATGAATTGTATTTCAAGACAGGTCTGCTCTCATTCTTCTCCTGAATACTATACATGCAAGAGCTGTCAGGATCATTGCGGATGCTGTTACGATAACTATTGGAATCACAAAACTGTCTTTACCAAAGTCCATATCGATTGCTGCCCTTACCGACTTGGTTGCATAGTAGAAAGGAGTACATTTACTTATCTTCTGCATAACTCCGCCTACTCCGTCAACATCAAACCAGATACCACCCACGAAGGAGCCGAGCGATATGAAGATCGAGCATATTCCCGGTGCCGCCTTCTCATTAAATAGTGTTCCCGCGATCATTCCTATTGCCGTAAACATAAGGGCTGAAGGAAAGAGAACGATTGTCGATATAAGAAGTCCTTCGAGCTTCAGCTCTGAGCCTGTTATCACAGCTATTACCATAGATGCCGTAAATGCGATCACCACCTGAACCAGCGCTACAACAAGCATCGGAAGTATATATCCCATTGTAAAGTTTTCGCTCTTCATAGGGGATGCAAACATTCTTATAAGAAAACTGCCGCTTCTATCCTTGGCAACGCTTATTGCCGTAAAGAGCATAACGAAAGTAAGTCCGAAAATTGCAATACCGCCTGCGAGATTATCAATCCTGAAAAGTGTCATTCCCGCTTCCTTCGGTATACTTGAATTTACCACCGACATGATAATCAGCATTACTATCGGAAATGCAATGCAGAATATGTAACTCAGTACATCTCTTGACATCTCAAGTATATTTCTCTTTGCAAAGTTAATTGTTCTGTTCATATCGTTTCTCCTCTCTCACTATAATTCCTCTGCTACTGCTACAAATACTTCTTCGAGTCCTTTTTTACCCGTCTGTTGCTCGAGTTCCCCGAGGGTTCCGAGACGAACGATCTTTCCGTTTATCATGATCGCTATCCTGTCCGCCAGAGACTCGGCCTCTTCCATATAGTGAGTGGTCAGAACTATCGTCATACTTTCCTTAAGCCTGTTAATGATCTTCCAGAGCTCTCTTCTGGCCAGAACATCCAACCCGAGAGTCGGTTCATCCAGGAAGAGTACCTTTGGCTCCCCGATTATCGCCATTGCTATGGAAAGCTTTCTCTTCCAACCGCCCGAAAGATGTTTTGATCTTGTATTCTTATATTCCTCCAATCCGAATATTCTTATGGTTTTTTCCACGCTGTCTCTTACAGCTTCTTTATCGAGGTATACGCCTGCCATAAACTCAAGATTTTCTTCAACCGTAAGATTATCTGCTACTGCCGTATCCTGTGTGGATATTCCGACAAGTCTCTTAACCGTGTCGGTCTCCCTTACAACATCGTGTCCGAGTATCTCGGCCTTTCCTTCTGTCGGCTTTGAGAGACATGTGAGCATTCTTATGGTTGTTGTTTTGCCTGCTCCGTTTACACCAAGAAGAGCAATCATTTCGCCCTCCGGTACCGAAAGTGATATATTATCAACCGCTGTTTTGCTGCCATATCTCTTTGTAAGATTCTCCGCAAGAATTGCATTTCCCATATTTCCACCTGACCTTTCACGCTTTTTACTACGAATTTAAACTTCTTGTCACGTTTGAATGGATAATACTATTAATTATCTGTTATTGATATAGATGTGACATGAACGGTCATTTTGAAAATATGAACGGTATCGATCAGTCCTCCGATTCCCTGATTCCAAACTTATTAAACAGATATATGCCGAGAACTGCATTATAACCCACTGCCGAGAAGGTACTGAATCTTTCAAAGATTCCGAAGTACTGCGGCGGGGCAATTCCCATTCCTATAGGACCCATGAACATCATAGCAAGCGCTATGGCAGCCCAGATTCCCACACCTCTTACTTCTTTTCTCTTACAGCCTGCAACTATGAGGCATACCAGACTTACAATCGAAAGCATAACTACCAAAGCAGTTACAACCATGTGCATGATTTCCTGAAATCCGGCAATATCCTTTCCCGAATCCGAAAGCGGAAACATCGAATATCCGACCTTTGATATCCAGTTCATCACAGTGAAAAGATATATGCCCACACGAAACAACCGGATTGAGATTTTCTTATCCGATACGTAAATTGCCACACATGTGGCACATACTACACTTCCCGCGCCATAGAAAGCCGAGAGCTGATCCCAGAGCATCCTTGAGGGTGCTGCTTCCGCCGACAGGTCGCTTGCCGCCTGCTCCATCCAGTTATATCCCGGAAATGCAAGCGGCGCGAAACAGATTGCCGCCGAGTAAGATATAAATGCTATTAAACCTGTAAGTCCTATCCAATTGATCAATTTTCTATTCATCTTTTTCTCCTATCCTATCACTGAACCACCTGATAAAATCCGATATATTCTTCGGAACCGGACTTCCTTCCTCTCCGAAGGAATCCGTCTTACCGGCGGTCATCATATCAAGTCTGTAATCTATAAGCGAATGCATAGTAAGAGAATATGTCATGGCAGCAGTATCAATATCTTTATTCTTAACCTTGCCGTGAACAACCATGGCATAGAACATATTTCTCGTTGACTGAATCATGCGTTCGGTCTCCTCCACCATGATTGCTGCCGCTGCGGGATTAGTAGCTCTTTCGGAATACAGAACCTTAAAGAACTGCATCATATACTTATCAGAAACAAAACCCATATACGATGCAACCGATTCCGTAAGGATTTCTTCCACATTCTTATCTTCAAACAGTTTTGCATAGTCGACCGGTGACTGACTGCTGCCTGCCTGAGCCCTTTCTCTTAAGAACCTGTACATCTCATGTATTATCTCTTCCTTTGACTTAAAATGGTTATACAGTGAAGGTGCCTTTATCCCGACCTTATCGGCAATCTGTGACATTGATACGCCTTTCATGCCTTTTTCTGCCGCAAGCTCAAGCGTTGCATATATGATATCCTCTTTCCTGCTCATCTTTCATATAACTCCTTTTGTATTGATACTTATCACTTATATCTTTGTCTACTCGTGATCATTTTACGCATATGCTCTTTTACATATATTCGCATCATCACTTACGATTGTTTGTAATTATACTAACACCCATTAGTTTTGTCAAATAAATAATTCCGTGACCATTTCTTATGATCACGGAATTATTGTCAGCATTCAATACTTATATAGTATTTTTCATCACTCAAAACATATATATCTTCCCAGGCAGCTTCTCAGAAATGCAGCAAGTGGAAATCCTACCACATTATTATAGTCCCCGTCTATCTTCTCGACGAGTCGGGCACCTATTCCCTGTATCCCATAGGCCCCGGCCTTATCCATCGGTTCCCCTGTGCTTATATAGTCCAGAGCTTCCGCTTTGTCAAAGGCATACATGCTGACACCCGTTCTCTCGGCGAAGTTTATGACATTCTCTCTTATATCTCCGGAAAGATATATACAGCTTACGCCCGTATATACATCATGGGTTTTACCTGAAAGGCTCATCAGGATATCCAGTGCATCCTTCTCATCCTTCGGCTTACCGATAACTTTTCCTTCGAGTGCAACAACCGTATCTGCGGATACTATAAGGATTTCTTCGTTATGTACCTCTTGGTCCCTTACCGTTCCGTCAGTCTCTTCCGATTCATGCTGCTTTATATATTCCTGTGCGGCAGCCTCAGCCTTTCTCCTCGAAAGCTCCGTTACAACCTCTGTCGGGTCCGTTATATCTATCGACTCATCCGCATCGGTAACGAATACCGTAAACTCAAGTCCAGCCTGAGTAAGTAGTTCCCGTCTTCTCGGAGAACCCGATGCAAGTATTATCTTAACATTCTGCTTCATATCTGCCTCTTATATCGCCTATCATATTGCCTTTCATACCGCTGCTCATAATGCCTTTCGGCTTGTATGTCGGTTATTTCTTTACATTCTGTCTTCTGGTCCTTTTTGCCTCATAGAGACATTTGTCTGCCTGGCCTATAAGTTCGGCTATGGAGTAATCCTCACTGCATATAAAGGTTATACAGCCTGTAGAGAATTCCACATAGTAAGGTTTATCTGATATTTCATTAAACTCACGGCAGCGTTCCTTTAGCTCTCTTAATACCTCTTCGGTATCGGAATCATCATCGCATATCATAAAGGTAACATACTCGTCTCCTCCGATACGACCGCAGACTACACCCTCGTTTCCCGAACTGTCAAAGGTTTCCTTCAGAATCCTTCCGGCATTCTCAAGGGCAAAATCCCCGTCTGCATGACCATATTCATCATTTATCTGTTTAAGATGATCCAGATCCGAGAAGAATATAGCCGCCCGTGCACCGATATGATTGTTTACTTCCAGAAGTGCACGTTCTATAAATCCTCGTCTGTTATATAGTCCTGTAAGTGAATCGGTCAGCGATATAAAGTTCAGAACGTCATTCTTCTCTTTAAGTTCCTTAAGCGTTTCATATAATCTTCGTTTTGCTTCATCTTCCTGACGGCTTATCTGCATATAAGCCTTGGCTGTACTGATCTGAAGCGCCACACCGTACAAAAGTCCCAGTGATTCCGCATCTGCCTCGCAAAGCATGATCCCATACTGATAAGTTTTTGCGAAAAGAAGAAATGCAACATATATATGCTTTGAAGACGCCGGATAGTAAGCAGCAAAGCCATCCTTCCTCGTAATCACGGGCCGATCATCTTTAGCATATATCTTCACATCATCCACATATTCCGCAGCAAGTTCAAGTTCTTCAGGACACAGGAACTGTCCCTTTCTGTCGCAATGAAGCGGCTCAGGCAGCAGATACAGATAAGTGCTTTTAGCTCCCTGATCTATAGCTGTTTCTATAGCAAGGCGGTTAAATGCATCTTCATCATCTACCTTTTCTATCATATATCTTATGGATGCCGGAGCAGCCCAGCTCTTATTCATAAGCATCATCATGTTATTTTCATCACTTCTCATAATGTAAGAAGTGATATAGTTGTCCGTTACTTCCTGTATAAGGCCGAGTTTTCTTAATACAGCCGCATCGGTTGCCTTTTCCATAAAGAATCTTATTATCTGATGAAATGTTCTCTGAAATCCCGAAAAGTCCAGTTTCTTCTTTCCGTCTTTCATGCAAAGCTTCTGTATCTCTGTAAATGCATAATCAGATGACTTTTTATCAGAGAGAAGTTCCTTTGTTCCGGTCATATCAACCATCGAACGGATCAGACATCTGAAATACTCTTCTCCTCTTTTACGGGTTTTCTTCATGGCAATACTCTGATATGAGTCAGATGCCGCTATGGAAACAGCTTTCTCTATAAGTTCTTCATCATCCCCGGAGCTTATCATTTCAAGAACATCCGTAAGATTTATCTCTTCATCATGCTGTACCTTACATCCGCAGGACCGCCTTCTCATAAAACTTGCCGGAAGCTTTATCTTAACCGGCTTGGAATCTTTACAAAGAGAAACAGCACATTTCAGTGCCTTAAATCCCATATCAAGGCCATCCTGATTTGCTGTTGTAAGCGGAGGATCCATACGCTGTGCGAATTCCACATCGTCATATCCGGTAATCGCAATATCTCTTCCCGGAATAAGTCCTCTTTTTCTGCATACTCTGTATGCAGAAGAAGCCATTTCATCATTGGCCGAGACTATAGCCTCTGCATCAGGATTATTATCCAGAAGTCTCTCTACAAGTTCATCTACATCAGAGGAGTAATCCCCATATTCAACCATATCCGAAGTTACAGTAAGCCCGTGAGCCGTCATTGCTTCAAGATATGCTCTTTCTCTTTCATTTGAATCCGTATTGTTCTTAGGTCCGCTGAGATATACTACTTTCTTATAACCATGATACGTAAGGATATGCTCCATGATCGTATACATGCTTCCGAAATTATCGCTGATTATAAAGCTGTCACACGAATCTTCGTCATACTCTTCGAGAATGACCAGCGGCACACTTCTGTACTTTACGGCAAACTCCTCCCTGTCATCTCTGTCCAGATAGATGCAAAGCGTACCATAGGATATTATGATTGCGTCAAGTCCCGCTATAAGCGCATAATCGTACAGTGAATTATACTGATAATTGTATGCGGAAAGCTCGTTTTCGTCGCCATTCCAAAAATCAAGTGCATTTCCCTGTGCTCCCACAAAGAAAGAAATATTTACATTTTCGGTTTTTGCCGCTTCACATATTCCTCTTATGAGTTCCATAGGATGCTGGGTATGAACATTTCCGATCATAACCCCAATATGAAATATCTTCTCCTCGGACATAACCTTACCTCAATTCCCCCAATTAAAATCCGACCTTAGCATAAACTCCGTAATGGTCACTTGCGGCAAGTCCGATTTCCTCATATACTTCCGTTCCGAAAATATCGCACATAAGCACTGCCGGAAGCTCGTTCGGAAATGTATTCTGTAAGAATATACGGTCCGCTCTGCTGCTTACTTCTATTGAATTCTTCTTATATCTCGGATTGTTGAAGAAATCCAGAGTATCCCTTGCAGGGATTCCGCTTATTCGGGCATATCCCGCTGCCAGATCAAAGAACTGCGGATTTGCCTCTGTTCCGTACAGAGTACATTCTCCGAGAAGCATTCTGATAACATCCGAATTATCACCACAGTTGAAATCTCCCATGAAAAACAGATAATCATAATTCTTTGATTCCAGCTTCTTCATAAGATTAACAACGCTTCTCTCGCGCTCCAATGCACTTCCCCACGGAAGATGAACGTTTACGACTCCGACGGTTTTTTCATAGCATAAGATCTGAACATACTGAGCATGTGCATCAACCATCCAGTTCTCTTCTTCAACTATCGGATAGGTGCTGAATATAGCTATACCGTCTTCATCTCCGACTCTGCTGTTAAAAGAATAATCCATTCCGAGTCTGTCACCTATCTCATCTGCCATAGCAGAATCTTTTACTTCCTGAAGACAGAGTATGTCAGCGTCAACCTTACTGAGCTCCGCCAGCATGTGACCGTATCTGTTCGGCATTCCCTCTTCACCGTTCCAGATACTGTAAGTTGCCAAAGTTAAAATATTTCCTGAATTCATAACCTCACCCTTATTCTTTCATAAATAGTTTTTGTATTAATATTATACCTTTTTGATAAACTTCACGATTGTATTTCGGATTTCAGTTCTTCTAAATATTTAATTAAAAATGTATGTCTCCTTTCCGCCATTTTCTTTGCCTTTTCCGTATTCAGCCTGTCTTTTAATAAAAGCAGTTTATCATAGAAATGCTGAACTGAGTCTTCAAGTTTACGTCCGTGCTCTCCTCCGTAAGCAAAGGTTCTCGCTATTCCGATAGCTCCCATGGCATCGAGCCTGTCCGCATCCTGAACAATTTCCGCTTCTATCGTATCAGGCACTTTATCTTTGTTACTGCTGAACGATACACAGCTTATAACCTCACATATCTTATCTGCCGTATCGGATGCGATACCCACTTTATCTAGTATTCTCCGGGCGTTTTCATAATTCTTTGTATGGAACAGCTTGTGATCATCCGCATCATGCAGGAGAGCCGCAAGAGCCACTACCTTCGTATCCGCATCCTGATGATCAGCCGCTATCTCCAATGCATTTTTATATACCCTCATCGTATGTTCAAAGTCATGGCCGCCGGAATTCCCCTCAAACAGCCCTTTTACATACTCTATTACCTCTTCATACATTCCGTTAGTACTAATTTTCTCCTTAATTACTGTTTCTCCGATATCCTGATACAAAAGCAGTTCTTATCCTCTGCTCTAACGTACTTAAGCGTTCCTCCGTGCTTCTCGATTATCTTATGGGATATGGCAAGACCCAGTCCGGTTCCTCCGTCGGTCTTTCTGGTGGAGTCGCCCCTCGAAAATGCTTCGAACATTCTCGGAACAAAGTCCTCTGCGATAGCCTCTCCGTCATCGGCCACCTCAACCACGATCATATCGCTGTCCTTATATACCGTTACGCTGATATTCCTACCGGTACTGTTATACTTATTCGCATTTGCAAGAAGGTTATTGATAACTCTTCCGAACAGCTGCACATCAACCTCAGCCTCAATCGACTCATCCGGAATATCGATATCAAACTCTTTTCCGGTAGCTGTGATATCCTCATAGAACTCCACGCATATCCTCCTGATTATTTCGCATACATCAGCCTTCTCAAGATTAAGCTTATAGTCATCGCTTTCCATTTTAAGACTTGTATTCATATCCTCAGTAAGGGTGCGGATTCTTTCAGCTTTCATTTCAATAGTTCTGTAATAATCCGGAATCTTATCTTCGGAAACCAGACCTTCTTCAAGCGCACATATACTGGTCTTTATCGAAGCAACCGGATTCTTTATATCGTGCGCCAGCTCCAGAAGCATCTGATTTCTGCTCTGTTCAATCCTATGCTTCTCCTCTTCACTCTCCTTCAGCTTTTCCGCCATGCAGTTGAACTTATCCCTGATATCCTCAAATTCCTTATCAGTCTTATAATCCAATACAACATCACGCTTGCCTTCGCTAACCTCATCCATACCATCCATAAGAAACTTCAGTGGTTTTTCTATATGGTTTTTGAGGTAAAAGCTGATGCCCAGAACTTCTGCAAGGAATAGCGCCGTAAATACACCAAAAAATATCAAGCCGGTGTTATTTTCGGAATTACTGATCATATAAGAAATCTTATATGTAACCATATCCTTCGGATAACACACCAGAAATATTCTTTTAGGATTTCCAACACACCTTACGATTCCCGAATAATCAACCTTTTCTGCCTCATCATGCTGAATTATTACAACACCGTTTCCGTTGAAATTCACATATCCCATATCCAGAAGTTCTGCCATCTCTTCCAGAGTGTAGCTGTCCTTTTCAGTTTTCTTATCACCAACGATGTTTATCACATTTCCGTCGCTGTCCAGTTCCTCGACCCATCCGCCTACACGTTTCAGAACCTCAATATCATTTATAGTTCCATCGGAATTTATCACCGTCTGAGGCGACACATTATTCATATTTCCGTTACCAACGAAAACCAGGATCAGCACCGTCGCCAGCAGATAGAGAATCAGCGTACCTGCAAGAAAAAGAACATAGCTGGTTACGAGACGGGAAAATATACTTCGTCTGTGTTTTGTTTTTTCTTTCATGGTTTTATCTCATTACTTTTCTTTCTCAAATTTGTATCCAAGACCTTTAACAGTTTTGATTATCATAGTATCGTCGCCGTCTCTCTTTAGCTTATTTCTGAGATTGCTGATATGCACCATAATGGTACTGTCATCTGCTATATAATCTCCCTCCCAGACATATTCAAATATCTGCTGCTTTGTATAGATTCTGCCCGGATTCGGCATAAGCAGCTCGAGAATTTTATACTCTGTTCCGGTAAGAGCGATACTCTCTCCATCTCTGGTAACCGACTTTGCATCTGTATCAAGCTCTATGCCAAAAGCCTTATAAACCTTTTTGGTCACTTCCTCATGATAATCATAGTTTCTTCTGAGCTGTGCCTTTACTCTGGCAACCACCTCCATAGGATTAAACGGCTTTGTAATATAATCATCCGCTCCCAGCTCGAGTCCCAGAATCTTGTCATAATCCTCACTCTTCGCAGTGATCATTATAGCAGGGACATGGCTCACCTCTCTTATCTTCTTCAGAACCGCGAAGCCATCAAGTCCCGGCATCATCACATCCAGTAAAACCATGTGAGGATTTTCTGATTTAAACAGCTCTAAGGCCGATATTCCATTATCGGCCTTAACAAATCTGATTCCTTCTTTATTTAGAAATAATTCCAGGGAATTGAGAATTTCTATCTCATCATCCGCCCCCAATACTGTATATTCCATATTGTTCTCCCGCTTAATTATTTGTTACATACTCTGCAATTACTTCATCAAGACTTCTGTCAAAGGTATATGAATCCTTCCACTCCGGATCAAGCTCATCCAACAGCATGCACTCCAGCATTCCATGATGATAGTACTTTGAATTTCCGTTTGCATATTCTGAAGCATTATCAAGATAGTTTTCTTTATATACTGCTTCACCATTCTCATAGCGTACTGCATGTGCTTCCACATAATATGCAGAGCCTTCCATCATCTCATAAAATGCTTCTGAAGCATTTTCCTCATCTGTAAGCAGTTGATTTCTTTCATCAGCCACACTAATATATTCTAATGCAATTTCCGATGCATCACAAGTATTCTCTTCATCTGTAAGACGTGAAAGAATTTCAAGCTCTTTCGTGTAAAGTCTCTTCTTTTCAGAATCATTATCCACCTGCTCCGCAAGCTCTGTCTCACTCATCATCTCCTGATCAACCTTATCACCAAGTCTGCAATAAGAATTCTGATATGCATGGAAGCTTTCATGCCAGATCACAGCTGAAAGCTGCTCGCCGCTGCCTGCCTGAAGAGTGATCCAGGTATCATACTCAGGAACTACAACCTCGAATTCCTCACCATTCTGATAAATGCTTCCCACCAGTCCTTCATAAACATCATTTCTTTCAGCAACCTTGTAATCCCCACCATTATAATCTACAACAACATCCTTCTCTCCATTTGAAAATGCAACTTTGTAGTCCAGTGGGCAAAAGCCTTTAAAGCCCATATCTCCAAGCTCTTCATAGTCAGAAGCTACTCTGTCCATCTCTGTTCTGTTGTTCTCCTTGAAGCCCTTCTCTGTTGTTGCAAATCCTGAAAGTACAAGCCCTGCTCCTACAAGCATGTATAATGCATATCCTAATTTCTTCATTTTTTTGATTCCTTTCGTGTGTTCACTTAACTAAATCTGAGTTTTGTTTGTGTGTTTCTCTTTACAGTTCATATATTAACTCCACAATCAAAAGCTATCTTTAATTCAATCTAAAGTTAACCTAAAGAATTAAGCCTCTCTTCTTCTGAAGAAGAGAATTCCCAGACCTGCGATCCATATGATAAGAAGTCCGATGATGATGACATTTACATTTACCGGCTTTCCCTGTACAAGGTTTCCGGCCTGCTTGCTGATACCTGCAAGATTTGGGATAAGCTGGATTACTCTCTTAAGAACCTTTCCGCCAAATCCTGTAAAGGCTGCTGTAAGAAGTGTAAGGATACCTCTAAATGCGCCGCCAACGAAAAGCACGATCATGATCACTCCTGTAACAACTGCAGGAAGCTTGATGGAAAGTGCTGTTGTAAGCATGCAGATGATTGCTGTGTAGATAAGCATAAAAAGTGAAGCTGCAATAATCATTCCAAGTATATTTGTATATCCGTTTACTATTGCGAAGATACCTAATGTGAAGTAAAGGATCATTCCTGAAATCCAGGATACGATTACATTTCCGGCTGCAAGGCAGAAATGATATCTGCTCTGGCTGATTCCTCTTGACCATACAAGATGACTTGTGCGTCTCTCATATTCATTCGGAACTGTTGTGATTGACATTGCAAGTGCGATAGCGCCGGCCAGGAAGTTTACTACATTGATAAGGATCGGGATGAGTACATAATAATCATTTATGTTCTTTCCTCCGATTGTCAGGCTTCCCATATCTGATGAAAATATTGTTACTACGATAATTCCAAGTATTGTTGTGATATATAACATCTTCTTTCTGATCTTCTCTCTGACTACATTTAATATGATTTCCATGGTTGTTCTCCTTTTGATTTCTGTTTTTCGCTTTACTCTTCTCCAACGAGTCTGATGAATTTTTCTTCCAGGCTCTCGCTGCTTACTCCGTTTATCCAGGTATCGATTACATTTCCCTTCTTCATGATCACGCCTCTGTCGCAGATTGCTTCGATATCGTGAAGGATGTGGGAATTGATGATGATCGTCTTTCCCTTTTCCTTAAGCTTCCGAAGAAGTTCCAGATTGTGCTTTCTTCCAAGTGCATCAAGTCCGGCTGTCGGCTCATCCAGTATCAGGATATCCGGATCGGAAATGAGTGCCTGTGCAAGTGCAAGTCTTTGAATCATTCCTTTCGAATAGTTCTTAACTTTAATCTTTGTATCTTCAAGACCTGTTATATCAAGAAGGCTTTTAAGATATCCCTTATCCTTCTTTGTTTTATCTCCCTCGATTCCTGCGTAGTATTTCATAACCTCCATTGCTGTAAGGTATGGTGGAAAGTAAGGAGTTTCAGGTGAGTATCCGATCTTTGCGCCTTCCTCTATCTCGATGTTTCCCGAACTTACCTTTGCCAGCCCCAGGATCATCTTGATGGTCGTAGTCTTACCGGCTCCATTGGCTCCCAGCAGCGCGAATACCTCGCCTTTGTCTATATTCAGTGACAGGTTATCAACTACTGTCTTATCCTTATATTTCTTTGTTACATTCTCGAGTTTAAGTACTTCTTTCATCTTTACTCTCCTTTAAATTTTGTTATCTCCTCTTGACAGTTCATATCATATCGCCTTTACCCAAAGTCTCCTTAAAGCCAACCTAAAGATAACCTAAAGATTTAAGATTTATGAAGCGGAGAACGTAAAAAGTGAAGGTGCTGTGAAAAATTTCTTGACTCTGACGTAACGTTATAGTTTATACTGATGTTATGATGCCACGAGGAGGAGATGCTAATGATGACCGTACATGAAGTAAGTAAGCTTTCAGGCGTAAGTATACGTACCCTGCAGTATTACGATAATATCGGGTTACTTAAACCGTCGGCCTATACCGAAGCGGGCTACAGATTGTATGACAATGCATCGCTTGAGAGATTGCAGGTGATACTGCTGTTCAGGGAATTGGAATTTCCTCTTAAAGATATTCAGAAGATCGTGGAAAACCCGGACTTCGATAAAGAGAAGGCGCTCGAACAGCAGATAGAACTTCTGACATTAAAAAAAGAGCATATCGATGCTCTTATAAAACTTGCCCGTGATACTAAGAAATCCCTTCATAAAACAGGAGATACAATGATTATGGATTTTACTGCGTTTGATAAAAAGAAGATAGATGAATATACAAGACGCGCGAAGGAGTCCTGGGGACATACTTCCGCTTATAAGGAGTATGAGGCAAAGAGTAAAAACAAAAGTACCGAGGATATGGTAAAGATATCAAACGATATGATGAAGATATTCACTGAACTCGGTGCCATGAAGCATCTTGCACCCGAATCACCGGAAGTTCAAAGCCTGATCAAACGTCTTCAGGACTTTATAACAGATCACTACTACAACTGTACAAAAGAGATTCTCCTCAGCCTCGGTAAAGCTTACAGTGCAGGCGGCGAGATGACGGAAAATATCGACAAAGCCGGCGGTACGGGGACCGGAGACTTTGCCGATAAAGCCATTCAGGTATATTGTTTAAAATAATTCCGCGTATGCTTTTGCAAAACACTTTTCTTCTGTCAGATGTTTATTCGCATACCTGAGCATTCCTATCGTACTCGGAAATGCATTCCACTCCGGAAAGGCTTCTCCCAGCTGATCCAGTTGGTAATTCTCTTTGTTTCCCCTTAGGAAGAAACAGCTATGCTTTTCCCGCAGCTCATAAAGCATACTCATCGTCTGTTCAATCCCCGGAAATTCGCCGGTGTAATCACCGAGAAAAATGTACTTATCTATTTCCTTATCTTTTAGATGGTTTAAGCATTTTTCAAGTGCTATATGATTTCCGTGAATATCTGATAATACCGCTATCTTCACTTTATTCTCCCTTCAGTGCCTGCCCCCAGACCTCTATCAGCTTATCCGGCTTCCATGCCGCATTTGCGGGACTGGTAGACGGCATAACCACTGCTTTAATTCCCGTAACCGGTTCGATATATTTTATATAGAGCTTCTCTGCGGTTTTCCCGTTTACTATGATTTTCCGGATTGACGCATTCTCCAGTATCTCACTTAGATCATTCGCCTTTGCATTCTTAATGCTTCCTTCCAGAATTTGTTCTGCGGATGTCCGTAGAAGAACATCTGCTCTCTTGATTTTACAGACGGAAAGCTTCCCAGGATAAGGACCTTTGAATCCTTATCATAAAGAGGCGGGAACGGATGTGTAACCTTTATACTTGTCATAACTCTTCCTTCCGGTTCAACTTCCAAACACTCTTGCTGATCTGATATATGCCGTCATGATACGGGCCTTCTCCAGTAAAGAATATCTCGAAACCACATTTTTCGAGAACCCGTCCGGATGCTGCATTCTCCTGAAGTCGGATTCCGTATACTTCAGATATTCCAACTCGTTCTACCATCACAGGAAGAAATGCTGTAACAGCTTCAGTTGCATAGCCTTTACAAGTATATGCCTTCGCAACATGATAACCTATCTCCCATTTACCGTCATCCATCGGAACCAACTGAACATATCCTATATTCTTATCTTCATCCTTTGTTATCAGCGCATAAACCAGCGGTCCCTCCACGGAACCGTACTGAGACATCAGGAATTTCACAGTCTCCTTTGCGTCTTCAAGAGTCTCAAATACTTCATCAGGCACAAATCTTCTCGTATCTTCATCCAGCGAATTAAGATGGACATCCTGAGCCATATCCATCGTCATTTCCGATATTATTAGTCTTTCAGTTTCCAGTAATATACCCATAATATAGTCTTCCCTCTCTCCTTCGGGATTATTCAATCCGTACTATTATCATCCATTCGATCATGAATCCACAACCTCAGGTTTATATATAATTAAACTTGAGACGATTCGTCTCAATTCTCAGAAGCGCCTGACGAATTCATCTTAGCGATACGAATGATCATATCCGGAATTATAACACTTCTTGTATGTATATACTTTTGAGCCAGTTCATCGCCCCTTCCGAGAAGCGGAACACCCGTTGCCGAATTATCCGAAACCGCAAGCAGTGCAACAGACGGAACATCGAAAGCCTCAGCCAGAGTATAGAAAATTCCCGTTTCCATTTCTATAATCTCTGCACCTGTGCGACGTATCTCATCCAGATGTGAATACTCAAGGGCTATCGAATCCGTATTAAATACCTTTGCCGTTCTGAGATTATAGCCGGATTCCCGTGCCAAAGTTACCGTCTTCTCCAGATATTCCTTATTCGGATAGATCCTTTCAAACGGTGTGAACTGTGACAATCTTTCCTCCAGATAGTGACTCACGTAAACACCCGAGATACAGACCTCCGGTGTGCAAAAGTCACCTATCTCATAATTCTGTGTAAGTCCACCGACTGCGCCCGCGAATATAAAGTTCCTGAACTTCATATCGGCACATATTATTATATGATCAAGGACATTACATGCACCCGATGCAGTCTGCGCCCATGCGACCTTGATCCCATCTTTCTCTACCAGATAACCGGAGAAATACGAGTGCTCTGCCAATACCGTAACCTTATATGCAGGATCACGTATGATCTTTGTAGGTTTCCATCCCGGTGCCACAACCAATGCATCATACTCTACATCAGATTCAAAACCGAAACACTCCTGAAACATGATCCCGTCATTATACTTCTTCATATTTTTAAGCGCACTTAAAATCTTCTGTTTCATTTATAGTCTCACTCCTTTTGATTTCCGGCAAATCCCCAGTTTTCATTTGGCGGTTCACTTATCACAATAAAAACATCTGTCGCCTTGATATTTAGTTCATCTACAAGGTTTGATGTAACTTTTTGTATAAGTGCTTTCTTCTGTTCTTTTGTCCGGCCTTTAAACATGGTGATTTCAATTATCATGAAATCATCTGTCTTCTCCGGAGACGTTTCAAAATCCTGTTTATCGATTTCCACTATTCTTTGAAATCTGTCCCAGCTTTCAATACCGATTGACTC
The DNA here is from genome assembly GCA_002350525.1 of Lachnospiraceae bacterium UBA2864. Lineage (GTDB taxonomy): Bacteria > Bacillota > Clostridia > Lachnospirales > Lachnospiraceae > Eubacterium_Q. The sequence goes on along the minus strand of DEFA01000001.1, from coordinate 1,588 downwards.
TACCAACCCTTTATGAATACATTTTAAAAGTTTTGCTTTGTATTCCTCAGTTTTTCCTTTTATTATATCTACTCTGACAAGAGGCATATTTTCTCTCCTATTGCAATTATATCTATATGGTAAATCTTCGAAGTACCAGTCTTTCGGTTTCTATTCTTTCAGTTCCTGTTTTATTCATATCTAAGCCCCTTTAAATCATGTTTACTATAACCATAACCGAATTGTCCGATAATAACAACAAAAAATACCGCCCTTTATGTATGGTTTTAGATCAGAATCTGATCTGACCATACAAAAGGACGGTTTAAATACATAAGAATAGTTTATATACCTCACTCTGCTTTAATTGTTATTGTTACATCACCATTTCCAAGAAGGTCTGACAATTCCTGTTCGGATCTGTCACTGATATGACCAAGTTTAGTATATGCCCAGGAATTAGATCCGTAGAAAACCACAATCTGGTTCCCGGAATACAGTACTATATCTCCTGCTTCTGTCGTTATCTCTATATCATCTCTTGGAAGAGCCTGTCCGATCGAACCCACCTGTTCAAATCCGCCATACATTGACATCTGTATAGTTACGGGTTCCTGTGACGCCAACCCTTTCAGCGCCTCAACCGATTCATTATCTTCCCAGGCAACTTGAACCTGTACGTCTCCAATCATCAATATCATATTGCTGCCTTCATCATCATTCTCAAGAGTTTTTTCGCTGTTTTCTTCTTTTATGATATCAGGATTTCCGCCATCTTTTATCTCTTCAATACTACTCGGGGTGACATCAATATCCGTAGAATTATGCGTCGTCTCCGTATCCTGCACTTTACCACACGCAGCGGTTCCAAAAGAAAAAAGCAAATAAACCACTATTATTATAAATCTTTTCATCTATCTACCTCAATCTTTGAAACTACTGATCGGAACACCTCTTATTTACGAATGTAACTTTACTATGATCTACCTTATCACTCTTCGGAAATGTTTTATCCCATTCAGAAACAAGCTTCAGTTCTTCTTTTATTATCATGCCCAATCCTCCCTGATCTAAAATTATTCTTCTTATAATGTGAGTTTATCATCTTGCTTAAAACCCTGCTAATGAATATAATGAATATCATGATATTCCATATCGGAATATCATACGATCAGTTAATTTTGAAATGTCATATCATTGGTTCATTTGACCGATTCATTTAAAGTAACAGAAAAATACGAATTGAGGAGGCAGATTGTATGGAAATTAAGACTCTAAGATATTTTCTGGCTGTAGCCAGAGAAGAAAGCATGACAAAAGCTTGCTGGATTTTACTGTTCTCGCAGAATCCCCCGATCCTTCTCAATATGAATATGTTCCATTTCCCGATAAGGAAATCTGGGGACTCATCATCCCGTCCGATGATAAACTCGCAAAGAAAAAGACCATCAAAATTGATGATCTTGTTTCTCTGCCTTTATTCTATTCCGACCAAAGCCGGAAAAAATATCAGACATTTTCCCCTATAGCTACAAGATTTCTCGATCAGGTGACATACTCCCACCACTTTCGCTTCGCTAAGAAGTGGGGCTTCTCGTTCGAGTGATCT
>DEFA01000003.1:403-4761 GCA_002350525.1 Lachnospiraceae bacterium UBA2864 | reverse complement strand
CAGTTTATAACGCAAAGGAAAGGTGAGGTGAGGAAAAAGAATGAGTACTGATAATAAATCCGCCTATGATTCAAATATATATGATGAACATATAGTTAATGTCCTTCCGTATTATCGGGAATACCATGATCAGATTATTGATCTTGTCCAGATCTGTAAGCAGGATCCTATTGATTGGCTGGATATCGGGTGTGGGACCGGAACACTTGCATCAAGAGTTCTGGAGAAAGAACAAAATGTAAGATTCACCTTATGCGATCCATCAGAGAAGATGCTGAATGAGGCGGAAAAGAAACTCAAAGATAAGAATATCCGCTTCATCAAGGCGGCTTCTCACGAGTTTGATCATGATTCGGAATATGATGTTATAACCGCGGTACAGTCTCATCACTATTACAGACCTGATGAGCGGGCAAGAGCTGTATCGAATTGTTATCGGGCACTGCGCAACGGCGGTATTTTTATTACGTTTGAGAATATCAGAATGTCTTCTGAGACCAGTGATACTATTGCCATGAAACGCTGGGTGAAATTCTTAAGAGAACACGGAAATTCCGAACAGGATATTAAAATGCATATAGACAGACGTGGAGTAGAGACCTTTCCGATCACCATAGAGCAACATATTGATCTGCTTAGGCGCTCTGGCTTCAGGTCGGTGGATATATTATGGGCATCATATCTGCAGGCGGGATTCATGGCAATTAAGTAATCGGCGTTAGCAGGTTATCTTGGAATATAATACCCCCGTATTATTTAAATAAAATGGAATAAATGGAAGGATTATTTCTATGATAATTGATAGACGTATAGATGCCGGTAAGGCGTTTGACTGGGGAAGAACTTCTGAAGAATACGCAAAATACAGGGATGTCTATCCGAATGAATTTTATCAGAGGATCGCAGATAGAGGGCTTTGCATAGATGGACAGAATGTGCTCGATCTTGGGACAGGAACCGGCGTACTGCCACGTAATATGTACCGGTATGGAGCAAATTGGACAGGAACTGATATCTCTCCTGAACAGATAGAACAAGCTAAACGCCTGTCGGAAGACGCCGATATGAAGATTGATTTTCAAACGGTACCTACAGAAGAAATTGATTTTCCAAAAGAAAGCTATGATGTAATTACGGCTTGTCAGTGTTTCTGGTATTTCAATCATGAGCGGGTTACGCCCAAATTGGCTGACATTCTTAAGCCGGATGGAAGGCTGCTGATCCTATATATGGCATGGCTTCCCTTTGAAGATAAGATAGCAGGAAAAAGTGAGGAGCTTGTTCTGAAATATAGTCCTAACTGGACAGGTGCCGGGGAGACCAAACATGCAATATGGATCCCCAATGTGACTTATGAGTATTTCGAATTGGAAGATCATGAAGAATACGATTTGAAGATATCCTTTACTAAGGAATCATGGCATGGGCGGATGAAAGCCTCTCGAGGCGTGGGTGCGTCATTGTCGGAGGAAGAACTTGAAAAATGGGATGAAGAACACAGGGAATTGCTTGATGAAATAGCGCCTGAGCAATTCGAGGTACTTCATTATGCTGCATTGGCAGTACTGAAGAAAAAATAACTTACAGGATAATAGACTAAGAAGAATCGGGATTTGATAAGGAAAATGAAGATGAAAAAATATTTGCTTGCTGTTTCAGCGGCTGCTGTGCTTGGCCTTGCATTTATTATATCCGGTTGCAATTCCGCACGTCACGGATCCCCGAGGGATGCGGTGGAACTGACGGATGCATCCGTGGGAGATATCGTTGTGTTCGGCGATATCAGGTGGTATGTGATAGCCAAAACAAATACCGGATACACGCTTTTGAGCGAAAAACCTGTGATAAAACAGGCATTTAGAAAAGCCGGAACCGGTATTTTCAACGTCACTTGGGAAGAATCCACTTTGCGAGCCTGGCTCAATGATAAGTTCTACGACACTTTTACGGATGAGGAAAAAGCGCTGATCGCCAGGACGCACAATGTCACTCCTGACAGCATTGAATACGGCACCGACGGCGGAAATGACACAGATGATTATATCTATCTGCTAAGCGTGGATGAGGCAAATGCCCTGAATAAAAGTATGCGAAAATGCGGCAAGTGGTACGAGCTTAGTTACCAGTGGTATTGGCTCAGGTCACCGGGGGTAAATAAAGACTATGCAACCTATGTCGGTAAAGGCGAAGATGGAGTAATAGATCCCTGCGGAGATATTGCGGGAAATAATTATGGCGCCGTCCGTCCTGCACTGAATCTTCGCATTGCAGATCTGCCGGTTCCGACGACGATGAACAGAACTCCCGCGGAAGTGGAGTCTGAACTTCAGGCGATATCCGATTCGCAGATCAATGATGTGGTGACCTTCGGCAGATATACATGGTATGTAACAGACAAGACGGATGGTATCTGCACACTGCTCTGTCAGGGACCGGTTGCGTATATGTCGTATAATGACACCAAAACGGATATCACATGGGAGAACTGTTCGCTGCGCAGATGGCTCAATGAAGATTTCTATAACAGCAAATTCTCTGACGGTGAGAAAGCCGCGATAGTGACCACTCATAACACATATACTGAAGACGATTATCATTATGAATCGGACTGTGGAAATGATACTAATGACAAGGTATATGTGTGCTCTTATACCGAAGCGCTGGCCGTCAGCGACGATACAAGGGATTGCGGTATCGACTGGTGGCTGAGGACACCGGGAAAGTATCAGTATGATGCGCAATATATCGGATTAAGATCACCGGATACGATTGGCAACTATGTTGATAGTCACATGGCGGTCCGCCCTGCAATAAGAGTCAGATACTTAAGTCAGACGGTGGATAGGTAAATCATTCCTGTTTCGCTGGACAGTTCTCATACAGGATAACACATTATGATCAATGTTAAAAAGGGTAAGTTCGTTTACAAAAATGAAGATGGCATGAACCTATTACTACGGTAGAAATAGACAGTAAACACTTACCGTCAGATGAAACGATGATTGATGTATGTAAACGGACGAAAGATTTTTTTAAGAACTCGTAACGGATAATATGATAAAGTTTTTACATTTGTTCAAGAACTATTACTTGGGAATATCGTTTATAGGTATAGCAGCATTTGTGATACAAGAGATTCCATATATCGTTATGCCATTGATAAAACCTGCATCAAATCCAATCATGAATATGTCGAATGAGATCAAATGGATTGGTACAGTACAGGGAATATTTGGTATTTTGTCTATGATTCTGCTGATGTTGATCGTAAGGGATGATGTTAAACTTATTCCGAAAGAAACAACAAAAGAAAAGATATTCCTTTTTCTTATGATTCTGATGATCCTGATCAATTTTATTGGATGGATACTGTACTATATGGGTTACCAGTATGGATGGCTGATCATAATCACTCAGTTTGCCGTTGTTCCGTTGTACTATTTGTTTTTAGGACTTTGGCAGAGAAATTACCTGTTGGCAGGGACGGCGGTTCCATTTTTTGTGATTCATACCATCAACGGGATTATGAATTTTGCCGTTAAGAGATAATATCTTACAGGATAAGCGAGGAATATGAATGGATAAACAGATACTCTTTGATAACATTGATAGAATGCATACAACCGCTATGGGTGTGGATTGGATAAAGAAGAATCTTTCGCTCAAATTACAGCCCATAAAGAAAAGAGATAGCCAGGATGGAACGCCCGGATTTTAGCGAAATAAAAGACTTCGACGAATTCTGTAAGTATTATTGGTATCGCGAAGAACTGATCAAAATATGTAAAGAGCTTGGTCTTAAGGCCAGTGGAAGCAAAATTGAGTTAAACAATGTTATTAAGGCATATTTTTCCGGCGATAAGATCCTGCCTGAGAAGAGAAGCATAAAACATACAAAGACCACGATAAAGGAACTGACTCCTGGCACAGGACTTTTAGAATGCGGATTTACTTTCGGGAACAGATTTCGGGAATTCTTTGCTGAGCAGACAGGGGTAAAACCGTTCAAGTTCAATGTAGACATGGTTGCGTCTGCTAAGGCTGTAAAGGAAAATGGAGATGAATCTTTTACGCTAGGGGATCTCCTGGATATCTACTATGGAAAAAGAACATATGTCAAATATGATAAATCTGTACTTCAATGGAATAAGTTTGTAAAAGACTTTTGTGCGGATGATGCAACGAAGATATTTGATGAAAGACTGAAGGCGGCCGCATCTCTTTGGAGTATCGTTAGGGACTCAGATATGAAGAAGGAATATTCACACGAGCTGTTTGAAAAATACAAAGATCGTATCACGATTTAATTTCATAATTGGGGTATATCGTTAAAAAGTTCAGAGCATAACGTTAAAAGG
>DEFA01000003.1:0-383 GCA_002350525.1 Lachnospiraceae bacterium UBA2864 | reverse complement strand
CATATCGTTAAATTGTTAAAGCGAATAGTTAGTAAAATTCCCTATCATACTCATTGTGTAAACATGAGATATGTGTTGTCATATACTCAATGAGTAAAATATTGAAGGGAGAAATGCTATGTCTGATGAATTGTTTAGTGTAAAAATGAAAGAATTAAGAGAGTCCACCGGATTGAATCGTAAGGAGTTCTGCGAAAAGTTCGAGATTCCCTACAGAACGATGACCGAGTGGGAACTGGGTCATAGGAATGCTCCCCCATATGTGCTTAGACTGCTTTCATATTATGTCGAGATGCAGCGTAAGCTTAATGAGAATGGCATCAATGAGAAGTAACAGGGGGGATGAATATGGCTAAAGAAAATGAAATTGTATTATTTGAGAC
>DEFA01000043.1:43471-44431 GCA_002350525.1 Lachnospiraceae bacterium UBA2864 | reverse complement strand
TCCCGTCTGACCGACCAGAAGGGCTTCGATCTGATCGCCTATATGATGGACGAGCTTTGCCAGGATGCGGTGCAGATCGTTGCGCTGGGTACCGGCGAGGAGCGGTACGAGAATATGTTCCGTCACTTTGACTGGAAATATCACGGCAAGGTTTCCGCGCAGATCTATTACGATGATGCGCTGTCCCACAAGATCTACGCAGCTTCGGATGCGTTCCTGATGCCCTCGCTCTTCGAGCCCTGCGGCCTCAGCCAGCTGATAAGCCTGCGCTACGGCACACTGCCGATCGTACGGGAGACCGGCGGCCTGAAGGATACGGTGCAGCCGTACAACGAATTTGAAAGCACCGGAACAGGCTTCTCCTTCCGTAATTACAATGCACATGAGATGCTGAGTACCATCCGCAACGCGGAGAGGATCTTCTACGACAAGAAACGGGAATGGAACAAGATGGTGGATCGCGCAATGGCCGCTGATTTCTCCTGGCAGAATTCCGCCCGTCAGTATGAAGAAATGTACAACTGGCTCATAGGAGAATGATCAACAGGAGATTAGAATGGTTAACGAAGAAAAAAGAAAAGCCCTGGAAGCAGCGCTGACGCACATTGAGAAGAACTTTGGAAAAGGTTCTGTGATGAAGCTGGGCGACCAGGCAGTCAATATGCAGGTGGAGGCTGTGCCGACAGGATCACTGAGCCTGGACATCGCTCTTGGCGTCGGCGGTATTCCGAAAGGAAGGATCGTAGAGATCTACGGACCGGAATCCGGCGGCAAGACCACGGTAGCCCTGCATATGGTTTCAGAAGTACAGAAACGGGGCGGCATCGCCGGCTTCATTGATGCGGAGCACGCTCTGGATCCGGTATACGCCAAAAATATCGGCGTGGATATCGATAATCTGTATATTTCCCAGCCGGACAACGGAGAACAGGCACTGGAGATCACCGAGACCATGGTCCG
>DEFA01000043.1:43275-43409 GCA_002350525.1 Lachnospiraceae bacterium UBA2864 | reverse complement strand
GCCGAGATCGACGGCGACATGGGCGACTCCCATGTAGGTCTGCAGGCCCGGCTGATGTCCCAGGCACTCCGGAAGCTTACCGGCGTGATCAGCAAGTCCAACTGCGTCGTGGTCTTCATCAACCAGCTGCGTGA
>DEFA01000043.1:33552-43065 GCA_002350525.1 Lachnospiraceae bacterium UBA2864 | reverse complement strand
GAGTTCGACATCATGTTCGGCACCGGTATCTCCAGCGAAGGCGACGTGCTGGATCTGGCAGCGGACTGCGACATCATCAACAAGAGCGGCGCCTGGTATGCCTATAACGGCGACAAGATCGGCCAGGGCCGTGAGAATGCGAAACAGTATCTGAAGGAGCATCCGGAGGTGCTCGAGGAAGTAGACCGGAAGGTCCGCCTCCACTACAATATCATTTCGGAAGAAGAAGCCAGGAAACTGGAGGAAGAAGCCGAAAAGAGAAGAGCGGAATCGAATCCTCTTCCGGAAGAGGAAGCCTGATGCCGGAAGAGCAAAGAACGATCGAAGCCCGGAAAAAAGCACTTGCGCTGCTGGAGATCCGGGATCGTACCACGAAGGAGCTGCGGGAGCGGCTCCTTCGCTGTGGTTACAGCCAGGAAGAAGCGGAGGATGCCCTCCGGTACGCCGCTTCCTTCGGCTATGTGGACGACCTGCGCTACGCCGAAAACTATATCCTGTGGCGCAAGGACGAAAAAAGTCAGAAAAAGATCTTCACCGATCTTTATACAAAAGGAATCTCCCGCGAGACGATGGAACAGGCCTGGGAGGAAACCGCAGGCGACGACCATGAAGAATCCTCGATGATCGAAAAAGAGATCCTGAAAAAATACCCTGCCGGCTCCTCCCTGACACCGAAACAGATGCGCTCCCTGCAGGGCAGCCTGGCCCGCAAAGGCTTCCGTTACGAAGACATCTCCGACGCCCTCTCCCGCTGTGAAATCTCGGTGGAGTGGTAAAACCAGCTGTACATGGACAGGTAATGTTTAATGGGAAAAATGACTTGACATAATTGTCAAAAGAATATAAACTTATATCGTTGTATTTTTTTCGCGTACAATGAAAACTAAATAAGGAGGTGCTCCTGTGTCGCAAATAGTAATAGTGCTTGTTACAGGTATTATTGTAGCTGCTATTACCTGGTTTATCTCCGGCGAGGTTCGCAAAAGAAGAGACGATGCGAAAATCGGCAGTGCAGATGAGAGAGCCAGGGAAATAATAGATGAAGCATTAAAAGTTGCAGAGACGAAGAAGCGAGAAGCTCTCCTGGAGGCGAAGGAAGAGTCATTAAAGACTAAGAATGAGCTGGAAAAAGAAACAAAGGAAAGAAGAGCTGAGCTTCAGCGCTATGAGAGACGCGTGCTGAGCAAGGAAGAGAACCTGGACAGAAAATCCGAAGCCATGGAAAAGCGGGAAGCCGGAATGAATGCCAAGGAAGAGGCTCTGAAGAAGAGAGCTGCCGAAGTGGAAGAACTCCACGAGAAGGAGCTGCAGGAACTGGAGAGAATCTCCGGACTCACCTCTGAACAGGCAAAGGAATATTTGCTTAAGTCTGTTGAAGACGACGTAAAACACGAAACAGCGATAATGATCAAGGAAATGGAATCCAGAGCGAAGGAAGAGGCTGATAAAAAGGCCAAGGAGTATGTTGTAAGTGCGATACAGAAGTGTGCAGCTGATGTAGTCTCAGAATCAACAATATCACTCGTACAGCTTCCTTCAGATGAGATGAAAGGAAGGATTATCGGAAGAGAGGGTCGTAACATACGTACTCTTGAGACTCTGACCGGTGTCGATCTTATAATAGATGATACGCCTGAAGCAGTCGTACTTTCGAGTTTTGATCCTGTAAGGCGTGAAGTTGCTCGTATAGCGCTTGAAAAACTCATCGTGGATGGACGTATCCATCCGGCAAGGATTGAGGAGATGGTTGAGAAGGCTAAGAAAGAAGTCGAAACCATGATGCGCGAGGAAGGTGAAGCAGCAGCCCTTGAGGTTGGTGTACATGGACTTCATCCGGAACTTATCAAGCTTCTCGGTAGAATGAAGTTCAGAACAAGCTATGGACAGAACGCACTCAAGCATTCTGTTGAAGTCGCACAGCTCAGCGGTCTTATAGCCGGTGAGATAGGTGAAGATGTTAAGCTTGCCAAGCGTGCAGGACTCCTGCATGATATCGGAAAATCAATTGATCATGAGATGGAAGGATCTCACGTTAGTATCGGTGTTGACCTTTGTAGAAAATACAAAGAGAATAGTGTTGTCATTAATTCAGTTGCTTCACATCACGGAGATTGTGAGGCAGAAAGTCTTATAGCATGTATTGTACAGGCTGCGGATACTATATCTGCTGCCAGACCGGGCGCAAGACGTGAAACTTTGGAAACATATTCGACAAGACTTACAAAGCTTGAAGATATTGCCAACGGTTTTAACGGCGTTGATAAGTCCTTTGCAATTCAGGCGGGTAGAGAAATCAGGGTAATGGTAGTTCCTGATCAGGTGAATGATGCTGATATGGTTATTCTGGCCAGAGATATTTCTAAGAAGATTGAGGACGAGTTGGAATATCCGGGACAGATTAAGGTCAGTCTTATCAGAGAGTCAAGAATCACTGATTATGCTAAGTAGTTTTATGGGCTGTCGCTTTTGCGGCAGCCTTTTTTACGCGAATTTATGGATTATATGGATGTATCTTAAGAAAATATCAATAATTTAGATACATTTTCTTTACAAAGTGATGTTATATTGTCATCAAGATGATGAACATCTACATAAATTGCAGCTGATTAATGTTTACAGTTTACTGAGAAAGAGGTGACTTGATGGTATATGCAGAGAAGCAGGGGGGCAGTGACTGGAGAACACTAATGGAGAAACTTCCGCAGATGTATTATGACGTTGTGTTTTATCTTGTTGTAAAGAATTGCTCACCGAAAGAAACGGCCAGAATGCTTAACATAACAGAAGAAAATGTACAGGTAAGATTTACACAGGCAAGACAGATGATGAGACAGATATAAGAGACTGTGATAATTTCCTGTAAAGACAAAAGAGATCCCGATCATGTTATATACGATGCGGGACCTCTTTTGTTTTACAAGATTTTATTGTATAATTCCAAAAGCAGATAAATATAATTAATTTGGATCTGGAACCGGCGAGTGCCGGATAAGAGGTGGATTTCCGTGGAAAACAGAATCAGGAAGATAGACAGGACTTTAAAATATACCGGCCATCGTGTAAAGGTTTACGAAGACACGATGCAGACGCCTGAAGGTGAGAAGCTTTACTATGATTACGTTGAGAACCGTAACGGCGCAGGGATACTTCTGGTCGATGAGGACGGAAAGCTAATCTTTGTGAAGCAGTACAGACAGGTTCTGGACGGAGAATCTGTAGAGATTCCGGCAGGATGCATGGAGCCTTCAGACGTTACAATATCGGATGATATTCTTACCAAGGGAGAAGCTCCCGAAGATATGGCGGCTTTCGAAAGCTGTGCTAAAAGAGAAGCGGAAGAGGAGACGGGACTTGTTCCGGGGAAACTGCATTTCATAAATTATATAGTTGCGGCGGTCGGGCTTTTCAGTGAGAGAACGGCAGTGTTTATCGGGACGGACTGCAAAAGAGGTAGTATCAATAGAGACAGTGATGAATATATGGATATAATCCGTCTTACTCCGGAAGAAGCAGTTAAGTATATAGATACGGGAAAAATACATGACAGCAAGACAATAATTGCAATTTATGCGTATTTGTTAAAATTTTGTTAAAAAAATTTTAACACAAGATATTGTGTAAACCATACATGCAATGGTCATCATTTTGCATAAACCCAATAAAATCAAGGCTCGACGGCAGATTTACATAAAAAATTCTGGTTGAAATTATGTTAATTAAACAGTATACTAATCCTACGCGACTTTATAAACTTGGAGAGGGTTAGTGAAGTGATGACAGAAATTGACGGATATATTGAATATCTGCAGGGATCAAAGCACAGCAGTAATAACACTATTCAATCCTATAGGAGAGATCTGATTAAGCTGAAGGATTATCTTGCGGGCAAAGGAGTGACATCCGTTAAGGATATCAATTCTACTTTGGTACGTTCGTACGTACTCAGCCTCGAGAATGGTGACTTCAGTTCGGCAACTGTTTCCAGAAATATTGCCAGCATCAGGTCTTTTTTCATTTATCTTCTTGAAAGAGGAAAGATCAGCGGTAATCCTGCCGAAGGTATCCATCCTCCAAAGGTCGAGAAGAAGGTCCCCGATACCCTCACTATTGAAGAGGTCAGTGCGCTTCTGGATCAGCCTGTCGGTGATTCGCCGAAGGAAATCAGAGATAAAGCTATGCTTGAGCTCCTCTATGCAACGGGACTCAGAGTTACGGAGCTCATATCACTTAAGGTTACTGATGTTAATCTTCAGATGGGATTTATCGAATGCCATGACGGCAACAAGTCGAGAATGATCCCTATTGAAAATGCAGCAAAGTACGCACTTTCAAAGTATCTTACGGATGTAAGACCTGTTATGTGTGACGATCAGGAATATCTCTTTACAAATGTAAAGGGCGGCCAGATGTCGAGACAGGGATTCTGGAAGCTTCTCAAGGCTTATGCCAAGAAAGCGGGAATAGAAAAGGATATCACACCGCATATGATCAGACACAGTTTTGCTACTCATATGGTTAATAACGGCGCGGATTTAAGAAGTCTTCAGGAGATGCTTGGGCACAGTGATATATCAACGACTCAGGTTTATCTGAAGGGTAAGTCGAGCAGACTTAAGGAAGTCTATGACAAAGCTCATCCGAGAGCAGCCATGGCTTCGAGGTAAGGACAACTATTCAGCGATACGTTGGATAGCGATACATTTACGAATTAGAGTTTTACGAGGTTTTACAATGGCCGGATCGATATTTGGCGATATATTAAAGGTTACGACATGGGGAGAGTCTCATGGAGCCGCACTCGGTGCCGTTATAGACGGATGCCCTGCGGGACTTGATATTTCAGAGGAATACGTACAGAGTTTCCTGGACAGAAGACGTCCGGGACAATCAGAATTCACAACTAAAAGATCGGAAGCCGATGCGGTTTCCATATTATCGGGTGTTTTCGAAGGCAAAACTTTGGGAACACCGATTTCAATGTTAGTGCATAATACATCACAACTTTCAAAGGATTACAGTGATCTTGAGAATGTTTACAGACCAGGACATGCGGATTATGGATTCGATGTGAAGTTCGGTATTCGCGATCACAGAGGTGGCGGAAGATCTTCCGGAAGAGAGACGATAGGCCGAGTTATGGCAGGTGCTGTAGCTGAGAAAATCCTTTCGGAGCTTGGCGTAAAGGTACTTTGTTATGTAAGACAGATCGGCGACATTGAAATAGATTACAATAATTTCGATGAAAAAGAGATTACGAGAAACAGCCTCTACATGCCTGATGCGCTTGCTGCAGCTTCGGCAGAGGGATATCTGAAGAAGCTTATAGAAGAGAAGAATTCTTCGGGGGCAGAAATCGAATGCATAGTATCGGGACTAAAGGCCGGAATCGGCGAGCCGGTATTCGATAAGCTTGATGCACGTATAGCTGCCGGCGTCATGTCGGTAGGTGCTGTTAAATCCGTTGAGATAGGTGACGGAAAACAGGTGAGCCGATCGACAGGTTCAGATAATAACGATGTTTTCGTTATGAGAGACGGCAGGATAGAGAAAGAGACAAACCATTCGGGAGGAATCCTGGGCGGTATGAGTGACGGAAGTGATATAATAGTCAGAGCGGCTGTTAAGCCGACACCGTCTATATACAGATCTCAGAGGACAGTAACCTCATCTCATGAAGATACTGTAATAGAGATCAAAGGAAGACACGATCCTATAATAGCTCCGAGAGCTGTAGTTGTGGTTGAATCAATGGTAGCTTTCAGCATAGCGGATCTTCTTCTGAAAGGAAATCTCAGCAGATTCGGTGATGTTGCAAAAGTTTATAATGATAAGTAATTAACTGCCGGTATATATAAACCGACGGTTTTATAAACGGGATGTAGTTCAGGTGGTAGAACGCTAGACTGGGGGTCTAGAGGTCGCAAGTTCGAGTCTTGTCATTCCGAATTACATACATAAAAGACTGTGAAGGAGACAAAAATCTCCGGTGAAACAGGAAGAAAAATCTCCTTGACACCCGGCCTTCATGTGTGTAGAATAACACTGACCCGAAAAGGGTATATTCCGTCGCTTAGTCAAAGGACGACTCCGACCGTGACCCGGCGAACGGAGCATTATAAAAACAGGAGGTAAAACCAATGATTACTAAGGAAATGAAGGAAGAGATTGTTGCTAAGTATGGTCTTAAGGAAGGCGACACAGGTTCACCTGAAGTACAGGTAGCTATTCTTACAGCAAGAATCAACGACCTTAACGAGCATTTCAAGGCTCATCCAAATGACTATCATTCAAGAAGAGGTCTTCTTAAGATGGTAGGTCAGAGAAGAAATATGCTTGCATATCTTAAGTCAAAGGATATTGAGCGTTACAGAGCAATCATCCAGAAGCTTGGTCTTCGTAAATAATTTAATGAGATTCAGGGCATGCACTATGTGCATGCCTTTTATCGTTTATTTACCCGTGAAGCCTGTCGGTAACAGCTTATGAGAATATGTGAGGTGGAAATATGAGCCTGGATATTAATGGTAGGACAAATGTAATAGGAATAATCGGTCATCCGATAGAGCACACACTTTCTCCGGTGATCCATAATACGATCAGCCTGGAGACCGGAAGGAATGCAGTCTATGTACCTTTTCATGTATATGGACCTGATGAAGATGCACCATGCGATAAAGAGGGATTAGAGAACGTAGTCCGAGGAGCCTATAAACTTAATATTCGGGGCTTCAATGTTACGGTTCCTTATAAGTCTGATGTAATCCCGTATCTTTCTGATATAGATCCGCTGGCAGAGAAGATAGGTGCCGTTAATACTCTTGTAAGAACGGAATCGGGTTATAAAGGCTATAATACGGATATGCCCGGACTCTATACGGCGCTCCGAAAGAAGGATGTTAAGGTAGAAGGCTCGACGGCAGTTGTTCTCGGCGCGGGCGGTGCGGCAAGGGCTGTGCTTGCGATGCTCATTAATTACGGTGCCGAAAGAGTATATCTTGTAAACCGTTCCTATGATAAGGCCGGGGTGCTTGCTGTTGAGATGAACAGTGTATTCTCTGATGATGATTCTGCCGATAAGAAGATATATCCCGTAAGTGTTGATGGAGTAGGAGAGATAAAGCAGTCAATCAAGAAGGACGGTAATAATCTGTTCTTCCAGTGTACATCGCTCGGACTTAAGGAGGGTGACGGACTTCTCGTGGATGACGATGAACTTTACGGCCTTGCTTCCTATGGCTTCGATCTGGTATATAATCCTGCCGAGACACCTTTTACAAAGAAAATGGAAGAACTGGGAGTGCCTTGTGACAACGGACTTATGATGCTTCTCTATCAGGGTATCATAGCATATCAGCTTTGGATGGATACAAAGCTTTCGGATGCTGTTATAAACCACACACGTATAAGTCTCTGCAAAGCCATATACGGTGACAATATAATCCTTACCGGATATATGGGTGCCGGAAAAAGCACTGTCGGAAAGCGTCTTGCCGAAACTCTCGGCATGGACTTCATAGATACGGATGATTATATTGTCGAAAAAGAAGGAAGAACCATACCGGAGATTTTTGCCGAGAGCGGTGAATCAGGATTCAGAGATATTGAGACCGAGGCAGTAAGGGCTTTGAGAGAGAACTGCTATAACACCGTGATCTCCACGGGAGGCGGTGCGGTACTCCGCGATGAAAATGCAGAGCTTCTCAAGGAAACGGGAAGCGTATTCTATCTATATGCTTCACCTGAAGAGACCTTTAACAGAGTTAAGGGAGATACGGGCCGTCCGCTTCTTGACTCGGAATCGGAGGAGAAGCTTAAGGAAAAGATAGTAAATATGCTGGAAATCAGATATCACGCTTACATGCGTACTGCCGATCATCGCATAGACACCGACGGCAGGACGGTAAAGGATATAGTAGATGAAGTAAGTAAATATATCTCGTAAATGGGCATTGAAACAAGTTTTTCATTATGCTAAAATAATTAGGATTGCGCGAGGCTGAATCGAGACTACTGAAAACTGCCTTTTGCCCGAAGGTAAAGGACCGCTTTCAGTTGTTTCGCTTTGGCATGATCTGTTCTTTGGATCACGTGCAATCCTAAAATTGCATTGGCGCGAAAAGCGCAGAAAGGAACAAACATGTATAAACAGTATGAAATGGAGCTTGCCGGACGTACTCTCAGAGTTGACATCGACAGAGTAGGTAAGCAAGCAAACGGAGCAGCACTTGTACACTATGGTGATACAGTAGTGCTTTCAACAGTTACGGCTTCAAAAGAGCCGAGAGAAGGCATCGATTTCTTCCCTCTTTCAGTAGAGTATGAAGAGAAGATGTATTCTGTAGGAAAGATTCCGGGAGGATTCAATAAGAGAGAAGGTAAGGCAAGCGAGAATGCTGTTCTTACATCCAGAGTTATCGACCGTCCTATGAGACCTCTTTTCCCTAAGGATCTTCGTAATGATGTTACACTTGATAACCTTGTACTTTCAGTAGACCCATGCGCAAGACCTGAGCTTGTTGCCATGATCGGTTCGGCACTTGTAACATCTATCTCAGATATCCCGTTTGACGGACCATGTGCAACAACACAGATGGGCCTTATCAACGGCGAGTTTATAGTTAACCCGACACAGGAGCAGAACGCTGTATCTGATCTTCAGCTTACAGTTGCTTCTACACGTGAGAAGGTTATCATGATCGAAGCAGGAGCAAATATCGTTCCTGAAGACAAGATGCTTGAAGCTATCTTCAAGTGCCATGAGATCAATCAGACAGTTATCGCATTTATTGACAAGATCGTAGCAGAAGTTGGAAAGCCTAAGTTCGAGTATCAGAGCTGTGCTGTTCCTGAAGCTATGTTTGAAGATATGAAGACAGTTGTTACTCCTGAGCAGATGGAAGCAGCTGTATTCACAGATGATAAGCAGACAAGAGAAAAGGCTATCGACGAGATCAAGGCTCAGTTCAAGGAAAGATATGCCGAGAACGAAGAGTGGCTCGGATATGTTGAAGATGCCGTATATCAGTATCAGAAGAAGACAGTTCGTAAGATGATCCTTAAAGATCATAAGAGACCGGATGGACGTGCTATCGACCAGATCAGACCACTTGCTGCTGAAGTTGATATTATTCCTAGAGTTCACGGTTCGGCTATGTTCACAAGAGGACAGACACAGATCTGTGATATCGTAACACTTGCACCTCTTTCAGAGGCTCAGAAGGTTGACGGACTTGATCCTTTCGTAACAGAGAAGAGATACATACATCATTATAACTTCCCTGCTTATTCAGTAGGTGAGACAAAGGTATCACGTGGTCCGGGACGTAGAGAGATCGGACATGGTGCACTTGCAGAGAGAGCACTTGTTCCTGTTCTTCCTTCACCGGAGGAATTCCCATATGCAATCCGTGCGGTATCCGAGACATTTGAGTCTAACGGTTCTACATCACAGGCTTCAGTATGTGCTTCATGTATGGCACTTATGGCAGCCGGTGTTCCTATCAAGGCTCCTGT
>DEFA01000043.1:0-33426 GCA_002350525.1 Lachnospiraceae bacterium UBA2864 | reverse complement strand
ACAGCTATCCAGATGGATATCAAGATTCACGGACTTACACCTGAAATCATCAAGGAAGCTATCGCAAAGACTCGTGCAGCTCGTATGTACATCCTTAACGAGGTTATGCTTAAGGCTATCGAGGGACCAAGACCTCAGGTTAATGAGTATGCTCCTAAGATCACAAGCCTTCAGATAGATCCTGAGAAGATCGGTGAAGTTATCGGTCAGAGAGGAAAGACTATCAACCAGATCATCGAGGATACAGGAGTTAAGATCGATATTACAGATGACGGACGTGTTGATATCTGTGGTACAGATAAGGATGGTATCGACCAGGCTATCAAGACTATCAAGCTTATCGTAGATCCTGTTGAAGTAGGCAAGACATATGAGGGTGAAGTTGTAAGAATCATGAGCTTCGGTGCATTTGTACAGATAGCTCCTAATAAGGATGGTATGATCCATATATCAAAGCTGTCTAAGGACAGAGTTGAGAAGGTTGAAGATGTTGTAAACATCGGAGACAAGGTAAGTGTTAAGGTTCTTGATATACGTGAGGGTAAGATCAGCCTTGCACTTAAGGAGATTCTTGCTTAATTCACTGAAATATATAGTAACAACGTAATGTTTAGGGTTGGAGGGTTTACACTATGCAATACGGATATTTTGATGAAGAGCACAAAGAATATGTGATCACTAAGCCGGATACTCCGGAACCATGGGCCAATTATCTTGGCTCACCGGAGTATGGTGCTATCATTTCCAATAACGCCGGAGGATACAGTTTTGTAAAGTCCGGTGCGAACGGAAGAATACTGAGATATGTATTCAACAGTTTTGATCAGCCGGGACGTTATATCTACTTAAGAGATAACGAGACCGGAGATTACTGGTCAAACTCATGGATGCCTGTAGGCAAACCGCTTGATACATTTAAGAGTACGGTTCGCCACGGTACGGCATATACAAAGATAATGTCGGAGTATTCGGGCATTGATACAGAAGCTGTATACTATGTTCCGCTCGATAAGACTCACGAAGTCTGGAAGGTAAAGGTTACCAACAATTCCGATAAGCCGAGACGCCTTACGGTAACAGGTTTTGCTGAGTTTACAAATGAGGGTAATTACGAGCAGGATCAGGTTAATCTTCAGTATACGCTGTTCATAACACGTACCTTCTTTGAAGGCAATCGTATTATGCAGTATATAAATGAAAATGTTATCGCTTCCTCGGTTAACGGAAGCAAGGCACAGAGCCGTTTCTTCGGACTTGCGGGTTCGGACGTTGCTTCTTACTGCGGCGACAAGGCTGAATTCCTTGGTGGATACAGAAATTATTCCAATCCTATAGGAGTTGAGTCGGGAGATCTCGGCGGTGCGCTTAATTATAATAAGAATTCATGTGGTGCACTTTCTACTGTAATCGAGCTTGCACCGGGTGAATCAAAGAGCTTTGCATATCTTCTCGGTCTAAAGACTTCGGAAGAAGCCGATGCTATCATTAAGGGATATGAGGATACTGAAGCGGCAGTAGCTGCGGAAGTTGATGAACTTATAGGACATTGGCATGGAAAGCTTTCACATTTCCAGATCAATACTCCGAGCGAAGAGTTCAATGAGATGATCAATACATGGAATGCATTTAACTGCTTTATGACATTTATCTGGTCAAGAGCTGCTTCTTTTGTATACTGTGGTCTCAGAAACGGATACGGATACAGAGACACGGTTCAGGATATTCAGGGTGTTATCCATCTTGATCCCGAAGCTGCGGGAGATAAGATCAGATTCATGCTTTCGGCTCAGGTTGATAACGGCGGCGGACTTCCTCTTGTTAAGTTCACACATAATGCCGGTCATGAGAATACTCCTGATGATCCTGAGTATGTTAAGGAGACGGGACATCCGGCTTACAGAGCGGATGATGCACTCTGGCTCTTCCCGACAGTATATAAGTATGTTTCGGAATCAGGTAACCTTGACTTCATAGATGAGGTTATCCCTTATGCAAATAAGGATGAGGGTACCGTATACGACCATCTGAAGAGAGCAATCGACTTCTCGATGAACAGACTCGGTAATCACGGTATGCCTGCGGGACTTCATGCGGATTGGAACGACTGTCTCAGACTCGGTGCAGAGGGAGAGTCTACCTTTGTAGCATTTCAGCTGTACTATGCATTTACTATCATCAAGAGATTTGCGGATTATAAGAAGGATACTGATTATATCGCATACGCTGATGAGCAGCAGAAGAAGCTGGGTGATATACTTCAGAATCTCTGCTGGGATGAGGACCGTTTCATAAGAGGTTTCAAGGATGACGGACTTGTAATAGGTGCAAAGAAGGATCCGGAAGCCAACATGTGGCTCAATCCTCAGAGCTGGTCGGTTATCTCGGGCTTTGCTTCGGATGAGCAGGCTGAGAAGGCACTTGAATCAGTACATAGAGAGCTTAATACAGATTACGGTGTCATGCTTATGGCGCCTGCATACAGAGAGCATGCATTTGAAGGAGCTCTTATGCTTCTCTTTAATGCATCGACTAAGGAAAACGGCGGTATATTCTCACAGCCTCAGGGATGGATAATCCTTGCCGAGGCACTTAAGGGGCATGGTAACAGAGCATTCGAGTATTTCCTTGAAAATGCACCTTGTGCCATGAATGATAAGGCAGAGATAAGACGTCTCGAACCATACTGCTACGGCCAGTTCACGGAAGGCGCTGCAAGTCCTTTCCACGGACGTGCCCATGTTCATTGGCTTACAGGTACAGCTTCTACTGTAATGGTAGGCTGTGTTGAAGGTATCCTTGGTATGAGACCGGACTTCTATGGATTAAAGATTGCTCCGTCAGTACCTTCTGACTGGGAGAAGTTCACTATATCAAAGGATTTCAGAGGAAAGCATCTGGATATTACGGTGCTTAATCCGGGACATGTCGAGTCTGGCTTCAAGAGCCTTACTGTTAACGGCGAGGAAATGGAGACAAATTACATTCCTGATGAAATTCTTAAGGATGTTAACGAAGTTGTCCTTACAATGTCATAAGATATTAATTTAAATATTTTCAAAGATTTAATGTAGATGTGCATGGCGTTTTATACCCATGCACATTTACCAATTTATGAATAGGGGTTGTTTACTTAATGGCAGCATCAAGTAACAGTGGAAAACGTAATACTTCGGGAAAAGGAAGAAGTACAGGAAATGCTTCGGGAAGAAGCGCAGGAACCAGAAGTGCCGGCAGCAGAAATGCCGGAAACAAAAGCACTGCAGGTTCTTCTAAGAGAAACACGGCATCTTCGAAAAATGCACAGACTTCTCGTAAAAGAGATACTTCTGTTATGGATGAAGAGGTATACAGACTTCCTCCCGAAAGAGTGAGAGAGATATATCTTTTCATATATTTTGCGATAAATCTTGTTCTTATCCTGGGAACATACGGTGTTTGCGGAAAGCTGGGAAGAGCTGTGAGCGGTTTCTTCTTCGGCCTTTTTGGTGCGACATTTTATGTGCTTCCGGTATTTTTCTGTGTGGCAGCGTGCCTTATAATGGCAAATATTGATAAACCTGGAAGTCTCAGACGAGCTATCATAAAAGTATGCTGGTGGTTTGTGGTATTTATGGTTGCGGGATTCATACTGCAGCTTTCAGCGGGACTTAAGGACCATACGGCAAAGACTCTGTATATGGACGGATACGAGAATCTTCACGGCGGCGGAATGTTCTTCGGAGGTATCATAGTATTTGTTAGTAAAGGAATCGGTAAAGCCGGTGCTATCATAGTTACGATTCTTGTAGCTATCATTACGATCATTATGATCACTGAGAAGTCTATAATAAATCTTCTGAAGAGAGCATTCACCATCACTTATTCGGATATAGTAAGTGAAAGGAAAAAGAGCGGTCATACATCGAGATATGACGATGATGATGACGAAGAAGATGATTTTGATGAATACGACTATAGCGGGGATGACGGACAAGGCAGATTCTCCTTTGACGATATAAAGGTTTATCCTTCCGAAGAGGAAGAAAAACCGAAAAAGAAGAGAAAACGTAATAATGTTGTTAAAGAAGAGGAGATGAAGGAACTTACGAAGGATGAGGTTCCTGATGATACTCCTATAGCACTTCCGGGTGAGAAGTCGGCTGTACAGAAGGGTATAGAGAAGGCGCTCGCGCAGGATGAAGGTCCTAAGGACTTTTTTGATATAGAACCTTCGCAGGAAACCTATGCTGATCCTTTCGGAAGCGATACTTATTATGATTCCCGAAACAGCAGTGTAGGAAAGCTTCCGACGAAGGAAGAAACAAAGAGTGTCAATAAGACCAGAACGGCTACAGACAGACTGTATTCCGAAAGCGGCCGCCTTGAGGATACCGGAAGTATTCGCGGGGTAAGGGAAGCACTCGGGGATGAAGAAGTTCTAAAGCCTACAACATCTATGGACGATTTTGATATGTTGGATGAAGATGTTCCGACTGCTTCACAGATGGTTTCAAAACCTCAGGCTGAGGAAGCCAAGGTTACAAAGGATGATAAGCTTAGGGCAACAGATGAAGTTAAGTCTGAGATAGAGAAAAAGACGATAGAGAAACCTAAGAAGAAGTATGTATTCCCGCCTATGAAGCTTCTTAAGTCAGGTGGTACATCGGCATATTATAAGAATGATAAGAATGTCAGAGAGACTGCAAAACGTCTCAAAGAAACTCTGGCAAGCTTCGGTGTAAATGTAACCATTACGGATTACAGCTGTGGTCCGGCAGTTACGAGATATGAGCTTCAGCCGGAGCAGGGCGTAAAGGTTTCGAGGATCGTAAATCTTGCGGATGATATAAAGCTTAATCTTGCGGCTGCGGATATCAGAATAGAAGCTCCTATTCCGGGTAAGGCGGCTATCGGAATCGAAGTTCCGAATACGGATAATCAGGTTGTATACTTCCGTGATCTTATCGACAACGATTCATTTAAGAAGTTTAAATCAAATGTTGCATTTGCCGTCGGTAAGGATATAGGCGGTCAGATAATCATAACCGATATTGCAAAGATGCCTCATCTTCTTATAGCAGGTGCTACCGGATCGGGTAAATCGGTCTGCATTAACACGATCATCATGAGTATCCTTTATAAGGCTGCTCCGGAAGATGTCAGAATGATAATGATCGATCCTAAGATGGTTGAGCTTTCTGCATATAACGGAATTCCTCATCTTCTTATTCCTGTTGTTACGGATCCGAAGAAGGCTGCCGGTGCTCTTAACTGGGCAGTTGAGGAAATGACAAAGAGATATCAGCTCTTTGCAAGATACAGTGTTAGAAATATTCAGGGCTTTAATCAGAAGGTAGAGCAGGAGAAGGAATCCGGTATAGAAAATGAGGATCCTTCCTTTGTGCATATGCCTCAGATAATAGTAATAGTTGACGAGCTTGCCGATCTTATGATGGTGGCTCACGGCGAGGTGGAGGATTCTATCGTACGTCTGTCTCAGCTTGCGAGAGCAGCCGGTATCCATCTCATAATTGCTACTCAGAGACCTTCCGTAGATGTTATCACAGGTCTTATAAAAGCAAATATTCCGTCAAGAATCGCATTTGCGGTTTCCAGTGGAACCGATTCAAGAACCATTCTTGATATGGTCGGTGCCGAGAAACTTCTCGGAAAGGGCGATATGCTGTTCTATCCGACAGGTTCTACAAAACCTTCGAGAGTTCAGGGGGCATTTATCTCGGATGAGGAAGTGACGGCAGTAACCAATTATATTAAAGAGCACTTCGGCGATTCAGAATATGACACTTCTATTTCGGAATCGATAAACAGCAGTTCGAGTTCCGTATCTTCGGGCGGATCGTCTGATGACGGTTCCGATGCTGACAGATATGACGAGCTTTTCGAAGATGCAGGAAGAATGGTTATTGAAAAAGAAAAGGCATCCATCGGTTATCTTCAGAGAATGTTCAGGATAGGTTTCAACAGGGCAGCAAGGATCATGGACCAGCTTTGTGAAGCCGGTGTCGTAGGACCTGAAGAGGGTACCAAACCGCGTAAGATATTAATGACGATGGACGAGTTTGAAGAAATGATGAGTTTGTAAATGAACTTACGGACGTCCTTCGCAGGATGTCATGCTCCAACCGGCTGAAAAGCGCCTCTGGAGCATGCACCTGCCTCAGGACTGAGAACGATAACATTTTTTCAATTTAGAAAATGCGTTATGAACTATATAAATCAAAAGGAGGATTTATCATGCTGACAGATATTGAGATTGCACAGGCTGCCGAGATGAAAGACATAAGAGAGGTTGCTGCAAAGATTGGTGCGGATGAAGATGGAATTGAAATGTACGGAAAGTACATGGCTAAGATATCAGATCAGTTCATCGACAGCATCAAGGATAACAAAGACGGTAAGCTTATTCTTGTAACAGCTATTAATCCTACACCTGCAGGTGAAGGAAAGACTACTGTAACTCTTGGACTCGGAGATGCTTTGAGACAGCTTGGAAAGAAGTCTGTCGTAGCTATGAGAGAGCCTTCCCTCGGACCTTGCTTCGGTATCAAGGGTGGAGCTGCCGGCGGCGGATATGCTCAGGCTGTTCCTATGGAGAAGCTTAATCTGCATTTCACGGGAGATTTCCATGCTATTACTTCTGCGAACAATCTTCTCTGTGCTATGCTTGACAATCATCTTCAGCAGGGTAATGAGCTCGGGATAGATCCTAAGAGAGTTGTCATCAAGAGATGTCTTGATATGAATGACAGAGCTCTCAGAAATATAGTTGTCGGTATGGGAAAGAGACTTGACGGAGTAGTACGTGAAGATCATTTCTGTATCACAGTTGCAACAGAGGTTATGGCTATTCTTTGCCTGGCAGAGGATCTTGAAGATCTTAAGGAACGTCTCGGAAGAATAATCGTTGCTTATAACTATAAGAACGAGCCTGTTACAGCTGCTCAGCTTAAGGCTGTAGGCGCTATGACAGTTCTTCTTAAGGATGCAATAAGACCTAATCTTATTCAGTCGTTAGAGAACAATCCTGTATTCGTACACGGTGGTCCTTTTGCAAATATAGCACACGGATGTAATTCTGTAAGAGCTACAAAGACAGCTCTTAAGTGTGCAGACTATGTTATAACAGAGGCAGGTTTTGGTGCCGATCTCGGAGCTGAGAAGTTCCTTGATATCAAGTGCCGTATGGCAGGCCTTACACCGGATGCCGTTGTTCTTGTCGCTACGGCAAGAGCTCTTAAGTATAACGGCGGAGTTCCGAAGGCAGAACTTTCAAATGAGAATGTTGAAGCTCTCAACAAGGGTATCGTAAACCTCGGAAAGCATATCGAAAACCTTCAGAAGTACAATGTTCCTATCGTTGTTACTATCAACAAGTTCGTAGCCGACACTCCTGCGGAGATTGAAGCTATCAAGAAGTTTGTTGAATCTAAGGGATGCAAGTTTACCGTATCGGAAGTTTGGGAGAAAGGCGGTAAGGGCGGTATAGAACTGGCTGAGGCTGTTCTTGATACTATCGAGAATATCCCTACACAGTATGCCCCTCTTTACAGCACAGAGCTTTCAATCAAAGAGAAGATTGAGACAATCTCCAAGGAAATCTACGGTGCAAAAGGTGTTGTATACAGCCCTGAAGCAGAGAAGGCTATCGAAAGAATCGAGGCTATAGGTTACGGGAAGACTCCTGTATGTATGGCTAAAACACAGTACTCGCTTTCAGATGATCAGACACTTCTCGGAAGACCTGAAAACTTCGAGGTTACTGTGAGAGAAGTATATGTATCCGCAGGTGCGGGCTTCGTAGTAGCTATCGCCGGCGCTATCATGACAATGCCGGGACTTCCTAAGAGCCCTGCGGCTGAGAGAATCGATATAGATGAAAACGGAAATACAGTAGGACTTTTCTAAGCTTTATACAGACGGACAACCCGCGGCAGAAGGTCGTATGATCAAAAGCATATGGATCAGAATAATTCAGAGAAAAAATAGAAATTGAGGAATATATAATGGCAGAGATAATTGACGGTAAGAAGATATCACAGGAGCTTAAGGATGATGTAAAGGCAGAGGTGGAAGCCCTTAAGAAGGAGGGAATAGAGCCTTCACTTGCGGTTATCCTCGTAGGACAGGATCCTGCATCCACAGTATATGTAAATAACAAGAAGAAGGCATGTGAATATACGGGTATCAAGTCCCTTTCGTATGAGCTTCCTGAAACAACAACCGAGGAAGAACTCCTCAGTCTCATCGATAAGCTTAATGCAGATGAGGGATGCGACGGAATACTTGTTCAGCTTCCGCTTCCTAAGCAGATAAATGAGGATAAGGTAATTAAGAGAATCAGTCCGGATAAGGATGTGGACGGTTTCCATCCTGAAAGCGTGGGAAGACTTTCGCTCGGAGAAAGAGGCTTTAAGTCCTGTACTCCGGCCGGTGTTATCGAGCTTCTCAAGAGAAGTAATACCGAGATTGACGGAAAGCATGCGGTAGTCGTAGGAAGAAGTAACATTGTAGGAAAGCCGATGGCTATGCTTCTTCTCAGAGAGAATGCAACTGTTACAGTATGTCATTCACATACACCGGATCTCAGAGCTATCACAAAGCAGGCTGACATCCTTGTGGTTGCTATCGGACAGCCTAAGTTCATCGATGGTTCATACATTAAGGAAGGCGCTACGGTTATCGATGTGGGGATCCATAGACTTGAGGGTAAGAAACTTTGCGGAGATGTTGATTATGAGTCTGCAGAGAAGGTGGCCGGAAAGATAACTCCTGTTCCGGGTGGTGTCGGACCTATGACAATAGCTGAGCTTATGAATAACTGTAAAGAAGCTGCTGAAATGCATGCAGGACGCAGATAATACGAAAGAGATACAATATGCTTAAAATCATGCTTGTGTCCCTTGGATGCGACAAGAATACAGCAGACAGTTCAAAGATGCTGGGTATCTTAAGTCACAGGGGATATGAACTTACAAGTGATATAGAAGAAGCTGATGCAGCGGTTGTAAATACCTGCTGCTTCATACAGTCAGCTACAGAAGAAAGTATCAATATGATCTTTGATCTTGCAGGCCATAAAGAGTCCGGACTTAAGTATCTTATAGTTGCCGGATGTATGGCTGAGAGATATAAAGACGAAATCGCAAAGGATATACCTGAAGTTGATGCCTTTATCGGAACGGGTAGCCTTGAAAAGATAGCGGATGTTATCGATGAGCTGGTATCAAGAGAAGAAGATGCATCTAAAACCGGGCAGGATGACGGAACTCAGCCTATCATGTGCTTTGACGGCGATGACACGGCTTTTTCTGCCGATGGAGTAGAAAGATATCACGTTATTACGGAGAGGCCTTTTTCCGAATATCTTAAGATAGCAGACGGTTGTGATAAGAGATGTACATACTGTGCAATCCCTAACTTCAAGGGACGTTACAAGAGTGTACCTATGGAGCTAATCATAAAGGAAGCTGAAAAGCTGGCACGTGATGGCGTAAGAGAGCTTAATCTTGTGGCTCAGGAAACAACCTGTTACGGTTTGGATCTTTATAAAGAGAAGAGGCTTCATATACTTCTCAGAGAACTCAGCAAGGTTGAAGGGATAGACTGGATAAGACTTCTTTACTGTTATCCTGAAGAAATCTATGATGAGCTGATAGATGAGATGGCTTCCAACCCAAAGGTTCTTCACTATGTGGATATGCCTATCCAGCATACTGAGTCAGAAGTGCTCAGACGTATGGGAAGAAGAATTGATAAAGAGGGAATATTTGAAGTCGTTAAGAAGCTTCGTTCTAAGATTCCTGATATCTGCATCAGAACAACTCTGATAGCCGGATTCCCGGGAGAGACAGAAGAACAGCACATGGCCTGCCTGAAGGCTCTTGATGAACTTGAATTCGATCATCTGGGAGTATTCAGTTATTCAAGAGAAGAAGGAACAGCTGCGGCTGAATTTCCTGATCAGGTAGATGACGAAGTTAAAGAAAGATATTCAAATGAGATAATGGAGCTTTCTGCTGCAATTTCCGAAGATAAGAATGCGGAACTCGTAGGAAGAGAGCTGGATGTGATAATAGAAGGCTATGTTCCGGATGACGACTGCTATGTAGCAAGAAGTTATCGTGATGCTCCGGACGTAGACGGACTGGTGTATCTTAAGTCCGAAAGAGAGCTTATATCAGGAAGTATTCTTCCTGTAAAGCTGACAAAATCTGATATATATGATTTTTACGCAGAATTATGATTTACTGGACGATTTTATGTACCCATGCTGAGTATATAATTCAGTATGGACATGAAATCGTCCGATTTTTATAGAGAAAATGAAAGGTGGAAGGAGAAAAATACCATGTCAGTAGCGTTTAAAAAAGAGTTTGTAAAACAATATACGAAATTTCTTGAACCATATGGTTTTAAAAAGATTAAGGGGAGGCAACCGTATTTTGTTAGGGTGATTAATAATGAGATAATCCATGTTTTGTCATATTTTAACGTGAAAACAGATTCTACAGAAGATAGAGCTTTTCGAATTCAAGCAGGTGTTGTATCAAAATATAGAAAAAATATGAATGTTTTTGATATACCTATTTCAGTGGGGAATTGGTTGCAAGCGGATGATAGTATCATAAAAAAAAGAGATTCATTTTATCCTGATTATGATAATTATAAATCTATAAAAGAGATTAGTTATAATGACGTAACTTTAATTGATTCGATAAATGATTCATTTGAAGTTTCAAAAATGATAATCAGAATATTGGATGATATAAATAATATGAATTCAGTATTTGAGTATTATATGAAATATAATCCTAGTGATGTTTCATTTTTCTATGTTTTAGATGAAAAACATCCAAATGATAATGAAAGCCTATATTTTGCGTTACAACAAGAGGAATTTAAGATACTTCTTANNTTTAATAATATATATAAAGATTATAGGAATAGCACATGGAAAATGATAAAAAATGGTACTTATACGGAGAGTCAAATAGATGATTGGGAAAAAACAATTTTAAAAAATCTAGAGTCTTTTTGTGAAAATAAGTTTAATTGTGATAAAAGAAATATTGATGATAGAATATACCGAAATATTGAATGTTTAAGAAAACATGATATAGAAATACATTAATTAGACTAGGGGGAGAACTGGAAGTGAATATAATAAAAAAATGCATTTCAATAATACTTATTCTTACAATGGTTTTGTCATTGTATATGACAAATGATAAAACTATAGTTTTTGCAAGTGATGCAAGTTTACAGTTATCAGAAGATCCTATAGCCACATATTATGATATGGTTGATGATAATAGTTGTCTTGATTATGAGATTGATAATAGTGGTGATGAGATAAATCAAATATTACCTAACACAATAATGATTCCTAATACACCAGTAGATTGGGCGATTGCATATGCAGATGGAATTGGTTGGCCAGGTTTTTTTCACTTAAAAGTTGAAAAGTATATAAGAGAGAATAATCCAGGGATAGAACCTAAAGAATTATTCATACCAGGAACTGGCAGATATGGATATAATGGAAGAGCTGATATTTATGCTATTGTGAATAATAAAACATATATATGGGATGTAAAACCAGCATCAAATGGATATTGGCCTAAAAAGCAAAATGCTAAGGACCAGGTAAAGAAATATGTTAACGCGGATTTGTCATATGATTATGGCTCAAAGAATCTAATAAATAATGATTATTTTATATGTGAGACTCCTAATAAAGTTGAATATCTAGTTGAATTTGGCCATAGTCTTGATATGGATGGATTAATTTTTTACCGTTTTACAAGATTAGGGAAAGGTAGAAAAAAGAAACAAGGGGAATATGCAACGGAAGAAGAAACTGAAGATGACAAAGATCCTGTTAGAAAGATAACTTTTCCTATCCCAAGCCCAATACCAGGACCGAAACCAGAACCTAAGCCTAATCCAGAATTTGATCCTGAAGTGGGCACTGTTTATGAATCAAGCGTATTCAATTATGTAGAAGTTGGTTTGTTACTGTATTTATCATATAAAGTAATTAAAAGTAGTGGATTAAGTGCGGACTCTGTTACGTCGACTATAAAAGCTGCAGCATTAGATTTTTTAGAAAAGATAAGCATTTGCACTGGGAAAATGGCAAAAATAGCAATGGCATCAGGAACATTTATATTTGCACTTTTTTCGGGAAATACTAAAGTGTCAGCTGCGGATCAAGATGAATATGATGCTATAATGAAAGAATATAATGATGCATTGTATGATTATGACACTTTGTTAAAAGCGACACTTGGAGAGGATTATTTGGAAAAACTTGGTGAATACTATGGTGAAGATACGGAATACAGTGAACAGTTAACTCGATTAATTCAAGATGAAAATGGAAACTATGAAGATGCAAGTAATGCACAACCACCAAGAGATCCACTGATAATAGATTTAGGAAAGAAGGGTATTGATTTATGTACGCTTGGAGAAGGTGTAAACTTTGATCTTGATAATAATGGGTTTGCAGAAAAGACTGCATGGATAGGAAAAGAAGATGGATTTCTTGCGTTAGATAGAAATGGAAACGGTCGTATAGATAATGGTGGTGAACTTTTTGGCGATCAGGTTGATATGGGCAATGGCAAGAAGTCATCATCTGGTTTTGAGGCTTTAAATCTTTTAGATGATGATGAGAATAAGATAATAGATAAAGATGATAAGGCATTTAAAAAACTTCAAATTTGGGTGGATTCAGATCATAATGGAAAGTCAGAAAGCTCTGAACTAAAATCGTTGGAGTTTTATAGTATAAAAGAGATTCATCTTGATCAACTTGAGAAGAAATCTGTGGATGAGGCTACAGGTACTATGATGGCTGAATTTGCAGATGTAATATTTGAAAAGACTGATAATGAAAACACCATTATTGGAGAGTTTTGGTTTCCGATAAATGCATCATCTACAACTCATGGGGATGTAGTCACTGCGGGAAATGTTCCGGATTTAAAACAGCTTTTAAATGATGATTCGACGGGAGTTCTTCATGATATGCTCGAAGAGTTTTCGTGTTCCGATACATCAGCTGAGAAAAAATACTGGACGAGAAAAATATTATACTATATTACCGATGCTGATGATATTTTAATAAATAGCAGAGGAGGAAATATTGATGCCAGAAACCTTCATGTGATTGAACAGTTTATGGGAAGGGATTTTGAAGGCGTTGATGGTACAAATCCTAATGTAAATGCGGCATCGATATTAAATAGTTTATACGTGAATATTGAAAACTATTATTACAATATTCTGAATGAGTATACATCATTTTCAGAGTATAGAAAATGTATTATTCAGTATACTAAAGAAGATGGTACAAAAGTATTTGATCCGACATTTTTGCTTGGAATGTATGCTTCTCTTGATTATGATTCGGATTTTTCTTCTGTTATGTATGATTATGTTTCATATGTAAATACATATGACAAGATTGAAGGTACCAATTATAGAAATAATGATTATAGCTATACAGGAAATATAAATGATAGTTTGAAGGAAGCTTCAGATGTATATGGAAATGCTAATCTTTATATTGGTACAACTGGAAATGATTCGTATTCAGGCAGTTCATCATATGATATTCTCTATGGCGAAAACGGAAATGATTCTTTTTATGGATATGGTGGAAATGATTATATATCAGGAGGAAACGGTGATGATTTTTATGATGGAGAAGCCGGTAATGATATATATGTAGATAGTGAAGGTGATGATACATATGTTTTTGGCAAAGGATATGGAATAGATACTATATATGATGATTCAGGAACTGATACTATATCATTTTCAGGTATTGCTTCAAGTGGAATCATTGTAAATGGCGTAAATAATCATGATATAACAGTTACAATAAAAGGCACAGAAGATATTTTGATTATTAAAAACTTTATTGGTGAAGATGGGCATAATGATTATAATCTTATGTTCAATGATAAAACGATTCATTGTACTTCAGAAGAAAGTCCTTTTAGACATATATATGGTGATGAACATAGTAATGATTTAAGATCTGTATTAGATGGATCTGTAATTAATGCATTTGAAAGCAATGATACCATCTTAGGAAGTAAGGGCGATGATATTATATATGGCAATGAGGGTGATGATAACATTTATTCTGAAGAAGGAAGTGACATTCTATATGGCTGCGAAGGGAATGATTGTATCATAGGACAAGAGGGCGACGACTATCTATTTGGAGGGACAGGTGATGACTTCTTAGCCGGATGTGAAGGAGATGATTACCTTTGCGGAGGAGAAGGAGATGATACATTCTATTTCAGATCGGGATATGATAGAGATATAGTAGATGATGAAAATGGAAAAACATTGATTGATGTTGGAGAAAACATTGATGCTATAAGTTGCTTTTTATTAGGCGAAAATGCTGTGATTTCACTGAATAATGATTACATGGTTGTTATGCGTTATATAGATAACTCAGGTAATATTTATTTGAAAAGTGATTCAGAAGAGATTCTTTTAAGTGATAGGTTAGCAGATGTTTGTCCTGAAACTATCTCTTCAGAAGAGGTTATTAGTATAACATCAGGATTAACTGACAGTGATGCGATATTTGCTGATTCGATTCCTAATCTTATCGCTGGTGGTGGAGCGTATGATTATATAGTTGGGGCTGAGCAAAATGATATAATATTCGGTGACTCTGAAACTGATAGAATCCTTGCCGGAGAGGGGAATGATACTATTCTGGGAGGAAATGGTAATGATCAGTTGTTTGGCGAAGATGGAAACGACGTAGTATCAGGTGGACAAGGTAACGATTATATAAATGCCAGTGAAGGTGATGATATTATTATTCCAGGTGGTGGTAGTGACTTTATTGATGGTGGTAAGGGAAATGATTCTTATTTTATCAATGAGGAAGCTGAAAATGTTACTATAATGGATAATGATGGAGATAATAGGATTTTATTTGGGGAGAATCTAAATTCTGAGAGCATTAAAGCTTATCGTAGTAATTGGAATGATTTACTGGTTACAATTACTACAAATAATAATGATATTCTCAACCTGATAATAAAGAATTATTGTATAGACGAAAACTCAAGAGGTTTTAAATTTTTCTTTGAAGATGGTAATATTTTCAATGCTGTAGATAATGTCAGTCCGCTCAGAACAATAAGTGATACTGATAATACGGAATATATGTCTTCTATCTATAAAGATGGAATTATAATTGTTTCAAGTGATGGTAATGATCAGCTTATAGGTAGCGATTATTCGGATACACTTATAGGTGGAAAAGATAATAACAGAATTATTGCAAATGCAGGTGACGATTATCTTGAAGGCGGTTTTGGAGATGACTATATATCCGGTGGCAACGGAAATGATACGTTTTTCTTTAGAAAGGGATATGGTATAGATACAATATCTGATAACGAAGGAAATAATAATATTATTATTTCCGGATATAATGCTGAAGATATATCTGTATATCGCCATAATTGGAATGACTTGAAGATAGAGTTTAAAGATTCTGAGGATAAGATTATTTTAGAAGGATTCTTTGTAAATCCAAGTTGTCGAAATTATATAGTTTCATTTGATAATTCGAGGTTTACCGCAACAGAGTTAAATAGTCCGCTTAGAAATATTATTGGTTCTGCAGATAGTGATTATATAACTGGATTTGATGATGACAGTTTTTGCTTAAAAGGATTAGACGGTTATGATAATTTAAATGGCGGAAATGGTAATGATACATTAGATGGCGGAAATGGTGATGATAGATTGCTGGGAGGTGCAGGAAAAGATATCTTAATAGGCGGCGAAGGTAATGATTATTTAGCTGGTGGTATTGATGAAGATTCTTATATATTCTCTAGAGGATGTGGAGACGATATAGTGGATGATTCTGAAGGAATATCATATATAAAGTTTGAAGATGAGATATGCTATAATCAGATTTTAATAAAAAGAACTAACTGGAATAATATTACATTATACTTATGTGAAGATGATGAGATTAGTGATAACTCTGATAGTATATGTATAAATAATTATGCGGTATCGGAATTATGTAGAAATATCAAACTTATCTTTGCCGACGGTACTGAGTATGATTTAGTTCTTGGTGTTGATGATCTTGTAAATGATGAGGAATATAGGTTGGTTTTGGAAGGAGATACATTAGTTATTTCTGAAGCGTCAGAGGAGAGTATTATAGAGAATGAAGAAGATATCATAGATGATTCATATATTCAAACTGATGAGAGCTCTACTGATGAAACTGATGATGAGTAGTTAAATGAATAAAAGAAGTGGATTTTTAGGCTAGTGTAGAGTATAATATTTTCTTAGTTT
Organism: Lachnospiraceae bacterium UBA2864; assembly: GCA_002350525.1. GTDB lineage: Bacteria > Bacillota > Clostridia > Lachnospirales > Lachnospiraceae > Eubacterium_Q. Next base: position 17,052 of record DEFA01000043.1, on the reverse strand, counting down.
TGAAAAAACGAGACTATTAAAACAGGAGTGAAGGATGAACTTACCTAACAAACTTACAATATTCAGAGTAATGCTTATACCGGTATTTCTTGTATTCTTATTTTTACAGGATGTAATACCTTTTGGAAAGTGGATAGCCCTTGTGGTATTTATAGTGGCTTCACTTACAGACCTGGCAGATGGAAAGATTGCAAGAAAGTATAATCTTGTAACCGACTTCGGAAAGTTTATGGATCCGCTGGCTGATAAGCTGCTTACATGTTCCGCTATGATAGCTCTTATAGAGCTTGGACGTATTCCTGCATGGATCGTAATAATCATCATTGCAAGAGAGTTCACCATAAGCGGTTTCAGACTTATCGCTGCTGATAAGGGAAGAGTTATCGCTGCCGGATGGTGGGGCAAGATAAAGACCACATTTCAGATGTTTATGGTTATATTCCTTATAGCCGATCTGGGTGGAACACCTATTCATTATTTTGAACAATTTCTTATATATGCATCACTTGCGCTTACGATAATCTCACTTATAGATTATCTGGTGAAGAATAAAGATATTATTACATCTGCATAAAATAATAAATATTTGCCTTGAAATGTTAGTATTAAATGCTATAATATATAAGGCGAAATTTGGCGGTCCGCTTTTTGCCGGACCGCTTTTCTATTTTATTCTATTTATGGAGGGCATAAAAATGAGCGATAAGCTTACTCTGTCAGCAAGGGAAAGAATAGCCTCTTTACTTGATGACTCAAGTTTTGTTGAAATCGGCTCCAGAGTTACTGCAAGAGCTACGGATTTTAACATTACGCCTGCCGGAACTCCAGGAGACGGTGTAGTCACAGGTTACGGAGTAATAGGTGACAAACTGGTATACGTTTACAGCCAGGACGCATCTGTACTCGGTGGTTCCATAGGTGAAATGCATGCAAAGAAGATTGCTGCATTATACGACATGGCTACGAAGGTTGGTGCTCCTGTTGTCGGTCTTATTGACTGTGCAGGTCTCAGACTTCAGGAAGGAACTGATGCACTTACAGCATTTGGACGTATCTATAAGAAGAGTGCTGTGGCTTCAGGTGTTATTCCTCAGATTACAGCAGTATTCGGTAACTGTGGAGGAGGAGCAGCAGTTCTTGCATCGCTTGCGGACTTTACATTTGCTACTAAGAGTGCAAAGCTTTTCGTTAACAGTCCTAACGCACTCAGTGAGAATTATCAGGAGAAGCTTGATACAGCATCTGCTGATTATGTTGGAAGCAACACATCACTCATTGACGAGGTATGTGAGTCAGAGCTTGACACCATCACTGAGATCAGAAATCTTATCTCAATACTTCCTTCAAACAATGAAGTAGAAGCAGTTGGTCCATGTACAGACGAACTGAACAGAACTATTCCGGGAATCGAAAGCTTCGCCGGAGATTCAAGAGCAATACTTCAGAATATCGCTGATGACAATCTTTTTGTAGAGCTTAAGAAGAGCTATGCGGAAGATGTTGTTACAGGATTCATAAAGATGGGCGGTGCTACAGTCGGAGCTGTTGCCAACCAGGCAAGACTCCTTAGTTCTAAGGGTGCTGCTAAGATATCAAGATTTGTAAGTTTCTGTGATTCTTTCGGAATCCCGGTACTTTCAATAACAAACGTTAAGGGCTTTGAAGCTACCGTTGATGACGAGAAGCATATAGCAGTAGCAGCAGGACATCTTGCTCTTGCATTTGCTGATGCTACGGTTCCTAAGGTTTCACTTGTTACAGGTGATGCTTTCGGTACAGCTTACACAGTTATGAACTCAAGAAGCATCGGAGCCGATATTGTATTTGCATGGCCACAGGCTCGTATAGCTACTATGGATTCAGAGATGGCAGCTAAGATCATCTGTGAGTCAGAGATTGCAGAGGCATCCGATAAGGTTGCTGCAATCAAAGAAGCAAAGAAGAAGATTGATGAGGCCGGCGCAAGTGCTGAAGCAGCTGCAAGAAGAGGCTATGTTGATGATATCATCGAGCCGGATGCAACTCGTAAGAGACTTATCGCTGCATTTGAGATGCTTGCAACAAAGGTTGAAGAAAGACCGGTTAAGAAGCATTATACATTTTAAGAGAGAGGTGAACAAAACGTGAAAAAAAGATTTTTACTTTTGCTTGTTCTCACTCTTATGTTTGCTTTAACAGGATGCTCCTTGGAAGAGGAAGAACTTAACTTCGATATCAACAGGGAAGCGGCGATTAATTATGTTAAAGCAGTTGTAAATTCATATAATGATATTTCGGATGTAGAGTATGAATACTATATCAACGATGGTAAGCCTATTGAGAAGACTGCGGCTGCCGGTTTCAGGGCAGCACAGACTACAGACCATGTTGGTTCGTTTCTCAGCTTTGATACAAGTGAAGATAAAGTTACTTTCACTAACGGCGCAAGAGGAAATGTACTTTGCTCTATAATCTGTAAGTATGAGAACAGAGATGTTAAGGTTACTGTATCTTTTACAAAGAACAGAGCTTACGACGTTATCAAGGATGGTACTTTAGAGCAGCTCGAGCAGTATGCTTCGCAGAGCGGTTCAAGCGTAATGGATTATCTTAAGTATTATTATGCTGATTATGGTTATGATATGACTGATGAAGAGTCTTTTATAGCAGGATATATCCTTGATCAGTATAATCAGTATCCATTTGATGCAGATGAATGCGAGGTAAGCCCCGTATATTCCAAAGACGAGCTTATGAGTAAGGCCGGTATCAATACAGCAATCGGTATGGGAGTTGTATTTGCGGTACTTATCTTTATCGCATTTATCATATATCTTCTCAGATTCGTTCCTGTACTTCTCTCAAGAGGAGAAGAGTCTTCAAAGAAGGCTGAGAAGAAGCCGGAGCAGAAAACGGCAGTGAAGGCTGTGACTCCGGTTAAGAAGGAACAGCCAAAGAGTATATCAGATGGTAATCTGGTCGGTGACGCTCAGCTTGTTGCGGTTATTACAGCTGCAATCAACGCTTATATAGAAGGTACATCGGGAACAACAGGTGTTAGAGGCCCTGTTACCACAGACAGTAAGGACAAGCTGATTGTCCGTTCAATTAGAAGAGTTAGATAATCTAGGAGGATTGAAATGAAGAATTATAGAATTACCGTAAATGGTACAACATATGATGTTGCTGTTGAAGAGACAGGTGCTTCATCAGCTCCTGTAGCAGCAGCACCTGCACCTGCAGCAGCGCCTGCACCTGCTCCAGCAGCAGCTCCGGCACCCGCAGCAGCACCTGCAGCAGCAGGAAGCGAAGGATCTATCGTTGTTTCAGCACCAATGCCTGGAAAGATTCTTGGTGTTAAGACAGAAGTAGGCAAGGCTGTTAAGAAGGGCGAAGTTCTTCTTATACTTGAGGCTATGAAGATGGAGAACGAAATTGTTGCACCGGAAGATGGAACAGTTGCTTCTATCAATGTATCAACAGGTTCTCAGGTTGAGCCGGGAGATACACTTGCTACACTTAACTAATCAGTTTAAGTACGAATCCCGGAGGTAGAACATGTTAGACATTATTCAGAATCTGGCAAGCCAGACGGGCTTTGCAACTCTGGATTGGAAGAATTATATAATGATTCTCGTTGCATTTTTCTTCATGTATCTGGCAATTGCAAAGGGCTTTGAGCCACTCCTTCTGGTGCCGATATCATTTGGTATGTTCCTTGTAAATATGTTTCCGAGCATTATTCAGGAAGGCGGACTTCTGCATTACTTCTATAAGCTCGACGAGTGGAGCATACTTCCATCGCTTATATTCCTCGGAGTAGGCGCGATGACTGACTTCGGACCGCTGATCGCTTATCCGCCAAGTTTTATCCTTGGTGCGGCAGCTCAGTTCGGTATTTACGGAGCTTACTTCCTTGCTATAGCACTCGGCTTTACAGGTAAGGAAGCAGCAGCTATATCAATCATCGGTGGTGCCGATGGTCCTACATCCATATTCCTTGCCGGAAAGCTCGGAATGGGTGACACACTTCTCGGACCTATCGCAGTTGCAGCGTACTCATATATGTCGCTGGTACCTGTTATTCAGCCACCTTTCATGAAGCTTTTTACAACACAGAAGGAAAGAAGAATCAAGATGCCTGCACCACGTAAGGTAACAAAACTTGAGAAGATTCTTTTCCCTGTCGTTGTTACACTTGTAGTAGTTATGATTCTTCCGACAACAGCTCCGCTTGTTGGTATGCTCATGCTCGGAAATCTTTTCAGAGAGTCAGGTGTTGTTAAGCAGCTTACAGAGACCGCTTCAAATGCACTTATGTACATCGTAGTTATCCTTCTTGGTACATCAGTAGGAGCTACAACAAGTGCTGAGGCATTCCTTCAGGTTACAACACTTAAGATTGTCGTTCTCGGACTTGTAGCGTTTTGTCTGGGTACTGCGACGGGTGTCTTGTTCGGAAAGCTGATGTGCTTTGTTACAAAGGGCAAAGTTAATCCGCTTATCGGATCGGCAGGCGTATCAGCAGTTCCTATGGCTGCTCGTGTATCACAGAAGGTGGCTTCGGAATACGATCCGACCAACTTCCTGCTCATGAATGCGATGGGACCAAACGTTGCCGGAGTTATCGGTACAGCAGTCGCAGCCGGAACATTCATGGCAATTTTCAACGTTCATTAAGCTACGAGCCACTCATTTAAAGCAATTGGACTTCGTGCAAGCTTGCTTGCATACGAAGGCATAATTGCTTGAAATCATGGCGACAGCCATGATTTACGCAGACGTCAGTCTGCGGAAATGCAGTGGTGGGGTTGAATAATTGACGACAGTCATGACGGAGCAACCGAAGGTTGCGAACGTTAGTGACGAGGTTTAACAATTCGCGACAGCCATGATTTACGCAGACGTCAGTCTGCGGAAATGCAGTGGCGGGGTTATATAATATTTTCGAAAGGATAAATAAAATGGCAGAGATAAAGAAACTCGGCATTACCGAAACCGTGCTCAGAGATGCACATCAGTCTCTGATTGCAACTCGTATGCCGACTGAGGAAATGCTTCCTATCATTGATAAGATGGATAAAGTCGGTTACCACTCTGTTGAATGCTGGGGTGGTGCTACATTTGATGCTTGCCTCAGATTCCTCAAGGAGGATCCGTGGGACAGACTTCGTAAGCTCAAGGATGGCTTTAAGAACACAAAGCTCCAGATGCTTTTCAGAGGTCAGAATATCTTAGGTTACAGACCATACGCAGATGACGTAGTAGAGTACTTCGTACAGAAGTCTATCGCTAACGGTATCGATATTATTCGTATATTCGACTGTCTTAACGATCTCAGAAATCTTGAGACTGCAGTTAAGGCTACTAATAAAGAGGGCGGTCATGCTCAGATAGCTCTCTCATACACACTCGGTGATGCATATACACTCGATTACTGGAAGGACACAGCTCGTCGTATAGAGGAGATGGGTGCTGATTCTATCTGTATCAAGGATATGTCAGGTCTTCTTGTTCCATATGAGGCAGAAAGACTTGTTAAGGCTCTTAAGGAAGGCTCAAATCTTCCTATCCAGCTTCATACACATTACACATCAGGTGTGGCTTCAATGACATATCTCAAGGCTGCTGAAGCAGGAGTTGATGTTATTGATACAGCTATATCACCATTTGCTCTTGGTACATCTCAGCCTGCTACAGAAGTTATGGTTGAGACATTCAAGGGTACAGACAGAGATACAGGACTTGATCAGAATCTTCTTGCAGAGATCGCTGAGTACTTCAGACCATATCGTGAGGAGTGCCTCGAGAACGGTCTTATGAGCACAAAGATTCTTGGTGTTAACATAAAGACACTTCTCTACCAGGTACCTGGTGGTATGCTTTCAAACCTTGTATCACAGCTTAAGGAAGCTAAGCAGGATGATAAGCTTCAGGAAGTTCTTGAAGAGGTTCCACGTGTTCGTAAGGATTTCGGTGAACCGCCACTTGTTACACCTTCATCACAGATCGTCGGTACACAGGCAGTTCTTAACGTTCTTATGGGTGAGAGATATAAGATGATCACCAAGGAATCTAAGGACCTTCTTGCAGGTAAGTACGGACAGACTATCAAGCCTTTCAACCCTGAAGTTCAGAAGAAGGCTATCGGAGATACAGTTCCTATTACACACAGACCTGCAGATGATATCGCACCTGAGCTTGATACACTCCGTAAGGAAATTGCACAGTACATTCAGCAGGACGAGGACGTTCTGTCATATGCACTGTTCCCACAGGTTGCTACTGAGTTCTTCAAGTATCGTGAGGCTCAGCAGAAGGGTGTTGATCTCAGCAAGGCTGATACAGCTAATAAGACATATCCGGTTTAATCTGATTTTATAATTTAAATATAGTTAACAAGCAGCGTGCATGCAGATGTATGCTGCTTGTTCTTTGTTTGCAGAGAAGTGAGTTATTGTTTATAATATGTAATGTTTGAATCGGGGGATGAGCGATATGAGTAAAAAGAAAACAGAAACGAAAAGAATAAGGAAAACGGCAAAGTTTTTATTGATATTTGCTGCGGTTCTTTTATGTATTGTCTTTTACTTTATCTTTTTCTTTGCACGTATAAAGATAAAACTCAAATCAGATTCCGATGATTTAAAGATAATAAGTGCTGTCTGCAGGTATAACTCAGAGGATTATGAGGATATTAAAATTTCGGAAAAAACTGTATCCAACAGGGCTTTGGGACATGGAGAATGGGAATATGATATCGTTTATTCCGACGGACAGGAGTCGCATATATTACATATAAGATATTTTAAAACTTCGGATAGAGAATCGGTGAATCTTAAGGTTGTTCTTGAAAAGATAGAGGGTACGAATATAAGTGTCAAGATCTATAAGGGAAATACATTGGAAATAGATACCTCTACGGATTATATCGATTGGAAAATTTTTTCTTTGGGTATATAAGATTAATTGGTGAATATAATGAGAAAGATGATAATAGTCGGAGGCGGCGCGGCTGGTATGATGTGTGCCGTAAAAGCTGCGGACAGATACGACGTTACGATAATAGAAAAGAACGAGAAGCTGGGCAAAAAGCTCTTCATAACGGGAAAGGGCAGATGTAATCTTACAAACAATACGGATGAGGAAACATTTCTCGGAAATGTTGTGAATAATTACAAGTTTCTGTACAGCTCGATATATTCTTATAATCAGAGTATGGTTATGGATGATTTTGAGAAATGGGGCCTTAAACTGAAAACAGAGAGAGGTAACAGAGTATTTCCTTTATCCGATCATTCATCGGACGTTCTGAAGACCTTAGAGGAACAGCTGAAGAAAAAGAAGGTTAAGATAATTCTCAATACTTCCGTCACCGGTCTTGATATCGAAGAGGGCGAGATGAAGAAGGTTACAGGCGTTTTCATCGGTAAACGAAAGCTTGATGCGGATGTGGTGGTTCTTGCCACGGGAGGTCTCTCTTATCCGCAGACAGGATCTACGGGAGACGGCTTCGAATTCCTGAAGGATGCCGGAATGGAAGACAGCGTGACTGAAATCTTCCCGTCGCTTTGTCCGCTTGTTATAAGAGAGTCTTTCTGTCATGAGATGATGGGGCTTTCGCTCAGAAATGTGAAGGCGAAGGTCGAGTATATACCTAACGAGATAACGAAGAAGAATAAGGCTAAAAAACTGTATGAAGAGCAGGGTGAAATGCTCTTCACACATTTTGGGGTTTCCGGACCGCTTATGCTTTCGGCGTCCTCATATATAGCGTCATTTGTAAGAAAGACTGCCGGTGCACCCGAAGAGCTGACTAAGGAAAGAATAAATAACGTTAATGCGTTTTTTAAAACTCTTGAAGGAAGTGTTATCGTAACCATTGATCTGAAACCGGCTCTTTCCTTTGAAGAGTTGGACGCGAGAGTACAGAAGGATTTTGATAAGTTCAGAAACAGAGAATTCGTTAACAGTCTCGGAGAACTCCTTCCAAGACTTATGATTCCTGTCGTTGTACACGAATCAGGAATCAAACCTGATAAAAAGGTGAATCTTATTACACATGATGAGAGAAAACGCCTTGTAGAGGTCCTGAAGGGCTTTAAAATGGAAGTTGCAGGCTTTAAGGGCTTCAGTGAGGCCATCATTTCTTCGGGAGGAATAAACGTCAAATCGATTGATTCCGGAACAATGGAGATAAAGGGCTGCAGCGGACTCAGAGCTGCCGGTGAAATAATAGATGTGGATGCCCTGACAGGAGGATTTAATCTGCAGATAGCATGGAGCACGGCGAATCTTGCAGCGCAGTGAGAGATAAACATCTCGACTAATCAAACAGCATATGATATATTTGCGATTGGAACGTAAATATATTACCGTGGAGGGAGACAATGAATATAGCAATTGACGGACCTGCAGGAGCAGGAAAAAGTACTATAGCTAAACTTGTTGCAAAGGAACTGGGGTTCCTATATGTGGATACGGGGGCAATGTACAGAGCTATTGCACTCTATCTATTGGAAAATGAAGTGGATTATAACGAAGAGAGCAGTCTTCTTGCGGCTCTTGATAAGATAAATATAGAGATCAGATATATAGACGGTCAGCAGAGAGTTATCTTAAACGACCGCGATGTATCGGATCTGATAAGACGTGAAGAAGTCGGAAATGCGGCATCTACAACATCAGCCCTGAAGCCGGTAAGAGCCAAGCTCCTCGACCTTCAGAGAGAGATAGCTGCAAAGAATGACGTTATAATGGACGGAAGAGATATCGGGACCAATATCCTTCCGAATGCAGAGCTTAAGATATATCTTACGGCATCTGTTGAAGTCAGAGCCGAGAGAAGATATAAGGAGCTTGTAGAGAAAGGCGAGACACCTGATCTTGAGGAAGTTAAGAAAGGTATCGAGCAGAGAGACTACCAGGATATGAACCGTGATATAGCTCCTCTCAGACAGGCTGAGGATGCTGTTCTCGTGGACACATCATATATGACTATCGATGAAGTTGTGGCAAAGATCACAGAGCTTGCACGCGGTGTTAAAGCGTAACACGGAGTAAAGTATGAAAGTTATATTAGCTGAAAAGGCGGGATTCTGCTTTGGTGTAAAAAGAGCCGTTGATACAGCCTTCGAAAAAGCGGAAGAGGCTGTCAGGACGGGAAGACCGATATATACGTACGGACCCGTTATACATAACGAAGAGGTGATAAAGAAGCTCGAAGAAAAGGGTGTTAAGATTCTGAACAGCCTCGATGAGCTGAAGAATATCTCGGAAGGCTCCATAATTATTCTTCGCTCACACGGAGTCGGAAAAGATGTATATAAACTTATCGAAGACGCCGGTCATGAATACGTGGATACCACCTGTCCTTTCGTAAAAAATATTCATAAAATTGTGGATGAAAAAAGTTCTGCGGGAGCTGCGATTATCATCATAGGAAATCGCGGACACGCGGAAGTCGAAGGAACACTGGGCTGGTGCTCGGGAGACGCTTATATAGTGGATTCTGAGGAAGATATCAGGAAACTGCCCGATCTTTCCGGACGCGAAATTGTGGTTGTTGAACAAACTACTTACAGCTTAAAAAAATTTCAAGAATTAGTTGCAGTTTTACGTCAAATTTATTATAATGTTAATGTTTGTAAAACTATCTGTAATGCTACCGAGGAAAGACAGAACGAAGCATCAAGACTTTCATCAGAAGTCGATTGTATGATCGTTATCGGTGGCAAGACAAGCTCAAACACGCAGAAGTTATACGAAATAAGCAGACAGCATTGTGCAAATACTTACTATATACAGACACTCGATGACATGGATTTCACTGTTCTTGGATCCGCTAGTAGGGTAGGTATTACTGCTGGGGCATCTACCCCGAATTATATAATCAAGGAGGTTCATGACAGGATGTCGGAATTGAGTTTTGAAGAGATGTTAGAAAATGAGGAGACTGTATCTATCAGATCCGGTCAGGTAGTTGATGGAGTTGTTGTCAGTGTAAAGCCTGAAGAGATAGCTGTAAATATCGGCTATAAGATTGATGGTATAGTTACTGCAGCAGAGTATTCTAATGCCCCGGTTGATCTTACAACAGTTGTAAATGAGGGTGACCCGATCAAGGTTAAGGTTCTCAGAGTTAATGAAAGCGAAAGCACAGTTATTCTTTCATACAAGAGAGTTGTAGCTGAGCAGGATAATGCAGCACTTAAGGAAGCTTTCGAGAACGGTACTGTTCTTAAGGGTGTTGTAACAAAGGTTGTTAAGGGTGGTCTTAACGTAAATGTTGGCGAGAGCAGAGTATTCATTCCTGCAAGTCTCGTATCAGATACATTTGAGAAGGATCTTAATAAGTATCTCGACCAGGAAGTTGAGTTTGTACTTACAGAGTTTGATCCTCATAACAGAAGAGTCATCGGTAACAGAAGAAAGCTTATCGAAGAGACTAAGGCAGCAGCTGCAAAGGCACTGTTCGAGAACATCAAGACAGGTGATGTAGTTAAGGGCAAGATCAAGAACATCACAGACTTCGGTGCGTTTGTTGATCTTGGCGGAGCTGACGGACTTCTTCACATTTCAGAGATGTCATGGGGAAGAGTTGATAATCCTAAGAAGCTTTTCAAGGTTGGAGACGAAGTTGAGTGCTTCATCAAAGAGCTTGATACAGAGACAGGAAAGATTGCTCTTTCACTTAAGTTTGATGACAGAAACCCATGGATCGGTGCAGAAGAGAAGTACGCTATCGGTACTGTTGTAACAGGAACTGTAGCAAGAATGACTGAGTTCGGTGCATTCATCGTACTTGAGCCGGGAATCGATGCACTTCTTCATGTATCACAGATTTCTCTCGATCGTATCGAGAAGCCTGCTGATGTACTTACAAGAGGTCAGGAAGTTACAGCTAAGGTTGTTGATCTTAACGTAGCTGAGAAGAAGATCAGCCTTTCAATCAAGGCACTTCTCAAGGATCAGGCTCCTGCTGAGGAAGAAGCTGATGATACAGTATATTCCGATACAGAAGCTGCTGAAGCTGAACCTGTAGAGGATGCAGCAGCTGAAGACGCTGAATAATATCGGTTTTAATATCAAAAAGAATAAGAGCTTATCACGAAAGTGGTAAGCTCTTTTTGGAAAAAAGGAGTCACGTATGGCACAGCTATATATTAAAGCAAATGAGCTTGAAGAAAAGGATACCGTTAAGGTATTTAATGAGCGTGGTAAGGAAGTTTATTATACGAAAGACGACTTTATTGCAACAGGTCACAGAATTAAGATATACATGGCTGATACTATTACCGAAGTTGCCTATGTTCAGGAAAAGTATGACGGCGATATTGTAAGATTTGAATTTTGTGCCCGTGATAAATTCGGAACCATTGAAAGAGATTTCTTCACACTGGCTCAGAATTACAACATCGATTTTGATGAGGACTGGGAAATCGTCGGTGATGCTTTTATGTGGCAGTATGTTGTTAAGAGCGGATCTCTGGATGTCATGAAGGTTCGTAATGAGCAGTACCTTATTCCGGGACAGGCACTTAATCTTACACCGACTTATATAATGGAATTCATGTCCGACTCAGATGTTCTTATCGGACTTGCATTTGCCCTTGCGGTATATGCGCTGAATAAGTATTCTTATTAATTAAAGTGACATGTGTCACATTTCGGAGAGGCTATATGATTGAAAATATTATGAAAAATGCGGCGACAGGAGATCAGTCTCCGGTAATACTTCTTGTAATTGCTGTTCTTGTAGCGGCAGCCGCTATATGTATTATCCTTTTCCTGAAAAAGAAGTCTGATAAGCCGGGAAGAGGCTTTGACAATGATAATGATCCGGATGAGGATGATTCGGATAAGTAGATTTAAGGTTCGGCAGTTTTGTCGGACCTTTATTTTTTTATTTTTTTTAATAAATCTTTTTTCCATAAATCCTTTGTTTTCATACGTGTATATATTATAGCGCGGGATATGCGCAAATACTGAAGGCTTATATACGGAGGAAAAATGAAAAAAGCGATATTGAAGAAAGTGATATTGAAGAAAATGATAAGTGTAAGTCTTGCAATCGGTTTTATGCTCGGGATGACGGCATGTGGTAATTCAGGGTACTATTCATCGGAGAATCAGGAAATACCGTCGGTAAATGTTATGTCTGAGCAGGCCGGCATCGATTCGAACTATATAGAAGCTGACAGTGCTGTAAGCAGTGTTATGGATGCCGAAATCCGGAAGGAGGCTTTAAATAGGGCATATGACGGACCTGTAGCAGACAGATTCCCGGATGCTGATTCTATAGAGCAGATCGGAGAAGGAAGATTTATCATTCTCTATAGAGACAGAACGGCCGGGATGACGGAAGTTGATGTCTATGATATAAACTCCGACACGGTCATCAATACATTTAAAGTGAATAATATGGGGACTCATGTTCTCGAACCTATAATCTATCCTGATATGGGATTCGGATTTATAACGGAAGCAAAGGGAAAGGAACCGGCTATATACGGATATTACTATGATACGGACGGAAATCTTGTAAGTAAATTCACAAAAGAATATACAGATAAAACATATGTATATTATACACTTTCGGCAGACGGAAAGGCTATGTATGTAACGCTTAACGACCGGATTCAGTGTGCATGCGGATTTGATTTTAAAGCGGATTATACAACGGAAATATATGCCGTATATGCAGATGAATCCGAGAAACTGCTTAAGGAATTCGATTCGCATACGGATATATATCTGATAGGTGCCACAACTGACGGAAGACTCGTATTTAAATATTTCTATAATCCGGCAGATAAAGTTATACTGACACATGAGGAATATGAAAAGCAATATTCTGTAACTTTTGATATAAATGATCTGGATACTTCGGACTCAGAGGAAAAGACAGATGAATCGGAAAGAGGATACGCCGTACTCAGAACAGACGTTGATGATCCGGGACTTGAAAAAATATATATGACGGATACTTATTATGATCATATGATATTTAAAGGTGATAAGCTTATACTGTCTGATAATGATGAAATAGTGTGCCTCTTCCCCGATGAGAACGGAAGTTATAAAGATGCACATTACGAGGGGCAGATAGGGTTAAAGGGATACTATACTGATATATATGTATCCTCAAGCGGTGATTATATAATATATCCGACGTATACGGATGAATTCGAAGATACAACCATAACGGCAGTAAAATACGATAACGGAAAACTCAGTAAGATCTATGAAAAAGAACATGAAGGATGGAAGATAGATTTTGCGGAAAATTACAATATTACCATGCTTGATGAAGAGACAGGAGATTTCTTTGCACTTTATTCGGAGACGAAAAGAGATGGCGTGAATAATAAGAATTATAACGAAAATATATTTGAACATTAAAAATATCGGGATAGCTTATTCAGTTATCCCGATATTTGTTCTCTGATACGTTTACCCGGTGTAGGCAGCTGTGCGAGTATTACAGCCGTAAACATTACTATACATCCGATGGTTTCATCAAGAGTCATTCTCTGGTTGAGAATAATAAGACCTGATATGGCGGATACTACAGATTCAAGACTCATTATAAGAGAGGCAAGCGTTGGATTTACGCTCTTCTGACCGATGATCTGTAGTGTATATGCAACTCCGCAGCTCATGAATCCGGAATAGCAGATAGGAAGCCATGCGTCTGTAAGAGTCTCTATAGACGGATTCATATGAAGTATAAGTACATCTACTAAAAATATAAACGGAATACTTATGATTCCCGTTACGATAAACTGCGTACATGAAAGGGTGAGTCCGTCGATATCGTTGCTTACCTTATCCACATATAATATGTGGAAGGAGAAGAACAGTGCACAGCCCATAAGCAGAATATCCGATGGTGCGAAGTAAAATGCGCCGCCTCGCCCGATACACAGAAAGTATAGTCCGATAAGAGCGAGTATAACACTTATCCAGGTGAGTATAGAAGTTTTCTTTCCGATGAAGATTCCGAGCACAGGTACCAGGATTATATAGAGAGCTGTCATAAAGCCTGCTTTACCTGCCGATGCATCTATCATGGCAACATTCTGAAGATTGCTTGCTGCGCTGAGTATAATTCCGGCTATGAGTCCTCTTTTGATTGAAAGTTTTATATTTTTTATCGGCTTTCCGGATTTCTTACATATCTGATTCCTTATAAGTATGATCGGTATCAGAATGAGGCCTCCGAGAAACATCCTTATGCAGTTATATATAAGCGGTCCGACGGTCTTCATTCCCGCTGACTGTGCCACAAAGGAAGTTCCCCATATAATGGCGGTGAGCAGCAGTATCAATGAATGCGTGAACTGGGTATGTTGTTCGTGCTTATTCATATCGTAATCCTTTTTGTAAAAAACTTCCGTTATTCTATCATTAAAAAGATTTAATAACAAGACTTATGTTATAATATTATTCGGCCGTGTATGTTGTTATACCATTTGGCTGTTAGGGGGTAAATGATATTCAATGTGAAGGAGAGAAGCTGTGAGAAAAAAAACTGTAAGAACCATATTATTATGTATCATAATGGTTTTATGTTTCACGGGATGTATAAGGCATGAAGCCATAGTTGAATTTAAAACCAATGGTAAAGTCGATATTACCATGGTTTATGCCACGGCAGTCGGTGATAAAGAAATGTCGTCTGCTGCCGATGAAAAGACCATGCAGGAACTGGAAGAACTGGGCTGGGAGTGTAAGACGTATAAACAGGATAATTTCGAAGGATACGAATGCACGAAGAGAGATGTTGATATCGACGATTTCTCGCATGTATTTGATGATTCGGAAGATCTTACGCAACTCAGTTCGAATGGCTTTAAGGTAACAAAAAACGGAACAAACTATGTCGTGGACTGGGCACTAGTGGATCAGGAAAGCCATGAACAAATGAAGCAGTATGGACCTGTGCTCACCCAGAGCGGTGGATATCTTAGAATAACCATGAAGTTTCCGAATAAACCAAAGCAGCATAATGCAACAGAAGTATCAGAGAACGGAAAGACTCTTACCTGGGATGTTCTCACAATGGAGCCGGGAGAGACTGCACATGTAGAGTTTTCACTTTCCAAGGTGGGTCTGATCATTAAATTGGCACTTATAATAGCAGCGTTAATTATCGCTATAATAATCTTTATCATACTTTTGAAAAAAATCGGGAAAAACAAAGATAAGACAGAACCCAATGAAATGCGGGGTTAATACTTGACGCACGTAAAGCAAAATGATATTATTGAATCAGAATACTTTACGTGCGTCAAGTCATTTGAGGGATTAATATGTTTAATGATATTATTTATGAATTACAGAATTTAGAATATCTGAAATGGTCTAAGACGAGAAATTCGTCAGGAACCGCAGGTTCTTTTCTTAAAGCTTATGATGATTCCGGTAATATAAAGAAGTATTACAAGCTTTCTGATTACGATACAATTAAGGGGATAGTCGGACACGAGTGCGTTAATGAGGTTATAGTAGGACGCCTTATGGATATTCTCGGAATAGAACACCTGAGTTATAGATTGATTCATGCACAGATATCGATTGAAGACAGAGAGATAGAGACATATCTTTGTGAGTCGGATGACTTTAAGGCAATAGATGAGGCAAAGATAGCTTTTGAAGATTTTTATGTTGCGGAAAGAAATGATAAAGAATCACCATTTGAATTCTGTAAGAGAATGGGATGGGAAAAATACATATATGGTATGCTTGTTATCGACTTTCTGATCATGAATCGTGACAGACATGGTGCGAATATAGAGGTGCTTAGAGACAGGAAGAATAAGAGCTTACGTCTGGCCCCTCTTTTTGATCAGGGACTATCACTTGTATGCAGATGCCATAGCAAAGAGGATTTGAAAGAATTTGATGTGATGAAGGATCAGAAAGTACAGGCGTTTATCGGTGGTAACAGTACATTTGATAATCTAAAACTGATACCGAAAAAATATCTAAAGAATCTTTCGGGATTATCTGACCATGATATTGATGACATAACCTATGGTCTCGAAGGAATACTGGAAAAGGAATATATCGAAAAAATACGTGAAATGATAAAGAGGAGGTGGAAGTATCTTGACGATATTCGAAATAAGAGATGAGTCAGCTGATGATAGACTTCTGGGATACCTTTTCTATTATCCAAAGAGAAAAAGGTTTTATGCAGAATTGTTAAGTGAATTGGATGAATGGAATGCCCCTTTCATTTTTTGGGAGAAAGTTAAGAAAGGCCAATTTAGTATAGGACATGAAAAAAGCATGGATTTTGTCAGGCAGAGAATAATACCGTCTGACAGACAAAACATAGGTATGATTTTGAAAGATAATAATCTTTCCGAATATGATGATTATAGATTATTGTGTCTCAGCCAGGGAAGATGTGCTCAGGATGATATCTATTTGGTAAAAGCTGATGAAGAAGACATAAATGTCGAGATAAAGGAAAGATTGTCAAAAAAAGTTGATGATGTAATGCCTCTGAGTGAAAAAAGAGTAATGGTCTTCTTCAAAAATCATAGAACGGGAATAGCAGATATAGAAAAGCTGCGAAAAGAAGATAGACTGTTTTCGAGGATCCTCAGTGAGGAAGATCTGTTTAAAAATGTAAAGACATCTCCGGGCGGTAATGGAATTGAATGGGGAAGTTCGGTTAATATCTCTGCAGAAGAATTATACAAAGAATGTAAAGAGATAGATATCAAATACGAAGATATAGTTGGCTTTATGGCAAATAGAATAGTTGATACTTCTGAGGCAACACAATTATTGGGTTGTACAAGACAGTATATTAATCAATTAGTAAAGCAGGATAAGATAAAACCTATAAAAGAAGGTTCAAATAATAACCTGTTTTTGTGTCGTGATATAGAAGAATATCTGAAGAGCCTCGGTTAAAGGGAATTACTATACTGAAAATTATTTATCTAATCCTTGGTGAGAATACTCCGCCTTCTATAAGACGGGGATGAATCGCCTCAATTTCTAAAAACAAGTTGTAATAATTGGCGAAATCACATTGAATAATCTATAAAA
>DEFA01000050.1:180038-350874 GCA_002350525.1 Lachnospiraceae bacterium UBA2864 | reverse complement strand
GTAAGCCGCCTCCTACTCGATCGACTGTATAATGGCAAATGATTAAAAAATTATGAATTTTGAAAAAAATACTTGCGCATGACGTTACGTCACCCTTTATAGTGACCTTAGAAACAATGATCGGTACTGAATATAAGCATTTCGGTACCTGATAATTATGAAAGGAGTCATACTATGACAATTATAGTTACAGGTGGTGCAGGTTTCATCGGCAGTAATTTCGTATTTCATATGTTAAACAAGTATCCTGATTACAGAATCGTATGTTTAGACTGTCTTACATACGCAGGTAATCTTTCAACACTTGCACCGGTAATGGACAATCCGAACTTCAGATTTGTAAAGGAAAGCATAACAGACAGAGCAGCAGTAGAGAAGCTTTTTGAGGAAGAGCATCCTGACATGGTTGTCAACTTCGCAGCAGAGAGCCATGTAGACCGTTCAATCGAGAATCCAAGCATTTTCCTTGAAACAAACATCATCGGTACATCAGTCCTTATGGATGCCTGCAGAAAGTACGGTATCAAGAGATATCATCAGGTATCTACAGATGAGGTTTACGGAGATCTTCCGCTTGACAGACCTGATCTCTTCTTCACAGAGGAGACACCTATCCACACAAGCAGTCCTTACAGCTCATCTAAGGCAGGTGCTGATCTTCTTGTTCTTGCATATCACAGAACATTCGGTCTTCCGGTATCTATCAGCCGCTGCTCAAACAACTACGGACCATATCATTTCCCTGAGAAGCTTATACCTCTCATGATCATCAACGCACTTCATGACAAGCCGCTTCCGGTATACGGTGAAGGTCTTAATGTAAGAGACTGGCTGTATGTTGAGGACCACTGCAAGGCAATCGATCTTGTAATCCACAACGGAAGAGTCGGTGAGGTTTATAACATCGGTGGTCATAACGAGATGAAGAACATCGATATCGTTAAGCTTATCTGCAAGGAACTCGGTAAGCCTGAAAGCCTTATCACATATGTTGCCGATCGTAAGGGACATGATATGAGATATGCTATCGATCCTACAAAGATTCATAACGAGCTCGGATGGCTTCCAGAGACAATGTTTGCTGATGGTATCAAGAAGACTATCAAGTGGTATCTTGATAATCAGGAGTGGTGGGAGCCGATCATCTCAGGTGAGTACCAGAATTATTACGAGAAAATGTACGGAAATCGTTAATATTCCGACAAATATATAAGAATTATATCCGAAGCAGGAAAGTCGTATGATTTTCCTGCTTTTTTTCTCTGTTTTGCACAGCCAATTTTGTGAAAATTACTATTTGAATGCAGAGGAATTCTGCTATAATGGCATAAGCGTTAAATACTAAAGGGTTTAGCTTTCGGGGAAAAGCGGGATTAGCGGAGAAACATAAATGAACAAAGTCCAAAAGGGTTTCTGGACCCTCAGATATACACTTATAAATGCACTTTATTTTGCGGCATTCTGTACCATACATGCAATGGCCGCAGTCTATCTTCTTGCCAACGGATTTACCAATACCGAGGTGGGAATCCTTCTGGCGGCAGCCAATATCACTTCTGCATTATGCCAGCCTATAATAGCGGGTATCATAGATAAGCCCGGATGGCTGACGAATCGGCGTTTTATCATCATAGCGGTAACAGTGATCATGATCGGATCGGCACTACTTATGGTCCTTAACGATAATAAGGTGATGGTATTCATCATCTATGTGATCATATATATGATCCAGTTCGCATATCAGCCTGTTATGACGGCACTTTATTTTGAATATAAGAAAGCGGGCTGTAACATATATTACGGACTTGCAAGAGGATTGGGATCTGCCAGCTTTGCGGTGACCTCGGCCTTTATCGGACGGCTTATAGAAAGCAGGGGCGTGGGAATCCTGCAGATCATAAATGTGATAACCATGGCACTTTCCGTGCTGGTTGTTTATACTTTTAAAAAGCCGATGGAAGAGAAGACGGAGATATCCGATAAATCGAAAGATGAGCCTCTTAAGACAGAAGATACTCATAACAATGTGATCGATTTCGCACGTACCTATCCCGCATTTATGATATTCCTTCTGGCAACCGTATGTTTCTATTTTGCTCATAATATGATCAATGATTTTATGATACAGATAATCAGAAATCTCGGCGGCGGAGAGAAGGAACTGGGATATTCAAATTTCCTGCAGGCTATCCTGGAGCTGCCGGTCATGGCACTCATCGGAATAGTGCTGAAGAAGATATCTTCGGGCAAGATGCTGATCTTATCGGGCGCTGCATTTTTTATAAAGATACTTATCCTTATCTTTGCCACAAACATGGCGATGATGTATCTCAGCCAGTCAATGCAGCTGTTTGCCTATGCGGTATTTATACCGGCTGTGGCATATTACGTTAATGAGACAATGAGTGATTCGGATCAGGTTAAGGGTCAGGCATATGTAACAAGTGCCATAACTATAGGCGGAGTATTCTCCAACCTGATCAGCGGAGTAATACTCGATCATCTGGGAATTAAAATAATGCTGATTACCGGAACTGCGGTATGTGCAGCAGGTGTATTGATAGCTGTTTACGCCCTGGGCGGAAAGAGACAACAAGAAGATACATAATAAAGGAGAAACGGAGATGAATGAGAAGTTTTATGAAAAGCCTGTGGAGATAACAGATGAGGCATACAGATTCGATTCTTTTCAGAACGGCGAAGCTCTTTTCGAGAAGAAGAGACGTCTTCCCGCTATGGGATGGAACAGCTGGAATGCTTTCGGCAGCGGCAACACGGAAGAACTCACCAAGGTTATGGCTGATAAATTGGTAGAGCTTGAACTGGATAAGCTGGGATATAAGTATGTTATTCTCGACGACGGATGTTACGGTGCATCCCGTGTAGACGGGCATCTTACGGGGGATTCAGTGAAGTTTCCGAGTGACTTCGGCATTCTTTCCGATTATATCCACAGCAAGGGACTGAAGTTCGGTATGTATAATGATATAGGTTCCAAACTCTGCTCAGGCCTTGAAGTCGGAACCTGCGGATATGAAGACATAGATACGGCGGATTATATTAAGTGGGGTGTCGACTTTATCAAAGTGGATAACTGTTATAACGTATGGGACAATGCTACATTTTCGAATCCGGAAAATGCAAGATTCACTTTCGCTCCGGCAATCAGAGCTGTGAAGGTGCGTCTGGACGGAACAACCTGGACCAGGGAATATCTTGCGGCAAAGGATGCCGAGATAACGGGAACAAGGGCTTATATCGAAGGAGAATACGTAAAGGGAATAGGTACCTTTGACGGAACAGCTCCGGATACTTCACCCGTAGGAGAGATGAGCAGTGAACTGAGATTTCGCATAGATGCACCATCAAGCAGTGAATACAGTTTTTATATAGACTATGTTCCCGGATGTGTAGAAGGAATGGGCGAGTGGCTTCAGATTGTTGTTGAAGACGGAACGGGCAGTAAGATTTATTATCATGATGATGTGGTTACACCTTATCCTATCAGACTGCAGCTTAGCAAAGGTGAAAATGTAATCCGCCTCATGAATCACAGACGTCAGGAGAATACTCTTACATCCTATGCACGTATTAAAGAAGGCTTTAAGAAGGCTGATCCGGATAGAGATATAGTATTTTCAATCTGTGAGTGGGGAAAGACTCAGCCGCAGAACTGGGGTTATAAGGTCGGTGATTCATGGAGAATCCTGAATGATATAACATTTCAGGTCGGCTCGGACGGAGATCCGGGACACGGAGTATGGGAAGGCGCTTACACAACAAGCGTAACCGCGCAGTATAATAAGGCAGTTATCATGGATGAGTTTGCAGGTCTCGATAAGGGATGGAACGATCCGGATATGCTGATGGTCGGAATGAACGGTCTCACAGATACCATGTGCCGTACCCATATGGCAATGTGGTGCATGATGAACGCTCCGCTTATGCTGGGACTTGATCTGAGACGTATCACGAAGGACGATGAGATATATAAGATCATAGCAAATAAGGAGCTTATAGCTCTTAATCAGGACAGTCTCGGAATTCAGGCTAAGCGAATCCATACCACCAAAGCTGTCGCTCCGGATAAAGCATATATAAGAGATAATGACAGAATAGACGTGCTCGCCAAGCCTCTTCATGACGGAAGCGTTGCAGTATCATTTATAAATGTAAGTATGGCCGATAAAGATACAGAGGTTGTTATAGATAATGACCTTGTTGTTACTTACCTCAAAGAAAAGATGGTGGATCCGGAGGGATTCCTTCAAGCTTCAGCCTATGAAGTTACGGATCTTTTCACGGGCGAAAAGAGAGAGATAAAGGCAGAACGAGATTTCGGACACGGAACCAGATTCGCAAGCGGAAAACTTCCGGCATGTGGAAATCTGACAGTAAAGATAAGACCTGTTGAATGATATGATAACGATCGGAGAATTTATAAAGATACTGATATCTGAAGAGCCTCAAACGGGTGACGGATTTGATGAAATTCTTAAAGATGCACGGAAGGCGGGATGGATCGAAGAACAGGATATTCTCGGCCGGGATGAAGAACTGGACAGAAGAACTGCCGCACGGATCCTTCATATGTACAGAAAACAGGTATTGGGAATAAGCGATGTGCCGGATATATCGGCAGCCTATTACGTTAAGGATCTTTTTGACTGCAGAGTATGCGCAAATCATATAGCGCAGATCATACTTCAGGGAGTGATGGAGCCGGTGAAGGTCGGAGATATGGTCATTTTCGATGTATATAAAACTCTGACGGATAAGGAAGCCCGGGATTATATAAGTAAAGCTGAAATGTGTTAAGTTACGATGGAACATATAACGGGGGATACAATGGATATAAATAAGATTATATTTGATAAGCCTGCAGAGGACTGGAATGAGGCGCTTCCCGTGGGAAACGGACGTCTTGGAGGAATGCTCTTTGGAAATCCTTATATAGAGAGGATTCAGCTGAATGAAGACAGCGTCTGGTTTGGAGGAAAGCAGGACAGACTTAATCCTTCGGCAAAGGAGAAGCTTCCGGAGATAAGACGCCTTATCTTCGAAGGTCGTATCAGAGAAGCGGAGGAGCTGTGTACCTTTGCACTTTCGGGAACTCCGGAGGAGCAGAGACATTACGAATGTCTCGGAAATCTGTATATAGAATTTATGGGTCGCGAGACCGAGTATAGTGATTATGAGAGATGTCTTGATATAAGCCGTGCCGTGGCTGACATGTCATTTACCATGAACGGTGTAAGATATACCCGTGAGGTTATTACGAGTTATCCGAAGAATATAATGGCAGTCCATCTTACAGCCGATAAACCTGAGAGTCTCTCTTTCCATGCACAGCTGGGAAGAGGTTTTGCACCATGGGAGAATCTTCCGTATGAGATGCTCTCCATCAGAAGACAGAATTATAATCACTATGTGGACAGTATAAAGGCACTTCCGGGAAATATACAGATAATGGAAGCCACGAGCGGAGGCCGTGGAAGTATCGCCTCGGCTACGGCGATAAAGGTTATACCTATCGGCGGAACCGTTGAGAATATCGGAAATACAACGATCGTAAGAGGAGCGGATGAAGCTCTTATCCTGCTTGCTGCGGATACAACATTTCGTGAGAAGAACCCTCGAGATACAGTAGTTGAGAGACTTAACAGCGCTGCGGAATATAGCTGGGATGAGATCCTTAAGGAACATATAAGAGATTATCAGTCGCTTTATAACAGAGTTACTCTGGAGATAGAAGGTCAGGAGAAGATAGTGAGATTCTTCCAGTTCGGAAGATATCTTCTGATCGCAAGTTCGAGAGAAGGTTCCCTTCCCGCAAATCTTCAGGGCATATGGAATCAGGATTATACCCCTGCCTGGGGAAGTAAATATACGATAAATATAAATGCCGAGATGAATTACTGGCCGGCACTTGTAACGAATCTTCTTGAGTGCACCGAACCTCTTATCACGCTGCTTGAAAGAGTAAGAGAAAGCGGTAAGAGAACAGCGTCGGAAATGTACGGCTGCGGAGGTTTCATGGCCCATCACAATACGGATATCTGGGCTGATACATGCCCGCAGGATGTATGCCTTTCATCAAGTTACTGGGTTATGGGCGGCGCATGGATGTCGCTTCACATCTGGGAACAGTATCTCTTTACGCAGGATATGGATTTCCTTAAAGCTAAGTATGAGATCATGAGGGATGCGGCTCAGTTCGTTATGGACTACCTCATTCCGGACGGCGAGTGGCTTGTTACATGCCCGACTCTTTCACCGGAGAATACTTATATCTTACCGAACGGAGAAAAAGGCGTTATATGTAAGGGAGCATCCATGGATAACCAGATCATCCGCGAACTTCTTAATGCATGCATCGAGGCGGAGAAGATTCTGGGAACAGCCGATTCGGATGAGAACAGCATATCGCGAAGAGCTGCCGAAACACTTTCACGTATCAAGCCGGATTCAATAGGTAAATACGGTCAGATCATGGAATGGAACGAGGATTATGAAGAAGAGGAACCGGGACACAGACATATATCCCAGCTCTTTGCTCTTTATCCGGGCTCTCAGATAACAAAAGATAAAACTCCGGAGCTTTTTACTGCGGCACGTAAGACCATAGAAAGAAGGCTTTCCTTCGGAGGAGGGCATTCGGGCTGGAGCAGAGCCTGGATCATAAATATGTATGCGAGACTCGGAGAAGGTGATGCAGCCTTCGAGAATATTGAGAAGCTGATAGACGATCAGACGCTGCCGAACCTTTTTGACAATCATCCGCCGTTTCAGATAGACGGAAACTTCGGATGTACAGCCGGAATAGCCGAGATGCTGATCCAGAGTCATGAGGATGAGGTGAAGCTTCTTCCCGCACTCCCGTCCTGCTGGAAGAACGGTAAAGTGACGGGACTCAGACTCCGCGGAGGACGTACCGTAAAAATCCTGGAGTGGAAAGACGGAAAGGTTACCAAAATAGAATACGTATAATATAGCAGATATTGATTATCCCGCTGCTTCGGGATGTTTGTGACGATCATCACAGATATCCCGAGGCAGCGTTTTTATTTCTCACGGTAATGAATTTGTATACATTTGGATACAACTTGGAAACATCTGTTTGGCATAATACGTTCGAAAATACGATTATTCTTGGGAGTATATCGAAATGAGGGTTAAACGAATACTCGGACTTCTTCTTTCGGTCTTGATGATCTTACAGCTTACGGGCTGCGGATTCGAGAAAGAAAGACCTCTTGTCAGAGTACCGTCAGTTGTAAGTGAAGAAGCGGTACCGTATACGACATATGTTCAGAGAGGTGATGTAACCTACGGCAAGTCGGAAGATATGAAGCTCGATAATTACAACGAAATACATTACGGATTCAAAGCAAAGAAGCTGGATACAACAATGCTTAAGGATATCGCTTTTGACAGACTGTATGTGAGTCTCGGAGATATGGTAAGAAAAGGAGACATCCTGCTGACTCTCTCCTCCGAAACTCTTGAAAACAGTATAGAACAGTACACGGATCAGAAGGAGAGAAATGAGATAACCATAAGACATCTGAGAAACAGATCGGCCATTGATCCGGGGGAAGATAATTCGGTCCAGATAAATTCCTGCGAAGAAGCCATAAGGATTGCCGAAGGATATCTGGCAGAGCTGGAGGAAAAGAAGGAGGAACTTGTGATCAGGGCGGAAGAGGACGGAAAGGTTATAGAGATATCCGATACCGCTCTCAGCGGAGTGGTAACCTCCTATGAATCCCTGGCAAGTCTCGTAACAGTCGCATCCGGTGATGATACATATTATGCCGAAACAACAGAAAGCACGACTCTTAAAGAAGGTGATATCACCACTGCCGGTAACGGAGTCATAACATATGATGTGAAAGTTGAAAAGGTCGAGAGAAGCAGTGCGGGAAGCAAGATATATTTCCGTATAGAAAACACCAAGGATGAACTTGTCATAGTAAGCGGAATGAAAGTAGATGTTGCCGAGGAAGTTAAGAAAGATGTGCTCTATGTTCCGCTTGAGTGCGTGAAGGAAAAGGATGATCACTACTATGTTTTCATGATAGATGAGCACGGAGCGAGAATAGCAAGAGAGATAAAGGTTGATGAGATTCTGGATAAGACGGTAGTCATTCGGGAAGGATTAAACGAAGGCGATGAGATCATTTCTAAATAAAAACAGAATAAAAGCTTTTGTACTTGCTGCCGTGCTTATCACATCAAATCTGACAGGGTGTGGCAGAAAGCCGTATGATGAACCGGAACTGGTGAGTCCCATTGCGGAGATCAAGATGTTCAAGAAGCCGGAATACGGAGATATAAATATGGTGAGGGGACTCTCGGGTGTGGTGGTTCCGACCGAGTATCCGGTATTCTGCAAAGGGAATTTCACGATTGACAGCCTCAAGGTCAAGATCGGAGATTATGTGGAAGAAGGCGATGTGATAGCCACGGGCTTCAATGTATCTTACGGTAACAGCATTGAAGACTATGACAGGATGATCTCAGACGAGTCAAACAGAAAGGGAATACAGTCAAGCATAGACAGCACCATGATTTCTTTGGAGGAATATAACAGGGCGGAAGCAATCGAGAACGGAGATCAGGAGAATGCGACGGCCGCCGACAGACGTATAGATCTTCTCTGTGAGGATAAAAGATACAATGAGGAAATGTCATCCCGTGAGATCAGGAGTTATTCGGAGAAAAGAGAGAAGCTTAAAGCAGAGAGTGCTGATTCGGTTCTCGTTGCTCCTCACTCCGGTTATGTAACATTTATAAAGGACATAGCTTATTCAAATATAGCAATGCCGTATGAGAATGTGGCAATCATCTCGGATACATCGGATCTCTATGTGGAATGCAGAGATATGACGGTCACCAAAAATATGTATAAGAACTTTGATGAGAAATATATATATGTTAACGGAGAGAAAAAGAATCTGACCGAGATAGAGTATTCACAGGAGGCGGTAAGTCTGGCAGAGGTTCAGCGTAAAGATGTTTATACGAGATACAGTGTGGATGCGGATCTCTGTATCGGTGAAAATGTAGTTCTTATATTTAAACAGAAGATGGCCGAAAATGTTATGACAGTCGGAACATCAGCCGTAACGCATTCAGGTATCAACAGCTTCGTATATGTTCGTAAGGGTGACAGTGACGATATAGAAAAGAGAAACATAGAGATCGGAAGCGAAAACGGAGGATATACGGAAGTAAAATACGGTCTGAATGCGGAGGATGAAGTATATTATCCTTTGGATACATTTGTTCCCACAAATTACGTTGAGACGGAAGTGGGTACAAAGGATATAACCGTATCGGAATTGAGTAAGTTCATCCTTGGTAAAAATTCGAATGTTACCGGATATTATACGGAACACAGCGGAATTATGGAAAGCATAGAAGTGTCTACGGATACGGAAGTGAAAAAGGGCGATCTTCTCTATACATATAATACGGATATCAGTAAGGCGAAACTGGCAGAACTCGAACAGAATATCAGGACTTTAAAGAAAAATCATGCGGATACCTTAGCGATGTACAGCGAGATGAAAGAAAACCCGGATAACGGACCGGAGGATATACCTTCACCCGAAGCTGAATCCGGAGAACCTGAATCAAAGAAACCTGCATCCGAGGAGCCTGAATCAAAGGAACCCGAGCCGGCAGATACAGCCACGATGGGAGATGCCAGAACTGCCACACCGACAGATCCGGAAGAACCACCAAAAGTTTATGAACCGAAATATGTGGAAGAAAAGAAGAACCTGAACCGCACCATAATAGATTACAGGATACAGCTTGAAAATATGGTTTATGCAGCATCACTCGGAGAGATGCAGAAGGAATACGATAACCTCAGCAGGAACAACAACGGGAGCGGTCTTATAAGCGTATATGCCGATAAAGACGGAATCGTAAAAAAGATAGACAGAGATTCGGAACCCGGAAAAGAAGTAAGAGAAGGACAGTATGTTCTTACAATTGCGGAAGAGGGGTATAACGAAACCCTTGTTCAGATGAGGAAGATGGTGACGGGAGCAATGGGATCCGCGAACGACGATGACGGAAAGACACGCTCCGCAGAACTCGGAACCGATATACAGATTACCATCGGTGATAAAAAGGGAACGGGAAAGGCCGTAGGAGTAAACGGTCATATAAAACAGAATTATCTGGTTGAGTCGGATGGAAAAGTATATCTGACTTACAGTGTGCCGGGTAACGATTATCGTGATCAGTTCTATATCGATACGGATATGGAGATTGATTATGATATGGCTCTCAGGGATAAGAAATCGGTGGAGATAACATTTGATCATTTGAAGTACAGAGGATATCCGGTACTTGACAGCGGAGTTATCTACGGTGAACAGCTGGAGGACAAAACTATCCCGTATGTCTGGGTGGAGAGAGACGGAGAACTCTATAAGAGATATGTAACACTATACAATGTGCCTGATTATACGCGCGGTGAGAGTATCGTTATCGACGGAGTGGAACCCGGAGATAAGATCATAAGAGAGAGTGTAGGAATTGTTTCCGAAAAGAATGGGGAAGACTGATGCTGCAATTCATTCATAAAAAATTGAGAAATCAAAAGCTGTTAAACAGCTGCCTTTTTTTCGGAATAGTTGTACTTATAGCGGTGCTCACGCTGATTCCGATGTTTGAGGGTGGTGCACTTGATGATGTCATACAGTATGATTTTGAACAGTATGCCGTAGATAGAGCGGAGTATCCGGCAGTTATATCCGCAAAAGCACATTTCTCAAAAGATGATTCGGGAAAGGGAGATATGAAAGCCGGATCTCTTGAAGAGGTTAATGCACAGGTTGACAGTATTACGGATAAGTGGAACAGATATCTGGAGCTGCCGGTTGTAAGTACACAGAAAACCTATAAGATAACCGGAGGGAGATTCAGTTCGGACCTTGTGGCAAGTCAGGTTTCACTCCTGATCGGTACATATGGGGATATGGATAAGGAACTCGAGTTTACGGATATAGATGAAGCTTCTGATGATGTGATACCTTGTTATATGTCACGATATATGATGAATGAGTTAAGCCTTACGGTAGGAGAGACTCTCACATTTAATAATCTTACCGATACGGATGGGAATCCTCTCAGAATGAAGGTAGTGGGGATTGCCGACGAGAAGGATAACGAGGATTATTACTGGCATGTAAGTCTCAGACAATACAGCAATATTCTCATCGTAAAAGAAGAAGAATTTGATAAGATCATTCGTGATTTTGACTTTGAGACAGTTACGGTTGATATAAACGAAATGATCGATTACAGAAAGATAAACGGCAGTAACATCAGAGCTACAGCCGATTATATCAGCCAGTTCGGTAAGCTTGATAAAACATTTAACTGCAATTTTACGGAATTATTCAGTAAATATTCGGAGACTGCAAAACAAGTGAAGGTTATTATCGTTTCCATTATAATTCCGTTACTAATTCTGCTCCTGATATTTATCTATATGGTATCAGACAGGATAGCAGATGCAGAAGAACAGGAAATAAATGTTCTTCGAAGCAGGGGTATCCCGAGGATGACCATTATATGGCAATATACCATCCAGTCGCTTTTCCTTACAGCCGCTTCGGTCATTCCGGGAGTAATACTCGGTTATCTTATGTGCAAGGCAGGAGCATCATCGGTTGATTTTCTGTCATTTAAGATAAGAGAAACAGGTATATATACATTCAGGCCTGAGATACTTATATCGCTGGCCATAGCATTTCCGCTGGTTATAATCCTGATGATAATGCCGATACTAAAGATTTCAAAGAACACTATCCTCACAGGCGGAAGAAGAGCGGGAAAAGCAGGAAAAGGCAATTTTGTCGAAAAGTATTTTCTGGATATCATCCTGCTGGGTATATCACTGTACCTGCTATATAATTACATAAGACAAAAAGATGTTATGATCATGGAGATCCTGTCGGGAAAGGTTGCGGATCCGTTGTGTCTTATAGATGCAGAGCTCTTTACCTTCGGTGCAGCATTTTTCATGATAAGGATATCAAGGCTTATCATCACGGGAATCTATAAACTCAGAGAGAAGAAATGGAAACCGGCTACGCTGGCCGCTTTCCTCGAGGTCATAAGGACCAGAAGAAAATCATGGGTTATATCGGTCTTTCTCATAATCACGATAGCCATGGGAATATATAACGCAAATCTTGCGAAGACAGTTAATAAGAACAAGAGAGACAGGCTGAAGAATGATATCGGAACCGAAGCGATACTTGAGCCTTCATATGTTATAAGGCCTGAGGGTAAGGAAGCTTCTTCGGGATGGACGGTTAAGGGACCGGATTACAGTGACATACTCAGGCTTAAAGACGACGGTCTGGTCGACTCCATGACTCAGGTATATAAAACAGATAAGCTGATCATCAGCACAAGTAAAAAGGGTAAGGTAAAGGACGTCATGCTGTACGGTGTAGATACAGCGGAGTTCGGTAAAACATCGGACTTTGACATCATGCTTAACGATCATCACTGGTATGAGGATCTGAATGCACTCGCATATATAAGCAACGGTGCGATCATATCGAGAGATCTTGCGGAGGACTTCAGTGTCGGTATAGGTGATACGATCGAACTGAAACTCGAGTCACAGCTTGAAGATCAGGATATTACAAAATCAATGCATGTGCAGGTAGTGGGAATACTTGATGCATTTCCCGGATTCAACGGATATTTTTATACCGAGGAAGCCTCAGGGATCGCAGAGAATAAGAGATACCTGGCAGTTGTGAATTCGGCCAATCTGAAGATATCCTATGGGGAAATACCTCCTGAAATATGGATGGACCTCAGTGAAGGAACGGATATACAGGATGTGGCAAAAGCTCTTTCCGAGCTTGGCATAGGTTATGACAAACTTACGGATATGGATGAGGAGATAGATAATGTATTCGGTTCGGCGGTGCTTCTTATAACCAACGGACTGTTCAATATAAGCTTTATAGTATCAATGATCATATGTATCATAGGATTTCTCATATACTGGCTTACATCCATTAATTCGAGACAGATGTATTTCGGTGTGTACAGAGCCATGGGACTCGGAATGAAAGGCATCAACGGCATGCTTGTCAAGGAACACATTTTCAGTACAGTCACATCGCTTATATCCAGTGTAGTTGTAGGCGCCGCATCATCGATACTCTTTATAAAGCTTATAAGCTGTATATATCTTCCGGAGAAGCACAGCATAGCCTTTAATGTATATACATCGTATTCGGGACTTATAAGGATCGGAGCTGTCATGATCACGGCAATCATTCTGTGCATGGTGATAATAATAAGATTCATAAAGAAGATGAATATTACGGAAGCTATAAAGATGGGACAGGATTAATTCGGAGGTTGATATGATAAAAAGGGGACACAGATATCAGTTCATGATTCTTGCGGCAGCTATGGCTGTGTCATGCGCGGGCTGCGAGAAACGGGCGGAGGTTATCGAAGGTAACACCGAAGTAGTAACGGAGGCGGAGAAAGAAACACAGGCAAGTACCGACGGTGATAAGGTTTCCGCTCAGCCTGAGGAAAGGTCTTCGGAGCGATGGTCCGAGACGATAACCGGCGAAGGAGACGGCTTCGAAAGTATAAATGTTAATGCGACACTGTATGATTACAGTGATATGGAATTTAATACATATAAAGTGAAAATGGATGAATTCGGTCCTGCATTCGCAGAGGAAATGTGTGACAGAGTCTTTGATAAGGATACCGTACAGGTCTTCGATTACGGCAGTAAGACGAAGGCGGTATATGATGAACTTATCGGATATTACGAGGATACAGAAGTATATTATGATTTTCTGAAGGAGAAATATCCCGGAGCTTTCAATTTTTACGTTTACGGGATCATGTCCAGCGGATACTTTGAGCTGAGAGAAAATCTCGAGCCGATGGAGAGGTCGGAGATAGAAAAAGATGTGGAGCGGCTTAAAGACGAGAGGGAGAAGGCTCCGGAAACACTTCCTAACGACTACAGTTATCAGGGCTATACGGGTAAGATAAACGGAGAAGATTACTATATGTACTTCGGAAACAGAAATCTGGACGAATATATGTCATCACCTGTTTCGACCCAGTGGAACGGTCGGGTGATAACCATAATGAAAAGGAATCTTCAGTCGGAATATCAGGGAAAGAAGGAAGAAATCTATTTTGATGAAATGAATGTCATAACCCCGGAGACTGATGCCGACAGCCCGCTTTATAAGAATAATTCGATCATCTCGGACGGAGGTTCGACTTCACATATCGCATATGTGAATGTTAAAGAAGAGGCAGATGCCTCGTATGTGGAAAAGGCCGGACAATTTCTGGAAGATATAGGGTACGGTGATTATATATATAATCCGGATAAGACCGAAGAATTATTGTGGGGAAATGCGGTAACTGACGGATTCATATTCGCAAACGGCTATAAGATGTCTATTCCGCAGATGATAAACTCTGACGGATGGGTTCTCAGATTTGAGCTTAAACCGGAGAGCACCGATATTCTGGAAGACTATGATATTACTATGGCCGATTATGTCCGGGGAGGCGACAGTCTGGACTATAATTCTTATATAGATGTAATGGTAAACGAAAAAGGTATTGTAGGATGTCAGATATATAATCCGGTAACGCTGATAAGCAGTAACCCGGTCGATACAATGATAGATAGGGAAAGCCTGAAGGACATTGTAAGAGACAGCGTAAATGACAAAGAACAGTGGAATATTCCGACGGACAAGAAGGTTAACACCTTCGATGTGGAAAATGTGAAGCTTATACAGTTCCCTGTACAGTCCGAGGAAAATTCCGATGAATATACATTTATTCCGTGTTATGCGGTATATAAACAACGGATGGATGAAGTGGAAGCGGAAGCACAGAGAGCCAATACGGCTACGGGAATTCTTATTCCGGCGATGAGTCAGACATCCAATCCTTTTATACTTATAAATGCAATTGACGGAAGCATAATAAATGCAGAGGCCCAGCTGGATGATTATCCGAAGGGAGCCGAGAACGGAAATGTGGGTTATGTTTTGTATCTGCAGGACGGATGGAAAAGATACGAGAAGAAAACCGAAGATACATCAGATGAATAAACAGAATTTTGGAGGAAAAGTATTATATGAAAAAGTTAGGATTAAGATCACTCGGAATTATTCTTTCGGCATCTATGATGCTCGGAACCGTGGGATGTGAGAAAAAAGCCGAAGTGGTAGAAGGCTCTTCCGTTGCTGCGCCGGATGAAGCATCGGCCGCAGGAACTGATGAAGATGAAACAGCGGCTGAACCGGGTGATGAAACCTCTACGGATATAGAATATTTTACCGAAATGCCGGGCGAAAAGTGGAAGGAGAAGATAGAAGGTTCCGGTTCGGGATTCGAATATGTCGATGTTGATGTCACTATACCGGATTACATTAAGTCAGAGGAATACTCGGCTTATACGGTGGAGATGGAGGCATTTGATAAGGACTATATTCATGAGCTCTGCGACAAGACCTTCGATTCCGGAGAAGTCGAAGTATATGATTTCGGATCCGGGACAAAGCGTGTATACGAAGATATGATAAGTGTATATAAGCAGGCCTATGAAATGGCTGAGAATGTCGAAAAATACGACAGAGATAAGCTTAAGGAATATGTGTTCGGCTTTTATAAGGTGAATTATCTTGTGGCACCTGATAATATCGAATACAGACAGGGAACAGAGGAATTTGATAAAGCTGTAATAGAAAGGGATATAGCAAGGCTTGAAGAGGAGGCACAGAATGCTCCCGAGACTATAGAAAACGATTATTCGTATCAGGGATACATCGGTAAGATCGACGGAGAAGAATACTACATGTATTTCGGAAACAGAAATCTCAATGAATACTACTCATCCATCGATTCAACTCAGATGAACGGCAGAGTTATAACAGTTATGAGAAGCAACCTTGAGACAATGTTTGCGGGAAATAATGATACTGTCGAACTTGAAACAGGTCAGGTTATAGAGAAGACGGAGGATCCGGACAATCCGTTATTCAGAAAGAACTGTCTGGTATATGATCCTTTTGAAGATTATCTTACATATGATGAATCCGAAGGACTTCATGAGGAGAATCCTGCCGCATATGATGATAATATGGTGAATGAAGCCGAAGCATTTATCGAAAAAATGGGATTCGATTCATATAGTTTCTCAGGGTGGGAAATGCCTCTTTTCTGGACCAACGCCGCTACAGATAAATTCATGTATGCCAACGGTTACGATATGACTGTTCTCAAAAATCAGTTTAAGGACGGAAGCATTTTAAGATTCGGTACTTCTTATGATTATGCGGAACAGAGACCGATGGATGACATTCAATATGATGAGTATATGGAATCCGGAGATGCTCTGAAGACGCATTCATACGTAGATGTATATGTGAATTCAAAAGGAGTGTTGGGATGTCAGATAGTAAATCCTCTGAATATAACAAAGGAGGAGAAGGTTAACGGAATCTTAGACGCGGAAGAGGTTAAGGATATAGTAAGACAGAGTGTTGATGATAAGAATCTTTGGAATATACCGGTTAACGGTAAGCAGGTACTGTTCAACGTAACCGATCTGGGACTTACATATTTTCCTATTCATTCCACAGATAATCCTGAAGAATATACTTTTATTCCGTGTTATATACTCTATTTTGCGGATTATAACGATACTCCGCTTCCGTTCCTTATAATAAATGCATTTGACGGAAGTATTATAAAAGCCGGGGAACAGATGGAGAATTACCCTTCGGGATGGCAGAACGGAAATGTGGGATATATAAATTATAAAGCACAAGGCTGGCCTAAGTTTAGCAAAGGTGAAGAATAATGGTGAAAAGGTTGAAAGTAAATAAAAAAATAATGGGGCTGATGTG
Organism: Lachnospiraceae bacterium UBA2864; assembly: GCA_002350525.1. GTDB lineage: Bacteria > Bacillota > Clostridia > Lachnospirales > Lachnospiraceae > Eubacterium_Q. The sequence goes on along the minus strand of DEFA01000050.1, from coordinate 333,907 downwards.
TGCGACTTTAATGATCGCAGGTAATACGGGATGCGAGAAGAAGGCTGAGACCGTAAGCGGAATGGAAGAGGTTACGGAATCGGTTGTCACACAGGTTGGGACCGAGGAAGGAAAATCAAAAGAAGAAACATCTGCCTCCGAACCGGCAGAGCCGCAGGTCTGGGCGGATACATATTCCTTTGACGAGCCGCCTTTCAATGAAGTAAAGGTATCCGTAAAAGTAAAAGATTACTCGCAGGAACCGGCAAGTGTGGTGAAAGCGGAGCTGAGAGATTATGACAAAGACTTCATGAAAGATATGTGTGACAATGTCTTCGAAGGTGAACCTGAGGTATTTGACTACTCTGTCAGGACAAAGAGGATATGTGATGCCGATATACAGATGTTTACCGATGTTAAGAATATGCTTCATTCCGATGACGTAACGGTCAGAGAACTTTATGCGGGATTTGATGATACGATTAACCCGGACAGAGATTACGAAAAAGAATTGGAAGAGGAAGTAGACAGTATTCTCGGTGAGCTTGAAGAAGAGAAGGAATCGGCAGAAGAAACCGTTCAAAATGATTATTCGTACGGCGGATATATCGGAAGTATCGGCGGTGAAGAATATATAATGTACTTCGGTAACAGACACCATGATGAATATGTTGAGGCACCTCTCGGTTTTGCCATAGACGGACGTGTATGCACGATATACAGATCCGATATGAGAGATTTCTTTAACGGAGTGCCGGGTACGATCGGAGAAGTAAATACACCTTCTTTTAATGACGGTACATATCCTGAAAATCTTCTCGGAGAAGCAGAGGAATTTGTAAAGACCATAGGTTTCGGTGATTATCTTTTTTCCGGAGATGAACCGACAAGATATTATCATATGCACGGTTATGATACCAACTTTTATGTATACAGAGGATTACCTGCGGTTCTTCAGAGTCAGGCTTCCGAGGGTGAAATGGGATATGTATTTACATTTGTTCCGGGAGGCGGAAAGGATAGAGTTATCGAACAGGGTGATATATGGTTTGAACTCTATACGGAAGATCATAATACCATGAATGTTAATACATACATTAAGGTTTATGTAAGTGAAAACGGTGTGGCAGCATGCCAGATGGTCAATCCGGTGAAGATAACTAGTATTGAGACGGCTTCAAAAATAATCAGTGCAAACGATGCAAAAGATATTATAATGGACAATATAAACAACGCGGATGCGTGGAATATTCAGCCTGAAAATGCGCCGGTTTCCGTTGAATGTACAGAGTTAAGACTGATCAATTTTCCTATAAGATCTGAGGAAAACAGGAACGAGTATACCTATGTTCCGGCATATATTTTTTACGGAAATCTGTATGATCCGATGCTGGAAAATCACAGAGCTCCCTATGATATGCCTTGTATGATAATAAATGCACTTGACGGAAACTTCATCAAGGTAAAGGATAATCTGGGAGATCCGTATTCGGGATACGCCAGAGGAAATGAAGGATATGACGAGCTGATGAACGGCAGCTGGGAGAATCATAATATCACATGGGCGGATATTGAAGGTGAAGGAATCGTCGAGCAGAAGGATGCGGAAGATGTCACCGGAGCTGCGGAAGAGTAAAACGGTACGGAATAAGGTGGAGATATGATAAGGATACTTGTTGTGGAAGATGAAAAGCCGATTTCAGATCTGATCAGGCTGAATCTCAGAAAAGAAGGCTATGATTGTGAGGCGGTATATAACGGACTGGATGCCATAGCGAGAGTCGACTCGGAACATTTCGATCTGGTGCTTCTGGATGTGATGCTTCCGGGAGCTGACGGCTTTGAAGTCATGGATTATATAAAACCTCTTCAGATTCCTGTGATATTTATTACGGCGAGGGCAACCATAGATGACCGGCTTCACGGTCTGACCTCGGGAGCCGAGGATTATATGATCAAACCTTTCGATCCGCTTGAACTTATAGCAAGAGTAAATATAGTCCTGAGACGATATGATAAGACGGAGAAGATTCTTACGCTGGAAGATCTTACGGTAAATACGGAAAGCAATGAAGTTACAAAAGCCGGTGAAGAGATACGTCTTACTCCTAAGGAATATGAGATGCTGGTTCTGTTCCTCAGAAATAAGAATATAACTCTTTACAGAGACAGGATATATGAGGAAGTCTGGGGAGGCGATTCCGATGCGGAAACCCGAACAGTGGATCTTCATGTTCAGAGAATCAGAAAGAAGGCGGGACTTAAGAACAGTCTGGTAACCGTATACAATATGGGTTACAAGATCGTTGAAAGATAGTGACTAAGGTGCGGTAATGAAGTTCAGATATAAGGTGCTTTTTATAAACTTAATAATTCTGTCCGTAATACTGGGTTTTACCGGGTATCTCTTCGTGTACAGAAATTACAAGCAGGCACTGGATTCCGAACTTCGAAATGCGGCATCGGAGAATAACATGGTTAAGGCATCTCTGGAATATGAGCTGCTGGAAATCCTTAATTCCGGAAAGTATACTCTGAAGAAAGACGTCAGCAGGATTGCAAAGAGAGTTGATTCGGGCATGCTTCTTTCGGGAAGTGTACTGTATATAGTGCTTGAGGATGAAGTTGTATATTCGGGAGACGGAGCGGAGGAGGAGATTCCAAAGGAATTAACGGGAGCCGGAAGCAAGCAGTATATATATCATGATAACGGGAAACAGTACTATGTCTATATCAGTTCTCCCGGCTATATTAATAAGGCAAATCTATATATCATCACACGTAAGGACATAACAGGGGTTTATACCCAGCTGAGTGATAATCTCAGATTTCTGAAGATCATTTCGGTTATAGTGCTGGCGCTGTCGGCACTCATTATGTACGTAGTTACATATCTTCTTACCAGACCGCTTGAAAAACTGAATAAGATAACTACTCAGATATCGGGAGGAGACTATACGGTAAGAGCCGATGTGAATTCTGATGATGAGGTGGGTGAACTGGCCGGAAACTTCAATACCATGGCGGGCTCGGTGGAAGAACATGTGGAGGAGCTTAAAGATATGGTTAAGCGACGCGATCAGTTCGTGGCGGACTTTACCCATGAGATGAAAACTCCGATGACCACCATAATAGGATATGCGGATTCAGTGAGGCATCTGGACCTTTCCGAGGAAGAGAGGGATATGTCTCTGGATTACATTTATTCGGAGGGAAGAAGACTCGAGAATATGTCTCAGAAGCTCTTTGATCTCATATATCTGAAGGGTAATGACATTTTCATGGAAGAGATAGATGCCGAGGAACTGGGGCAACAGATAGTTCTTCATATGAAGCCTATAATGGACAGAAAGAATATAGTGCTTAAGACGGAATTCGAAGAGGGTACCATTTACGGTGATACGGAACTTATAAAGACTGTATTCATCAATCTTCTCGATAATGCAAGAAAAGCTTCCGATGAGGGAGCGGTCGTAAGCTTTAAGGGACGCCTGAAGAGTGAAGGCGAAGAGGTGAGATATGAATATCTCGTTGAAGACAGCGGTATCGGAATGGATGAGGAGACTAAAAAACGACTCTTTGACGAATTCTATATGGCCGATAAGTCAAGGTCCAGAAAAGAAGGCGGTGCGGGACTCGGAATGTCGCTGGTTGCGATAATACTCGATAAGCATGACGCAAAGATAAGAGTGGAAAGTGAACCGGGACAGGGTACACGGATATTTACGGAGTGGAAGACGGAATCTGAAGATGAAGAAACAGAAGAATAAGAAAAGTAAAAAAGTTAATATTCTTCTTATGCTATTGGCTGTTCTTGCGGCCGTATTATGCATCATACTTCCGGAATATATGATAGATATCAGGAAGAAGGAATATGCGGATGTATATATGAATGTGCCGGAGGAATACTATCCTACGTCTTCTTACTATGAGGTTACGAAGGCGTCTTCCGAGAAGCTGACGGAATATCAGAAAAGGCAGCTTATAACGGGACAGTGGGAGAGTGAGATAACCGAGGTCGATAAGGAGTATTACGAAGACTCGGGTTACCATATTGAAGAACGTGTAAAGAGTATTCTGGATGAACTCTATGAGGAGGCTCTGTATCCGGTACATATAGATTCCGGGTACTCGGATTGGTATAACTGGAAATGCACATATATGCAGGCGCTGGATACAAACTTCAGAAGCTATGCGGGATTCTTCTGGAGGGTGGAGTTCACGCATTATGAAAATTCCGAGAAACTTACGGTATATATCACATCTGAAGGAAGCATAGTGGAAATGATATACCGCCCGAATGAAGGTGAAGAGATTCCTGAGAATCCGGAAGTTTTTTCAGATGTTCAGATAATTAATATGACGAATATGATGCTTGGTGAGAATATCAGGGTAAAGGATGTCACCAATGTGTCGACTGAAAAGACAGATCAGATTATAGATTATTTAGAAAAAGACAGGTTGATCGAAGAACAGGACAGGCCTGATGATAGTTCTGCAGGAGAAGATATAGATGAGAATCAGCCGATTTTTTCAATTCTGTCAAAGAAGATCGTTACGGAGGATGCTGCCGGCGGAGATGAGACATGGGAATATTATTTTTACAGTTATCGTGATGATCACAGGATGATTACAGGCTTTCTGCCGGTTGAACAGTAGAGGATATTATGGATACAGAGAATATTATACTTAAAGGGGAACATTTGACCAAGGTATATCAGTCCGGTAAGGCTGAGCCCTTTACGGCGCTCGATGATGTGAGCATAGGCATAAAGAAGGCCGAGCTCATGATACTTAAGGGGCGGAGCGGTTCCGGAAAGACAACGCTAATCAACATGCTGAGTGCTCTGGATAAGCCTACGAGCGGAAGCGTAGTTATGGATGATACGGAGCTTACTGCGCTCTCTGCCGAGAAGATGGAAGAATTCAGAAGGGTTCATATGGGCTTTGTCTTTCAGTCGGTGGCACTGTTCCCTATTATGACAGCATATGAAAATGTGGACTTTGCCCTGAGACTGGCGGAGTATGAAGGTGACAGAGACGAGAGGATTAGAGAGGTCATGACTCTTGTGGGAATAGAAGAACGTATGAGGCATACGCCGGAAGAAATGTCGGGCGGAGAGCAGCAGAGAGTTGCCATTGCGCGTGCCATAGCACCGAGGCCGGAAGTTCTCTTTGCGGATGAGCCGACGGGAGCTCTCGATACGGCAACCGGAATCAAAGTCGTTACATTGTTTAAGAAGCTTATCGAGAAAGAGGGGCTGTCGATAGTCATGACAACCCACGATCCGGGCCTTATGCAGATGGGTGATACGGTATATGAGATGTCCGACGGAAAGCTTCTGTAATAAGACTGAATCCGGAGAGAAGGTGGGTTTGCCCGGGTAAAACTTTTGGAAGGGCAATATGGTAAAACTATAGGATCAGTGAAGGAACTATGATTATGGAAGATACGGAAGAGAGAATCGAAGAAGTACAGGAGGAGTCACAGAAACATAATTATATGGTGGAATGTGACGGCCTTGTAAAACTTTATAAAACCAGCGAAGTGGAAGTTATGGCGCTTCAGGGACTTGAACTCTGTATAGAGAAGGGGGAACTGATAGCCATTATCGGTAAGTCGGGAAGCGGCAAGTCCACATTGCTTAACATAATAGGAGCATTGGAACGTCAGTCCGCGGGAAAGATATATATTGACGGGCAGGACCTCTCGCAGGCAACCGAGAAACAGCTTGAGGAACTCAGAAGACGGAAGATCGGTTTCATATGGCAGAAGTCTTCGCAGAACCTGTTCCCTTATATGACGGCGGTGGAAAATGTCGAGTCACAGTTATACTACGAGAAGATGTCTAAAAAAGAGAGAAGGAAGAGAGCTCTCGAGCGTCTTGAGGAGGTCGGACTGGGAGACAAAGCAGACTCATATCCGAAGGAACTTTCCGGCGGCGAGCAGCAGAGGGTTGCCATAGCGGCTGCACTTATAAGAGATCCGGAGATGCTGCTGGCGGATGAACCGACAGGAGCGGTTGATTCCAAAACCTCAGATATGATACAGAATCTTTTCAGGAAACTGAACAGGGAGAGAGGAATCACCGTCATAATCGTAACGCATGATATAAGCCTGGCCAACAAAGTAGACAGAGTTGTTATGATATCCGACGGCCGCGTTACCACCGAGAAGGTCATGAAAGAGAAGTACCGTGAGAAGATTGAATCCATGAATGAAGAGGGATTCGATATGTCAACGGCTCACGAGGAGTACTCGGTGCTTGATAAAGCGGGAAGACTTAAGATCTCGGATGAGATCCGCGAACAGACGGGACTTAATTCATCCCGTGTTAAGATTGAAGTAATTGACGGTAAGGTTGTTATCAGCAGTGTCGACAGCGAAGATTAATGGTAATAGAAACGTATGATACGGGATAATGAAGCTCCGGTCTTGCATAGTATATGAGATATCGGGTATAATACGTTTGCCTGCTATGGCAGGTATAAATAAGAATAGAAAGAGTTATACCTATGAAGATAATCGATATTTTGAATAAAAGAGAAATGTCTCTGTCATTTGAAGTTTTTCCTCCGAAGAAGGAAAGCTCCTTTGAGACGGTAGAAGCAACCACGGAAGAGATAGCGGCATGTCACCCGGCATTCATGAGTGTTACTTACGGAGCGGGTGGCGGAACCAGTAAATATACCATGGAAATCGCAAAGAATATCATGGATAAGTATCAGGTTCCGACATTGGCGCATCTTACCTGCGTATCATCAAGCAGAGAAGCCGTTCATGAGAAGATTGAGCAGATGAAGGAGCTCGGAATACAGAATGTCATGGCTCTTCGCGGGGATCTTACGCCGGAGCTTGAGAAGACAGATCCTTCGACCTGGGATTATAAACATGCCACAGAGCTTGTCCGTGAGCTTAAAGAGATGGGGGATTTCTGTGTAGGTGCAGCCTGCTATCCTGAGGTCCATCCTGACAGTGTGAATCAGAAGGATGACCTTACACATATTAAGGAAAAGGTTGAAGCGGGAGCGGAATTCCTGACAACACAGATGGTATTCGATAATAATCTGTTCTATAACTTCATGTATAAGATAAGAGAGATAGGTGTTACGGTTCCGGTCATCCCGGGAATCATGCCAATCACCAACGCAAATCAGGTTGAGCGTGCCATAAAGCTTTCGGGATCTTTCATGCCACAGAGATTTAAGAGCCTTGTGGATTATTTCGGAAATGATCCGGAAGCTATGAAGCAGGCGGGAATCGCTTATGCTACAGATCAGATAATCGATCTCTATGCCAACGGAATCACAAATGTTCATGTGTATTCCATGAATAAGCCGGATGTGGCAAAGACCATTATGGATAACCTATCCAACATTCTCGGAAAAGACTTTAACAGATAATAAAAAGGATTCGTGTGTTTTTGATCACACGAATCCTTTTTCAGTCTATGTGCGAGCTAACTTTTTGTGCGTGCCTGAAGGCACGCACTGATTAGTACCATGCCTGTACCGTATCGCGTTTATGCGCACGGATTGCAACATATGTGTAAAAACCTAATGTGATAATAGAGAATGTTATACATACGATCACATAGAATAACAGAAAATTATCGTTGTTATAGTCTGTATTGGCTTTTACATCCAATGGTAAGGAAATAATACCGGATATTATTGAGTAAAGATGAAATATCCAGAATTTCGGAATGTTCCTTTCAATAGTCCTGTTCTTAAAGAATATAACCAGAAAGATAGATACAGTTGCCAAAGTAAAGACGAATTCCGAACAGGTTGAAGCTATAACGAAAGATTTAAATTGACCACGCAAATTGAAATGCGATGATATTACATAACGCGGAATCATCGAACAGAATATCAGGCAGATAATTGCAATAATAGGCGCATTTTTTGTTCCGTAGTTTCGCTTGGTATATAACCACATCAGAATATTTCTTGCGATATATACTGAGAGTGAGAGAAGACTGACTAAGTTAAAGAAACCGATGTAGCCCCCTTTGGAGAATATTTCGTTACTTATGAGCTTTTTAGCGCTCAGATATTCCATGAGAAGACGTATATTGGACAGGCAGTTTCCCGTTGCAACCAGTATTGCCCAAACGCCCAGTATCCGCAGTTCTCTTTTTGGACTGATTAATATTATAAAACCGCATACAAAGATATACACGATAACTATCGGTATACGAATGTAGAATAAATTTTTAAATAGTTCAAAAACGCTCATTGAGGCCATACACCATCCTCCATGCAGTAATACATAATATCAATATGATAATATCACACCATAATAGTATTGTCAATCGAAAATGTATGTACACCCGATCATCGGGACAGAAGGCTTATTCTGCCTGATAATTCCTCATAATAGCGTATTACATCGGTATCATATATGTCATTAAGCAGATTTCGCGTGAGAACTTCTTCTGCGGGACCTTTTTCTATGATGGTTCCGTTTTTAAGAAGAAGGATATTTTCCGCAAGAATAGCAGCGGTCCCTATATCATGAAATACGGAGATCACTGTATTAGGATAAGTTTTTTCCTCGACTTCGGTGGTAAGTTTTGACCAGTCGCGAAGATAGGATATAAGTTCTATATGATGTTTAAGATCCAGATGATTGGTAGGTTCATCAAGAAGTATGACCGGGGTTTCCTGTGCGATCGTTCTGGCCAGCATAACTCGCTGAAGCTGACCGCCGGAGAGTGAAGAGAGCTGAAGTGATGTAAGCTCGGAAAGACCGGTGGTTTCTATGGCTTTATCAACAGCTTCCTTGTCACGGGCAGAGTTTCTTCCCAGTCTTTCACTGAGAGAATTGCCTGAATGCGCATATCTTCCCAGCATGACGGCATCATAGACGGAATAGGAGAAGTAGATGGAAGTGAACTGCGGCATCATGGAGATACAGCGGGCAAGCTCTCTTTTGGAAAGAGATGAAAGCTCCTTATCCGAATCTGCTTCTATTGAAATACGGCCTTCGTAAGGAAGGATACCTGCAAGAACTTTGAGAAGAGTAGTCTTACCGGATCCGTTAGGGCCGAGAATCCCCCATATACCGCCATCAGTAAATGAGACTGACATATCATGCAATATGAAGTTGTTCTTCCCGTATCCTGCGGATACCTTATCCAGACATATATTCATAGCCGACTCACTTTCATTTAGTATCGCGTTTCTTAAAGAACAGTATGATGAAGAACGGAGCACCGAGAAGTGCGGTAACCGCACCGACCGGAATTTCTCTTGGAGAGAGAATGGTTCTTGCTATCAGATCCATTATCGACATGAAGGCTCCTCCGAACAGAAAACTCATCGGTATTACTGCCTTGTGGCGGGCACCGAAGATACGGCGTACCGCATGCGGAGCAACGAGATCGATAAATCCTATGGTTCCCGTAAAGGCAACCGACACTCCCGTGAGAAGGGCGGTAAGCATTATAAGAAGTATCTTCTTGCTGCGGGTATTTACACCTATGGACATGGCCTGATCGTCACCGAAGGTCATTATATCCAGTTCCCTTGAGTAGAGCATGATAATAAATGTAACTATCAGGCTTACCGGTATTATTATAAGAACATGGGACCAGTTTCTTGCGGAGAAGGATCCCATCATCCAGAAATATATCTGTTGGGAATGATCCGGGAAAAGTGCTGCGATAAGTGTAAGCAATGCACTTACAAAAAGTGATATGACCATTCCTATAAGTATTATCGTATAACTGTGGATATTCCGGTCGATTCTGCTTGAGAAAAGTATTACAAAGAATACGGTAAGCAGAGCAAAGACGAAACCTGTTGCCGGAAGAAGGAAGCTTCTGAGGGCAAAGGACTGAATGCCGGATATTATGATAAGTGCAGCTCCTACGGCTGAACCGGATGAAACACCCATGGTGTAGGATGAAGCAAGGGGATTCTGCAGAAGAGACTGCATAACGGCACCGCTGACTGCGAGGGAGCCGCCTACAAAGAATGATACCAGAGCACGCGGAACGCGGATACTCCAGAAGATTGATACGGTCATAGGCTCTATTCTGTTCGGAAGAGTGGTTCCGAAGAGCTTATGCATGGTAATATAAAGTGCATCAGGGAGCGCAACATATACGCTCCCTATATTTATGCACATAATAAGTATAAATATGCAGATGATTAAAGACAGAATATACTTTTTCATGAGAATACCTAAACTGATCTTTAATCCGCGAATATTTCTTACTGGAAGTCAGCGAACTGATCAGGATAAATTTTCTTACCCATTTCAATCATAGCGTCAACAACGTGATTGTTAGGCTGGTTACTTGATGCTGCATCTATATAATATACCTCATCGTTCTTAATTGCATTAACATTTTCCCAACCTGCACTTGTCTTAATGACATTTACAGCATCTTCGATGTAATCAACATTTGTAAGGATGACATCAGGATTCATAGCGATAGCTTCTTCTTCTGAGATTGAAACCCAGCTCTCCTGGTCACCTGTTACGTTCTCGGCACCGATAGCTGTTATCATTTCATCAAGATATGTACCCTTGCCGAAGGTGTAGATTGAAGGATATTCGGCACTTGGAAGTGAGATCATGAAGAGAACCTTCTTCTTATCTGTTACTGTACTTCCTGCAGCATGAATCTCATCGATTGTACCTTCAAAAGTCTTGATAAGTTCATGAGCTTTATCTGATTCACCGACAGCATCACCGATGAACTGAAGATCTTCAATGATCTCATTGAAAGAGTTGCTTGATGGAATGTCTGCTACACAGATTCCCGCATCTCTTGCGGGCTGGAATACATCCTCTCCTCCGAAAGAACTCATTCCCGATGTGAAGATAATGTCCGGCTCAAGTGCAACGAGTGCTTCGTTGTCAGGGGACATCATATCGAACTGCTGAACGTCAGTAGGAAGCTGCTCGATGTATGTATATGAGTTTGTATCGATTGCGACGATCTTATCTGCAAGACCGAGGTCGATGAGAAAACGTGTTGTTGAAGGTGCCATAGATATGATCTTGTTAACTTCGTCAGGAATAACGATGTCGTTGCCTGATCTATCCTGTGTCGGCTTATCTGAGTTTGAAGCGTCGCTTGATGTAGCAGCCTCTGTAGCGGCTTCTGTTGCAGCTTCTGTAACTGCTTCTGTAGTTGCTTCTGTTGAAGCTTCTGTAACTGCCTCTGTTGCAGTTGCTGTAGTAGCTTCTTCGGTCTTTCCGCAGCCGGCAAGAAGTGAAACTGACATTACAGCGGCCAGTGAAAGTGTGATAATCTTCTTTTTCATCTTAGTATCTCCTAACTTTGAAAAATATGCGGATTTCAGTGTGGGGTTAGTCTTTCTGAAATCCAATTGCCTATAATAGCACAACTATATGGGATTTTGCAAATCGGGATGAAGATATATAACTGTGAATAGCAACCGTATAGCAAAAAACGGGCACTATACCACATGAAATATGTTGTCAGTACAAGGGAATCGTGATAAAATTTTTTTACAATATTTTATTATGGGAGGAACCTGATATGGCATGTTTTGTTGTTCCTGCCGCTGAAGCGGTTGTTACTACTGTTGTTTCCAAGATTGTAAAGAATAAAGAAAAGAAGGAAGAGAGTTCATCGGAGAAGAAAGTACCTTTCTCTCATAAACTCAGCTGGCTTAATACCATGCTCTGGGGAGGTTCTGCACTTCTTGCATTTGAACATATATGGCATGGCGAAGTTACTCCTTGGTTCCCGTTCCTTACGGCTATGAGTACTCCGGAGAGTGCTTCCGAGATGTTCCGTGAGATGGCTACCAACGGCGTCCTTATGGCGGTCCTTGTGACGGCAGTCTGGGGAGTTATGGTCGGAGTTTCTTCCGTTCTTGAGAAGAGAACAGACAGAGATACTGCTGAAGAAACTGCATAGTTTTTAAGTGGGGGATTAATATGACTTTATTAATTACTGTATTTGCTGCTATTGCTGCAACTATTATATGGTATAAGAAGGCTCCGGCAGATGATCTGGGACTCGGAAAGCTTGCTCTTATGTATTGGGGCGCATCACTTATGTGGATGGTGGACTCCGTTATGGAATATATAGAGGATTCGGAAGCTTTCTTTAATCCTGCACCGATGGATATGCTGAATGACGCATTTCTCGGTCTTTCTGTTGTGGCACTCGGACTTATCATATGGATTGCGATGCTTATAGTAAAAGATCCTAAGGGTGTTGTAAGAGCGGCATTATTAAAGAAGTAGATATTGAGACATTTGCGGTTCCGCTGTATTCCGGTGGAACCGCTTTTTGTAATTTATCATCGGATAGACAGAGATGGGGAGGCGTGATGAAGACTAAAGCAAAAGAGATACTGGAGGCCGTGAGCAGGGGCGAGATGTCGGTGGACGAAGCACTTCTCAGCTTGAAGACAGAGCCTTTCAGCGATATAGGATATGCAAAGATAGATAACCACAGAAAGATCAGGCAGGGTATGGCCGAAGTTATCTATGGTGCCGGGAAAACTCCTAAGCAGATATCAGGTATTATAGATACAATGAAAAATAACGGTGAAAAATGTATTCTTGTCACCAGACTTTCAAAGGATGCATATGCTGAGGTCAGTCGTGAACATGATATGCACTATTATGAAGAGGCTCGTATCGGACTTGTGGGCGAGATACCTGCACCGGACGGTATCGGAAAAGTTGTGGTTGCCACAGGCGGAACCAGTGATATTCCCGTTGCGGAAGAGGCGGCCGTAACTGCGGAATGTTTCGGAAATGAAGTAGTCAGGCTCTATGACGTTGGTGTTGCCGGGCTTCACAGACTTTTGGCTCATCAGGAGGAGATAATGAGTGCCTCGGTTATAATCGCCATTGCGGGAATGGAAGGAGCTCTTGCCAGTGTTATAGGCGGACTTGCGGATGCACCTGTTATAGCGGTTCCGACAAGTGTGGGATACGGAGCGTCATTTAACGGGTTATCTGCGCTTCTGTCGATGCTTAATTCCTGTGCAAGCGGAGTGTCGGTCGTGAATATAGATAACGGATTCGGAGCCGGATATCTTGCAGGCATGATAAATCATATGAAGTAAACAGTTATTGAAATGTAGTTTTCGGAGGAGTATCAGATGAAGACATTATATATAGATTGCGGCATGGGGGCTGCGGGAGATATGCTGACGGCAGCGCTGCTTGAACTTATCCCGGACAGAGAGGCCTTTGTAAAAAAGCTGAATGAAATCGGGATTCCGGGAGTGACATACAGTTTGGAGAAGTCGGTGAAATGCGGTGTTACCGGAAGTCATATGACCGTACTGGTAGACGGTGTAGAGGAAGAGTCTCACGACCATCATCACGACCATGACCACGAGCATCCTCATGATCATGACCACGATCATGAGGACCACCATCACGATCATCACGACCATGACCACGATCATGAGGACCACCATCACGATCATCACGACCATGACCATCATCATGACCACGACCATGGACATCATCATCACAGCTCCATGCATGATATAGAGCATATTGTGAATGATCATATGAATATTTCGGAAAAGGTTAAGAAGGATGTACTTGCGGTCTACGGACTTATAGCTGAGGCAGAGAGCCATGTCCACGGAGTTCCGGTGACAGAGATACATTTCCATGAAGTCGGCACAATGGATGCTCTTGCGGATGTGACAGCTGTTGCCATGCTCATGGAGGAAATCGGAGCGGAGAAAATAGTTGCATCTCCTATTCATGTCGGAAGCGGACAGGTAAGATGTGCACACGGAATACTCCCTGTGCCTGCACCGGCAACAGCCCATATTCTTCAGGGAATACCTTCATATGGCGGAAGTATCCGCGGAGAACTGTGTACACCTACGGGTGCGGCCCTTCTTAAGTATTTTGTATCGGATTTCGGCAGTCAGCCTGTTATGAAAACCGAGAAGATCGGCTACGGAATGGGCAAGAAGGATTTTGAGGCGGCCAACTGTGTAAGGATCATGCTCGGAGAGTCAATTGATGACGCATCAAACACATCCGATTCCGAAGAAAAATCATCAGGTAAATCTGATTCTGCAACTGAAGGAGTTGAGCAGATGATAGAGCTCTCCTGTAACGTGGATGACATGACGGCTGAGGAGATAGGATTCGCAACAGAGAGGATTCTCTCCGGCGGAGCAAGAGAAGTCTATACGGTTGCTGTTGGAATGAAGAAGTCAAGACCGGGAACTCTTATCCGTGTTATATGCAGCCCGGATCAGAGAGAAGAAATGATAAATCTCATATATAAATATACTACAACTATCGGAGTCAGGGAGACTCTCACAAGGAGATATATTCTTGACAGAACGGTTGAAACCGTAAATACTTCCTATGGTAAGGTACGTATAAAGAAATCCTCGGGCTACGGAGTTGAAAGAGCAAAGTACGAATATGAGGATATTGCCCGTATAGCGAGAGAACAGGGAATCAGCCTTGATGATGTTAAAGCAGTGATCGATACAGATCGAAGCTGAGAGGATACGGTATGGAGTTAAATGGAAAAAAAGATAAGCTGGAAGCCTGTATAAGAGCAAAGGGAAAGCTTGCGGTGGCCTTCTCCTACGGTGTTGATTCGACTTATCTTTTAAAGGCTGCACATGATGTTCTGGGAGATAACGTGATAGCTGTTATCGCAAAACATGTCGCATTTCCGGAAAAGGAATATATAGGTGCGATAAGCTTCTGCGAGAGAGAGGGAATTAATGCTGTAACGGTGGAGCATGATATGCTGGCTCTTCCGGAAGTCAGAAGCAATCCGAAGGACAGATGCTATCATTGCAAGAAGGCGTTGATGAGCAGCTTTCTGAAAGCAGCCTATGAGAGAGGCTTTGATACGGTTGCCGACGGTACCAATGCAGATGATGACTTCGGTGACAGACCGGGAATGAGAGCTTTGGCTGAGCTTGGTATAATAAGTCCGCTTAAGGAAGCGGGGCTTACCAAAGCAGATATAAGAGAGTTGTCGAAAGACCTTAATCTTCCGACCTGGGATAAACCATCTCTTGCATGCCTTGCAACGAGGATTCCCACGGGAACGGAACTCAGTGCGGATGTTATGAAGAGAATAGATGAGTCGGAGCTTTACATCAGAAGTCATGGTTTCAGTCAGGTAAGAGTCAGAGCTGAAGCGGGAACCGCAAGGATAGAGATATATCCAGAAGAATTCGGCAGGATAGTGGAATCGGATACCGCAAAGAAAATCGATAAGACATTAAAGGAACTGGGGTTCAGTCACGTAACGCTTGATCTGAAGGGATACGGAAATGGAAATTAACAGAAGAGAAGTCGAGAGATATCTGGGATACAGAGGACTCACAACCATTGATGAGAAGATGCAGTCGGTGATAGAGGACTGCATAAAAGATATGGAAGAGGCTGTGACTCCGAGATGCATATATAAGACCTTTCCCATAGAATGGGACGGAGAGTCCTGCCGCTTTGCGGGAATCGGAGTAAAGCCGGGGAATCTTACCAGGAATCTGAAGGGCTGCAAGGAAATAGTCATGCTGGCGGTGACAGTCGGCCCGGGAGCAGACAGGCTCGTAAAGCGTGCCGAGATAAGAGATATGCTGAAGGCTTATACATATCAGGCTGTGGGTGCTGCTGCAGTTGAAGCCTGGTGTGATGAAGTGAACGAACGTATCAGGACTGAAGCGGCCGAAAGGGGATTATTCACGAGACCGAGATTTTCACCGGGATACGGAGACTTTCCTCTTGAGGTTCAGAAGGATTTTGAACGGATACTTGAGATGCCGAAATCCATAGGAGTGTCTCTGTCGGAGAGCCTCCTTATGACCCCGACGAAGTCTGTTACGGCAGTGATCGGGCTGTCGGATACATCAACCGATTGCCACAGAGCAGGCTGTGAGGAATGCAATATGCATGAAACCTGTGAATACAGCCGCGCATAAAATAAAAGTGCAATGGTTCCGTCTTTCGTGATAGAATAGCAGAAGACGGAACTTTTTATATGAGGTAATAAGGTTATGAAAAAAGCATTAAAAGATAGATTGGGCAAGGAATGGCTGTTCTGCGACGGAGGTACGGGTACATTTCTTCAGGAGCACGGACTTCAGGGAGGAGAGCTTCCGGAGACCTGGAATGTTTTGCATCCGGAAGTTATTCTCGAACTATATGAGAGTTATCTTTCGGCGGGCGCCGATATATTTAATACTAATACATTCGGACTTAACAGTCTTAAATTCCCGGGACGTATCGAGGAACTGATGAATGCAGCCGTAGAACTTGCAAAGCAGGCCAGAGTGAATACGGGCAGAGAGGATGCCTATATTGCGATAGATGTCGGACCTACGGGAAAGCTTCTTGAGCCTATGGGAGATCTGAGCTTTGACAGAGCTGTGGAACTCTTTGGCGAGGTGATGGCTGCCGGAGAAAAAGCTGGCGGTGACTTGATCCTCATAGAAACCATGAGTGACAGCTACGAGGCCAAGGCGGCTGTACTTGCGGCAAAGGAATGTACGAATCTTCCGGTCATAGTTACAACGGTTTATGACCAGAAGGGTAAGCTCCTTACCGGCGGAAATGTGGATTCAACCGTGGCTATGCTTGAAGGACTCGGAGTAGATGCACTGGGAATGAACTGCGGAATGGGTCCGGACCTTATGATCCCGATGGTGGAAAGAATGGTGGAGGTTGCATCGGTTCCGATAGTTGTCAATCCGAATGCCGGACTTCCGAGAACCGAAGGTGATAAGACGGTTTTTGATGTAACACCCGAAGAATTTTCGGACATAATGTGTAAGATTGCGGATATGGGAGTACAGGTTTTGGGTGGATGCTGCGGAACCACTCCGGAGCATATAAGACAGACAGCCGAGAAAGTCAGAAGGAGAGAATTTCATCCGAATACTCCAAAGGACATCACAGTGGTAACTTCCTTCTGTCAGGCGGTCGTATGTGATAAGAAGCCTATAATAATCGGAGAGAGGATCAATCCTACGGGTAAGAAGAGATTCAAGGAAGCTCTCAGAGAAAATGATATAGATTACATTCTGTCACAGGGACTTGAGCAGGAGGATGCCGGCGCGGATATCCTGGATGTAAATGTAGGACTTCCTGAGATTGATGAGCCGGAAATGATGCGCGAGGTCGTAACCAGACTTCAGGGCGTTACGGGGCTTCCGCTCCAGCTGGATACCACAGATCCCGTGGCACTTGAGAAGGGACTCAGATATTACAACGGTAAGGCAATGATCAATTCCGTTAACGGTAAGGAAGAAGTTATAAAGAGCGTAATGCCTATCGTTAAGAAGTACGGAGGAGTTCTGGTCGGACTTGCACTTGATGAAGACGGAATTCCGGAGACCGCGGACGGAAGAATCCGTGTGGCAGAGAAGATATATAAAGCAGCCGATGAATACGGTATCCCACGAAAAGATATCGTTATTGACGGGCTGTGTATGACAGTATCCTCTGATTCATCCTCGGCCGTAACGACACTCGAAACTCTCCGAAGGATAAGAGATGATTATCACGGACATTCTATCCTCGGTGTATCCAATATATCCTTCGGACTTCCGCAGAGACAGATAATCAATGCGTATTTCCTTACAATGGCTATGCAGATGGGACTGTCTTTTGCAATCATGAATCCGAATAATGAGCAGATGATGACTGCATACAGATCCTTCCTTGCACTGTCGGATCTGGATCCTCAGTGTATGGGATATATAGAGGCATATGCCAACGCCTCGGTATCCGTTATACAGACAGGAGGAACTGCAGCGGCGGGAGCAGGCACAGCGGGTGCTGCCACAGGTGCAGCGGCGGGAGTTTCACAGCTGTATTCCGCCATCGAAAGAGGTATGACCGGTGTTGCCGAAAGCGCCATGAAGGAAGCTATAAAGGATAAGGATCCTCTGGAGGTCATCAACGATGAGCTTATCCCGGCGCTTGATAAGGTAGGAAAAGGATTCGAGAAGGGAACAGTATTTCTTCCTCAGCTTCTTATGAGTGCGGATGCTGCCAAGGCTGCCTTTGAAGTGGTTAAGCAGGCTATGGCAGGAAAGCCTCGTGAGATGAAGGGTAAGGTCATAATAGCAACCGTAAAGGGTGATATCCACGATATCGGCAAAAATATTGTTAAGGTTATGCTGGAGAATTACGGATATGATGTAATAGATCTCGGTAAAGATGTTCCGCCGGAGGTTATCGTGGACAGAGCCATCGAAGATGATGTAAAGCTGGTGGGACTCAGTGCTCTTATGACCACAACGGTTGTAAGCATGGAAGATACCATTAAGCTTCTTCGGGAGAAGAAACCCGATACCAAGGTTGTTGTGGGCGGAGCAGTAATGACACAGGAATATGCGGATCAGATCGGTGCCGACTGCTATGCAAAGGATGCTATGGCTACGGTTAGATATGCCGATGAGGTATTTGCGAATTAGATATTCTAAACTTAATAAGTGATGAAAATCTGTCGGGAATTCTATTGAAGAATTCTTGACAGATTTTTCTTGGAATGTTATGATATTATCAATATGATAAAAAGTAACGTGGTTGATATTTTATAGGAGGCACAAAATGGAAAAGAATCTGGCATATGATCAGCGGTTAAAGGAAAGACTTGCAAATAGGGCAGTCAATGAATCAAATGTTAATCCGGAGGTAGCTATAGGCAATCTTAATCCTTCTGTAGTCATAGAAAGACGCCGAGGCCTGGAGTGGATCATATCGGATATAGATGACTGGTATGATATTGATATGCCTGCTTAATGTCTAAAGTATATGTGACAGTACTGACATAAGTGCGGTGATAGTTATGATCGAGACTGCAGTTGTAACCGCAATTGCGGTTGAGAGAAGTTCGGTATCGAGTCCCATTTTCTCAGATGTGATCATCGGTAGATTGCCGATAGGTACGGCAGCCATAAGAGTAACGCCAAGGACAGCATCACGATTTACTTTTAAACTGTGAAGTATAAAGGCAACCATGGCGGGAACCAGGATCATTCTTATAAGGACATATCCCCATATTCTTACGTTCTTAAGTCCGCCGATAAGATTAGATCTTGCAATAGATACACCGAGGACCACCATTGACAGGAATACCGTAGGGTTTCCGATATAGCTTATACTGTTGCTGATGATAGGCGGCGGAGTAATGTTGAACCAGAATATGACGAGAGCCAGAACTGCCATGATGGTTCCGGGACTGAATATCTTTTTAATATTCATTTTCTCTTTTCCCGCACTGAGGACTGTTATTCCGTGTGTATAGAAAAGAAGACTATACATTACATTTATAACGATTACATAAAGGATCGCATTTTCCGGAAGGATGGCACGGGCAACCGGAATTCCGATGAAGCCTGTGTTGGTATAGATAGTCATCATATTATAATAGCGGCGGTCTTCGGGTGCGGAACGAAGAATGCGAGGAAGTATAAAACCGAGAATTATCAGAAAAGAATAGAATATAACGCCGATGACCATGCCGATCAGAAGATCCTTATGGGTTGCTGTTATATTACCGGACAGGATGGATGCAAGGATAAGAGCAGGATTGCATACATCTACTACGATCGAAGAGATCCTGGGCGACACGGTGCTGTCGACGGTGCCCTTCTTATAAAGATAGATACCTATTGATACCAGGATGACGATAACGCCCATCTGCTGGAGAATAACTGAAGTACTCATAATGTCAACTCCCTGAAATATAAACGTGACGGACTATATTATAGCCTATTGATGAGTAATGTCAAAAGAATTATTAATGAAAGTCCGATCGGCTAAAAACAGTTGTAAACATTTAATGAAATCATCTATAATTGAACTTGTACAGGTTTGGATTCATTTTGCTATAGGGGGATAGTTTACAAAATGATAGACCATTATAATGCATTTATATCATACAGACATGCTCCGGCGGATATCCGTGTGGCAGAGACCGTACAGCGAAGCCTTGAGCATTTTCATATTCCGAAAAAAATCCGGAAACAGACAGGTAAAAAGCGTATCCAGCGTATATTCCGTGATAAGGACGAGCTGCCGATCACAAGTAATCTTACGGATACCATATCTCATGCTTTGGAAGTTTCCGATTACCTTATCGTAATATGTTCCACAAGTACCAAAGAATCCATATGGGTTCAAAGGGAGATAGAATTCTTCCTAAGGAATCACACGAAGAATCAGATACTTACGGTTCTGGTTGACGGTGAAGATCCGTATGAGGTTATTCCGGAGATACTTCAATACGATGAACGATATATAACAGACGAAACAGGAAGGATGACACCGGTACGATATGATATCGAGCCGCTTTCCTGCGATTTTCGAATGCCTTTTTCCAAAGCGAAGAAGGTAGAACTGCCGCGTCTTGCCAGTGCCATAATCGGATGCTCTTATGATGAGCTTATGAACCGACGCAGACAGTATGCCATGAGAAGAATGGGTATTATCTCAGCGGCAGTTACACTTTGTGCGGCCGGTTTCAGTGCATACATGTTCTACAGCCGCAGACAGATCAAGATGAACTACCTTAATTCGCTTAAGAATCAGTCCAAGTATCTGGCTAATGAATCCATGAACATGCTGGATAATGAGCAGCGTATAACCGCGCTTCAGTTGGCGATTGAGGCACTTCCGAAGGATGAAAAGGATGATCGTCCGGAAACTCCCGAGGCGGTCCGCGCCGTAACGGATGCGACTCTGGCATATGTTCCGGATATTAATGATAATATTTTTGCTGCATGGAATTATGCCATGCCTGCGGAGATTAAGAGCTTTGAGATCGCACCGGACGGGAGAACCCTTGCGGCATTTGACAGTGCGGGTTCAGTGACAATGTGGAGCACCTCGAGCCATGAGAAGATTATCGACATGGAACCCGGAGCATACGGCATATCGGGGATAAAGTATCTTTCAAACGGTTATCTTCTGGTCTGGGGTGATGAGAAGATGACAGCATACAGCGCAAGAGACGGAAGTGTTGCATGGTCTGCCAAAGGGGACGGATTACGTTTCTCGGGAGAAGAGGCCGTTCTCACAACCTCGGATTCATTCATTCTGGAAACAAGGGAAAACGGTGAAGACTTCTTCAGCGAGTACAGTGAGGTTAACGGAACCCTAATAAAGAAACATCCGTTTACCATAGGTGATACCTGGGGAACGGGCGTAGTGTACAAATTTGCTCTTTCGCCTGATAATACACGCATTGCCATCATAGCAGGTATGAATTATATGGATTATGCAGTCGGTATATTAGATCTTAAAACCGATAAGTTAAAGCTTACCGAAGCGACGTCGAATTATATTAAAGATATCTACTGGGTGGATGATACGAGACTTATGTACTCGGATTCCGACGTACGAACGAATTCGAATATGTCATTCGGAGATATTTCTCTTCTCTCTACGGACTATTATAACATTAACTGCATTAATCCGGCTGATATGAGTGTGCACTGGACATCGGAGTTTTCAAGCAATGATGTTATGATCAACAGTGAATTCTTCTATCTTCCAAAGACAAACAGTGTGGCATATTATTCCGGAAATATCGCGAGTATGTACGATATCGAGACGGGTGAGTGCCTGTTTACGCATAATGCAAATGATTCCATAGTTCATATAAGCGATAATGACGGTAACGGATATCCGCTGTACATTTCCGAAGAAGGCGGATACTTCTATCCGAATCCGAATCAGGGAAAAGACGCACTGATAGGACGCCATTACTTTACGGATGAGATTAAAAAGGTTGCTATCGATAAGGGTGTTTATATACTTAAGTCCCAGGGAAATGAGATCATCTTCTATGGTTTACTCGAATATGATCATAACTGGACGGAGTTTAAGCACGGACTCGAGTTTAACGGTACCATAGACTGGTATAAAGATGAAAATGTACTTGTTATTGAATCCGAAAAGGATGAAGAGGAGTATATCAACATTTTCAGCCTGGGCGATTTTGAAACGGTATCACAGTATAAGCCGGACAGCAATTATTCTTTGGGAAGATTCATATTGGGATCCGATAAAGACTATCTGTATATGGTAGAATCGCACGATGACGGCAATTATCTTCTCAGCATAAAGATTAAAAACGGACAGGCTGAAAGTATGAAGCTTACGGATGATAATTTCAACATGAAGACGGCTTCATGCTTCAGAGACGGAAAAATATTCTATATGCACAGCGGAGAATCATGGGATACGGTGATGTCAGTGTATGATACGAACATGAAGGTTACCGCAGATTTTTCCGTATCGGATAAGGGGCTGTACGGTACGGTAGCTCCGATGTTTTATCCGGGATGTAAGCGCGTGTATATACCTAATGATTACGGAGATATCATGCTTGATACCGAAACGGGAGATATCATAGATGTGAAGCTTCCGGAATTCTGGGATAAGACTTTATATTTTTCAAAAGAAGAAGATACGGGAAGATTCCTGATAACGGATACAAAGCTTATACTACTTGTGAATTCAAACGGTACGGTAAGCTTTCCTATCAGATGTCCGGGTGTTATTCCGTTGGGCATGACATTTGTAAAGAATCCGATAAGCGGAGAAACCGAAATAGTAGTAGTTTATTCGGATGGATCGCTTTACAGATATTCCGATGTGGACGGAAGTTTTATAAGTAAATCCGAATTTACGGATAATAATCTTGGGGATTCATATCAATGTGAATTCGAAGTGGATTACGAAAAGAATCTGCTGTATGTATCAGCAGAGCAGACAGTCAATATTTTCGATATCGAAAACTGGTACGAGATTGCATGTATAGATTTCTGTTTAGGGCACGATAAAGCAACTGACAGATTCATTTCCTTATCGTCCCCTAAAACAGGTGTAAAGCAGATCGGTTACTTTGAGCATTACTCTACAGAAGAACTGATAGAGAAAGCAAAGGATATCCTGCAAGGGCAGGAACTGACCGAAGCGCAGAAATCCTTATACGGAATCGAAGATAATTAAAACTTAATCATACTTCTTTATACAGCCGGTCGAAAAGCCGGCTGTTTATTATATAAATGTCATGTGGATCGTCTTCTCTGAAAGCAATATAATCCCCCGGTACTCCGGCGTAGTATTTCTCTTCATCCCATGAAGTGAAGAGTTTGATGTATCGATCAAGGGGTTTTGCGTATATGCGCGATCTGCCTGTGCTTATAATGCCTTTTGCATAAACAAGGACGCTTTTCTTCTCTCCGGTGAATACATCAGTAACACTTGGCTCATATTCAAAGGTTCTCCGGTAAGGCTTTCCCGTAGGCTGGTAGCTTGTGTTAAGTTTCTCTTTGGCGATAGGATAGATCTCACCCTCGATACCGATCATAAGATACTTATCCTCGTTAAGCCTCATGTTGATATCGCCTTCGAGTGTTCTGATCTCCAGCATGGTGTTTACCGGGAAAACATCGGTGAGCTTAACATAGCCGAGTTCCTGTGGGAGCTTCTCGTATTTTTTCATTTCGGATATATCCATAATCGTATCTTTGGCATAGATGATCTCGTATCTCTTTAAATATTCGTCAAGTCGTGCCTTGAAGAATTCTTTAACTCTGAGATTTTCCTCTACGGAGGTGTTGTATTCTTTTGCTTCGACAAGCTTCTCGGGACGTATGGAACCGCCGGCTTTTCTGATATGGCCGCCACCTCCTCCGACACCGGCTGTAAGATGTACGGCAACCTCGTTGGCGTGAATCTCTTTGGTACAGCTTCTGACGGAAAGCTTGATCTCCTCAGGAGATTCATAGTATGCAAGGCATACATCGACTCCGGCTGTCTCCATAGAGAAGTCACTGATAACACCGAGAATGTTAGGATCACATTTCTCGGCACGTATGATCAGATATTTATAATCTTCGTAATAGTCATAACCGAGAATGGCTCTTCCGGTTATCATAAGTTCATCAAGGGAAATGTTGGAATTACTCATCTCTGTTATGAGACTGTGATTTACATTAAGAGAGTCCATCATATCTCTGTCAAGCGGATGAGATATTTCCGAGAAACGGTTTGTATCGGTAAAAAGACCGTAGTAAAGGGCGGTGGATACATTTTTCTCGTACATAAGGTTATAGCCTTCGGCACGGAGCATATCCCATATGATAGTGGAACAGCTTCCTATATTGCTTCTTATCTCAGACAGTTCCGGAATATTTACGGTTAACTGATGATGGTCGATTACAGCTATATTATCGGCTTCACAGGTCGTAACATTCTTTTGACCGTACTGACAGTCGACAGTTACGAGAAGCTCGGGACGGCGGTCCAGCTTCTCGACATAAGAAACAGGAATATTCAGCTCGTCGAGCATGATCATAAGATTGCTCTTATGTATACGGTTTTTACCGCTGTATATAAAAATGGGCTTTTTGTCATTCTGTAAAAAATACCAGTAAAGTGCAAAGCCCGAAGCCAGTGCATCCGCATCCGGATTGTCATGGCACTGGATAACAATATCATTAAATTTCAAGAGCTCATTCAGCTTCATCGTAACCCTCCCTGAATAGTACATTTTAACCCATAGGGTTATTTTACTATATGCAAATCACTGTGTCAAAGAACTAACATGCTGTAGAAGAAAAGTCTTGAGATGTGATAATATATTGCTGTTGAAAGCGTTGAAATCGAAAAGAGGAGACAGGTATGCATATTGATATTTTGAATTATGAGATAACTATTGACGGTAAGGAACTCCGATTCCCGATGTCATATGAAGAGGTTAAGTCGGTAATGGGTGAGGCTTCCCGTGTGCTGGTAGAAGACTGGGGAACTTTGTATATGTACGATGATCAGGGGATGATCTTTGAGGATCAGAATTCTCCGATGTATTTAAAAAAACAGAAAGCATATATAGATGAAGAACATAAGATAACATCTGTTTCTTTATATGTTAATGATAAACAGGATCTGCTGCAGGATATGCGTAAACATAAAGATCCGGATTATTATCCTCACGGCTTATATAAGGGTAATCTGACTTTTCGCGGATATCAGCCTGAAAACAAATACTTCAATAATTATTACGGATGCTATCAGGCATATGTGACGAATTCCGAAGGAGAAAGTGAATTTGCTCATGTGGGAGCATATATAAGAGGTGAAGATGCGGATCCGAATTACGACGGTGATCGACTCCTGAAAAATGTAATCATTTCTTTCAAACCGAGAAGACCGAAAAGTACCGAAAACTATAATATCGAACAGCCTGATGAGGAGTGTCTGTTTTTCGACAACTTCAATTTCAAGCTTGCGGTGATCCAGGAGCTGATGTATGAGCAGGAGGTACTGAAGCCGTATTTCGACATTTACGATTATGCAAAATTCAAGAAGGCAAAGTGGAATCTGGATACAATTAAAAATGTAAGAGGAGCGGTGAATTTCTTCAAGGAACTTCCGATTCCCGTAAGTATGGCCGAAAAGGTAGAACGTATCCTTATGGACGGCGGCAATAATATTTATTTGAATATTGCACCGTGTTGGGACGGTGAAGATGAACGCTTTTACATAGATAAGTTAAGCGAAGCCGAGTTAAAGCAGTTCCCGAACCTTAAGAAAATGACGGTTATGACATCGGATATCGATAAGCTGAAGAAGGTATGCGAACCTTTGGGAATCGAAGTTGAAAGATTTTAATGAATTAAAATTCCTACTTGACTTTGAGTGAGCGTTAAGTCATAATATCACAATAAATAAACAGAGAACATGCTTAGATGGTGCAACAAGTGTATAGAGAGGCTGTTAAAGTCTCATTCGTCAACAGAGAGGTGGGGTCACCGGCTGAAAGCCCTATCGGACAGAGCTATACATCATCTTCACACCGGAGCTTTCCATATGAAGGCATATGCTGCGTAGTTTGGAACGTTGGAGAACGTTAAACTCCTAATGAGAGTCGCGGCTTGAATCAGGATCGCGGAATCAGGGTGGTACCACGGATTATTCGTCCCTGCATCAGAGGAATCTGATGCAGGGACTTTTTGTGCGTTTAGTGAGCCAATGTCCCATATGCGAAGCATATGCATGGATAAAACATACGCTCGCACGTTTACGTGCAAGAGCATAATGTATTTATCCATGCATATCTGCTGAAAGCAGATATGGGACTTTGGCGAATACGCATCATGAGCATGAAGCGAAGCGAAATGCGAATATTATAGGAGGAAATCAGAATGAAGGAAATGCTTGAGAAGATCAAGGTAGAAGCTGAGAAGCGTATAGCTGATTCGCTTACTCCTGAGGCACTGGATGAGATCAGAGTATCAGTGCTCGGTAAGAAGGGTGAACTTACAAACATCCTTAAAAGTATGAAGGATGTGGCGCCGGAAGAGAGACCGCGCGTAGGTCAGATGGTCAATACTGTAAGAGATGCTCTTGAAGCACTCATCACAGACAAGAAGCAGGAACTCAAGGCTAAGGTCATTGAGAAGAAGATGCAGACCGAGTGGCTGGATGTTACAAGACCGGGAACAAGAGTACAGCGAGGCCATAAACATCCTAATCAGATAGCTCTTGAGGACCTTGAGAGAGTATTTATCGGAATGGGTTATGAGGTTGTCGAAGGACCGGAGATTGAGTACGACAGAATGAACTTCAAACTTCTCAACATTCCGGAAGATCATCCTGCAAAGGACGAGCAGGATACATTTTATATAAGCAGACATGATGAGTCACGCGGTGAGAAGACAGAGGATGATATCGTGCTTCGTACCCAGACATCATCTGTTCAGGCAAGAGTAATGCTTGCAGCAGGACGTCTTAAGGAAACATCCAAGGGATTCCCTGAAAGAAGCCTTCCTATCAAGCTTATCTCCCCGGGTAGAGTATTCCGTTCGGATGAGGTGGATGCAACACACAGCCCTTCATTCCATCAGGTTGAGGGACTTGTTATCGGCGAGAACGTTACAATGGCAGACCTTAAGGGAACACTTGATCAGTTTGCAAAAGAATTCTTCGGACCGGATACAAAGACAAAGCTTCGTCCGCATCATTTCCCATTCACGGAGCCTTCGGCAGAGGTTGATGTAACCTGCTTCAAGTGCCATGGAACAGGCCGAGTAAAGAAGATGGAAGAGGTTAAGGAGAACGGAAAGCTTATCCGCCGTGAAGTTGACTGTGCTTGTACAGCATGTAAGAGTTCAGGATGGATCGAGATCCTCGGATGCGGAATGGTTCATCCGGATGTCCTTGAAATGTGCGGCATCAATGATAAGAGTAATCCTGATGCTCCTGTTTATACAGGCTTCGCGTTCGGTATCGGACTTGAGAGAGTTGCGCTTCTTAAGTATGAGATTGCGGATATGAGACTCCTGTATGAGAATGATATCAGGTTCCTGGAGCAGTTTTAATTTAGTTAAATGAGATCAGATACTTACGGACGTCCGTGACAGGATGACGCGTGAATACGCCTCTGCAAAAGTTCTTGGAATCGCAGAGCGATGGCAAGAATCCTGAGTGAAGCGAAAGATGACCGTGCGAATGCACGCACCTGCTCCCGGACTGTGAAATATAAAATCGGAGTTCCGCTATATGTGGAGTATATAATTTAATTAAGGAGATAAATTATGGATACACCGGTAATGTGGTTGAAGAATATAGTTCCGGATCTTCCTTTCCCGGAATATGATACAGATGATGCAGGAAAGGATATCCTGGAGTATGAAGGCCTCGATAAGGCTGTTGATGAGTTCGCGGACAGGATCACTCTGTCAGGTTCTCATGTTGAGAGAGTTACAAAGTATTTCAAGAAGCCTACAGGCGCAAGACTGTCACGTGTGGTGATCGGTCAGGTTATGGAAGTTGCTTCTCATCCTGATGCCGACAGACTTGTTGTGTGTCAGGTAAATGTAGGACACACTGTTGAAGCAGGTCAGGACGAGAACGGAATCGTTCAGATCGTAACAGGTGCACCTAACATCATAAAGCTTAATCCTTACAAGTTCGGCGAGAACGGTGCCGATAAGCCTGTTTACACACCGACTGTCCTTGACGGTGGTACAGCAGTATATAACGTTCATACAGGTGAAGATCTGTCACCTAAGGACGGAAAGATCAAGAAGGGTAAACTGAGAGGAGTTCCTTCGGCAGGTATGATGTGTGCCATCGAAGAGATCGGTGCTGACGGAAATCTGTATCCGGGAGATAAGGACGGAGTATATATCTTCACAGATGAAGAGGCGGCTCTTATGGATCTTAAGCCGGGCGATGATGCTACAGCAAAGCTTGGTCTTAATGATGCAAATATCGAGTATGAGATCACTTCAAACCGTGTTGACTGTTTCTCGGTTCTCGGTATGGCAAGAGAGGCTGCTGCTACATACGGCGTTGCATTTGATCCGGAAGGAAAGTTCGATCTTGAGAAGATGAAGGCTTCCCTTAACGAAGTAAAGGACGAGAAGAGCTCCGATAAGATTGCTGTTGAGATCGAGGCACCAGATCTCTGCAAGAGATATATCGGACGTGTTGTAAGAAATGTAAAGATCGGTCCTTCACCTCTCTGGCTGCAGCAGAGACTTCGCAGCAGAGGCATAAATGCGATCAATAATATAGTAGATATAACGAATTACGTTATGGAAGAACTCGGTCAGCCGATGCATGCTTTTGACCTTTCAACTCTTGAGGGGGGAAAGATCGTAGTAAGACGCGCTGCAGAGGGTGAGAAGTTCACAACTCTTCATGATGAGGAGCTTACACTTGATACGGATACACTCATGATCTGTGACAGCGTTAAGCCGGTTGCTCTTGCGGGAATCAAGGGTGGAAAGAATTCCATGATCCCACTTGAGACAAAGGAACTTCCATACATTTTATTCGAGGCTGCCTGCTTCGAGGGTAACAACATTCGTAAGTCAGAGAGACGTCATGGTATTTCAACAGATTCATCTGCTAAGTTCAACAAGGGACTTGACCCGAATCTTGCAGAACTCGCTATAACAAGAGCCGTACAGCTTATTCAGGAGCTTGGCTGCGGAGAAGTTCTTGAGGGTGAGGTTGATGTATATCCTGCACCGGTTGACCCATGGACACTTCCTTTTGAGCCTGAAAGAATGAACAGCCTTCTCGGTCTTGATATCGCTGTAGATGAGCAGCTTGAGATCTTCGGAAGACTGGGACTCACATATGATAAGGCTTCAAATACACTTACCGTTCCTACATACAGACAGGATCTTCACTGCATGGCAGATCTTGCCGAAGAGATTGCACGTATCCATGGATATGACAAGATTCCTTCAACCGTACCTACAACCAACGGCGGTATCGGCGGGATCTCTTACGAAGAGTCGATTAATCGTATAGCAAGAGCTATCGTTGAAGAGAACGGATTCTCACAGGGTATGACCTACAGCTTCGAGAGCCGCAAGGTATTCGATAAGCTTCTCATCCCAGAAGGAAGCCCTGTAAGAAATGCAATTGAAATCATCAATCCTCTCGGAGAGGATTTTAAGTGCATGAGAACAACTCTTCTCAACGGACTTCTTACATCACTGGGAACAAACTCAGGAAGAAGAAACAAGAACGTACGTTTGTATGAGCTTGGAACAGTATATCTTCCTGATGCAACATGGCCTGTTAAGCCTACGGAAGAGGGACGTGAAAACGATCTTCCTCTTACAGAGGCAGCACGTCTTGCCATCGGTATGTACGGCGAAGGTGACTTTTTCGTTATGAAGGGTGTTGTTGAGGAACTTCTTGAGAAGCTTAACATAGCCGATAAGGTTGAATTCATTTCTACTGAGTACTATTCACATGAAGAGTACCCATACCTTCATACATTAAGACAGGCAAGAGTCGTAACAAAGAAGGACCAGGTTGTTCTCGGTTATCTGGGGCAGCTTCATCCTGTTGTTGCCGAGAATTACGGAATCAAGGGTGATACATATATCGCCGATATAAATATGGATAAGATCGCAGAGCTTGCGGACTTCGATATCAAGTATGTTGAGATCGCTAAGTATCCTGCAAGTACAAGGGATCTTGCTCTTCTCTGCGATAAGAACATTTACGTAGGAGATATCGAGAAGATCATCCGTGCAAGTGCCGGAGATAATCTTGAGAAGTGTGAACTTTTCGATGTTTATGAAGGCGAGAATATTGCTGACGGTAAGAAGAGCGTAGCTTATGCACTTTCCTTTAGAGCTGCCGACAGAAACCTTACAGGTGAAGAAGTAAATGCTGCCGTTGACAGTGTGCTTGAAGCGCTTAAGGAAAAGGGCATAACGATAAGATAAGCTTTGATTTCTGCTTGGAAAAAGTCGGGAAAAGTCGTCTTTTAACATTTTATCTTGAATGACGGATATTTTGTGGTAGAATAATTAAAGCATTTAAAGAACGCCTGTAGAATCTGCAGGCGTTTTTCATTGGAGATGAATAGATTATGGATTTACATGATTTTTATTATGACCTTCCCGAAGAACTGATAGCACAGGATCCGCTGGAGAAGAGAAGCGACTCGAGGATGATGGTTGTTCACCGTGATTCAGGAGAGATAGAGCATAGGCACTTCAGCGATCTTTTGGATTATCTGAAGTGCGGAGACTGCCTTGTGATAAATGATACGAAGGTTATCCCGGCCAGACTTCTCGGAATGAAGAAGGATACGGGAGCCGCAGTGGAAGTGCTTCTGCTTAAGGATGCTTCGGATAAGGTTCAGCAATCGGAGGAAATAGCGGATAACGGTATAAACGGTGAGAATACCCGAGTATGGGAATGCCTGGTTAAGCCGGGTAAAAAGATGAAGCCGGGGGCTGTAGTATGTTTCGGCCAGAGTGAGGAGGGCGGCGAGCCTCTTCTTACTGCGGAAGTTCTCAGTGTAGTGGATGACGGAAACCGTATCATCAGATTCTATTACAACGGTATCTGGGAGGAAATACTGGATAAGCTTGGAGAAATGCCTCTCCCGCCGTATATCACACATAAGCTTCAGGATAAGAACCGTTATCAGACGGTATATGCAAAGAATTCGGGTTCTGCCGCTGCACCAACAGCAGGACTGCATTTCACAGAGGAAATGCTTAAGGATATAGAAGCGAACGGTGTGAAGATTGCAAGACTTACTCTGCATGTGGGGTTGGGCACCTTCAGACCGGTAAAGGTTGAGAAGATTGAGGAACATCATATGCACAGCGAGTATTTCGAGCTGTCTGAGGAAGCCGCAAAGGTTATCAACGAGACCAAGGCGGCCGGCGGCAGGGTTATCGCTGTGGGAACCACCAGTACCAGAACTCTTGAAACCGTGGCATCACGCCTTGAGGCCGAGAGAACAGAAGGCGAGACGGAGGAAAATGTTGTCAGAGCTATGAGCGGATGGACGGACATTTTCATCTATCCGGGGTACAGATTCAAGGTAATAGACGGGCTTATCACTAATTTTCATCTTCCGGAATCTACACTTATCATGCTGGTTTCTGCTTTTTATAACAGAGAAGGAGTTCTTGCCGCTTATGAGGAAGCGGTCCGCGAACGTTACAGATTTTTCTCTTTCGGAGATGCATCTTTCTGGTTATAAGATAAACTATTGCTGAAGTTGTGAAGATTATGAAGAACATTAAAGACAGTTTTAAACTTTTTAGATTTAATATACGCAGAATAGTAGCATTTGAGCTTGTCCTGCAGGTCATTTCGACTGCACTGCTCATCCCTTTTTGTTACGCATTTCTGAACCTTGTCATCAGGGCATCGGGGGTAACATATCTCAGTAGGGATAATGTATCTCAGTTTGTTCATATGCCTACCACATGGATAGGTGTATTTATATTTGCTGTCATTCTGTCGTTCTTTCTTCTTATAAATGTATCGGGCCTGTCCATCTGTTATGACTGGGCCAATCATACGAAAAAGATCGGACTTATCCGGATGCTGATACTTGCGGTGAGGCATTCCGTTAGGGTATTCATTCCTCACAACATGCCGATGCCGCTTTTTGTACTTTGTTATCTCCCGGTTACGGGGGCTACGGTAGTCGGACTTACGCTTTTGAATATTAAATTCCCGAGATATCTTTCGGACGCCATCGTAATAAACAAGTGGGTGGCCATCGGATTGGTTCTGGGTTATATAATACTGAATATATATTTCTTCATGTATGTATTCGCCATCCACGTTTTTATTATCAGAAAGGTTCCGTTCATCGGAGCCATGAGAATCGCACGAAGAATATTATATAAGAAGAAACTCCGTGTGCTGCCGGGACTTTTTCTGATCACGATATCCATACTGGGCCTGTCATGGTTACTGCATTTTCTGCTTACGGGTCCGTTGCTTCACTGGCTGTTGCAGTATAAGAAGGTGGCACTGGCGGCAGGCTTTGTATTCGAAAGTCTGAATGTTGTGCTGTACCTGCTTTACGTGACACTGTTTGCGCCGCTGCTTCACGCATTTATATGTAATTCTTTCTATAACAATGTACCTGATCCTTCAAGAGAGCAGAAGATTGAAGATTATGTGGATGTAAATGCGGCGCTGAAGCTTAAGAGAGGCATCTATATCATTATTGCCGTGGTACTTCTGGCTATTTCGGTGGATGTGGCGTTTTACGTGCTGATCAAGACAGATGTGATCGTGCTGAATGCGGATCACATCAATTCCGTTACCATTACCGCACATCGAGGGGCTTCCAAGAAAGCTCCGGAGAATTCTCTGTCGGCGTTTGAAATTGCCATTGAGGACGGTGCCGATGTTGTTGAACTTGACGTGAGACAGACTAAAGACGGCGTGGTCGTGGTCATGCATGATGAAAATATAAAGAGAGTTACGGGGGCAAATAAAAAAATCGGCGATCTTACTTATGAGGAACTCCTGAAGTATGATCTGGATGCGGATCACGGAAAAGATTTTCCGGGAGAGAAGATTCCGACTCTCAGAGAGGCGATTGAGCTTATAGATGGCAGAGCGGATATGAATATCGAGCTGAAGCCCGCAAAGACAGATACAAATCTGGAGGAGTGTGTTGTGGGACTGGTAGAGGAGTATGACCTTTATGACAGCTGTGTTGTCACATCCCAGACTTATGATTCTATCAGGAAGATCAAGCAGTTTGATGAAAATATCAAGACCGTGTACGTCATGTCTGTGGCTATGGGCCAGTTCTTCGATCTGAAGTATGCGGATGCCTTCAGTATCAAATATATATATGTAAACGGTGAAGTGGTCAAACGCGTTCATGACGCGGGCAAGGACATATACGTATGGACCATTGACGATGAAAGGAACCTGGAAAGAATGATGCTTCTCAACGTGGACAGCATCATAACCAACAGACCGGATCGTCTGAAGAAGGGTATGGTAAAGAATATTTACGGAGATACGCTGTTTGAGTATCTGAATATGTACCTTGAAAGCCAATATTAAGGTGTGTTAGAATGGTGCTCGGCTGAACGACGGTTCAAGTCGGGCACTTCTATTATTAAGGAGATTATACATTGACTAAAAAGCTTATCATTGCATTTCTTATATCTATGGTTCCTCTGGTGGAACTCAGATTGGCCGTACCTTTCGGACTCAGTCCTGCTATGGGAGGACCGATCGACCTTATTCCGCTCTATGCTACATGTATCATCGGAAATATGATCCCTATGCCGTTCATTTTCCTGTTCGCGAGGAAGATACTGGTATGGGGTAAGGATAAGAAATATATAGGAAAGCTTTTTTCCTTCTGTCTCGACAAGGGTGAGAGAGGCGGAAAGAAGCTGCAGGAGAAGGCGGGAAGGGGTCTTTACTGGGCGCTTTTCCTCTTTGTGGGCATTCCTCTTCCGGGAACCGG
Source organism: Lachnospiraceae bacterium UBA2864 (assembly GCA_002350525.1). Lineage (GTDB taxonomy): Bacteria > Bacillota > Clostridia > Lachnospirales > Lachnospiraceae > Eubacterium_Q. The sequence continues at coordinate 300,164 of DEFA01000050.1, read as the reverse complement.
AGCATGGACGGGAACGCTGGCAGCCAGCATCCTGGATCTGGATTTTAAGAAGAGCGTAATTGCGGTAGTATGCGGAGTAGTTCTGGCAGGCGTCATCATGGGACTTGCCGGAGCGGGACTTTTCGGAGCACTTGGAGCTATACTTAAATGAGAAAAATAAACCTGACAAAACAAGTTTTTTCTATATTATTATGTGCGGCTATGACGTTTAGCATATCGGGCTGTAAGAAAGAGGAGCCCATAGAGGTCATCACAGAGGCCGATACCCGTGATGAGGAGAATATGTTGGACAGTGAGGGCTTCACGCCGGTCAAGGGCTATGTACAGACCACACAGGATAATACGGTGCTTTATACCGAGCCCAGAGAGGATTCCATGGTGTATGTAACCATCAACAAGGGCGTGGATCTTACCCGTACCGGCGTTAAAGACGGCTGGGTGAGGATCCTTCTTAACGGAGGAAATTACTATGTCAGATCTTCAAATGTAGTGGAGACCGATATAGCATGGGCTACGCAGACAGATTCGGAAAAGGCCAAGCACATAATATTCATCGATCCTGCCAAGCAGGTCGTGGATGATAAGGAGCTGGAGCTGATCAGCCCCGACATCGATCCGACTCAGACTGCGGACGGGGCCGGCATGAAGGTTAAGATGCCTCCGGCAGCCGTAGGAGTGAGTACCGGACATTATGAGTACGATGTGACGCTGGATGTGGCAAACAGTCTGAAATCCCTTCTCGTGGAACGCGGATACACCGTATGCATGTCCAGAGAGGCAGGAAGCGTAAATCTGAGTAATGCAAGAAGAGCGGCACTTGCAAATGCAAATGAGGCTGAGATATATATTAAGCTCGAGGCCGGTTCGGTAACCGATCCGACTACTATGGGAGTTATAGGATTCATTACGACATCCACCAATTCGGCAACGGGACTTAATTATCAGAACAGTTATGAACTCTGTTATGACATTTTGAAGGAAATATCAGAAGATACAACTGCTCAGAGACTCGGAATTTATGAAACAGATGATATGACATCGTTAAATTATTGCACGATGCCCGCGACTGTTATAAATGTTGGGTTCCTGTCAAATCAGTTCGATGATGAGGCTCTTGCGAACCCGGAATATCAGAAGTCGATGGCAACAGCCATTGCAGACGGAATTGATGCATATTTTGCGGCAAAAGAGTGAAATTTAGCGAATTTATACAAAATATACAATGAATAAAGTAAAATTGTGACGTTTCGTAAAATAAATTTAAACAACTTGACATAAATGTTACAAGGTGTTAATATATGTCCGTAACAAAATCGTAACATTTTATGTAAATCTGCATGGGCAGATGAATGGTAGGAGTTTATGAAACGTCGTACAGAGTTAAAACTTAATAAGGCGAAGCTATTTTCCAAAAAGTACATTTTCTCATCAAGATTTGTTGTGAGAAATACACTTGGACTTCTGCTTATCGGTTCAGTCACAGCAGGCGGCATCTTTACTGTAAAGAGCCTGGCCGAGTATTCAGAGAAGCAGAAGATAGTCAGTGCAACATCGATCAATTCAGCATTGGAGATGGCCGATGAAGAAACAGTTGCAGAGATGGCAGCAGCATATGAGATAACACTGGATGATGCAGCAGTTATTGATACAGCATCTGTTGACATTTTAAAGGAGCACCTCAGTGATGAGGATTCCTTTGATCTTGCGGTTGGTGATACCAACAATCTTACAAAGGGTAAGATTGATATGAAAGGTAAGTTCATCACAACAGGCGAGAACGTAAGCATCTTTGCTGAAGCTAAGGATGAGGCCGAGGTTGTCGGTATCCTTCCTCAGAACGCAAGCGGAAATGTGATCGTTGCCGGTGAGCAGTGGACCAAAATTTCATCAGGTGACTTCGAAGGATATGTTAACAGCGAAGATATAGCTACAGGTGATGCAGCAGCGGCAATAGCCGATGATGCGGTTGTGGAGATTGCTACAGTAAAGTCGGATTCGGTAAACATCAAGAAGGATGCTTCCGAGAAGGCTGAAGTACTTTTTAAGGCAGAAAGCGGAGACAGCTTCATAGTTAACGAAGTTGATAAGTACGATTGGGCTAACATCGAGCTTGTTAACGGTGAGAAAGCATATGTTTCTGCAATTTATATAGATATCGAAGAGGGCTTCAGAGAAGCTATCGCGCCGGATGCAGTGGATAATCTTGATGCATCCATAGCAGAGTTTAACGGTACAGCTCCGAAGAAGACAGAAGCTCCGAGTGAAGAGACTGCTGACGGAAGAATATCAGAGACTGTTAAGACAGCAGCCGGTAAGAATAATAACAATCAGACAGCTCAGGATACACAGAATACACAGAATACACAGGATGCAAAGCAGGATGATACAAAGACTGCAGAAACAGCTCAGAAGACTGAGACAGCATCCAATGATACTAAGACAGAGCAGCCGGCCGAGCAGGTTGCAGAACCGGCTCCGGAACCTGCACAGCAGGAAGTATCATCAAGCGATCTGTATCTCCTTGCAGCAATCGTATTTGCAGAGAGTGGCGGAGAGAGCTATGATGGACAGCTTGCAGTTGCTAACGTAGTTCTTAACAGACAGAGAAACGGTTACTGGGGAAGTTCACTTTCAGATGTAATCTACTCTCCTAGTCAGTTTACAGGATGCCAGACAAGCGCATTCAGAAATGCTCTTTCAACAGGTGGTTCATCCTCATGTCTTCAGGCAGCACAGGATGCACTTGCAGGAAACAATAATATCGGAAATTGCATGTACTTCAGACCTACATGGGTCGTAGATACATCATCACTTTCTGATTATATACAGATCGGAAATCATATCTTCTGGTAGGAGATAGCTGATCACATGATATGAGTATTGGGCCATCGCAGATGCGGTGGCCTTTTTGTATACTTATCGATACGGCGAAACTGTGAAGTGCGCGATTATAATCTTCTATAGCCTTCATTCGAAAGGGCGCCCGAGACCGTCTCATTGGAAGGCCGGCTCGTGCATCCCTTTCGGCCTGAAGGCTTATATACATATCGAAATACTATATAACGCCATATTCATACGGAATTGATATATATGGTAAGGCGAAACTGGGAATGCGCGTCTCAGAGGACTTTATTGGACGGGTGAGACGCGCACTTCACAGGTTCGCTGTATTGAAATATTCTAAAAATATACAAAAAATACGCCCAAAATGGATATATTATGCATAATATGCATTGAATATACATAATTTATGCAAAAAGATGAAAAAAAGCTTGCGGTTTAAACAAAGATGGGCTATAACATTTAAAGAGTTTAAATTCGGAAAAGCGTGAGAGAGGAGAATCATCATGAAAAAAGTGTTTATCGATGGAAGTGAAGGAACTACGGGACTAAGAATCTTTGAGCGCTTTCAGATAAGAGATGATATAGAACTTTTAAAGATAGATAGTGATAAGCGTAAGGATCCGGAAGAGATAAAGAAGTTTATAAATGCATCGGATATCACCTTCTTATGCCTGCCTGATGCGGCAGCAAGAGAAGCTGTAGAGCTTTGCGATAATCCGGATACGGTTATCCTTGATACATCTACGGCTCACAGAACGGCTCCGGGTTGGGCATATGGCTTCCCTGAACTTTCGGCGGACCATAGAGAAGCTATTAAGACAGGAAAGCGTATAGCGGTTCCCGGCTGCTATGCTTCGGGATTTATCGGACCTGTATTCCCACTTGTAAAGGGCGGAATACTTCCGGCTGATTATCCGGTATCCGTATTTGCGGTTTCGGGATACAGCGGAGGTGGTAAGAAGCTTATTGCCAGATATGAGGAAGAAGGACGCGATGCGAACCTTGATTCCGCAAGAATGTATGCCTGGGGACAGGCTCACAAGCATTTAAAGGAAATGAAGGCTGTAACGGGAATAGCGAGAGAACCTCTCTTCTGTCCGATGACAACCAATTATCACAGCGGAATGATCGTGCAGATCCCTATATATACGGAACTTCTGGCAGAGAAGAAGACTCCTCAGGAGATAAGAGATTATCTGGCAGAGTATTATAAGGGTGAGAAGTTTATAAAGGTTATGCCTTTCGGAGCAGATGTAGAAGCGGGCGGGGAGATATTCTCAGATGCATGTGCCGGTTGGGACGGAATGGAGATCTTTGTAACAGGTAACGAAGAGAGAGTTATAGTAGCAAGCCGTTTCGATAATCTCGGTAAGGGTGCTTCCGGTGCCGCTATCCAATGCATGAACATTGTTATGGGCTGCGATGAGGCAAAAGGCCTGACACTATAATTACGGACGTCCGAGAGACGGACGAATAGGAGGATAGATATGATAAAAGTAATTGACGGTGGTGTTAATGCCGCTAAAGGATATACAGTAGCCAGTGTAAGGGCGGGAATCAAGGCGTCTTCCACAAAGAAAGATATGGCACTTATAAAGAGTGAGGTTCCCGCGGTCGCTGTCGGTACATTTACAAAGAATCTTGTAAAGGCTGCTCCTGTTCAGTGGGATAGCAATATAGTTTATAACGTAAAGAAGGCTCAGGCTGTTATCGTTAACACAGGTATAGCAAATGCAGCTACAGGTGCCGAAGGGCTGAAGAACTGCGAGACAGAGGCTGCGAAGGTGAGTGAGCTCCTTGGGATTCCTGCAGAGTACGTTCTTACAGGATCGACCGGTGTTATCGGTCCTCAGCTTCCTATGGATATAATTCTTTCGGGTGCCGAGAAGATGGCACCTCTCCTTTCTTCAGAGAGAGAAGAGGCACATGAGGCAGCTGTTGCCATCATGACTACGGATACTCAGCCGAAGGAGATTGCGGTAGAGTTTGAAGCAGGCGGAAAGACCTGTACTATCGGTGCTATGTGTAAGGGCTCGGGAATGATCCATCCGAATATGGGAACCATGCTGGGCTATATAATGACCGATACGGCTGTTGATTATGATATAGCACTTAAGACACTCAGAGAAGTTATCGATGTTACTTTCAATATGGTTTCCGTTGACGGTGATACATCAACTAACGATACGGTTCTTCTGCTTGCCAACGGCCTTGCGGAGAACGAGGTGATAGCAGATGAGGGAAAGGACCTTGAGACTTTTAAGGCGGCTCTTACGGCCGTATGTGAGTTCCTTGCCAAGAATATAGCTAAGGACGGAGAGGGCGCTACGAGGCTCTTTACGGCTCATGTAACGGGAGCTCCGGATTATGAGACAGCAAAGGTTCTTGCGAAGTCCATAATCACTTCAAATCTTTCAAAGGCAGCAATCTTCGGAACCGATGCCAACTGCGGAAGAATCTTCTGTGCAATGGGTTACTCGGGCGCGGAGTTTGATCCGATGAAGACGGATATAACAATGTCCAGTAAGAACGGAAGCATTAAGCTTATAGAGAATGGTATGTTCCTCACATTTTCGGAGGAGGAAGCACTGAATATTCTTCAGCCGGATGAGATTACGGCAGAATGCGATATTAAGTCGGGCGATTTTGAAGCCACAGCCTGGGGATGCGATCTTACGTATGATTACGTAAAGATAAATGCTGATTACAGAAGTTAGACCACGGGATTGCCTGAGCGCAGCGAAGGAGGGGCCCGTGGCCACGAATCTGCGGAGCAGATGAAGTGGTGTGCGACTGCGGAGCAGCGCGTTTACTTGCCGAAGGCAAGGAAACAAGGCATGCGAGGAACGAGCATGGATTAACATCCGGACCACGGGATTGTCTGAGCGCAGTGAAAGAGAATAAATTATTATGTGGAAAGAGGATAGATATGATGACAAAGAATGACGATATGGATAAGATTTTGGAAAAGGCACAGACCCTTATAGAGGCACTGCCTTACATTAAGAAGTTCAACGGTAAGAAGATTGTCGTAAAGTACGGCGGATCAGCCATGCTTGACGAGAACCTTAAATACCATGTAATACAGGACGTTGCACTTCTTAAGCTTGTCGGATTTAAGCCGGTGATCGTACACGGCGGCGGCAAGGAGATCAGCAAGTGGATTGACAGACTCGGTATGGAGACACGTTTCGAGAACGGTCTCAGGGTTACGGATGAGTCTGTGCTTGAAGTTGCCGAGATGGTTCTCAACAACGTCAACAAGAGCCTTGTAGGCCTTATGTCCAAGGTCGGACTTAATGCGGTAGGTGTCAGCGGAAAGGATGCCGGACTTCTTAAATGTAAGAAGAAGACCGCAGGCGGTAAGGACATCGGTTATGTAGGTGAAATCGTTGAGACAAATGTCGATCTTATCAATACTCTTATAGATAACGATCTTATCCCTGTTATCGCCCCTATCGGAATGGGTATCGAGGATGAGCATGATTATAACATCAACGCCGATGACTGCGCATGTGCGGTAGCTACGGCACTTGAGGCTGAAAAGCTTGCCTTCCTTACGGATATCGAAGGCGTATTTACAGATCCGACGGATAAGAAGACGCTTATCTCGGAAATGAATATCAGTGAAGCACAGACACTTATCGATGAGGGTGTTGTAGGCGGCGGTATGCTTCCTAAGCTTCAGAACTGTATAGATGCCATGAAGAACGGCGTATCCAGAGTCCATATTCTGGACGGAAGACTCGAGCACTGCCTGCTCCTGGAGTTCTTTACGGAAAAAGGTATCGGAACAGCTATCATGAAGGAGCCGCTGTAGAGATATCATTTAAATGAAGGTTGTAAAATACCCGTTAATTAGATAAAATATAAGTACTCAATTCCACTTTATGAGTAATGAATGAATAGAATAGAAAAGTTACTGAAAACAGCGGTATTGTTTTTTGTAATGATGATCTTTACGGGCTGCGGAGATACCGGGATACGGGTTATGAAGCAGGCGGAAACATCGGAGAATATAATTTCGGATAAGACCGAGGAAGCAGAATCCGAGTCGACTGTTACGGAAGAAGTAAGCGAAGCATCCATGATCTGCGTGTTTATCTGCGGAGCGGTTGAATCTGAAGGTGTCTACTATGTGCCGGATGGTTCAAGAGTTAACGATGTTCTTACCGAAGCCGGAGGTTTCAGTCCGGATGCGTCTACATCGGCGGTCAATCTTGCCGGGACGGTTTCGGACGGTGACAGGATATATATTCCGAGGGAAGGCGAAGAACTTCCCGAGACTATGACCCAAGCGGGAGATATATCGAGAGGGCTCGTTAATATCAATACCGCAGGTAAGGAAGAACTTATGACCCTGCCGGGGGTCGGAGAGACCAGAGCGGAGGAAATCATCAGATACAGAGAACAGCATGGGGGATTTACTCAGGTGGAAGACTTGATGAATGTAAATGGTATCAAGGAAGGAACCTTTAATAAGCTAAAAGATAAAGTGACCACATAATGAAAGGAAGAGTACATTGAAGAAGGTCTTAATAGTAGATGATGAAAAAAGTATAGTTAAGGGACTCAAGTCATATCTTGAGCAGGATGATATGCAGGTTGATACTGCATATGACGGTGAAGAGGCTGTGGAAAAAGCCAGAACGGATGCATATGATATTATACTCCTGGACATAATGCTTCCAAAGCTTACCGGACTTGAGGTTTGTCAGATTATCAGAGAATTTTCGGATGTTCCAATCATAATGCTTACTGCTAAGGGCGATGATATGGATAAGATCATCGGACTTGAATACGGTGCGGATGATTATATTACAAAGCCTTTTAATATACTTGAAGTTAAAGCACGTATTAAGGCGAGACTCAGAAGAAATACAAGAAATGATGAGGCACGTGAATCCAGAGCGAACGTTATAGAAAAAAAGGGACTTAAGATAGAGACCGATTCGAGAAGAGTATATATCAACGGTAATGAGGTAAGCCTCACAGCCAAAGAGTTTGAACTGGTACTGCTTCTGGTTTCGAATCCCAATAAGGTATATTCAAGAGACGAGCTTCTTAAAGAGATATGGGGGGCAACGTATCCCGGAGATGCAAGAACAGTTGATGTTCATGTAAGGCGTCTCAGAGAGAAGATTGAGGCACACCCGGCTGATCCGGAGTATATTCATACTAAATGGGGAGTCGGATATTTCTTCCAAGACTAAGACTAAGTAATGATGTGTCAGCCATCTCTACGGTGGTTGACACTTTTTACGTGAGAAGTTAAAGGTACTGTTTATGGGGAAATTTGATAACAAAGAAAGTGTATATAAGTTCGTGACCCGGAAGAAGGCGAAGCGAAACAGGGGAATCCCGCAGTGGCTGCAGAAGGAAGTGGATGCAGAAGCACTGGGAGGAGGGGATTTTCCGTGCTATCATATAACTCTTTCGGGCAGAACCTCAGACAGAAAAGTATTCTATCTATATGACAGTGAATACTGCCATCCGATGGCGGATGGGGAATGGCGGTTTATCTATGACCTTATGAATATCGTAGATGCCGAATTCTATATTCCTATGTATCCGCTTGCTCCGGAACACTGCTGCAAGGATGTCTTCGATATGCTGATCCGTACATTCAGCGAATACATATCCGGATTTGACATGAACAAAGTTATTCTCATGGGAACGGGAACAGGCGCCGGAAATGCTGTTTCCCTTAACATGATAGCCTGGCAGGAAGGACTTCCGATGCCTTATAAGATGGTTCTGCTTGCTCCGGTGCTGGATGCGGAATATAAAGATTATGAGCTTATGGTCAAAATGCAGCGGGCAAAAGACTGGTATTCTAAGGCCTCAACATCTCAGGGAACCATTGATTTTATAAGGGATTACTGGATAAAAGATTACGAAGGCAAGATCGAATATACGAGTCCGATCCATGAAAAGACTAATTATCTGACGGGAGAAGTGCTTGTGGCCTCCGGTGCGAAGGATTGTTACAATGCACACTCGAGACAGTTCTGCAGAAATATGTATGACTCGGGAAGAAAGCCGTTCTTCTTTGAATACAGAAATGCAGGCCACGCATTTTATCTGAACAGAAAAAACTCGGAAGCAACACATCTCAGGAAAATCCTTCAGGATTATATGACGGATTCCAGAAATGCGATCATAGACAAATATCTCTATGAGGTGAGACACAGAGGCATTATATCCAAGAGATTTCCTGATATTTTCAAAGACGATATAGCTACAAAGTTTCTTGCCAACCATAAGATTAATTACGAAGACTATAAGAGGAGAAGCGAATACAGGAACCTTGTTTCTGCGGCAACCAGCAGGGACTATGATGATGCGGTCAGGCTTTTCCTTATGGAATATCCCGACAGTACGGTTGTGTATGCAGGCTGCAGCCTTGACACGATGTTCGAAAGGGTAGATAACGGAAGGGTTATGTGGTATAATCTCGACAGCCCCGGCCGAATAGCTATCAGAAACATGTATACTACCGACAGCTGTGAACGGGAGAAGATAATAGACAGATCGGTTAACGATCTGACCTGGCTTGATGAGATTGACTGTGAGATAGATAAGGGGCTGCTTTTTATCTTCAGAGATATCCTGACCTACTACAAAGAAGAAGAGGTAAAAGAGCTTCTCCGGATTTTATACGACCGTTTTCAGGGCTGTAATGTGCTTTTTGAAGCGCACAGTTATATGGAGCTCATCAGTTCGAATCGATTTGCCGGAAGACTGGGAGCGGAGTACAGAAGAAGAAAGTTTTACATGAATTATCCGGCAAGTACCATAGAGAGCTGGGATCCGAGGTACTCGGTCATAAGCTCGAAGCCGATACTCGACGGTATAAAGATATCCTCCGGATGGAGTACAAAGCTTAAAATCATGTTCCACGTGAGAAGATTATTCCAGGGAACGAGAATTATGAGAGTCAGACTGGGATACGAAAAGTTTGCGGCACTGTTTGAGAAGTAGTGCGGCATATCACAGGAATTATATAGATTTATATAAACGAAGGGAGTTTTGAAAGTTGGAAAAGAAGATTATGTTGGGCAATGAGGCAATTGCCCGCGGCGCTTGGGAAGCAGGCGTCAAGGTATCATCAGCATATCCGGGAACACCTAGTACCGAAATGAGTGAGAACCTCGTTAAGTACGAAGGCGTTTATGCGGAGTGGGCACCAAATGAGAAGGTTGCCGCAGAGGTTGCCATGGGTGCATCCATAGCAGGTGTAAGAGCTATGTGCGCTATGAAGTGCGTAGGTCTTAATGTTGCATCAGATCCTCTGTATACAGCATCATATATCGGAGCTAAAGGAGGACTGGTATATCTTGTTGCTGACGATCCGGGTCTTTACAGCTCACAGAACGAACAGGACACAAGAAGAATAGCGGTATCATCACATGTTCCTGTGCTTGAGCCGTCGGACAGTGAAGAAGCAAGAGTCTTCACAAAGAAGGCATTTGAGATTTCAGAGGAATATGATACTCCTGTAATTCTCAGAACTACAACAAGAATCGCTCATTCTCAGGGTGTTGTTAATCTTGAGGACAGAGTTGAGGTTGATGATAAAGAGTATGAGCGTAATCCTGCAAAGAACGTTATGGTTCCCGCAAATGCAATGGTACGTCACAAGTTCGTTATCGAGCGCGACAGACGTCTTGCTGAGGATGGCGCAACAGATAAATTTGCCGATATCAATAAGGTTACATACGGCGATTATAAGGATGCAGAGGGTAAGACTCTCGGATTTATAACAAGCGGTATCCCTTATCAGTATGTAAAGGAGGTTTTCCCGGACGCAAGCGTACTTAAACTTGGTATGGTAAGCCCTCTTCCTAAGAAGCTTATAGAAGAGTTTGCATCTAAGGTAGACAAACTCTATATCATAGAAGAACTTGAGCCTGTTATCGAAGAGCAGGTTCGTGCATGGGGAATCGCATGTACAGGTAAGGATGTGTTTCCGCTTGACGGAGAGTACAGTGCAAATATGCTCCGTGAGAAGGTTCTCGGTCAGGAACTCGATCTCGAGCAACCTGCAGCAGTTCCTGTACGTCCGCCTATCCTCTGTCCGGGATGTCCTCACAGAGCTACATACAGCGTCCTCAAGAAGCTTAAGATACATGCAAGCGGCGATATCGGATGCTACACACTCGGTGTGGCAGCACCGCTTTCTGTTGTTGATACAACACTCTGTATGGGTGGCTCTATCTCTATGCTTCATGGTATGGAGAAGGGTAAAGGCAAGGACTGGGTTAAGAACTGGGTTGCTGTTATCGGTGATTCAACCTTCCTTCATACAGGCGTTAACTCACTCATGAACATGGTTTACAATCAGGCTACAGGAACAGTTATCATTCTTGATAACTCTACTACAGGTATGACAGGTCATCAGGATCATCCTGCTACAGGTAAGATGCTGAACGGTGAGACTACATTTGCCATCGATCTTGTAAAGCTCTGCGAAGGTATGGGTGTTAAGAACGTACGTGTTGTTGATGCATTCGACCTTAAGAAGCTTGAAGAGACAATCAAGGAAGAAGTTGCAAGAGATGAGCTTTCGGTTATCATCTCACAGTCACCTTGTGCACTCCTTAAGACATATAAGCCAAAGGGCAAGTGCCATGTTGATACAGAGAAATGTAAGAAGTGCGGAAAGTGTCTTGTTCCGGGATGTCCTGCAATCAAGAAGGATAAGGAGACAGGATTCTCTGTGATCGACGAGACAATGTGTAACGGATGCGGACTGTGCCAGCAGTTATGCCCATTCGACGCTATTGAGCTAAAATAATAAATGAGAGGATAATAGAAATGGCAGTTACAAATATAATGATAGTAGGTGTCGGCGGTCAGGGAACACTTCTTACAAGCCGTATCTTAGGCGGCCTGGCCGAGGCAGCAGGTTATGATGTAAAGCTTTCAGAGGTACACGGAATGGCACAGCGAGGCGGTTCCGTTGTAACCTATGTAAGATATGCTACAGAGGGTGAGGCGGTTACAGAGCCTATCGTAGAAGAGGGCTGTGCGGATGTACTCATCGCATTTGAGAGACTTGAAGCTAAGAGATATGCTCACTTCCTTAAGAAGGACGGAGCTCTTATCGTTAACGATCAGAGAATCGATCCTATGCCTGTTATAACAGGTGCGGCTGAGTATCCGGAGAATATTTTAGAGGAACTCCGTCAGAAGTACAGTGTATATTCGATAAATGCTATGGAGAAGGCCGAAGAACTCGGCAACACGAGAGTCTTCAATACTATCGTACTTGGTATGGCAGCACGTCATATGAATTATACAAAGGAACAGTGGATAGAGGTAATTAAGGCCAAGGTTCCTCCTAAGACAGTCGATATCAATCTCGCGGGATTTGAGGTTGGATATAACAGTGTAGATTAAATGTAGAAGAGGGGATATTTGAAATGCCTATTACCGAACTTTTGGAGAGAAATGCAAAGGAATATGCAAATGATGTCGCACTCGTTGAGCTCAATCCTGCTATTCAGGAGAGAAGACGTGTGACATGGAGAGAGTATGAACTTATGGAGCCGAATCCGAAGTCTCCATACAGAAGAGAGATTACATGGAGTGTCTTCAATGAGAAGGCAAACCGTTTTGCAAATGTGCTTATAAGCCGCGGAATCAAGAAGGATGACAAGGTAGGTATCCTTCTTATGAACTGTCTTGAGTGGCTTCCGATATACTTCGGAATCCTTAAGACCGGTGCACTTGCGGTTCCGCTTAACTTCAGATATGACGCAGACGAGATCCAGTACTGCGTTGATCTTGCGGACGTAAATATACTTGTATTCGGACCGGAATTCATCGGCCGGGTTGAGGAGATAGCCGATAAGATCAGCAGAAACAGACTTCTCTTCTATGTAGGAGAAAACTGTCCTTCCTTTGCGGAAGATTATAATGAGATGGTTGCCAATTCAAGCAGCGTAAGCCCTGACATCAAGCTTACGGATGACGATAATGCGGCTATCTACTTCTCATCGGGCACCACAGGATTCCCTAAGGCAATCCTGCATGAGCACAAGGCGCTTATGCACAGTGCAAAGGTTGAGCAGGCGCATCACGGACAGACAAAGGATGATGTATTCTTATGCATTCCTCCTCTTTATCATACAGGTGCCAAGATGCACTGGTTTGGTTCACTTATATCCGGCGGAAAAGCAGTACTTCTTAAGGGGACAAAGCCGGAAGATGTTCTTAATGCAGTCAGTACAGAAAAATGTACTATAGTATGGCTTCTTGTTCCTTGGGCTCAAGATCTTCTTATCGCTCTTGAGGACGGAAAACTTAATAAGGATGATTATGCGCTGGATCAGTGGAGACTTATGCATATCGGCGCTCAGCCGGTTCCTGCAAGTCTTATCACACGCTGGAAGAAGATGTTCCCGAATCATCAGTATGATACAAACTACGGTCTTTCGGAATCCATCGGACCGGGCTGCGTACATCTCGGTGTAGAGAATATAGATCATGTAGGTGCCATCGGTATCCCGGGTTACGGCTGGGAGTGCAAAGTGGTTGATGATGAAGGTAATATAGTTCCTCCTACAGACAGTGAGAGAGTAGGAGAGCTCTGTGTTAAGGGTCCCGGCGTTATGATCTGTTACTATAAGAATCCCGAAGCTACGGCTGAATGCCTGAAGGACGGATGGCTTCTTACAGGAGATATGGCTAAGTATGATGAAGATGGTTTCATCTGGCTTGTAGACAGAAAGAAGGACGTTATCATAAGCGGAGGAGAGAATATCTATCCTGTACAGATCGAAGCGTTCCTGATGAAGAATATGAAGATTCAGGATGTAGCGGTCATCGGACTTGCGGATTCCCGTCTCGGCGAAATCTCAGCAGCCATCATTCAGCTTAAGGAAGGCTGCGAAGCGACAGAGGAAGAGATCAATAACTTTTGTCTGGAACTTCCGAGATATAAGCGACCAAGAAAGATTATTTTCGCAGATGTTCCGAGAAATGCTACGGGGAAGATAGAAAAGCCTCTTCTCAGAGAAAGATATGGTGCTCTCAACCTTGTAGCTCATGAGAATGAGTCCTGATGGGAGCTGTTAAAGGATAAAAAATCAGTTAACTTTGGTTAAAAGTCACAAAAAACCAGTGGTTTATAACGGGTTTCCAAAGCGTGCAATGCCTAAATTGCACGCTTTTTTGATGTTTTTACAAAAATATGGATATTTTTGCTATTGTTGAATGTCACGAAAATTGAGAAGGTTGCACAAAAATGCTATTAAAATTTGTTATATTTTGTTATAATATCATCGTGGGTTTAAGAAAATAGACTTTTGGGGTAGTTTGATACATAAATGTATAAGTGAAGGTAAGAAGTCGTTCAGACCGAGGGAGAAGGAAGGTCTGAACGACTTCTTTTTTATAAGCAATTAATAATATCTTTAATTGTTTTTACACCCTTCAATAGTATATAATTTCTCATAGCAAAGAGCGGGAGGCGGATATGCTGAAAGCGGAAAATCTTGTAAAAAGCTTTTACAGAACCGAGGCAAAAGGTAAAAAAGTCGATTTCAACGCGGTTGACGGAATTTCCATATCGGTCGAAAAGGGAGAAATTCTGGGAATTCTCGGACCGAACGGCGCGGGAAAGACGACTCTGCTTCGTATGCTTGCGGGGCTCATGATCCCAACCTCCGGAGAGGTTACGGTAACGGATGAAGAAGGCACTGCCTCAAAAGACAGTATCAGTGTAAAGAGGAGTATAGGATATCTTTCCGGTAATACAAAACTTTACGGTAGAATGAGTGTCAGGGAGCTTCTGAAGATATTCGGGACTATGTACGGGATAGACGAGGAAGAACTCGATACCAGGATAGAAAAGATCACGGAAGTTCTCGGGATGGAAAGTTTTGTGGATAACAGGATAGAGAGGCTGTCTACCGGACAGACTCAGAGAGCATCGATAGCCAGAACCATTATTCACGATCCGGAAATCTATATATTCGATGAGCCGACGCTGGGACTTGATATTATAAGCAGTTCAGCCATAATCAAATTCATGAAAAGTGAAAAAGAGCGTGGGAAAACGGTTATATATTCAACCCATTATATGGAAGAAGCGGAATATCTCTGTGACCGTATAATCATGCTGAATAAAGGTAAGATCATATGTAATGCGTCACCGGAAGCTCTGAAGGCGGAGAATGGTGTATCGAATATGCGAGATGCATTTTATCGCATTATAGAAAGTGAGGGTATCAGCTATGAGATATAAAGTAGTTAAAACCCTTATAAAGAAAGAGCTCCTGGACGTTATACGTGATAAAAAAGCGGTGATCATGATGCTTATCGTTCCGCTGGTCATATATCCGCTGATATTTTTCGGAACAATGGCTGTTATGTCGGCCATTCAGACAGGAATGGAGCAGAATGAATATAAGATCGTAATAGAGCAGTACGGAGATAATGAATGGTATGATGAGCTTGTCACGGCCATCGATGATCATAATAATACGGCAACTGATGACTCAAAGAACGAGACCGGGAAAACCGACCAGATAAAGGTGGTAAGATCCGGTGAGGAATGGGATTATGATAAGGGATGCAAGGCTCTTCAGGCGGAAGAGATAGATGCTTATGTAAGACTATCGAGCCTTGACAGTGACGGAAGACCCCGGTATCAGATCGTATATGTATCTTCGATAACGAATTCATCATATGCGGCAGATATTCTTAAGGGCATTATGAATAAGGTTAACCGCGCCGAGTCTGAAAGACTGATCAGGGAAAAAGGCATGGAACCGGAACTTATTCTCAGTCCTATCGTGATAGATTCGCAGGATATAGCAAGTAAGGAGCAGACAACGGGAAATCTTCTGGGAATGGTACTTCCGATGCTTCTTATAATCAGCCTTCTGATGGGAACGATGTATCCTGCTATAGATACTACTGCGGGCGAAAAGGAGAGAGGTACACTTGAGACGCTTCTTACGCTGCCTGTAACTAACAGAGAGATCATAATCGGAAAGTTTTTTACGGTAGCGGTAATAGGTATTGTGTCCGCACTTCTTAATCTTTTATCCATGGCACTCATGGGTGTATATATGATAAAACTTATAGGTGGACTCGGGATTACAACGGAGGCGGTAAAACTGGGAAAGTTCCTGCCGGCTATAGCAGTAACGATACTTGCGGTTCTTGTATTCTCGCTTTTTATAAGCGCGATAACTATGTGTATAGCCGCATTTGCGAAGTCGTATAAGGAGGCCAACAACTATATCACACCCATGACACTTGTTGTCATGCTTACGGGATATATAGCATTTATACCCAATATTGAATTGGACAGAAAGATGGCACTGGTTCCGGTTGCCAACATATGTCTTCTGATAAAGAACATACTGAATTTCAAGTATGAGATGGAAATTGTTGCACTTGTGCTTCTGAGTAACATCATCTATGCTATCCTTGCTGTGCTTTTCCTGGGACGTGTATATAACAGTGAAGGAATCCTCTTTGATGAAGGCCGTTCCGGAATACAGCTTTTCGAGAAACGGAGCAACATGAAAAAAGGTGGTGTTCCTACTACGGGTGATGCATGGTTCCTTGTGTGTATCGTGTTTATGGCGGTCATTTATATCGGAAGCCTCCTTCAGCTTAAATGGGGTTTCGGCGGTGTAGCCGGAATCCAGCTTATGATACTGCTTATACCTCTCCTCTTTGTCATATATACGAAGAGAAGTGTTAAGGAGACTTACAGTTTTAAGAAACCTACCGTTACCGTGTTTTTCGGAGGAGTCCTTCTGGTATTCGGTACGCTTTTTCTGGGAATACTGCTCACGGTATTTACATCCATGTTGTTTCCTGCGGATGCCGAAACGGCAAGTGAAGGAATCGATACTACATTATCGGGCCACGGCTTTTTGATAACGCTTTTTGTCGTGGCACTCATGCCTGCAATATGTGAGGAAATGATGTTCCGAGGTTTTATATTCTCGGCCTTCAGGAAAAAATATAAGATAACGGCTGCCATTCTTCTGGTAGCTGTATTGTTCGGTGTTTATCACATGAGCGTGGTGAGATTCTTTACAACAGCCTTACTTGGCGCTGCGCTTGCGATAACGGTTTACTATTCGGGAAGTATATTCCCGGCTATGCTGATGCATTTCTGTAATAACGGAGTAGCGGTGCTTCAGATGTTCTATCCGGAGTTCTTTATAAACCATGTTCCGATCCTCGGAGAGGAGAAGCTCAGTATATCATCTGCTATAATATTATTTTTACTTGGTACGGTACTGGCAGCTGCCGGAATTCTTCTGCTCAGAAGAAACCATAGAGGAAAGGAAGTTTAATGAGGTCTAGAAAAGATAAGATTAAAAGCCTGCTTATCATATGGGCGGTTTTCCTGATATTCTTAGGATGCACTGTATTCGTTCTGATAAAGGCTATAATGTCTGAGATTAATAAGGTGGATAACGCTGTACATGTAAATATGGCGGCTGAACTTGACGAAACAATACCTTTTGACGCTGATTATTCCATCAAGGGAATGATCGAAGACAACTTCGTGAAGTATCTTCATATGGCTTACATTGTATTAGGCGAATATCCCGACTGCAGACTGGTTAAGATAAGTGCAAATGTAGCCCGCAACGATTATAACTGGAAAGAAGAGTTCTATTGTCCCGACGGCGAACTCTACTGGAGAAGATATAAGGACGGCAATCCGGAAGGAAGGATAGCTATAGACGTTTCCGAATATCAGAATAACATAGACTGGAGTGCGGTTAAGGCTTCGGGAGTTGAGGTAGCTATAGTAAGAGCCGGATACAGAGGTTACGGAAGTAAGGCGAGACTCGTGCCTGATGCGAACTTCGATCAGAATATGCAGGGAGCTTTGGACGCAGGTCTGGAGACCGGTGCATACTTCTTCTCTGAAGCGATAAACCGCGAAGAGGGCGTGGAAGAGGCAGAGTATGTTTTGTCGATGATACAGGGCTATAATGTGACTCAGCCAATCGTAATAGATACCGAATATATATATGACACAGAGGGCGTAAGAGCCAACGATATATCGGTGGAAGACAGAACAGCCGCTGTTGTGGGCTTCTGTGAGACAATAAAGGCGGCCGGGTATACTCCGATGATATACGCCAGCCGCGATCAGTTTATATTTAATCTTGATATCGACGCCATAGGAGATTACGAGTTCTGGCTCGCCTGCTATGATACACCGAACTTCCCTTATCATACCGAAGGTTTCCAGTATTCGCCTTACGGACTGGTAGACGGTATAGAAGGAAATGTGGATCTGGATGTGTGGATGAGATGATAAAACTACACAGCCCCCTTTCAAGTGCAGCGAACATAATGATTAGAAAATCATCTCGTGTACGGAAAGGGGGCTGTGTAGTTTTTATATGCATTTAAAAATCTATCTCTCCATTTTCCAGATGTAAGATGTATATGGTGCGAGTTCGGAGCCACCTCCGAAGTCGTGCTTTGTACCGGTGATAAGTTCATCTGCCATACCGCAGCCCGCATCAAAGTGTGCGGTGAACGGCTGGTTGGATGCGTTGATGGCAACCATGATACGTTCGTTATCTGTACGGCGTTCGAATATACATTGATGATTGGTAAGAACAACAGATCTGAAAGAACCGTAATTCAGAGCACTGCTGTTCTTTTTTATTTCCGCAAGGCGGGCTATGTGGTCGGTGAGACTGTTCCACTCCGGAGCTTCAAAGCATGGACGGAGTGCAGGATCGCCTTCCTCCTTTCGGGCTTCGGTACCCCATTCACTTCCGTAGTATATACATGGGAAACCGGGCATGCCGAAGGCAAGGGTGTAAATGAGCGGAAGATGATTCTTGTTCGAGAGTATGCTTGCTACTCTGGTCACATCATGATTATCCACAAAACTCATAAGGTGCATATGTTTGTAACGGCACCAGTCTTCGGGACCGAACTGCTGCATAAGAGAGTGAATTATCTCAAACATATTCATGCAGTTAAAGCTTGAGAAAAGTCCCTTGTAGCAGGCGTAATTGGTGCAGCTGTGAAGCATTCCGTCATTTACAAACTGGGCATAGTCACCGTGAAGCAGTTCGCCGAGCAGGAGAAACTCCGGTTTGATGTTGTTCGCAAGTTCGCGGAGTCTGTGGATGAAGTCTCTGTCAAGGCAGTAAGCCACGTCGAGTCTCAGACCATCTATGTCAAAGTAATCTACCCAGTAACGGATCTTGTCAAAAATATGTTCTACAACATCGTTATTTCTGAGATTCAGTTTAACAAGATCGAAGTTGCCTTCCCAGCCTTCGTACCAGAAGCCGTCATTATAGTTCGAGTTGCCGTCGAAGGAAATATGGAACCAGTCCTTATAAGGTGAATCCCATTTTTTCTCCTGAACATCTCTGAAAGCCCAGAAGCCGCGGCCGACATGATTGAATACACCGTCCAGAACGACTTTGATACCTGCGGCGTGGAGAGCCTCCACCACAGTCTTAAAATCTTCGTTGGTACCGAGACGTTTATCTATAAGTCCATAGTCGCGGGTGTTATAACCGTGCGTATCGGATTCAAAAACAGGTGAAAAGTATATTGCATTTGCTCCGAGTTTTTTGATATGAGGTATCCAGTCGATGACCTTTAAGATCCTTGATGTAAGCACACCGTCATTTTCGAAAGGAGCACCTGTAAAACCCAACGGATATATCTGATAAAAGACCGATTCTTCAAACCACATATGTATGTCCTCCACAATTTAAAAAGTCCAATACATTATACTCCAAAAGACACTAAATCGCTATAAAATAGAGAACTTTAACCTTGTAATGAAAGGGCTGATTTGTTAAAATTTAATACGTTCGATGGGTTAGAGATACATTTCATATAACCTGATAAGTATCTTATTTAAAAAGGAGATGTAAAAATGGCACAAAAGGTCTCATTTAGTTTTGAAAATGCTGCATTTATGGCAGATGATGCATCTGTAGCAGCTATCAAAGACAGAGTAACAGCTGCAAGGAACACACTTGTTGAGAGAACAGGCGCAGGAAATGATTTCCTGGGATGGATCGATCTTCCGGTTGATTATGACAAGGAAGAGTTTGACCGCATCAAGAAGGCTGCGGCAAAGATTCAGAGTGATTCAGACGTGCTTCTTGTTATAGGTATTGGTGGTTCTTACCTTGGAGCAAGAGCAGCAATAGAAGCTCTTCGTCACAGTTTCTATAACATGGTTGATAAGTCTATACGTAAGACACCTGAGATTTATTACTGCGGTAATAACCTCAGCTCTACATATATCTGCGATCTGGTTGATGTTATCGGCGACAAAGATTTCTCTATAAATGTTATCTCTAAGTCAGGTACAACAACAGAGTGTTCCGTAGCTTTCCGTCTTTTCAAGGAAATGCTCGAGAAGAAGTACGGCAAGGCTGAGGCAGCTAAGCGTATATATGCTACAACAGATAAGGCTCGCGGAGCTCTTAAGACTCTTTCAAATGAAGAAGGCTATGAGACATTCGTAGTTCCTGATGATGTAGGAGGAAGATATTCCGTTCTCACAGCAGTAGGACTTCTGCCTATTGCAGCTTCCGGTGCTGACATCGATCAGCTTATGGCCGGTGCGGCTAAGGCACGTGAGTACTGCCTGAACAATGATTTTGATTCAAATGATGCACTTAAGTATGTTGCTTACAGAAATGTTCTTCATGAGAAGGGGCTCGGAATGGAGATCCTCGGTAACTTCGAGCCATCGCTCCATTACATCACAGAGTGGTGGAAGCAGCTTTATGGAGAGAGCGAAGGTAAGGACGGCAAGGGTATCTTCCCTGCAGGTGTTGACTTTACAACAGATCTTCACTCACTCGGACAGTTCATCCAGGAAGGAACAAAGAATCATTTCGAGACATTCCTGAATGTTAAGAATCCTCGCAGAAGCGTTGTTATGCAGGAAGAGCCGGTTGATCTTGACGGACTTAACTATCTTACAGGCAAGACAGTTGATTTCATCAACAAGTGCGCTATGAACGGAACTATCCTTGCTCATGTGGACGGACAGGTTCCGAATATCCGTATAGATATGGACGAGATCAGCGAAGAGACAGTAGGTGAGCTCTTCTACATGTTCGAGTTCGCTTGCGGCGTAAGCGGTTACGTTCTCGGAGTAAACCCATTCAATCAGCCGGGTGTTGAAAGCTACAAGAAGAACATGTTTGCTCTTCTCGGAAAGCCGGGTTATGAGGAAATGACAGCAGCTCTCAGAGAGAGACTTGGTGAGTAATTAATAATTTTGGGTGACAAGTGGGGACGGTTCATAGTGGCACCAAGGGGTGACGCTCAGGACCGTCCCTAATGTTCATTTATGGAGATGAGAGATCTCCGATGTTGGAGGAAATATGATTGAAGATACCTTCGAGCTTATAGCACCATGCCACTTCGGACTTGAGGCAGTGTTAAAGCGAGAGATACAGAAGCTCGGATATGAGATCACATCGGTTGAGGACGGAAGAGTTACCTTCCTTGCGGGAGCGGATGGTATACCGAGAGCAAATATAAATATAAGGACGGCAGAGAGAATTCTTCTCAAATGCGGAAGCTTCAGGGCTAAGACTTTTGATGACCTTTTTGAAGGAACAAGAGCTATCAATTGGGAGAGAGTACTTCCGAGAGATGCGAAGTTCTGGGTAACAAAGGCTACTACCAACAAGTCTGCGCTTTTTGCGGCGTCTTCCATTCAGTCCATAGTAAAAAAGGCTATGGTAGACAGAATGAGCAGCGTTTATCATGTTAACCGCTTTGCGGAAGACGGAGACGAGTATCCGGTAAGAGTTTTCATTATGAAGGATATGGTCACCATAGGTCTTGATACTTCGGGTATATCACTTCATAAGAGAGGCTACAGGAAGCTTGTCGGAAAAGCGCCTATTTCAGAAACTCTGGCGTCGGCTCTTATCATGCTTACACCGTGGAAAGAGGACAGGATACTGGTTGATCCTTTTTCGGGA
This sequence comes from Lachnospiraceae bacterium UBA2864, assembly GCA_002350525.1. Taxonomy (GTDB): domain Bacteria; phylum Bacillota; class Clostridia; order Lachnospirales; family Lachnospiraceae; genus Eubacterium_Q. Next base: position 278,328 of record DEFA01000050.1, on the reverse strand, counting down.
AGCGGTACATTTCCTATAGAGGCGGCCCTTATCGGTGCCAATATCGCACCAGGAGTGAACAGGGAATTTACAGCCTGTACCTGGGAAAAGCTGATTCCGAAGAAGCTCTGGTACGAGGCTTATGACGAGGCGAGAAGTCTTGAAAGAAGAGATGTGAAGATGAATATCCAGGGTTACGATCTTGATCCGGAGATTGTTAAGGCTGCAAGGACAAATGCAATCGATGCGGGAGTCGAAGAGTATATTCATTTTCAGCAGAGAGATGTGAAGGACCTCAGAAATCCGAAGCCTTACGGTTTTGTGATAACGAATCCTCCTTACGGCGAAAGACTTGAGGAAAAGGAAGCACTTCCGGAGCTTTACAGAACTCTGGGCGAGGCGTATGCGGGACTGGATAAATGGTCCATGTATATAATCACATCTTATGAAGATACTGAAAAGTACATCGGAAGAAAAGCCGATAAGAACAGGAAGATTTATAACGGTATGATCCAGGCGAGATTCTATTCTTTCCTCGGACCGAAACCGCCAAAGAATGACAACATGTAACTTGTAACTGGTAACCGAAAGGAAAGGTTAATGAGACTCAGAATATTCGTATTCTTTTTATTGATAATTCTTACGCTTGCAGGAGCATATGTAATCTTTACGCCGCATAAGGCAAGTATTGCCAGAAATGCCGAATTCGAAGGTGCTGTGGAAGGCTTGTCGCAATGTGTTGTGAGAAATGCCGCCGAGCAGGGCTTTGATCTTATGGTGGATGATAAAAGCCTGTCGGGATTCGACTATCAGGTAATGCTGGGAGCGGGTATGGAGATCAGCTGTTCGGAGCAGTTTCTGGAAGATATAATGGGCTGTTCTGTAAGTGTTTTTCCGACCGGAAAGGTTACCGTGGACAGAAAGGATGTTCACCTTGAGTATAACGAGGGCAGCAACATAATCACCCAGACTAACGGCAACGATACCAAGAGAATAGAATTCAGTCCGAACGCTAAGGTGACGGAGAGTGGTGGTGTATTTCTTCCGGTAAGCGAGGTTCTGGGCAGCCTTGGTTACAGCGCGGAGTACATTTACAGCATGAGAGCTGTTGATTTTAAATGTATCGATGACGGCAAGTATCTCCCCGAAGCCTACGATATGAGAAAAGTTGGCAGAGTTACGCCGGTGAGAGATCAGGGTGTATACGGTACCTGCTGGGCATTTGCTTCTCTTGGGGCACTTGAGACCATTCTTATGCCCGAAGAGAATAATGTATATTCGGTCGATCATATGTCTATGAACAACAATTTTTCGTTGGAACTCAGCGAAGGCGGAGAACATGGTATCAGTATATCGTATCTTGCATCCTGGCTGGGACCTGTTATGGACAGAGACGATCCTTATGGGGACGGAGAGACGGATACTGAACTTGAAGCGGTCAAGCATCTTGAAGAGGCTATCATCATGAAGGACAGAGATGATGAGACCATAAAGAGTGCTATATATAAGTACGGAGGAGTTGAAACCTCCATGTTCCTTGAAATGTCATACGGAGCAAGTGATTCCGAATATTATAACGGCGACACGGGAAGCTATTACTATGATGGAGATATGCTTCCGAATCACGCGGTGGTCCTTGTAGGATGGGATGATAACTATCCTAAAGAGAGATTTAAAAAGCAGCCGACCCGAAACGGAGCATACATCTGTAAGAACAGTTGGGGAGAAGGTTTCGGTGACGGAGGTTATTTCTATGTATCTTATGACGATTCGAATCTCTGTCAGGAAACGATAGTATATTCGAAGCTGGTTGAGCCGAATGATTTTGATAACATTTATCAGACGGACATGTTGGGATGGATAGGCCAGATGGGATTTGGACAGGATTCGGCATATTTTGCCAATTGTTATAAGGCAGGGGGGGCGGAAAATCTGGCGGCGGTTTCCTTCTACGCAACCGGGCCGGATACCTCATTTACTGTATATATCGTGAGAAATTTTACCGATAAGAAGTCACTCAATGAGAGAGTTATGGTCGGTCAGGGACAGACAAGATATGCTGGATATTACACAGTTAAATTTGATGATGAGATACCTCTTTCCGAGGGTGAGAAGTTCGCGGTTATCGTGAGTATAGAAACTCCGGGAAGCGAACGACCTATTGCTATTGAATGTGATGCGGGCGAACGTACCGCTGATATAGATCTCAGAGACGGTGAAGGCTATATGAGCCTGTACGGTGAGGTATGGCACAGGGCGGAAAACTCCGACTGTAACATATGTCTTAAGGCTTTTACCAGAAACAGAACATCAGGTGAGATAGAGGAAAAAGGAGAATAAGAGATGAAGCTTATCTTTGCTACGGGAAATGAGAATAAAATGAGAGAAATCAGGGAAATCCTCGCAGGACGCGGATATGAGATCCTTTCTATGAAGGAAGTGGGAATAGATGTGGATGTAGTTGAAGACGGAAAGACCTTTGCGGAAAATGCTCTGATTAAGGCAAGAGCAATCTCAAAGATCGCAGGAGAACTGGTACTCGCAGATGATTCGGGCCTTGAGATAGATGCGCTTGGCGGTGAGCCGGGAATCTACTCGGCAAGATATATGGGATATGATACATCCTATACGGAGAAGAACAACAATCTTATCAGCCGTCTCGAGGGAGTTCCCGATGAGAAGAGAACCGCAAGATTCGTATGTGCTATGGCTGCGGTATTTCCTGACGGACGTGAGGAGACTGTTGTCGGAACTATGGAAGGCCGTATCGGATATGAGATAGCGGGAGAGAACGGTTTCGGTTATGATCCGATCTTCTATCTTCCGGAGTACGGAAAGACTTCGGCTGAGATAAGTCCTGAGGAAAAGAATAAGATAAGCCACAGAGGCAAGGCACTCAGAGCCATAGCCGAGCTTCTGTAAGATTAATTGGTATTGATAAGATGAGCGATATTTCAGGAAAGATATATAAGATATTACTGGTCAGTGATTCCCATGGAATGAATAAGGGCATAAGACAGGCGGTGGAACTGGAGAAACCCGATATGCTTATTCACTGCGGAGATGTTCAGGGCAGTGAGACGGATATAGAGAGAATTGCGGGAGCACCGCATATACCATGTGTTTTCGTGAAGGGAAACAATGACTGGGATTCACGGAATCCGTATACGAGAACCTTTAAGCTTAAGGGCCATAAGTTCCTTATAACACATGGTCATACTCATGGTGTATACACCAATGCGGGTGTTCAGAATCTGATATATCTGGCTATGGAAAATGAATGTGATATCGTATGTTTCGGCCATACTCATGCGGTATTCGACGAAGAAGTGAGTGGGGTGAGACTTCTTAATCCGGGCAGTATATCGCTGCCGAGGGGGACAAAGAAAAAGTCGTATATGATGATCAATATGAAAGAAGATGGTACATATACAGTAGTGAAGAGGTTTTTAGTATGAAAAAGGGCGATATAATCGAGGGAGTTATTACAGAGTACAGTTTTCCGAATAAGGGAAGTTTCATGTATCAGACATTTGATACGGACGGAAATCCTCTCGGTGATGAAAGAAAGATAATAGTTAAGAATGCATTTCCGGGGAGTCGTGTCCGTGTAAGAATCATAAAGAAGAAGACGGGCTATGCGGAAGGAAATATTATAGACGTACTGGAGAAGTCACCGCTTGAGACTAAGAAGCCAATCTGTAATCATTTTTACAGCTGTGGCGGATGTACTTATCAGACCATTGCATATACCAACCAGCTTAAGCTTAAGGAAGATATGGTAAAGAAGGTACTTAAGCCTGTTATAGATTTCGGAGATAACGGAGATGATAAGGATGCAGACAGAGCAGAAGCAGGGAAGTCTATTCCTAAAATCACCTGGGACGGAATAATAGCTTCTCCGGATCAGTTCAGATACAGGAACAAGATGGAGTTTACATTCGGTGACGAGGAGAAGTATGGTCCGCTGACTCTGGGACTGCACAGAAGATTTTCGAATCATGATATCTTAAGTATAGATTCCTGTGGTATCGTAAGCCCTACCTGGAATGAGATATTAAAGTACACGCAGGATTTCTACAGAAAGCTGGGAGTTCCGTATTATAACAAGTATACTCATACGGGAGTTCTCAGAAATCTTGTTATAAGACAGTCTGCTACAACCGGCGGGATTCTGGTAAATCTTGTAACAACAACTCATCACAGTATTGACGAGTCGACAAGAAATATTCCGTGGCATGAGAAGAGAAGCGAGACGGTTGATGAGCTGCATCTTCCTGAATATGTGGCAGGACTTCTCTCAATCGGTGAGCCGAAACCTGTCGGTCTGGATGCATATACTTCTCATGGATACCAGAAGGTAAATTCCAAGAAGAAGATTGTCAGAGATATGTGGGGAAAACTTCAGAGAGTTAACGGAAGCTTTGAAGATAATGTGGGTTCGGGAGAGTTTGAATCACTGTCCTATTATAATCGTATAGTGGGCGTACTTTATACGGAGTGCGATACCATGGCAGATGCAATCATTCCGGATTCGGTAACCCTTCTATATGGAGAGGACTGTCTTATGGAAGAAGTGCTGGGACTTAAATTCAAAGTATCACCGTTCTCCTTCTTCCAGACGAACACCAAGGGTGCGGAAAAGCTCTACTCCAAGGTAAGAGAATATGCCATGGAGGCTCTCGGAGGAGAAAAGACCGGAGTTATCTATGACCTTTACAGCGGTACGGGAACTATAGCACAGCTTATGTCTCCGGTTGCTGAGAAGGTATATGGAATAGAGATTATAGAAGAAGCTGTTGAGGCAGCAAAGGAAAATGCAAAGCTGAACAAGCTTACCAACTGTGAATTTATAGCAGGTGATGTCTTAAAGAAGCTTGATGAGCTTGAAGAAAAGCCGGATCTAATAATCCTCGATCCACCTCGTGACGGACTGAATCCAAAAGCACTCACAAAGATACTTGCCTATGGCGTGAAAAATATAGTATATGTCAGCTGCAAGCCGACTTCTCTTGCGAGAGACCTTGAAATCTTTGAAGCAAACGGATATATGCCGTTACGCGGCTGCTGCTGTGATATGTTCCCGAACACGGTTCATGTCGAGACAGTATGTTTGCTTGAAAAGCTGAGATCGGCGAAGGAGCATATCGAGATTACAATTGATGCTGAGGATTACTATAGGATCAGATTTTCCGGATGAGTTTACACATTCAAAATATACAAATAGTCCGGAGAAAGAGGTTTATTATGAAAGCGGAAATGGATAAGGATTTCAGAGGAAATGCATATATCGTTCACAATGACGAGGTGATTTTGAGTTACAGCGGTGGATTTTCAGATCTGGCGAATGAGATACCGAATACGCTTAACACCAGATTTGCAACTGCATCCATGAGTAAGACATTTGTTGCCGTGGGTGTCCTTCAGCTGATCGAGGCCGAGGAACTGAAATTTGAAGATACTCTTGGGACTATCCTTGATATCGATCTGAAAAGCATTGATCCCGGTGTCACCGTGAAGCAGCTTTTGAACCACACTTCCGGCGTTCCGGATTATTTCGATGAGTCAGTCATGGATGATTACGAGGCACTTTGGACAGATTATCCTAATTACAGAATTAGACATAATAAGGACATGCTCCCGCTGTTTATAGAGAAACCCATGATGTATCCCAAGGGTGAGAAATTTCAATATAATAATTCCGGGTATGTACTGCTCGCTATGATCATAGAAAAAATCACGGGGCTGGATTTCGACATATATCTGAAAAGAAATGTTTTTGATCCATGTGGAATGGATTCTACAGGATATTTCGCATTTGATAAGCTGCCCGCAAGATGCGCAAACAGCTATATCTATTGTCCGGATACAAAAGACTATCGTACAAATGTTTATTCTGTTGGTGCCAAGGGCACCGGTGACGGAGGAGCATTTGTGACAGTAGGGGATATCGTGAAATTCTGGAACGCCCTGATCAGACATGAGTTGCTTTATGAGAAAATGGTATCGGAGATGTTTTCAAAACAAAGCGGTGATGGGAAGGATCCGGAAGAAGGGTATTACGGCTACGGAGTATGGATCATCGACAATCCGGACGGGCAGGACTATGTTTATATGCAGGGCTGCGATGATGGAGTGAGTGCAATTTCAGAATATAATCCAAATAACGGAATGATAACAGTCATTCTTAGTAATTACGGGGATAATGTATGGTCAATAATGAGAAAAGTCAGAAAGGAAATGTATTAGCATTTTCATGAAGAATGATTGAAATTCCATATGGCGCTGGAATCTGAGGAAGCAAATCGGATCATATGTTTTAGGAAGGATATATGATACTTATGTTCGATGGTGTGCAACTTATAGTTGCACGAATTGCAGAAAGAGCACTTTCGGGTTGGTGGAGCGATTCGCATATATCAGGTAATCTATATTTGCAACGCGGGGCACAAACGAAAACAGCAAGTATAGATGATAAGGAGGATCAACATGAGTTTTGGAAAAAATCTTCAGTATTTACGCCAACTTAGCAGAAACATGACACAAGAAGCTCTTGCGGAAAAGTTAAATGTAAGCCGCCAGACAATCTCAAAATGGGAAATGGATGCAGCAAATCCTGAAATGGATAAGGCACTTGAAATATGTAAGATATTTAACTGCACTTTGGATAATCTTTTCAGGGAAGAAATGGATAAACGAAGCGATGCATATTCTGATCTTCGTGTGGAAGAAGTAGCAGGATTTTCCTATATTGAGCATACTGTGATAAGTACAGATCCTGAAAGTGATGCGATAGGAAGGATGTATAGAATTGCAGAAGAAACTGGAATTGAAAATCCGAGAGTGATCGGATGGGATTTTCCGAATCTGTCACAGGAGCAGGTTAATGTATTTAACATGCATGGATATACTGCTGCTTTGATTTTGCCTGATGGTGTAAAACCGGAAGGATATCAGATCAAGGAACAGGCAGCTCATAAATATGTGGTCATTCACATTGAAAATCCGTTTGAAAAGCCTTTTGTAATAATACCGGGAGCGTATCATACACTGTTTGACTTTATGAGAACCAACGGTCTGGAACGTGTGGATAACGAAGTAATCCCATCTTTTGAAACAGATGGGGAAAGCATGGATGTTTATATTGCATGCAAGTAGAGGGAGTGGTCATGAGTTTGCAATTCTTAAAGGCAGGAACCGCTGATGCGTTGACGTTGAACGGAATATCAAAGCGTGCATTTGACAGCGATATTCTGGTTGGAGCGGTATCAACAGGCGGACCTCCGGGATATATGTCAGTACCATTTCATACGAAGATGGCAAGACAGGGGCATCTGTATAAATTAATAGATGAAAGACTGATCGTTGGCGGAGCAATCCTGTTTTTGGAAAATGATGTATTGAATATAGGCAGGATTTTCGTTGCGCCGGAACATTTTCGCAAAGGATATGGACTATTCATGATGCGGGAGATAGAGGAGATGTTTTCTGAGGTAAAGGAGATTACGCTTGATACACCTGTTTGGAATGGCAGAACAAATGCGTTCTATTCTAAGCTTGGCTACAAGGAAATAAAGCGTGATAAAGAGTTTGTATTTTATTCTAAACGTCTCGGATCGGAATCAACTTAATAGAGTTTAAACAGCACCGTTTCACTCGCAGAGAGAACGGTAAGCGTAACGGCAGATGGAAAGTGTTGGTGACAATATGATTAAAACTGTAGAAATTGTGAGTTTATCAAGTGGGATCATCGGTGAAACGTTTGCAGCGCATGAACTGAAGATTGGTGTTAAGCGGTTGGAATCCATGGGACTACAGGTGAGGTTTTCAAAGAATGCTCTTAAGGGGATAGAGTATATTAAAAATCATCCCGAAGATAGAGCGTCGGATCTGTTGGATGCATATGCCGATCCTGATGTAGATATGATTCTGTGTGCGATCGGCGGAGATGATACTTATCGTATGCTTCCTTATCTGTTTGAAAATGATGAACTTGAGAAGGCTGTAAATGATAAGATATTCCTTGGCTTTTCGGATACCACGATCAACCATCTGATGCTGCATAAGCTTGGCATAAAGACATTCTATGGACAGTCGTTTTTGACCGATCTTTGTGAACTGGATTCGGATATGCTTCCCTACAGCAAAAAGTATTTTGAAGAATTGATCCAGACAGGGAAGATAAAAGAAATCCATCCAAGTGATGTCTGGTATGAAGAAAGAACTGCATTTGACGAAACCCAGATTGGACAACCAAGAATAAAACACAACAATATAGGATATGAGCTTATTCAAGGACCGGCGGTATTTGAAGGGAAAATCCTGGGCGGATGTATTGATTCGATATTTGACATTTTTAATGGAGAACTCTATGCAGACATGCCTGTCTTATGTGAGAAATACCACATCTTTCCGGATGCGGATGCCTGGAAGGGGCACATACTTTTGCTAGAGTCAAGTGAAGAAAAACCTTCTCCCGAAAAGTATCGCCAGGCGCTGGAATATCTGAAGGAAAGAGGAGTGTTTCAAAACATTTCCGGCTTGCTGGTCGGAAAACCGATGGATGAAACGTATTCTGAAGAATATAAGGAATTGCTGATATCTGTCATAGATGATCCTTTGCTTCCAATCCTCTGTAATGTGAACATCGGTCATGCGACACCGAGGTGCATTATCCCGTTTGGCGTAAATGCATCAGTAGATGCCAATCAGCAAGTGATACGGTTTGAATAATAAGCCTGCATCTTACCGGGTTTAGATTTTGCATCGAGTGTGATAAAAGCAAGTGATAAGGTGTTGCTCAACGAAAACGACGTTGAGACGGTGGTACTTTTACGTAGGAAAAAAGTGGATGGATATATTGAAGTAAATCTGGAGACTAATGGGTAAGAAAGTCGAAAGGACAAATCATGGAGATAGAATATAGAGAAGCAACTCCGAAAGATGCCAGACTTTTGATCGATATTTATAATGCATCATTTTATTCCGATTATGTAAGATATGGCACATGTCCGGGTTACGGAAACTCAAAAGAAATGATGGAAGAGTCAATTATGCGGCACCCGAAACATATCATACTTTGTGATGCGAAACCGGTTGGCTGTATTTCCTATACAAAGCTGGGCAGGGGAGAATATGAGGTTGCCTGTTTGTGCATTGTTCCTGAATTTCAAGGCAAAGGAATTGGGACTCAGGCAATTCGATTTTTGAAGACATTTCTTGAAGATTGGAAGCAACTCACTTTAGTGACACCCATAGACAAAAAAGAAAATGTAAAGTTCTATACCGAAAAATGCGGTTTTCATATAGAATCGACCGAAAGAGATGGTAATGTCATGCTCGCCAGATTTGTCTTAGAAAGATGATATAGCTATGGATACTGCACAGATTATAAAGGACTTAAGAGAAAGCATAGGGATGTCACGTAAAGGTTTTTCAGAACATACGGACATCCCTGTTCGTACATTGGAGGATGGGAAAGCAGCAAAAAAAATATACAGCGAGCACGAGAGCATAGATATGATAAGGGGGAAAGATGAATAAGGAATGGTCGGAATTTAACAAATTTATGCAGAGTCAGATAAAGAAAAGAGACACCTATGATGCCGGTGTTGGAACACTTTTCACTTTGCGTAATTCACTTTGGAATACGATAACATCATTCCGTAACGAATTGAACAGGGATGATTTTAATGCGATTCCTTTTATTAATTTAGATGGATATCATAGCAAAACGATTGCATATTCACTGTGGCATATCTTCCGTATTGAGGATATCGTGGCCCATACGCTGGTAGCGGAAGATGATCAGGTTTTCTTTAAGGAAGATTATCAGAAAAGGATAAATGCAGCTATCATTACAACAGGAAATGAACTTGTGAAGCAGGAGATAGCAGATTTTTCGAAAGAGCTTGATCTGGATGAACTCTATAACTATATAGAAGAAGTTAAGAATAGTACGGAAGAAATAGTTAAAGGGCTTTCTTTTGATGACACGAAAAGAAAGATTTCTGAGGAAACAAAAGAAAAGCTTAAGTCACTCCATACAGTCAGTGAAGATGAAAATGCTATCTGGCTGATCGATTATTGGTGCAATAAAGATGTACGTGGACTTATTCAGATGCCATTTTCAAGACATTGGATCATGCATATTGAGGCTTGTTTAAGGATAAGGAATAAGATCCATCCTCGATTGCTATAAGATTAAGAGATTTGACAGCGAATAGGACAGTATAAATGAATGAAATATCAAAACTCGCACATGAGATGAGATTGGTAAACCAGGTGAAGGCAAAATCAACATTTTCTCTTGTGCCATACACATCGGAGTATCAAAAAGAATATAAACATATGTATAATGCGTGCTATCACGAAATGCGCGAGGCACTTCACATCAAACCATATGATTTTATACAGGATGATTCCTTCTTTGATAATGGAATGGACTCGGTGTATCTTCTTATTAAGGATGGAATCCTTATGGGGAGTGTCGCTCTGAAAGAAAATGAAATAGATGATCTTATCGTTGCTCCTGAATATCAGGGTCGTGGACTTGGAAGAGAAATATTTCTATGGGCACTGGAGCATATTTCACTTGAACCGATAATCCTTCATGTGGCTGACTGGAATCAAAGGGCAATTCGGTTATATAAGAGCTGTGGATTTGAAATCACGAATACATTTGAGATATGATCGATCTGTTTTGGATAAGGATGAAGGAGACATTTGTGGATAAAGAGTAAGATGACGTCTTGACATATCTCCCGAAAATGGTTATTTTATAAAAAGTGAGAGATATCTCACTTTTTATAAAACGAAGGGAGATTATAACATGGATATATTAAAACCAACGGCTGTAATAGGCACGAATGCATGGGGAAGTGCACTTTATGAAAAGGCAATGAGAGGTAGTTCGGTAGATGATGATGTCCTAAAGGATGCTATGAAAACGGCACAGGAAAAGGACATACCGATTTATGATCTGGCTCGTGATTATGGACTTGGTAAGGCACAGAAAATGATCGGTGATTTCGGAACAGATGATATAATAATATCTGCCAAGTATACACCTTTTACCCGTTATAAATCGGGTTGTGTCAGAAAATCTCTCATGAAGGATCTTGAAGATTTTAAGAGAGAATGTGTGGATATATACTGGCTGCATCTTCCTACAGATATCGAAGAACATTTGAATGAGATAATAGAACTATACAGGGAAGAGAAGATAAGATACATAGGTGTCTCAAACTTTACACTGGATGAATGTAAGAAAGCGAAGGCAATACTGGACGAAGCCGGAATCCCCCTTTATGGAGTGCAGAATCATTACAGTATCATATGCAGAGAGTGGGAGAAAAACGGGCTGCTTCAGTGGTGCAGGGAGAATGACATTTCCTTCTGGGGATGGGCTGTTCTCGAAGAGGGTCTGTTGGTGGATCCGAGAATTCCGAAGAAAACTACGATGAAATTCGTATTTAAGAAAAAGGTCAGGAAGCTTACAGGACTCTATAAAGTGATGATAAAAATTGCTGAGCGTCATGATATCAAAGTTCCGCAGGTAGCTATGGCATTTTGTGCTTCAAAGGGAGTTGTGCCAATGTGTGGCTGCAGGAAACCCGAGCAGGTTGCGGAGCTTGCCGATGCTTCACGAGTTAAATTGACAAGCGGTGAGATTAAGCGTCTCGAGGAAGCAGCCGACAGGGCAGACGTAAAAATATTGGGAGCAGACATATTCAGATTTTTTGTGAAAAAGTCTAAGAAATAATATATCTGCATCTCTGATACTAAACTATGGATAGTGAAACAGGATAGCGTTATGAAACAAAGAAGAACGGACAAGGATATAATTCAGCCGAGAGCAATAGAAACAAGGGAGAAACTCCTTAAGTCTGCACTTATGCTTTATACCGAAAAGGGATATCACAGTACCACAGTTGATGAGATAGCTAAAAATGCAGGGCTTTCAACCGGAGTAGCATATAGATATTTTAAGAATAAAAAGGATCTGCTTCTTGAAGCTATAATCTATGGGTTTGAAAATATCAAAGAAATAGCCGGAGTAGAGGAAACGGATTTTTTTGGAACCGACCTTGAACATGCACTTACGGCTTTTGAAAGGATCCATACGGAATATTTCGCATTTCATGAGGAACTCGAAAGCCTTAGACATAGTGACAGTGATGTCGGAAAGCTGTATGATGATTTCACGAAGACTGCGATAGGAAATGTGTACGAAAAGCTTCCGGAAGATTTAAGGAAGAAGCCGGATACTTTGGAAAATCTGTACATTGCGATTGGGATAATGGAAAACTACTGCCATACATTTATGCATAAAAGGCTGAGTGACAAGCAGCTCAAGGTTATGAGGAAAAATGTAATTAAAGCAGTTGAAAATATACTGTTATAATCGTTATGAGGAAAGCGTCTCGAAAATAGGGACATATTTTAAAAGATGAGTATGAAATGCAGAACAAGGCATAATTGATAGATCGATACAGGGTGAATATGCGATATGATCATTAATACGGGACAAAGAACAGATATACCGGCTTTCTACGCTGAGTGGTTTGCGGGCAGAATAAAAGAAGGTTTTGTCTGTGTCCGCAATCCGTACAATCCGAGCCAGGTGAATAAGTACAGGCTGGATCCGTCAGTGGTCGACGTGATTGGGTTCTGTACAAAGAATCCGGCACCGATGTTTCCTTATATGGATTTGATAAAGGACTTCGGTCAATACTGGTTTGTGACACTGACTCCTTACGGACGCGATATCGAGCCTAATGTTCCGGATAAACATCGCTTGATAGAGGATTTCATAACACTATCCGATATTGTAGGAGTAAATTCCGTAGGTTGGAGGTATGATCCGATATTTCTCTCTGAAAAATATACGGCAGAATATCATTTACATGCTTTCAGACAGATAGCGGAAAGTCTGAAGGGGTATACGAAGACGGTGGTTATCAGTTTTATAGATTTATACCCGAAGGTCAGAAAGAACTTTCCTGAGGCAAGAGAGGTCTCGAAAGAGGACAGATTGACGCTGGGGAAAAGTATGATAAAGATTGCAGATGAATGCGGTATGATCGTTAAACCCTGCGCAGAAGGCACAGAACTGGCGGAGTATGGGGCAGACTGCAGCGGATGTATGAAGATCAGTGATTACGAAAAGGCTATCGGCAAAAGGCTGATCGCACCGAATAAGAAGGGAGCCAGAGCAGAATGTGCATGTTACCTTTCTTGTGATATTGGCGCATATAATACCTGTATGCACCTTTGCAAGTACTGTTACGCAAATGCAGAACCAGAAACAGTGCTTGCACAGAACAAACTGCATGACATTTCATCTCCGTTCCTGATCGGAAATTATATGGAAGGTGATAAGATACATGAAGTTCCGCAGGAATCGTGGATAGACCTGCAGGAAAGATTGTTCTGACTATTAGAAGGCGGAGGGTTAAGAGAATTATGGTTTTACTTGTGATTGATGTGCAAAAGGGAATAACTGATGAGAGACTGTATGGTTATCAGCAGTTTGAAGATAATCTAAAGCAGCTGATCGATGCTTCCCGTAAAAATGGAGTTGAAGTGATCTATGTAAGACATGACGATGGTCCGGGTTCGGGTTTCTCAAAGGGAGATGATGCTTTTGAGATATATGATGTAGTCGCTCCGAAGGAGGACGAAAAGATATTTGATAAGAATGTAAACAGTGCTTTTCATGAATCGACAGGACTGGAGGCATATCTCAGATCAAAGAATATTAAGAAGATAATAACTGTGGGACTTCAGACGGATTACTGCATAGACGCAACCATAAAGAGCGGCTTTGAAAAAGGCTTTGAAATGATCGTGCCAAAGGAATGTAATTCTACACAAAGCAATCCGTATATGGATGCCGAGACTACGTATAAATTCTACAATGAGAGTATGTGGCCGGGTAGATATGCGGCATGCCCTACGGTTTCAGAAACGATCGAGATGATAAAGACCTATAAGAAGAGTGAGATTTCTATCAGGATTAATGCTTGCGGTACGAGAGAGGTTGAAACCGATAGACTTTTGATACGTCCGTTTAAGCCGGATGACGCGGAGTCTATACTAAGCAACTGGGCAGGAGATGAAGAGGTTCAGAAAAATTACGGCGAGCCGGTTTATGATTCACTTGAGAAAGTACAGGGTCTCATTCAGAAATATATAACTGCATATAACTCCGACTTTACATTCAGATGGGCAGTGATTGAAAAGAAGTCCGGTGAATGCATCGGACAGATTGCGTATTTCCTTGTAGATACGGCAGGCAGCTGGGGCGAGATAGAGTATTGTATCGGCAGAGCTTACCAGGGAAAAGGTTATGCAACCGAAGCCACAAAGGCAATCATACGTTATGGCTTCGATAAGATAGGCTTTAATAAAGTTCAGATCTGCGTCAGACCATCCAATATAAAATCAAAAAGAGTAATTGAAAAATGCGGCTTTGAGTATGAAGGTACCCTCAGGGATTACTTTTTTATCGATGGTAAATATGAGGGCAGGATGTATTATTCATTGTTGAAAGATTAAGTAGAGAGTTCATCTTGCTGAGAAATTAGGATATGAATTCGATCATGAGTATGTTGCATATGAAGTGTCAGGCGAAGAGAGGACACATTGATGAATGAACAGTCTATAGAGAAAGAGCTCTTATTGATTCCGGATAGTATCAGAAAAATGATCACCGGAAAAGAATATACAACGAGTGGTATCGGAAAGTCCGGTTCAACGGTGATGATATTTGATGACTGCGTCCTGAAGATACTAAATAGCAGGCTATATGATGAAGAACCGAGTGTCAGAGTCATGAACTGGCTTGACGGGAAAATCCCGGCACCAAAGGCTTTGGCTTTTGAAAAGGATGAGAAATATCAGTATCTGCTTATGAGCAGGATACCGGGAGAAATGTCATGCAGCCGGTATTATCTGGAACATCCGAAGGAACTGGTGCTTTTGCTGGCAGAAGCACTTAAAATGTTTTGGAGTATAGATATTTCCGATTGCCCCAAATGCGGCAGTCTTGATGATGAGTTGAAAGCGGCAAGATACAGAGTCGAAAATAATCTGGTGGATACATCGGATGTTGAGCCCGAAACCTATGGGGGAAATGGTTTCGAGAATCCTGAGGCTTTGCTCAAATGGCTGGAGAATAATAAGCCGGATTATGAGCCGGTGCTTTCTCACGGAGACTTCTGTCTTCCGAATATATTTATAGAAGACGGGCATATCAGCGGATTTATAGATGTAGGTGATACAGGTGTCGGAGATAAATGGAAGGATATCGCACTTTGTTACAGAAGCCTGAAGCATAATTTTGACGGAACATATGGTGGCAGAGTTTATCCTGACTTTAATCCGGATGTGCTTTTCGATGTACTCGGTATAGAACCTGATTGGGAGAAAATTAAGTACTTTATACTGCTGGATGAACTCTTTTAACGGAAAACAATATGGAGAACAGTAATTTGAAAATATATGATTATTATAGCAGTGACAATAAGGAACTCTGGCTTAATGAGATAGAGAAATGTGACTGGAGAGCGGGAAAGTATTTGTATGAACTACTCCGCAATCGGAAACTGAAGGAGCTATGTGGCGAATCAACCCGGGTGCTGCTGCTTACTGAGGGTGATGAGTTACTTGCGTTTTGTACATATGCTGAGCAGGATGATATCCGAGATGCTTCACTCACACCGTGGGTCGGATTTGCGTATACTTTTCCTGAGTATAGGGGAAAAAGGTGTATGGGAAAACTTCTGGAATATGCCTATGAGCTTGCTGAGAAGGAAGGGCATAAATACATTTATATTTCAACAGGTGAGATAGGACTATATGAGAAATACGGATATACCTTCTGGAAAATGATGACGGATGTTTACGGCGATGAAAGCCGTGTGTATAGAAGGAAAATACATCATGTATAACGAATATTTGGAAAAAACAGAATATGTGGATTACGACGATCCGGATGTCAAAAGTCTGGCTGAACGTTTAAAAGCTGAGTCGAAGGACGAATTGTCACTTATAAAGAATACATTTTATTTTGTCAGAGATGAGATTAAACATTCATGGGATGCACAGGACAGACGAGTTACCGTATCTGCGAGTGATACACTGAGAGTTGGTGTCGGAATCTGCTGGGCAAAGGCGAATCTGCTGGCGGCACTTCTCAGAGCAAACGGAATCCCTGCAGGATTCAGCTACCAGCGGCTTACTCTCGGTGATACACCCGATACCGGATACTGCATTCATGCCATGAATACGATTTATGTGAGCAGTCTCGATAAGTGGATAAGACTCGACGCAAGAGGCAATAAGGAAGGTGTTAATGCGGAGTTTTCGACGGATGAAGAGAAGCTTGCTTTTGATATAAAATCCGAAGGTGAGATAGATTATCATGACAATCATTCTTATCCGGATAAGTGTCTGATGAAGGTTTTACGTGAAAGTACGGATGCCATAGATATGTATCTTCATCATTTACCGGATCAGCTCAGTTATGCTCCGGAGTATAGGATTGCGACATCTGAGAATATGGAACTTCTGATGAGCAGCCGTCTGGAAATGCTTAAGGTTGTAAATGACCTGGACATTTCTTATGAGTACAGCGACGAGCTTATCGAAAGCAGTCGGGAGTATTTTGAAAAGGGTGATCAGACTACTGTGCTTGCTCTTGACGGGCAAAGGGTCATAGGCTGTGCGACGATGAGTTATATATACATCATGCCGACTTTTGATCATCCGACAGGAAAGAGAGCTCATCTCATGAATGTATACACGATGAAGGAGTGGCAGAGACAGGGCATTGCGAAGAAAATGGTTTCGATGCTGATAGATGAAGCATGGGAACGAGGTGTTACGGAGATCAGTCTTGACTCGACAGAGGAGGGACGGCCTCTGTATAAAAATCTTGGATTTGTTCCATCGACAGAAGGTATGGTTCTTACGAGAACACACGCTCGTGGAATATAATCCGTAAAGACATGTATTAGATTGTCGGAGCAAGTTCTATTATAATCATTCTTGAGGTTGAAAAATAAGATAATATTACGTATGATAAGGGCATACATAGTTTTGAAGAAAGGAGCAATATTTTATGCGAATCAGAGTTGTTAGCGCTCAGTAGTCTGAGCTTAAATATATGAATGAATCGTAAGCTCAGATGAATCCTAAAGAATCATTATTAGGAGGATCAAAATGAGCTATATAAAGGCAGAAAATGTACTGCCACAGGAATTAATTGACGCGATTCAGCAATATGTAGACGGAAAAATGATATATATTCCATGCAAGGAAAAACAGGAGTGGGGCAGTCTGAGCTCTGCGAAAGTTTTCTTTCGTGAGCGTAACGAAAAAATCTATGAGGCCTATAAAGGCGGAATGGGTTCACGTGAGCTTGCCCGCAGTTTTTCTTTGTCGGAGAAAAGCATTCAGAGGATTCTCAGGAATCAGCGACTGGCCTTAGAAGAAGACGTTGAATCAGCCTGAACATGCAGGGATAAAAGTGTACTTTCGCTGCGGAGGTTGCGGGAAAAAACAGGAGTTTATCAACTCATTCAGATTCAGAGTAAACGCAAATGGTAAGAGTGTTGACGTTTGGCTGATCTATCGATGTAAGAAATGTAAGCATCCCAAAAACCTTACGATTTATGAAAGGACGCGGCCGGGTAAGATTCCTCAGGATATGTATGAAAACTTTTTAAATAACGACATGGATACTGCTATGGAATATGGCAATAATATAGATTTTTTGAAAAGAAACAATGCTGAATTTAAATAAAAAGCCGGACATTTGTCCGGCCTTTTTTGATATGCGCCCGGAGGCGCCATTTCTAAAGATCTTTGGAGATATATAAGGTATCATCGGTTTTAAGATAATCCTTCATCTCGCGTTCTTCCATAAGATCCATTGCTGATTCTTTTTGTGCAGAAGGATCGGCTTTTTCTTCTTCCTTTTCGGATGGAGTGGAATTCCCGGTCGGGTCGGAAGTCGGATCTTTCGAAGTGATCGCTCTGAGAATGTAAATTCCGATAATTATAACTGCAGTTACGATAAATATACCAAGCAGACCTATGCCCATGATCGGAAGAGATTTAATAAATGCGCCTGTATCTATCTTCATAATTGTACCCTCCTATCGTGCAATCAGGTTGAGAATCAGACCACCGGCAATTACCGAAGCAATCTGACCTGAAACATTTATACCGATTGTATGTGTGAGAAGGAAGTTTGAACTATCCTCCTCAAGTCCGAGTTTATGAACAACTCTGGCTGACATAGGGAAAGCGGAAATTCCCGCAGCTCCTATCATAGGATTGATCTTCTTCTTGGAGAAGAGGTTGATCAGTTTAGCGAAGAGCACTCCGCCGGCAGTATCGAAGATAAATGCGATAAGTCCGAGGCAGAGTATCAGCAGAGTCTGCGGATCGAGGAAAGCATCAGCCTGCATTTTTTCGGCAATTGTGATTCCGAGAAAGAGAGTGATGAGATTCGACAGATCTGTCTTTGCGGTTTCCGAAAGTGAATCAAGTACACCGCATTCTCTTATAAGATTACCGAACATAAGGAATCCTATAAGTGCTACCGCATTTGGAGCAACAAGTCCCGTAAGAATGGTAACGAATATAGGGAAGAGTATCTTTGCGGTTTTTGATACATTCTTCGAAGTATATTCCATATGGATCTTTCTTTCGTTTTTAGTAGTAAGAAGCTTTATAATAGGTGGCTGTACGATAGGTACAAGAGCCATGTATGAATATGCAGCAACGATGATCGCACCGATATATCTTGTTCCGAAGTAATTGGCAACAAAAATGGATGTCGGGCCATCGGCTGCACCGATTATAGCGATGGATGCTGCATCCTTAAGTTCAAATCCGAAGAGAGAAGCCATGCTCAGTGTGAAGAATATACCGAACTGAGCAGCTGCACCGAATATCATAAGTTTCGGATTGGAGAGAAGCGGCCCGAAGTCAATCATAGCTCCGATTCCGACAAACAACAGAAGCGGAAAAAGTTCGTTGGCTATACCGTTTTCGAAAAGAATCGATATAGGTCCTTCCTGAAAGATATCACCCACCATCTGTGAGATGGCTCCCGACATCGGAAGATTGACAAGTATGGTACCGAAACCTATCGGAAGAAGAAGAGTCGGCTCCATTTTCTTCTTAATTGCAAGGTAAATGAGGACTCCTCCGATGATCCACATGATTACCTGCTTAAATCCTAAGTTGGTAATATTTGAAAACAGTGATAATAATCCCTCCATATATATGTACCCCTTTCAAATGTTGTACTGAGTAAAAATCTGCCGAGCAAACCGATAACCATTATACCATTATTATATTTTATTAACAATATTACGGTTGCAGAGGTAAGAAAAACTTATTTCGGTTGCGTGGGCGGGAAAAAGCTGACGCAAGATTGAGATTCCCTCTGATTAAGTATATAATGGCAGTAAGTGAATTATCGAAAAAAATGATAGAACAAAAAAAGATATTTAATAATATTGAATGTATGAATGAAGGAGAATGAGAAATTGACTATAGTTCAGTTATCCACATTTCTGAAAATAGCGGAAACGGGCAGTTTTTCTTCAGCCGCGGAGGCACTAGGATATGCTCAGTCAACCGTTACGACGCAGATCAAACTGCTTGAGGAAGAACTCGGCGTGGAGCTTTTTGACAGATTGGGAAAACAGGTGAGTCTTACGTCAGCGGGAGAACGTCTGCTTTCATATGCACAGAAGATGCAGCAGCTTGAACGAGAGATTCTGACAGATATTCCTTCCATGGAGGAACCGTCCGGCGTTATCAGACTGGGAGTTTCGGAGTCTCTCTGCTACAACAGATTTCCGAGAAATCTGCTCAGTTTTACGAAGGCATATCCCAAAGTAGATATTCAGCTCATATTTATAATGCATGATACATTTCCGGATATGTTAAAGACAGGTAGTCTGGATATGGTATATACACTAAATCCGCTTATAGAGAGGGATGATCTGAAACAGCTGCATAACAGAAAGGAAAGTCTGGGATTCTATGTAAGTCCCGCACATCCGCTTGCCGGACGAAAAAGAATATCCGAAAAGGACCTGGAGAATCAATCGCTTTTACTGACTTCGCATAATTGCAGTTTCAGAAATATGCTTATAGCCGATTTATCCAAAGAGAAGATCATACCGAAGATCGGGCTGGAAACCAGCAGTAAGGAAATTCTGAAACAGTTTGCCATGAATGAAATGGGTATTGCATTTATGCCGGATATGGCGGCAGAAGAAGAGGTGACAACCGGAAAGCTCGTGAGACTGAATTGGAAGGGAAATGCATTTCCGATTTATTCGCAGGTGCTTGTTCATAAAGACAAGAATATCAACAAAGCAATGCAGGGATTGGTTGACATAATTTCAGAAAAGGACACATATGATCAGGGACAGAACTGAAAAGTATGTCCTTGAGAAAACATATCTATAATGGTAAAATCGGCTTATACGATTCAGCAAAATCGGATGTTTACAGAGTGTTTTACTACCGGAATGAAAATTATATCAGAGGGGTGATGGTATGGTGTATTTATCTCTTATTATGGGGAGTTTAAGGGAAAGTACAGCAGAAGACTTAAAGTTAAGATGGATGATTCGCAGCAGCCGCATGTCATACAGCTGACAGTATATCCGCTTGAGGAGAAGGACAGATACATATTTGTTTCAAAGAGGGTGTGGTATGGGAAAAACAAGAAAGAGACTGGCCCTTTTTGTGGGGCAGGCTGACGAAAGTTTACAACAGCGGTTTATAACGGGGTTTACCAGGCAGGCGTTCGGGATTAATCGGGATGTCTGTGTTTTTGCAATGTATAAAAAATATCAGGATACGGCTGAACGTGATAAGGGTGAGTCAAATATATTCACTCTGGCCAATCCTGATTTTTTTGATGGTATCGTAATCCTGAAGGACACGGTTCAGACTCCGAAAGTGTCTGAAGAACTTGAAAAAAAACTCTGTAAGACTTTTGACGGTCCGGTGCTGGTGGTGGATCTGGAAAGTAACTATTTCGAAAGTGTTTTTATAGACAGCTATACACCTGTAAAGGAACTGACTGATCACCTTATAGAGGTGCATGGACTTACGGATATCGCATTTCTGACAGGAAAAAAGAAACATCGTCATTCTATCGAAAGATTAAGTGCATTTAAAGAATCCATGAAGGAACATAAACTTACGGTTCCGGATGACAGGATAATAGAAGGTGATTTCTGGTATGAGAGCGGAGAGTTATGTCTGGAATATCTTTTGAACAGTGGAAAGCCTCTGCCGCAGGCTATAATCACCGCGAACGATCCTATGGCGATAGGACTGTGTAAAGCACTTGAAGAAAAGGGAATCAGGATTCCCGAAGATATTATGGTTGTCGGAGCCGACTCGTCGGAGGAAGGGCAGACAAGTCCGAAGATATTGACGTCATACATTTCACCGGCCGAGGAAATGGGTGAATATGCAGTCGGGGCACTGCAGGATATACGTGTCGGTAAAAAACCGGGACATTTTGAAGGAAGAGCAAAGCTTGTCCTCGGCGAAACCTGCGGATGTATGAAACAGAACGTATCGGGCATAAATGTACGGCGGGATTCGTGGGAAACGGAAATATCGGAGGAAGGATTTTACTCGATCAACAATTCCATGCGTGACAACGTACTTATTCAGACAGATGTACTGGGTTATATAAGTACGATCTATTCGTATGCTTACCAGATCAAGGGTGCGGAGAGTTTTGATCTGTGTCTGGTCGACGGAATAGCCGGTCTTGGACAGGTGGATATGCCGAAGAACGAAGGATATCCGAAGAAGATGATCCATGCCATTCATTACAATCGAAGTAACAAAGACTGTAAAGTCGGGATAGAAGAAACCTTTGATACGAGTAAGATGCTGCCGGGACTTACGGATTATACGGATGAACCGAAAGCATATTTCTTTACGCCGGTATTCTTCGAAAATGCATGTTTCGGATATGCAGCAGTAAGTTACGGAAATGTACCGCGGAGTATAGATGAGAGATATCGCAGATGGATCAAGATTGTATCCCAGGGACTGGAATGTCTTCGCAGGGTCATGGAGATCAAGAGCCTCCGCGATAAAGTAAGTGAGATGAAGACCGCAAAGTTTGCAAAGCTGGATGCGGAGTATGAGAACCTGACGGCAACCGAGAAGGCGGATTATGATCTGGTAGAAGAGATAATCAGAAGAAATCTTCTAAACTATTATTTCCAGCCTATCGTAAGTGTGGAGGATGGAAGTATATATTCGTATGAAGCACTTATGCGTTCGGGAACAAGACGGAAGATCAATCCGCTTGTTATCCTTAAATATGCGGGAATGCAGGGGAGATTTTCGAATATAGAAAGTGCGACATTTTTAAATGTCATGGATATAATAGATGAAAGCAAAGATAAGATCGGAAATGCAAAGATTTTCATCAACAGTATCCCGGGAGTCAAGGTGGATAACTTTGATGAGATAGCAAAAAGGCTTTCTGAAAATTCGGACAGAATAGTAGTTGAACTTACCGAAGAGGCTGAACTTGACGAAAAGGATCTTGATGAACTTAAAGCATTCTTTGGCGGTCTGAATATAGAGATTGCGGTTGATGATTACGGAACGGGATATTCCAATATCAGTAATCTTTTAAGGTATATGCCGAACTACGTTAAGATAGACAGGTCCCTTCTGAGCGAGATACAGAACAAGCCTCAGAAACAGCATTTCGTAAGAGAGATAATAGAATTCTGTCACAGCAATAATATAAAAGCTCTTGCTGAAGGAATCGAGTCATCGGAAGAACTGCGGACGGTCATTCATCTCGGTGCGGATCTTTTACAGGGATTCTATACAGGTCGTCCGGAAGCGGAATTCGTCGGGCGTATAGACGAGAAGATCATAAATGAGATCAAGAGCTATTCCCAGGAGAGAATTGACGGAAAGAGCAAGCAGATCTTTGTGGCAGGAAAGACGAACCGAATCTCATTACAGACACTTGCAAGAGATGAATATACCGACATAGTAATAGGCGAAGACGGCATGGTATATAATGACGTAAGCATAATCGGAACGCCGTCCATAAAAACCGATCTGCATATCAGGATCGAGGCAGGTTACAGCGGAAGGGTAACTCTTGAAAATGTTTCGCTTTCGAATATAAAGAACAGGCCGTGTATAGAACTGGGCGAGAACTCTGATGTTACGCTCGTTATAGAAGGATATAATGAACTGAAGAACACCGGAATAGAAGTACCGGAATCAGCGAGGCTTACCCTTGAAGGCGGAGGAGAACTTCGTATAGAACCGAGTAATCAGGAGTATTACGGTATAGGAAATGACCTTAAGAAAACTCACGGAGAAATTAATTTCCTTTTGGAAGGTACTCTGACAGTTATCGGAAAAGGAACTCTGGGAATCGGAATAGGTTCGGGATTCGGTGGAAAGATTAATGTGCAGGGCGGTGAATTGCGTATAGCGTGCAACGGTGATACTGGTGTCGGAATCGGTGCATTTTATGCGGAGTCCGATATAAATATCACAAACTGCAGCATAGAAGAAGACATATCCTTTAACAGAGGCGTGGGTGTCGGATCCTTGGAAAAATCATCGTCGATAAAGATGACCAGAAGTTCGTTCAGATTCTTAGGAGACGGAATTGAGATAGTGGGAATGGGAACCTTGACAGGCGATAAGAGCTATGTGAATATTTTTAATGCTATTGCAGAATTTAATGTAGGAGCTGATACTTCAAGTGCAATGGGTGCGCTTGAAGGAAAAACGGAAATAGATATAGGCACCGCATCAATCCGTATTGAAAGCGCGGGAGAGAAAGCGCTGGCTGTAGGTGGATATAATGAAGACACCAAAGTGACGCTTACCGGTGTGGATACAAGAGTAAATCTTCATAACTCGATGGGACATGATATACTGGCACCGGATGATAGTATAGCCATAACAAACGGAAGATACAGGGTCAAGGTAAATGACGAGGATATAGAACGGCAGCTGGTATATAAATTCGAATCGAAATCAGAAGAGCAAAAATAGTCGAGAATTAATAATATGAATTTTGCTAATATACGCTCATAAGGAGATGAGCCAATGGACGGACAAAGAGATGCAGTAAGAGTAATGCAGGATTACATAAGTGAACATATAAACGAAGAAATAACTATAGCGGATCTTGCAAGATGCTCTTCTTTCTCACCTTGGTATGCAAGGAGACTTTTTGAAAAACATCTGGGAATGACACCGGCGGTTTATATCAGGCGCCTTAAACTGTCAAAGTCTGCTCTGAGACTGAGAGATGAGAAGCTGTCAGTTCTCGATGTCGCCATGGATATGGGATTCGGAAGCGTAGACGGATATCAGCGGGCATTCAGACGTGAATTTGGCTGTAATCCAAAAGAATATGCCTTATGTCCGATTCCGATCTGGCTCTTCACACCAAATCTTATCATCAATGAAGAAAGGAAAATGAGCGATATGAGCGAGATCAGAAATGTATTTATTCAGGTTATAGAAAAGCCTGCGAGAAAAGTAATAATTAAGCGCGGAGTAAAAGCTGACGAGTATTTCAGCTATTGTGAGGAAGTAGGCTGCGATGTATGGGGCCTGCTTACAAGTATAAAGTCCATAAGCGGAGAGCCTGTATGTATGTGGCTTCCGGAGACAATGAGAAAGCCTGTTACAAATATTTATGTTCAGGGTGTGGAAGTTGAAGAGGATTATGGCGGAAGCGTTCCGGAAGGATTTGAGATTATAGATCTTCCGGAGGCGACATATCTTCTTTTCAGAGGAGAGCCTTTTAAGGAGGAGAATTATGTTGCGGCTATCAATGAGATCTGGGAAGCTGAAAAGAAATATAATCCTGAGTTTATTGGATACAAGTGGGATGTTACAAACCCTCGGATACAACTTGAGCCACGAGGGGACAGGGGATATATAGAGCTTGTTCCGGTCAAAAAAGTATAATTCTCATCAGGAATCTTTATCCGCAGAGCGTCCGGTTTGAAACCGGGCGCTTTACTGCGTATAGGAAACGGCTATTGAAGTTTCGGACTTTTTTCGTACAATTCACGACAAAGTCATAACCGTTCACAACAGGTTTTTCATTTTATATAAATGTTTGATTTATTATCACGGTGTAATAAAAATACAAAAAGAATGTGTGAAGGAGAGCGAGGGCGTATTTTATGATAGGAATCCAAAATGATTTTGCCAAACAGACAATGGATAGGCTTTGGCGGGAATATCAGGAAAAAAAAGGAAAGGGTTCTGGACGGCCGATACCACGAACCAGAAAAAAGAATATCGAAAAAGCTAAAAAAAACGGTTCGGAGGGAAAGAAGAATGATTAAGAAGATTTATAAAAAAACATTGGGGATTATGCTTGCGGCAGCTATGATGCTTTCGGTTGCGGGATGTTCAGAACCGGCTAAGGGTGCGGCAACCACGCAGTCAGCCACAGAAGCATCAACAGCCACAGTTTATGCCGAAACAGAGAATGAAGAATTTGAACAGTATATAAAAGATGCATTTACGGAAGATATGCTGTCTTCAACGGAAGGATATCATACAAGCATAAAGGATCTTTCGGCATTCGGAATCGAAAGACCAGCCAAGGCATATTGGACAACAGATGATCTGAGTCTTTCACCGGAAGAAAGTTTTGAACAGGGAAGAAAGAAGACTCAGGAAAGATATGACCGTCTTATGAAGTTTGAGGGAGCTTCTCTTACAGAGGAGGAATACTTTACATTCCTTACGGAGAAGAGCAGCCTTGAGCTTTCACTTAAGTCATATGAGTATGCAAAGTATTCGGAACAGTTCTATCCGGTAAGGGGGCTTCAGTCAAATATCGGTACAAACTTAGCGGAGTATTTATTCCGTGAGAAGCAGGATATAGATGATTATATAACTCTTATGGAAACATTTCCGGAATTGGTTGATTATTCCTGCAAGATAGAGAACTGGAGAGCCGAGCAGGGTTATGCTATGCAGGATGGTATGGCGGATGTAGTTATAGGTCAGTGTGATACATTTCTTGCGGATAAGGATAATCATTATCTTATTCAGGAGTTTGACAGAAAGGTAGATGAAGCTGACTTCCTTACGGCAGAAGAGAAGGCGTCTTATAAGGAAAAAGATAAAGAAGCCATTCAATATGTTTTTGAAGGTATCGAGACCATTAAGAAGACAGTTTCGGCTAATAAGGGTAAGGCATCTGTAAAGGGTGGTCTTGCAAATTATCCTGATGGTAAGGAATATTACAATGAATATATCATTCCGTATTTTGCGGGATCGGATAAAACAGGTGATGAACTGATAGCTGAATTTGATGACAGAATAGCACAGATCAATACAGAGATGTCTATGATCATACAGAATAAGCCGGAAGTATATCAGTATTATACTGAGCATGTTGCAAACGGAACGTTGTTTGGTGATTTCGATCAGAATGAAGTGCCTGATGCACTGAAGAAAATCGAGGAGAAAACACTGAGCAATTATCCGGAATTACCTGAGATTCAGTTCCATGCAAGCTATCTGTCACCGGTTCTGTCGGATATCATGACCAACACATTGGCTTACTATATGCATCCGGCATTCGATGATCTTGAGAATAACGTGATCCGTGCAAATGTAAATCATCCCGAGAATAAGTGGCTGACGCTTGCACATGAAGGCTGCCCGGGACACATGTTCCAGTTTAATTACTTCATGTCTACAGATCCGAATCCGCTGAGAAAATCAGCATACTCACTTGGATATCTTGAAGGATGGGCAGTATACAGCAGTTACAATACATATTATGATTTTGATTTTCCGGGAACGGATGAGGATGAGACTATAGCAAAGATATGTTATCTTAGCGCAGAGTTCGGATATTTATCTCAGGAGAGAATGGATCTCGGAATAAATTATGAAGGATGGGATGTTGAAAAGGTCGCTGAATATATGACATCTCAGGGATGGGATGCAAACTTCGCTCAGCAGAATTACGACACATTCCTGGCACAGGATCCGGGATTACTTCTCAGTTATTCACAGGGATATAATGAGATGAACGGTATGAGAGAATATGCCGAGAAGAAGCTTGGAAGCAGATTTGATCCGGTTGAGTTCCACAAGGTAATACTTACGGCAGGACCATGTATGTACAAAGACCTTAAAGTGAAGGTGGATGAGTACATCGAGGAGAACAGATAATATTTTATGCGACTTGATAAATAATTAGCCCGGACACATCCGGATGTCGCGCATCAGCCGGCGAAAACCGCCTCTGATGCACGCACCGGCCTGTGCCCGGGCTTTAAATATTTTTATATATAAACTATAGTTCTTAGTCTACCTTTGGAAGGTTGTTCAGTGACTTTGCAAGTTCTTCGTCTGTAGGGATGTAATCCGACATCTCTCCATCGTTGTACTTCTGATATGCAACCATATCGAAGTATCCTGTTCCGGTGAGTCCGAATACGATATTCTTAGCCTCGCCTGTTTCCTTGCACTTAAGTGCTTCATCTATAGCGACTCTGATAGCATGACTTGATTCAGGTGCAGGAAGTATACCTTCAACTCTTGCGAACATTTCAGCTGCTTCAAATACGCTGGTCTGCTCAACGCTTCTTGCCTTGAGGATTCCCTGATCGTAAAGCTCTGAAACTACGCTGCTCATGCCGTGATATCTGAGACCGCCTGCATGGTTGGCTGATGGAATGAATCCGCTTCCGAGTGTGTACATCTTGGCAAGAGGACATACCTTACCGGTATCGCAGAAGTCATATGCATACTTTCCTCTTGTAAGACTCGGACATGATGCAGGCTCAACTGCGATGATCTCGTAATCTGCTTCTCCGCGAAGTATCTCACCTGCGAAAGGAGAGATAAGACCGCCGAGGTTGGAACCGCCGCCGGCACATCCGATTATCATATCTGCTTTGATTCCGTACTTATCAAGTGCTGTCTTGGTCTCAAGACCGATTACGGACTGATGAAGAAGAACCTGAGACAGAACGGAACCGAGTACGTAACGGTAACCTTCCTGAGTGGTAGCAGCTTCAACAGCTTCCGATATTGCACATCCGAGACTTCCGGTTGTTCCCGGGAACTCGGCATTGATCTTCTTACCGATCTCTGTAGTCATTGAAGGAGAAGGTGTAACCTTTGCACCGTATGTTCTCATTACCTCACGTCTGAAAGGTTTCTGCTCATAAGAAACCTTAACCATATATACCTGACAGTCCAGGTCGAAATATGAACATGCCATAGAAAGTGCAGTTCCCCACTGACCGGCACCTGTTTCGGTAGTAACACCCTTGAGCCCCTGCTTCTTAGCATAATATGCCTGAGCAATAGCTGAATTCAGCTTGTGGCTTCCTGAGGTATTGTTGCCTTCGAACTTGTAGTAGATATGAGCAGGTGTGCCGAGTTTCTTCTCAAGGCAGTATGCTCTTACAAGCGGTGACGGGCGGTACATTTTATAGAAATTTCTTATCTCTTCAGGAATGTCAAAGTAAGCCGTTGTATCATCAAGCTCCTGCTTTGCGAGTTCTTCACAGAATATAGGTGTAAGTTCTTCAAGAGTGATAGGCTTAAGTGTGCCCGGATTAAGGATAGGAGCAGGCTTTTTCTTCATATCGGCGCGTACGTTATACCACTGCTTAGGCATCTCGTTTTCTTCAAGATATATCTTGTATGGAATCTCGTTCATAATAACCTCCGAATTTATTGAATTATGAGCCCCCAAACAGGCTCAATCGAAAAATATTTTATCACTATAAAGTAAAATCATCAACAAAAAAGCTGAAATACGGGAAGATGTATGGTAAACTGAAATGGTTGGGCGGATGAAACGCTTCGCCCGTCAATTACAGCTTATGAAGGAGATAAATGTTATGGCAAATCCATATTTACCTAAGTGGGAATATATTCCGGACGGTGAGCCCAGAGTATTCGGAGACAGAGTATATATATACGGTTCACATGATAAGGCAGGAAACGGAGAGTTCTGTGACTGTGTGCTTAAATGCTGGAGTGCACCGGTTTCGAATCCTAACGAATGGGTATGTCATGGTGATATATTCAGAGTCGGAAAGACAAGAGATTATGAATCAGATACAGACTATACGGTAAATCCGTCCAAGCTCTTTGCGCCGGACGTTGTAGAGAAGGACGGAAAGTATTATCTCTATGCATATATTGAGAATCAGAAGGGGTGTGTTGCCGTAAGTGATAAGCCTGAAGGACCTTTTAAGTTCATGTCGACATATACGGGAAAACTTCCGGCAGGTGCATTTAACGACGGGATTTTTATCGATCCGGCTGTTTTTGTGGATGATGACGGAAAGGCATATATTTATTGCGGATATCTTAAGTCAGAGCTTGCAGAGCTTAATCCGGATAACATGTATGAGGTTATTGAAGGAAGCATAATCGAAGATTTTATACCAAGCAAACCTCGTCCGGAGGACGGATTTGATACTGATGAGAAATGTTTCTTTGAAGCAGCATCCATGCGAAAGGTCGGTGATACCTATTATATGATCTATTCACCGAACGATTGTCCTAAACTTGCATATGCTACGTCCGACAGCCCGAAGGGACCGTTCAGGTTCAGGGGTTATATCATTGACAGCGGCGTGGATTATCCGGGTGGAAACGATCACGGTTCCATTATGAATGTTAACGGTCAGTGGTATATCTTCTATCACAGAATGACCAACGGAACCATCATGTCGAGACGCGGATGTGTCGAGAAGATAGAGATACTTCCGGACGGAACCATTCCTATGGTCGAGACCACCTGCCTTGGTTTTGAGGATGCACTTAATCCTTATCAGATAACCGATGCGGATATTGCATGTGTTCTGACTGGTGATGCATTTATTACAGAGAGAAATGTGTTCTCAAGATTTATAAGAAATATTACGACAGAGACAATTATCGGTTACAGATATTTCGATTTCGGGGACGACTTCGGAAGCAAGACTATGGAATTTGCGGCCAAGGTTCGCGGAATGGGAACAAACTGCAGAATGAATATTTATATCGACGGAGTTGATTCTGCGGATAAGCTTGAAACCTGCAAGACTGTCGGTAAGAAAATCGGAAGTGTGGAGATCGGCCATGACGATGAAGTTATAACCGCGGTTGTCGAAGCAGTTACGGGACGCCACGCTGTTTACTTCACATTCGAGACCGATTATAAGGGATGGATGGCAGATTATTTCAAGGGCAGAGGACTCTTTGAATTTGAAAGCTTTGTATTCATGAAGTAAAGAAACTTTTGGGTGAAAAATGACATTTAATCTGATCAATTTTAACACGGAATCGGGAGTGCGGAGCATCCCCGAACTCGAACTTTATTTCAGCAACAATGAAGGCCAGCTCCTGCACTATTTTGAGCCGGAGCTCGGCCTTTTTGTTGCGGAAAGTCCTATGGTGATAGAAAGAGCACTGGCAGCCGGGTATGAACCACGATCTTTTGTGATGATCGATCGCCTGGCGGACGAAATGTGTGAAAAGTTTAAAAATATCATAGAAAAAAGAGTCCGGACGGATTCTGAACCGGAAGATGATATAAGTGTTCCCGTATATACAGCGGATTATGAGACCATTGCGGGAATGACGGGAGTCAATATCACACGCGGAGTTCTTGCACTTATGAAGAGAAGACAGCAGCCCGGGCTCAGTGATGTTATAAGCGGCTGCCATAGAATTGCGGTTTTTGATGATGTGGAGAATCCGACCAATATCGGTGCAATGTTCAGATCTGCTGCAGCTCTTGGAATAGAGGCGGTAGTGCTTACCGATTCTTCCAGTGATCCGTTATACAGAAGGGCTTCGAGAGTGAGCGTCGGTACGGTTTTTCAGGTCCCTTGGATTAAGCTCGGTAAGAAAGACAGTGATGTGTATATACATTCACTGCATGATATGGGATTTAAGACCGCGGCCATGGCACTTTCCGATGACTCGGTAAATATCGACAATCCGAATATTAAGAAAGAAGAAAAACTTGCCGTGATACTTGGCAACGAAGGCTTTGGATTATCGGATGAAGTTATCGGATCAAGTGATTATGTGGTCAGGATTCCCATGAAGCATAATGTGGATTCACTGAATGTTGCGGCTGCAAGTTCGATAGTATTTTGGGAAATTATGAAGACCGGAGAGTAATCCGGAAGATGGAGAGGGCAGCGATGGAAATAGTCAGAAGAATATTTGATGAAGCTCTTGTGATAAAGCTTAGATCGCGTATCGATAACAGAGGGATGATGACGGCTGCGTATGAAGAAAGTTTCAGGGAGACAGGGTTTGTACCGAAGGAGACAAGAGTTTATACCATGCCTGAGAAAGGTACCTTTTTTGGGATACATTTCCGGGATAAAAGCAGTCCCATGAGTAAGCTGGTGGCGGTAATACGCGGGCGTGGAGCGGACTATATCGTGGATCTGAGGAAAGATTCATCTACGTATCTCAAATGGGAGAAAATAGAGCTTTCTGCCGAAAATGCACTGGCGGTTCTGATCCCCGCAGGTCTGGGACACGGATTTCAGGCACTTGAAGATGACACGATCCAATTGTATAGTATAGACAGAAGCGGAGATGACGGTTACTCAAGGACATGCAGTTATCTGGATGAGAGAATAGGCCTTAAGCCGGATATTCCGGTAACGGCGATTTCCGATTATGATATTAAAGCCGAATTATATAAATAGATCAATATGGAGAGTATGGGTTAAATGGCAGCAACTATTCGTGATATAAAAGAGCAGACGGGACTATCGCTTGCTACAATTTCAAAATATCTGAACGGCGGAAATGTTCTGCCCGAGAACAGAGCGAAGATCGAAGCATCGATACGTGATCTTCATTATGAGGTAAATGAGATAGCAAGAGGACTTGTTACGAGTAAGACCAGAACGGTGGGAATACTTGTGCATAATGTCAGCAGTCCTTTCTCCGGCCAACTTCTGCATTATCTGAGTGAGATACTCAGGAGCCACAAGTACGGAATGCTCATATGCGATTCAAATAATGACGAAGAGATTGAAGAACAGAACGTTAAGTATCTGCTCAGTAAAAAAGTTGATGGTATTATAGTTATACCTGTTTCTGAGAAAGCGGCTTTTCTCGATGGTACATTTAAGAAAAATGTTCCTGTTGTTCTTCTGGACAGGGCGATTTCTGACGGCTCTTTTGACTGTGTCAAGATAGACAACAGGGGAGCGGTTATGAGAGCGATGCAGGTTCTTCTCGAGAACAATCATAAGAAGATAGCAATCATTGCATCTAAAAGAGAATATACGGGCCGGGAGCGTTATGCGGGTTTCACGGAAGCACTCGAGAAGGCACATATAAAGGTTAATAAGGAATATGTACGTCTCGGGAAACATTCACTTGCCTGGGGCTATGAAAACATGAAATCCCTTCTTGAACTGAAGGATCCGCCAACGGCCGTATTTATAGATAATTATGAGATCACACTCGGTGCGATGATGGCCATAAACGAATTGGGCTTCAAGTGTCCCGAAGATATATCGGTTATGGGCTTTGATGATCAGATTATCTTTCATCTGATCAATCCGCCGGTATATATGGTTGAACAGCCGCTGGAGGAGATGAGTAAGAAAGCGGTTGAGCTGCTGCTTGAGCGGATTGAGAGCGGATCTCTTGAAATGCCGATGGAAATATCCCTCAGCACCAGAATCGTTGAAGGAAAATCAATAAAAAAACTGTAAACAGAAAAAGCACCCTCGTGCCGGATTGATATGCACCCTCGTACCGGCAGGAGGGTGTTTTTAATATGCATACATGGGCGTGCTTTAAAGGTGTTCCTGATAAAATATATGTGCGCTGCTATGCAATAGCTTAATAAGTGTAACGTTTCGGTTATTAAAATTTAAAAAATACATATTGACATTATGAAATCCAGGTGTAATAATGATTCACGTAGAGCGAAACGTTTCGCTCTAACAATATGAAAGGAGAACAACTATGTTAAAAGGGATACCACCTATCCTGTCGCCGGAACTACTAAAGGTGTTGGCGGAGATGGGACACACAGATGAGATAACCATAGCAGACGGGAATTTCCCGGGACATTCATTCGGGAAGCCGGTGATAAGACTTGACGGACATGGGGTTCCGGAGATTCTGGATGCAATACTGAAAGTATTTCCGTTGGATACATATCCTGACAGAAACGGTGAGATGCATGCTCCGTGTGTTCTTATGGCTTTGGAACCGGGTGACGTGGGAAAGCTTGAGACACCGATCTGGGATGAGTATAAGGAAATAGTTGCAAAGTACGATGAACGCGGCGCAGAAGCATTTGAAGAGATCAACAAATGGAAGTTCTACGATCAGACGAGAGAGAAGTCGTGTGCGGTCATTATGACATCGGAGAAAGCACTTTATGCAAATATAATACTCCGTAAGGGAGTCGTATAGATATACCATAATTATAAGAGTAAGAGAGTAAAGGAGATCAAAACAATGGCAAAGATGATGGGGGCTATACTGCCCGGTAATTCAACAGTAGAACTGAAAGAATTTGATATTCCGACACCGGGATTCGGTCAGGTTGTTATTAAGACAAAGGCTACTACTATCTGCGGAAGTGATATCAGATGTATATACAGAGAGCATACGGGAAAAGGTGCTGAGGGATATATCCCGGGCATGATCGCAGGACATGAGCCTTGCGGACTTATCGTGGAAGAGGGCGAAGGTCTTAAGAGATTTAAGAAGGGTGACAGAGTAATCGTATATCATATTTCCGGATGCGGAGTATGTAACAACTGTAGAAGAGGTTATTACATTTCATGTACCAGTCCTTTCCGTGCTGCATACGGATGGCAGAGAAACGGAGGAATGGGCGAATACATTCTTGCCGATGAGAAGGATCTCATCGCACTTCCGGATGAGCTTACATATAAGGACGGAGCACAGGTTGCCTGTGGATTCGGTACGGTATACGAAGCTATCGAGAAGATAGGTATCAGCGGAAATGATGCTGTTCTTGTTACAGGTCTCGGCCCTGTCGGTCTTGCAACACTTATGCTGTGTAAAGCTCTCGGAGCAAATCAGCTTATCGGTGTTGAGATGAACGATTACCGCATAGAGCTTGCGAAAAAGCTCGGTCTTGTCGATAACGTATTTAAGCCGGGTGATGATACGCTTGAAAAGATAATAGAGTGTACAGGCGGAAGAGGAGTTGAAAAGTCGATTGACTGTTCTGCTTCAGATGCCGGAAGACAGCTTGCCATAAGAGCTGCACATGATTACGGCAAGATTGCATTTGTCGGTGAAGGCGGTACATGTAATTTTAATCCGAGTCCTGACATCATTCACGGACAGAAGACTATATACGGTTCATGGGTAACATCACTCTGGAGAATGGAAGAACTTGTAGACAGACTTGTTCGCTGGGGTATTCATCCGGATGAACTCATCACTCATGAATATGATGTAAGACATGCCGGAGATGCCTATGCTCTTATGGCTTCAGGAAAGTGTGGCAAGGTTGCGGTTGTATTCGGTGATCAGAACGAGAGATAAAGGAGCAGCCGTATGGGAGAAAAAATAGATGTGACAAAGGTTCCTGTGCGTAAGCTCTATACCGGAGCGATTATGCCGGCTATGGGACTCGGCACTTTCGGTTCCGACAAGTATTCGCCGGAACAGATATCGGAAGCTGTGTACGGAGCGGTCAAAGCAGGTTACAGAATGCTTGACTGTGCATCTGTATATCAGAATGAGGACAGGATAGGAGAAGTGATTGAACGGCTTCTGGAAGAGAAGGTTGTCAGTCGTGAAGAACTGTTCGTTACTTCGAAGGTCTGGAACGATCAGCATCGTGAAGTAAAGAAAGCCTGTACAAAGAGTCTCAAAGATCTGCGACTTGAATATATAGATTTATATTTTGTACATTGGCCGTTCCCGAATTATCATGCTCCGGGATGTGACGGAGATTCGAGAAACCCGGATTCCAAGCCGTTTTCCGTAGATGAATTCATGGATACATGGAAACAGTGTGAAAAGCTTGTGGATGACGGTCTGGTTAAAGCTATAGGTATGTCTAACATGACGGTTTCAAAGCTTGAGAAGGTTCTGCCGCTCTGC
This sequence comes from Lachnospiraceae bacterium UBA2864, assembly GCA_002350525.1. GTDB lineage: Bacteria > Bacillota > Clostridia > Lachnospirales > Lachnospiraceae > Eubacterium_Q. Next base: position 243,153 of record DEFA01000050.1, on the reverse strand, counting down.
AGGATTAAACCGGCAGCACTGGAAATGGAGTGTCATCCTTCGTTCCAGCAGCAGGAATTGTTTGATTATGCGATAAGTAAGGGAATCGTTCCGATCGGATTCTGTCCTATAGGATCTCCGAGCAGACCAGAGAGAGACAGGACTTCCGAAGATGTTGCAGATACGGAACTTGAAGAGGTTATTAAAGTTGCCGGGAATCATAATATACATCCTGCTGTAGTATGCCTGAAGTGGGCGGTACAAAGAGGAATGTGTCCGATTCCGTTCTCGGTAAAAGAAGCTCAGTATATATCAAATCTGAAATGCACGACAGAAGATCCTCTTACCGATGAGGAGATGATCCTTTTGGCGAAAGCAGATAAAAACTGCCGCCTTGTAAAAGGACAGGTTTTCCTGTGGCCGGGTGCAGACGACTGGACTCAGCTTTGGGATTAGGATAAGGGTATTGTGCCCTGCCGAAATTTATAAAGGTTACTAAACTTCCTGTATTTTTATATAAGAGAAGTATGCTTCCGCTGCGAAGCTACTTCTCTTTTTCTTCGTTACTGCTTTGAATTTCGAGCTTATACTGTGTCGGACTTATACCGAAGGTCTGCTTAAAGGATTTGCTGAAATGAAACGGATCGTTATATCCGACATGAGACGCAATCTGCTGTATGGTCAGGTTGTTGTCATTAAGCAGCCGTTTGGCTATACCCATTCTGTAACTCCTTATAACTTTGGACGGGGTTGTATTTTCGACTTTATTAAATACCTTGGTAAGGTATGAAGATGAAAAGCCCAGGGCTCGTGCAATGGAGTTAAGATCGATCTCTTCCGAATAATGATTTTTGACATAGTCCTTCACCAAAGTGACTATCTCTTCAGGAGATTTTGCCGAATCGCTGCTGTTTTCGGAATGCATCCTGCTGGATATATCTGTTAAGGACAGTTCCAGATTCTTAAGCACATGATGTAGTTCTTCTTTATCCAGAGGTTTCAGAAGATAGTCTTTTACGTCATAATGCATGGCCTGGCGGGCAAATTCGAAATCCGCATATCCTGTTATGATAACGCATTTGATATGGCTCATGGTCCTGTATATTTCGGCTGCAAGTTCCAGCCCGGTCATGACGGGCATGGAAATGTCTGTAAAAACAACAGCGGGCGGCTGTTCTCTTATGGCATTCAGTGCATCTTCACCGTTGGAATAAATACCGACCACCTTGAAGTTCGGATTTTCCGCTTCAATATGCTTGGCAATATTTTTTGCTATGAGATTTTCGTCTTCTACTATGATTACGGGATATCTGTTATCTGTCATACTATGTCCTCCGTTTTGCCAAAGAAGTCATATTACCGTATTAATTCTGTCGTTGAACAGATCATTCAAGTTCACCGCCGATGGTAACCAGAGCACCTCCGGTTTCGTTATTTTCTATTTTGAATATATGTTTTCCGTCGTAAAGCAGTTTGAAACGTATATATATATTCAACAGTCCCATTCCGTTTATTTCCAGACTCGGAAGAAATCTGTTATTATTTATCTCGGCAATCTTCCGGTTCAGTTCCGCGAGATCTTCTTCGGAAAAACCGGGACCGTTGTCTTTTACCGTTATCTCCCAATGAGTTTCGGTGATATGCCCGGTAACATCTATTTTCCATGGAGCCTTAACTCCCTTTGTTGCAAACTTGATTGAGTTCTCCACTATGAGCTGCAGGCAGAGCTTTGGTATCTTAAGTTCGGTCATCTCGTCAGGCAGATTTATGCTGTATATAAGATCGTCTCCGTAACGCATTTTCATGCATTCAAGATAATCCTTTACATGACTTACATCTTCTCTTATAGAAACCAGATGTTCCTTATCGGATGAAATGTATCTGAGAATACGCGATATGGTCTGGCACATATTTATAACTTCCGTATTCATTCCTTCGTCGGCCATCGCTGAAATGGTTGCGAGGGAATTATACAGGAAATGTGGATTCATCTGGGAGTTAAGTGCGAGTATCTGTGATTGAAGATTCTGATTATTAAGAGCTATCTCACGCTTGATGGATTCCTTGGTCTTCTCATGCATGGTGACAACTGCGGAATACAGTGAATCCAGCTCGATGATGTTGGTATTTATGTCTTCCAGAGAATCATTCAATATATTCTCCTCGTCGGTATGAAGAGACTCTATGTTGGTATACATTTTCTTGACGGGAGAGGTTATTACTTTTGAAACAACGTACGACAGCAACAGTGTGAATAAGACAAATATAAAGAAGATAAGAAGGTTAGCCTTGATAAAATCAAAAACAGGAACATATATGTCATGGTTCTTAATAGCTATGACAGTTGTAAATCCCGAATAGGATGAGGTTATCGCGAACAGGTGGGTGTCGTCATCATATGTTATATGACGGACAGAATCCGTATTTTCAGTGTCACCGGATCTGAGCACATTGAAATAACCGGCTGTATCATTATCCGCGTGGGAGCTATATACCAGTACGCCGTTTTTGTCATAGACATATTTTCTTTCTTTATATGTTCCGGTGCCAATCTTGTTAAGTTTTGTTGTAAGGGATGCCAGAGACTGCTTAACTTCGATTACACCCTGGGGTTTGTAAAAGGTGGATTGGTAAAACGAGCATATGGTGAGGAAAGACGAACCCTCTTCATAAGTAAAGTATTTCTTCAGATGGGAATTCTGGTCGCAGAATATAAGTTTATTGGATTCATTTTCTGAAAGGGATTCATACCAGGGTTGTTCGGTAACGCTTATCTCGGTTGAATTGAAATTATCAAGCCCGACGCCGACGCAACCCTTGTCCAATGAATAAAGATATATCTGATCCACAGACCTGGAAGGACCGATGATGGCTGTAAGTACGTCAGTCAGCTCCTTGAGGTTCTGCATGCCGGAATAGTTTCCGTTTCCGTTAGATGAAGGTTTGTTGAGATAAGTCAGGAAGTGATCACGGACAAGATTGGAATAGGCAATATTCTGAATAACCGAACTGACACTGCTGATTTCCTCATCCATAAATGTGGATATGGTCTGAGCATCGCTGGTGACTGTTTTGAAAGCCTGTGTTTTAAGTTTGCTGGATTCGGAACTCAGGAAATAGCCTATATATGCGCCGAAAATGATTACGGTAAGAAGGAAAAACACCAGTAATAAAGTTGTCTGTACACTTTTTTTATTATGCCCCATTATGATACACCCATAAGAAAAATAAACATATGTATGCGGTAAAAAATATACATAGTTCAGTCCGTTTTTATCCATTCGATGAATAGAAAGATTAATTTATAATAGTCACAGAAACAATCGATTGTCAAATGGTTTAGAGGTTATATGTAATGTAGAAGGAGAGGGTAAGATGAAAAAGAAATTTATTGTTTCGGCATTATCTTTAGCAATGATAACAGGGCTTCTCTCAGGCTGCGGAGGAACAGCCGAACCTGAGACAACAGCTCAAAAAACAGAAGCGGCTACAGAAGCAAAAACAGAGAAAGCAGAGACTGAAGCGCCGGCTGCAAGTTCGGATGAAGATGTAACTATTACATTTATGGCAAGCCAGGACTGGATTCAGGATGCAGAGATGGAACTGGGTGAGAAGTTTACCGAAGAGACCGGTATTAAGATCGATTACCAGATTGTTCCGTCCGATCAGTATGAGAGTCTTCTCATGACTAAGATCAATTCAGGCGAGTGTACTGATATTTTCGCGGGACAGAGCTCGCAGTTCAGTATAGTTACACAGTTTAATGTTGAGAAAAATGCAATAGACCTGTCGGGTGAAAGCTGGGCAGGCAACGTAGATCCTGCGGCAGCAGTTGAACTGTCAGTAGGCGGAAAGCTTTACGGACAGCCTATACAGGATGTATCAGCCTGCTGGGCAGTAGGATATAATATTTCAATGTTTGAAGAGCATGGTCTTGAGATTCCTACAAATTACGCTGAATTCTGTGCAGTATGTGATAAGCTTATGGAAGCAGATATTATCCCTATTTACGAATGTGTATCTGACGGATGGCATCACGTATGCTGGACTGAAGCTGCAATAACTGCAACTCAGGCAGATCAGGGATATCCTGATGCACTTAATGCAAATACAGCTACATTTGCAGGCAACGAAAAGCTTACACTTATGTTTGCACAGCTTAAGGAAATGGCTGATAAGGGTTACTTCGGTGACAATTACATGTCAAATCAGTATGCGGATGCACCTGCAGCCATCGCAAGCGGAGAGTACGCTATGGTTCTTTACAATCAGGGACTCGGTGCGGAAGTTAATGCGGCTGACTCAAGCTTCCCGGCAGATAACATAGGTTTCTTCGTAAATCCATTGTGTGATAATCAGTCACTCAATGTTAACTACTGCGGACCTTCAAGATTTATATTCTCTGGATCAAAGAATGTAGAAGCTGCAAAGAAGTATCTCGAGTTCATGGCTTCGGATGAAAGCCTTGCATATATGACAGAAAATGTTGCTAAGTTCAATCAGCTGCCTTATACAAATGCTCCGTCAGCTTACTCTGATGTAGTACAGGATTTCTATGACAGATATCCTAATAAGGTTGCGGTATTCCAGGCATCAGTTAAGTATTACAACCCTGCATGGATGGATATAGGAAAAGATATGTCAGCATTATTCCTCGGAGAAATGACACCTGAAGAAGTACTTCAGGATATTGATAAGCTGCGTGAGGAGCAGGCAAAGGCTGCATCCGATCCGGCATGGCAGTAAATATCGAATGATAACTTGTAAATATATGGGGCTGCTTAAGGTGCTTAAGCAACCCCATTTTGGAAAGGGTATCTGATATGAATAAAAGAAAAATATATCCTACATATTTTGCTGCAGGGGCGCTCATTATATATTTTGTATTATTCTTTCTGCCCGGTGTGATCGGCGTGTGCTATTCCTTTACTAACTGGTCGGCATATTCCGATGAATTGCATTTTGTGGGATTTGAAAACTTCAAAACGGTTTTCTCGCTCGATGAAAATTACTTAAAGATCATAATGAATACTCTGGCATTTACCGTTATTACTACGGTTATGAAGACTCTGATCGGACTTGCACTGGCACTTCTTCTTACCAAGAAGATCAAGCTTTTAAATATGCATCGTGGAATTGTATTTATGCCTTCGGTACTGTCAACTCTTATCATAGGCATGATATTTAAGTCGATACTGGATCCGAAGAGCGGCCTTTTAAATACATTCTTCAGGTCGATAGGTTTGGATTTCCTTGCAAAGAAGTGGCTGGTATCTCCGGATCTTGCATTCGGTTCGGTAATGGCTGTAGATATCTGGAGAGGTGTCGGATACATCATGACAATACTTATAGCGGGTATTCTGTCTATATCTCCGGAATACTATGATGCGGCTGCGATAGACGGTGCGGGTGCATGGCAGAAATTCCGATATATAACACTTCCGCTTCTTATTCCAACGCTTACAACCACGACGGTACTTAATGTTATATACGGTATGAAAGTATTTGACATGGTTTATGCACTTACCAACGGAGGACCGGGAAAAGACACAACAGAGGTTCTCTATACGGCTGTATTTAAGAAGTTCGGAACAGGACAGTATGCTGTAGGTACGGCACTTTCATCTGTAATGTTTATAATTATGATCATAGTAGGCTACTTTATGATAAGGATCATGACGCGGAATGAGGTGGTTGAATAATGAAAAATAAGCAGATAACTCAATCAATTATCCGTAACATAATTGCGTGGCTGTTTTCATTGATATGTCTTATACCGCTGCTCCTTATAACTTTCAATGCCTTTAAGGACAAGAAGTCAGCGGCATCCATGAATCTTATGCTGCCACATCCGATAAAACTTGAAAATTTTGTTACGGTTGTTCAGAAGGGTAAGCTCCTCAGATCATTTATAAACAGTCTTATATATGCGGGAGGATCGACTATACTCTGTGTTCTTCTTGCATCGCTTGCGGCATATGTTCTTGCAAGAAATCAGTCAAAGCTTAACAGAGTTTTTTATATGTTCATAGTTCTCGGAATAACACTTCCGATAAACTATGTTGCACTTACAAAGGTGCTGCAGTTCCTTCATTTAAACAATACGGTTATAGGAATAATACTGCTTTACACAGCAATGCAGCTTCCGTTTATGACATTTCTTATACACGGATTTGTATCGAAAGTTCCGGTGGAGCTTGACGAAGCTGCTGTAATAGACGGGTGTGGACCGATAAAGCTGTTTTTCTATATAATGCTTCCGCTGCTCAGACCGGCGGTTGCTACAGCTGCGGTTCTTACATTCCTTAATACATGGAATGAATTTGTGTCACCGCTCTACTTCCTAAATAAGACAGAGCAGTGGCCGATGACTCTTTCGGTATATAATTTCTTCGGAATGTATTACAAGGACTGGAATCTTGTATGTGCGGATATTTTCCTCACAAGTCTTCCGGTACTTATAGTATATCTGATAGGACAAAAGTACATTGTATCGGGTATGACAGCTGGTGCGTTGAAGGGATAACAGATGGACAGGATTGTTGAAGAGATAGCGGAAGGAATAATACATGTTTCATATCAGTTGGATGGAACCGAAACCTACAGTGAACCGCTTGGTTTCGACTGGAAGGGAAACTGTGTTCTGAAGCAGATGGATGTAAAGATTGCTCCTCAGACGGAATTCAGTTACATTTCCGACACGAGCGGATTCAAAAAGAAAATGACCGCTAACGGCGAAGTATCATATACGGAAACCGTGAAGAGCATTCCTTCAAGGGAAATGTATTCGGTAAAACTCAGGTTTAATATCGGTGAAAGTGAAATGCTGCTTGGTATGGGACAGTATGAAGACGGGGTATTCGATTACAGAAATCATACGGAGTATCTCTATGAATCCAATATGCGTATAGCAATCCCGTTCCTTGTAACGACCGGGCACTACGGAATGCTGATAGATTCCGAGAGCTGCCAGATATTTAAGTCGGAAGAAAATTCGATAGAGTTTTTTATAGACAGTACAGAGGAGCTTTCATACTATGTTTTTCTGGGTGAGAATATAAAAGATCTCGTTAAGCTTTATCATCAGCTTACGGGAAAACCGTCTATGCTTCCGCGTTGGGCGTTCGGATATATTCAGAGTAAAGAACGCTATAGATCCGCAGAGGAACTTGAAAGCATCACTGAAACATTCAGAAACAGAAACATACCGATAGATTGTATCGTTCAGGATTGGCACAGCTGGGAAGAAGGACTTTGGGGAGAGAAGAGATTTGATAAAAACCGATATCCCGATCTTAAGAGTACTATAAAGGGGTTGCATGCAAAGAATGTACATTTCATGGTAAGCATCTGGCCGAATATGAGTTCCGATTCGGAGGATTATAAAGAGTTCGCAGAGAAGAACATGCTCCTTCCGAATTCAAATGTATATGATGCATTTGATAAGAATGCAAGAGATATATATTGGAGGCAGTGTAGGGAAGAGATAATAGACAGTGGTACAGATGCTTTGTGGTGTGATAATTCCGAGCCGTTTTCAGACGCCGATTGGAGCGGAGAGAAGAAGAAATCTGAAATCGAACGATATAAAGTTGTAACGGATGAATCGCGAAAATCCATGAAATGGGATAAGATAAACTCATATGGCCTGTATCATGCTAAGGGTATATATGAGAACTGGAGAAAACACTATTCAGAGAAGAGAGTTGTAAATCTTACGAGATCGGGATATACGGGAATCCAAAAGTACGGAACCATACTGTGGTCCGGGGATATCACCGCTACATATGATACCCTCAGAAAGCAGATTGTTGAGGGAATTAAAATGGGTCTTACGGGAATGCCGTATTGGACCTTGGATATCGGCGGCTTTTTTGTGGTCAACGATAAGTATGAGAACAGAGGATGTGACAGCAAAGACCGAAGTCCTCTGTGGTTCTGGAAAGGTGATTACAACGACGGAGTAGAGGATCCGTCATACAGGGAACTGTATGTAAGGTGGCTTGAATTCGGTACATTTCTTCCGATCTTTCGCTCACACGGAACCGATACACCTAGAGAACCGTGGAGGTTCGGAGATGAAGGAGATCCTTTTTATGATGCGATAGTCAGGTACATAAGACTCAGATACAGGCTGATGCCGTACATCTATTCCATAGCAGCAGCCGCACATATGAACAGTGAGATTATGATGCGTGCACTCGCCTGCGATTTTTCCGAAGACGAACGTGCACTGACTATAGTGGATGAGTTTCTTCTGGGACCGTCTATACTTGTAGCACCGGTTTATACACCGATGTACTATGCGAACGGTTCGGAAATAACGGGTGATGTAAAGAAGAGCAGAAATGTATACTTACCTAAGGGCTATGGATGGTATGACTTTTATACAGGAGATTATTATGAGGGCGGAAGTCTTATAGAGGCAGAAGCACCTTTAGACAGAATACCTGTCTTTGTGAGAGAGGGATCGGTGATTCCTTTTTCTGATGATATATCATATGCAGATGAACAGGACGGACGTGTTAATACGGTACGTGTATATGAAGGACGGGATGCGGAATTTACCGTGTACTTTGACAGTGGAGACGGATATGAATTCGAACAGGGTCAGTATAGTCTGATGAAACTGAAATATTCGGAGAAAAACCATGAACTCTCGATTTCAAAAAGCGGAAAATATCCTGTGGATGATTCGTTTGATGTTGAATATATAGGGCATATTCGAAATTGATGTACGTTATTTGATATGATAAAATATACATGTATGACAGCAGAAGGAATCTATCCGTTTTGTTTGTTTGAGGTGTGTATATGTTAACAGAATATAAGGTAAACAGCATTAAAAATCTGCTGGTATATAACCGGGCTGTTTATTTTTTCATGCTTCTTTCATCTCTGATCTCAAGAATATCGGAACTTACGTTGAACAGCGTTATCATGTATTATTATGTGGTTGTTCCGGCTCTGATTATAGTGTTTGATAGATTTTTGTTTTTCGGAAGGTTAAAGAAGCTTGATTCACAAGATGAATTTCCATATACATTTATGCGTGTGAGAACATGCATTTATGTGTTCCTTTTTTCTGCCGGAGGTGCAATAGACATTATTCCGGCTTCTTTGCTTGTCCCACTTTTTTTATGCTTAGTATACATATATCTGCAGGATATTCTGTTCTGCGACAGATTCGACAGTTTTAACAGCTGTCTGTTCATATCCATAACTCTCTATATGGCAAATTTTTTGCTGTTTTTAAAGTATAGAACAATGATTAACGGCATATGGAAGTTTGGGCTTACGGCATCGTTCCTGGTTGTTGTGATCGTATGTTGCATACTTTATCTTGTCATTTCCGGAATTATCAGAAATCTTAATGAAAGATACAAAGACATACTCTTTAAATATGGGGATATCAAAGAAGAAAATGAAAAACTTATCTCCGTTGCAGAGAAAGTCGAAAGAATCAACAGCGAGATAAATTTTCAGAGAATCAATCTGGCGAGAGTAAATGACGATCTCGCAGAGAGTAATCACGAATCCAGATCGCTTATCGGCGTTATGAAGTTTTTCTCTTCGAGTTTCGATATAGAGAAGAATGCCAAGGTCATGCTGGATAATATCATGAAAGTAAAGAATGCCAAAGCTGTCGGAATGTACATATCCGAAAATGTATATATGAACAAAGAACCGTTTACTTATATAAATGCGGAGGATGAGACAACGGAGCAGCTTCTCGGGGAAGAACTTGAGAAAGTATATAAGCTTGTCGTAGATGCGGAGAGTACAGAACCTACGGAGATATGTATAAACCGTGAGTACAAATATCCGATCTTATCCGGGATAGGAATACTTAATGCCGTTGCATTTCCTGCTTACGAGAATGATGATCTGTACGGCGTTATGGTGGTTATATCCGGCAAGTATGATTTCTTTATCAACGGATATGCATTTTATGAGACATCTGTTATGGACTTTACATCGGCACTCATATCCGACAGGTTGTATCTTAAGACTGAGGAAATGGCGAAAAAGGACGGACTTACCAAGATATATAATCGTATATACTTTAATCATTTTTATGGTGATCTTAAAAGACAGGTTCTTTCGGACGGCGATAAACTTACGGTTGCCATGATGGATATAGATCACTTTAAAAATGTAAATGATACCTACGGACATCTGGTGGGAGATGAGGTTATCAAAACAGTGGCTTCGATCGACGATAAATATGCCGATAGATTTAATGGAACGGCAGTGAGGTTCGGAGGCGAGGAGTTCCTGCTCATATTACGCGGGATAGGAATAGATGAGGCTTATAACATTCTGAAGGAGATGCATGACGAAATAGAATCAACCGTAGTGGAATATGAAGATCTGAAGGTGTGTGTTAATACCAGTATGGGTGTGGCATCCTATAAAGATACCTGCGGCAATATCGAAGAACTGGTAGACCTTGCGGATAAGGCTATGTATTACAGTAAGACGCATGGACGAGGCATGATAGTTATAGACGGACAATATGAGGATGATCTGTCAGAAGGATGATATGAAAATTCTTATATACGGATAAAATAAAAATGTTTTGTCTTGACAGACGAATTATGTCTCTAGTAAAATGAACACTAATTTATGAAAGGAAATAGCCTTATGTTTAAGCTTATCGGCAGAATTCAAGATTCAATTATTAATGCTCAGCAGATTAATCATTTGCATGAGCACGATTTGAATACCTAAAATGCCGAAAGATAGAAGCAGCAGAGGCTGTGCAATAAGATTTTTGATGTATATCATACCACTTATCTTTCGGGATAGGTGGTTTTTTGTTTTATTCATTTTAAGGAGGGCAGTATAATGATAACAGAGACATTTGACAACAGATCGGAAGCAATAATAAATCCGATGAGAAAACCAGAGGCCGTAAAAGTAGATGTATGCATAGTGACTTTTTCTCATGAGATCGAGAAATATGTAGCTCAGAACTATGCATCCGGAGAAATTGCGGCACTTTGGTCAGCTTCGGGTAAAACACCGATCTACCTGATTGAAAGCGATAATAAGAGAATAGCATTCTTCAGAACATTTGTCGGAGCACCGATTACAACTGCTCTTATAGAAGATTCAACGGTAGAACTTGATTGTGATAAATATGTTTTGTTTGGTGGTGCGGGATGTCTTAACAAGGAAATAGCACACGGAAAGGTAATGGTTCCGACAGCGGCTTATAGAGACGAAGGAACATCTTATCATTATGCACCGGCATCGGATTATATTGATATAGCAAACGGAAGTACAGTTGCCGATTTTATGGCAGAAAATAAGATTCCGTATGTTCTTGGAAAAACCTGGACAACAGATTCTTTCTATCGAGAGACAAGGAATAATTTCGAAAAGCGTAAAGCGGACGGATGTATCTCGGTAGAGATGGAAAGTGCCGGAGTCCAGGCAATGTGTACCTTCAGAAACCTTGATCTGTATGTGTTTTTCACAAGCGGAGATCTTCTTGATGCTCCGGAATGGGATTCCCGTTTCGAAGCAGACGACGATAAAGGTCAGCATGATGTTGGACATTTCAGAATGGCTCTTGAACTTGCAAAATATGTGGGAGGAAGAAATGAGTGATCTGGTAATAAGGGATGTGAGACCCGAGGATGCGGAGAGGTTGACGGAAATATATTCTTACTATGTTCTTGATACGGCCGTTTCTTTTGAATATGAAGTTCCGTCTGTAAGTGAATTCTCAACGAGGATAGAGAAGATTTCGAGAAAATTTCCGTATCTTGTATGTGAGAAAGACGGAAAAGTTGTAGGCTATGTGTATGCGGGAGTATACAGCGGAAGAGCCGCATACGACTGGACCGTGACAACGTCAATCTACCTGGATAAAGATTGCCGCAGGCAGGGAATAGGAACGATGCTTTATAACGAGCTGGAAGAGCAATTGAAAAAACAGGGTATAGTCAATCTTCTTGCAGGAGTGGCTTACTGCGAAGAAGAGGATGAATATCTCTCACATGACAGTTTAAAGTTCCATGCAAATGTTGGATATACAAAGGTAGCTCACATGAAAACAATCGGGAAAAAATATGACAGATGGTATGATCTTATATGGATGCAAAAAAAGATCGGAGATGCTTAGGAAGGGTTGTAGTATTCGGTGATTCCATGAACGATCTGCCGATGTTCGAAATTGCGGATAAGGCTATCAGCGTAGCAAATGCAATGGATAAAGCAAAGGAGGCATCAGATATTTCCGGAATACTTCAGGGAACTTTATCTGGCAAAGACCGATCTTAATATCGTACTTTTTGATGATGTTTCGGGTACAGATGACACAGTCAGATATCATATGATGGGGAGCCATCTCATTACCCGAGCGGTTGAAAATGTTACGCCGATCCTGTCGGTAAATGTTTCATCACCGTATCAGACAGCACCGACATGCTTTATAGACGCATCGGGAAAAATTCTGTGTGAGGTAGAAAGAAATGAGGACGGAATGCTCCTATATGATTTTGAGAAAAAGGAACTAAACTTCGGGGAAATCGGAAGGAAGCAGGAATCTGACCGACTGCTGAAAAATATGTCGTTCAAATGAGGGAATATGTCGTTCACATGAAATATATGTCATTCGCTAAACGGAGGGTTCGCATTTCAGGTAGAATTGGTATAATAAAGTATTAAAACAAAAATACGTGAAGGGGAAGTGAACTATGATACGAAAGGGGGACTTGTGTTTGAGTTACAGGACTATAATGATATTTCCGGAATTTGAAAATATTGATGTGATAGAGTCTATACGTGAAAAATATGATCCTCTGGCGAAACTTGTGAGACCGCATATTACATTGGTTTTCCCTTTTGAATCGGAAATGAGTAATGACGAATTATCTGATATTCTGGAAGAAAGACTGGAGGACGTAAATGCATTTGACATAGAAATGAAAGGTTTCAGCAAGCATAGCGAACTTTACGGTAATTACCTGTTTCTGGATATAGTTAAGGGGCAGGACGATATCAGAAATATTCATGATATGTTATATAAAAATGAATTCGAAGCTTATAAGCTGGGATTTGAATATAATCCTCATGTTACGGTAGGCAGCCTGGCGTCTGAGTCGGAAATGGATGAGGCATATGAAAAGGTAAAATCTCAGAAGGAGGTATTCAGTACAAAAGTCAGCAGGATTTCCGTTGAGATGATAGGAAAAAATGAAGAGTCGATTATAGTTATTGAGAAGGAACTCCCGATAGAATAAATTGAACCCCGAATGTTGGACAAACATTCGGGGTGTTTTTATGTCGTTTACAGCTGATATCTGTCGTTCACTCAGTGGACGTTGAAGAAATTAACGGTCGGTAATAATCTTGGATTAATGAGGGGAGTACAGAAAAATGTAAGTAAGACGGAGGTACGGTATTGGGAGTTAAAGAAGAAAAGAAAATACTGGTCGTTGGAGCTGATTCCGAGAGGGGGGAATCAGTGATAAACGATTATATAAGGGATGGAGCAAAACTTATATTAACAGCGAAGAACAAAAAGGCACTGGATATTTTGAAAGAGAAATATGGCAAAAACATAGCAGGGCTGGAATTATTCAATTATGAAGAGACTGAATTTGATACATTCGTTCGAAAAATAGGCTGTATAGATGGATTTGTAAATGTGGATGATGAGAGCCCTTCAGAACCGGAACAATTATCTGAAAACAGAGAGCTGCATAGGAATTTAAGAACAGACTTTTTAGGACCTGCCGGTTTGATCAGCACATTTTTCAGTAAGCATAAATTAAATAAGAACAGTGGGATAGTCTTGGTCTCATCCATAGATGAAAAGCTAAAGCGAAAAGAAGGAATAACAGGACAAGATGCGGCAAAGGCTGCTTTGATCGGATATTGCCGGAAACTTGTTAAGAGTACTGCGCAGGATATCAGCGTTATGTGTATCTGACAGTAAGAGAAAATACAAAATCAGAGAAGGTAGATGATATGAGAAAGATTATTCCTATGGTAGATCCGCCGATAACAACCTATCCGGCTATAGCAAACATATTGTCTTTAAAATGGGGAAAAGATAAAAATGCAGAAGCATGGGTCATGGATCATTTTATTCAGTTGATTGCAAGGCCAAACCACGAACACACATATGGAGACTTTTACGACCATGCAGATATAGACAATTTTTTCAGGATTATATTCGGACTTCCGGGTCTGGGCTGGATGCGCGTAAACAAGGATGTAATACAATATAACGAATTTACGGATTATATCGAGAGGGAAATAGATAACGATTATTGTATTGAGGCATGTCTGGATAGATATTATTTTGAATTTTCAGAGGTCTATAAAACGAAGCATCATATTCATTCTTCGTTGATATACGGATATGACAGCACGAAAAAGGAAGTATATATCGCGGATTTCTTTAAAGCGGGTAAATATGAAAGAAAGATTGTCGGTTATGATGACATGAATTCCAGTATGAATAATGACTGGCTGATAAATCTTTATAAAGATGAAAGTCTTGAATACGAATTTAATGAGACTCTTGCCCGCAGATATTTTGATGATTATCTGAATGCGAGAGACAGTTTTGATAAATTTACATTTTCGAATAAAGGCTATAATCAGGATGTTGTATTCGGTCTGGGATATTATGATTACCTGATCACCTGCCTGGAAGAAGGACACCCTAATGATTTCAGGATGTATCATATTCTATGCGATCATAAAAAGCTTATGAAGTACCGTCTGGAATATATGCTCAAACTGAATAGATATGATTCGGATAAATTAAAAGCTTTACAAGAAAACAACGATAGATTAATTACCGAATCAAAGATTCTGACAGCATACTATCTTAAATATCTTTACAAGGAATCGGATCAGAAAAAAGCTCAGCTTAAAGATAGGATCCGGTCCGTGAAAGAAGAGGACGAGAATTTTGTAAAAGAAATTCTTATGATCCTATAAAGACAGGGGTGAGCTTAAGAGTTTCTGAAAACCTGTGTAAAAGTATGAATATTTCATGCATTTACCAAAAATAGTGTCGTTCATAAGAAATATATGTCGTTCACTCAACGATGATTGATAAATACACGGAGAATATATTAATATTCTCGTTGTGTGAGGGGTAACAGAAAAAACAAGATAGAAAATTTCCGTAAGAGGGAAATCTGAATAACTAAATAAAACGAGAAGGGAATCAGGAAATTTCATGGACGAAATGATAATGGTTGTTAATGAAATGGACGAGGAATTGGGGTTTGATGAGAAGCTGAAGGTTCATAAAGAGGGGACACTGCATAGAGCCTTTTCAGCGATTCTGGTTGATACAAACGGAAGGATGTTGGTACAACGAAGAGCAAGATCGAAATATCATTCCGGGGGATTGTTATCAAATTCCTTTTGTAGTCATTTTAGGAAAGGTGAGTCTGTAGAAACGGCTATAAACAGAGCATCAAAAGACGAGTTGGGGATCTCGATATCCGAATATGACGAAATAGGAAAGTTTACATATAAAGTAAAACTCGGGGATTTATCAGAACATGAGATTGATCATGTTTTTATCGTAAAGACCGATCAGAAAATATTGCCGAATCCTGATGAAGTTGAAGACTTTCAATGGGTTGATATTGCTGCATGCCAGAAAGATCTATTAGATTCAAAAGAAGCATATACTTATTGGTTTAGGATGATCATGCAGAATGAGACTATTTTGAATAGGATAATGGAGAAGGCAAATGAATAGAATAGTACCACCTAAGATAGTCAATATCGAATTAACTACATTTTGTCCGCTGCGCTGTCCGCAATGCTATAAACTTTTTCAAAACGTAAAGGATGTTGAGTTAAATCCGGAAACAGTAAAGCATTATATAGAAGAGTTAAATACGATCGGAACAAAAAAAATACTTCTCAGCGGAGGAGAACCTCTTTCGTATGATGGACTGACGGGATTGATCAGGTTTATCAGAGATAAAAACATGGAAGTTTATATCTCCACAGGCGGTGTCGGATTGGATGATGGATATGCCAAAAGACTGAAAGAGGCGGATGTTTCGGCAGTCTATATCTCGCTAAACGGTAGTAATGAAGAGATTAACAGACTTTCCAGAGACGGATATAAAGCTGCAGTCGAGGCGGGGAATATATGCAGAGAAAATGATATTGCGCTTCGAATTAATTGGGTAGCTCGCGGAGATAATTGTGCGGATTTTAAAAACATAATAAGTTTAGCCGAATCATTAGGTGTGGAACAGATTGACATTTTGATGAATAAACATGATGCAAGTAATGATCTATGTTCGGCTGTTACAAAAGAACAATTGGTTTCGCTGGCGGATTTTATCAGGAACTATAAAGGAAATGTAAATATAGGTATTGAGTCCTGCTATTTCGAATTGAAAAATGCGACAGGTATTAAACAGACCAGCCGATTGCTGAGGGGATGCAGTGCAGGAAAGTATTCGATGACCATAAATGCATATGGACGTGTTTCGCCGTGCACACATGCAGATTATTCGATATTCGAGGAATTATCAAAGTATGACTCCCTAAAGGACTATTGGGAAAATTCTGATATAGTGAATGATTTCAGAACGACTCAGGGAAAATGGGAATCATGCAGAAATTGCGAGCGTCGGGAATATTGTGAACCTTGTAAGATTCGGAAGGAATTGAATTGTAATACTTATATAGAGGAGGAAAGAACCGGGGAATGAGCAAAGCGTCCAGATATAATATATATGGGGAAAACACTAACGGTAAGAAATATATATTTAATTCTTATACCAGACAGTGTGAATTGCTGGATGATAAAGTTTTTCAGGCAATAAAAGATAATAAGCAGGATGAACAGAATTGGTCGGGAAAAAGTCGGAGTGAGCTGTTAAAAAAAGGATTTATAGTAGAGGATCATGTTGATGAAATAGAATTGGTAGACCATAAATTTAATATGGCAGCATATGCATCTGATATGCTTGATCTGACATTCGTAATGACACACGCATGTAACTTAAGATGTATATACTGTTATCAACAGGGAGCAACAAAATCTTTTACGGATGAAACGCAGAAGAGAGTTATAAAATATATCGAACATAGTGTAAAGAACGGAACAAGAAAACTTTTCGTTAACTGGTTTGGAGGAGAACCGTTAGTTGAAGCGGAACGTGTTCTTAAAATGAGCGAAGAGATCTATGAAATCGTTAAGAAATATCATGTTTCATATATAGGAAGAATGACATCAAACGGATATTTACTGGAGAAGGACCTTTTTGAGAAACTTATTTCCTACAGAACGATCAATTTCATGATCACAATTGACGGAACAAAAGAACATCATGATGCTCAGAGACCACATAAATCAGGCGGCGGAAGTTATGACAAGATTATAAATAATCTTCTGGCCATAAAGAGTATTAATAAGCGATTTGTTATAGACGTTCGAGTTAATGTGTCCACGGAAAACGGGAAGGACATTGAAGAATTTGTTGATGAATTCAAGAGACTGTTCGGAGATGATAAGCGTTTTAATCTTGTGTTTGAGGCGGTACATGATTGGAAGGGAGAACGTATAGGGGAGCATATGGAATCCGTTGTTGCGGATGCCGATGTAATTAAAGAAATATATGAAATCTCTATAAAAAAGGATATTCCTCTCAGAAACTATCTGGAATACTCTACAGAAGTTCAGATATGTCCGGCAGTTAAGAAAACAGGCTTTATCATTGATGGAGAAGCTAATGTGTTTAAGTGTGAAATGGCTATGAGTGATGAAGTATTTGGTAAGGAAAGCCTGGTAGGATATATCGATCAAAGCGGAAAGATGGTTCTTGATACAGTAAAAGAAGCAAAGTGGCTTACGAGATCCAGAGATCTGTCCATGTGTTATGACTGTGTTGCTTATCCGTATTGTATGGGAGGCGGACAGTGTAATTACGGAATGAAGTTTCATCATGAATTACGCTGTAAGGATAATGTGGACTATTTGATATGGTCCAGTGAAATGCTCAGCATGAAGAGGGAGGAAGAATTATGGATCGAGTAGCAGAGATCAGAGCTGAAGTAATTCAAATGTTTTATGATGTTGGTGTTGTCATAGATGATGATGCTAATGCGGATGTAGTAGCTGATGAATTTGATTCACTACAGTTTATTGCTTTAATTTGTGACTTGGAAGAGAAGTATGGCATATCTATTTCAGAGGAGGAGTTAATTCTCGATCACTATGACAACTTAAATCAGTTCGTAGATTTAGTTGTTCAAAAAATCTGTGATAGAAAGGAGGATTAACTATGCTTCGGAAAAGGTATAGAAAGCATACTAACATCTGTTATTTGCTTATGGGTGAGTCCTGCTGTGTATGGTAGGACAAACATAAAATATATAAAAAAGGAGGTACCTACAATGAAGAAGCTTACAAAGAAGGTTAGCCAGAAGAACAGAATGTTCCTTTACATGTCAGGTGAATACTGCTGTAACTGGTAGGAAGAAAAATGAGGCAATCGACCAAGGGGGATGTTCCCCTTTGGTTGTATTGTTTCAATTCGAAAAAGAAAACAGAAAAGGTATTAATGGGGTATGAATATAAAAGCAGATATAGCAATTATAGACAGTGGATTGGATAGTTCGCAGATAGGTGAAAATGATATTTGCGGCGTTCATTTTTTTTATACGGAAGATGATGAAATAAATCTGGATAATGATATAACCGATGAAATCGGACACGGAACCGCAGTTCATCACCAGATACGGAGCAGATGCCCAAAAGCAAGCATTATAAATGTAAAAATTTTTGAGAAGGATGTTGAATGTCAGGTCGGTCTGCTTGTGGAAGCACTCAGATATCTGACTGAAAAGTGCGATGTTAAGATAGTTAATATCAGTAACGGTATTACCTGCTGCGATGATATAGAATCACTTATCGAGGCATGCAACAATCTTTCAGATAAGGGAACAGTTATTGTATCGGCTTTTTCGAATTTTGGAGCAATCAGTTATCCTGCAGCTTTGGATAATGTGATCGGCGTTGACATGAGTCTTGCTTGTAAGCATGTATATGATTATGAATATGTTGAGGGATCGATAGTAAATGTCAGAGCAGTTGGAATTACACACAGACTGCCATGGGTTGGCGGAGAGTATAAGCGAGTTTCGGGAACGAGTTTTTCATGTCCGATCGTGACAGCTATGATCTTTCAAAAATATATATCGGATGGAATAAGCAGCTTAGAGGAAATTAAACTCAAACTGAAAGAAAATGCAAATAAGATTTACACAGATGATCGCAAGAAGAATTCTCATGATATTTTTGAGATTCATAAAGCGATTGTTTTTCCATTTAATAAAGAAAATCATTCCGTGTTAAGATATCAGGAATTAGAGAATTTTGAAATTACAGATGTTTTTGATGTGAAAAATATCGGTAACTGTGGCAGGAATATATCGGAGTTTATTCCGGAAGTGACAGAGGATCATGTTATCAAAGACTATAGAGATATAGACTGGGATTCTGATTTTGATACGGTTATTCTTGGTCATACACGAGAATTATGCAGGCTGATCAATAAGAATATTCCTGAGGAGATCATAAATAAATGTAGGGAATACGGTAAAAAACTGGTTTCTTATGAGGATCTTAGAGAACTTGATGCGGATGGATATAAAGAGGGAAGAATATATAGTCCTATAATAGATAAAACAGATGTTCCTGAAAATCGTTTCGGAAAACTATATAAGATCGGTGTACCGATAATATGTGTTACCGGTACATCCGTAAAACAGGGAAAATTTACCTTACAGATGTGGCTTAAAAAAAGGTTGATGCAGGATGGTTACAGGGTAGGACAGTTAAGTACTGAACCACAGTCCTGTCTGTTTGATGCTGATGCAACATATGCTATGGGATATGACAGTACGGCATATCTGGAGGGAATGGACGAGATAACAGTGATCAATGATATGCTTCATGGGATTGAGAAGAAAGGGAAAGATGTAATTCTGGTAGGATCACAGTCTCAGACGGTTCCTTATGACACATGTAATATAAAATTTTTTCCGGTTCACCAGAATAATCTTATCTATGCCTGTGATTCGGATGCATATGTTCTGGTATGTAATTATTTCGATGAAGATGAATACATTATGAAGACACTGATGTTTTTGAATCATTTATGTTTTCCGGAGCAATGTGTAGCGGCCATTGCTGTTTTTCCGGAGGATAATGATCTTCAGTGGACATGTCTGACAGCAAAAAAGAAGTTTGTATCTCATGAAGATGCCAAAAAACGAACTGAAGAGATAAGTAAGAAATTCGGAATTCCGGCTTTTATACTGGGTGAGGAAAATGAGGAAATATATAATGCATGTATAAGTTTTTTGGGAGGTGAATATGAAGAGTAGTGAATTACTGGATTTAGCATTTCAAAGAACAACGGAAGTGTTGGTTGATGACCGTATGAAAGAGGATA
This sequence comes from Lachnospiraceae bacterium UBA2864, assembly GCA_002350525.1. Classification (GTDB taxonomy): domain Bacteria; phylum Bacillota; class Clostridia; order Lachnospirales; family Lachnospiraceae; genus Eubacterium_Q. The sequence continues at coordinate 222,703 of DEFA01000050.1, read as the reverse complement.
TACGGGATCTGGTATCCTGCTTTGATAAGTGCGGACTTGAGTCAAAGGAAATGTGGCTTGAGGTTCACTACGGATCCCAGACTGACTTCATAGTGGAAATAAGAGACTTTGAGGCACTGAGCAGAGTTTGTGCATATATGTCCGAGATTACTGAAGGTGAATCACTTATGGCATGGGATCAGGTTTCAATGACGATAGAGCGCATTATGAATAATCCCGACAAACTATGGAAGTATATCCATGTATGCTCTTTGGAATTTGACAAGGTTGATATTGATGACCAATCCTTCTGTCCATCTATTTTTATAGAGATAGATGTTGAAAAAGCCATCGAAGACAGCGTTGCGGTAAAGGACATTTTGTATGATTACGAAGAGCTGGTTCTTGAAAAAGTATATGGTCTGAAAAATCATTTTCGAAATGACAAAAAACTTCAGGAGATAATGGATCTTGGTATAAATCCATGGAATCTTGGACTTATGTTCTCAAGACCGTCGTTTCTTCGCCTGGTAACCGTGCCTATGGATAATGAGAAGTTCAAAAGCGTAAAAAACATATATCAGTTTAGCGATGGAATAAATAAGCACATGGACGAAAATGATCCGTCGATTGAATATATGCTGGATTACGATTATGATGGAGAAAACTATTCCAATAAAGGAGCTAATATATATTACAAGGATGCCGGTGAAAGAAAAGGTGTTATCCACAGATATTCGGCACAGGGCAGCATAACCGAAAAAGAAGAAAAAGAGATAGTTAACTGGGAGAAGAGAAAGGTTGTCGGAACCACTGACAGAAGCCTTGTTGTATGGCAGATAGCTCATTATAAATATAAGGAAGACAGGGATGAGAAGGCTCTGAAAATCTATCTGAGAATTATGGAAATCTAATCTCTTAGGGGGATGAATAATGTTCGATTCACTAAACAAAGAAATGAAGCAGATCAAAGGATATCCTGTTTTTTTGGGAAGTATTCTGCTTACTACATTAATATCGGAAATTTTAAGTTTTCTGTATATAGTACTGGTAGGATATTTGGAAAAACAGGCGGGGGAAGTCTCGACTACTCCTATAGAATATCTGGTTCGAATATGTATTCTTCTGATTGTTACTCTAGGACTGGCATGCTTTTTTAAGGAATTTCTTAAAGCAAAGCTGCAGTTAAGAATAAATAATAATCTAAAAAGAAGATGGATAGAACAGGTTTTCATTAAGAAAGGCGAAGAGTTAGAAAAATACGGTTCCGGTAGTTTTCAATTTGCATTTTGGAAATTGGATGTATGTGCCGATAGATTTTATAAAAAGATTAATATTGTAATATCGCTGATCATGATGTTTGGAATGGCAATCTATATTATCGTATACATGAGCTACCTGTTTCTCCTGTTTTTAGTCGGACTGATCTTTTTCATGTTCATAGCTCAAATGCTTTCGGGGCCGATGGAAGGAAAACGCAGGAAAGTAAATGAAGTAGAGAAAAAAAGCATATCTCTTATGAATAATATGTTCAAGGGAATCGATATCGTAAAAAACTATTCGATGGAAAAACCTATTCAGAAGATGTTTGATAATAACCTTGATGAGATTGCAAAGAAACAGCTCGATGAAAAAAAGTATGAACTTATCATATATGTTTACAATCAGATCATCAGATGTTTAGTGATGGTAGCCATTCCGGGACTGACGGCTTTACTTGTTAAAAAGGGTGTGTTGGATCAAAGTGCAATAGTTCAGTCTTCGTTTGCGTTCTTTTACTTCTTAGGACATATGATGATAGTGATGGATAATGTCGGAAAGTTAAAGCAACAGGATGGTGATCTGAAAATAGTAGAAGAGGCAATGGGAATTGCAGACAGATACCCTGAAAATCAGGATGATATTGCGGTACCGATTGTGATCGATGAACTATCTGCATCATATGAGGACAATGTAGTATTTGAAGATAAGAAGATTGAGATTCCTCAAAACGGAGTAGTTGTGATAAAGGGTGAAAGCGGAAAAGGAAAGAGTACTTTCCTGAAATGCCTTATGGGTTATAAAGAACCCGTAAAAGGAGTTCTGTATTCAAATGATAACAAAAAGGAACTTGGAAGCTTTTCATCTATTGCGGCTTATGCTCCGCAGGAGTCAATATTACTTCCGGTGAGTCCGTATGAAAATATCAAAATGGGGAAAAAAGAGGTTTCAGATGATGAAGTGAAATCTTTGCTTAATGAAATGTGTGCGGATCTGATACCTGTTTACGAAAGCAGCAAGGATGCAAGAAAACTTTCAGGTGGACAAAGACAGATTATCGGTCTTGCCAGGACCTTGATAGGTGATGCACAGGTGATAGTATGGGATGAACCGACTTCTGCACTTAACGAAGAGTTGATCAAACATATTATCGAATATGTAAAAAAGGCTTCAAAAGAAAGAACGTTTTTGATTGCAAGTCATGATGATGCTTTTTTGAGTGGAGAATTCTCAGTTTACGAAATCTAGGAAAGAGGCAAAAATGGTAAAAAAATATAAGACAAAAGAAACAGGAATCATATTGTTTCTTACATTTTCGGCTTTGTCTATCAGCGGTGCTGTAACAGGTGTTTCTTTTTTGGCAAGAGAAATTGTTAATATAGCGCTCGGGAATTCACAATCCTGGAATAAATCTATTTTTCTGGGTGCACTCTTTTTGGGAGCTATGATCCTGTTTTTAGTCTTTAAAAATATAGGAATACGAAAAATTATCTTATATAAAAAAGATTTAAACGGAGGTATATTCCACAGTTTATTACTCAAAAAGGATTTTGTGAATCTGCGTGATAAACGAGGAGAGGCCGTAACCGTTATAGTAGATGACACAAATAAAGTATGCGGGTTTATAGAGAATACTCTTCCTCCTCTTCTGGAAACACTTATTGTTTCGGTTATAATGGGCGCAATGACTCTGTTTATAAATCGGGTCATATTTGTGATTGTATTAGGTCTTTCCTTTGTTTCGGCGCTTGCAATATTCTTTTCGAAGAAAATACAGGCATATGAAAAAGATAACTACGAGAAAAAGGATGAGATAAATCAGGAATTAACTGATATTTTCAAGTTTATAGGGATAGCTTCTTCCATAAGAAATACCGGCCTGATCATAAAAAATATAGATGAACTTATAAAACTTCAAAATGGTATTGAATATAAAAAGAGAAGGCTTTCTATAGTTTTTGAAGTGGCAGCAAGGCTCTGTGGGATCATAAGAGAAGTGTTTATAATTATTTACGGGATTAAATATGTAGGCTTTGACATCGGCATGGTTGTGGCGATGCTGAATGTAACCAGCTTCTTTAATGAGATTGTCAATATGTTCGGAGATCTTGTGATAAAACTTGCACAGGTGAAAATACCCGTTGGCAGGATTAATGCAATCCTGGAACAGGAAGAGACAGATGATAGTAATATAGCTGCATCTGTCAATAGTCTTCAGGAATTGCGTGTTGAAAATCTTGGCTATTCTTATGATGAAACAAACGGTATATTCGATGTTTCTTTTTCGGCTGCCAGAGGATATATACACATAATTAAAGGCGAAATCGGCAGCGGCAAAAGTACTATCGGTAAGATTCTATGTGGTGTTCTTCCGGGCTTTACAGGAAGTGTTTACGGGGATAATGAGAGAATTGATTCCGATAGTCTGAGAAAAACTATAGCTTATGTGGATCAGGAAGCTGTAATCAGTATTGGCAGTATAGAGGAAAATATATCTTCTTATGATGAAATGGTAGATGAGAAAAAGCTTTGGCAGGCTATTAAGGTTTGCGGACTGAAAGACTGGGTCAGCGGACTGGATAAAAGTATTAAAACAATGCTTTATAGTGAAGAGATCAATCTATCAGGCGGACAGAAACAGAGGATTGCCATAGCTCGTGCTATATATAAGGATTCTCCGGTAATAGTGTTGGATGAACCGACCTCAGCATTGGATGAGGATAATGCCGGTCTTATCTGGGATTTACTGAATAATCTTAAAGAGGAAAAAATTCTTCTGATTATCACTCATGATACCAGAATTTTAAATAGCAGGAAGTCAAAGGTTCATCAGATTCAGATACAGGATGGAAGAGTTATAGCTGATGAAATGATAGGATAAAAGGAAGAATAATGAAAAAAGAGTATTACGTGCAGCCATATGAATATAATGCGTTTGCCGACGCGGTAATTTCACGGCATCCGGATTATGATGCCTGGAATGCAAATAATTATATACAAACCTTTGTTACCAGGAGGAATAATGATCAAAAAGATATTTACATAGATTATTACTCGGGCTCTGTTTTTGGTCTTATTCCTCTTTTAAAGATTAATGATCTGTCTCCTTCGAAATCAGAAGACCCACTGCCGGTTTATGACCGGCTTAAACAAGGTATTAAAGAGGGGATAGTATACTATGCGTATCTGGATCATTTCTATTTTCCGTTTTCTCCGGAATATCAAAAGAATCATGATGCGCACGATGTATTGGTAACATCTTATGATGAAAATGGCTTTAGTTATGTGGAAAATATCAGAGGAGCATATCATGAGTACAGTGTTGATGAAAGCCGTTTTAAAGAGTCTTTTATTAACTGTAAGGATAACTGCATATTTGAATTGGAACCGGATCTGAATAATCATTATGCATTTGATATCAATGCTTTTCGGCAGATGCTGTCGGACTATATGAATAGCAGAGAACCGGCAGATGATAGCATATATTTCTACAAGAACGGTTTCTATAGCAGTAATCATTTTGATAACAAAAAGGCTTTAACTGTCGGTTATGGAATTGAAGCATATTCATGGCTGGCCGATGATATAGTAAAAAAAGTGTCACAGAAGCAGATGGTGGACTATAGAATTTTCTATCTTCTCAGAGAACATAAGCATAATATGATCGGGAAAATAGACTATATAAAAAATCATAATTATCTGAAAGCAGATAGTTATGATAAGTTGGTGGAGCAATTTAAAAATATCGAATATAGATTAAATCTTATGATGTGTAAGGTTGTAAAATATGATTTTCAATTTGCAGCCTCCGTTGTGGACGGTATAGCAGAGGAAATGGTAAGAGTTGCCGAAGATGATAAGAGAGCATGTAATGATTTACTGGTATCTTTGTCATAGAAACGAAGAATACGTAAGCGAGGTGCTGTATAATGATAAGATTATTTTGCAAATTTTTAAAACTAGTTCATTCACAGAATTGGATGGACAGAAAGTATACCGAAAATGAAAAAGCTCAAAGATATGTGAATATGGTAAATTCATGTAGGTATATAAAGGAGAAGTCAAAGAAAGAATAATCGTAGATTAAGAAATTGATTAGGGCTTTTTAAAATTTAATTGGTGAGGAGGAGGTTACTGCAAATTATTTATAGGATTACTGATTTTATAATTGCAGTAATAGAATATTTTGAAATATAATGCGTTTGCTGATGAATGTGGGTGTTCTATTGAAGAACAAATTAGTGCGATTATAAGAAATAATTTGAATGGTATAGAGATTCGTTATATTGATAATGAAAATATTACGCACATAAATAAATCGAAAATAAAAAAATGTTCAGAATTATTGAAAGCTGAGAATATAAAAATTTGGGCGATAGCTTCCCCGATAGGAAAAATAACGCTAGATTCAGATTTTAATAATCAAATAGAATTATTGAAACACTGTATAGAAATTTCTCATATACTGGAAACGAAATATATTCGTATATTCTCATTTTATACAATAAATGAAAAAAGTATTTCTTGGAATTCAGAACAGGTATTGATTAGGTTGCAGTCTTTAATGGATATAGCTCGTGATAATAATATCGTACTATGTCTTGAAAATGAAAAGGGTACATATGGTTATAATGCGAGTAATTGTTTAAGTATATTTAAAACTATTCCGAATCTTCGTGGGGTTTTCGATCCTGCAAATTATATTGCATGTGGACAGGATGTAATAGAAGCATGGAATTTATTGAAAAATTATATTGAGTACTTACATATTAAGGATGCATTAAAGGATGGTACTATAGTTCTTCCTGGGCAGGGGATAGGCCATCTTAGTTATATTTTTAATGAATATAAGAATATGGGTGGAAGGGCAGTTACGATCGAACCGCATTTAAAAAAATTATCATTTTTTGATGACTTAGAAAGAAAAGAAAAATCCAAAATAATCACATCTGACCTAAACTCTCAGGATTTATTTCAAAGAGCATGCGAGGCTTTTTTTCGTAATGTTTGCGAAATGTAAAAAGAATTTGTGAAAAAATGCACTGTTAATGGTTTAGCATTATATTTCATTGCGTTTGTGCACTTTTATGTATTACCGGCTAGTTCACTTTGATAGTGAACTAGTCGGATTTTATTTGATTTGGATTTTATTTTCAATTGTTAGTAGTTTGTTTATTTGTAGTTAAGAATAGCATATGTAATCGGAAAAATGAGTCGTTCACAAGAAATATGAGTCGTTTACTCATTGATAGTTGAACATAAATCAAATATTGATTAACTTGGTATTTGTTGGAGTTCTGAATCGAAAAAAATTTTTGAAAAATCAAATTTCTCTAAATTTTAAGTAATAAATATTTAAATATATGAAGAAGGATTATAGATGGTGATTTAAATGAAGTATGCATTAATAGGGTGTGGAAGGATTTCAAAAAAACATATTGAGGCGGCACTTTATAATGACTTAGAGATAGTAGCAATCTGCGATACAGATCATGCACAAACTGTGGAAGTATGTAATAAATATCCATTTAAGTTTATTCCTAAGCAATATGATGATCATATAAAGATGCTTGACGAAAATCCGGATATAGAACTTGTTGCTATTGCAACTCCTAGTGGCACACATGCCCCAATAGCGATTGATTGTATTAACAGACATAAACATGTTGTTATTGAGAAGCCGATTGCATTGAGCATGGAAGATGCTGATAGAATCATTGAACTTAGTAAAGAAAAGAATGTTTGTGTAACGGTATGCTTTCAAAACAGATTTAACGGAGCATTACAACAGGCAAAGAAAGCTATGTTATATCATCGTCTAGGTACTATATCGCATGGAAGCATATGTGTGAGATGGAATAGAAACGATATATATTACAAGCAGGCATTATGGAGAGGCAGTTGGGAACAAGATGGTGGATGTCTTATGAATCAGTGTATTCATGGTATTGATAGCCTGTTATGGATTATGAATGAGAAAGTTGAGTCTGTATACGGACGTATTGCCAATAAAGTGCATGGGAGTATTGAATGTGAAGATGTTGGAATGGCTGTAATAAAGTTTGCAAACGGAATTATTGCTACGATAGAGGGAACAGTAAATGTTTATCCTAAAAATCTGGAATCGAAGCTTTCGGTATTTGGTGAAAAAGGAACGATTCAGATCGGAGGGAATAATTTAAATAAAGTAGAATTATGGAAGTTTGAAAAAGAGAATAATGACGACAAAGCGATTTCAGATATATTTGAGGCATCAATTAACGAGTATGGTAATGGACATGCAATGCTATACAGTGATGTTATTGAGGCGATATGTAATAAAACTAATCCATATATATCAGCAGAAGAAGGAAAGAATGCAATTGAGGTTATTTTGGCAATTTATGAGTCATGTAAAACTAATTCAGTAATCCAACTCCCGTTGAATAATGTGAAAACTTTGGATTTTGTTGGAATGCTGGATAAGTAACAACCAAGATGATTATATAACAACGGAGGTTATAACTTGTGGAAAAGAAAAAGGTAGCGATTGTTGGATGCGGAGCAGTAGCGTATAGATGGTATTTTGATGGTTTATTAAAATCTGAATATTGTGAGATTGTTGCATTGGTTGATATTAATGAAGCAAATTTAGAAAAAGCTTCAGAGTATTGTAATGTCAAAAGATTATATAAATCGATTCAAAGTATGCTTGATGATAAAGATTTGAATATAGATATCGTTGTTTTATTGACACCACATAAGTGTCATTACGAGCAGATAAAGGAAGTCTTAAATGCAGGCTTTAATGTATATTCAGAAAAACCTTTTGCTGAGACTTCACAACAGGCACAAGAATTGTTGGATTTGGCAAAACGAAAAAATCTGGTATTCTGTTCAGCTCCACAGGTTATGCTTTCAAGCAGAAATAAGCTGACCAAAAAGTATATAGAAGATGGTTTGATAGGAGATGTTGTTCTGGTCAGAGCAAGTGGATCTAATATGGGTCCGGCATATCGCAAGGATACTAATTATGATCCTGAGTGGTTTTATAATGATGGTGGTAGCTTATCAAGTTTAGGAATATATACGTTATCAATAGTTGTATTTCTTTTTGGAGTACCAAAGAGGATTTCAGGATTTTCAGGAGTGTCTATGCCTATAAGAGAAACTCAGTACGGTCCTGCTAAAGGAAAAGTATTTGATGTTACAGCACCGGATAATGAAGTTGCTCTTATGGATTACGGTCATAATTATGTACTTTTTGATGGATCATATGTTGTGAATTCACCGCAGAAATATGAATTAATTATTCATGGTACAAAAGGAACTCTGTATGTAGGAGGATTCGGTGGTAAAGAAAGTATTGTATTTAGGAATGGTGATAAAGAAGAATTTATAGGCCCGGAAGACAGATGCCATATTGATTGGAATTTATCATGGGGAATCGATGAGATGGCACAGGCGATGAATAATGGTACTATTTCTCCGACAAATGCAGAGTTTGCAAGTAAGACGATTCGAGTAATTGAAGCACTTAGGGAATCCAGTAAAAATAGTGAAATGATCAAATTAGGGTGAGTGACATGAATAATATGTTTTTATATAAATATTCATCTGACGATTTAGAAAATGCGATTAAAGCATGTAATGCGAATTTAGACGACTCACTTAATCTTGTACAGACATTTGAATCGAAATATTCAGAATATCAACGTGTTAAGTATGTGTTGGCATGCTGTAATGGTACATCTGCAATGTTAGAAGCCCTATGGGCTTGTGGGGTTGGTGAAGGAACAGAAATAATAGCTCCGGCAATGACGTATTGGGCATCTGCATTTCAGGCATTTTCTTTAGGGGCAAAAATAAAATATGCGGATATTGATCCGGTGACTTTATGCATTGATCCCCAAAAGATTGAGGATGAAATAACACCGAACACAAAAGCAATTGTAGCAGTACATTTATATGGGCATCCATGTGATATGAAAGCTATTATGATAATTGCACGCAAGCATGGAATATATGTTATCGAGGATTTCTCTCACGCGCATGGTGCACTTTGTGATGGCGTTATGTGTGGCTCCATAGGCGATATAGGTGTTGCAAGCTGCATGAGGGAAAAGGCGTTTCCTCTGGTTGAGGGAGGTGTAATCTGTACCAATAATGAATCTTTATATGAAAGATGTTGTGCATTTGGACATTACAGATATTTGGGCTGTATCGAAAATGGAAATCAAGCTAAGAAAAGTATTGTAAGTGATGAAAATCTATTTCGATTTGCGGGAACTTCGATTGGGGCAATAAAGAATCGAATGAATCCTGTATCAGCTGCATTAGGAATAAGCATTCTTGAGACATTTGAAAAGCATGTTAATGAGGTTTTAGATGCAAATAATTACTTTATGGATTTATTGGATGAAACAGGAATCTATAAAGGACATAGAGTAAAAAAAGACAATTGGACAATGGGGGGCTGGTATATGCCGAAATTGTTTGTGCCTAAGGACTATGCAAGAAATATTGCAGAGAATATAAGGCAGAATGGAGTGGATTGTTATGTAGGACATAAGTATTATCTGCTTCCGGGACATTTTTATAACCAGTATTGTAATGCTTTTTCAGCTACAAAAAGACTTTTTTCAAAGGATGGATTATCGGAATTTACATGTGAAATAGATGTTTCAAAATATGAAAATGCAATTGAATCGGATAAATGCTTACTTTCAGCACCGAGATTTTTAATTAATGACAAAAAAGAAATCGAGAAGTATGCAGATATTTATGTGAAGGCTGTATGTAGTGTTGTTTAGGGGGATATATGAGTAAAGAAATTGAGTTAAGGACGGCTCAAGAAAGTGATTTTTCGGATTTTTGGGAGTTCTGTTCTAATGAGGAAGTTTCCAAATATTTAACTTGGGATAAATATACTGATAAAGATTTAGCAAAGTCTTTTTTTGAAGAGAAGATGCTTAAAAATACAGAACTTCCAAATGTTTATTTGATGATCTTATATCAGGGTAAGGTTATTGGAAATGCCCATATTATTGAGAGACCGGAAGACGGTCTTCAGATTGGAATTGGTTTATTACCTCAATATTGGCATAAAAAGCTTGGAACACATGCGTTGGTAGAACTGGAAAATTATATAAGAAAAAATTGGAAATCTAAATACTGCCAGCTATTAGCTGATATACATGAAAATAACACAGCAATGAGGAAAATCCTCTTAAACCAAGGTTATACGCTGAAATCATCGATTGAAAACCATCGTCAGGCGTATAGAAAAATCATTACAGAAGAAAATTTTGATTATGTTGAATGGTTAAAAGACAATGAATTAATAGAATCTGTAGTAGGTATTGGATCTTTATGTGAAGATAAAATGGCCGATATGGATATTATAGTGATTTGTTATGAGGAGAGCAGTATTGATGAAGTAATGCATAAAACTCAATATATTGAATCACTTAAATCGTATGAAAAAGCGTGTTGCAATCATGTTTTCATAACATTTCAAGATAGTAGAGTTTATGATACATATTTCGTTTCAGAGGCGTTTATAAATGCTGTTAATAATGTAAACAGAGTAATATTTGATAAATCCGGCTTAGTATCGAAAGTATTAGATGTTGAAAGCAAAATGGATTTAGATGAGCTGGTATCTGTTTTTATAAATAATACTTCCAAACTTATATACAAAGCTAAAGGCGGAAAGCTGGAGCAAGTTACCAGGATACTTGGAGATATAAGAAACAAATCTATCATACCACTGGGAAACTATGATAAATGTTTGGTGTCTAAGAATGTTATTAACCTGAATTGGATAGATAAAAACACAGTGCTTTATGAAACTTATATGTCAACATTCGCACAGCCGATGTATGAACCGATAGCAGTGGCAATCAACAAATGTCTTGAATTATTAAATTACTTTATCGAAAAGTATGAATTAAAAAAATATATAGAAAAGAATAATGAAATCAATGAATACGCCAAAGAATTTTTATGATATAGAAGTGCTGAATAAAGTTTTTTATAACGATAAATCAAAGTTATCAACCAGAATAGATATATGGAATAAGTATGGTATGGCGAAGAAGAGTTATCGGGATTTCCTTTTGTCTATTTTGGATAAGCAGAGTTTTGATGGGTATATTGATATTGGGTGCGGAAACGCAAAGTATAGTTCTGAAATACTAAAATATGTTAGCGGAAACGCGTATTTTTGCGATATATCAAAATCACTTATTGAAGAAGCAAAACTTAATACAAAAAATAAATCAAATTGTGAATGTATATATATTAATGATGATATATCACAAATAAATATTCCGAAACATAGCTGTGAACTTATAAGTTTGATGCATGTCTTACATCATATTGATAATATCGATGCAATCTTTGATAAAGTCGAAAGCTTGGCTAAAGACAACGCTAGAATTTTAATAACAACATATGAGCATTCTTTGAAGGACTATTTAAATGTTATTCATTATGAGGCTTTAGAGAAATTCAAGTTTCCTCAATACATGATGGATAAAGAACAATATTTAAAGTTTAATGGCGACAGAGCGTATCAATACTTGAATAACAGATTTAATAAAGTAGAAAAACATGACTATTTTAACGATGCACTGATGAATGATCCGCAGATAGTACTGGATTATTATACATCTGCAATGATGTATAGATTATCGAAAGGTGGCTATTCAACAGATATATCAAAAGATCAATGGCAATGCTTATATGATTACGTTAAAGCAGCGGTAATAAAAGAAATAAAAGAAAATAAACAAATAGTATTGGAAGGACATCTCGTAGCTTTTTGGGTACGATTAGAATAGAAAATGAAAAGATTAGCGATTATCGGACTTGGTGATGTTTCTAAATATGTAATAGAAGGAATAAAGAAATCCTCTGATTATCAGATTGTAGGATTATGCGATAAGAATAGTGAAAAGCTGAAAAACTATAATCTATCAAATGCAAAGCTATACAGTGACTATAAGAAGATGATAAGCGAGATTGATTTTGATTATATAGTTTTATTGGTTCATCAAAGCTATAGGAGAGATATTCTGATCGAATTGATCAGAATGGGGCATAAAGTTATATGTGAAAAGCCATTTGCTTGCTCACCTGATGAAATGAATATGATCTTGGCCGCGTGTAAAGAGTACAGCAATTATCCGATAATAATGTATCACCGTTCTTATAATAGACAAATCTCTAAAATCTATAATTTATTAGATTCAAAATCAGTAAAAAGAATTGAAATAAAATATCTTGAAGAAATCGGAATTCAATCTTCAGGAGATGGCTATAAGTATATAGATGATAAACATGGTGGGGGATGCATACAGGATAATTTTCCTAATTGTATTCACTATATGCTTAATTATGGTGATGTGTCGTTAGTGAAGTGTGAAAAAAAGGTTACAGATTATTGTACGGCGGCTAAGGTTTACTTTCTACTTAATGGACAGATCGAGTGCAATATATATTTGGATTGGCATTCTGAAATAGATGATAAATCAGTTGTGATTTATACAGATCAAGAAGTGAAGCATATTGATTTACAGCAGGGATATGCTATTCCGAAAGAATCGCTGATTGATGAGTATGCTGAGTTTTTCAGAAATTTTGAAAAATATAATCTGGAGAAGATGACTAACATAGATATAAAAATTGTGGGATTAATTAATGATATTTTATTATATCAGGAAGAGGGAAGAAATGAAAAAAGATGATAAGCAACTAAGTAAAATTTTAGAGTTTGCAAAGAAAAAAGTACCGTTCTACAAAGAGAATGGGATTGATTTTGATTCAAGCAATTCGGTTCTTACAAAAGAATTATTGCTGGATAATTATGATAAGTTGTTTCCTGAAGGTGTTGATAGAAATAGCTTACTTCCGGAATTCACAAGTGGTTCGACAGGAAAATCATTGAGAGTATATAAAAGTAAGATGGAAAGATTTGTAATTACGAAGATAATGTATTCTCGAAGAAAACTGCTTTATCCGAATGTTTCGAAATCAGAGATGACGAAATTCGAAACATCAAACAACTTAGCTGATTCTAAGAATGGCATAATAATGGAACCATTTAAAGGAGAAAGCAAAATCTATTTTCCGAATCTATATATTACTAAAGAGAATGTGATTAAGTATAAACAGATAATAGATAATATACCGGAAACATGGATATATGGATCTCCGTCAGCAGTATATAAATTGGCATTAGAAATTGAAAAAATGGAAGATTTTCCGATTGAGAAAATCAAGCTTATTGAGTTGGCCGGAGAATATGTGGTTAAAAATCAAAGAGAGCATATAGAGAAAGTATTTAAATGCCCGGTAGCTAATCAGTATGGTTCCAGAGAAGTGTGGGGGATTGCATATGAATGTCCTGAAGGGAAAATGCATGTGATTAGTGAAAATGTGGATGTTGAAATACTCGATGATAACAATAATGTATTGCCATATGGTGAAGAAGGTAAGGTTTGTGTTACGAGCAAGATAAATTATAGCATGCCTATAATCAGATATTTAGTGGGAGACACAGGCAAATTAGTTAAATCAGAAAATTGCTCATGTGGTTTATGCGATGATATTTTAGAGTTAAACACCGGAAGAGCAGGAGATGTAATCTATTTACAAGATGGCAGCACAATGAAATCAGTGTTCTTATTCCAGGTAATGTCATATATCAATAAAGAGGAAAGTATCGTAGAGCAATTTCAGATCAGACAGAATTCATATTTAGACTTCAGTGTGTTATTTGTTTTGGCAGATCCTGATAAGAGGGCAGCTGTTGAAGAAAAATTCATGTTCTATATGAAGAAATATATAGATAGTGAAGCTACAGTTACATTTAATTATGCCGATGATATTGAAATAGATTCAAAAACTAAAAAGCTTAGATATTTTTATCCGATGAAACAAGCATAAAAAGGAAATTGAGATATTTAATAGTACAAATTATAAAGTAAAGGAGATTAAGCATAATGAGTTACGAAGAAATAAAGGATTTAGAGGGGATTGTATTATCGCATCACAACACAAAAGATGTTGAATTGAAAGAAGATATGAATTTAATTGAGGACCTTGGCTATGATTCGGTTTCAGTAATGGGAGTTATTGGAGCGATTGAGGAAAGGTTTGATATAGAATTTGAATTTGAAGATTTAAATGAGGATTTTCTTGTTTATGGGAATTTATTAAAAATAGTAAACAGTAAATTATCTGACAATAAATAAATGAAGGATGTTACGAAATGGGTGAATAAATAATGAATAGTGAGGCCATAAAATGCATTCAGGGATATGAATGCCTAAGTGCTAGCTTGGGTAATTGCCTGAGCGCGGTTAATGATCAATTATCAGGAAATGCAATTATTCTCCTTGGAGGAGGTATAAGAACATATTATGATTCATCGGAGATGGTGATTGGCTCAGATATGTATGACTCGAATTATGTATTTTTGAAAAATATGGGAATAGATTACAGTATCAATCAATATACTGATGAAGACGAGGCTTTAGATAATCTTACTTCGAGTCTTAAATCTAATAAATCTATGATATTAAAGCTGGGTGCCGGAATGTTGGATTACAACAGAATATTCAAACAGGCCGGTGATTCATGCCATTGCATAAATATATTTGATGTGAATGGGGATGAATGCTATATCGTTGATGGATTTGTACCTACAAAAGAACCGTCTGTTTATACGGGGTGGGTATCAAAAAACATGATTATGGAGGCTTGGAAAAAAACATCATTTGAATCTATAGTGTTAAACGACCTGGAAAAAATAAAAAACTATGATTATACAGAAGAAATTAAAAGGGCATTTATTAAGGCTATAAAGGATTACATGTTAGGTGGAAATGATAATCAGATATATTTGGGAAAAGATGCAATCGATAGATTGTTTAGTGATCTGTTGGTCAGCTTCGAAAAGCTTCCGGTTGAGAAACTGGTGTATTTGAATTATCAATTGAAAATATATGGGTTTATTTCACAAAAATGGGTACTGCATGACATCATGAGTATATTGGGTATTGGATTTGCAGATGAGTATCAAAAGATAATCATGAATTGGAATACAATATGCAGTTTATTATTAAAGTATACATTTGGTAAAAGAGAAAACAAAATGCAATCATTGTATGACAAGGTGAAGGAATGTATACAAAATGAAAATGAATTATTGGAAAAAATAGTAAACACTTCATGTGGATGAGAGGTAAAAATGCGCGAAACAATTACAGAATTGATAAGGAATGTTATCAGTTTAGATGCGAATAGAGAGATAAAAGATGATGAGAATTTGATTGATTTAGGATTAGATTCAATCAAAACGATAGAGATAGTAGTTGAGTTGGAAGATGGTTTCGATATAGAGATAGATGAAGATGATCTTATGCTTGATAACTTTTCTACTATATCCAAAATCATAGAACTTGTTAAAAGGTATAAATATGAATAAGAATGGGATTTTTGAAGAAATAATAAAAAAACGCGGTAAAGACTATGATGTTGCCGTAATGTACAGCGGAGGCAAGGATAGCGCATATTTATTATATTTGTTAAGAGATGTATACAAATTGCGTGTAAAAGCATGCATTGTTGATAATGGATTTGAAAATGATTTTATGTGGGAACCAATGAGGTCTTTTGTTGAGATCAATGAAATTCCACTGGAAATCATTAAGCCGGGTAAGGAGAACTTTGCTAATTTATTTAACACTATGATTACTGAGGCAGAGTTGTTTAAGCGAGAAAAGACTAATCATATTTGTTTCATCTGTAATAATCTTTTGTGGGCTAGTGTTGTTAAATATGCGTGTGAAAATGAAATTCCTTATGTTGCATCAGGTTTATCATTAATGCAATTGAGCAGTGGAAGACCATATCCGTTAGAACCTAATAAAATGGCGAATTCTATTGCTGAGAAATCAACTAAAGTAATATTGAATAGGGCAATTGCAGCATTTCAGCAATCAAACAATTATGCAACGAATGAGGAATTTAAAAAATTTATAGATGGCATGTCTATTGAGAAAAGCGGTGTTAAAACAATATATCCATATATATATCATCAGTTAAGCATTGAAGAATTGAAGGAAAAAATCGTCAGCATGGGTTGGAAAAGTCCAAACAGAGTAGATGTGAAAGATTATATTTCATCCGGTTGCAGAATTATGAAATATGTTATTCCGGAATTGGAAAAAATAGGAATGATCACGCTAAATGAACGAGAACAAGCAAAAGCAATGGTTGAGTCAGGATTGGCAGATGTAAAAGAATTAGAGTTTGCATCGTATGATGCCACAAAGGACAGACCGGATTTTTCACATGAATTATTTAAAGAGCTGAAGGTAGACGAATATTTGAAGTCTTTGAAGGATTGATTTATGGATAGAATTAAAGAGTTAGCGAAAAAATACGGAACACCGGCATATCTGTATAACTGTAATTGTATTAAAGCCAGATATTCCAAATTAAGAGAGTGTTTGGGAAGTGAAGTTGACATTTACTATTCAATGAAGGCTAATCCAAATAAAAAAATAGTTAAGATTCTTGCCGATTTAGGATGCGGAATAGAAGTAGCCTCGATGGGAGAAATAAAAATAGCTCTGGATTGTGGGATAGATGCCAATAGAATTATTTTTGCAGGCCCCGGAAAAAACGAAGAAGAGCTTAGGTTTGCTGTTGACAAAAGAATAAGAATGATTAATGTAGAGTCTTATGATGAAATGCTTAGTATAAACAATTATGCAGAGGAGTTAGGAATAGTTGTTGATGTTTCATTAAGGATTAACCCGGATGGATTAAAGAATAAATCTAAGATTCGAATGACAGGTGTTTCATCTCAATTTGGAATAGATGAATCAAAAGTCGATATTAATTTTATAAGTAAGATTAAAAAACTTAATAACATTAATATTTCAGGAATACAGGTTTATATGGGGACCGAAATATTAGATTATCAGGATATCGTCAATAATACGCAATATACGCTGAATTTAGCTCAAAGCATATCCGAAGAATTGGGGATCGATTTAAGATTTCTTGATTTTGGTGGGGGGTTTGGAATTCCGTATTTTGAAAATGAAAAAGAATTGGATTTAGATAAACTCGGGCAATCTATAAAAGATTTATATGATGAATACAGAACATTTATTCATGGCAAAAAATTAGCTTTCGAGAGTGGAAGATTTTTGGTTGCCGATAGTGGATATTATGTTGTTAAGGTATTATATGTCAAAGAGTCAAAAGGAAAGAAATACATAATATGTGATGGGGGATCTAATTTTCATGCTGCTTCTGCATTTTTGGGAAGATTTGTAAGATCTAATTTTCCTATTATGACAGTTCCGGATAATTCTCAAAAGGAAGAAATGACAGTAGTAGGTCCTTTGTGCACACCAACAGATGTTATAGGGCAAAATGTGTTAATAAATAAAGAAATAAAAAATGGGGATTATGTGGTTATATTAAAATCCGGAGCTTATGGATTAACATATAGTCCAACTTTGTTTCTGAATCATGAAAGTCCTATAGAAGTAATGTTTAATGAATCAGGTGATGATTGGATCATAAATGGCAAATGATGGGAGACATAATAGATGTATTTCGATTTGATAGAGCATATTGAAGGTAAGAATAGTGATTATACAGCTATATGGATATTCAATATTGGTATTGAAAAATATTGGAATAATGATACCGGATATATAAAGGACGTCAGAGGCGATACTGTAGTCAACCATGCTGAAGAGATGATGTTGTTACTTGCAAATGAGGGTGATTACGTTGTTCTAAGAAAGAAACCATCGGTTATATTTCTACAGGAGATAAAAAAACTTAAACACGGAATAGCAAATATAATCTGTCCGAGTATCGTTGACGAAGATAAGTCAATAACAGAGATTATTTTAGAAGATGAGCTCTTGTTATCAAAGATTAAAAATATAAAAAAAGAAAATAAAGATACGGTAATAGTGCCGTATGGAATTTCTCATAATGAAGAAAGATTAGCTCAATTATGCGATATACGATTGATTGGCAGCGATAATAATTTGAGCAAAGAAATAAACAATAAAATAATGGCAAGGACTATTTCCGAAAAACTTGGATTTGAAACTACATTTGGGGAAATATGTAGTTCATTTGAAGAAATAAAAAATGTTGGTGATAGATTTTTAGAAAACAATAAACAATTTATCATAAAGTCTCCAACCAATGCGTCCGGTAAGGGAATGTGGGTTGTTGATAATACAGAACAATTTGAAAAGGTTTTGAAAATAGTCAAAAGGTTCATTAAAAAAAATCCTCAGATACAATGGTTAGTTGAAGAATGGATTGAAGATAAAATTGATATTAATTATCAGATTAATATTGCGGAAAACGGAAATGTAAAGGTGTTCTCGATAAAAGAACAAGTTCTGGATGACGTTGTATATGTTGGATCATATATTCCGGCCAGAATAGATAAAAAGATGATTGAATCATTTAAGTCGTATGGGGAAACGTTAGGTTTTTATCTTTTCAATTTAGGGTATAGAGGTGTGTTTGGGGTAGATGCATTGATCAGCGGAAACGGTATAACTATTCCGATACTTGAAATAAACGGTAGATTTACGTTGTCTACTTATATTTCATTTTTGGAAAACGTATTCAAGGACCGGTCATTGTTTTCTTATTATATAAATTTAAATGCAGATAAAAAGAATGATTATGAAAGCTTATTACATGCACTAAATGAGAATAATATTCTTTTTGATGGAGAAAAAGGAACAATATGTTATGTAGAAGCAACGGCAGATTCAGAATTGGCCGATGGGTATTGTAGATTGTTTCTTTTATCTATTGGAGGAAATGATAAGGAACTAAAATATTATAGGCAAAAAACAGAAAGTATTGTTAAAAAATTATACATAGAAGAAAGGTGAAAAAATGAAAAAGATAAATGTTCGTCCATTTAGAAGATTTTGGCAGGATTGTTTTAATTGTATTGTTTATTCATTAACCGATTATTCTCAGGATGTACCTGAATTGTATTACTATAATAATATGTATTCATACATTTTTACGAATGAAAAGGTTACTGAAAACGGGGAAGAGTATAAATCTATTGTTCCGTGGATGGATAATTTCAGACTTGTAGATGAATTGACAACTAATAGAGAAAAAGTCCAAGTATATAATATGGAAAATCCGATTGAGTATATTAAAGAAAAAGTAGATGAGGAAAAGGTGATTTTATTAGGAATAGATTTATTTTATTGGATAAATGAAGGGCTACACTATATGAATAATCATATTATCCATATGTCGTTGGTTATCGGATATGATGATGACACAGAGGAATTAATTGTTTTGGAAACAGGAAATGATATGTTTGCTGAACATAGAGTTCCGTATGATAGAGCTACACAAGCAATTAAAGCGTCCACTTTAGTGACTAGAGTAAGTGATCTGAACAAAGAATATAAGGTAAAGATGTTTACTTTAGATGATCTTGAGTTTTATGCAAAGAATATAATTTCATCTATTGATGAAATAATTCGTAAAAAGGATGATATCTGGAAGATTGAAAATGCGTCTGATGAGGGGTTATTTGAGGTTTTATCAATTATCCAAACACATATGTTTAGTATGCAGAATCGTGCAAAAATAAATGGTTACATGTTTGAAAACGCATTTAAAAGCGATACATTTTCTGATAGTACATTTCATGATTCATTTAATGAAATCGCAGCAGATTTTGAAAAATTAAAAGGCGCATGTATAAAGGCACAATATAAGAATGATAAAAAGAAGGCAATAGATAGTATCAAAAGTAAGATGTTTATATTACTAAACAAAGAGAGACAGCTTTGGACAGCTTTTGAAGAAACATCTGAAAAAATGGGATTTTTATATGCATAGCGTATATACGGGAGAAGAAGTTGAAAAGCAAATACTCCATATTTACAAATTTAAGATATGTATTACATGGTATGCGCATATATGGGAAGGGACTGATGCCGGCTCAAATATTCAGTATATTTATTGATGGTATAGAGTTGTTTTTGGTTCCGATACTAGTTAAGCTGGTTATTCAGGCAATTGAGCAGGGGCAGGATATTGCATTAGTATTAAAAATGCTGGGTATATATGCTGGATTAATTATTTGTATCAAGGTTTTCCAAGGGCTAATAACTATCCAGACCGAATGGAAAATGAAATATGTATTGATAAGATTTAAACGTGAGCTAATGAACACCATGCTTTCTATGGATTATGCTAATATGGAAAATCCAAAAGTACTGGATGAACACGAGAAAATAAGAAATGTAATGAATAATAATGATGCGGGAATTGAAGGGATGATGAATTCATCGATACGTTGCGGAAAGCTGATTCTGCAAATAGCAATTGCTGCAGTTATTATTTCAAATCTAAATATATTTTTAACTGTAATAATTAGTGTGATATTGATTCTTGCAGCTATCCCGATCGATAAAGCAAAGAGAGATGATAAAAAGCAGGTATGGGATGCTTTAGGACCGTTGTGGAGAAAACATTTTAATTTAGGATTTCTTACAACGCGTTTTAATTCAGCAAAAGATATAAGACTCTATAATATGAAAGATTGGATATATAGCAAATATCTTGGAGTTAACAGTGATATCCAGGAAAAGTATGTTATATCTCGAAATATATGGCATAAGAGTCATTTGATTGTAAATGGATTGGGCCTGGTTCAAGAGATTGCTCTATATTCATTTTTGCTTTACAGAGTATTTACGGGGAATCTCAGTATAGCTGATTTTACATTGTATATTTCATCAGTTCATATTTTTACTAAAGCTTTTAATGAGTTTATGCATGAATTTGCTGATATAAAAAAACAGTCATTGGATGTTGCTGATTTTCGTAGATTTGTAGATGAATTTACGATTGCTGATCCTGATAATACCAATACAGAAACAAAAAATATTAAGCCTGATATATCTTTTTTTAATGTATCATTTTGTTATCAGGGACAAGATAAAAATGCATTAGAAGATATAAATATTAACATACCATATGGCCAAAGACTAGCTGTTGTGGGACTTAATGGTGCAGGGAAGACTACATTTATTAAACTATTATGTGGATTATATGAGCCGGATCAAGGTGAAATCCTAATCAATAATAAGAATATTCGTGATATAAACAAGCATGAAAAGTATGAATTGTATTCACCGGTATTTCAAAATGTCGAAGAATATCCATTTTCAATTGCCGAGAACATATCGATGAAGAAAATGGAAAATACCGAGATGGATAAAGTTAATGATTGTTTAAAAAAATGTGGGCTATATGAGAAAATTCAAACATATAAAGGGAAAGAAGAAACACAACTTGGAAAAGAATTGGATGAAGATGGAGTTGAGCTATCGGGAGGAGAAAAGCAGAAACTGGCATTAGCAAGAGCGTTATACAAAGACTCTCAGATTGTTATATTGGATGAACCAACGTCAGCATTGGATCCTTTGGCTGAAGAAAGATTATATAGATCCTTTGATGATCTGATCGGAGAGAAAACAGGAATTTATATTTCACACAGACTTTCCTCAACAAGGTTTTGCGATAAAATTGCCATGTTTGATAATGGTAGAATTATTGAATATGGAACGCACGAAGAATTAATGGCTATAAGAGGTCGTTATTTTGAGATATATAATTCGCAGGCTCAGTATTATAAGGAAGGGGCAGTTGATGAGAAATAATGGTGAAAAGATGAAAATTGAAAAAAAGTTTTCGATTATATTCTATTTCTTGAAAAAAATGTGGGATTATAAGAAAATCTTCTTTCTTATTTTTTCGTTTTATATCACGTTTATGATAATTCAACCGTTAGTGAACGTGTTTTTTCCGAGAATGATAATTGAAGAGATATGTTCCGGGAATAATAACAAAAGAATTATTATGTTCGTCAGTATTTTGATTAGTACAACATTTATCATTAATACGCTGGTTGCACTTTTTGATAACCATTTATCTAAAATCTATTATGAAGATTTTAATCGTCTTCTTGAGGCGGGAATAGGGAAAAAAAGCATGGAACTAAAGTATTCAGCCACGGAAGATAAAAAAACGCTGGATTATATTAATGATGCAAAGCTTGGAATAAACAATGCATATTCGGGGGGGATGACCGGTTTTTTTAAGGCATTTAGTTTATTTGTAAGTAATTGTGCCATAATGTTAGTCACAGTCATAGTTGTGGTGAAGTATTCCCCGATTTTAATTCTAATTGTAATTTTGAATGTAATTATAAATACATTTGTAAGTAATAAGCAAAATGATATAAAACTGTCTCAATTTAATAAACAATCACAGATAGAAAGAGCGTATTTTTATCTGTTACATACATTGTCTGATATAAAATATGGTAAAGATATAAGATTATTTAATGCTAGAAAAATGATGATAGATAGAGCGGATGGATATAATCTTGAACAGGCAAAAATTGGAAAAGCTTTAGCGGAAAAAACAAGAAAATATGTTATCATTTCGCAATTAGATATGGCTTTCACAACAGTGATTACTTATTTTGTTTTATCTATGATGACATTAAAACATCAGATTAACATAGGCGAATTTACTATGTTGGCTACTTCTGTTGCTACGTTAGTACTTTCAATGAACAATATTTTACAACAGGTTCTGAATTTGAATAAGTTTGTAAAATATGCAGATAAGTATGTGGAATTTATTGAGAAGAATACACATGAAAATATAGGAATAAAAGAATGTGTGTATACTAACGGAATAAAGATTGAATTTAAAAATGTGTCGTTTAAGTATCCGAATCAAAGTGAATATGCGCTTAGAAATATAAATATGACTATTTGTGATAACGATCATTTATCAATAGTAGGATTAAACGGAGCAGGTAAATCAACTTTTATAAAACTATTATGTAGGCTTTATGAGTGTACAGAAGGCGAAATATTGCTGAATGGAACTAATATATTGGAGTACGATTATGAAAGTTATATTAGATATGTAGCTGCGGTATTTCAGGATTTTAACTTATTAAACTTTTCTATAAAAGAAAATATTATTGCAGATAATCCGGATAAAGTGTCAGATGAAATGATACAGCCTCTTATTGATGAGGTGGGATTAAGAGATAAAATCGAGAGTTTGCCATTNNATACGCCGGTATTTAGGTACTATGATATGAGAGGATTTGAACCTTCAGGTGGAGAACAACAAAAAATTGCGATTGCAAGAGCGCTATATAAAAACTCTCCGATTTTGATTTTGGATGAACCAACAGCTGCGTTAGATCCTATTGCAGAAAAAGAGGTTTATGAAAGATTTAATGAAATGACAGACGGTAAAATTGCGATTTTTATATCACATCGTTTAGCGTCATGCAAGTTTTGTAAAAATATATTAGTTTTTAATAATGGTGAAATTGTTGAACGTGGAGTTCACGATGAACTTATAAAAAGCCCAGATGGGTTGTATTCTAAAATGTTTAAAGCTCAGGAAAAATACTATAGTGCTTAAGATTTGAAAAATTTAAAGAAATATGGCACATAAGATATGAAATCCTATGTGCCATGTGACTAAAGGGTGGGTATAGCCGTTTATATAAATTTTTTGTTTATGGCCATCCGTGTTTTCTCCACCAGTCGAGAATATCGCAATGAATCATGGTGTAACCTCCCGAATCAAAATTGTTGATTAGATTATAATATATGAGACAAAAAAATAACATAAGCATTTAGTGAACGACATTTTTTTTTGATAAACGACATATTTACTCGAAATTTGGCATTTTTTATGAGTAAATAAAACCAAAGGATTAACGATTGTTATGTTAAAAGTGCCGAAAACCATCGTTAAATGAATGGGGTTTGTTGTGCCGAGTGAACAAATATGGTAAAATCCATTCTTGTATACAAGGAGTATGCAATTGAAGGGGTTTTAATTATGGACGATAGTTTATCATTTAGTATTGGCATTTGTGATGATGAATCTAAATGGCATAAGGCAGTTTCTGCTTCATGCAGCAGTTATCTGGATAAGAAGGGAATTAATTATGAGATCTCTTCTTATATTAAAGGAGAAGAATTAATCCGGGAAAAGGAAAAGATACTGGATGTTCTTTTCCTGGATGTTGAAATGGATTCTATGGATGGATTGGCAGTTATGAAAGAAGTAGAGAAGATGCCGAACATTCATAATATAATCTTTGTTTCAAGTCATCCGGAGGCGGTTTGGGATTCTTTTGGGTATAAGACAAAGGGATTTGTTACCAAACCTTTTAAAGACGAAGATATTGAAGAAAAACTTGAAGGGATTTATTCCAAAAAGATTAACGATGCCCTTCTTGAATTTACGGATTATAACGGAATTGTTTATATCAGAAAATCTGATATAGTTCTTGTGAAATCCGATTCGAATTATGCAACAATTATTACTGAAGATAGTGAGAAAATAGTAACATGCACTTTAAAGGAGTGTGAGAAAAAGCTTAATGGTCTGCCGTTCCTTAGAATTCACAGATCTTATATAGTGAATCTGGACTATGCAAAGAATATGACCAGTAGTGAAGTGAGTTTAAAAAACGGAGAGATCTTGACTATCGGAAGAAGCTATAGGAACCAAGTTAAGAAAGATTATCAAATTTATTTACGCGAGGAGTTACATCGATGAGATTTTATATATGGGCAGGAATATATGGTCTGCTCGATATATTAAAATATCTGTTATGCTTGATTATTGTTTTTAACGCGCCATTTATTCAAAAAAGAAAGAGATTTATATCTATTTGGATAATTCTTTCATTGGTATTGTGCGTAGCTTATTATGCTTGGCGCGGTTATGATGAATATTTCTATCTAGTGCCTAACATATGTACGGTTTTCCTGATCTTGGGATTTGAAAATCGATTTAAAGCAAAGGGAATTTTATATATATTACTATCATGGGCAATAATGGACCCGTTGGGTGGGTTTATTGAACATATTCTGACTATATTCAGTCATCATAATGACTACCTTCTGATCGATGCGTCTGTCAATACGTTGATTGTCAAAATGATAGCTTTGCTTATTCTTGTTATATATCATGTAGTTGTAAATGTATTAATAAGAAAAAAAGTAAACTACACATTCTATCCATATCAATGGGGTATAATTTTTGTCAGCTTTATCGGATTTTTGCTTATAGTGCCTACGATGGAGAGGATTATAAGCGGTATAGAGATTGAGCCGACTGCATATATTGTTATGTGTATATCAATTATGCTCATGTTTTTCCTCTTCATTATCGTCATGATCTGGCAGAGTTATGTTATGAGAAAGAACATGACTATGAGAGAAAACGAGATCAGTTATCAATATATGATCAAGTCTCAGTCCGATTACTTCGATAACCTCATGAAAAATGATGAGGAGATGAGAAAGCTTCGACATGATATGAGAGCACATATAACAGCGCTTAGAGAGCTTGCCGGAAACGGTGAAAAAGATAGCAGGATGCTTGAATATCTTACAGAAATGGAAGAGAAGACCAATGCAACCAGAACTAAGAGATATACCGGTAACAAGGCAGTTGATGCTGTGATCAATGAACTTACGCATCAGATGGACAGCGACGGCATCGATTTTAAGTTTGACGGTATTCTAAGAATGAGAGACGATATCAAAGACTTCGATCTTTGTACCATTTTCTACAATACCATACAGAATGCCATTGAGGCCTGTGAAAAAGTGGAAGGTGCGAAGAAGGTTATATCGGTTAAGGTAAAGAATATCGGAGATAAACTTGGAATATCTGTTGTAAATGATACGGTATTGAAGAAACTTCCGGACAGCGGAGTGCTTTATACCACAAAGAGTGACAAGGTCAACCACGGTCTCGGTACAAAAAATGTAAAAGAGGTAGTAAGCAGATACGAAGGCATATATGACAACAGTATCGAAGACGGAAGATTTGTGGTTGACATAATTATTTAGAGCTTAATTAACCAGCCATAACTATATGAAATGCCCCTGAGTAACCAATTGGTTATTCAGGGGCGTTTCCATAATCTCTCACGAATATAGAATTAAATAGCTTAGTCTTCTTTTGTAAGCGCACCGGCTGCGGCAACGCTTGAATCGATCATATCTTCACGAACGAAGGTTACAAGATCTTCGTCTGTAATGTTCTTATCCTGAACGATACGTGTTGACTGGCGGTCTACACAACGCTCGAAGTAGTTACGTACGAGACGGGCATTAGCGAAGTTATCCTTCTTGGATTCTGTCATACCACGGAGGTATGTCTCTGCCATTGTCTCTGCACTTGGTGTAAGAACATAGTCATGTGAGCTGCACATATACTTGAAGATTTCCATAAGCTCACTGCTTGTGTAATCCGGGAAGTAAATGTACTTGTTGAAACGTGACTTAAGACCCGGGTTGGAATTGATGAAGTCTGTCATCTCGTTGGTGTATCCTGCAACAACTACGATGAAGTCATCACGATCATCTTCCATTCTCTTAAGGAGTGTATCAACAGCTTCCTGTCCGTAGTCTCCCGACTCTTTGTTATGAGTCAGTGTATATGCCTCATCTATGAAGAGGATACCACCGATAGCCTTGTTGATAACGTTGGTAGTCTTGATAGCGGTACCACCGGCATAGTGATCAACGAGACCTGAACGGTCAACCTCTATGAACTGTCCTTTACTAACAAGACCAAGCTGCTTATAGATTTTAGCAAGAAGTCTTGCAATAGTAGTTTTACCGGTACCCGGATTACCCGTAAATACAAGGTGGAAAGACATATCTATTCTTTTAAGTCCTTTAATCTCACGAAGACGACGAACCTTGATGATGTTGATAAGGTGCATAACATCTTCCTTAACGGAAGCAAGTCCGGTAAGAGCCTGAAGTTCGTAGATGAGCTCATCGAGACTCTTTTCGATCTCTTCCTGAGCCTTGTCTCCACGACGTCTTCCGACACGGCCTTCACCACGCTTGAATACTGCATCTTCGCCTTCCTCTTCCTTCTTGAAGTTAAGAAATTCGGATACATCATCAGCACGCTTTTTCATGATATTGTAGCCGGATGTACTAACGGCTTTCTTGGTCACGAAAGTACCTGACTTCTGGTCAAATGATGAGATAGTGTCCATGTTTACCGTGGACTTCTCTTTAAACATCGCAACACCCTTGTCTTTATGAGGGTTCTCTGCCATTCTCAGCACACTGGTATGTGTTGTAGTTACGATTCCCGCACTGTTAAGGGTTGCATTCATAACACCGATATAATCGGAAACTATGCGCTTTGTTTCATCCTTAACTTTATCATAATTGATGAAGCCTTCGCCCATCTTTCTGAAACAGTCAACGACATATTTTGATTTTGCTACGCTTCCCGGTTTTGAATTGATGTCCTCGGACAGATCAGCATTTATAAAATACTGAAGTGAGCTTGGTGCTTCCGTGAGGAAACGCGGATCGTTGCACTTCTGCTCTACGAGCTGAAGGAACTTTGACTCTGTAAGGATCATCTTAAGGTTGGTTTCGATGAAACCGATCTGATCAGCCAGATTTCCATTATCAGGCTCATACAGGAAGCCAAGGAAAAGGGTCATATCATATCTCAGCAGATCTCTCAGCGGCATCCTGGAATCGCTCGGATAAAGCGCAGGATTGTTACTGATCTCATCAGCGTAAGATATGCATTCGGATATCATACTTTGTAAATTTTTTATTTCCATACTGCACATCACACCCCGTTAATAAAATTACAAAGCTATTATAACATAAAATAATGTATAACGATATAATAAAAAATTATAAATTATTATATTTAAGAGGCACTATTTTTCGTGAAAAACTGTGAATAGTAACTATTTACAGCTTTCACAAATTAACATATAATAGATTACGTTTTTTAGCTATATTCGGTTTGTTTCCCGATAAGTCGGTTGACAAACTTAATATTATTAGGAGGACGTAATGGAGAAATCAATTCCCGAGATATTCGGAAGCCTCGTATTCAACGACCGTGTTATGAAAGCACGTCTCTCTGACGAGGTTTACAGCAAGCTGAAGAAAACTATTGATGAAAATGTAAGGCTTGATGATGATGTGGCCGATGCGGTTGCGGCTGAAATGCGTGACTGGGCCATAGAAAACGGCGCAACACATTTCACACACTGGTTCCAGCCGCTTACCGGTGTAACTGCGGAAAAGCATGACAGCTTTATCACACCTGCGGAAGACGGTGGAGTTCTTATGGAGTTTTCCGGTAAGGAACTCATTAAGGGAGAGCCGGATGCATCTTCATTCCCGTCAGGCGGACTGAGAGCAACATTTGAAGCAAGAGGCTATACAGCATGGGATCCGACATCCTATGCATTTATAAAGGATCACACACTCTGTATACCGACAGCATTCTGTTCGTTCTCGGGAGAGGCTCTTGATAAGAAGACACCGCTTCTCAGATCCATGCAGGCTATCAACAGACAGGCCAAGCGTGTACTTAAGCTCTTCGGAAAAGAAGTTAAATATGTTAAAACAAGCGTTGGTGCAGAACAGGAATATTTCCTTATAGATAAGGAAGTTTTTGATAAGAGAAGAGATCTCGTATATACGGGAAGAACTCTTTTCGGCGCTATGCCTCCTAAGGGTCAGGAGATGGATGACCATTACTTCGGAGTTATCAAGCCTCGTGTATCCAAATATATGGAAGATCTTAATGAGGAACTCTGGAAGCTCGGTATTCTGGCTAAGACAGAGCATAATGAGGTTGCTCCGGCACAGCACGAGATGGCACCTATATATGCAACTACAAATGTTGCTACGGATAACAATCAGCTTACCATGGAGATCATGCAGAAAGTGGCAAGAGAACATGGCATGGTATGTCTCCTTCACGAGAAGCCTTTCAAGGGTGTTAACGGTTCGGGTAAGCATAACAACTGGTCGATGTCTACGGATACAGGCATGAATCTCCTGTCTCCGGGAGAAACTCCGTATGAGAATGCGCAGTTCCTTCTGTTCTTATGTGCGGTTATTCAGGCTGTTGATGATTATCAGGATCTTCTCAGACTTTCGGTTGCTACAGCGGGTAACGATCACAGACTCGGTGCGGATGAAGCACCTCCGGCCATCATATCCGTATTCCTCGGAGATGAGCTTACGGATATTCTTACAGCTATTAAGAATGATACACCATATGAAGGAACAGAGAAGGTTCAGATGAAACTCGGTGTTCACGCACTTCCGAGATTCTCAAGAGATACAACAGATCGTAACAGAACATCGCCTTTTGCATTTACAGGCAATAAATTCGAGTTCAGATCACTCGGTTCGTCAAACAGCATCGCATGCTGCAATATCATGTTAAATGCAGCTGTTGCCGAGAGTCTCCGTCAGTATGCGGATGAGCTTGAGCAGGCAGAGGATTTTGAAACGGCACTTCATGAACTTATCAAGAGAGTTATAACGCAGCATGAGAGGATTCTCTTCAACGGTAACGGTTACAGTGAAGAATGGGTTAAGGAAGCTACAGAGGTAAGAGGTCTCTCCAATCTCGTTACCACACCAGATGCCATGCCACACCTGCTTGATAAGAAGAATGTGGATATGCTTATGCTTCATAAGGTATTTACGGAGACAGAGATTCATTCAAGATGCGAGATCATGCTCGAAAATTACTGCAAGACTGTAAGGATAGAAGCTCTTACCATGGTAGATATGGTACGTAAGAATTATCTTCCTGCTATTGAGAGATATCTCCACAGACTTGCCGAGACAACTTCTCTTATGAGATCCGTAAGCAGCAATGTGAGATGTAATTACGAAGTATCTACGATGGAAAGGTTGTCTGAACTTACAGACTTCATCCTTGACGCGGTAAAGGATCTCGAGGCTGCGCTTGATGAGGAGAAGACGAAGGAAGATATCTTCAAAGAATCTGAATTCATTCGCGATGTAATGCTTCCGAGAATGGATGTACTCAGAAAATATGTTGATGAAGCAGAGATGCTCACATCACAGAGAGACTGGCCGTTCCCAAGTTACGGACAGATTCTGTTCAGCGTATATTAAATCCTTTGTGGATCTGATGACAATATTGATAATATAAATATAGCAGGCCCGGAACTGACTGTTCCGGGCTTTTTCCCTTTTTTCTTGTAGCACATCCGTGATTAGGGTATAATACAAATTGAGGTAGTTCGCAAAGCGGTTTAATGTTTTTGGGGAGAGACAGCGATGCATTTTAATATAACTTATGAAGCATGTGCATCCCTCTTTCTTATTCTGCTGATGATTGTGCTGGCAACGCGAAGAAGACTGGAGGGGTATCAATTTAAAATCTTCAGATTCTATTTTGCCATCTGTCTTATCAATAATATAGTTGATATGACCGCATCGGTTTTAATAGATCATTATTCATCCTTCCCGGAGTGGCTTCACTGGATGCTCAATGGGTATTATTATGTTATGCAGTTTGTTATACCCACGGTATTTCTGTCGTATCTGTACGGCAGACTTACGAAGCATACACCAACTCTGACGAAGGGGTATGTTATAGCGTTTATTCCGGCACTGGCAGGTGTGGTCATGACGATCACCAGCTTTGTAACCCGGTTTATATATTACTTCGATGCATCGGGATTTCATCCCGGAAGTCTTCATATATATCTTTACATTAATACTACCATCTATGCAGTGCTCGGAGTTATCTTTGCAATCTTCTGGAAAGATAACCTCAGAAATAATGAGTTTTTCTATATAATGCTTATGATATCCGTAAGCGCAATGCCTATTTTTATACAGCTGTTGTTCCCGCAGTATCTTTTGACGGGAGTGGGATCTGCGCTTACAGTTTATATCATGTATCTTAGTACCGAGAGCCAGATGGAGTATGTGGACCAGGTATCGGGAGCATTTAATCGTGAGGCGCTTACATTTAAACTGTCGGAGCTACATCGTTACGGCAACAAGTCGGATATCTATGCCATAGCTATGGACAACTTTAAAATTGTCAACGAGATTTATGGTGTGGAAGGCGGTAACAGAATGATGCAGAGGCTGGTACTTAAGCTTCAGGCAGAGTTTGGTTCCGATATGGTATTCCGTTACGGTGGTGATACATTCGTCATAATAGTTGAAGAGGGCGTTAAATCCAATAAGGATTACGATAAGATAGCGAGTATATTCAGAACTCCGTTCAACCATAACGGGCTGGATGTCGTTCTTTCTGCGTGTATATGTCTTGTACATGGTGAGAACCATGATTCAAAGGGAACATTTTCCGCTATAGAATATGGTATCGCTCAGGCAAAACGCAGAGGTAAGGGGCAGTTCTTCGAAGTTCAGAAAGAGACTGTTGATCTGCTTGAAAGAAGGGCGAATATCGAGCAGGCCATTATGGCGGAAATAGAGCTAGGAAGATTTGAAGTTCATTATCAGCCGATATATGATCTGAAGAGAAAGAAGATATGCTCTCTGGAAGCTCTTGCGAGACTTAATGTCAAGGGATACGGTTATGTGTCACCTGAGGAGTTTATCGGGATTGCCGAGAAGAACGGAAGCATCATACAGCTCGGACAGATTGTGGTTGAAGAGGTATGCCGTTTTATAAGAGAAGAAAATCTCATAGAAAAGGGCATCGAATTTATAGAAATCAACCTTTCGGTTGTTCAATGCATGCGAGAAAAGTTATATAAAGATATACAGGGAGTTCTGGAAAAGTATGATATCCCTACTTCCATGATCAATCTGGAGATTACAGAATCGGCTGCAGCTTATTCCGAAGAGAGACTGCTTAGAAACATGGCAAGGCTGTCCATGAAGGGAATATCCTTTTCTCTGGACGACTACGGCTCGGGATATTCAAACATAAGTTATCTTGTAAAGATGCCGTTCTCCATAGTTAAGATTGATAAGTTCTTCCTATGGGGAGCTGTTAAAAAGATTTCTACCAGACTTATTCTGGAGAATACCATAAAACTTTTCAAAGAGATTAATAAGAAGATTGTTGTTGAGGGTGTCGAGAGCCAGGAAATGGTACAAATGGTTGACACTATGGGAGCTGATTATATACAGGGCTATTACTATTCCAAGCCGGTTGCGAAAGATAAGGTTGTGGAGGTAGTGACCAGGATTAACGAGGAGGCTCAGTATGAAAAAACAACATAGCACTAAAACCCTGACTATAGTTTACATAATCCTAGTAGTCTTTATGGTCATGATAGGAGTCATGGGAATTGTCGGACTTATCAGAACATATGATAACCCCGAAGAATATACGAGAATACTGTATTTTAATATAATAGCGTTCTGTATTTCGGTAGTCGGTTCTTTAGTTATTGTTATATATATGAACAGCTATATAGAGAAAAAGCTGGACGGTATCAGGAAACTTTCAGAGAGGATATCATCATTTGATCTTACCAAAGATATAGATGATACAGGTGAAGATGCCTTTGGCAAGACACTTAAATCCGTTAACGATGCTCAATTCAGGCTTCGGGAGGTTATAGAAAAGCTTAAAACGGGTTCGGAAAATACCGAAGAATCCAGTAGGGATATATCCGATGCGGTACGTAAGGCCTGCGAGAGGCTCGAGCATATTAATGTAAGCATGATGGATTACCAGCAGAAACTTAAAGAGATGCAGGATAAGGACTTGAACAGGGATGATATCCTGTTTAAGATAAGAACTCTCGGGGCAGAGATAGGATCCATCTCACAGTTTCTCGATCAGGTGGCGATTGCCGCAGATTATCAACAGGAGGTGTCCGAGAATTATATGACACAGCTTAAAAGATTTAGACTGTAGTATGTTTTCGGCAGATAATGATGCATACAGAATTTGATAAAAAGAAGAGCAGGATGACTTCTGCTCAGATAATACCACTGAGTTTTTTGATTGCTATAGCCGTAGGAACGCTGCTTCTGATGCTTCCCGTCTCAACGGCAGATGGGGAGACGACGAATCTGCTTACGGCTATTTTCACGGCAACCACATCACTTTGCGTTACCGGATTGGTCGTTGTGGATACATATATTCACTGGTCTCTTTTCGGTAAGATTATAATCCTTATAATGATACAGCTGGGAGGACTGGGTATCATAGCGGTAACATCGTTTCTGATGCTGATGATCCACAGAAAGTTCTCTCTCAGTCAGTATGTTATGATCCACGATTCGTTTAATCTGGATTCCATGTCGGGTCTGCTTAAGTTCCTGATAGGCGTTTTTAAAGGTACATTCATGGTAGAAGGCCTTGGAGCACTTATATATATGGTAGTTTTCATTCCGAAGTACGGAGTCGGACAGGGAATCTGGATATCGGTATTCACGGCCATATCAGCGTTCTGTAATGCGGGAATAGACATTATGGGACCGGACAGTCTTATATCCTGGAACGGAAATACATTGCTTCTTATCAATACTATGTTCCTCATCGTTATGGGCGGTCTCGGATATGTTGTATGGTTTGATATCTGCAGAGGAGTAAAAGATAAATTTGTAAAGAAATATTCTTTCAGGACTATGGTAAAACGTCTCAGCGAACACACAAAGCTTGTGATCAGCATCACCGTAGTACTTATAGTATCGGGGGCGATACTCGTCTTTTTGATGGAATACAGTAATCCCGATACCATAGGAAATATGTCGCTGGGGGGTAAGGTGATGAACAGCATATTCCAGTCTGTCACTTTCAGAACGGCGGGATTTGCTTCTGTTCCTCAGGACGGCCTTCGTGAAAGCACGGCAGCAATGGGACTTCTCTTTATGTTTATAGGTGGTTCGCCTGTGGGTACCGCGGGTGGTGTTAAAACAGTAACTTTATTCTTCGTTGTTCTCAACGGAGTTTCGTTCATCAGAAACAGGAATGAGGTTGTGGTATTTAATAGGAAGCTTTCTCAGGGGCTTATGCAGAAAGCATCGGCTATTATTCTTGTGAGTTTCTCGGTTACATTTTTCCTGCTGCTTCTTATTCTCATGACTAATGATGTGGGGATCATGGATGCATCATACGAAATATTCAGTGCTATCGCGACGGTAGGACTTTCGAGAGCGCTGACTCCGAATCTGAATTCCATAGGTAAGTTAATAGTAATTCTGGCCATGTATCTTGGAAGGATAGGACCTATATCGATGGCACTTTTCTTCAATTACAGGGGCATGGATAAAAACAGTATAAGTTTCGCCGAGGGAAGATTCTTCGTCGGTTAAGTAGTGATACGGAGGTATTTATAAAATGAGTAAATCAATAGCAGTTTTCGGAATCGGAAGATTCGGCCGCAGTCTCGCACTGACACTCAGTGAAGCGGGAGCGGATGTAATGGTGGTTGACGGAGATGAAAATGTTATCGAAAAGATAGCAGATAAAGTAACTTATGCCATCAAAGCGGATCTTAAGAGTGACGAAGCTATTCAGGCACTCGGACTTGAGGACATGGATGCGGTGGTTGTTTCCATGGGCTCTGATCTTAAAGCGAGCATTATGTCGGTAATGGTATCCAAGGAAATGGGAGTTCCTTTCGTTATGGCCAAGGCAGCAGATGAGAGAATGGGAGCCATCCTCACGAAGGTCGGTGCCGATAAGATCATATATCCGGAAGAGGAAACAGGTGAAAGAGTCGGAAGAGTTCTGGCCTCGGATACATTTTCGGAACTGTTTGATATAGATGATAATCTTTGTATAATCGAAATGCATCCTAAGAAGGATTGGGTAGGCAAGAACCTGATCGAGCTTAATCTGCGCGGAAAGTTTAATATGAATGTTATAGCTATAAAAGATGCTGACAAGATGCAGTCTTCGATAGATCCGAAGAAACCGCTCGGTAAAGAAGATACATTATATGTAATTCTTGATAAGAAAGATATAAAGAACATTCAGTAGAGGTAAATACCCGACAGATGAAAGGATTGACTGAGATGTCTGATAAGGAATTACTGGATAGACTGAGGGCTAAGAAAAGCGTTCAGATGATATTGAAAAAGATAATGTTCATAACGGGTCTGGGAAGCATAGTATCACTGGTATTCATACCGGTGGTTTATAATTCGGACGGGAAATGGTATATACCGCTTGTCGTAATGGTAGGATTTATGCTTCTGACATTTCTTATATGGACATATGTTAATCATGTGGAGACGGAACTTGAACAGGAATTGGGAACGGATTTTATAGAACGCATCCTCTCGGAGAGAGTGGAGCTTCTTGATTATCAGCCGTTTAAAACCATGAGTTATAACCAGCTTAAACATTCAAAACTTTTCGGAACCTATGATAATGTAAAAGGGGCGGATTATTTTAAAGCAGTATATAACGGGGTTGCGTTTGAATACTGTGATGCAGTACTTACAAGTGAAGGAATCGATTCCGGAAATGTAAAGTCAAGCTATACCGAGTTTGAAGGGGGAGTCATGACAATTCAGATTCCTCATCAGATAAAGGGAACCGTTATAGTGAGAGAAAAAGGTTCGTCGAAAACATTTGAGAAGATTGAAAATTCGGTTGCTCCTTCGGGAATGATCGATATTATTACCGGCGATGAGGAATTCGATAGTAAATTCAGAGTTGAAGTGAGCGAACCGGGAGAGGAAAAAAACATTCTTACACCTGCATTTATCAACAGACTCTCAGGACTGGGAAATGATATAGCCGGAAGACTTTTTGTGAGCGTTCAGGAAGATGGTATTACCGTGGCAATCAGTAAGGGCGGTGATCGTTTCGATATACCGCCTGTTCATAAGATGAAAGATCCGGATAAATTCAAGGATATGTACAGAGCACAGCTTAAGGAACTGCTTGATATAGTGAATGCATTTACACCTGTTTAGGTATTTCATTGGGGAGGGGGAATACTTATCGATTATGGGGGAGGCAGAATATGTATTGTTTTAAATGTGGAGCAGTGATAGATGATAATTCGGTCAGGTGTCCGGTATGCGGTACCGTAATGCAGTATGTAGCGGGGCCGCAGATACAGCCGTCGCCACAGATACAGCCTCAACCGCCACAGATACAGCCGTCGCCGCAGAGGGAAAATGAAAACAATACCGGTATTATCATATTTACTGTGATAATGTTAACGGTCATAATTCTTGAGATAATTCTCTTTCTTGCGCCGGGATTTCTTACAAAGATAAGAAGAGAAAAACTGATAGAAGAAGCAAGGAAGGAAGCTGCGGCAACTACAGAGGCGACTACGGAAGTTACTACTGAGGCGACTACCGAAACAGTGACAGAAGCTGTGACGGAAATAACAACCGAGGCGGTGACAGAAGCAACCACCGAGGCAACCACTGAAGAGATAGCTGCAAAATCGAGATATAAAGAATCTGACAGACCTGTCGAGATGGATTTCAGATGGTTCTGGGAAGGATTCCTTACGGGATGTATGGTTGATGATTATAGTACGATTTTGGACAGCGGACGGTTGGAGGGTGACTGGAAGGTGATGATCCTTACGGATCCTTTTGAACTGGTGGACAGCTACAGCATGCGGCTTCTGAACGGAAACATTTCAACTAAAGCAGATAAAACAACCCTTGAACTGGATTACTATAAATGTAAGACCAGACCGGACGGTGATTATAAAGACGAAACCTCAAAAGCGAGTGAGACTTTCATGGGCAGCTGGGAGAATCTTTGCCTCAACGTGGACGGTAACGGTGTCAACATGAACATCTATCTGCAGATAGAAGCACAGGGCGCCGAGCTTATGCTTGGGGAGATATCATGGGATACGGGACTTATCGGCTATATAGCCTTTGTACGTCCTGACGGAACAAAGCTCAGATATTCGCCTATGGAAAGCGGGGTGGATCCGGGCGAGACAGAAACTTTTGGCAAACCGGACGATAATTCGGGCAGCGGTAATACTGAAAACAATATATATGCCCACACTCCGGAAGAGATAGTGGCGATGTCGCTTGCAAGGTCCGGAGCACCGAATGCTTCATTTGAAGGCTATTCAGATAGCGGTGAGGTTATGATACATCTTTTTGAAATTGTAGATGATCATACTGCGACCTGGGACTGGTATTATATTGATCCTTATACACTCACGGGTACGGATTTTATGGATAACTATGTGGATCTTAATCCATATGCACCATAAAGTATTGCCATGGAGTTATGCCTTTTGGTAAAAGGGGGTTCGAATGAATAAAAAATCGGTAAGACTTACGATCATAATAGTTCTCATCGCGGCGCTTATCGCTACGACAGGACTGAGTATATATAATTATCTCCGCGAACCGGAAGAAATAGCCGAGATCCGTTCGGGAGAATAGAATAAAGACATCATTAGATTAACCGGAGATATATAATGGAAGAATTTACAAGAACTGAACTTCTTATAGGAAAAGAAGCAGTGAAAAAGTTGAATAACAGCCGCGTTGCGGTATTTGGAATAGGAGGAGTCGGCGGTCATTGCGTGGAAGCTCTTGTGCGCTCCGGCGTGGGAACGGTTGATATAGTAGATAATGATGTGATAGCAGAGTCGAATATCAATCGTCAGATAGTGGCTCTTCATTCAACTGTAGGAAGATTTAAAACAGAGGTTATGAAGGAACGACTTCTCGATATCAATCCGAATGTAAAGGTTAATGAATACAGATGTTTCTTCCTTCCGGAAAATGCATCTCAGTTTCCTTTTGATAAATATGATTATGTGGTGGATGCCGTAGATACGGTTAAAGCAAAGATAGCCATCATCATGGCGGCACAGGAGCATGGTGTGCCGGTGATCAGTAGTATGGGTGCCGGAAACAAGCTTCATCCGGAAATGTTTGAAATCGCAGATATCTACAAGACTTCAGTATGTCCTCTGGCGAAGGTTATGAGACAGGAGCTTAAAAAGAGAGGTGTTAAGAAACTTAAATGTGTATACTCAAAAGAGGAACCTCTTCAACCAACAGAAGAGTCCTATGGAGGAGAACTTCCGACGCCTGATGCTTCGAGAAGAAGTGTACCGGGATCGTCTGCGTTTACACCATCCGTAGTGGGACTGATCATCGCAGGTGAAGTCATTCGCTGTCTTTCATCCGATGAGGTTATAACAAAAAATCCTTATGAGCCGTCGCAAGTATCGGGAAAACAGCTCAGGCTGGAAGATTTTGAAAAAGATGAGAAAGCGGTTCAGATGGAGATTGCTGTAGAAGCAGATGAAGAGGCTGAAAGTATTGATATTGAAAAGATTACAGCTTACGTAGACGGAAGCTACAATGTGGCAACCAAGGAATACTCTTACGGAGCGGTAATTTTTGCGGGAGATAAGAAAGAGTGCTTCAGTGAAAAGTTTGACGATCCGGAACTTGCAACCATGAGGAACGTGGCAGGAGAGCTGGAGGGCTCTATGAAAGCCATGCGCTATGCGGTTGAAGCAGGGGCTAAAGAACTCGATATATACTATGACTATGAAGGAATAGAGAAGTGGTGTACGGGAGCCTGGAAGACCAATAAAGACGGAACCAAGGCTTATAAAGCATTTTATGAGCAGATCAGTAAGAAGATAAAAGTTAATTTCCATAAGGTGAAGGGACATAGCGGTGACCGCTATAATGACGAGGCGGATGAGCTCGCCAAGAAGGCGCTCGGAATATAAAACTAAGCCGGTTGATCAGTTGATCAACCGGCTTTTTCTATGCATTGAGGCATTCAAGTATCGGAACGATATACTTTCTGTCTGAGAGGTCACTGTTTCGGGAGATCATATTGATCATCGCTTCGTCATCCTCTGTTTTATTCTTCTTGGCTTTGAGCATCTTGGCATACATTTTCATCATAAGCCTGGAAGATGCGGTCATTCTTTCATAATTGAATCCGCCCGGGCAGTAGAAGGCACTTACATGTTGTGCTTCGCCGGCTGTAAAAATCTTTTTCAGAAGCGGCTCAACATGAGGACTGTCTGCCGGACTTCCTCCGACACAGAAAGCTATGAGCTTCTTATCCTTCCATCTGTCTATTTTCTCTTTGAACCAGCTGAGCTTGCTTACACCCCCTGCACATGCCCATCCGCCAAAGATGATCGCGTCGTAATTATCGATATTTTTCTTCTTTGCTTCATTTAATTCGAAGCAGTCTGCATTACTTTCCTCCGCAATCCATTTTGCATATCTTTTGGTAAAACCCGTTTGTGAATTATATATAACTACTGTTTTCATACCCTTAACCTTTCAAATGTATTCATTTAGAAGATTTTCTTTCGCTATCGCTCAGGAAATCTTTTAGTCTTCTATAATGTCAGGTTCAGGGTATTCTGTTCCGAAGGTTTCAACAGTTACTGTCTTCATTACCTGTGGCTCAACCGGCTTGTCAGCCCAGCCTGTCTTTGTAAGAGCGATTCTGTCAACAACGTCCTGGCCTTCGATCACCTTACCGAATGATGCATACTGTCCGTCAAGATGAGGAGATGTCTCATGCATGATGAAGAACTGTGATCCTGCACTGTCAGGTCTCATGGAACGTGCCATTGAGAGAACTCCTGTTTCGTGCTTTAAGTTATTCTCGAAACCGTTAGCTGAGAATTCGCCTTTGATCGAATATCCCGGACCGCCTGTACCGCGTCCTTCAGGATCGCCGCCCTGGATCATGAAGCCCGGAATAACTCTGTGGAAGATAACTCCGTCATAAAACTTCTTGTTGATCAGTGAGATAAAGTTGTTAACTGTGTTAGGTGCGATTTCCGGATAAAGCTCTGCTTTTATTACTGAACCGTCTTCCATTGTAATAGTAACTACTGGATTTTGCATAATATTACCTATCCTTCCTTTATTATTCAGAAATTTTTATCACAAGTTACTATAGCATAATTCGTATTAAAAGAGTATAGTACATAACTATTGGTGGAGAAATTTAAGGAAGTTTTAAGAATAGTAATTAGGGATTACGAGAATGGAAATGGATAAAAGCGGCCTTTTATTAGGCACGGAGCAGGACGTATTAGAGACCGTTAAGGCTACTTGTCCTGCACACAAGAAAAAGGTAAAGAAGGTAGTTGAGAGGATTCTGCTGAGTATAATCGCATTTGCAGTATTTTTACTTACCTTCGGACTCATATATCTATGCACAAACTGGGATTATCTTTCGGTAGGTGAGATAATCTATCATATAAAAAGCCCTCTTCAGGGTGCCAGCGACAGCTCTGTATGGCCGATCATATTCTTATGTGTGGTTCCTTCAGTGCTTATAGTCATCGGTATAAATATCATCGCAAATCTCAGAAAGAACAGAAAAAAGTTGTGGAGAACAATGGTTGTGCTTTTGACTGTTACTGTTCTCGGATGCAACATTTACAGCTGGAACAAGCTGGAAGTTATCGATTATGCGGTATGTCAGATGCATAAATCCGATTTTATCGAGAAGAATTATGCAAATCCTTCGAATGTAAGGATTACATTTCCAAAGCAGAAGAGGAATCTTATTTACATATACCTGGAATCCATGGAAGTTACCTTTGCGGACGAGGCGAGCGGAGGCGCATTTCCGGAAAATGCAATTCCGGAACTGACAGCTCTTGCAAGTGAA
The DNA here is from genome assembly GCA_002350525.1 of Lachnospiraceae bacterium UBA2864. Lineage (GTDB taxonomy): Bacteria > Bacillota > Clostridia > Lachnospirales > Lachnospiraceae > Eubacterium_Q. Next base: position 181,918 of record DEFA01000050.1, on the reverse strand, counting down.
AATGTGGATTTTTCCGGAAACAGCGGAAAGATGACGGGTGCCGTCTCCATGAACGATACCAACTGGACGGTTGCCGCAATGTTTGCCCAGACCAGCGGCCTTCCTCTTAAGATTCCTGTAGATCAGAATGAAATGGTATATTTTAATAAATTCTTCCCGGGAGTGACATCTCTCGGAGATATCTTAGAGAGCAACGGATATAACAATGTTCTCATGATCGGTTCAAATGCCGAGTTCGGTGGAAGAAAGAATTATTTCACACAGCACGGAAATTATGAGATAGACGATTATCTGTGGGCAAAGGAAGAAGGTCTTATCCCTGAAGACTATAAGGTTTGGTGGGGATACGAAGATACCAAGCTTTTCAGATATGCGAGGAATAAACTGAACAATCTTTCAAAGACCGATGAGCCGTTTAATCTTACGATACTTACGGCAGACACGCATTTCGAAGACGGACATAAATGTCCGAGATGTCCGGGAAACTTTGAGGATAACAGATATGCGGATATTATGAACTGCTCATCCATTCAGGTAAATGAATTTGTGAAATGGTGTGAGAAGCAGCCATGGTACGAGAATACAACCATCGTAATCTCGGGCGATCATCCGACGATGGACAAGAATTTCTGTGATGATGTCAGAGAGGATTATCAGAGAAAGGTTTATACGACTATCATTAATCCGGCAGTTCAGGTTGAAGATCCTGACAGAGTCAGAGAGTTTTCGACATTTGATCATTTCCCGACAACGCTTGCGGCACTCGGATGTGAGATTGACGGCAACAGACTCGGACTCGGAACGAATCTTTTTTCATCTGAAGATACGCTTCTGGAGAAGTATGGTTATGAGGATTTTAATCGTGAGCTGAAATACAGATCCGATTTCATGAAAAAATTGTTTAAAAAGAGCCGTTAAGGATTTAAAAGCATTCAGCAAAAGCCGGATGCTTTTTTCTTTTAAATATACGTATTTTGAATTTTGACACGGGTATCATATTATAGTATTATAAATTTCGTAGGTTAATGTTTTCTTAATAATTTAGGAGGGGGACGATGAAAAAAGTCTGTTTAACTATTTTATGCGTATTATGCATGATTATCTGCTCAGGATGTATGAGGTTTGATACTACTCTTGACATTAAGAGCGATGGTAAAGTTGATGTTTCCATGGTTTATGCGGTAATGAACATGGATACGGAAGGTGCGGATCCTACCGAGGACGAGTCTTTTGATGAGGCTATGAATGAGCTTACGGAAGCAGGCTGGACTGCAGAAAAGTACAACGAAGATAACTACGTAGGTTTTAAGTGCTCAAAGAGCGGACTTCCGCTTGATAACCTTCAGGAATCCCTGCAGGATGCCGAACAGAATATGGAAATGAATGAAGGCGGCCTTTCAATCCAGAAAGATGGTAACAACTATGTGCTGGATTGGGATGTTCTTGGCGAAGAAGGCAACGAAGAACTGGAAAGTTATAAGTCATATTTCAGTACATACGGCGGTTATATGCAGGTTAGGATAAAGCTTCCTAACAAGCCGAAGAACCATAATGCAACATCTACAGAGGATGGCGGAAAAACACTTATATGGGATCTTCTTACTATAAAGGAGAATATCCATGTAGAGTTCAGTCTGTCAATCTGGGGAACAATCATAAAGTGGGGACTTATAGCTCTTGCGGCTATTATCCTTATTATAGTTATAATTATTGTAATCAAGAAGATTTCAGCAAAGAAGGCTGCAAATCCACAGGGTGGATTCGATCCTAACATGCCTCCACAGGGCGGTTTTGATCCGAATATGCCACAGGGCGGATTTGATCAGGGACAGCAGTATGCACAGCCGGGATATGACACAGCTCAGGGAGCATATGACCAG
>DEFA01000050.1:124670-179809 GCA_002350525.1 Lachnospiraceae bacterium UBA2864 | reverse complement strand
ACACAGCAGTATGCGCAGCAGGGCTATGATGCAGCCCAGGGAGCATACGATCAGGCACAGCAATATGCACAGCAGGCTTACGACCAGAGCCAGCAGTATGTAGATCCGTCACAGCAGTATGCACAGCAGCAGTATCAGGATCCGACAAATAATCAGTAATAATGAGTCTTGACTTTAAAGAGACAGCAGTTTAAACTAAATATGTTCGTGTGACTGACGGATTAAAGTGGAGTTTACCACGGGGAGCACGACAGATTTAAGGATTAACCGGCCGTCTGGGTTTAAAAGCCCGGGCGGCCGCTTTTTTTAACCGCGGAATTATGCTTAATAATATTAATATTTTAGGAGGATGAACATGAAAAGACTGAACCTTGCAGAAGAGTTATCAGCAACAACCTATCCGGGAAGAGGAATCGTGATCGGAAGAACACCTGACGGAAAGAAGGCAGCTATTGCTTACTTCATCATGGGTCGTTCGGAAAACAGCCGTAACAGAGTCTTCGTTACTGAGGGCGAAGGCATCAGAACAGAAGCATTTGACCCTGCAAAGCTTGAGGATCCAAGCCTTATCATTTATGCACCTGTAAGAGTGCGCGGAACAGATACTATCGTTACCAACGGTGACCAGACAGATACAATTTTCGAGAACATGGATCAGGGCGATACCTTTGAAGAGTCACTCAGAAATCGTGAGTTTGAGCCGGATGGCCCGAACTATACACCTAGAATCTCAGGTGTTCTTCATATCGAAGGCGGTTATACATACGAGATGTCAATCCTTAAGTCCAATAACGGAGATCCTGATCAGTGTTTAAGATTTGCATTCAGCTATGATAATCCTTTTGCAGGTGAAGGACATTTCATACATACATATATGGGTGACGGCAATCCGCTTCCGAGTTATGAGGGAGAGCCTACACCTGTTACAATTCCTACAGATGATCTTGATGAGTTTACTGATATTGTATGGAAGGCTATTAATGAAGATAACAAGGTTTCGCTTTTCACACGTTTCATCGATATTGAGACAGGACATTACGAGACAAGAATCGTAAACAAGAATCAGTAATTTACAGGGGATGCCCCTATATTGAAAAAATCAAAGTGAGGAGAACAAGATGAAAGAATTGGAATTAAAGTACGGATGTAACCCTAATCAGAAGCCTTCAAGAGTTTTTATGAAGGGCGACGGAGAGCTTCCGTTCACAGTAGTTAACGGAAAGCCGGGATTTATAAATCTTCTTGATGCTTTCAACGGCTGGCAGCTTGTTAAGGAACTTAAAAAGGCTACAGGTCTTCCGGCAGCAACAAGCTTCAAGCATGTTTCGCCTGCAGGTGCTGCAGTAGGAACACCTCTTACCGATATCGAGAAGAAGATATACTGGGTTGAGGATATGGGAGAACTTTCACCGCTTGCATCGGCTTATGCAAGAGCAAGAGGTGCTGACAGAATGTCTTCATTCGGAGATTTCATCTCACTTTCGGATGTATGTGATGAGGATACAGCAAAGCTCGTTAAGAGAGAAGTATCGGACGGAATAATCGCTCCGGGATATACAGACGAGGCACTTGCGCTTCTCAAGGCTAAGAAGAACGGCAATTACTGTGTAATCCAGATCGACCCTGATTATATTCCTGCTCCGCTTGAGCAGAAGGATGTATATGGTGTTACATTTGAGCAGGGAAGAAATGAACTTAATATCGATGAGCATTTCTTTGATAATGTTGTAACAGCCAATAAGGAAATTCCTGAGTCGGCTAAGATAGATCTCGCGATTGCTATGATCACTCTTAAGTATACACAGTCCAACTCTGTATGCTACGTAAAGGGAGGACAGGCTATCGGTATCGGAGCAGGTCAGCAGTCAAGAGTTCATTGTACAAGACTTGCCGGTGACAAGGCTGATAAGTGGTTCCTTCGTCAGGCACCGCAGGTTCTTAACCTTCCTTTCAAGGATGATATCAGAAGGGCAGACAGAGATAACACGATCGATGTATATATCAGCGATGATTATGAGGATGTTATCGGTGATGGTGAGTGGCAGAAGTTCTTTACAGAGAAGCCTGCAGTATTTACACGTGAAGAGCGTAAGGCATGGCTTGCTCAGAATACAGGCGTAGCTCTCGGTTCAGACGCATTCTTCCCATTCGGTGACAATGTTGAGAGAGCTCACAGAAGCGGTGTAGAGTATATTGCTCAGCCGGGCGGATCTATAAGAGATGACAATGTTATCGAGACCTGCGATAAATATAATATCGCTATGGCATTTACCGGAATCAGACTCTTCCACCACTAGAAAATATTAAGAGAGTATGAAATTCCATCGGTCATATCTTGTATTTTGTGCGAAATGATGGTATTATTCTCTGTGATTAATTGAGGGATAAAAGTGTTAATTATTTATTCTAGGAGGGTTTATCATGGATAACAATTATGACAGCAATGATTATTATCAGAATACATCTTCTGAAGGCGGCAGCAAGTACCGTCTCAATCAGAGTAGTTCTGATACTGATCTTAGCAGCAATCAGGGTGCTTCACAGCAGAACACCTATAACACCAATCCGTATGGCGGACAGAATCCGTATGGCAACCAGAATCCGTATGGTAATCAGAATCCTTACGGACAAAATCCGTATGGCGGACAGAATCCTTACGGACCAAACGGCGGTTTCTACGGAAATCAGAATTCCGCAGCAGTACCTATGCCTCATGCAATTTCAGATGCGGCAGTTAATGATGTACTTGTAAAGAGTTTCCTCGTTATGTTTATGGCACTTCTCATAACAGGTATTACGGCTCTTATCGCAGCTCAGGCGGATTTCATTTTTAAGGCAGGCCCTGTAGGTATTATCGTATGCTTCGTTGCAGAGCTCGTTCTTGTGTTTGCAGCAACATCAGCTATGAAGAAGAATAATGTTATGATGTCAGCAGTTCTTTTCTTCTTATACTGTGTTGTAAATGCACTTACACTTTCTGTAATATTCTATGTATATACTTCAAGCTCAATTGCTCAGGTATTCTTTATTACAGCTATCGTGTTCGGTATCATGGCAGCTGCCGGATACTTCGCAAAGATGGATCTTACAAAGTTAGGAAATATCCTTTTAATAGGTCTTATAGGAATTATTCTTGGTTCTGTTGTTAACATGTTCATGCATTCATCAGGATTCGACATGTTCCTTACAATAGCAGGAATCATCATATTCTTAGGACTTACAGCATACGATGTTCAGAAGATCAAGAAGATGGCTTCTTCCAATATAGGACTTGACCCAATGGTTATAGGTCTTTACGGAGCTATGCAGCTTTATCTTGACTTCATCAACCTCTTCCTGAGACTTCTCAGAATCATGGGTCGTGCAAGAAGATAGTTGCGATAAAAAGCTAAATAGTTAACATAACATTTGCCGCCCGGTTTGATGCCGGGCGGTTTTTTGGTTTACTGACAATATACTTTTCATTTTTATGGTTTTTCTGATATAATATACGTTGGTTTACTTTAATTTTCAGTATTCCTATTCGATTCCGGGGGAATATAAATTGCTTAGATATGATGACATAAATGAAATATCTGATGGAAGACTGTATTCTGAAAATGATATGGTCAGGGTTGATACTAACGGCTGCGAAGGCTGTTCGAAATGCTGTGAAAGCGATATGGGTAACAGTATAGTTCTGGATCCCTATGATATTTATCATATGACAGAAGGAACGGGAAAGAGCTTTGATGAGCTTCTGGTTAACTTCCTTGTGGAACTGGACATGATAGATAACATAGTTCTTCCTCATATTAAGATGGATAACGGATGCGGCTTTCTGAATGCCGATAAGCGTTGCAGCATACATAAGTACAGACCGTCCATATGCAGGCTCTTCCCATTGGGAAGGTTATATAATGATAAAGGATTTGATTATATCCTTCAGACCGGAGAGTGTATAAAGACAGGCTGTACCAAGATAAAAGTGGATAAGTGGCTGGGAATCGAGAATCTGGAACACCATACCGCATTTATCAACAAATGGCACAGATTTTTGAAATATGAAAGGAAAAAAGTTCGTGAGATTACCGAAAGAGCAGAGAATGAGGCCTTAAGGATCAGTAATATCAGCGAAGAGGACCTTGCCATATATGCGGGAATTGTCGGAGATACCGGGATAATAGAAGAAAAAGGAATAGCAGAATACAGAATACTTAAATGTGCTGCATTCAGGGAAGGAGCCACTGAGGGAACCAAAGCCGTAATGAAAACGGTTCTCAGGATATTCTATATGGAAGGCTACGATCATGATAATGATTTCTTTACTCAGTTTGACGAGCGGCTTAAGACAGCTCTCGCAGAACTGAGAAAGATTAATTAATATATTTTTTGAAAGGACCAAACGGAAACATGAAGAAATTAGGATTTATAGGAATGGGAAATATGGCAAAGGCTCTTGCCGCAGGTTTTATAGGGAAAAAGGCAATAGAGGCACAGAATGTGTTCGCTTATGCTCCTAATCAGGAAAAGCTTAAGAAGAATGCCGAGGAGATAGGTTTCACACCGGTGGCTGGTCTTACAGAACTTGTAAATGCGGTTGATACGATAATTATGGCCTGCAAACCGTATCAGATAGAAAGCGTACTTTCCGATATAAAGAATGCAGCTGACTGCGAAGGACTTGCAGGTAAGAATCTGATATCCGTTGCGGCTGGATGGGATTTTGATAAGTACTCACAGTATATAGGTAAGGAGACGGGATTCCAGTTTGTTATGCCGAATACTCCGGCCATGGTAGGAGAAGGCGTTTTGCTTTTTGAAGAGAAGAACAGTCTCCCGGAAGAGGAAAGAGATGCTGTCAAGGCGCTTTTCGCATCCGTAGGAATAGTTGAAGAGCTTCCGTCAAGTCTTATGGGAATCGGCGGAGCCGTAGCGGGATGCGGTCCTGCATTTGTGGACCTTCTGATAGAAGCTTATGCGGATGCCGGAGTTAAGTATGGTCTGCAGAGAGCTACCGCTTACAGATTCGTGGAGCAGATGCTTCTCGGTTCGGCAAAACTTGCACTTGAGACCGGAAAACATCCCGGAATTCTTAAGGATGAGGTATGTTCTCCGGGAGGAACTACCATAAGAGGTGTTGCAGCGCTTGAATCGGAGGGCTTCAGAGCTGCATGTGAAGCATCAATAGACGCTATTATGGACTTCAAGAAAAGTTGATACGATAATACAAACGGACGAGATAAGAATTACATTAAAGGTTAGTGATGGAGAAAAAATATAAAAAGCTGCTTTTCAGCCGGGTATTCATGAGCTTTGTGTTTATTTGCATTCAGGTTGTATGGATGCTCGTGCTGTATCTTCAGGTTTATCAACTGAATAAATACTTTGATATAGTTATCAGAGTGCTCAGTATAGTTTTCTGTATATATATCATCAATCGTAAGAATCAAAAAATGGAATATAAGGCCATATGGATAATCATAGTACTTATCTTTCCGGTGTTCGGAGTTCCGTACTATATGTTATTCGGAGAAAAAAAGCCGGGAAGAAGATTCCAGAGAAAGATAGATGCAGCCGATGATAAGTTCAGAAAATATTACAATCAGGATACCGGTATCCTGACTGAAATGGCGCATGAAAAACGAAGATCGGCCATGACCTCAAAGTATATTCTTAATGATGGAAATTATCCTGTATTTAAGAATTCAAAGGTTGACTATTATAAGTCCGGTGAAGAACTCTTTCAATCTATCATAGAGTCGCTGAGGAAGGCGGAGAGGTTCATTTTCTTGGAATTCTTCACCATAGAGATAGGTCATGTATGGAATACAATACTTGAGATACTTAAGAAAAAAGCCGATGCGGGCGTTGAAGTCCGTATCATGTATGATGATTTCGGTTCGATAGCGTATCTGCCGAAGCATTATCCGATGGAGCTGGAGAAAATGTCTCCTAATATCCATGCTATTAAGTTCAATAAAGTTGTTCCGTTCTTCTCGCCGTTTATGAATAACCGTGATCACAGAAAAATGGTGGTTATAGACGGAGAAGTGGCATTTACCGGTGGAATCAATCTGAGTGACAGATATATAAATATCAACAGCCCTTACGGTATTTGGAAAGATGCCGGCGTAAGACTTGAAGGGGAAGCCGTAAGAAGTTTTATCCTCATGTTCCTGGAAATGTGGGAGGCTATAGTTCCCGGAAGTTTCAGTGATGCGCATGTTAAGGGTTATCTCGGAAAGAAGAGCCATATTATAAGAAGCGAAGGTTATGCTCAGCCGTACGGTGACGAACCATTTGATGATGTCATGCTGTCGGAGAACATATATCTTGAAATGATTGCCCAGGCAGAGAGATATATCTTTGTATTTACTCCTTATCTTATTCTGAGCGATGAACTTACGACGGCCTTTTGTCTTGCGGCAAAGAGGGGCGTTGATGTAAGAATAGTAGTTCCGGCCATTCCGGACAAAAAAGTTGTATACAGAGTAACAAAATCAAATTACAGACATCTGCTCAAAGAACATGTGCGCGTTTATGAGTATACTCCGGGATTCATACATTCCAAATGTCTTCTTATAGACGGACAGAGAGCAACTGTCGGAACGGTTAATTTCGATTACAGAAGTCTGTTTCTTCATTTTGAAGACGGCCTGTATTTTGCCGAGAACAGAGCGGTGGAAGATCTTGAAAAAGATATGAGGGAAACCTTCAGAGAATGCCGCGAACTTGGGGAGGAGGATACCAGAAGGACCATGGTGGGCCGCCTGGTTGATTCACTTCTGGTTACCATCGCACCACTACTTTAGTATGCAGGATTCCAAAAAACTTATGTAAGGATAAATTATGGATAAAAGATATTTGGTTGCCATGAGCGGCGGCGTAGACAGTTCCGTGGCAGCACTTATAGTTAAAAACAGCGGAGTTCAGCCGATCGGAATAACTATGAGATTATACGATAATGACAGAGCGGGAATGTGCAATACGAAAACCTGCTGCTCCATGAAGGATACGGATGACGCGAGAGCTGTTGCCGCAAAGCTGGATTTTCCTTATTATGTCGTAAACTTTATGGATGGCTTTAAGGAAAAAGTAATTGATAAATTCGTAAAAACTTATATAGACGGAGCTACCCCGAATCCATGTATCGACTGCAACAGATATATGAAATTCGGAGAACTGCTTGTCCGTGCGAAACAGTATGAATGTGAGAAAATCGTTACGGGACATTATGCGAGAGTGGTATTTGATGAGACATTGGGCGAATGGTGCCTGCTTAAGGCAGTCGACCGGTCCAAGGATCAGACCTACGTTCTGTATTTTCTGAATCAGCAGCAGCTGTCTTACCTGTATCTTCCGCTGGGAGAGATGACCAAGAAGGACGCAAGGGTTCTTGCAGAAGCTGACGGTCTTATAAATGCCGACAAGCCGGACAGTCAGGACATCTGTTTTGTTCCCGACGGTAACTATGCAAGAGTTATAGAAGAAGTTCTTGAGAGAGCTGTCGGAGAAGGAGACTTTGTAGACAGATCCGGAAATGTAATGGGAAAGCATAAGGGCTATTATCATTATACGATAGGCCAAAGAAAAGGACTCGGGATATCCGCGCCGGAACCGCTATATGTAACCGATATTATTCCGGCGTCCAATACTGTGGTATTGGGTAGTAACGATGACCTTTTTACAAGAGAAGTGGAAGCTTCCGAGTGGAGCTTTATCAATACAGTCGATGCCGCAAAAGAAAATATGAGGGTTTCGGCTAAGATAAGATACCGAGCAAGAGAAACCGCCGGAGTGCTATACAGAACCGGTGAGGACAGAGTAAAAATGGTATTTGACGAGCCCGTCAGAGCGGTGACTAAGGGGCAGTCGCTGGTTGCTTATGACGGAGAAAGAGTTGTTGGTGGAGGCGTGATTATTTAGATTAGCAGGAGGGAAGGCGAATGGAAGAAAATATCAAGGTAGACAGAAGCGTAAAGAAATTTGCGAGAGAGCACGAATCGGTATGCAGACATGCAGACTCCGTAAGAGTGGGTCTCTATGACGAACTCGGAGTTAAGAGGGGACTCCGCGATAAGAACGGAAGAGGCGTTCTTACCGGAGTGACAAACATTTCCGAGATAATCGCATCGAAGGAAGAAAACGGAGTAAGGATTCCCTGTGACGGACAGCTTTGGTACAGGGGATATAATGTAATGGATCTTGTAAAAGACTTTGGTTTTAAAAGATTCGGCTTTGAAGAAGTTACATATCTTCTTTTGTTTGGTAATCTACCTACAGCTGATCAGCTTGTTGAATTCAGGGAGATACTGGGTTCACTCAGGACTCTTCCCAAGAATTTTACCAGAGACATCATAATGAAGGCGCCGAGTCATGATATTATGAATTCCATGACCAAGTCGGTTCTGACACTTGCTGCATATGATGAAAACGTGTCAGACCTTTCGATTCCGAATGTTCTTCGCCAGTGTCTTGCACTTATCAGTGAATTTCCTATGCTGGCAGTTTACGGTTACTGTGCATATAATCATTATGAATGCGATGAGAGTATGTATATCCACAGACCGGATCCGGAGCTTTCAACGGCTGAGAATCTTCTAAGAATGCTGAGACCGGACAAGCATTATACAAAGCTTGAGGCACAGGTTCTGGATGCGGCTCTCGTTCTCCATATGGAACACGGCGGCGGAAATAATTCGACTTTTACTACGAGAGTGGTATCAAGTGCCGGTTCGGACACTTATTCCGTTATAGCTGCCGCACTGTCTTCTCTTAAGGGACCGAAGCATGGTGGTGCCAATATAAAGGTTATGAAGATGATGGATGATATCAGGGAAAATGTACCTGATTATGATGATCTTGAGAAACTGGAATACTATCTCGAACAGATAGTTGATAAGAAGGCTTTCGACAAAGCAGGACTTATCTACGGTATCGGACATGCCATATATGCTATTTCCGATCCGAGAGCAAGAGTGTTTAAGAAGTTTGTTGAGAAGCTGGCGGTGAGCAAGCATCAGGAAGAAGAATATAAGCTTTACAGCAATATAGAGAAACTCGCACCGGAGATCATTGGACGTAAACGTAAGATATATAAGGGCGTCAGCGCAAATGTGGATTTCTACAGCGGCTTTGTGTACAGCATGCTTGATATTCCGGTAGAACTTTACACACCGATATTTGCGATAGCAAGAATCGTAGGATGGTCGGCACACAGAATAGAAGAGCTTATAAATGTTGATAAGATCATCAGACCTGCATATCAGAGTATAGCACCTGAGAGGGTTTATATACCTTTTAAAGACAGATCATGATATTCGGGAGAACTCTGTGAGGAAAAAAGAGGGTTTGAGTATGAAAAAGAATTCAAAGAAAATAGCGCTTATAGGCCTTGCGGCATCGGTGGTATTCGGAACTTCGGCCTGCGGTAACAATGAGCAGCCGGGTGTGTACGGACCGCCGGTGACAACTCAGGCTGCAACAGAGGACGATAATGAACCTTCCGCGGTCTACGGACCTCCTACGGAAGAGATAACGGAAGACCATAATGAAACACCTACAGTCTACGGACCTCCTGAAGAGATGACAGGTGACATTACCGAAGAAGATAATGTTCTGGAGGATGTCTACGGACCTCCTGAAGATCTAAACTGGGGAGAAGATGGAGATAATTAGGAATGAAGTCGGATTCTGAAATTGTCAGATGGATGATAACGTGTATGGTTATAGGACTCATAGTTCTTGCATTAGACTATATTCTGTCAAATCCGTTCTCTTCGCTCGAATATGTAATATTAATATCAGCTTGGTGTATCAGTGTAAGAAACAGAGTAGTTGCGACAAGGGTAAGACAGCTTTTCACTGCCATTGCCGCGCTACTCCTTTTTCATTGGTTTGTAAAAGATATTAAGTATAATGCATTTTACGGAGATGCAAATGCCATGATAAGGATTTATCTGTGGTATCTGTATTATATTCCTCTTATCTTTATCCCGCTTGTATCGTATTTCATAGCGGATTGTATAGGGGTAAAAAGCGATGAGAGTCGTGTACGGAAGAAGAAATGGTTGTTCGTGGTAGGTGCGGCTATGTTTGTGATGGTCCTGACCAACAATTTCCATCAATTTGTATTTGTATTTAAAGGTGGGATAAATGAGAAGGAATATTCCTATGGTGTGGGATATTATCTGATCCTTGCATGGGCGGTAGTGCTGTTCCTTATCGCGCTGCACAATATAATCAGTAAGTATAAATATACCAAAAGACCATATCAGATAATGCTCATGCTTACTCCGCTTCTGATAATTCTTCTGTACTGTATTCTGGCAATAAGCGGACTCAGACTCGCACTGAGGAATTTTATCACTTTGCCGAACATTTTCTGCCTGTGCATCATATGGTTTTGGGAAAGCTGTCTTCAGACGGGACTCATAAGAAGTAATTACAATTATGACCGAATCTTTGAGAAGGCTTCGATATCTGCCGAGATTACGGATGAAAGAGGTCGTGTTTATTACAGAGCCGGAAATGTGGAAGGGCTTTCCTTTCAGCGAAGCGGTGAGGAAGCTACGGGGAGTCTTACCTCGGACGGAAGAATAATAAGAGCATCCCATGTCAGCGGCGGATATGTATACTGGATCGATGATGTAAGAGATATCGTTAAGATAGAGGAGGAACTTCGGGATGTGAGAGAACATCTGTCGGAAGAGCATGAGATCCTTCTGGCTGAGAAAGAACTGAAGGAAGAAGAACTTTCGGTCCTTACGAAGACAAGGATATACGATATGATATCGGAGAAAGTCAGTCCACAGCTCAGACAGATCGAGAGTCTGCTGGACTTTCTGGAAACCAATTATGATAAGAGGCTTCTTGCGGCACTATGTATCCTTACCGTATATATAAAGAGAGTCAGCAATCTTCTGATGCTGGCCGAGTCGGGAGATTATCTGGATATAAGGGAACTGGAGCTTTCAATAAAAGAATCCTGTGATTATATCGAACTTTACGGGGCAAAATGCGAGAGGTTCTTTAATGCTTCGGGAAAAGTTGAATCTAAGAAGCTCATAGAAATGTATGATTCCTTTGAGGAGATTATAGAACGTAATATAGAAAATCTGCATGATGTGAAGATAGAACTTGCGGGAGCCTTTTCCGAGGGAGGTGATGCATAATGACAACCTTCGGTGAACTTAGTACGAGATGGGCGGCTGTTGTTATAGCGACAGTCCTCGCTGTTGTAATACTTATCGCAATCCTTTTTGTAATGAGCATCGCGGAAAGACTTAGTAAAACATATGTGCTGGTAAGCGGAACACTTCTTATCGTTGAGTACCTGTCATACAGAGTCCTGTATAAGAGTTATTACAGGACGGGTATGAAAGGACTTCCGATACTCGGGGAAATAGTAGTAAATATACCGGCGGTTCCCATCATTATCATAACATTTCTTGTAGCGGTGCTGGTTGTGTCATGGATACTTTTTTTCAACAGATGGAACAAGAACAATGTTACGCTCGCTTCCGTAAAAGATGCAATAAATGATATGGAAGCCGGAATAGTATGCTCCAATGAAATGGGTGTTCCGGTAATGGTCAATACCAAAATGGAATCACTATGTGAGTATATCACGGGAAAACCGCTTCTGAATGCTAATTACCTGTGGGAAGCGCTCACTAACAATGAATTATGTGAAGGATGCGAAGTTTTGGATCAGGGTGATAACATTCTTCTCCAGACTCCTTCCGGAAGAGTATTCAGACTTAAAAGAAGGCAGATCAGGGTTGATGAGGTTCTGCTGAATGAGCTTTTTGCCACGGAGATCACAAATCTCTATAAGGCATCCATGGAACTCAGAGAGGGCAATGAAAGACTCGAGGGTATGAATAACAGGATGAGGAATCTGAATGATACCATAACCCGAGTAACGATAGAAAGAGAGGTTCTCGGACTTAAGATCAAGGTTCATGATAACCTGGGACGTTCGCTTTTGTCCGCAAAGAGATATCTTGTATCCGGGGAAGGGAATCTCGGTGAGATTATAAAAGGATGGCGTGAGAATACTCAGCTTATCGACAGTGATACGGAAAATCTGAAGCAGGATGACTACAGCCTTATGTTCAAGACGGCAAAAGATGTGGGTGTATCCATAAGAGTTCAGGGAATACTGCCTCAGGATAAAAAACGCAAAAAGATAGTGGCCACTGCCATGCATGAATGCATAACCAATACCATCAGGCATGCGGGCGGTGATGAGCTATATATTAATATAGTCAGAGATAAACCACTGACTATAGAATTTACCAACAACGGTAAACCTCCGGAAAGCAAAGTCAGGCTTACGGGCGGAGGACTGGATATGCTGAGGCGTATGGTTCGGGACTACGGAGGTGATGCAAGAGTTGAATCTTCACCGGTGTTTAAGCTGATCGTGGAATTGTAAAGTAATTGTAGAACAAACGATGGGAGGGCTTATACGATGAATGACAGAAAATACAGAGTTATTATCGTTGATGACCAAAGCATATCAAGACAGCTTTTTGAAAGCTTTATTCAGTCAGCCGATGATTTTGAATTGGTATATTCGCTTGATTCAGCCAGAGTTGCCGATACTTATTGTGCCAGAGGCGGAATAGACCTTATCATTATGGATGTTGTTATGGGAGACGGAACCAGCGGGCTGGATGCCGCTGCACGTATCAAAAGATCTTATCCGGGAATAAAGATAGTGATCGTAACTTCCATGCCGGAGGTAAGTTACATTGAAAGAGCCAGAGGTATAGGGGTTGAAAGCTTCTGGTATAAAGAGGTTGAAGGAGAACCGCTTCTCAGCGTCCTGAGACGTACCATGAACGGTGAACACGTTTATCCGGAGACCACGCCTGTGCTTGAATTGGGGTATATAAAGAGCACGGAGCTTACGGAAATGGAACTTATGGTTCTAAGAGAGCTTACGACGGGAGCGGGCAACCAGGAAATCGCCGACAGACTCATGGTTTCCGTAAATACCATAAGGACACATATTCAGCATATGCTTGATAAAACCGGCTTCTCGAACCGTACGGAACTTGCTATAGAAGCCAGAGTAAGGGGTATAGTTATAGCCGATAAGTAAAAAATCATCTATTCGGATTATACTAAGTAAAAACTTAATAATGTATAATAAAGCTTAACGAATGACGCTAAAAACGTACACTACGTATAAGTACAAGGGGGTAATGAAACATGGGACTTTTTGATTCAAAGAACTGTGACATATGCGGAGAAAAGATAGGTTTGCTTGGTAATCGTAAGGTTGAAGACGGAAATGTCTGCAAGAACTGTGCAGCAAAGCTTTCGCCTTTTATGTCGGGCAGACGTCACACAACTCTCGAAGATATTAAGAGACATCTTGAGTACAGAGAGCAGAATAAGCAGTCTGTAGCTCAGTTTAATCCGAATATGGTTCTCGGTAATAACACAAAGGTCTATATTGATCAGAACATGGGATGCTTTGCGGTATCAAGAGACAGAGACTGGCGTTCAAAGAATCCTGATATCATTCCTCTGAATCAGGTTTCAAATGTTCATACGGAAGTAAAGGAAAACAAGAGAGAAATCTACACAAAGGATTCGGAAGGCAAGAATGTCAGCTATAACCCGAGACAGTACGAGTATTCCTATGAATTTGAAGTAGAGATAAATGTTAATTCTCCTTATTTTGATGAGATTAAATTCGAGCTTTCGGATATGTCAAGCAGACCGAAGAATACATTTGATATGAATTATCAGAATCTTCAGATGCAGGCAAATCAGATTCAGCAGGCTCTTATGTCCGGTATGGGCGGCGGAATGGGAATGAATCAGATGGGAATGAATCCTATGGCCGGTGGTATGAACCAGATGGGTCAGATGAACGGAATGAACCAGATGGGTCAGATGAACGGAATGAACCAGATGGGCGGAATGAATGGAATGAACGGTATGAACCAGATGGGTCAGATGAACGGAATGAACCAGATGGGCGGAATGAACGGAATGAACCAGATGGGCGGAATGAACGGCATGAACCAGATGGGAATGAACGGCATGAATCAGATGGGCGGAATGAACGGCATGAACGGCCAGATGGGAATGAACCAGATGAGCGGTCAGATGGGTCAGATGAACGGCATGGGAAATCTCGGCAATATGATGAGCGGAGGTGTCGGCGGTATGGTCGGCAGCGTTATCGGTGAGATTGCCGGTGCGGCAGCAAACGGACTTGCAGGAAACAGTATGGGTCCTCAGGGCAGCCAGATGGGCATGAATCAGATGAATGGCCAGATGGGTCAGATGAACGGAATGAACCAGATGGGCGGAATGAACGGAATGAACCAGATGAACAATCAGATGGGTCAGATGGGCGGAATGAATGGAATGAACGGCCAGATGGGTCAGATGATGGGTCAGGCACCTCAGATGCAGCCATGGACATGTCCTTTCTGTGGTACACAGAATGAAGGTAATACATGTACGGGATGCGGACAGGCAAAAGGTTAAGATTCGATTAATTATTTATAATAATTCAAAATGGTCCGGTATCCAGGTGGATATTGGACCGTTTTTGTTGTATTATAATGCTTGGTTGGGTAAAGCATGCGGCAGTCATATGACAATCATGCGAAAGTCATATGCGGCGATCATGTGACAAGCATGTTGCGTAATAGTGCTTAATTGGAGGATAACAAGGGTGATCTGTCCTTTTTGTGGAAATAAAATACCTGACAACAGTGATGAGTGTTTTGTCTGTGGTGAAGATTTAAGACCTAAGTCTGTTTCGGAATACTATACGGATATGGATTCCGTAAAGAAAGAAGACGAAGGACTGTATAAAAAGATCAGTAAGGATATGGGCACGAATGAGAATGCCATGACACCGGGGCAGATAAGAGCAATCATAGTTACTGCTGTGCTGGCGATGGTTCTTGTATTATCCTCACTCGATGTTTTTAAATATATGATGTATTCGGCGGGCTCTGCATATGATAAGAAAAGAGGATTTGTAGTCGGAGTCCATTATATAATAAGAGGAAACACCGAACGTGAAAATCTTACGACCGACTGTATGGTGGCATATGATTATAACGGCACGGTTCTTAAAGAACTGGTAAAGGCAGGATTTCATTACTGCATAGGTGACCAGATTACCGTATATGTGGATACGGAAGGTAAGCCGTATCATTTTGTATTTTCAATCGGAGATCTGTTGCAGCTCATTATAATAGCCTGTTTTACGGCGCTTGCCATAATAGCCATAGTGAGGTGGCATCAGGGACCGAATGCGGACGGGCATCTGGACAGACGGCTTCCGGGCTATATGGCCGGCAGGAGTCGTCGTGAGAAGAATGATAAGTGGTGGAGATATTTTTGATGGATAAAACTGAGATCAAAACTATTAATCTTGATAAATTAGCGGCTTATCAGATGAAGCTTTGTAAAGAACCGAAGCTGCATCAGTTGTTTTTGGAGCTTACGCTCAAATGCAACGAGTTCTGTTTCCATTGCGGAAGCGGATGCGGAAAGGATCTTCCGGACGGTCTTCCGCTTGAAAAGTATAAGGAAATTCTGGATGAAGTTAAGGAAAATTTCGGAACGAAAATGCTTATTGCAGTGACCGGAGGCGAACCGCTTCTGTATAAGGACTTTTTTCCGCTGGTTGAATATATTCATAAGCTAGGTTTCAGATGGGGCATGACAAGCAATGCGACACTCATTACAAAGGAGGTTGCAAAGAAGCTCCATGATGCGGGAATGTTCAGTATATCGGTAAGTATTGATGGACTTCCGGAAACGCATGACAGATACAGAGGATTCCCGAGAGGCTATGAACTTGCGATGCGCGGCATACAGAATATGATCGACGAGAAGTCATGTGAACAGTTAATGGTCACAACGGTCGTAAATCATGAAAATATAGTCGAGCTCGACGCCCTGTTCGATATATTCGATAAGGTTGATATAGATGAGTGGAGACTTACGGGAATAGAACCTATAGGAAGAGCACTCGATCATCCGGAAATGCTTCTTACACCGGAAGATAACAGACATATGATGGATTTTATCCGGGAGAAGAGAGATAAAAAGATTCCGGTAACCTATTCCTGCTGTCATTTTCTCGGACTGGAGTATGAAGCTGAGGTACGTAACTGGTATTTCTTATGCAATGCGGGAATCTACGTTGCAAGTATCATGGAAAACGGAGATGTCGGAGCATGTCTTGATATACCGCGAAATGAGAAGACCATTCAGGGAAATATCTATGATACAAGCTTTACAGAGATATGGAAGAACAGATTTGAAATTTACAGGAATCATCTGTCGGAAAGAAACAGTACCTGTAAATCATGTCCCGAGGCAAAGTGGTGCAGAGGTGGTGCATACCACAGCTGGGACTATGAAGAAGAGAAACCGAAAGTATGTATGAAGGGCGTTCTCTTCGAATAAGACAGAAAACTATTAACAGGAGATACTTAGACAGTGCTGTATTATAAATTGGCTTTCGGCGTTCTTTTTCTGCCGGCGATTATGATCTTATATCAGATAATACCGAAGAAGTTTAGATGGGTGGCGCTGCTTCTGGGAAGCATGGCATTCTACTCAACCTTCAGTGTTAAACTCTTTATCTATCCTGTTTTCGCAGCTGTTATTACTTATGCAGCAGGTATATGGCTCGAAAAACTCGATAAGAAAAAAAGCGAAACACTTAAAACGGTAGCAGCGGAGAATGCGGACGGAACACAGAAGTCCAAAGAAGATATAAAGAAAGAGAAGAATGAGATAAAAACAGGATATACCCGAAAAAGCAGAGCTGTACTCGGACTTGGTGTGGCAGCGCTGCTTTTAGTGTTGTTATACCTTAAATACTCGAATTTCTTTATAGAGAATATAAATAATATCCTGGAAGCCTCTGGAAGCGAAAAGCAGTTTTCACTTAAAGATATCCTCCTTCCTCTGGGTATATCCTTCTATACGATGCAGGCAATAGGCTATATGGCAGATGTTTATTGGAAGAAGGTCGGGGCGGAGAAGAATCCGCTTAAAATGCTTCTTTTCCTTACGTTCTTCCCGACAGTGGTAGAGGGACCGATTGCGTCTTATACGGACATTCATAAAAGCCTGTTCGCCGGAGAACCACTTGATCCGGATAATGTGATCCAAGGATATATAAGACTCTGCTGGGGAATCATGAAGAAGCTTGTTATAGCCGACAGACTGTTCCCGGCAGTAAATATACTTTTTGATATGGAGAGAGACCCTCACGGTGCCGAAGTTTTTGCCGCCGCAGTTCTCTTTACTGTAATGGAATATATGGATTTCTCGGGCTGTATGGATATGGTTATAGGCTGCGGAAGAATATTCGGAGTGAAACTTCCCGAGAACTTTAAGCAACCGTTCTTTGCCAGAAATGCATCGGAATTCTGGAGAAGATGGCATATATCTCTCGGTGTATGGTTTAAGACATACATTTTCTATCCCGTATCTATGAGCACTCTTGCCAAGAAATGGGGAAAATTTTCGAAAGACAGAGTCGGAAAGCATACCTCAAAGATGGTTGCATCCGCGATGGCGCTTCTTCCGGTATGGTTGTGCAACGGACTGTGGCACGGCCCGAAGTGGACATATATCTTCTACGGAATATTCTACTTTGTCGTTATTATGATCGAGCTCATATTCGAACCGCTGGGTGATAAGCTTCTGGAAAAAATGAAGCTTACACGAGAAAACAAAGCTGTGGATATTATAAGGATACTCAGAACATGGGTAGTTATATTTGCGGGAGAGCTTTTCTTCAGAGCGGATACGCTTACAGACGGTTTTAAAATGTTTAAGAAGATGTTCAGCGGTTTCAGCCCGGCAATTCTGTGGAACGGAACCGCCCTTCTATGGGGGCTCGATAAGGCAGACTGGATAGTAGTACTGGCATGCCTTCTTATAGTTATCACAGTTAATGTTATAAGAGAGAAAGGCACGGATGTTTCCGCATGTCTTCTTCAAAAGCCGCTCGTGCTCAGATGGGCACTGACCTTCGGGCTTATCTTTATCATACTTATATTCGGACTTTACGGACCGGGATATCAGGAGGTGGATCTTATATATGCAGGCTTCTGATAAGAAAAAAAGGTGGATAGAGTTATTTGCATTTGTGGTAGTTCTCCTATGTCTCCTGAAGGTGGCATCGTATATCATGAATCCTATCAGGATGGGAAGACCGGAATGCGTAAACGAGAGGGATAATTATGTGGCATCCGCTATGACGGAGGAGCCGGATTCGATAGATGTCGTTGTGCTTGGAGACAGTGAAGCTCTGGTACTTCTTTCAACACAGATATTATATGATGAAGAAGGAATATCCTCTTACATAGTAGGTCAGTCGGGACAGAGAATAAGCGAAGCATTTTATACGCTTCAGGAGCTCGTGGAAACCCAGAGCCCAAAGGTTGTTCTTCTGGAGACGGACATGGTGGTTATCAGTTCGGATGAGAGAAGAGAGGCACTCGGATCATTTACTGCTGCATCCTATCATTACTTCCCGATCTTCAGATATCACGGAATGTGGAAGGAAATATACGGGATCAAAGAACCCGAGCGGATAGATCATTACAGAGGATTTGCGGTCAGGGCAGAGGTCAATCCGTATGTGGACGGAGAATATATGCATCCTACGGATGAAAAAGAGAAGCTTCTCCTGTCTACGATCTATTATATGAATCGTATTATAAAGTTATGCGAGGAGGAAGATATAAAGCTTGTGCTGGTAAGTGCACCGTCACCGTCCAATTCGACCTATGAGAAGCATAATGCTCTTCAGGCGCTTGCAGATGATAAGGGGCTTGATTTTATCGACTTTAACCTTATGCTGGATGAGCTGGGAATTGACTGGGCAACGGATTCACTTGACGGGGGTGACCATGTCAATTATAACGGAACGGTGAAACTGACCGAATATCTTATGTCATATCTGAAGGACAATTTTGACCTTCATGATTACAGGGGAGATGACTGATGGAAAATGTTTTGGAATATCTGGAAGCATCAGCTGCGAGACTTCCGGAAAAAACTGCTGTTATCGATGATAAGGAGCAGTGTACTTATAAGGAATTAAGAGATTATTCCCGGATGATGGGACATCTGTTATCCGGATATTCAATAGAGGGAAAGCCTGTGGCGGTCATGATGAAAAAGAGTGTACTTACGCTGGAGGTTTTCTTCGGAACCGTTTACGCAGGCGGGTTCTACAGCCTGACGGATCCGGACTTCCCTGTGACACGACTGAAGGAGCAGCTGAAAGTCCTGCAGCCCGAGGTGGTAGTTACGTTGGAAGAGTATAAAGATAAGCTGGCCGAGGCAGGATATACAGGACACGTTGTTTTGGGTGACGGGCTTCGAGAGAAGGCAGGAAAGCTTCTTACGGAAGAACCCGAGAAGGCGGATTTTGAACTGCATGGATCCGGGCCGCTTTATTGCAATTTCACATCGGGCTCGACAGGTACCCCGAAGGGAGTTCTGGTGGGACATGCATCCGTAATAAGCTTCATAGATTCTTTTACGGAGCTTTTCGGAATAACCGAAGACGATGTTCTCGGCAATCAGGCACCGTTTGACTTCGATGTCTCGGTAAAAGATATTTACAGTACCGTAAAATGCGGGGCTACGATGGTGATCATTCCGACCGCATTCTTCCGTTTTCCGAACGGCGTAATGGATATGCTTGAGGAACATAAGGTTACGACTCTTATATGGGCGGTTTCGGCACTTGTGCTTCTGAATCGTCTGCATGAATTTATGTATAAGGTACCGCCGTTCATTAACAAAGTATTGTTCAGTGGAGAGGAGATGCCTGTAAAACATCTTACGGACTGGATGAAGGTTTATCCGGATGCTGCATTTGTGAACCTTTACGGACCGACAGAGATAACCTGTAACTGTACCTATTATGAGCTGCCGGGAATACCGGGGCCGGAGGACAGGATTCCGTCAGGCCATACATTTCCGGGGAAAAGGGTCTTCATTATGGATGAAGAAGGAAATATAATTCCTGAGACAAGTGAAAATGTAACGGGTGAGATATGCGTCGGCGGAAAAGAACTTGCATTGGGGTATTATAATAATCCGGAGGCAACGGAAGCAGCATTTATCGAAAAGGATATAGATGGCAGAAAAGAGAAGATATATAGAACGGGAGACCTCGGCTACAGAGAGAACGGACTTATATATTTTGCAGGAAGAAGAGATTTCCAGATAAAGCATAACGGACATAGGATTGAACTTGAAGAGGTCGAACGCGCACTTGCGGGACTGCCGGGAATACAGCAGGCCTGCTGTATATACGACCATGAAAAGTACAGAATAATTGCATATCTGGCAGGTGATACAGATAAGAAGGCTGTTGTAGCGGGACTTAAGGAAAAACTTCCGGAATACAGTCTTCCGAATGTATATAAGTTTATGGAAGAGCTTCCGCTCACGAAGAACGGAAAGATTGACAGAAAAAAGCTTAAGGAGATCTGATGAAGGAAAGAGAACTTATAAGAAAATATAAGACACCCTTTTATCTGTATGATGAAGTAATCCTTGCGGAGCGTACGGACTGTATGAGAAAGGCCCTTCCGGGAATCGGTCTATGCTTTGCACTTAAAGCGGCACCGATCCTTGCGGGATGTCTGGCGGGTAAAGTTGACAGACTGGAGGTCTGTTCTCCGGGAGAGTATGAGATATGCATAAGAAACGGTGTCTCTCCCGATAAACTCCTTGTATCGGGCGTGAATAAGTCATATGAAAGTATAAATAGGATCCTGGAGCTCGGACACGGAGAGGGCTGGTACACAATAGAGTCCCCGGAGCATTTTGAAATAATGGATAGATGTGCCCGGGAAGCGGATACCGTACTTAACTGCTATATCAGACTTTCTTCGGGAAATCAGTTCGGAGTTGATAAGGATACTCTTGAAGAACTGGCTTTTAAAGTAAATGAGTCTGAAAATCTGAATCTTACGGGCATACATTTTTTCTCGGGTACTCAAAAAACTTTAAAGAGGATAGAAGGTGAACTTTCGGAGCTTGCCGAGTACGGAAAAAGCCTTAGACAAAAGCTGAAAACCGAGATAGGACTTGAATTCGGACCAGGTCTCGGTGTAAACTACTTCGGTGCGGGAGAGGCTTCGGGATATGAAGCAGAGAAGGCCGATGCGGAAAAACAGCTGGCAAATCTTGCGGAAATAGTTGACAGAACAGGGGTTAACAGTGTATATAGGGATGTGACGTTTGAATACGGAAGATTTATAGCTGCGGCATCGGGAAGATATTTTACCGGGGTTGCAGATATAAAAAAAACCTATGACGTTAATTATGCTATACTTGAGGGCGGAATTCATCAGCTCACGTATTACGGAAGTATGGCCGGAATGAAGATACCGTATATTATGGCAGTATCGGCGGAGGAGAAATCCCAAAGCACAGCAGCAGGCGAAAAAGCTGACGGAATTGCGGCAGAGAATAAAGCCGACGGGACCGAGACAAAGGAATATGTCCTTGCGGGTTCACTCTGCTCGGTAAATGATATTCTGGTAAGGAAGGCAGTGCTTCCCGAACTTAAGAAGGGCGATACGCTCATCTTTGATCTGGCAGGAGCTTATGCACTTACCGAAGGAATCGGTTTGTTCCTCAGCAGAGACCTTCCTGCGGTACTCATTCGTGACTTGAACGGTGAGGTAAGACTTGTCAGAGATCATATGGAAACAAACAGTATTAATGATGGAACAGGAGTATAAATATGGACAGATTACTTGAGATTCTTGAAGAGATAATACCGGGTGAGGATGTGGAAAACTGCACTACCCTTGTTGATGACAATATTCTTGATTCATTTGCGATAATCTCTCTGGTTGCCGCACTTGAAGATGAGTATGATATAGTAGTATCACCTGCGGATCTGGTTCCGGAGAACTTCAATTCCGCAGAAGCACTCTGGGATATGATTTCCAGACTCACTGAAGAATAAAAGTAAAAGATATGAGAATTATATCCTGCGATGAAGCTAAAAGCAGATTAAAAGATAATAAGGATACGATCGTCACGGTTTCGAAAAGCAGTGTTCCTGTTCTGGAGAGCAGAATGTTGTCTGAGTTAAAGGGATTCCGACATGGATTTTCAACCCGTATCGGAGGCGTAAGTCAGGATATTTATGCGGAAATGAATGTCGGACTTAAGCTCGGAGATGACAGAGATTCGGTACTTAAGAACTACGGTCTTCTCGGAGAGGCTATAGGAATAGATTGTTCGAGAATATCGGCTCCGAATCAGGTTCATGACACGGTGATAATTCGTGCTTTTGAGGAAGATGCCGGGGTAGGCATAGTTAAGCCGGGCAGAACCGAAGGAATCGACGGACAGATAACGGATGTGAAAAACCTTCCGCTTATCGTATACGGAGCGGACTGTGTTCCGATGATCTTTGCAGATCCTGTTCGCGGGGCAGTGGGGACTGCTCACGGCGGATGGAAAGGGACCGTAAACGGTATAGCCCAAAAGACTGTTGAGGCTATGACAAAAGAGTTCGGTTCCGATCCGAAGGATATCCGTGCAGCTATAGGTCCTTCGGCCGGGATGTGCTGCTACGAAGTTGATCTCGGAGTAGCAGAGCGGTTTCTGGAGGTATTCGGTGACAACGGGGAAGTGGTACGGCCACGTACCGAACCGGACAGCGACGGAAAATATATGATCAATCTATGGGAAGCTAATCGCATACTGCTGTTAAAAGCAGGACTTATCAGGGAACATATATCGGTATTGGGAGTTTGCACTATATGTAATTCGGATATGTTTCATTCTCACAGAGCATCAGGCGGCAGAAGGGGTCTGAACTGTGGGATAGTAATGATAGGATAGAGATGGATAAGTTTACAATAGTACAAAAAAAAGACAGAGACAGCTTTATAAAGAAGATTAATAAGATACTCGACACGAGTAGTGTCGAGTATCTTATTGTGCTTACAGAGAAAAAAAGTTCTGATAAAGAAATCATAAGAAAAATGATCGATATCCTTGACAGGAATCCCGAAATCGTACTTGTATCTCCGAAGAAGCCTTTTAAGTTCCCCGACCGAATGGAAGGCGTTATGATAAGACTCAGCAGTGTCGGTGAACTTCGATTGAACGAAAAGCTGAAGTATAGTTATGAAGCTGATTTCCTTCTCAGGCTTATCAACAAAAAAGAGTATAAAATCCTGTCCGAAAATGATTTTGTACAGACCGATATAGGTGACGGAAATTATAAGAATTTTACCGGCTCATATGATAAGAACTGGTATACGGAAGATATGGATACCTTCCTGTTCCCGCTTATAGAAGATATATGTAAGATGAATGGCGGAACTCTGCCTCATATGCATCAGTATTTCATCATGTACTATTTAAAGTGCAGATTTGATGCAAATAAGGATAACAGAAATAAGCATATTCTGTCCGAGGAGGATCTGGATCTTTTCCTCGAAAGAGCGAAGCAGGCCATGCAGTATGTGGAGGACAGGATAATCATAGAAGATTCGGAGTATCCCTGTTATGCAAAAGAGTATTCTCTGAGAAAAATGTTTCTTACTTTGAAGCATGACGGTACATTTCCGGAGATGGAAGTAAAAGCCATAAGGAAGAGAGATTCCAGACATTCAGGTCTGGCTCTTTGCCTTAACGATGCCATAGCTTATTCTTCGGGACTTATGAAATGTAACGTTCTTCTTATGGATTATAAGGACGGATATCTCAGAATGGACTGCTCCGTGACGGATGTTTTTGATACAGACAGATTCAGCTTTTTCTTTAAATGCAACGGCGTAAGGTACGATGTTGACTTTAACAGCAGCTATTCGTTGAGGAAATATTTCGGCAGGACAGCATATAAAAGGACAACATTCAGTGTAAATATACAGATCGACGGTCTGATAGAGAGAGGAGCTGCGATAGGATTCTATCTCGGATATCATGACAGGGAATATATTATTCCTTTTGAATTCAAGTCTCATACAAGCCGTCTTACGGATTATCCGAAGAATTCTTACTGGCATTTCGGAAAATGGATGGCTACGACGGGTGATTATACAAAGCTGAGGGATCCGTGGGCTTTGCCTAATAAGGACAGCGGCTGTGACTGTATAATCATAAAAAGATATAGCGTAAAGAAGGCTTTCCTGCGTGAATTCAGGATAGCGGCGGAACTGCTGTTTTCTTTCAGTATGCACCGCTTCAGGTTCTTCCTCCTGAGGTGTGCTTGGCTTGCAACGAGGCCGCTTTTTGCGAACAAGAAGATATGGCTCTTCTTTGACAAGATTTATAAGGCCGGGGATTCGTCGGAGTATCTGTATAAATATGCCTGTAAAGAGAGAGATGGCATAAAGAAGTATTATCTTATAGATAAGAAATGTCCGGATTATAAGAGACTGCGAAAAGAAGGAATCCGTCCGCTCGTGAGAGGAAGCTTCCTTCACAGACTCGTATTCTTAAATGCGGATGTTATATTTGCAACAAATTCGACGGTTTTTGCATTTAATGATTATTATCTGGAGAATTCGAGATATATAAGAGGTATTCCGCATTTCAAGGTGGTATGTCTGCAGCATGGACTGTCGGTACAGAAGATCGGAATGGCACAGCACAGACTCAGAGATAATATAGCACTGTATTACTGTGCATCCGAATGTGAGATAGAGAATCTGAAGCATCCTGTATATAATTTCGAGGATTATCCGATACGTGAGACGCATAAACCTAAGGCTGACAAGTCAAAATATGCGATTCCCGGATATTCGGCTTTGAGGCTTACTGGAATTCCGAGATATGACGGGCTTGTAAGTAAGGATAAAAAGCAGATCATGATATCGCCGACATGGAGAATGCAGTCAGCCATGCCTGTTACGAAGAACGAGGGTGTGGAAAGGGACTACAATCCGGATTTTAAGAAGACGGAGTACTATAGGATATATAATTCGCTTATCAACAGCCGGGAGCTCTGCGAGGCGGCAAAGAAGTACGGCTATAAGATAGTCTATATACTTCACCCTATCGTAAGTCCGCAGAAGAAAGACTTTAAGACAAATCCGTATGTGGATATAATCGCATCTTCGGGAGATATGAGTTATGAGAAATATCTGACAGAATCGAGTCTTCTGGTTACGGATTACAGCGGAATACAGTTTGATTTTGCTTACATGAAGAAGCCGGTTGTATATTATCATCCTAAAACACTTGAAGCACATTATGAGGAAGGATCCTTCTGCTATGACACGATGGCTTTCGGTGAGATAGAGGATGATGAGAAGAAGCTTATATCAACGCTTACAGACTATATGAAATCGGGATGTAAGATGAAGGATGAGTATAAATCGAGAGTAGACAGATTCTATGTTTATCATGACAGAGATAACTGTAAACGAGTTTATGAGGACGTGAAAGAAGAACAGAAGCTGTGGTAATTGTCTAACTATTATGGTATAATCAACATAACTGTTTAGCAGATTATGATATCGGGGAAATATTTCGGAAATCTGCCGGACATACGGGGTTATTTTGATTATGGAGGGGTTATAATGGAGAAGACGATTACTAACATGAGGGATCTGGCCGGATGTTTTGCTCGTGCTATGAATCTGGTAAGCCCTAAGATTGCGAATCATCACCAGCAGGTAGCCTATCTTGCATGGCGTATCGCCGGTGAGATGGATTATTCCGAAGAAGAAAAGATCGAAGTTATTTACGGCGCTCTTATGCATGATATAGGAGCGGTTATTCTTCCCGAACTAGAAGAGGGTGAAGAGGAATATACGATAAGCAGGCTGGGACAGGCAGGAATGAGTTTTATCGGAGATATTCCGAGAATGAAAAATATCAGAAGTATCTTTGAAGAGGCTCAGATTCCTTATGATGAGAGACCTAAGAAATTCAAGGAGATGAACCGTGAGGCTGTATTTGCCGAGATCATAGTGCTTGCAGACATGATATCGGGAATGATAGACCCGAAGGCTGCTGCACTTAACCAGGCTGAGGAAATATGCGATAACATTTCCGACTATGCGGGGGAGGAGCTTCATTCTGAGGTTATAGAAGCTTTTCTCAGAGCTTCAAAGAAGGAATATGTATGGCTTGAACTTCTTCATCAGCCGGAAGTTTTCCTGTCGGCCATATCGGATAATAATGATGTGACACTGGATCAGGCTATTGAGATAGCGAAGTTCATGTCCAGAATCATAGATTTCAGAAGTTCATATACGGCTATGCATTCGGCGGGTGTTGCGGCATCTGCGGTTAGACTTGCGGAAATCCTCGGAATGTCGGAGGATGAATGTAAGATGATGATGATAGCGGGATATGTGCATGATATCGGAAAACTTAAAGTTCCGAAGAAGATTCTTGAGAAGAAGGATACTCTTACAGACGAAGAGTTCAATATAGTAAAGGAATATGCTTATTATACACAGCTTCTGCTTAAGGATATTGCGGGATTCGAACAGATAGGTCAGTGGGCGGCACTTCATCATGAAAAACTGAACGGATTCGGTTATCCGTTCGGACTTAAAGCTGATGATATTCCGATGGGAGCAAGGATCATAGCTGTTGCGGATATATTCTCGGCTGTTGCTGAAATCCGTTCTTACAGAGACGGTATGTCCAAAGATCAGGTTATAGTAGCTCTTCGTGAATATGTAGAATCCACAGCGCTTTCAAAGTATATAGTGGATCTGATGATTGCAAACTATGACGATATATATCAGAAGAGAGAAGCGGAGACAAGTAAAGAAGGAGCCCGTTATTATGCGGCACTTGTTGATGCGGAAGATTAGAACCGGAACGAAAGACCGGGATTGGAAGATTTAGACTGAAAGTTAAAGATTAAAAAAAGCAGACACTTCATTTGAGGTGTCTGCTTTTTTAATTGTATCGTATTTAGAAATATCCCTGAGGATCAACATATCCTCCGTTAATTCTTACTCCGAAATGGAGATGAGGACCTGTTGAGTATCCGGTATTACCTGAGTAAGCTATAACCTGTCCCGCACTGATAACCTGTCCTGCACTTACGGCATAACCTGAAAGGTGATAATACATGTTGGTCATTCCACCACCGCAGTCTACAATTACCGCATTACCGCCGGTTCCGTAATATCCTACATAAGTTACGATTCCGCCTGCAGCTGCAACAACGGAGCTTCCGATAGGACATGGTATATCGATTCCTCTGTGGAAGGATCCCCATCTGGCACCGAATCCCGAGCTTATACCGTATGCTGAAGGCATCGGCCATGTAAGTGCTCCGCCTGAATATACAGGAGCGTTTGCATATGCGGCTGCCGAATTGTCAACTCTTACAGCATCTCCGCCACTTGCTGTTCTTGCTGCGGCAGCTGCTTCCTGAGCTTTTCTTGCAGCTTCGAGTGCTGCCTGTCTGCGGCGTTCTGCCTCAGCTTCGATTGCAGCTATCTGAGCATCCATCTGCTGTTCCTGAGCTTCGAGATCGGAAATCTCATCCTCTGTAAGACTGATAGCGGCTTCGTATTCACCGAGCTTTTCTTTCTTACCTTCCTGAACAACTTCGAGTGCTGCCTGCTCACCTTCGGCTTCAGCCTTAAGTTCGTTTACATTATCAAGCTTTGCTCCGAGCTCTTCTTCATACTCGGCAATAGTTGCCTCAATCTCGGCAAGCTTCTGAATCTCTCTCTGGTCATATGCAGAAACCTGTTCAACATATTCGGATTGATTGATGATATCCTCATAATTACCTACAGACATCAGTGCATCGATATAAGCTGTGTCTCCGTTCTCATAAGCAAACTGGATACGCTCTTTCATATTTCTGTACTGATTGGCTTCGGCAATGTATGCATTCTGGAGCTTATCCTCTGTGATGGATACGCCTGCCTGAATGGCATTCCTCTGCTGCGTGAGATCTTCAATCTTGGCTTCATACTCAGCAATCTGATTATCAAGCTCCTGAATAACCTCTACGATATCATCTTTTTTTACATTGAGGTCGTCCAGCTTTGACTGGGCTTCCTTCTTCTTTTCCTCTGTTTTTTCCTTTTCACGCTGGATCTCTTCGATTGTCTGATCGGCGTGAACTACTCCGGCTTTGTAAGTCGGTGCGATAGCGAGGGCCATAGTAAATGCGAGAATACCCGCAGTGAGGCGCCTCTTTACGCTCAAACTGTACTTTCTCATATACGTTTTACCTCTGACACTAAACGTTTACTTTGTTCATATAGTCTTAAATATACCATAAGTTAACGTAACTTGGAATAGTTTATCACACAATTAATAGTTTTGCAATAGCTTGCTCATAATCTTAATAATTATGCAATAATTTTGTAACATTTTCGTTGTGAGCAGCATCTTCACACGCTTTTAATAGTTCATTTAAGTAGCCGGATATCTTTTCGGGCTCGATTTCCATGTCTTGTTTAGTCATCCACTCGATGACTATACCGCTCAGGCCGTATGCGAAAAATCTTGAGAAATACTTGGCCGGTTCTTCATCAATCTCACCGTTTTCATCAAGAACGGAGATGGCTTCACTGAAGATGTTTTCCGCGTAATCCACAAGAAAGGCCTTAAGATAATCATCGGTATGATTTATCGTATTGATGCAGAATTCACGATCATTTTTCATGGCAACGAGAGTATCGGTAAGTTTTTCATTCCAGTTGCCGAAGCTTAAGTCACTCAGATTTGCAACAAAGTAATCATTATTATATATCCATTTTAAGAGCTCGTATTTATCGCTGAAATGATAATAGAAGGTCTGACGGTTGATACCGCATTTTTCGGTAATGTCCACAACACCAATTTTGTCAAAGGACTTGGTTTTTGTAAGTTCCTTCACGCTGTCAGCAATAGCTCTCTTTGTCAAGGCGGATTCAGACATTTTTACGGCTCCTTTCATTTCTCTTCAAACTATGGTATATTTTAATAGATTGGGGTCTGTTTGACAAGATGATGAAGACACGGATAATAAAAGTATTATATGATAAGGGAGATACAGGGAAAATGCTGAATATAGTTTATATAGCGGTAGTTATATTTGTTCTGGGTTTAGGATATCTGTATATAAATGCAGTACATAAGATCAACAAAGCCGATATGGCTGCCAAAGATGCGGGCAGTGATATAGATACATGTCTTTGGGATATGAATCATAATGTAAGTGTGATACTTAAAGCACTTCAGGAAAAGGGTGTGGAGCTTTCACTTCCGGATGATCAGTCAGGCATGCTCGGACTCGGCATGACACCGACGGTTCAGCAGCTTATGGCAAAAAATGCCCAGGAAAGAATGGATATTGTAAAACCGGCAGCGGAAGAAGCGGGAATCGCAGGAGACGAGGCTGTGGCAAAAGCTATTGCCAAGTTTGATAATGCAAAGAACGAACTCGTGGCAGCGGGGCTTAATTATAACAGAATGGCAGGAAAATATAATTCAGTCATCTCGCATTTTCCCGCAAGCTTCGTAGCAGATCGTAAGAATAAGGGGTCAAAGCAGATATTCGTATATCAGCCTCCTGTTCAGGGAAGTACGGAAGAAGTATAATACCTGCGATTTATACATTTTCATGAATCTGTCTAAAAATCAAACAGAATAAAAATAGTGTCTAATTACAAACGGAAGCCTCAGATGCTATCTTAACTGTTGAATTAAAGTTAAGTTAGTTATCGGAGGCTTTTTGTTATGGAGAAATTTGGAAAAACGATAGTAAAAGCCAGAATACCGATTCTGATTCTGGCACTCATTCTGCTGATACCGGCAGCCCTGGGATATTTTCATACCAGAACGAATTACGACATTCTTACGTACCTTCCGAAGGATATCGAAACCATGAAGGGACAGGATATCCTGGCAAAGGATTTCGGAACCGGAGCTTTCTCAACGGTCGTGGTTGAAGGAATGACGGATAAGGATATTGCGGCAATGACCGAGAAAATGGAGGAAGTTCCGCACGTTAAGAAAGTTCTCTGGGAAGGAGTTCTGGGACAGAGCCTTCCGGAACAGTTGATTCCGGAAAAATACAGAGGACAGCTGTCTCAAGGAGACGCGAAGCTTCTGATGGTTATATATGACACGACTCTTTCGGCAGATGAAACCCTTAAGGCGGTTGAAGACTTACGGGCTGTCATGGATGAAAAGTGCTTCCTTGGCGGTATGTCAGCCATAGTGGTAGATACCAAGAACCTTAGTGACAGTGAAGTTCCCATGTATGTGGCGATAGCTGTTATTCTATGTCTGGTGGTTCTTACGATTACCATGGATTCCTTCCTGGTACCCGTATTCTTCCTGATATCTATAGGATTCGCTGTTATTTATAATCTGGGCTCGAATGTGATCGGAGGAGAAATATCCTATGTAACGAAGGCTCTGGCTGCAGTTCTTCAGCTTGCGGTAACAATGGATTATTCCATATTCCTATGGCACAGCTACTGCGGTAAAAAGAAGGAAAATGATAATAATCTTGAGGCTATGGCAGATGCTATAAATGAAACGCTTGTATCTGTGGTAGGAAGTTCTATAACAACGGTAGCGGGTTTCGTAGCGCTTATGTTCATGAGCTTTACCCTCGGACTTGATCTCGGGTTCGTTATGGCAAAGGGAGTGATCATCGGAGTTATCTGCTGTGTCACCATACTTCCTTCGATGATTCTTTGTTTTGACAAGGCACTCATGAAAACCACGCATAGACCGTTTATTCCGGATTTCTCAAGATTGAGTAAGTGGATAGTGAAAAGATTTTATATATTTATCATTCTGGCGGTGATACTTGTTATTCCGGCTTTTTACGGACAGAAACATAATAAAGTGTACTATAACCTTGATACGTCACTTCCCAAGAATCTGCCGAGTATAGTAGCAGGCGAGAAGCTTCAGGAAAGCTTTGAGATGAATTCGACTCATATAGTTATGCTTGATTCGAAACTCAGTCGTAAAGATACCAAGAACTTTATGAAGGAGATTGAGAATGTTGACGGAATAAAGAAGGTTCTCGGACTGGAAAGCTTTGTGGGTTCGGCAGTTCCCGATGAGCTTATTCCCGAAAATTTAAGAGAAGTCGTCGATGACGGTGAATATAAACTGATCTTTATCCTTTCGGAATATAAGGTGGCGACAGACGAAGTAAACAGACAGTGTGATGAGATTAATAAGATTCTTGATAAGTACGACGATAAGGGAATGCTTATCGGAGAAGCACCTTGTACAAAGGATCTTATAACCATAACAAATCACGATTTCAATACAGTAAATACTGTATCCATACTGCTGGTAGGAATCATAATACTTTTTGTATTCAGATCGCTCTCGCTGCCGGTTCTTCTGGTATCGGTCATAGAGGTGGCGATATTTATAAATATGGGTATTCCGTATTATTCGGGAACGACGCTTCCTTTTATAGCGTCAATCGTTATAGGAACCATACAACTTGGTTCTACGGTGGATTATGCGATACTTATGACGAATAAGTATAAGGCTGCCAGGTGCGTGGGGTTACCGGGAAAGGCTGCGGCAGAGGAGGCATTATCAGGTTCTGTCAATTCAATATTTGTAAGTGCTTTGACCTTCTTTGCGGCAACCTTTGGTGTTGGACTCTACTCAAAGATAGATATGATAAGTTCCTTATGTGTGCTTATGGCAAGAGGCGCGATAATAAGTATGTTTATAGTTATTCTGCTTCTTCCCGCAGTTCTCAGGCTGTTTGACGGAATAGTGGTCCATACATCAATGGGATTTAAAGCGCATGGCAATGAGAATGAGGGTACACATAACGGACAGTTACTGACGGGTGTCAGATAGGAGGATGGAGACATGTACAGAAAAGATTGTTTGAAGAAAGCATTTGCTGCAGTGCTTGCCGCATCTATGATCCTTACAACAGCGGGATGCGGTACAAGAGAGATTGAGGCTGAACAGATAGAGACAGCTCTTCTGGATGATAATGAAAATGAAATAGCAACCGTTCTGGGAGATTCTCTCGGGCTTGGTTCGGACAGTGAATGCGATAAGGACGAAACCGTATATGTGTTTACGGATGCACAGGGAAAGGTTTCCGATGTGGTTGTTGACGAATGGCTTAAGAATACGGATAACTCAGAGGTCTTAACGGATTCAAGTAATCTTACCGATATTGAAAATGTCAGCGGAGATGAAACTTACGAAGAAAAGGACGGACACATTGAATGGAAGGCCGATGGAAGCGACATATATTATCAGGGACACACAGATACGGCGCCTCCGGTAAGAGTGAAGGTTACATATACCCTTGACGGAAAAGAAGTGACTCCCGAAGAGATAGCGGGTAAGAGCGGCAGAGTAAGCATACGTTTTGATTATATAAATGATTCCAAGTCCGGAGATGTCTATACTCCGTTCGCTATGGCAACGGGGCTTTTCCTGAGCAGTGATAATTTCAGCAATGTAACGGTGGAGAACGGAAAGGTTATATCAGACGGAGACAGATATATAATAGTCGGACTCGGCATGCCGGGACTTACGGAAAGTCTCGGGCTTGATGAGGATAACGAACTTCTGCCGGATCATTTTACCGTAAATGCCGAAGCACAGAACTTTCAATATGATATGTCCATGACGTTGGCTGCTACGGATCTGCTCGGAGCCGATAAGAAGATAGATGTGACCGAGGTGGAGGATAAGGTAGATGATCTTGCCGACAGGTACGGTGACGGAATGGATAAGCTTACATCGGGCATAGTTGAATATACGGACGGTGTAGGACAACTCGCTGACGGAATAGATGAACTTCAGCAGGGAGCTGATAAACTAAACGGTGGTGCAAAGGAATTAAAGGATGGAACCGGTCAGTTAAAGAGTGGCTCCGAACAGCTTTCGGGCGGGATCACTGCGGCAAAGGAAGGCTCCGAACAGGTTACCGCGGGAGCGGAGAGTCTTGGCATCGGAGCGGATAAAATTGCGGACGGTATGACTCAATATACGGAAGGAGTTTCAAGTGCTGCTGACGGGGCAAAACAACTGGGAGCAGGTGCGGAGAGTCTTGAATCCGGAGCGGTACAGCTTCAGGTCGGTTCCAAGGATCTTCTTGACGGAGTGACTTCATATACGGAAGGAGTAAGTTCGGCAAAGGATGGAGCAGATAAGGTATCAAATGCTCTGTCTCAGCAGATACTTCCGGGCATGTATAATGAAAATGCCGGAAATCCGGGACTTGTTCAGGGAATAGACAGTCTTGATGCGGGACTCGGTAATATGCAGTCCCAGGTTAATACAATGTTTGATAGTCTTCACGGAAGTAAAAATTCAATAGAGCAGCAGGCAGGTGGAACACCGAATGCGGAAACCGTAGAGACACTTAAGGGTGCGATAAAGCAGGCATCCGATACTTATGCTTCGGCTTACGGACAGGTTTATGCAGCGGTATTTCCGGGAGCTTACAGTGCGGCGATAGAAGCAGGTTCTTCAGAGGAAGAAGCCGTGGCAGAGGCAGCGGCGGCAGCAGCCGGAGCGGCTGCTTCCAATGAAAATGTACAGGCAGCGGCAGCAGCAGTTGCAGAGTACTCCGCACAGCTTGCATCCTATAGTCAGGCCTACGGTGCCGACAGTGCCGTATCGGAGATGCTTGGTTATGAGGAAACTTTTAAGAACGGAGTGGGTCAGCTTAAGGGCGGAGCCGATTCACTCAGCGCGGGAAGCAGACAGATTTACGGAGGCCTTACCGAACTGAGTAAAGGAGCAGGTGAACTCAGCACCGGACTCGGAACATTGGACAGTAATTCCGAAGCACTATGTACCGGAGCAGATCAGCTGCATGAGGGAATATCTCAGCTGAAGCTGGGAGCCGGACAGTTAAAGGGAGGAATATCATCTCTTGATACCGGACTCAGTACGCTTGCCGGAAACAGTGATGCATTAAACGGAGGAATCGCATCACTGTCTCAGGGTGCAGAGCAGCTGAAGACGGGCTCGGGAAAGGTTACACAGGGACTCGGTCAGCTTGAAAGCGGAGCGGGAAGCCTGAATGATGGGTTGAATAAGCTTGATTCGGGAGCGGGAACACTTGCGGCAGGAACAGACAGTCTTGCATCCGGAACTAAGCAGCTGAAAGATGGTGCGGGAAAACTCAAGTCCGCATCACCGGATCTTGTAAACGGAGGCAATAAGCTGAATGATGCGACTGATGAGCTGTTTACAAAGCTCAGTGACAAGGAAGAGGATCTGAATCTTCTTACAGACAGATTCAACGATATGAGAACCGCCGGTGAAGAATATCAGTCCTTTGGCGGTAAGGCCGATTCCATGAAGGGAAATGTTAAGTTCATAATTAAAACAGAAGGTGTTTCGGCCGAATAACGAAGTTTACGTTTTGATCGAGTAATAAAAATTTATTGAAAAGAAAGCTGTTTGTATGATATATTCTCTGAGGTTTATTTTTAGCTTTATGAGGTATTATCTATGAACAGCTTTCTTGATATTTTGGTGAAGTATAATGATATACTGAACAGCTTTGTCTGGTCCAAGGTAGGAGTGTGGCTTCTTATAGCTACGGGAATACTTTTGACCATTCTGACAAAAGCTTTTCAGGTCACTCATTTTAAGCATTGGATGAAGAAAACGGTGGGAAGCCTTTTCGATTCCAAGGTAAAGGGACATACTGACGATAAGGCTTCGATATCACAGTTTCAGGCTCTTTGTACCGCACTTGCGGCAACAGTCGGTGTAGGAAATATAGCCGGAGTTGCTGCGGCTATCATGACAGGCGGTCCGGGTGCGGTTTTCTGGATGTGGGTTGCCGCTTTCTTCGGAATGATGACAAACTACTCTGAGAATATTCTCGGTATATATTTCAGACGCAAGAATCATGCCGACGAATGGTCCGGTGGCGCGATGTACTATCTTGAGGACGGACTCGGCGGATATAAGGGCATGAAGGGCTTGGGTAAGGCTCTTGCGGTTATATTTGCTGTCTGTGCAGCCCTTGCTTCTTTCGGTATCGGCAATATGGGTCAGGTTAATAAGATTGTCATCAACTTTACTTCGGCTTTCAGGATTCCGGCTTTATCGGATGTGGTCCTTTATTCCACAGAGAGCGGAAGCGTTACACTCTATATGTTTTTAGTCGGTGCTGTGCTTATGCTTGTAGTAGGTGTGGTTATTCTCGGAGGCCTTCAGAGAATAGCAGCCGTTGCCGAGAAGATCATACCGTTCATGGTTGTGGTATATATCGTCGGAGCACTTATTATAATCTTCGGAAATGTAACCGTCATACCTCATGCATTTAAGGCTATCTTCGGAATGGCTTTCACAAAGCAGGCAGCCTGGGGAGGTGCGGCCGGTATAACACTTAAGACCATAGTTACTATGGGATGTAAGAGAGGCGTGTTCTCAAATGAGGCAGGACTCGGTTCATCGGTTATGGTCCATTCGAATTCAAATGTTTTAGAACCTGTAAAGCAGGGAATCTGGGGAATCTTCGAAGTATTTGCGGATACAATTGTTGTATGTACCATGACAGCCCTTACCATCCTTACATCGGGAGTTATAAATCTTGAGACAGGTGAGGCTGTGACCGACAGCGATTCGACACTTGTTGCGGAAGCTTTCAACAGCGTATTTAGGATAGGTAATATCGAGTTAGGAAGATACTTTATAGCTCTTGCGATACTTCTCTTTGCCTTTACGACTATCCTCGGATGGTCACATTACGGATCTAAGGCCGTTGAGTATCTTGCAGGTGAGAAAGCACCGCTGGTTACGAAAATCTATAAGGTACTGTTCGTATTCATGATCCTTTCGGGAGCGCTCATGACATCGTCCATCGCATGGGATATTTCGGATACCTTTAACGGACTCATGATGCTTCCTAACCTTATCGGTGTAATATCTCTTTCACCGCTTATATTGAAGCTTACGAAAAATTATACGGATCGCCGTATCAAAGGAAAGACAGATGTGAGACCGATGCTTTCACATTTCCCTGAGATAGAAGAAGAGAATATAAAGAAAATCGAAGAAACGGGAGAAGAGTAAAACTCCCATATCAGCACGCCGGAGAGAACTTTGCGGCGTGCTTTTTTAATGCAATTTTCCATGGATTGTGATAAAATATTGTGTACGAGTTGGCGGCCTGCCCAAAGGGCTGTCAGGTTGTTTTGGGGATTACGATCAGGAGGTTATAATGAGCAGACTATATGAGAACCGTGAGCTGTCGTGGCTCAGGTTTAACGAGAGGGTGTTAGAGGAGTCGGAGGATGAGAGATCACCTCTTTGTGAACGACTCAGTTTCTTATCAATATTCCAGTCGAATCTGGATGAATTTTTTATGGTGCGAGTAGGATCCATTCACGATCAGATGCTTCTCGAGAAGGATCATAAGGAGAACAAGACTCATATGACGGATTCCGAGCAGCTCGAAGCCATAAGAGAACGTGTGAAGGTTCTCTCAAAGAGAAAGGATGCATCGTACAATACGCTTATGAGCGAATTGGAGAAGCAGGGCATAACACTTATAAATTTTGCCAAGCTTGATGCGAAAGAGGGAGACTATCTAAAGGGATATTTCGAAAGAGAGATACTTCCGCTTCTGTCTCCGAATATAGTTACGAAGAAACAGCCGTTTCCTTTTATAAAGAATAATGATATCTGTGCCATGGCTCTTCTGGAATCGGGTAAATCGAAGGGCGGAAAAGGACAGAAGACAAGTATAGGAATAGTTCCGTGCAACACGGGAATGTTCAGCAGGCTTATAGAGATACCGGGACGTAAGGGCTACTATATGCTGGCAGAGGAGCTGATACTGCATTTCCTTCCTATCGTGTTCCACGGTTATGAGATTCTGGGCAAGTCTCTTATAAGAGTCACCAGAAATGCGGATATAGATGCGGATAAGGTTTACGACGAAGAACTGAATTACCGCGATCATATGGCTGAGGTTATCAAGCAGAGAAAGCGTCTTCAGCCTGTCAGAATAGAATACACAAGAGATATCGATAAGAAGACACTTAATACGGTCGTGTCATATCTTACGATCGATAAAGACATGATCTTCAAGGTCGGAAGTCCTCTGGATTTATCCTTCCTGTTTGAAATCCAGGATAATCTGAGACATAAGTCCGAACTTTTTTATAACAAGAGGATACCGCAGAAACCGATAGACTTTGATGAGAAGAAGCCTCTCCTTCCGCAGATAGTCGAGAAGGATAAGCTGCTTCATTATCCGTATGAGAGCATCAGGCCTTTCCTTAACATGCTGAGTGAAGCTGCCAATGACCCTGAGGTTGTATCCATCAAGATGACTCTTTACAGACTTGCAAAGCACAGCAAGGTAGTAGAGGCCCTTGTTGAAGCTGCGGAGAACGGCAAGCAGGTTGATGTACTTGTAGAGCTTAAAGCGAGATTCGACGAGGAGAACAATATCGAATGGTCCCGTCAGCTTGAACAGGCGGGATGTCATGTAATATACGGACTTGACGGACTTAAAGTACATTCCAAACTCTGCCTTATCACCAAGAAGTCGGAGGAAGGAGTAAAGTACATTACTCAGATCGGAACGGGAAATTATAATGAGAAGACAGCACGTCTTTATACCGATCTCTGCCTTATAACAGCCAGTGAGAAAATCGGTGCGGAAGCAGCCAGAGTCTTTCAGGCTCTGTCGCTGGGCGAAGTAATGGAGTCGACGGAATGTCTGCTTGTAGCGCCGAAGTGCCTTCAGAATAAAGTAGTCGACAAGATAGAAAGAGAGATTCAGATAGCCAAAGACGGAGGCGATGCTTATATAGGCATCAAGATCAATTCTCTTACGGATAAGCTGATTATCGACAAATTGATAGAAGCATCCAAGGCAGGCGTAAAGATAGATATGGTCATCAGAGGTATATCATGTCTTCATCCGGGTGTTCCGGGAGAAACCGAAAACATACGCATAGTGAGTATTGTGGGCAGATTCCTGGAACATTCAAGAATATACATTTTCGGTAAGGGAGAAAGAGAAGAGATATATATAGCATCGGCAGACTTTATGACGAGAAATACAGTCCGCCGTGTTGAAGTTGCTGCACCTATATATGATCCGGATCTTAGGGACAGGATAAGAGGATTCTTTGAACTTGAGATGAAGGATAATGTTAAAGCAAGGATTTCCGATAAAAACGGAGATTATACATATATCGAACACGGAACTCCTGCTGTTAACGCGCAGGAAGAGTTTTTCGAGATGGCATACAGGGCAGCGGGTAATCCACTTCCAGAGGAATCATGAACAAGACCAGAAAAAAGCATTACATCAGCATAAAATCCTTTATCACCGTAACGGTACTGCTCATACTCGTACTGTCATTTGCGGGGATATTCGGAAGCATCAAGTATTTCATGAATAAGAATATGACGCGGAATCTTCTGGACAGTACGGAGAAGAGAGCGGTCAGACTGGCTAACGAT
Source organism: Lachnospiraceae bacterium UBA2864 (assembly GCA_002350525.1). Lineage (GTDB taxonomy): Bacteria > Bacillota > Clostridia > Lachnospirales > Lachnospiraceae > Eubacterium_Q. Next base: position 141,376 of record DEFA01000050.1, on the reverse strand, counting down.
CTTGCATTATATAGTCTTGATCTTAAGATGGAAGATACTTCGCTTGATACGGATATCAACGAATCGGCGTATTTCTCCGAAGGCCGTATCATGGTAATATCGAGGAATTATCAGATAATCAAGGATACCTATGTCTTAAAGCAGATGGATTACATAGTCAGCGGCGACGTTATGAGTGTTATGACCGGTGAAGAGGAAAGAATAAAGCGTATCAGAGGTAACTATGCCGAAGTCATACTTCCTATCACGAAGAAGGGCGAGATAATCGGTGTTATAGTATCTACCGCCTCGACTTCGAGCATACTCGGAGAAACAGATAAGCTGTCCGGTCAGAGTATCATAGTGCTTATCATCATTCTCCTTGCGGATGCTGTGCTTATATTCTTCATCGTAAGGATTGCACTCAGAAGATTGGATGCCATTAACAGGCAGATATATCATACTTCACAGGGTAATCTTCAGGATAAGATAGCGGAGAAGGGTTTTAAGGAAACCAAGGTTCTTGCACGTAACTACAATGCGGTGCTCGAGAAGCTTGCCACAGTCGATACGGCCCGTCAGGAATTCGTGTCAAATGTGAGTCATGAGCTTAAGACACCAGTTACGTCCATGAAGGTTCTGGCAGAGGCGCTTCTTCAGAATGAAAATGCAACGGCCGAAGACTACAGGGATTTTATGACGGATATAGTGGATGAGGTGGACAGAGAGACCAAGATTATAAATGATCTTCTCACACTTGTAAGAACGGATAAACAGAGCAATGCCATGAACTTTGCGGAGGCGGGCATTAACGAGCTTCTCGATGGAATTGTTAAGACGGTAACTCCGCTTGCAAAGCAGAGAGGCATCGAGATAACATATGAAAACTACCGCGAGGTTACGGCAGAGGTTGATGCGGTTAAACTGTCTCTTGCCATATCCAATCTGGTCGAAAATGCGGTTAAGTACAATATAGATAACGGATGGATCAGAGTAACGCTCAATGCGGATCACAGATTCTTCTACATAAAGGTTGCGGATTCCGGTGTCGGAATACCGGAAGAGTCCAAAGACAAAGTATTTGAAAGATTCTACAGAGTAGATAAGGCGAGAAGCAGAGATACCGGTGGTACGGGTCTCGGACTTTCAATCACGAGAAATATCATCAATGCTCATCAGGGAATTGTAAGGCTCTACAGCGAGTCGGGAAAAGGAACTACATTTTCAGTGAGGATCCCGCTTAAGCAGGAGCAGGCTCTTGACAGCTATACAGTTGCGGCAGTTGATAAGGAAATGCTTGAAGATACAGAGAAGAGCGTTAAGAAACCTGATAAGAAAAAGCTGATGATACTTATGCTTCTGTGTCCGGCAATAGTGCTTGGGGCATCGAGCCTGTCGGCATGTTCGGCGGAGGAACCTCCTGTTGAACTTACAACACAGGACAATATTATAAACAATGCGGGTTCGGTTCAGCTGTATCATGTTGAAAACAATACGGTTGTGGCCGACAGCGAAAGATATCAGCTTAAGCAGCCGGATTCTCTTTCGGATTCGGTTGAGGAAATAATGTCTCAGATGTCGCTTCCGAGCGGAATAACCTTTTCAAGTTATTCGATAGATAAGGACAGCAATCTTCAGCTCGTACTTTCATCGGACGGTCTGTCAGATGAAATGCTTCTTCTGTCGAAAGCAGCTATCGTAAAGAGTATGAGCGGCCTTACTACCGCTGCTGATACGGTAATAACCGTGAATAATGCGGAAGGTGATATGATTGAGACCGCAACCTATAGGGACAATGCATTTTTCTATTATGATGATGCTGAGGATTCGGCGGTCAACAAGGGAGAGGTAGTTCTCTATCTTCCGGATAAGGGAGGTAAGAAGCTTTCGAAGATAATCGCATATGTGACCATATCGTCGGATGAATCGGCAGCTGATGCGGTTATGAAGCAGCTGAGTGCTTATAATGTTCTTCCTAAGGAGACAAAGATACTCAGTCTTTCGGTTATGAACGGTACGGCGACTCTTGACCTGTCGCAGGAATTTCTGACGGGAAGCATAGAGACCTCGGATAAATGCATGATCTACTCGATTGTTGATTCGCTCACATCTCTTCCGAATGTAAGAGGTGTGCAGTTTACGGTTGAAGGAGTCAGTGTAGATAAATATCATGACAGTATAAATATCAGTGAACCGATGGAGTTTGTAAAGCTGGATGAATAAAAGACCATTGGTCCGGGCAGGAGCGGTTTTACTCGCGGGTGAAACCGCCTGTCTGGCAGGACGGAAAAATATCATATATGCGGCGGTGATAGCGGCCGCGGTGATTTTAACAGTACTTGTAAGCAGCAGAATTTGCAGTTTGGGAAAATGCAACATTCTGTTGCTTTTTTGTTGTTTTCTCGGCGGCGTGGGAATGGGAGGCATCGCCCTGTATGAAAGGCAGGGCATCGATATGGTGTTGGGAGATAGGGTTACCGTCACGGGTCTGATACGTGAATATAAAGATAAGGGCGACAGTTATGAGATGCTTATAGAATCGGGAAAGATAAAGGTCAGAGCTTATGTCGCGAAAACAGATATAAAACAAGATTCAGATACAGATATAAATAGAGATACAGATATAGATATGCCGGTCCTTGGGGGAAGAAAGATAACAGTCGAGGGAGTCTTAGAGATGCCGGAGGAAAGCAGGAATCCGGGAAGTTTTGATATGTATTCCTACTACACAGGAGAAAATATAGCGGGACTTATATATACCGAAAAGGCCGAAATCGGAGAGAAAAAGAACCGGGTAATCTATATACTTGAGTATTTAAGGCAGAGCATGAAGGAGGAACTGTACAGGTTTTTCCAGGACGAACATGCCGCATTTCTTACGGGACTTATACTCGGTGAAAAATCCGGAATAGATAAGGAGATGAAACTCCTATATATGAAGAACGGTCTGGCTCATATACTTGCAATTTCGGGCCTGCATATAGCTATAGTTGCGGGAGCACTGGAAAAAATTCTTGAAATGCTTGGCATGGGAAGAAAGAAAAGAGGGACGGCTGTTATCATCCTTATTCTTTTGTACGGCATTATGACGGGTTTTGCTTCTTCCACGGTGAGAGTTTTTATATGTCTTCTTATGAGGCATTTAGCTCTTCTTTCGGGGAGAAGTAATGATGTGCCGACTGATATGATGACAGCTATCCTTATCATATCGATCATAAATCCGCGGGCTGTTTTCACTGCAGGAACACAGCTGAGCTTCCTGGCGGCACTCGGGATGTATATAAGCAATGAGATATTTATATGTTTCTTCGGATGGAAGAAGATATATCTTAAGAAAGAGGGAAAAGAGAAAGAGGTCTTATATTCCGAAAGATATGAGCGTATCAGGAATTCGAAGTGGCTTAACAGGATAATGGATAGGGATAAGAGAAAGGAACTGAGGAATAAGGCGGTAAGAACTCTGATATCCACAGTAGTCATCAATCTTCTTCTGATGCCGGTACTTATATATTACTATTTTGAGATATATCCATATGGTATGCTCCTCGGACTCATCGTGCTTCCGACAGTGGCATTTGTTATAGCGGGCGGTTTTTCGGTAGCACTGCTGGGATTATTCGTAAAATGCGTGGCAACTCTACTGCCGAACTTAACAACAGGGATAACTGCTGCCGCTCGCTTCGCAGCTGTGGTGATTGCCGCCGTGACGGACAAAATGCTTTCTGTGTATGAGGGGCTGTGCCGCATAGGACTTAAGCTTCCGTATTCTTCTGTTAATCCCGGACATGCAGCTCCGGTAACGGTATGTTTTTGTATGGTGCTTCTCATGTCTCTTATGTGGTGGCTTCTCTTCAGCGGAAGAAAGAAGAGACGGACCGATATACTGACGGTTGGCAGTATAGCGCTTATATCGACAGCCGCATTTCTGATCATTACGGGATATCTTAATTACAGGAAAGTAAGAGTTGTGTATCTGGATGTGGGGCAGGGACTATCGACAGTGATACATTTCCCCGGTAAGGGAAATTATCTGGTGGACGGAGGATCGACCTCCCGGCAGAATGTGGGAGAAAATGTTATAATTCCTGCACTCAAGTACTACGGAATGTCGGATATACGGGCGGCTTTCATATCGCATACGGATACCGATCACATATCCGGAATAATAGAACTTGCGGAATTGTCGGAACTCTACAGGATAGAGATTGAATCAGTATGCATGGCCTATCCGGATGAAGAAGGAGAGAATTATAAACTTCTCCTGAAAGCTCTCGGAGATATACCTGTCATTAAGGGATTGTCGGCCGGAGATGAAGTGGACGGATGCTTTATCGTAATCTATCCGACAGCCGAATATGCCGGGCAGGCAGAAGATGAAAATGAAAGATGTCTTGTTGTAAAGGGCGGAGGAGTTCTTTTCCCGGGAGATATAGGTGCCGAAACGGAGAGGAGGATAGCGGAAGGATCAGAGGCCGGAATCTTTCCGGATATTTCAGCGGATACTCTTGTTGTATCACATCATGGTTCAAGGTTTTCGTCGGATGAAAGATTCCTCAGGAAAGTCAGTGCAGGAACGGCGATCATATCCTGCGGACGGAATAACATATACGGTCATCCGGCTGAGGAAACTCTGTGGAAGCTGGAGGAAAGAGGAATGAAAATTTACCGAACTGACCAAAGCGGAGCGGTGATATTCGAAGAATAGACTTCGAAAAATCTGAAGAACAGACGTAGGGCAGTGTGACTGAAAGTCTTTACAAATCGCATATATAATGCTATAGTATTAGCATATTAAAGGTATTTAATATAACCTTGAATATAACTTATATCTGGGATGCACGATAACTCCTGTATATTTTTGAACCTACACTTATCATACGGGAGTCTGAATCTGTATATGGATGACAGGCCGTCTCAGAACGGATCTCAGAAGTTTACATGAAGACACCCACCTGGCTTCGGCTGGGACTCAAAGGGCAGGAGCCGGCATCCTGGATAAGCTTAATAGAATACCTGACGTATATAACATCCCTGATAGTGATTATCGGGGATTTCTTTTTTAGAAAAAACTGTTTACATATTCCGGGTAAACAATCGGAGACAGGGTATGACATTTAAAGAGAGATATGAGAGATTAAAAAATTTCATAAAGGGTACGGCTGATGAGCATATATCCGCTTTTGCGGCACAGACGGCATTCTTCTTATTTCTTGCTTTCTTTCCGCTCGTGAGCCTTATCATGTCTCTTTCGGCATTTCTGCCTATAACGCAGAATCAGTTGATAGAGCTGATCTGCAATGTACTGCCGGCTCGATTTGAGGACTATGTTATCTCTATCGTAAATGATATCTATGAAGGCCGTTCTTATACCATGACCATCGTATCGGCAGGTATCGCACTTTGGTCAGCCGCTAAAGGACTCTTGGCACTCAGACTCGGACTGAATGAGGTATATCGTTCGAGAGAACAGAGAAATTACCTCATTATCAGAGGTATCAGTTCTGCATATACGGCACTCTTCCTGGTAATGCTGGTCTTTATGATTCCGCTCAACATGTTTGGTACCCAGATAGCGCTTTTTGTGATAAATAAGTTCCCTGACTTCGATAATGTTACGATGCTTGTCCTGGGTCTCAGAACGCTGGCTACATTTATTATCCTGTTTCTGTTCTTCTGGATGCTTTATACCATCGTTCCGACAAGAAGACTGAAGGCTATAAGGCAGATTCCGGGGGCTGTCTTTACTGCAGGTGCCTGGATACTTATCACCAAGATCATGTCCCTTTATATCGATCAGTTTATGACAAACTCATATATGTACGGATCACTTACTATGGTAATTCTTATCATGCTGTGGCTGTACTCTGTATCATGTATGATATTTATAGGTGCCCAGATCAACGAATACCTGTATATAATAAAGTATAAGGATGAAGATCGTGCTATAGCCGAGAAGAAGGCGGCTGCAAAGAGAGCACGCCGTGAAGCACGTGAGGCACGCAGGCAGGAGAAGATAGAGCGTAAATCTGCCGGAAAGAAGAGAAGACTCGGAGAATTGGAAGAGCCCGGGGAAACTTTCAACCCGGCATTTACGGAAAATGAGAAAACAGATACTCTCATAAACGAAGTAACTGATGAAGTGGTAGTCACTTTTGATACTATTAAAGAGCAGCGTGAGAAGAGGAGACTGAAGAAAATCTCTGATGAAGAAGACGAACACTTTATCGACGACGATATAGCCACGAGATAGTCCACAGCAGACAAACAGCCCCTGAGATGACACAATTTGAATGGTCACTCAGGGGCTGTTTGTCTGCTGTTACCCTATATATAAATATATAAATTAACGTAACTTTGTATTTAACTTAACTTCCGGATAGCTGCATCGATACGCTTTAATGATTCTTCCTTGCCGAGAAGAGACATAAGTTCTGTAGCTCCGCCCGGTGTAGCAGGCTTACCTGACATTGCGGTTCTGAGCGGCCACATGATGAAGCCTGTCTTATACTCCTTCTCAACACCGAAGTTCTTAAGAAGTTCGAAGAGAGAATCGTTATCAAAAGCTTCGGCTGCCTCAAGTACCGGACGAACCTCCTTGAGAAGCTGAAGTGAATTCTCAGGATTCGTCTTCATCTTCTTATGAGTATACATTTCAACATCATATTCAGGAACAGCTTCAAAGAAATCTATCTGATCCTTGATATCAGGAAGAACTTCGATTCTTGTCTGCACCATGGCAGCAAGCTTCTTCCAGTCCATCTCACGATGAATGGTCTCCTTCATAATAGGAAGAGCCATGTCATAGAACACTTCCGGATCAAGCTTCTTGATGTACTCGCTGTTCATCCACTTAAGCTTTGTCATATCAAGGACAGCCGGTGACTTGGAAATGTGATGATAATCGAAAAGCTTTACAAGTTCATCCAGTGAGAAAATCTCGTCGTTACCTTCGGGAGCCCATCCGAGAAGTGATACGAAGTTTACGATCGCTTCTGTGAGAAATCCCTGATCCAGAAGATCTTCGAAGGAAGAATGTCCCGAACGCTTTGAAAGCTTTGCATGGGACTCATCCGTGATAAGCGGACAGTGGATATATATCGGAACCTCCCAGCCGAAAGCTTCATAAAGACGATTATACTTCGGAGCTGAAGAGAGGTACTCATTTCCTCTTACAACATGTGTGATTCCCATAAGGTGGTCATCGACTACATTTGCAAAGTTATATGTAGGGAAGCCGTCTGACTTGATAAGGATCATGTCATCAAGCTCGATATTCGGTACGGAGATTGTTCCGTAAAGCTCATCCTCGAAAGAAGTGGTTCCTTCGGTAGGGTTATTCTGTCTGATAACGTAAGGCTTACCCTCTGCAAGATTCTTCTCGATTTCTTCCTTTGAAAGATGAAGACAATGCTTATCATAATGGAAGATGGTCTTGGAACTTCCGTCTTCACCCTGAACTTCGGTATGAAGACTCTGAAGACGCTCTTCGTCGCAGAAGCAGTAGTAAGCTTCACCCTTCTCGATAAGCTTCTTGGCATACTCAAGGTATATTCCCTTAGCCATACGCTCAGACTGGATATAAGGACCGACGCCGCCGTCCTTATCCGGACCCTCGTCCCAGTTAAGACCGGTCTGCTTCAGCGTGCGGTAAATGATGTCAACGGCACCTTCAACCTCACGCTCCTGGTCTGTATCCTCGATACGTAATATAAAATCACCGCCTTCGTGCTTTGCGATTAAGTAAGCATAAAGGGCAGTTCTTAGATTTCCTACATGCATCCTGCCTGTCGGGCTCGGAGCAAATCTTGTTCTGATCTTAGCCATTTTCCAAACACCTCTGATATTAATGTATCGTCCCGATGAAAATATATCTCAATATACGAGAATTTACCTTTTCTCGGGCGAGCACTAGTATATCACATCTTAATAAACATATTCAATGCAAGGATTTACCGAAAATTCTATATTTACGGTTTTCTTGAAATTTGTACGTCGCTGAGTTATACTTATACGTGGTTTACTTTGTTTGGGGAAAACAGGAAGGTACGGAATATGTTTGATAAGGTTATGTCTTTTCTTAAAGAATTAAACAGCACAACATTGATGATTCTTGTGTTTGCTGCTATTCTGGTTATATTTTTACTTATTCTTATAATCGTAACCGTAAAAGTCCTTAAGTCCGGAAATGATGCGGATGATAAGGATGAAAGTCATGATTATGATGAAGCGGACGGCGATGAGGAAACGGAAGTCCTTAAAAAGAAAAAACGTAAAAAAGCCGAAGCTGTGAAGGGATCCGAAGCAAGATCCGATGAAGAAGATACGGATGATGATGAGGATGAAGAAGACGAAGATTCTTCCGATGAAGATGATGAAGACGAGTATGAAGAGGATGACGAGGACGAAGAAGAGGAGAAAGTAAGCACCTTCAAGTCCGGTTTCAGTACTTCTTTACATGATGCAAGCACAGATGAAGCTCTTAAGGTTGCGGAGCAGATCAATAATGAAGTTGCGGCAACTATGAGTGCTCAGATATCGGAAGCATTTGCATCAGCTAAGTCAGTTCAGACAGCCGAAGAATCGGAGAACTCAGAAAAAACCTCGGAGCTGCCGAGTGAAGCACCTTTAAGTCAGCCTGATAATACGGTTTCAAGTCAGCCTGATGATACAGTTTCAAGTCAGCCTGATGATACGGTTTCAAGTCAGCTGGATGAAAAGACCAACGAACTGGATACAACAGCCATAAAGAGAGCACTCAGAGAAGAGAAAAATCAGGTGAGCAGTCAGAAGGCCGCAAGCGAAGCAGAGAGTGCAAGCTATAATGCCAAGATGGACAGTGCATTTATAGACGGCGAAAGCGCTCCTACGGGAGATACCATTATCGCAAAGCCTGCTAACAAGGAAGGATTTGTATTATCCGATGAGGATATCGAGAATGCGACCGAAACAGCTCTTGCGGAACATAATAAGGTTGTATCGGCAACCGAAGATAAGATCACGGTCAATCCGGTAAATGCGGTAAATATCAATACCGTTAATACCGTTGACAGAGTAGATACAAAGAGCCAGGATGCGGGAATCGAAAGCATGGAAGAGATGGAAAGCTTCCTGACAGAGAATCCTGTTCCTAAGAAGAAAAAGAAGAAAGTCAAGAAGAGAGATCAGGCATTCGAGGATAAGTTCGAGGATGACAACGAGGACATCAGAACCGGCGAGTATTTCTGGTATAACAGTCAGGATATCGACGGACTGAAGCGTAAGGAAGATATGTATTATTACTGTCATTACTTCAACAATCCTGCAAAAGCGGTTATCCCGCTTGTAACGGAAATGTATGACTGTGCATTTGTCAGAACAGAAGAAATCCAGAAGATTGCTTACGGTATATCGTTCAGATCCATGAAGATGAAGGAAATTCTCGCAGCAAGCGATGTGATAGGCTTTGATAAGTCCAAGGCTACCAAGGAGCCTTCGGAAAAGGATATGGCAGAGATATACAGAAAATGGTGCGGATATGTAGATAATTTCTTTACGATCATTGTCATAAATGCACCGGACAACGTTAAAGATTATCTTAAAAAAGCATTGTACGATTACGGAAAGAGTAATGATATAGAAACTCTTCTCTACAGTCCGGAATAAGGATTATTAAGAGTACCGAGAGCATTGATGCCGTCGGTACTCTTTTTACATATATATAGAATGCAGAGTAAATGGGAGATTAAATATGCATTTTGTAATTCATGAAACGACATTTCCGTTATACTCGGTGATAGTCGTATCATCCGTGGTGATAGGTGTTTTCACGGCAATATTTCTCATGAAGAGAGCGGGAGCAGGTAAGCAGACTCTCAGGCTTACGGCTATATTTACCTTCATGATGATATTTATGTGTTCGTTCATGCTTTCATATATTGTCTTGGGGAGGGTTGGCTTCATGGGAGCGGGAGGCGCCCTGGGACTTGTAGCAGGAGCCCTCATATCGGTTTTGATCCACAGAGATCACGTAAAAGAAAGCTTCGCAGCCTGGGTGATCGCAGCACCTCTGATGTACGGCCTGGCAAAGATTGCCTGTCACATCGCTGGATGCTGTCACGGGATGGAGTATAAGGGACCACTGTATATCATATATCCGGATAAGGAAAATGTTCCGTACTTTCCGGTACAGCTTGCAGAGGTGGTTTTGTTCCTCTTGATTTTTACAGTGGGTATTGTTATCTTAAAAAAGAAGTCGTATCTCACTGCAGCAGGAGTGGTTCTGGGAATGTCGGCAGCAGCAAAGATAGGACTTGATTTTCTGAGGTTTTCTCATGTCGGAAAGATTGTAACGAAAAATCAGATTATGGTAGCGATAATAACCGCTGCATCATATATAATGATCGCAATCATCAGTAATATGAAGGAGAAGGAAGAAAGTGGACAATAATCAGAATCCGGATAATCCTTATACAAACGGAAATAATCCGTACATGCCGAATCAGCAGGGGCAGCCGAACCCATACATTCCGAATCAGCAGGGACAGCCGAACCCATATATGCCGAATCAGCAGGGGCAGCCGAACCCATATATGCCGAATCAGCAGAACGCATATATACCGAATAATCAGTTTAATCCCAATGCCGATATGCCTCAGTTTGGTTATCATAAGCCAATTTCGACACTTACACCGGAGGAGAATAAGAGGGCTAATATACTTTGCGGCATATCGCTCTTCCTTTGCTTTTTACTTCCGGGTATTCTTATGGGGATATATGGCGGCTCAGGATATGATAAAGGGGGAGCCGGATATAATATTTTCAGCACACTGAGTGGATTGAGCTTTATAGGGGCATGGATCATTGCAATATATGTAAGAGTCAGATATAAGGAGAATACATTCGGAAAAGTTCTTATCTGGGTGTATGTTTCATTCTTTATCCTGCTTATCTTAGGAGCTATTTTGATGTTTGCGACATGTGCGGCAATAATCAGAGATTGTAATTATTAATGATGGAAAAAACAGACAGGAAATGCAGACCGGACTATCTGAAAGCTATAGCGGCGATACTGGTTGTACTCGGTCATGCACTTACATACTTAAATAATTTGGACAGACTTCAGGGAAGCTGGAGGATAGCGGAATCGTTAATCTATGCAGTCCATGTTCCGCTGTTTTTTGCGGTTGCGGGTTATCTCTGCCACCGCCAGCCGGTAGGAAAATTTTACAGGAAGAAGCTTATGAGGATATTAATACCGTTTCTTACATTTACGGTATTAAAGCTTCTGTATAATGTTGTTTTCTCGGGAGAAGCGGTGAGTATGGGTCTTCTCAAATCGGCATTTTTATACGGAAACTATTATTGGTTCTGTTATGCAATCCTCCTTATGTTTCTTATAGCACCGCTTATGTGGAGACGGGATGACAAAACAGGAGTTACGGTTATCTCGGTAGTCATACTTATTGTCTGTCTCGTGCTTCAGGTTGCATTTACTGTGAAGGAATCTGATGGATACGGACCGTTTCAGATACTGCAGGTGATATATTGCTATCCTTTCTTTTTTGCGGGATATTTTTTCAAGCAGTATGAGAAATCTCTCAAACGGCTGATGGTACCGGCATTGGCAGTCGGAGCGGGACTTACGGTTCTGTATCTTTATATAGATTTGAATGGGATGGAAGAGAGGCTGTTCTACTTTCCGGTAAGAACCGCAGCGTCTCTTGCTTTAATCGTGGGGGTCACGGCTTTATCGGGAATGATTCCGGAAGGATTCGACAGATTTTCCTTCCTGGGACGGATATCTCTTCAGATCATGCTTTTCGACAGTTTCTATAAAGTGATCCTGTTTAAAATCGCCGAAAGAATCGGATTCATGCATCCTGTGATGTGTATTCCGATAACGGCTTTGGATATCGCACTCACTGTACTTACATGTATCCTGATAAGGAAACTGCCATATATAAGAATACTTTTCGGACTGGAATCACAGAAATATACGTAAAATATTCGGAGGATATGCCATGGCAAATATTTTGGAATATCTTGATTGGAGAGGTGATATACCGTTCTCCGTAGATGGGTTTAATTCGGTGGATAACCTGATACTGGCGATGATAGCTTATACTGATTTCGAAGGCGTTTTGGACGAAGGTGAGATACTTGGTATTACAGACGCTTCAGAGAAGTATTTTCAGCTTCATACGGAAGATGAAGTCATGAAGAGGAATACATTTTTCAAGATGGCTCCGTTCGTCCTGAAGAAAGCAGCCGAGACCAAAAGGTTTGGAAATATAATTCTGGAAAACTATGTGAATATAGTGGATCCGGAATGTGACGAGCAGTTTTCCGCAATTTCATATAAACGTCCGGACGGTACGATATACGTTGCATTTCGAGGTACGGACAACACCCTAGTGGGATGGAGAGAAGATTTTAATCTCAGCTTTATGAGTGAAACTGCCGGACAGAAAAGAGCGGTTGAATATGTAAATGAGCATTTTCTCGGGATAGATAACAAACTCGTGTTCTGCGGCCATTCAAAGGGCGGTAACTTTGCGGTATATGCGGCGGCTTTCTGTGATGAGAAGATCAGAAAGAGAATCCGGGTGGTATATTCGAATGACGGACCGGGCTTCAGGGAGGAGATACTTGAGAAGGAAGGCTATAAGGAGATACTTCCGAAGATAGTGAGTATCATTCCCGAGGAAAGTATAGTGGGAGTGCTTCTTTCAAATGAGTATAAGAATCAGATCATAAAGAGCAGTGCAAAGTTCGTGACACAGCATGACCCTATGACCTGGCAGGTATACGGGAAAGATTTTGTGAATGCAGATAAAATGAGTGCAAACAGCAGGATAATCGACAGAACCATGATGAAATGGCTGTCTACTATGAGCGATGAGGATAGAAGAGCATTTACCGACTCACTTTTTTCATCGATTGATTCTACAGGTGTAAGAACCCTGAACGAGATAAGTGAAGGAGGAATCAAGATAATATCGGACATCATAAAATCTTTTAAGGAGATGGAACCCGAGAAACAGCAGGAATTCTCCGAACTCGTAAAGAGGCTTATAAAGATCGGAAATGATATAATTATCGGTGATGTGAAGAAAAAGATAATTCCGAAGAACAATCTTATCAAAAAGCATAATTAACTATTTATGTAATTTTAATCGGCTTTTAAAGATTTATAAGAAGATTTAATGTATCATGGCATAAGAGTTTATAAATATTCAGTTTACGGGGGAAACGTCATGAAATTACTGATACATGATCTGAGCAGAGAAGAATGGAAGAAGATAGCATCGGAATATAACGGATGGAAAGTAGTGGCCGATTCAGGGCTTATAAAGCCTTGTGTCGGCTGCTTTGGATGTTGGGTAAAAACCCCGGGGCAGTGCGTTATCAAAGACGGATATGACAACATGGGAGCCCTTATCCATAAGGCGGAAGAAATAGTGGTCATGTCCAGATATACATACGGAGGATTCAGCGGATTCGTAAAAAACGTATTCGACAGAAGTATCAGCTGGGTGCTTCCGTATTTTGAGATAATCGACGGCGAGATGCATCATAAAAGCAGATATCCCGAGGAAAAGAAAGTAACATTCATATTCAGAGGAACGGGCATTTCGGAAGAAGATAAGGCTGCGGCCGAGGAATATGTTAAATCCGTATGCAGAAATTTCCACACCGATGCAACTGAGATTCTGTTTGTGGAAGATGAGGGATCGGAAGAAGGGAAGAACGGAAAGAGATATAATTCCGGACAGAATCCGAGGGACAGCCGGGATGAAGGAGGTAAGGGTAAAACAATCCTGCTTAATTGCAGTATGAGGGGCAAGAGGGCGAATTCCAAGAGAATCCTCGACAGGATGGTACCTGAGATTCAGGGAGAGACGCTTAGTATAAATCTATCGGAATACGCGAAAAAACCGGATGAACTTAAGAAAATCCTTAATTCCTCAGAGAAGATTATCCTGGGTATGCCGCTCTATGTGGACGGTGTCCCTTCATCACCGCTAAGGGTTATGGAAATGATGGAGAGGGAAGGAAGACGGGACGGCAAGATCATATATGTTGTCGCAAATATGGGTTTCTATGAAAGTAAACAGATACATAACCTTCTGGGAATGGTTAAAAGGTGGTGTGAAAAATGCGGATATACCTACGGCGGAGGGATCGCTGTGGGAGCCGGCGAGATGATAGGCACCATGATGAAATCGAATAATCTTGCAAAAGGACCGACGGCAAATGTTGCAATGGGAATGAGCAGGCTTATCGAGGCAGTTAATTCCGCATCCGTGACAGAAGATATATATGCGGATCCGGCAGGATTTCCGCGTAAGGCTTATATGTTTCTCGCAAATATGGGATGGCCGAGGGATGCAAGAAAGAACGGCCTGAAGAAGAAAGATACGTTTCGAAGAATAGAATTGCAGTAGTTGTAAAAGTATAGAATGTAGTAGGAGGTAACGACAGATGGATGTTAAGCAGTTGATCAAAGACAGACACAGCGTAAGACAGTATAAAGACATGAAGATAGATGAAGATATCAGGATGCAGCTGGATGAACTGGCCGAAGAATGTAACAAGGAAAGCGGACTTAGTATTCAGGTTATCTATGATGATCCGGACTGTTTTAATAACCTGATCGCGCATTACGGTAAGTTTCGAAATGTAAATAATTATATAGCTCTTGTCGGAAAGAAGAAATCGGAGAAGCTTGATGAGACTTGCGGATATTTCGGCCAGAGAATAGTTCTAAAGGCTCAGGAACTGGGACTTAATACCTGCTGGGTTGCGGGTTCTTACAGCAAGGGTAAATGTAAGGCTGTAGTCGGGTCGGATGAAAAACTTGTATGTGTTATAGCACTGGGGTACGGAGAAACCTCAGGTGTAAAACATAAATCAAAACCTGTAAGTAAGCTTTGTAATGTGGATGAAGCCGATATGCCGAGCTGGTTCAGAAACGGAATGGTAGCCGCAATGATGGCACCTACAGCACTTAATCAGCAGAAGTTTTTTGTTACTCTTAACGGCGACGAAGTAATAATCACGGCTCAAAAAGCGGTATATGCCAGACTGGATCTGGGAATAGTAAAGTATAATTTTGAAGCTGTGACGGGAAAGAAAGTAAAGTGATTTAAGAAGGACGATATTGTATGGACTTTAAGGCGTTAATGTCAACGAAGGAATATTCATTTCTATATGAAAATCCGAGACTTAAAGACAGGATCATTCTGCTCGGTGTTACAGGCAGCTACGGCTACGGTACGGAAAGGGAGGGGAGTGACGTCGACTTTCGAGGTGTAACACTTGAACTTCCGTCGGATCTGATAGGGTTTACGGAGTTTGAGCAGTTCGAAGACAGGACGACCGATACGGTTATATACGGATTCAACAAGATCATCCGCCTTCTGATCGGCTGTAATCCCAACACCATAGAAATTCTCGGAATAGATCCGGATAAGTATGTAGTTATAAATGATATCGGCAGGGAGCTGCTCGATAAAAGAGATTTGTTTTTGACAAAAAGAGCTGCCGAGTCTTTCGGCCATTATGCGGATGCTCAGCTTCGAAGACTGCAGAATGCCATTGCGCGGGATACTCTGCCGCAGCCATCCAGGGAAGAGCATATCCTGAAGTCTGTACGGCATTCTATGGACGACTTTAACCGGCGTCAGGCGGAAGACTATAAGACGGACGCGAAGCTGTATATCGACACGGCGGAAACGGAAGGCCTTGAGACAGAGATCTTTCTGGATGCGGACTTCCGCCATTATCCGCTCCGCCGGTATAACGACATGATGAATACCTTGCATAGCGTCGTCCGGGACTATGACAAGATCGGGAAGCGGAATCATAAAAAGGATGATAATCACCTGAACAAACATGCCATGCATCTGGTGCGGCTGTTTATGATGGGGATCGATATNNGGCCATTATGCGGATGCTCAGCTGAGGCGCCTTCAGAATGCGATTGCGAGAGATTCCATGTCTCAGCCGGACAGAGAAGAACATATAATCAGGTCGGTAAAGCACGCGCTTGAAGATTATAACAGAAGGAATGAGAAGTCGGAAAGCGGGATAACAAGGCTTTATATAGATGATGCGGTGACAGAAGGACTCGAAAAGGAAATATTCATTGATGGGGAACTCACACATTTTCCCCTGAGGAAATATAACGAGATGCTTAATTCCATGAATACCGTGATCAAAGAGTATGATAAAATAGGTAAACGTAATAAGAAGAAGGATGACCGCCATCTTAACAAGCACGCCATGCATCTTGTACGCCTCTTTATGATGGGAATAGATATTCTTAAATATCAGACCATAAGAACACGCCGGCCTGATGATGAGCTGGAGCTTCTGAAAAGTATCCGTGACGGATATTATATGAAGGACAGTGTTCTGAACGAGGATTTCTATAAAGTGGTTGCGGATTATGAGCAGAGGTTTGCTGAGGCGGAAAAAAACAGCAGGCTGCCGGACAGCCCGGATATGGGAAAGGTCGAAGAATTTGTTGAAAGCGTAAATCGCAGGATCATTAATATGCAGTAGTACTTAAATGCAGCGAGGCAGTAAATCTTAAAAGGAGTAAATATGATAAGTGATATAGAAAATGATATACAGATCTCTTTGGATGAGGTTGAACAAAGTTGTGATGTGGAAATACTGCTTGCGGTAGAATCAGGCAGCCGCGCATGGGGATTTGCATCACCGGACAGTGATTATGATGT
>DEFA01000050.1:84508-124576 GCA_002350525.1 Lachnospiraceae bacterium UBA2864 | reverse complement strand
TCTGAAGAAAGCACTGCTCAATTTCGGAAAAGGAAATCCGAATCTTATGGAGTGGGCGAAGTCACCGATCGTTTATCGAAAATCGGATAAATGGGATATCATAGCACCTGTAGTGATGAAATACTTTTCGGAGAAGGCATCTCTTAATCATTATTACGGAACGGCAAGCAGCACATATTATAAATCTCTCACAACAGATAAGGTAAAATATAAAAAATATTTCTATGCTCTGCGTCCGCTTCTATGCTGCAGATGGATTGAAAGATTTCATGAGATTCCTCCGATGAGGTTTGACGAACTCCTCAGACTGTTTGACGGAACGGACAGCGAACTGTCGGGTGAACTTCTTGCAGAGATTAACAGACTCGTTGATATAAAAATCGAAACCGAAGAAAGTGAACTGAATGATCATATACCGATGATCAAATCTTTTATAGAAAGTGAACTTGAAAAACAGCATGAGATAGCAGATAAAGCAGAAGATGACCGTATAAAAGATTTTGGCGAACTTAATGAGCTGTTCAGAGGATTGGTAATTCGTTGAGATTTAATAAAATTTTGATAAATTTATTCTTTGCAATGTAGTATAATATACTAAGTGAGCGTAACTTTAAAACTACTTACAAGGAGTCGATCATGGGAAAGCCATTAAAAGAAATATATAATGATCAAAAAAATCTTAGAGATAAGATGCTTCTCTTTTCTCTGCTTGCATGTATTATTCTGGTAATTGCATGCGCGGCGATAATGGTGCTTGAGGGAAACAGTCTCTGGACAGTCATCTTCAATATCGGAGCAGCTATCTTTATGCTTCTTCTGTTTCATCTTGCATTTGTAAAAGAGATGAAGAGTCTGGTACGTGCTGTATTCGTATATTTTATGAATATAATAGTGCTGACTTATCTGTTCTTTGTTAACGGCGGAATTAATTCCGGAATGCCGATATATCTCGTTGCGGGACTTATTCTGATCATATTGTCAGAATATGGGGTAAGGAGATATGTGGCACTGGCAATATGCAGTATATTCCATGTTATATCCATATTTGTTTCTTATATGTTTATGAACGGTGAGGCTGATAAATACAACCTGCCGATATTGGTAACAGAACTCGATCAGTTTGAAGAAGTATATGATACGGCGATATCGCTTATCATAGTCGGTCTTTGGATCGGTATTACTCTTATACTTGTGTTCAGCGCTTACGATAAGGAAAAGAGTTATAACGAAGAACTTATGAATAAGCTTGCCGATATGGCAGTAACAGATGAACTTACAGGTATCAACAACAGAAGATATATGTTTAATTATCTTGAAACTCATGAAGATCTTTTCGGCTCGGATAAAAGATATATCGCAATGTTTGACATTGATTATTTTAAGAGGATAAATGATACATATGGTCATCTGTTTGGCGATGAAGTATTGAGCAGATTCGGAGAAGTGCTCATGAATCAGAGTATTGATCCGGACGTTGAACTTGCCGCGAGGTATGGCGGAGAGGAATTTGTACTTCTTTACAATGCCCAGAACAAAGAGGCAGCTTTGAAAAGAATAGATACCATAAGACAGGAACTCAGACAGATTAAAATAGATAATTATCCTGATGTTAAGCTGACTGTCAGTGCAGGTCTCGTGTTATGCAAAAAACATAAGAGTATAGTATCACTTCTCAAGGAAGCTGATGACTGCCTGTATGAAGCGAAAAGCGAAGGCAGAGATAAAGTGGTTTCGACCATTTAAGGAGAACGGAAATGAACAGTAAATATGCCAAAGATATACTGAAGCTTATCGATAAGTCACCTACGGCATATCATGTTATAGAAAATATAAAAGGCATCCTTGATGCGGCAGATTTTACAGGACTTAAGGAATCCGAGATCTGGAAAATTGAGGAAGGCGGACAATACTATGTTACGAGAAATGATTCGTCTATCATAGCATTTACGATTCCGAAGGCTGATTACAAAGGCTTTAAGATCGTCGCAAGCCATTCGGATTCTCCGTGTCCGAAACTTAAAGAAAATCCTGAGATGCGTAAGAACGGTTATGTGCGTCTTAATGTTGAAAAATACGGTGGAATGCTTCTGGCTCCGTGGTTTGACCGTCCTCTTTCGGTTGCCGGAAGAATACTTGTCAGAGACGGTAAGGAAATCAGATCGATACTTGTAAATCTTGATAAAGATGTTGCAATCATTCCTTCTCTGGCTATACATATGAACAGGGAAGCCAACAAGGGATATTCGTACAGCTTTCAGAAAGATATGCTTCCGATCGTATGTACATCGGGAGAAGATAAGACGATAATCTCACTGATCGCGGATGAAGCGGGAGTCGAAGAAGACAGCATTATAGGCAAAGATCTCTTTATGTATATACGTGATAAAGGAGTAATCTGGGGCGTAGGCGATGAATTTGTAGGTTCATCCAGACTGGATGATCAGGAATGTGTATGGACCTCACTTTCAGGTTTTACGGAATCCGAAAACGCAGAATATGTAAAAATGTTATGCGTATTCGATAATGAAGAAGTAGGTTCGCGGACCAAGCAGGGTGCTGATTCCGATTTTCTTGAAAATCTTATAAGCAGGATAAACGATAACCTCGGAAGAAGCAGAGAAGAGTATTATACCGCATATGCTAACAGTTTTATGATCTCAGCGGATAATGCTCATGCACTTCACCCTGCTCATACCGATAAGTATGATCCGGTGCAAAGTCCGAAGATGAACGAAGGAATAGTTCTGAAGTTCAGTGCGAGACAGAGCTATACAACGGATGCGATATCGTCTGCATATGTAAGAAGAATATGCGAGGACGATAACATTCCGTATCAGATATTTGTAAATCACTCAGATGAACCGGGAGGCAGCACTCTCGGGAATCTTTCCAATTCCCATGTTTCCGTAAATACAGCGGATATAGGATTGGCACAGCTTGCCATGCATTCTGCATTTGAAACGGCAGGGATAAAAGATATCGAAGCAATGAGAAAATTCATAAAGGCTTTTTATAAAGAGGTTTAAAGAGCATCTGCGATATTCTGCAGATGCTCCTATTGTTAAATCGTTAAATATCTTTACGGCTGCCAGTCGATAGTTACATATCTGAGGTCGCCGTTGACGAACTCAAATTTATAACCGGATGAACCTAAATATTTTGTACTTCCTACTGTATAGCTGTAGGACACGGATTTATAGTCTTCATCCGAATAATCATATGAATCGGTTGGCTCACCTGAATTTGCCTTTAAATCATCCTCAGACATGGTAAGCGGGAATGTAAATGAAATAATACCGTTTGGCTCTTTCTCGAGATCAACCGGTAAATAAACCTCATTTATAAGACATTCGGCCATCGGCTTACTTTCTTCTGTAAAGTTAGCTACCATAACCTGAGCTGAATAGTAATCACCAAGTTCGATGCTGAAACCCGTCCACTGTTCGGTATTTCCTGCCAATTCCTCACTTGCCTGTGCAATATCGTTTTCATTGAAAGGAACTCCGTCATCTATAAGATTCTGAAGAGTAACCTCTCCTAATTTGTATGTCTTGCCGTTTATAGTGAAGGTTCTGTTATCCAGGTCAGCCCATAATCCTGCAGCAGCGGGATCAGGATTTATTCTGGCCTCTTCTGTAGTTGCCTCTGTAGCAGCTTCTGTAATTGCTTCAGTGGTTGCTTCTGTTGCAGCTTCTGTAGTTGTCTCTGTTACCTCTTCTGTAGTTGCCTCGGTTCCTGATTCACCAAGTATCTCAACAGAGCCCTGATCAAAGAAGAAGGATAAGATGTAATACTGATCCTTAATATGAAGTACCGTTAAATCCATATTCTGAGTAATAACATAAGAAGTCCCGTCTAAATTCTGATCAAGTGTGACCTTATAAGTAGCTTTAGTTCCCGGAGCAGATATGTTGAACAGTTTTTTTGCTTCATCCGCTGAAACGTCCGTGGAAGAAAGCCTCTCATAATCGGTAATGGTAATTTCTGCAGCATTTAATGTCTGGAAAGCAGCTCTGATCTCATCAGTATTTTTTACCGCAGATGGGAAGCATGCCATCTCTCTTTCAACATCTTTGCTGTTTATACTTGAGACGAGTTCCTTAATGGCAGCATCTTCGCTACTGAAACCATGATCCATTTTTGATGCGAATTTGATTATAAAGATTACGCCGACAACAATAACTGCAACCACAGCTATACATATGCCGATAATCAGACCGGTATTTTTCTTCTTAGGTGGCTGAGGCTGTTGAGGATACCCACCCTGAGGCTGTTGAGGATACCCACCCTGGGGTTGCTGATAATAACCGCCCTGAGGCTGTTGAGGATACCCACCCTGGGGTTGCTGATAATAACCGCCTTGAGGTTGTTGAGGATACCCACCTTGAGGCTGCTGTCCCTGAGGATACGGACCATTGTTAGGACCATATTGCTGATTAAAATTATTTGGATTGTAATTAGGATTGTCCATTTTTTCCCCTTTCATAAATATGTATATTTCAATACACTAAAAGCACGGCGTTATAATACTCCAAATTGGGGAAAATATAAACCGGATTTTTTCTATGACATTCATATTTACTTCGGAATATCGGAAAGGTATTCCGCTTCCTACATTTAACCGGTTTCAGCTGAAAATCGCAAAAATGATATTTTTTTCTATCAAATTGCGTATATTATGATCATGAAATAAGCAAAATAAATATGGGAGGAAATGACCAGATCTGTGACTAGGGCAGGTCTGGTTTTTTTGTGGTGGTCAGTAGATGTTACTATTTGAATAAGATAGGTCGGTATTGTAAAATATAAATGTTATTTCGAATATTAATATACTCAAAATATTGATGGAGAAAATAAAAATGGATAGATATCAGGAAGAGATAATAGATGGATCAAAAACAGCCTTTATTGATGCTGCTTATAAGTCGAATCTTGCATATAAACCTTCGTTTATATTTAATGATAATAAGCAGGGAGTAAAGGTTCTTACAACAATAGAAGAGGAACTACATAATTGTAGTTCTTTTATTTTTAGTGTTGCATTTATTACTCCGGGTGGCTTAAAGCCACTTCTTATGGTATTAAAGGAGCTTGAGAAAAAGGGAGTTCCCGGTAAGGTGTTGACTACGGATTATAATATGTTCACTGATCCAACGGCTTTGGATACATTAGCAAGTCTGTCAAATATTGAATTACGAATGTATCATGAAAACGCTATCAATTATTCGGATTTAGTGCTTGATAACAATAGGCCGAATGTTGATACGGATAAGATAGGATTTCATACTAAGGGTTATATATTTGAGAAAGATGAAACATATACTATTCTTATCGGATCATCGAATATGACTGGTAAGGCGTTATCTGTAAATAAGGAATGGAATACAAAGATAATATCAACATCAAAAGGGGAAGTGTATCAAAATGTCTATAAATCATTTCAAGATCTATGGAATGATAAAGAGCACACACGTGAATATTCGGATTTTATTGATGAATATCGAACAAAATATAATGTAATAAAGAAACAAAGAAAGATAGCCATCGAGTCTGCAAGCCCTGTGGTTTCACTTGAACAGTATAAGTTGACGCCAAACCCAATGCAGTTGGAGTTTATAAATAATCTGAGGGATATCATCAATGCGGGAGAAGATAAAGCACTGTTGATATCCAGTACAGGAACCGGAAAAACATTAGCTTCAGCTTTTGGTATCAGAGACGCACTCGATGCAAAAAAAGCAAATGAAAGAATTCTTTTTATAGTTCACAGGGAGCAGATAGCAAAGCAAGCTTTGAAGGCATATAAAATGGTTTTTGGTAAAACCAGAGAGTTCGGTTTGTTATCCGGTAACAGTAGGGAAACAAATGTTGACTTTTTGTTTGCTACGATGCAAATGATATCAAAAGAAGAGATATATAAAGCATTTTCCGAAGACTATTTTCAGACAATCATCATTGACGAAGCCCATCATGTAGGAGCTTCGAGCTACCAGAAGATTATGGCGTATTTTAAACCAAAGTTTTGGCTCGGAATGACAGCGTCTCCGGAAAGAACAGATGGTTATGATGTATTTAAAACGTTTGATCATAATATAGCACTGGAAATAAGACTTCAGCAGGCAATGGAAGAAAATTTATTATGTCCGTTTCATTATTTTGGAATAACGGATTATGAAGTTGATGGAGAGGTTGTAGATGATAATACAGGAATAAAGAATTTTAATCGGCTTATTGCAGATGAAAGAGTAAACTATATTATTCAGCAAATTGAATATTATGGATATTCAGGGGATAGAGTGAAAGGACTTATATTCTGTAGCGATACCAAAGAAGCAAAATCACTAAGTAAGATATTTAATTCTCGCGGATATAAGACAGCAGCTTTAACCGGCTCTGATTCACAGGAGGAACGTGAAAAGACTATCGATCTGCTTACGAGAGATATTGAAGAAAAAGAAGGTCAGGAGTATTTAGATTATATTTTTACAGTTGATATCTTTAATGAAGGCGTTGATATTCCGGAGATAAATCAGGTCGTAATGCTTAGGCCTACGGATAGTGCAATTGTTTTTGTTCAGCAGTTAGGACGTGGACTCAGAAAGTATAGCGATAAGGAGTTTGTGGTAATCATAGACTTTATCGGAAATTATATGAATAACTTTCTTATTCCTATAGCATTATCAGGTGATAGGACATATAACAAAGACAATTTAAGAAAATACGTTATGGAAGGAGGAAATGTAATTCCTGGGATTTCATCGGTTCATTTTGATGAGATATCAAAGAAGCGAATATTTGAATCGATAGATGCATCGAGTACACCGTTAAAGTTCCTTAAAGATAAATATCAGAATCTAAAATTTAAGCTGGGTAAAACACCTAGCATTGTAGAGTTCTATAAGTATGGAGAGATAGATCCGATTCTTTTTATAGATTATATAAAAGGGTCATATGATAAATTTGTTCGTAAAGTAGATGATGAAGCTAAATTACCATCTTTCACGGATAGTCAGTCGGCTACATTAGATTTTGTCTCTTTGAATCTGGCAAGTGGAAAAAGAATACATGAATTGTTATTACTTAAAGAACTAATTAATAAACGCTTTATTCAGTTGGAAGATTTCAGGGAAGAATTAAAAAGATACCATATAGAGGGTCGCAATAAAGATATAGAATCAGCAATAAGATTCTTGGCTATGGAGTTTACAAATACTCAAAGCGAAAAAGAAAAGTATAAAAATGTACGGATAATTAAATCGTATGCGGACAACGTAAATTCAATAAATAATAGTGATTATGATAAACAAAGGCTCGACCACATTAAAAATATATGTGAAGGATACCTTTGTGGTTTTAGTAATGCAGAGGAAAGGCAGTATCTAAATGAGCTTTCTGCTATAATTGAATATGGGTTGTTGAGATATAATGATTATTACTCAAATATAGATGAGGATAATCTCGTCTTATATCAAAAGTATTCGCGCAAGGATATATGTCGAATTCTTAATTGGGAAAGAGATGATAGTGCAACGGTATATGGTTATAGAATCAAGTATGGAACATGTCCGATATTTGTTACATACGAAAAAAAGGACGATATATCTGAAAGTACAAAGTATCCGGATCAATTTATTGATAATGGTACATTTAGCTGGATGACCAGAAATAATGTCAGAATAGATAGCCGTGAATCACAGGAAATTATTAATCATGAAGAAAATGGTTTAAAGATTTATTTGTTCATAAAGAAGAGTGATGGTGAGGGCTCAGATTTTTACTATATGGGTAAAGTGAATCCGGAACGTTGGAAAGAAACTACAATAAAAGATAAGACAGGAAAGGATCTTCCTATAATGAATTTTCTGATGAAGCTCGAACATCCAGTTAGAAATGATATATATGAGTATTTCACGAAGTAAGAAAGATAGCTTTAGAAGGGAAAAGTCTATGTCTGTTTCACCTAAAGGAAAACGAAAACATATATATAACAACGAAACCTATCACTGGTTTGTAAGAAAAAACAGCGAAGGGATTCCGCGTATCCATATCATTTCCGATGATAAGAAAATCCATCTGGAAAGAGCAATGTTTGATACGGAAGTTCCTGTAACAGGAACATATATAAATAAACTTTTGGAAGAATATTTCAAGTCATGAGAGGAAAATCGCATGGGACTCTTTGATATTTTAAAATCAAACAAAAAAGTAGATGATATCAGTGTCGGAGAATGTCTGGATATGTTCATTGCATTTTATAGGCAGGGCAGAGTTGATATTTCCGGATGGGAAGACTTAACTTAAACTAAGCAGAAATGTAATTGATACTATAAAAGAATATAATGCAATGATTAATGGGAATTAGTTTATGAATAAATCAGAATTTATTACTGCTTTTTTACAGTGTTTAAATGTTGAATATGTTGATGAATTAGAATTTCATTTATATCCTATTGAAGAAAATAAAAATTACAATTCTATCGATGATATTTTTCGATTGAGTTTTACATATCCATTAGAAGAAATGAAAAAACATAAAATGACATTTGAACAAGTGGTTAAAAATTTAACATGGAAAAGAGATATTTATCCTATGTGGATAGATATATACTTTGACGATGAAAAAACTGTATACGTGTATTTTAGTAGAAGGTTTAGAAAATATAGTGAAATATGTATGAAAAAGGATAGAGATATACCTCCGTTTAAACGCATATATAATAAGTTTGAAATAGAATGAAATTATTTCATTTATGATTGTTAATCGAAAAAAATTTCTAAATAGATTAAATTGGAATTTCAGGATTACGTTTCATTGAGGAGGAATGGATGTAATGAAACAGTATATTGTTGATGCTTTTACAAACAAACCGTTTTCAGGGAATCCTGTGGCAGTTTGTGTGATGGACAAATGACCAAGTGAAAACTTCATGATGAAGCTTGCGATGGAAAATAATCTGAGCGAGACAGCGTTTATTGTTAAGGAAGAACAGGGTTATCACTTAAGATGGTTTACTCCCGGATCCGAGGTAGAACTATGCGGTCATGCAACTCTGGCGTCTTCTTTTGTGATATTTAATTATTTCGAGACGGATAAGGATGTGATAGAGTTTGATACGCTCAGCGGAAAGCTGACAGTTACCAGAAAGAAAAATCTGTATGAGATGGATTTTCCTACATATGAGCAGAAAGAGATCTCGGTGACAGATGATATGGAACGAGCTTTCGGAGTAAGACCTGTAAAGGCAATCCTGGGTCCTGACCTCGTATGCATTTTTGAATCGGAGGATCAGGTTAGAGATATGCGTCCGGATCAAAATAAGTTAGCGCAGCTTCCCGGAAGAGGACAGAATGCTACGGCAAAAGGAACTGATACTGATTGCGTTTCCAGAAGTTTCTTCCCTAAGCTTCTCATTCCCGAAGACCCCGTATGTGGCTCTGCGCACTGTCAGATAGCAGATTACTGGTCAAAAGAACTTGGCAAATCTAAAATCCTCGCATATCAGGCTTCCAAGAGAGGTGGAAATTTGTATTGTGAACTGCTGAATAACGGGAGAATAAGTATCAGTGGAGAAGCAACTTTGGTAGCCATCTCGGATATAGTGAATTTTTAACTTTCAGTTTTATAGACGACAAATCGTTATTTGTGGTCGCACGATACTATTGTAATTCCAGAATATACATATGGCTTTGAATGCAGTTCAAAAATAGTACTTTCGAGTGAACATAATGGCTTTGAGTGGTTGACTTACGATGAAGCTATAACAAGGCTGACGTGGGATTCCAATAAAACAGCATTGTATGAATTGAATTGTCGCTTGCTTGAAGCATGTCAAATCGGGGAATTGGAGGGGAAAACATGTTAGAAATATTAAAAGCGAGGTTTCAGGATAATATGAATCTTCATATGGAACTGAGTTGGCTTGACGTGGAGAAACGTTTGCTTGAGCATCCGGGCTCCATGGACGTTTTGAGAAGGATGGAGGAGAGCGGCGGAGAACCGGATACCATCGGCTATGACGAAAAGACGGGAAAGCTAATTTTCTGCGACTGCGCAAAGGAGTCCCCTTCTGGGCGCAGAAGCCTGTGCTATGACGAAAAGGCATTACAGGGGCGTGCTAAAAACCCGCCGTCAGGCAGCGCCGAATGGAAAGCAAAAGAAATCGGCGTTTTGATCATGACGGAGGAACTCTATCGCCGACTGCAAAGTCTCGGGGAATTTGATTTGAAAACGTCAAGTTGGATCGCTACGCCAGATGATATTCGCGACAAGGGCGGTGCATTGTTCTGCGAACGACGTTACGGAACGGTTTTCACATTTCATAACGGGGCGGATTCATACTATTCCGTGCGTGGGTTCAGAGGTTATACTCTTATATAAATTCGAATTTGTAGAGATAAAGGCTTAATCTTATAACTTTGAATTATCGTACATCATGGAGTGAGGATGAATTATTCAATCCAGAAGATTATGATCTGGATTGATGAAGTAGAAGAATTTATGGAGAAAAACATTTTGAATATAGCAGTACTATCAGACATACATGGAAATTACATTGCTTTAAAAGCATGTATAGATTATCTAGAAGATAAGAGCATAGACGCTTTTTGTTTTCTGGGAGATTATACAGGGGAGTTTCCGGGAATTGAACAGACTATGAAAACACTATACGAGTTACGTGATACTAAAAAGTGTTATTTCATAAAGGGAAACAAAGAGAATTATCAGATTGATGAACTGGGCATGGATCATCCGGAATGGGATGATTATCCAAGTACTGTCGGAATGCTCAGAT
Source organism: Lachnospiraceae bacterium UBA2864 (assembly GCA_002350525.1). Classification (GTDB taxonomy): domain Bacteria; phylum Bacillota; class Clostridia; order Lachnospirales; family Lachnospiraceae; genus Eubacterium_Q. The sequence goes on along the minus strand of DEFA01000050.1, from coordinate 113,783 downwards.
TCGCGTATGAGCATCTGACAAAAGAGGATATTGAGTTCTTCAATAGTCTTCCAATATCAATGACTATAAAAACAGAAGGTATGAAGGATATAGTGATATGTCATGGCTCACCGAGAAAAGTGAATGAAAAATTTGCAATAAAAGATGAAACCCTTAAAGAGGTTGTTGATGAATGTGAATCTGATTATATAATATGCGGACACACTCATATTAAGATGGAAACAATATGCGGATCTACTCATGTATGGAATCCTGGTTCTGTAGGCGCTTCTATTGACGTTCCATACAGTTACAGATTCATGATACTTCATAGCGATAATGGAGAATGGAAACCTGAATTTATATCACTTCCTGCGGATACGGAACGTATAGTATCTGATATGAAAGAGGCCGGTTTATATGAGGCGGCTCCATACTGGACAGGATTTACAGAATTACTTGTTACCGGAAGATGTGGAAAATATACCCATGCAGGAATGTTAAGTCTTGCGATGAATATCTGCTATGAGAAGAAGGGTGAATGCAACTGGCCGCAGATACCAGAGGAGTGTTTTGCTGAGGCATTTGAGATTATACAAAAAGGAGATGCTTAGCTGATAGATGGAGTATTATACAGTTGAAGAAGCTACAGAGAAGATATTTACAAAGCTCACTGATTCTACAGGCTGGAAATTTCTTAAAAGCCAGAGAAGCTTAAAGAAAACATTTAAAGATCTGAACTTTGAGATATATGGGGTTGGTTTTATTGGAAGTTATATATTTCAGGATATCTGACCAGGAGAGATACGAGAATGGTGATTCTTAAAGCAACTAAAGAAGATGCAGATGTTATTGGTAAAGTTCACTCTGATGCGTGGAAGCAGACATATCAGGGCATTTTCAGTCAGGAATATTTAGATTCAGATTCACCTTCATCCAGACGTGAGGAGTTTCTCCGCTCTTTGGATGACAAGCATTGTGTATATCTGCGTATAGAAGCAGATGGTCAGACTGCCGGAATCGTGAAGCTGGTCGGTAACGAAGAAGAAATTGAGATATCGAGTATCTATATACTGGAAAAGTATAGAGGGCGTGGGTTTGGCCGCAAGGTTATGGAGTACATATTCTCTGAATATAAAGATCTTCGCATTGTGCTTTGGGTATTGGAGGTAAATCTTAATGCGCGCGCATTTTATGAGAAGTGCGGCTTTGAATTGACAGATAAGGTCCGTGTGATAGACCGTGGTGGTGAGTTTAAACAGTTGATGTATGTGAGAGATTAAGTTCTGCAACTTGATAGTTATGATTTATGGAAGGAGATTCTATGATAACAGTAAATCTGTATTATACGGGAACAAATGGAAATGCACGTGCATTTGTGGAAGAGATGGAATCATCCGGCATCGCGGAAGCTATTCGAGCGGAGGAAGGAAATCTTCGATATGAATACTTTCAGCCAATGGATGATCTGGAAACTGTGCTGCTCATTGACTCCTGGACTGACCAGGCAGCGATAGATGCACATCATGCGTCTCCTATGATGAAGCAGCTTGCTGAGCTTCGCGAGAAATATGATCTTCACATGACCATTGAACGCTATGTGAGTGATGAATATGAATCAGATGAGAAGTACCTGAGGAAATAAAAACTTTTATGGAGGTTATAAATATACATGAAAGTATATGTACTTTGGCATGTTTACGAACAGAGTGATGATTTTGGGGAACATGACGAAGAAAAGTTGATCGGAATCTATTCAATGGAAGAAAAAGCAAGAGATGCCATTCAAAGTCATAAAGACTTGGAGGGTTTTAAGGATCTGCCGTTGGAGTGTTTTGAAATACATGAATATGAACTGGATAGATCAAGCTGGAATGACGGATTCACAACAGTTCGGTATGGAAAGTGATGCAGGAGTTTAACACGCCGTGAGTGTTATCTGGAGTAGAAGGAGAATAATTTGAAAAAATAACAAGATTAAAATGGCGTTGCTTATCGCATGTGTAGGACATGTGCTGTGTGGTATATGCCATTTTTTTATTAAAATGCTATTGACGAGAGTCTGATATGATGTATAATCATTGTTATATAACAAGGATTATATAATGAATATATGATTGGAGGAAAAATGCCACCGAAAGTTAAAGTTACAAAAGAAATGGTTGCGAATGCTTCTTTTGAGGTTGTTAGAGAACGTGGACATGAAAATTTGAATACAAGAACGATTGCAGAGTATCTTGGATGTTCGACACAGCCGGTTTTATATAATTTTAAAACGGTTGAGGAGATCAAAAAAGCTGCATACGAAATTGCTGATGATTATCATACCTCTTTCGTTATGCCGAAGGAATCTGATCAGAACCCGCTGCTTTCGTTAGGACTTAATTATGTCAGATTTGGTCATGAAGAAAAGAATTTATTCAGATTTCTTTTTCAGACAGATATGTTAGGCGGTATGGATATGACGGCTCTTATAGAGAATCCGGAGTTGTTAGGTATTCTAAATGTAATGGCAAAAGGAATCGGATGTGGAGTAGAGGAAGCAAAAGAAGTCTTTATGACATTCTTTTGTGCTGTTCACGGGCTTGCAAGTTTACATGCTAATAATTCAGTAGAATACGATGAAGAAGAAAACAAAAAGATGCTGGAAAATGTTTTTTATGGAATACTTGCAACTAGGATTAAAAGCAAATAGGTATGTAGAAAAGAATGATAATGGATAAGAATAATGTGACGAAATTAAATAAATGTGTAGTAGCTTTTTTGATTATAATGAGCATCTTGTCTTTTTCAAATATATTTAAGCTTGAAGTAAAGGGTGAACCTCTGAAATTAGCAGGTTTAACAATAATTGTAGGGTTAGTTGCATTTTTTGTCACACGAAAAACAAATGACTCTAAACAAGAAGCACTTGATATAAAGACATTTTTGCCTAAGCTAAAAAGTAAAAAAGTAATAGTGCTTATTTTAGTACCTGTTGTTTTGAATATAATATTGGTATTTGTATATAAAGCTCTTATGCCGGAGTATTTTGATTTTTTGAAATCAAGAATCCCTTTTGATTTAGAACTGGCAAAATTAAAACCAATATTTTTTGAATCAACGGTTATACCATTAGGTGAAGAAATTGCTATGAGAGCATTCTTTCAGAAACAAACGACAAAGGTGTTTGGTTTTATCCCATCAGTTATTATGACATCAGTTTTGTTTGCTATCGGACATTTCTCCTATGGAGCGGTTGCAATTATGATTTTAGATATTGGTGGTATTTTTGTTGATTCGATATTTTATGGTATTATATTTAAGGAAACTGATAATGCATGGTGTAGTTGGGTTCCGCATTTTTTGACAGATATAATAGTAATTTTGATGATTATGATTTTGACATCATAGATTCAATCAATGCGGAATAATGGAGAAGGAAAGTATATATAGATGAAAGACGAAAAAACTCCACATCCAAAGCGTGAAGCTATTTTTAATCTTCTGACTCTCCTTATAATCTTTATGGCAGTAGGCGCTTTTATATCCGCTATTTCCGGTGCCTCAGGCGATAATGATGGGAGCAGCAACATTCTCAATTCGGTGGCTTATTTAGCCTCCGGTATTTTTACGATATGGTTTTTGAAGAAGACCTGCGGGAGGACGATTATACAAGCAGTCGATTTTAAAAAACTTGATGTATTTGTTTTTCTTTTCTCTATTATTTGTCCGCTATCGCTTTCATATGTTGTTATGCATCTGTGCGGATGGATACTTTCCTCTTCGACAGTTATAGAGAGTAACAGCTCAGCAGCTCCGGGTATAGGGCTGATAGTTGAAGCGGTTATTATTGCACCTCTGGCAGAGGAATTGATATTCCGCTTTGGTGGCATCGAAGTAATAAAAAAAGAATACAAAGCTCCTTTTGTAATTATATTAATCACTGTATTGTTTGCAGTCATGCACGCTTATAACATTCAGGGTATTACGGCTATGCTGGCCATTTCTCTTATTTGGACTGTAGTGTATTATTACACGGGAAATATTATCTATACGGTTGCGGGTCATATTATATATAATTCTCTGCAACTTGTTGATAAGAGTAAAGTGGTACTCTTTGGAACTCCGGTATATTATCTAAAAAATGGATTTATTATGTGCAGTATCCCCTGGCTTGTTATACAGTTTGTAATCTTACTTGCGATGGCCATTTACTTTGTAAAGATCTTCCGTCACAAGTTTATTACAGTTTTATAGACGATGACAAATCAAAATTTAAAGAGGTGAAAATGTTAGTGCTGAAGATTATCTATTAGAAGAATAAACCGGAATATATAGCAGATAGGAACTGATAATGGAAGAACAGATAATAGAAAAGAATAAAAAATACTGGGATGATCATGCTGATCTCTGGTTTGGAACTACAGCTTTGCCGAAATACGGAGTCAAATTCGCGACAGAAGATGACCTTCATTTTTTTTCGGAGGTTGAAGGAAAGAAAGTCCTCGAGATATGCTGCGGCAGTGGGCATTCGCTCAAATATCTTGCGGATAAAGGCGCAGAAGAGTTGTGGGGATTAGATCTGTCGCAGAAACAATTGGATAATGCCGGGAAGCTCTTAAAGGAGAGCGGCTGCAATCCTAAACTTATATGTGCCCCGATGGAAGCAGACAGTGATATTCCGCAGGACTATTTTGACTATGTTTATTCAATATACGGAATAGGCTGGACGACAGACCTCGAAGGGACATTTAAGAAGGCTGCTTCGTATCTTAAGAGTGGTGGTTATTTCATATTCAGCTGGGGACATCCGCTTCACTACTGTGTTGCGAAATCATATGAGACCGGGGAGGATGTTGTTGATAATGGAGAACTGGTCTTTTCGCGCAGCTATTTTGATGAGTCTTACTTAAAGATGCCGGTTCATGATACAACTGTAACATTTGCGAACAGAAAGATTTCAACATATGTTAATGCATTATATGATGCCGGATTTATAATCGAGAAAATGATAGAACAAACCGACGAAAAGTCATTAGCGGATACTGAAGATAACAGCCCTAAGGCGCAAAAAGCGAAAATGGTCCCGCTTTCGATGTGCTTTAAATGCAGAAAGTTATAGGCGTGTTGTTAATAATATCGGAATCGACAGAGATACCGGATTTGGTAAGACTATAACAGGACTGTTGAAACCGTTTTTCCAAACTCCGGAAGAAGGGGCGAGAACGGCAATATTTCTTGCATCATAAAAATGAGAATAGACCGGTTGACGGTACATATGTTTTGTGGCTTGCATTTGATGGGGATAAGATTATCGGAACAAGCGGAATGTCTTTTGCGGAAAGCCGCCGTACTTCATGTGCACTACGGGGAGAATTGGTATCCTGTCCAGCATGTATACCGGAAATTTTATGGAGTATAGTTTTTAATTATGAATATAAAGAAGATTATTAAAAAATACATTTTTCTGATCATACCATTGTTGATTTTATTATCAAACGGACTGATTTTAAAAATTTTTGACGGAGACTATTCATCTCTATCCGATGATATGACGGCATTTTATGGTATTATGATTGTTCTTACGGTTTCTCCGGTGGTGTGTTTGATCATAGAAATTATAGGCTTTGTTAGGGCTGTCGGCTGCTACAGGGAAATAGATGAAGATGAACCCTATAGTATTAAAAGAAAAGGTATAGGATATGTGATATTGCACGGTGGAGCGATACTTATAACAATCGTGTGGTTCTGCGCAATGCTCTATATTAGTTATCAGTTTTTATCACGTCGATAAGGAAAATGAGAATATAAAATGACTATTACAAAAAACAGACAATCCCGTGAAACGATTTCCCGCATGGCAGAGGCGGCATTCCCGGATAAGCATATTGCGGATATAAAAGAATTGACAGAAGGAATGTGCAATGTGACTTATTCGATTGCTTTTACCGATGGCAGTGAAAGTATTCTGAAAATTGCAGCAAAGGATAGGAGCGGAAATACTTCAAATGAAGTCAATTTAATGGGCGCGGAAATCAGAGCCATGAAGCTGGTTGCGGAAAAGTGCTCATTTAAGGTGGCGGACGTTCAGTATTATGATACCGGCAACACTATATGTGATGGTCATTACTTCTTCATGGAAAAGCTGGAGGGTGAAAATTTCTTTCTGATAAAGGATAGTATGTCGGAAGAAGAAATTGCTGTGATAGAGACGGAGCTCGGCGGGATATCCCGGGAACTGGCTGCGGTTCATAATACAGGATTCGGTTTTCTGGGAGAAGATAGGCGATATGACTCTCTTTATATGTTTGTAAAACATATGCTTACGAATCTATTATCAGATGCGGAAAAGAAAAATATAGATATTCTATATGATGAGAAGATGTATCTGAATAAACTGGAAAATGATAAGTCTGCTTTTAACATTGTCCGCAAAGCCTCTCTGGTTCACTGGGATATGTGGGAAGGAAATGTATTTGTTAAAGACGGACATGTTACCGGGATAATCGATTGGGAAAGAGCGTTATGGGGCGAGCCATATATGGATGACCGCTTCAGAATGCATAACAGAGATAAACATTTTTTGGAAGGCTTTGGTCAGACATCATTCTCGGAAGAGGAATCTATCAGATTGCGATGGTATGATATTATTCTGTATTTAACGATGATGATCGAAGTGTTTTACAGAGAATTTGAGGATAAGGGACAGTATTTCCGGGCGAGAGAGATGCTGGAGAAAGTCATGAGTTAAGAATATGATCAATCTTTAAAAAGCCACAAGCGTGGCTTTTTTTGTTGCGTGTTTTTATATTGACAAAAGGACAAAGTAAATATATTATAGTACACAAGTGGACTATAGTATGGAGGTGCTTATGTTAAAACACGGAATTCTCGGACTGTTAAATTATGCTGATATGAATGGTTATGAGATACTTGAAACATTCAGGCATTCTCTGAATCATTTTTGGAATGCTCAGAAAAGTCAGGTATATAGGGAACTGAACTCACTTGAAGATTCGGGCTATATTACCGGAACATGGATAGAGCAGGAAGGAAAACCCGACAAGAAAATGTATTCAATAACAGATGATGGGCGGAAGGAACTGCTTGACTGGCTTTCAGAGGAATTAAAGGAAACAGCCAGAATTCCGCTGCTAATGAAAACGTTTTTTCTTGGGGAGAGAACAGTTGAAGAAAATATAGAATTTTTCAACAGACTTAAAGAATCATACAAAGTGAGATATGAAGGTTTCGTTGCTGCGGATACCAGCTCTAAAGAGTACGGGGATGAGTTGCAGGACGGTTATCGTTCTATGTTCTGGGGGTTTACTATTTCATATGGAAGAAGGCGAGCCAGGATGATAATGGAATGGTGCGATGAATGTATAGCTGCATTAAGGAATGGAGGAAGCAGATAATGAAAAAGAAAAGATCAAAAAAGAAAATAGTTCTTTTGACGCTGCTTATCGTAATCCTCCTGATCATCGCCGGATGGTGGGCTTTTTGCGTTAAAATGTATAACGAAAATTTTGATGTAAGCTCGAAAAGCTATGAGCCGCTGATGCTTCGAGTTGAGGACTTCGAAGGACTGGAGTGTACCGAGTATTCATTTCCTTCCGACAAGGGACAGAAGCTCGCAGGTTATCTCTACAGTTCGGGAGAAGAACAACACGGCATAGTGATCATTTCTCATGGATTCGGCGGTGGCGGACATAACTCTTATATGGATGTTGCGGATTATTTTGCAAAGAATGGTTACTACGTTTTTGCTTATGATGCTACTGCCATGGATAAAAGTGAAGGTGAAGGATTGGGCGGAGTTCCGCAGGGAGTGATAGATCTGGATCATGCCATATCTTTTGTGGAATCCGAGAGTGATATTCCCGATCTTCCGATCGTTCTTTTCGGACATAGCTGGGGAGGATACTGTGTAAGTGCGGTTCTAAATTATCATCCGGAGGTAAAGGCTGTTATTGAGTGTTCGGGTTTCAACTGCTCATCGGATATGTTTGAATCAGGCGGTAAATCACAGGCGGGAAGTGTTATTTATACCATGACGCCGTTTATCAGGATTCATGAATATTTTAAGTATGGTAAATACGCAAAGAATACCGCGATGGATGGCTTTGACGCTACGGATGCAAATATTATGATCGTACACAGTGCCGATGATGATGTAATAGGAATCGAGTATGGTTTAGACAAGTATTATGAAAAGTATAAGGATAATTCCCGTTTCAAATTTATAAGGTTTGAGGACAGGGGGCACAATGAGGTATTTAATGATCCGAACAATACTTATAAGGATGATTTTGACGTAAAGTTCGATTCCTGGCTTGAAACACTTGATTATGATTATAAAGCCGAAGAAAACAAGGAACGATTTTCAGAAGATAAGGCTGACTATATCACTGAGAATCTTGATCATGAAAAATGGAGTCATAGATTGGATGAAGAGCTGTTCGCTGAGTTTCTGGAATTCTATGAGCAGTCAATAAGATAAAATTTGAGATCATTTCAGAAATGAAAGATTTCAGAAATAATGTGGTAAGAATCATATGATACCCTATCTTTGTAAAATGAAATACAAAAGGTAGGGTATTTAATATGTCAAAAATAAGGAAAAAAACATTAAAAAGATTAGCCGCAAGTTCCATAAGGATGAATAAGGGAAAATATTCGGTAATGACATTTTCAATCATTCTTACTACAGTATTATTCTCATCTCTCTTTACTGTAGTCGGAAGTCTGTTAAGCGAATTCAGACAGTCATCTATGGGACAGTATAATTACATGGATCCGGCAGCTATGCTGGTATGTGCGGCTGCTGTAGTTGTATTTATGCTTTCGGGTTATCTTATAATCTATAACATTTTTGACCTGAACATAGTATCTGACATGAAGGAGTACGGTCTGCTTAAGACAATCGGAACTTCGGGAAAGCAGATACGAAGCATAGTAAAGAACAGAACAAGACGTATATGCCTTATAGCTATTCCTATAGGTCTTGTTATCGGCTGTGGCATCGGCGGATGGATGCTTCCGATGATCGGTAAATTCATCAATACAGTAGGTGCCGATAAGGGCCATGTTCATATGAACATATGGATAATCCTTTTCACAGCAGCTTTTGCTTATCTTACAGTGGCTATAAGTTCCAGAAGGCCAAGCAGAATGGCATCAAAGATATCTCCTGTTGAAGCAGCACGTTTTACCGGAAATCTTAAGAAGAACGGAAAACCAAAGAAGAAAACTTTTGTAGTAGTTCTATCTCTTACATTATCTCTGGTAATGCTTAACAGCGCATCTACTTTGATGAACAGCTTTAGTACGGATTCCTATGCTGAGAAATATACGGCCTGTGACTTCTGTGTTCAGGACGGACTTCTCGATAATGCGGGAGCAAATGATAAGAATGTAAATGCCGTGGACAGCGCGTTTTTTGATGAGCTCAGTAAGCAGCAGGGTGTTGAAGGTGTAGGAAATTTATATCTTAATCATGAAAACCATACATTTTCTCCGGAAGTATGGAGTGAGATTGAAAAGCATTTCTTCTCGGATGAAATAGTAAAGATGCAGATCGAATCTTTCTATGCAGGTGACGGTTACACTGTTAACAGTTATCTTAATGAGCTTCACAACAAGCGTACCATGGAGGGTAATACATACGGTATGGGCGAGCTGGCAGTTGAGAAGCTGGATGACGTTCAGACTATGGATGGTACTACAAGTGTTGATTGGACAAAGTTTAATTCGGGAAAGTACGTTCTTGCGGAAAGATGGCAGTATTCAAATGAAGGTTTCCTTAACATCGTAAATCCGGGAGACGTAGTTGAAATAGGCGGAAATGAATACACAGTTTATGCATTGGTAGATGTACCTATGATAATCGAATATCCGGTTTATGCACCGATTGAATGCAATTTCATTCTTCCTGAAGATGAATATCTGTCAATATACGGTGAAGTAAACCCGATGCGTACTCTTATCGATGTAAAGGACAGTGAAGAGGCTGCTTTCGAAGAGTGGATAAAAGGTTATACAGCAGAATCTGATCTCAGTTATACATCGAAGCAGAGTGTGATAGAAGATAATAAGGCTTTTGGAGAATTGTTTGCAGTAGCAGGTATATTCGTAGCTGTAATTCTCGGAATGATCGGTGTTATGAACTTCAGTAATACAATGATAGCTTCTATTATCGCCAGAAATCGTGAGCTTGCTATGCTCGAGGCAGTTGGAATGACAGTTAAGCAGCAGAAGAGAAGCCTTATCAGAGAAGGCATGAGATATTTTACATATACTTCGTTACTTACGGTAATTATGTCGAGCGTTTTAAATGTTACGGCAGTGAAGACTTTCGTTAATAATCTTCCTATGTTTTCATGGAGATTCAGTCTTACATCTCTTGATATATGTCTTCCTGTTATATTTATTATCGTACTTATAATTCCGACATCTACTTATAGGAGACTCGGCAGAAGAAGCGTTGTTGAAAGACTGAGAACAGAGTAAAAAAGGAAATTTTACAGTTTTTCCTATTATGTTATAATGTTTTTATGACATTAGTATTGCGGCTGCTTAAGTATTACGTATTCGGTTTTACCGGGAAAATATATGAGCGGGTGAGCGGAAGAATATGAAAAAATCCTTTATTATATTTGTTAACGTTATCATTATGGCTGCCATATTGATCTTCGTAGTTCTGTACTCAGGATATGAAAACCGGGATTCTTACCGTAGGCAGATAGAGCATTTTGAAAATACTACGGTTGCTATGGAACAGGTAACGGAGAACTATCTGGAGGGCGAACAGGGAATATGCGATGTATGGGCTCAATATATCAACAAAAAGTCCATGACTTTGGAAGAGGCTGCTGATTATATCCGTAATTCGCATGTTCTCCGGGATACGTCCGCGCATTTGATCTCACTCGATACACTTACAGGTATCTCAACCCGACCAAAACTCGGTACGGAAGATGACTATGATGTTTCCTATCAGAGACTGGATATACTTAAAAATGTAGACTGGATCGATGAAATAGGAAAATCAATCAATATAACACGCGCTTATACTAATCCGATGAATGGTGAGCAGTCAATTGCTTTCTGTAATATTATTTCTGTCTCGGATTCTGATAACGGTACTGCCGGGGATGCTGTCCTGCTTCGAGTGATACCGATTTCGGAACTTGAACAGAAATGGATATTTCCGCAGAGTGAGCCTGTTAATGCTGAACTCTCTATGATTGATGTAAAAGGCGATTACATTATCAAGGGCTCCAGCTTCAAAAATTCAAGCTTTTTCGAATTCTATAATTCATATAATCCGACAGATCCTGAATCTTCGAAGGTGCTGTTTGACAGGATTACTTCTTCGACAGGTTCTGTTTCAATGGTCAATTCACACGGAGAGGAGTGTGTGCTTGCTTATACTCCTATAACTGCTACATCCGGATGGACTATGCTCAGTCTCGTGCCGGCCGAGAATCTCAATGTAAAAAACAGAAACCGGGTATTGTTCGGAGTTGTGTCTGTGGGACTTCTGATCCTGTTTCTCAGTGACCTTTTCTATATGCTTTACCTGAACAAACATCTTCAGATTACGGCAAGCAAGGCCGAGTCTGCAAATAAAGCCAAAACTGATTTCCTCTCTACTATGTCCCATGATATCCGTACCCCGATGAATGCCATTATCGGTCTTACGGCCATAGCAGAGAAAAATACCGGGGATGAGGATTCAACGAAGGAAAGCCTGAGGAAGATCAGTCTTGCAAGCAATCATCTGTTGACACTTATCAACGATATACTTGACATATCCAAGGTGGAAAGCGGAAATCTTAAACTGAATCCGCTTACCTTTTCAATTGTGGAAACAGTAGAAAATCTTGTAAACATTTCCCAACCTATGATCAAAGAAAAGAATATTGAATTCAGCTTCCACATTAACCATATGGAAAAGGAATATTTATATATAGATCAGCTCCGTCTGAATCAGATTTATATAAATATTCTCTCTAACGCTATCAAATATACGGAACCCGGCGGGCGGGTCAGTGTGGATCTGCGCGAAGAACAGAGTACTGATCCGGGCAGTGTACGACTTACCTATGTTGTAGCGGATACGGGTATCGGTATGAGCCCCGAATTCATGGAGAGCATGTATGCTCCTTTCTCCAGACAGGTAGACAGCCGCGTTAACAGCATTCAGGGAACAGGACTTGGTCTGGCTATAACAAAGCAGATGGTTGAGCTGATCGGCGGAACTATTGAATGTGAGAGCGAACAGGGCAAGGGAACAACATTCACGGTTGTACTGGATATCCCCACAGCGGACAGGCAGAGGGAGGATATGCAGCTTGAGCCGATGGATATCCTGATCGTAGATGATGATGCAATCATGCTCAGGACAGCCACCGATACCTTAGAGTCTCTCGGAGCATCGGTTGAACAGGCAGGAAACGGTTTGGAAGCACTGGGTATGATCGAGCATAGGCATCTATCCGGAAAGGATTACAACGTGATCATAGTGGATTGGAAAATGCCGGAAATTGATGGAATCGAAACAATCAGGCGTATCCGGTCGGAGATTAAAACCGATGTTCCTATCTTGCTGATCTCCGCATATGACTGGTCGGATATTGAGGATAAGGCTAAGGCTGCCGGAGCAAATGGTTTTGTCACTAAACCGCTTTTCAGATCGACACTTTATGATAAGATAAACAGTCTTATCGGAAAAGAGTCGGGATCCATAGAACCGGAGGATGATTATTCGGATTTAAACGGACTTAGCATTCTTGTGGCCGAAGATAACGATATCAATTGGGAAATCATATCCGCGATGCTTTCTATGTTTGGAATAAAATGCGAGCGTGCGGAAAACGGCAGGGTATGTGTTGATATGATAAGTAAGGCTGAAAAGGATAGTTATACGCTTATCTTTATGGATATTCAGATGCCTGAGATGAACGGCCTCGATGCAACAAGAGCCATACGTAAACTCGATAATCAATGGGCATCATCCATCCCGATTATTGCTATGACGGCAGATGCATTTTCCGAAAATATTATGGAATGTATGAATGCCGGTATGAACGGACATATTGCAAAACCGATCGATGTCAAATTGGTCATCAAGGAAATACGGAGAATCAAGGAAGGAAGATGAAGATTATGAGAAAAATGATATGTGTCTTTTTGTCGTTGATGATGATCCTGAGTCTGGCTGCCTGTGGTTCCGAGAAACAGGAAGTAACTGCTGAAGTTGGTTTCAAGCCATCGCTCGATACTTCGACGAGCTGTAATATCAGGATTGCCGGAGGCTACGATAACTTTGAGGCGTTGGAGACCGAATTCGACCGTTTCAACAAATATTATCCGAATGTGGAACTGGTATATACCAAGGTTGATGACTATAATAACATGATCGGAACAGTCCTGGACGGAAAAGATGCACCCGATATCTATGTTAATTATTCGTGGATGTATGGCAGGGAACAGTATAAATCTTCGATAGATCATGCCGAAAATCTTGCGGATCCGGCACTGGGACTGGATCTTAACTGTATTCGCGGCAATATTCTTTTGAATACGGATGACGGCACACTTCCGATGGTTCCGGTTTTCTCAAATACCTATGGAATGCTTGTGAATCAGAGTATATTTGAGAAAGAAGGCCTGAATGTTCCTACAACTTATCAGGAGCTGATAGATGTATGTAAAGCTTTCCGTGAAAAGGGATATGAAAATCCGTTGATGGGATTTTCGAAAGAAGAGACGACTTCGATTTATACATTGACTATGTATCCTTTCTTCTGCGGTACTGTGGCAGATGATGAAGAGGCTGTTAAAAAGCTTAATTCTCTTGATTCCTCAGCCGGTGAGTATCTACGCCCGTCTTTGGAGAAGATAAATCGGTTTATAGGTGAATCAGGTGTGAATCTTGATGAGTGTGATAAGATAGAAGATAATTATGATGCGGTCATTCTTCGATTTTTTGAAGGTGACATACCAATGATGACCTGCTCGGGAGATACGGTATCCGGAACAAAGAAGAGGGAAAGCCGTTCCGAGGCATTTATCGCAAATCCTTTTACATATACCTTTGTTCCTGTCCCGATGTCGGACGAGGGAGCGAGTTTCCTTGATATGTCAAATCTGCAGTTTTCCGTTAACAAAGACGGCTTAAATCCGGATATGGCAAATGAATTTATGCGTTTTCTGATCACATCTGAGGAGCTGAATGAGATGGCGAAAAACAAAGGGCTTATGTCTCCGACGAAGGATCTGTCATTTAATACTATGTATGCGGCTTTCGGAAATGTTCCGGAATCACGTATCCTTTCTCCTGAAGAGATCGGACTTACAGAGGATGCTGTTATTCAGATGAGGCAGGCGGTTTACCTTGTCGGTACAGGTGAGATGACTGTAGATGAAGCTGTTGCGGCTTACGGTACATTTACAAAGTAATAAGAGGTTATGGTAAAGACTGAATCTGGTATTTATGTAAATGCCGTTATGTATAACTGCGGTCAGGCAGATATCACGTAAATCAGGTATATATCTGCGATGCAGTTGAGAATTCTGGCAACAGGCCGTGGAATATGGTATATTTATGGAGGCTTGATATTTGATAAAACTTAATCAGATGACGAAAATAGATTTGTTTTTCGCGGACAGATGTGTAAACGGAAGGACTTGCAGAAAATGAGTGTTTACAAGATTGTTGATATACTTGAAGCCGATTACGGCTGTGAAGAACATCCTGACGGACCTAATGCGATTCTCGTATTAGAGGATGGAACAAGGAAGGAAGTTTCTGAAAAATGGATTGCTGATAAGGGAATAAAAGAAGGAAAATATATCAGCATCAGGGAAGACGGAAGTCTTATGAAAGCGGTGAGAGTGGTAGCTGCGATCATAGAAACCGAAGATAAATCCGGAGAGAAGAGAATCTTTGCAACTCAGCGTGGGTACGGAGAGTTTAAAGACGGCTGGGAATTTCCGGGCGGAAAGATTGAAAAAGGTGAAAAGCCGGAAGAAGCAATAGTACGTGAGATAAGGGAAGAACTGGATACTGTTATCCGGGTTGAAAGATATATCGATACGATAGAATATGACTATCCGGAATTCCACTTATCGATGGACTGTTTCTTATGCGGCATCGTGGAGGGAAATCTCGTTCTTAAGGAACATGAAGCCGCGAAATGGCTGACTAAAGACGCAATCGATTCGGTAGACTGGCTTCCGGCAGATATAACCATTATTGATAAAGTGAGAGAATTATTCTAAAGACAAAATGTGATACGATTTTTGATCGAATGTCCGCTTTACATTATATGACCACGGTCATATATGAATATTACCGGCGTCACTGTGAAACCCAACAGCAGCATTATAGAATATAAGCATGAAGATAAGATATCATGTTAAGAGAGGTATTCTATGATGAAGAAAAAGATATGCTGTCTGGGTTTTATTATTTTGACCTTGCTCCTGGGGGTCAGTGTCTCACAAAATATCAGGTACTACAGTGGTAATTATATTAAGTCGGAGAGTTATCTACAGGATACGGATGAAATATATATCATGGAGTCCGGCATATTATATAACAATATCGAACTTGAATCCGGTGAGGATATTATCCTGACGTATGATTTTAAGAATGCCGAATATCCCGATCTTCTGGATAAATACGAGATTGATAAAACGGCGGGAGAAGGTACCGAGTTTGAAAAAGCTTTGCGCCTTATGAATGAGTATGCACCGCGACTGACACATAAGAGCGACTATGACAATCATATAGACATGAATGCATTGTCACTTCTCGAATACAGCCTTGATAACAGATCTAAGGGAATCAATTGCCGCAATAAAGCACAGATATTAAATGAAATGTGTCTGGCACTGGGGATATATTCGCGTAAGGTATGGTTATGTCCGTATTCCGGATATGATACAGACTGCCATGTGGTTAATGAAGTCTGGGACAAAAGCCTTAACAAATGGATCATGCTGGATATAACCAACAACGAGTATTGGGTAGATGAAAACGGTACTCCGCTTTCGGTTCTGGAAATCAGAGAGAAAGGAGCCATGCAGGAATTCTGTACACCGGTATATTACGGTGATGATCTGAGCAATCTGCAGAAACTTAAGCAAAAAAATATTAATGAGTTTCTGTACATCATGAAGAATATGGTATATATCCGTTGCTGCAGTGTTCAGACGGTCGGAGAAACGGAGATTGTCTCCGCATCATCTGAGTTTTTCACGGAATCACCTATCAGGTAGAGCTGCTTTCGTGACATGCTTCGGCAAAAGAAAAATATTGCAAAGCAAAGATGGGACTTATATAATCTTTATAGCATGAGGTGGACTGGTATAGCAGTAGGGGTGGAAGAGTGAAAAATCCATACAAAACAAAAGCAAGAGAATATATAGTAACATATTTGCAGAACAATTCAGGTAAGAGATTTACGGCACGCGAGATATATAACTATCTGAGGGATGAGGTTGAAGGAATCAACAGAACAACTGTTTATCGGAATCTTGATCGTCTGTGTGAACAAGGGGAATTGGTAAGATATAAGGAGCCTAATCAGGATGCATGGTATTATCAGTTCTCCGACGAGCATAAACACTGTGATAAGCATATTCATGCACAGTGCAGTGAATGTGGGAAGATATTCCATCTCGAGAATGAATTTGTAGAAGAATTCGAAGAAAAGATTCATAAGATTTACGGACTCGATATTAATGCATCGAAAACTATGATCGTCGGAAAATGCGACGAATGTAATAAGTAAAATATATCGTTATAGACCATATCGGTGAAGGAAAAACCGGTATGGTTTTTTTATTTTATGCTTAAAATGCAACATGTTTGCAAAAGCTATTGACAAAACAGAGGATAGTGATATAATATGCAACTGTGTTGCAAATATATCGACAAGTGCATATTAACCGGGATTTGGGAAATCCCGGTGTAAATGGAGGAAGAGTAATGAAAAAGAGAAATTTACTTGCAGGACTTATGGCTGCGGGCATGGTTTTTGGTTCTTTAACAGGATGCGGAAATACTTCAGACGGTGGAACTGAAGTTGCGAAAGCAACGGAGATTCAGACGACAGCTGAAAAAGAAGAGACAAAAGAGATAACTTCCGAAGAAGCAGCAGATGAATCTGCTGACAAGTCTATGAAAATAGTTACGACTATCTTTCCGGAATATGACTGGGTAAAGACTATTCTCGGGGATAAGGCCGATAATTCGGAACTGACACTCCTTCTGGATAACGGAGTAGATTTACACAGTTATCAGCCTACGGCAGAAGATATGGTTAAAATACAGGAATGCGATATGTTCATATATGTAGGTGGTGAATCGGACGAATGGGTTGAAGATGTTCTCGGTTCATCTCAGAAAAATGATATGGTTGTCATCAATCTTCTGGATGTTCTCGGTGATGCCGTTAAGGATGAGGAAATCGTTGAGGGTATGGAACACGAGCATGAGCATGAAGATGAAGAGCATGACGATGAAGAGCATGAACATGACGAAGACGAAGAACATGAAGGTGAAGAACATGAACATGAAGAAGAAAAAGACGAACATGTCTGGCTTTCTCTCAGAAATGCCTCGGTTTTATGTGAAGAAATAGCTGCTCAGCTCGGAAATATAGATGAGGCAAATAAAGATTTTTATATGAGTAATTATGAAGCATATAAGACTGAGCTTGATAATCTTGATGAAGAGTATAAGACAGCAGTAGATGCGGGAAATCAGAAGACTCTTCTTTTCGGAGACAGATTCCCATTCCGTTATCTGGTAGATGATTACGGCATTGATTATTATGCGGCATTTGCAGGATGTTCTGCAGAATCGGAAGCAAGTTTTGAGACTGTAGTATTCTTGTCCGGAAAAGTTGATGAACTTGGACTTCCGGCGATAATGACAATTGAAGGTCCGGATCATAAGATAGCCGAAACCGTAAAGAATAACACAACGTCAAAAGATCAGCAGATTCTTACTATGGACTCAATGCAGGCAACAACATCAAAAGATATTGCAGATGGTGTTACATATCTGTCTGTTATGAGAAATAATCTGGAAGTGCTTAAGGAAGCTTTAAAATAATGAGTGATAATAGTAAAAACAGAATCCCGGTAGTATTGATAACGGGTTATCTCGGATGATGATAAATTATTCTCATTGAGATTTTTCCGAAATTATGGGAAAATTTTAATGAGAATTTTTTTGATGAGAGGGTGTAGCATGGTACTTGATTGGAATGAATATGAAGCGCTCGCAAGAGAGGCTGTAACGGAAGGCGTGGTACTTCTGAAAAACGAAAATGATGTTCTGCCGCTGGGGAGAGACTCAAAGCTCGCTGTATTCGGTCGAATGCAGAATAATTATTATAAGAGTGGAACCGGGTCGGGCGGAATGGTAAATGTTCCGAAGGTATGGACAATCGTAGAAGGACTTCAGGAAGAAAAGATAGAACTTAATGAAGAACTTCTGAAGATCTATGCGGATTTTGAAAATACTCATCCGTTTGATCCGGGTGTGGGATTTGGGAATGAGCCATGGTCCCAGATTGAAATGGATATATCCGAAGAGCTGGTCGCTAAAGCCGGCAGACAGTCGGATACGGCACTAGTCATTATCGGACGTACAGCCGGTGAGGAGCAGGATTATGTTTATGACAGGGGAGCATATAAGCTTGCCGAAAAGGAAGCGGAACTTCTCCGCAAGGTAAGGAAGGTGTTTGACAGGGTTGTGCTTGTCATGAATGTGAGTGCAATTCTTGATATGAAGGAGATAGAGGAAATCTCGCCCGATGCGATTCTTTATGCATGGCAGGGTGGAGAAGTTGGGGCTCTGGGATGCGTGGATGTCCTTTTGGGAAAAGCAAACCCCAGTGGACGCCTTACGGATACAATTGTACGTAATATAGAAGATGCTTCGGCATATGGTCATTTCGGAGATACCGTAAGAAACTTCTATACCGAAGATGTGTATGTAGGTTATCGTTATTACGAGACCTTTAGCAAAGCCGCTGTCATGTATCCTTTCGGATTCGGTCTATCATATACCGATTTTGAGGTGACTCCGGGTAATGTAAGACTGGAAAATGTAAGTAACATCTCGGATATCTTCAGTATATCTGCAGAAGTAAAAAATATCGGAAAAAGACCTGGTAAGGAAGTCGTACAGTTTTATGTTGCAAAGCCTCAGGGTAAACTGGGTAAACCGGCGCTCAGCCTTGTGGGATTTATGAAGACGGAGATTTTGGAACCCGGAGAGAAATGCTCACTTACACTTGATGTGGCTCCATATACATTTGCTTCCTTTGATGATACGGGTATTACCGGGTTCGAAAGCAGTTATGTCCTGGAAGCGGGAGATTATATATTCTATGTGGGCCGGAATGTGAGAGATATTAAGGAAGCCGGAAGGTTTACACAGAAAGAAACATTTAAGGTGGAAAGCCTCAGTCATCAGATGGCACCGAATGTCGGCTTTGAAAGGATCAGACCGGTCTATACAGACGGAACATATAAAATCGGAACGGAAGAGGTCAAGGCTTCATCTATCACTGATTGGGAAGAGGCAGCAGCGGATAGACCTGAGGCACCTGATTACACAGGAGATAAGGGCATAAAGTTAAAGGATGTGAGAGACGGAAAAGCTTCCATGGGTGACTTCCTTGCTCAGCTGACAGATGACGACCTTTCGGTGATCATTCGCGGAGAGGGAATGGGAAGTCCGAAGGTTACTCCGGGTACGGCAGCTGCATTCGGCGGACTGAGTTCCCGCTTGAAAAGTTTTGGTATTCCTGCAGGGTGTTGCTCTGACGGACCAAGCGGAATGAGACTCGATTCGGGCTTCAGGGCGTTCAGCCTTCCGAGCGGTACGCTTCTTGCATGTACCTGGAATACAGAGCTTAATACAAAGCTTTACAGCATGCTCGGACTTGAAATGAATAAAAACGATGTGGACGTTCTTCTAGGCCCAGGTATGAATATTCACCGTTACTGTCTGAACGGAAGAAACTTTGAATACTTCAGTGAAGATCCTCTTGTGACAGGTAAGATTGCTGCAGCGCAGATCAGAGGCCTTAAGAATAGCGGTGTATCTGGAACTCTCAAGCATTTCTGTGGTAATAATCAGGAAACCTGCAGACATACGGAGGAAAATGTCATTTCGGAAAGAGCTCTGAGAGAGATTTATCTTAAGGGATTTGAGATAGCAATAAAAGAAGCCGGAGCTGATTCGGTAATGACCACCTACGGCCCGGTGAACGGAATCTGGACCAGTTCGCGCCATGATCTTAATACGAATATTCTCAGGAAGGAATGGGGATTCAGTGGTATAGTCATGACAGACTGGTGGGCAAATATCGGGGATGTCGGAAAGAAGGTTGATAAAACGTCTTTCTCCAGACTTGTTCTGGCACAAAATGATTTTTATGCCGTATGTCCTGATGCATCGGTGAATTCGATGGGAGATGATATACTTGATGCACTCGGAGAGGGGATCATAACGAGAGGACAGCTTATCCGTATGGCCGGAAATATATGTAGAATGCTCATGAATACAAATGCGATGAAGAGGCTCTGCGGCGAGGATTATAAGGTAGAAGTGCTGAATTATAAGGAGGAAGCGGAAAGCACGGATATTGCCGATATAAAGTATTATGAGATTGAAGACGGTACGGTGATAGACCTTTCGCAGGTCGATACCGGTAAAGGAAAAGTATACTTTTTGGGCTTTGATGTTAAGAAGAGGGGCTGCTATTTTATGGATATGATAGGAAGCTCGGACCTTTCCGAATTGTCACAGATACCGGTCGGTGTATTCTTCCAGGGCGTACCGAGCGGAAGCTTCACTTTTCATGGCGGCGGAGAGGAACTCAGTATACGAAGAAAGATCTTCTTCCATTCAAAATACGGTGTGATGAGACTTAAGTTTATGAACGGAGGACTTAATCTGAAGGAACTCAGATTTACCTTCGAAAAGGAACCGGATGAAAGAGAAAGCTGGGAAGATCTCGAAGAGTATATCTGTTAATCCGGGCGGACAAAGGATGAGTTACGGTTATCCGCGGATTAACATATAAACAAGAAAAAGTATTATCAGAAATATAACATTTATTATGGTGAAGGCGAGGAGATAATGCTCGCCTTCGCTTTTTATCTTATTATAGAACTTATATGTTATAAGGCTGGCCATGCTGGCGATAAGAGTTCCGAGACCGCCGAGATTTGAACCTATTACAAGTGCCGCTCCGTTCTCGGTGAAGGCGGAAAGAAGCATTGCGGCCGGAACATTACTGATTATCTGTGAAGCGAGAACTGCCGTCAGCGCTGCATTTTTTTCGACTATTACCGAAAGTGTGTCATGGATGATATCTATTCTTCCGAGATTTCCTATAAGGACAAAGAAGAAGATAAAAGTCAGTAAAAGGCCGTAATCAACGTTTTTATAAGAGTGTCTGTCAAGAAGAAGAATTGCGGCGGAAACTATTCCGAGCATGACAAGATAATGAACAGTGCCTGAAACCGTGAGAAGACAGAGAACGAACAGTACCATGTATATAAGGAGCAGATGAGGCTTCGGTGCTTTAACTTTTTTTGCTGTGGCGGTATCCAGGGTTTTATCGGTGATGTTAAGGATAAAGACACTTATGATAAGCAGAATAAGTGAGACCGCACTGTAAGGGAGCATAAGAATTATAAAATTCCCGAGAGTCATATGGTAATTGGAATAAAGATACAGATTCTGAGGATTACCGATAGGAGTCAGCATACTGCCGAGATTTGCGGATACTGTCATCAGAATAAGAGTGAACATAGTCCTGCGTCTGTCCTTATATTCTTTAAGAACATTTACCGCGAAAGGTACAAGTGTTACCAGGGTTACGTCATTCGTAAGAAGCATGCTCATGAAGAAGGAAAGGATTACAAGCAGAAGTGATATTTTACGCTCGGAATGTATGTGTCCGAGGAGCTTCGATGTCAGATAGTCAAAGGTTCCGATTCTTATAAGAGCAGCGACAACGAGCATCAGTGAAAACAGTATCGCAAGAACACGGAAATTAATATATCCCGGATATTCCTTGTCGGGAGTTATGATAAAGCAGGAGATTACGGCGAGTATTCCCGATATAAACAGAATGGTGTCGTTTTTGATTATTCCGATAAATTTCTCTTTCATTTTATGATATCCTTTTACAATTCTTTGTCCAAATGCGTATTATATTCTCCTGTAAAATCGCTGTCAATGAGAGAAAATTAAGAAATAATTCTGTTTTTTATAACCTTTAATTTAGGGCTATGGCTTGAATGATAGTGGACAATGTTATAAAATGTAATAGGGATTTTTTTGGCCAAAAAAGGTGTGGGAGTATGCAAAATAGAAAAAAAGTAGCCGTATTTGTTTCCAACATGTATGGAGCCTTGGTTCGTGATATGCAGGTAGGTATACAAGAAGCTGCTTTGGAAGAGGGCGTGAAGCTTATATTCTTTGCAAGCTTCAGCGACAGCTTCAGCAGAGAAGTATATGACCAGTATATTAAATATGATGAAGGGGATATTGTGCCATTTAAGATTCCGAATCTGCGGGATTTTGATGGTGCTATTTTGCTGTCTACTTCTTTCCCTGCAGGATACAAAGAAAGAATCGACGGAATACTTACCGAATCGGGAATCCCGGTTATAAATCTGGGCGGACTTGATGACAGATACTACAGTGTTATAAATGACGAAAAGAAATCTTTCGGAACAATAGTAGAGCACCTTATAGAGAAACATGGTTGTAAAGACATATATCATATAGCGGGAAAACCGATGTATGAGTTCACACATCTAAGGATTCAAAGCTATAAGGAAGTAATGACATCTCACGGACTGGACTGTTCCGACGACAAGATTTACTTCGGAACGTTATGGCGTGACTGTGGGAAACCGGGTGTTGAATATGTGCTTGAACAGTGTAAAAAAGAAGGAAAAGATCATCCTGATGCTATAGTTTGTGCCAATGATTATACGGCAATCGGCGTAATGGATGCTCTCAGAGAGAGAAACCTAAGGGTTCCGGAGGATGTGATAGTTACGGGATATGACGGAATTGATGTGGCATATCTCGGATATCCGTCTATAACAACATCTCAGCAGCCGTTCTTTGATGCGGGACGAGAGAGCATATTTGCACTTGAAAAGCTGTGGGATGGAGAAAAACTTGAGCGTATAATATCTGTTTACGGAAAAGTCAGTATTAATCAGTCCTGCGGATGCGTTTCCAAGGAGAAGAACAATATTGAAGTTATCCGCCAGGTTTATGGCAGCAGGTCGGGTAAGATGGAATATCTGTCCCAGTCGACTACCAATATGATACTCGGAATGTCCAGTGCAACGGATATAGAGGAGTGTTATAAGGAGATAGAAAAGAATGCCATGACCGACACGGGATTTAAGGATTTCCTTCTGTGTATGGCTCCCGATTGGGATAAGCAGATTGTTATAGATGATAACTCCGTTATCAAGAACGAGAAGATGACTGTAGTGGCAGGATTCAGGGGAGATAAACTTGTCCCCCGCCAGACATTTGATGTAAAGGATATTCTTCCGCAGGATATGCTGGAAGATCCGAATCCTTATTATATTTTTTCAATTCATCATCTTCAGTATTACATGGGGTATATAATAGTATCTCCTACACTGGATGACTATAATCAGCTGATCATGAAATCCTGGCTGGTTAATCTCGGTGCGATGCTTGAAAACTGGAGAATAAGGAATGAGTTAAACGTTACAGTTGAAAGGCTGAAGAATCTGTACAACAGGGATATGCTTACAGGTCTCTATAACAGACGCGGTTATGAGCCGTTCTTTGAGAAGATGTATAACTCCTGTGT
The DNA here is from genome assembly GCA_002350525.1 of Lachnospiraceae bacterium UBA2864. Lineage (GTDB taxonomy): Bacteria > Bacillota > Clostridia > Lachnospirales > Lachnospiraceae > Eubacterium_Q. The sequence continues at coordinate 89,901 of DEFA01000050.1, read as the reverse complement.
GAAGAATAAGACCAGTCTCGCGGTAATGGTTGCGGATATGGATGACCTGAAAGAGGTAAATGACAATTTTGGTCACAGTGAAGGCGATTACAGTCTGTGTACCATAGCGGATGGTATGAACAAAGCCGCACGGAATAATGAGATATGTTTCAGGACCGGCGGTGATGAATTTGTTATTTTAGCGGGAGATTATTCCGAGGAGAAGGCTGAGCAGTACATAAAACAGCTCAGAAATTATATATCGGATTGTAAAAAACGTGACGGGAAACCATATAAGCTCGATGTCAGTGTGGGCATATACATTGAAGCACCGAAGGGTGAAAATGATATGTCGGTTCTGGAGATATCCGAGAATTATATGAAACTGGCTGACGTAGAAATGTATAAGGAGAAGAAGGCTCACAAAGCCGGAAGAGACTGATGAAATACCTGAAAAAGTTTTTGATGTTTCTTTTGAAGACAATACTTAAGCTGGTTGGCGCAGTAGTAGGAGCTGTATTAGTATTTATAATAGCTATTGTCTTGTATGACAAGCTTATGATGAAAAGAGAGGCGGCAAGAATAGATCCTCCCCTGGGAAAGCTTGTAGAAGTTGACGGTGGCAATATGTGCGTATACCAGGGAGGAGAGGGCAAGAAAACCCTCTGTTTTTTGTCGGGATGGAATACACCGTCTCCTATATTGGATTATAAATCTCTCTACAGTCAGATGTATGATGATTATAATATAGTGGTCATCGAGAGATTCGGATACGGTCACAGCGATGATGTTGAAGGAGAGAGAAATCTTAAAACGATTCTTAAGCAGGACAGAGCAGCCCTTTCAAAGGCAGGAATCGAAGGACCGCTTATATTATGTCCGACGGATATAGCGGGATATGAAGCCGTTCTGTGGGCTCAGGAATATCCCGAAGAGGTCCAGGCTATAATAGGCCTCGATATGTACGTTCCCGGGTATTATAATAAGTCGGAGAACGAAGCGAGACTTGAAAATGCGAAAAAAGAGGCGCGTCATAAAAAGTACGGTGCATTCAGAATCCTTCATGTCGAAGATGAATATGATGCACTTGACAGCGATGGCTTAACAGATGAAGAGAAGAATGCCTATAGGGCATTTATATATACGAAGAGATGGAATCCAACGGCAATCGAGGAGTTAAACAGTATCGAAGAGTCTTCGAAACTGGCTGCGAAAGAGGATGCGCCTGAGGTACCTACACTTCTTTTTGTTTCAAAGAATTCCGAAAAGGAATATGTTGAGGCGGCAGAAAATTATGCGGACGGACTTAAGAAGTCCAAAGTTATAGAGCTTGATACAAGCAGGCCGGCTCATAATCTTATGTATAAGGAAATATGTGAAGATATGAAAAATTACATAGCGGGAAATGTAAAGTGAAAGAGGCAAAGAAGAAAGTATTCTGGGCACTTTTCTCACTTCTTTTGGCAGGACTGTCAATCTGGGCAGTTATGTCGCAGAGTAAGACAATGTCTATTCTCAAACTTTGGAAAAGTCTGAGAGATGCGGATTTAAAATGGATATTTGCGGCAGTGTTATGCATGCTGGGATTTATATATTTTGAAGGAGCGGCATTACTTGTAATAGTAAGAGCCGCCGGTTACAGACAGAATCAGTTCAGCGGTCTGGTATACAGCGCATCCGACATATATTTTTCGGCTATTACACCTTCCGCCTCAGGCGGACAGCCGGCAAGTGCATATTTCATGATGAAGGACGGAATCCCCGCGGGAGTAACAACAGCGGCACTTATAGTTAATCTTATAATGTATACGATGGCCATTCTTTCGATTGGAGTAGTAAGCGTTTTGATGGATGCACATGTGTTCATGAACTTTAAGCTCCCTTCAAAGATTCTGATCATAGCGGGACTTGTAGTCCTGACGGGACTTCTGTTCGGATTCTTTATGCTCCTCAGACATGGAAGAGCGCTTTTCCGTGTAGTAAGCAGAATCATGGAATTTCTTCATAAGCATCACCTTCTTCATCATCTGGAGAGGAAGCAGAAGAAACTCGATAAGGTTATAGAAGATTATGAAAACTGCGTATCCGTAACGGCAGGAAAGACAAAGGCTCTGGTTCTTGCATTTATATTTAATGTGATTCAGAGATTGTCGCAGATACTTGTATCTGTTATGGTTTACAATGCATTTTACGGAACGGGCAAAGCATCCGTAAGAGTTTTTGTTACACAGAGTATGGCAACGATAGGTTCAAATTGTATTCCGGTACCGGGGGCTATGGGAGTTGCCGATTATCTTATGCTGGATGGATTTAAAGATCTTCTGGAACAGGAGCAGGCCATCCATCTGGAAATGATGAGCAGAGGTATATCGTTCTACATATGTATTGTTATCAGCGGACTTACAACGATACTCGGATATTTGATTTTTAAGAATAAAAGGCAGGGTAACAGATAAATGATCGGCGTTTATAATTATACGGTAATACTTACATATTTATCTCTCATGTCAGGAGCTACGGGAATATTTGTATCTCTTCAGGGATACGGACATCCATATATCGGAGTATTCTTCTTACTTCTTTCGGGACTTTGTGATGCATTTGACGGAAAGGTTGCCCGTTCAAAGAAAAACAGAACCAAGCTTGAAAAAGACTTTGGCGTTCAGATTGATTCGTTGGCAGATCTCGTAAGCTTCGGTGTTCTTCCGGCGTGTATAGGTATGGCAATGCTCAGAGTGAGTGAAAGATACAGTGCCCTTAGATTTATCAACGAGCTTACCAGAAAAGTAAGCTGGTATTCAATAGCACTTACCATTATTGCGGCGCTTTATGTACTTGCGGCACTTATCAGACTCGCATATTTTAATGCTACAGAGGAAGAAAGAGCAGAGGAAATGGCAAAGACCGGAAGCATGCATTATACAGGACTTCCCGTAACTTCGGCTGCACTTATATTCCCATTCGTTGTACTGGTACATTTCTTTACAAAGTTTGACTTCTCTCTGTTATATTTTTTCGTGCTGCTCCTGGTGGGAATTCTCTTTGTATGTCCGTTCAAGTTGAAGAAGCTGGGTGGCAAGGCACTTTATGTTCTTGTTGCCATAGGTATTATAGAGTTTATACTTCTTATATGGTTTAAATGGAGGCATTGAAGATAGATGCCTGTTCTTGATTTTTTATATAAGACCGTTCCGGGAAGGATGCTGCTTAAGCCGCTTACATCAAGAGGACTTTCAAAACTCAGCGGCCGCCTGATGGATACGGGACTTTCAAAGATTCTTATCAATCCCTTTGTTAAAAGTGCGGGAATCGACACGTCTGAATATGATCTCAGTCAGGTGAAAAGTTTTAATACATTCTTTTACAGACCGGTTCTTCAGGGAATGCGTCCCGTGTGCGAAGATCCGGACAGCCTTATAGCGCCTTGTGACGGACTGCTTACGGCGATTCCGATCAAAGATGATACGGTGCTTCATGTAAAGCAGAGTGAGTTTTCGATATCGAAACTTCTGAGAAGCAGAAAACTTGCGGAGAGATATAAAGACGGAACAGCCCTGGTGTTCAGGCTCTGCGTGGATAATTATCACAGATATTCATATATAGAATCGGGTATTAAAAGTAAGAATCGTTTTATAGAAGGTGTGCTTCATACGGTTAGACCGGTTGCGCTTGCAGAGAGACCTGTTTTTACTGAGAATTGCAGAGAGTACTGCCTGATCAGGACGGAGAGGTTCGGAACACTTGTTCAGATGGAAGTCGGTGCCATGCTGGTCGGAAAGATAAGTAATGACAGCCTTGTTGAAGGACCGGTTAAAAGAGGTGCCGAGAAGGGACATTTTGAATATGGGGGTTCGACCATTATAGTTCTCCTCAGACAGGGAGCGGCGGAAATCCGCGAAGATATTATGAAGGCTTCCGCTGACGGGGCTGAAACCCCGGTCAGGCTCGGAGAAGCAATCGGACGGAAATCTTAGTTCGAGACAACTATGCAGTGGGGTTAAGGCTGCATGTATTTCAGGACTATATCGATCATCTCCGGAAATGATTTCCTGAGGCAGTCGAGATTATCCAGCTCGATATCGGTTTTAAGAATAACGGCGATCAGGACAGCGCACATAGCCATACGGTGATCGTTATAAGAGGACAGCTTTATAGGCTCGGTATTCTGAGCATAGAGGCTGTCTATTTTATTACCGGCCTTTCTCAAACGGCTGCAACTATAAACGGTTAATGTATCATCTGTTTCCTCGGTCTTTACGCCGATGGCGGAGAGCTGCTCGCGGACTGCCTTAACACGGTCAGATTCCTTGATGCGGAGTCTGGAGATACCGGTGAATACAGCTTTGTCCAAAGCAAAAGCTGCGATTACAGCCATATATGGAGTGATATCGGGGATATCTGTGCAGTCCCAGGTAAGAGATGTATCTGCTCCTCCGGTGGCTGAGTTATTATCTGCTTTATGGATGGCATCCAGGTAGTCGAGGATGGCACGGTCGCCCTGTATTGAAGAAGGGTTAAGATTGGTTACGGTAATATCGCTCCACTCTTTCATACAGAGGAGAAAGGCTCCGTTACTCCAGTCACCTTCTACCTTGAAAGGAATATCGGCAAAAGAAGGGTGTGAAGTGCTTTTTGTTGTGTAGCCACAGCAGGTCGGATAGAATGAACTGCCTTCCATATGTACGGGATAGCCGTACTTAAGAAGGGCATTTGTTGTAAGTTCGATATAATGAATAGATTTAAGTTCACCGGCTACTTCTATATGAGATTCTTCAGTGAACAGCGTAAGTGCCATAAGAAGCCCGGAGATATATTGGGAAGAGACACTTCCGTCAATGATATATGTGCCCGGAGTCATTTCGCCTGTTACGATAATAGTCCTTGTTACATCATCTTTCTCAATCGTTATTCCGTGAGGTGACATGGCATCACGAAGCTCGAGGAGAGGACGGTCAAAGAGTCGTCCTGCGGTAGTGAAGATAAGTTTATTCACACCGTAAGAAGATCTTCCCTGTCCGAGAATGAATGCTGCCGCAACAGGGATCATAAATCTGAGTGTAGAGCCGCTTTCATTACACGGAAGGACTACGCTGCCGTCTTTCGAACTGTATGTAACACAATCATGAAGCGCAGTAAGAACAGCTTTGGTTGCACGTACATCGTCGTTATCTGAATCGAGAGGTGCAAGGTGTGTATAGTCTCCGCCAAGAAAACGGATTATAAGTTCTCTGTGATATATGGACTTAGATGGCGGTGCATCTATAGTGAAGTCAAGTTTTCTGTTACGACATGATATTATCATTGGTGGTACTCCGATATTACTAAAATCCTCATTGATACATACGAGCCATTATACAGTCTTTTAGTAGACTTGTGAAGTGCATAGATGATACAATAGGTATCGATTTTCGAAG
>DEFA01000050.1:0-84321 GCA_002350525.1 Lachnospiraceae bacterium UBA2864 | reverse complement strand
GGATGCAGAATCGCAAAGCGATTACCCGGGGCTGTAAAAGGAGATATAGATGAATAAGAATGACATATATCAGATTAAAATAGAGGATATTTCCGAGGAGGGAATGGGAATCGGCCATGTGGATGGAATGGCGGTTTTTGTAAAGGATACAGTGACAGGTGACTTGGCAGACGTTAAAATCGTAAAGGTTATGAAAAACTATGCCTTCGGAAGACTGGAGAAACTGATCGAGGCTTCGGATGTAAGATGTGAGGCGAAGTGCCCGGTTGCGAGACAGTGCGGCGGATGCATCATTCAACATATGAATTACAGTGCCCAGCTGGATATGAAGAAGAGCAGAGTTATAAATTGTCTTAAGAGAATCGGTAAGGTTGAGAATGCGGAAGAACTCTGCGAAGGAATCCTTGGAATGGAAGAAGAGCCGTTTCATTTCAGAAATAAGATGCAGTTCCCTATAGGCCTTGACAGAGAAGGTCGGGCTGCCATCGGATTCTATGCCCAGAGAACCCACTCGATCATTCCGATCGACAATTGCCTTACAGGTCATCCCGTGAATAAAAACATTATTGCAGCTGTTAAGCAGTATATAGATGAATGTACGGTCGGAGTGTATGATGAGGAAACGGGTAAGGGGCTTTTGAGACATCTTATAACAAGAGTCGGATTTGCGACCGGCGAAGTTATGGTGGCACTTGTTGTGAACGGTGACTCGGTGCCGAATAAGGATAAACTTTTGGAACTTCTTGGAGGGGCAGTTGACGAGTATAATGCCTCAGCCGAGAAGAAACTGGCACTCAAGTCGGTGATGGTAAATATCAATAAGCAGAAGACCAACAGGATAATCGGGTTTGAATCTAAGTGCATCTTCGGTGAAGATCATATCTTTGATTATATCGGTGATGTAAAATTCAGAATTTCGGTGGAAAGTTTCTTCCAGATAAATGCATATCAGACCGAACGTCTGTACGGCAGAGCATTGCAGTATGCAAAGCTTTCGGGCGAAGAAAATGTATGGGACATGTACTGTGGAATTGGAACTATAAGCCTCTTCCTTGCGGGAAAAGCAAAGGAGGTCTATGGTGTGGAGATCGTACCACAGGCAATCGAGGATGCAAAGCAGAACGCGGAACTGAACGGTTTCTCCAACACAAGCTTTTATGTGGGAAAAGCCGAGGATGTGGTTACGGATATTTATTCCACCGGCGGACAGGGAAGCAAAGCAGATGTGATCGTTGTGGATCCGCCGAGAAAGGGCTGCGACGAAAAACTTTTGGAGACAATATCCTCTATGAGCCCGGATAGAATAGTATATGTATCCTGTAATCCGGCAACTCTCGCACGAGATGTGCAGATCCTGAGCAGAAAGGGATATGAACTGAAAAAATTCACGGCCTGCGATATGTTCCCGCACAGCGGACATGTAGAGGTCGTGAGTCTTTTGCAGAAAATGAGCAACACCCGTCCGAAAGCTATCACTCTGGATGTTGAGATGGAGGATTACTACAGAATAAAAGGGGACAGGATGAATGATTGAAAGTAAAACTATAATTGATATGGAGAAGACCGGAAACAATCTCCGAAAATATGCATATGAGAATGGATATAGCGTAAAGGATATTCAACAGTATCTTGGATTGTCATGCCCGCAACCGGTATACAGATGGTTTAAGGGAATAATACTGCCTTCAGTTGATAATCTTCTTCGACTTAGTGAATTGTTCCATCTTCATATGGAGGATCTTTTAGTGAAACAATACACAAAGTATACGTATGATTGTTGTTTGGTTACAAAGGCTAATTCAAACCAATTTGTAAAACGAATGCAGGCTTATTATTCTCTACTTGTTGCATAGCCGGAATTTTGGACTATCCGTCCAATGACAAAAAATCACGCATATCATACGATAAAAGAAAAAAATCGGAGGTGCGTGATGACAAGAGGAAAGATTATTTACATTGACCGGGACGGAAAGATTTTTTCGTCAGTAGAATTTAATGGAGATATGTATCCGGATGGGAATGCTGATAGAATTCTGGAAATGTTCGAAGCGGGATTGTTTTCGAACTACAGTAACTATGAGAGTTTTGTGATCCGGTTTAATAAGTCTCATTACGGTTACGAGGAAGAACTGATCCATCTGATTACCTACAAGGAAGAAAGGGTAATTGACATTACGGAGAATTGGACGGATTACCTGTACATCATCAATAATTCCGATTGTGAATGGATCATAAAAGGTCAAAACGGCACATCTTTCTTAGATAAGAGAACATTGGGAATCGTACGATTTCAGCAAGTCGAGAGGATGATTCACAGGGTATTGTATGAAAATACCAAAGAATTCAGTGCAAGTATCAGTAAAGAAGAATTTGTGGAGATACTGAATCGTTTAAGGGACTCATCGGATTTGGTAAGAAAGGTAGATAGTCTATTCCGTAATAGCAGGGATAACGTTGAGTGTGATTTTTGCAACGGAGCTTCACTTCAGATTTCTCATGAAAGTACGGTGGTGTTTTTGCTTCGGAAACTGTTGAAGGATGCAGTTGAAAACATCGACTATTTCATATATGAATTGGACTACGGTCGAAAGTATGAGCCAGGCATGATCACAGACGAGAATGGCCATGATATCGACTTCAGTTCTGCTGAAAAGCTATATGATTACCTAATCGGGGAGGTGAAATAATATGCCGAAGACGATAAAGAAAGATATTATACATGCCGATGGTATAGATATTGGGATTTATACAAGTGATTATGAAAACGAGTATATTTCCCTGACCGATATCGCAAAGAAGCGAGAGGGAGAGTATCCTGGATATGTTATTCAAAACTGGATGAGGAATCGAAGCACAATATCATTCATCGGGCTATGGGAAATATTACATAATCCAAGCTTTAATTGCCTCGAATTCGAGGCAATTAAAAATGAAGCGGGTGATAATGGATTTGTAATGACTCCAAAACGATGGATAGAAGTAACTGGAGCGAAAGGAATTGTCAGTAAACAGGGGAGATATGCAGCCACCTATGCTCACCGAGATATTGCGTTTGAGTTTGCTTCTTGGATATCCTCGGAGTTTAAACTGTATATTATTGAAGATTATCAGAGGCTTAAGAAGGATGAAAACAACCGCCTATCCCTTAACTGGAATCTGAATCGTGAGATAGCCAAACTGAATTATCGTATCCATACCGACGCGATCAAGGATTATCTGATACCGCCGGAACTGACACCGGAACAGATTTCATACAAGTATGCCAATGAAGCGGATATGCTTAATGTCGTTCTTTTCGGCAAAACTGCAAAGCAGTGGAGAGATGAGAATCCCAGAAGGAATGGGAATATTCGCGATGAAGCGGAGTTGAACCAGCTTCTTGTTCTGGCAAATATGGAAAGCTATAACGCAATCCTGATTGGACAGGGCAAAACAATGTCAGAAAGGATAGTGTTGCTTAGAGAACTTGCTGTTAAGCAGATGAAGACACTGTCCATGGTAAGTCTGGATGGTATAAAACAACTGCCGGGAGGCGATTCTGATTAAATTCCGCGTAGATTATGACGCTGAAGAATGTGGCAAGGTGTTGCTCAACGAAAACGACGTCGAGACCGTTTGTCTGCTTAAACGACTTTGAAATGCAAAAGACCCTAATTAATCTATTTTTAATGTTCTTTAAAAGACCAATTAACTTACTGATGATAAATTATCACCATCGAAAAGATAAGAAGCCCACGGAAATGGGGCGAAAGATATAATACGATGGAGGTACTATTATGAGAAAGAATTACAGAGGTTTACTTTGCGGAGTATTACTTGCCGCAGCTATCGGACAGTTTTCGGGATGCGGATTCGGCTTTGGAATGAGATCATCTTATATTTATGATCATGCGGAAAAATACGCAGTAGGAGATGCAGAGATTTCGGATGAGATTGATACGATCGATATAGATTACATTTCGGGAGATGTGAAGCTTGTTAAAGCGGATACGGATGTGATCACTATCGAAGAAACCGCGGGGAAGAAGCTGAATGATAAGTTAAAGGTTCATACCTGGGTTGACGGAAAAACTCTTCATATCAAGTTCTGTGAATCAGGTAAAGGGCTTAATCTGAATAACCTCGACAAAAAGCTTGTGGTAACGGTTCCGGACGATGTGGATTACGATAAGATCATCTTCGATATGTCATCGGGAGATGTTGATGTTGATTGCTCCGCAAAGAAGTTTGATTTCGATGCTTCATCAGGAAATATCAATCTTACACAGACAGGAAACAGTGATGAGATCCTGGCTGATACTTCATCGGGAAGCATCAGCGTTGATGCGGAAAGCATAGAGAAGTTTGTGGCTAATGCAAGTTCAGGCGACATCACTGTAAATGCAGAGAGTATAAAAACTATACATACGGATACATCCAGCGGAGATAATGAGTTCCGTCTTGAAACAGTACCGGAGACAGCGGATATTGAGGCATCATCAGGTCAGGTGAAACTCTACCTTCCGGAAAATGCGGATATTACAGCGGAAATTGATACAGCAAGCGGAAATGTTTCTTATGATCTTCCTTTTGAGAAAAAAGAAGATACATATAAATGCGGAAAGGGAACAAGTAAGTTTAGGGTTGACACTTCTTCGGGAAATGTTACACTTAACAAGTTAAATTAACAGAAACATAACATTATAGTAAAGACTTGGGAGGATGGTTTCTAAATGGACAACAGGAAAGCTACGGGATTTGACTATTTATGGTGTGCATTATATGCATGTGCGGCATTTGCGCTGGAATTACTGCTTGTATTTATCGAAGGTAAGATCGGACTGGACACAAAGCATCTTACGGTGTCACAGAGCATTATTCACTGGATAATTATAATCATCCTATGGGTGGCAGCAGGAATTCTGGTTATATATATAGGCAAACGAACAACGGGTTATGATATTTGGAACCATCGGGAAAAGATGAAGGCATGGCAGTATATAGCGATTGCTGTATGCTTTGTGGTAAATATCGCAGCGAAGTATTTTGACTGGAACGGCTTCAAGGTTATAAAAGAATGGAAGTCGAGAGGACCGCTGCTGTTTACATTTCAGTATATATATTATGCGGCAGAGGGATTCCTCATCGCATTGGTAATAGTGTTCGGACAGATTGCCTGTGAGAAATGGTTTAAGAATGAGAGGATTCCGTATGGCGGAATTATTCTTGGACTTACATGGGGACTGATGCATATATTTACTAAAGGAAGTTTAGGTGTCGGAATTCTGTCTGCTATGGGCGGATTCCTGTTTGGAGCGGCATATATGTTCGTGAACAAAGATTTCAGAAAGGCACTGCCGATCATCGTATTGCTTTTTGTGTTATAGAGCGTTGTATTATATCTTAAATTAATAAAGTCTTAAGGGCCGGTATTTTGACACCTTAATAATTTAATGCTAGAATAACGGCGACGGTTAAGGTAAGGACAGAGTCGTTTGCATTTTTTTATCAAAGGGGGATAAATAATATGCTAGCTTATTTACCATGGGCGATGATTCCTTGTGCTATACTTTTTATAGTATTTTACTTTTTTGCAAAGAAGGAAAACGCCAATCTGGAAGAGCTTATGACTAAGGTCTCTGAGGAAGCTAAGTATCAGATCAAGAAAGAGTTATATCTTCCTTCCAAGGAAGGAAAGAATCTTTATACAACAAAGGGATATGTTGCGGATATTACTGATAATGGTTCCAAGGCGAAGGCATTCATAATCTTCCACAATACACCAAGAAATGAGTTTTACAGCCAGACGGCAAAGCTTTCATCAGAGGAGCTTAAAGAAAAGGGAATTCAGGCAGGGAAATTCGTTCCTTGTATAATGAAGCTGGATGAGGAATATCAGATATACGGCTTCAAGAAACTTGCGTAAAAATATGACAGATTGAAAAAATTTTCAATCTGTCGTATTTTTTTGTTGACACACTGTATATAACTGTGTATACTGTGTATATCGAAGCGGTAAACAAATGACACGAACGGAGGTTTGTTATGAAAACGTTTAAATGTGAGCATCTTACAAAGAAGCTTGATAAATATACATTGAAGGATATATGTTTTACGATTGAACCGGGAACGATACTCGGGGTTATCGGCATTAACGGATCCGGAAAAACCACCCTTCTCAGAACACTGCTTGGAAGCTATAGATTAGATATCGACCCTGAAGATACGGGAGATATACAGATCGGAGACATGCATTTCACCAAGAATATGAAAGAGTATAAGAGCAGTCTGGCATACATTCTTCAGGACTGCCCGTTCAATATGAATATGTACACTTATGAAGTAGGTGAGAGATACGGATTCTATTATGAAGGGTTTGATCTTGAAAAATATAAGAAGCTTTTAAAGGAATATGAGGTTCCGAAGAAAGCGGCATTGGAAAACTTATCGAAAGGACAGCTCCTCAGAGTGCAGCTCGCATTTGCCGAAAGCTATCCGGCAAAGCTGTATATCATGGATGAACCGGCAGGTAATCTGGATGCTGAATTCAGAGACAGATTCTATGATAAAGTAAGAAGCTTTGTTGAAGATGAGACAAGCTCGGTCATCATATCCAGTCACCTTGTTACGGAACTGGAGCATATAGCGGATCAGCTGCTGTGGATAGGAAGAAATGAGACAAGCGGTTTTAGAAGATATTTCGGCGGAATAGATGAACTGAAAGACAAGTACAGAATCATATCGGTAGACAGGGATGCGGCCGTTAGTATTCCGGGCGAGATGGTAAAAGGTTCCAGAATCAGAGAATCTCATAACGAATATATGCTTTATAAGGAAGACGGAAGATTTGAGGATAGCCTTCCGGCAGAAATGCTCGGCGAACTGAGATTCCCGGATCTTCAGGAGATAATGTACTTTATAGAAAAGGAGGAGGCAGCTAATGAATAATTTCTCCCATGTAAAAGATTATTTCAGGCAGGAAAAAACAGCATTCAGAAACAGACCGATATTATGGGTGGTAAGAATTTTATTTGTGGCAATCATATTATATGCGGGAAGTGCACAGTGGTGCTTCATGGTAATGGGACAGGCTTTCTCATTGGGAACCACATTTCCGACGGAAGCAGAAAGAATCATTCCTTTTACGGATGATGAGTTTAAGATGAGAAGACTTACAAGGATAAATATGGTATGGCTGAGATATTTTATTCTCGGAGTTATGAGTTATGCTCTTATATTTATATTAAAGACGCCTTTTACAACACCTGAAACGATTCTTACAAGACCTTATATGTATATAGCTTTCTTCATACTTCAGATGGTATTCTTATACGCAAATTTCCTTGATCAGATAATCGAAAAAAAGAGTACTAAGTTTAAGCTTATTACGAATAAAACCGAATATATAATTAACGGCGCTGCACTTATTACATTCTTTGTATATGCGATTCAAGCGATGCGGGCACCGAAGAACGGTTTTTTCCATAGCGTAGGTATAGAATGGATACATGTGGCAATAATGCTTGCGGCAGCGCTTGTGATGATCATTAATTGTTTCATAAGATATAAGAACTGGAAGATTTCAGACTTCGAATCGGGAGCAGAGAAGATGCAGCGTGCGAAAGGAGGTATGGCATGAACATAAACGTACAGACTAAAAGCGGACTTCCTATATACGAACAGATAGAGAGGCAGATAAAGGATATGATAGTCAGCGGAGTTCTTAGGGAGGGAGAGAGCCTTCCTTCCATAAGATCTCTGGCAGCAGATTCAAAGATAAGCGTAATAACCGTAAAGAGAGCATATGAAGACCTGGAAAAAGAAGGAATGATATATTCGGTTCAGGGAAAGGGTTTCTATGTTGATAATCCCGATCTTCAGTATATGAAGGAGAAGAAAACTCTGGGACTTGAGGAGAGACTCAGCGAATGGGTGGATGCAGCAAAGGGATCGGGAATGACGAAGGACGAAGCGGTGGATATGCTGTCAATTCTCTGGGATTGATGACATGGTATAGAATTGAAAGGAAACGGTCATGATAGAGATAAAAGATATGGAATTCAGATATGGTTCCGTAACAAAGAAAGAAAAAAAGTTCGAAGTAAAGGATGCATCCCTGAAGCTTGAAAAGGGATATATATCATGCCTTCTCGGAAAGAACGGAGCAGGTAAGACAACGCTTCTTTCACTTATGTACGGAATGCTGAAACCCAAGAAGGGAGAACTTCTGTGGGACGGAAAGCCGGTCACGAAGAATAACTTAACGGAGTACAGACAGAATGTGGCTTATATCGGAGAGAACTGGTGCCTTCAGGGCTTAACGGTAGATCATAATATAGAGATGCTGTCCGGATTTTATCCTTCATTTGACAAAACATATTTCGACAGCCTTATGAAGCTTGCGGGAGCGGACCGGGTAAGAGAATCACTGTTCGGAAAACTCTCAAAGGGAGAGAAGGTTAAGGTTGAGATAGCATTTGCTCTGGCAAGAAGACCGAAGTATGTAATCCTGGACGAGCCGCTCGCAAATATAGATCCGGTATTTAAGATTGATATTCTGGATATTCTGCAGAAGGGTGTATCGGATAATGAGATAGGTATTCTCCTCAGTACGCATCTGTTGGATGAAATCTCGGATATGGTTGATTATATAAATGTTATGGAAGACGGTCGGATCACAACAAGCGGAACGAGATTCGAAGTTCTGGGAGAAGACGGAAATGCTCAGCTGAGAGATGTATTCAGAAAATAAAGGACGAACTGAAAGGATAGGATTATGGATAACAAGGGTATAATAAAAAATTTTATATCTTATATGGGACGAAACAACAGACAGTTGTTCGGCTGGATAGTTACATGGATAACATCGGTTCTTATGTTCTGCATTTCCGTGAATTCGGAAGGTGTTACAAAGGAGAATCTGTCTGCATTTAATACAGTACTTGCTGTAATGCTTCTGGTAATAGCAGTCAACATGTATATAGATAAATATATCAGGTTTTACAGAACAAAGGATATAAGCAAGATAGAGGATGCAGCATTTCTCAGGAATGAGAGTCTGATCGAAGTCATGAAGAGCCACAGCTTCGATATGGGAATGTATTTTAAGGAACTGTATGTAAGACTGCTTCCTGCCCAGATCATATCATCCGTACTGCTCTGTATAGCAGGCATATTTAAGTTTTACTCGATGACTTATGCGGCTCTCTTTGCAGCAATAATGATGGTTGTTCCGGGACTCGCAGCATTTATAAGATACCGTGCAGCGGCTTTCGAACTTAACCATCGCGTCGGACTTCTGTTTAAGGTTGTTATGGGACTGATAAAGGGTGTTTACAGCTTTGCACGTATATTTGTTGTCGGCGTATCATTTATCATGTTAGGAACACTTGCACTTGCTTATTTCAGTTCAAAAGTGGTTTTAAAAGGGTTTGATGACGGTACGGCAGTATGTATTACTTCAAATACGGGAATACTCATGATCATAATGTTTGTTGCGGCTATCATACTCTGCCTCTTTCTTACGGATACTGACAGAGAAATGCTTGTACAGGCATGGATCAAGGTAAGATATGTAATAATAATCCTTGCACTTGTAACTATAGTCGGAACTGCAGGTGTATATACATATGTATATTCAAAGAGTAATGTTGTGCTGAAGGAAGATTCCATAACGGTTAATCATTACGGAAGCACAACAGAGTACAGTCTGGATGATATCGAAACCTATAGAATATATTACAAGCAGTCGGATGAGACCATGGATATGGAGATTACATTTAAGGACGGACATGTAGAGAATATCTTTAAGGGAAACAGCGACAGCACGGATGCCTGGGGAGAAAAGTATTTCAGCGATTATCATTATGCATATGATCTTATGAGCAAGCTTTCCGACAGAGGTGTTGTAGGTACGATAGATGACAGAGATAGGATTGAAAAGACAGTAAGCGGATATGACGAGAAAATATATGAAGCATATCAGGATATGCTCAGAGTAGTTTCTGAATAAACAGACTCATTTCGGATAATTGATGATTATGACGCGGACGGCAGGTGCTTTTGGATGGTTTGGCATCTGCCGTTTTTGTATGCTTTTTTTGGCTGTTTTTGCTATTTAGTTTCCGTTAAATCTATGGTAAGATTAATCTTGGTCTGTGGCGAAACATGTTAGGTTTACATGACTATGTGGCTGTGTCGCAGACTGTAAGTTTGGGGTAAGGAGCAACCGGAATGGAAAAGCAGAATAAGGGTAAAAAGAAGAAGAGTAAGGCGGTGAAGTGGATAATAATACTTGTCGTCCTTGTTGCGGTTATCGGATGCGGAGTAGGTGCATGCATGCATTTTATAAAAGAGACGGTTCAGGTACCTCAGGCACCGGTGTCGGCACAGGAATATGTTCTTCACGATATGTCAGACTATGTAACTACAGAAGGAGTTGTAGTAAGCAAGAATATTGATGTGGTTACAACAACGCTTCCTTATCCGATTAAGACTGTTGAGGTTGAACTGGGAGACAGTGTTAAGAAGGGGGATGTACTCTGTGAGATAGATACCACGGAGATAGATAAGAATATCAGTAAGCTTGAGGAACAGGCTTCCGACTCGGACAGACTTCAGGCCAAGCAGCTGGAAATGTCTAACCATGCACTTCAGAATGCCGGAAGATCTCAGAATGCGGCTATTGCTTCGGCTGCAAAGGCTGTTGAGAACGCAAGACGTGCGTATACAAATGCTGTTAAGGGAAGGGATGCGCTTGAATCCGTGTATGAACTTGCTCTGGAGGAGTATAAAAAACAGGAAGAACTCTATAAGACGCTTAATGCCGAACTGGAGGCTGAAGGCGTAACTGAAGCCACATTGACTGATGCGATAAAGACAGATCGGACTGCGTTGGAAGTTGAAGTGATGAAGGCCAAGGAGAATCTGGAAGAACTTGGAAATACTGTTGCAGAGTATGCATCTGATATAGCGGCGATCGATCAGATGAAGGCGGCATATGATACTGCGGTAGATAATTATAATGAACTGTTGGCATCAAGTGGTGAAGGCCTTCAGAATGCCCGTGATCAGCTGGAACTTCAGAAGATCCAGGCAGGCGGATATTCAGAGATGGCAGCTATGCTTGCCGCAGCATATGAGGAAAGAAGTAATAGTGTTATCATAGCTGAACAGGACGGCCTGGTTACGGATATTAAGGCTATAGAAGGAATGCCTGTGCAGGGGAATATCATGCAGATCGAAGATGACAAGAACCTTCGTGTAGAGGTTTCTATCAAGGAGATGGATATACTTAAGATTCAGGAAGGTCAGGAGGTAAAAATATTTTCGGATACCATAGATTCCATCGGAGCAAAGGGAGTTGTCTCTAAGGTATATCGTTTTAAGGCCAATGAGGAGGCTGCATCCGGAGGAGCGGGAAGATATGCGGCAGTGGCTGATGCAACCGGTGCAGTGGGATACAGAGCTGTTATAGATGTTACTGAGAATAACGGTCTTATGCTCGGAATGACAGCAAAGGTTGAGATAGTAGTAGATGAGATAGGTGACAGATTATCTGTTCCATATACAAGTGTAATAGATGAAGGAAGTCAGAAGTACGTTTATGTGGCAAAGCCGGCAGCAGAGCCGGGAAGTTATACCGTTGTAAAGACACCGGTAGAGATAGGAGAGAACGGAGTTTACTATACAGAGATTGTATCGGGACTTGAGCAGAGGGATATAGTAATAACTTATCCGGAGGAAGTTATCGAAGGAAAACAGATAACCGTTATGGTCAAGAAGAACAGGGATGATTCTCTTGATGATGAAGAAGCTGAAGACGAGTAAAGAATCTAAGTTTACGAGGCAGACCATGAACGTAATAGATATGAGAAATATTAATAAGAGTTATTACGAGGGACAGGAGAACGAGCTCCGGATTCTTTATGATGTATCTATGACAGTAGCGGAGGGGGAGTTTGTTGCGCTGGTCGGAGAGTCGGGTTCCGGAAAGAGTACAATGATGAATATAATGGGGGCTCTCGACAGGCCTTCATCCGGGGAGTACTTCTTTAACGGCAGCGATATCTCAACTCTTGATGATGAAGAGCTCAGTGAGATAAGAAATAACGAGATCGGCTTTGTCTTTCAGAATTCATGCATGATTCCCCGTATTACAGCCCTTGAAAATGTAGAGGTTCCGCTTATGTACGGTGGAGTTTCACGTAAGAAGAGACGCGAGAGGGCAATGGAACTTTTGGAAATGATGGGTATGTCGGAACGCTGGAAGCATATGTCCAACGAGCTTTCCGGAGGACAGAACCAGCGAGTTGCCATAGCAAGAGCTCTGGCATGTGATCCTTCGATTATTCTGGCAGATGAGCCGACAGGTGCACTGGATTCAAAGACAGGACATCTCATAATGGATATCTTTCATAAGCTTCACAGAGAGCAGGGGAAGACCATTGTGCTCATTACTCACAGCAGGGAACTGGCAGCTGAGACGGAGAGGATAATAACCATCAGCGACGGCCGTATCATTTCCGACAGGGATAATAAGGCAAACATGAATGCTGCCGCAGATGCGGCGGGAAGGGTGTCAGGAGGTGCGGAATATGAACTTTAGAGAGAATCTGCGTCTGGCCTTCTCCTGTGTAAAATCCAACAAGATGCGTTCCATCCTTACCATGTTGGGCATCATAATCGGAATAAGTGCGGTTATAACGATATCGACTATCGGTACCTCGCTTAAGCAATCCATCGCAAAGTCTATCAATGACCTTGCAGGTGTAAATACTCTGTATGCTTACATTTCATATAATGGTGATCGTGATGATTATGATTACAACTCCATACCGGGAGTAAATCTTGATATGCTGGATGAGTATTATGAGGATTTTAAAGATGATATAAATGAGGTTTCTGCCGAGGGGTATCTGGGCGAGGGTACTTATGATAACGGCAGAATGGAAGTAAAGTATGATGTTATAGGTGAGACCGGCGGAGTAGTAAAGACCTATGGAGCGGATATCATACAGGGAAGAGATATAAATATCGACGATAGTCATGACGGAAGATGTGTGGCTGTAGTATCCGATCTTTTTGTAAAGTATGCCATGGAAGGCAGAAATCCTATAGGTGAAGAGATAACGCTGAATCTGGGTTACGGATTAAAGCTTGATGTATATATTATTGGTGTTTATGAATTCAATGTAGCTAAGATGGGCTCACAGAGCGACAGAACTAAAGCCGAAAAGGATATAGAGACAACCATCTATATTCCGATCAGTTATGTATATGAAACCGCAGGTGTCGGCAGAAGTGAGAGAGAAATATATTACTTTAATATAATATCAAAGCCGGATGTAAAGCCTGACAAGATTATTGCAGAGACAAAGGCATGGTTTGATGCCAATCTGTTTGAAGCGGGTTCGGGCTGGTGTATGGAAGTCAGTTCCATGGAGAAGCAGCTTACCCAGATCACGCAGATGCTGAATGTGGTAACGGTTGCCATATCCGTTATAGCTGCGATATCGCTTATAGTCGGTGGTATCGGTGTTATGAATATCATGCTGGTAAGCGTTGTGGAAAGAACCAAGGAGATCGGTATAAGAAAAGCCCTCGGTGCAAAGAATAAAGTTATCGAGAGACAGTTCCTGGTTGAAGCGGTACTTATATGTTCCATGGGAGGCATATTGGGAATCGTTTTGGGACTTATAAACGGAGCACTTATATCTGTTGTGGCGAAGACAATAGTTGCCTCTACTGATTATAACTTTATCACAGTTGTGGTAAGACCGCCGATAACGGCGATAATCATATCCTTTGTATTTTCTATGTTGGTAGGAGTTATCTTCGGACTCTATCCTGCAAGAAGAGCAGCAAGGCTGTCGCCTATAGATGCATTGAGATATGAATAAATTTTATCTTACGAATGCTCAGAGGTATAGTCTCATTAAAAAATTTATAAATATATTTTTTGCTTCATAAACGATCAGAAGGATTGACACATTCCGTATATGTAGTTATATTTATTTCATATCAGACACACTATTATTTAGCTTTGACATCTAAGGGGGTATGAACATGATATACGATAAACTGGTTGAGATACTTGAGGATTTTCTATCGATTCAGGCACAGGATCTGACACAGGATACATCCTTTAAGGATGATCTTGCACTTGATTCGCTGGATCTGTATGAACTGGTTGTAATACTTGAGGAAGAATTCAATGTAGAGATTCCGTCTGACAGACTCAGCTCCGAGATAGATACTATAGAAGACCTTATAAGAATACTTAAGGAACTTGGAGTAGAGGACTGATAGTCCGTTGAGAGGGTTTCGACATGTATTCATATACGACTAGAGTTAGATATAGCGAGATAACACTAAGCAGAGTTGCATCACTGCTGTCTATAATAAATTATTTCCAGGACTGCTGTACCTTCGAGGCTGAAGACAGAGGAGTCGGAATAGACTGGCTGAACGATCATAAGACTGCGTGGATGCTGACAAGCTGGCAGATTAAGATAGACAGAAGGCCAAAGTACTGCGAGAATATAAAGGTGACAACCTGGGCCTGCGGCTTCAGATTCTTTGTGGGTAAGCGTAACTTTACTATAGAGAATGCCGAGACAGGTGAACTTCTGGTATATGCATATTCCGAATGGGCATATGTAAATATCGAGAAGGGACTGCCCGAGAAGAATGTTCCCGAAGAAGAGTTTGAAGCATACGGAATAGCAGAGCCGCTCGATAAGGAATTCGAGAAAGGAAGAATAAAACTTCCCGACGATGTATCACTTATCGAATGCGAACCGATAACCGTGACTGATCAGTATATAGATACGAATCATCATGTAAACAACGGACAGTATATAGCGATTGCGATGACTGCACTCCCGGAAGAATTTCGCAAGAATGCGGATAAGCTGAAAAGCTTCAGAGCTGAATATAAGCTCCAATCCGTGAAGGGTGATGTTCTTTATCCATGTCTGGCAGCAGAGCAGAAAGATAAACCTATCGTTATCCTGAAGGACCTGGATGACAAGGTAAGACTGACAGTGGAATTCACTATGTAAAAGAGTAGATATAAGGGAAATACAAACACCCCTGAGATGACCATTTTCCTGTGTCATCTCAGGGGTGTTTGTATTTTTATAAGTCGTAATTATCCGAGTACTACAACAACCTTATGTGTTCCGTCTGCGAAGGTCGGAAGAACTGTGCCTTCAACTGCATTTCCGTCAACGGTGATTGACTTAACGCCCTTCTCTACATGATCAGGATTCTGGATGTCGATCTCATATGTAGCACCGCGGTATTTTCTTGTTGCCTTGAAACCATCCCATTCTGACGGAATAGAAGGATCAACCTTAAGTCCGTTCCAGTCAGCCTTGATACCGAGGATATACTGGCTGATAGCTACGAAGTTCCAAGCAGCTGTACCTGTGAGCCATGAGTTTTTAGCCTCACCCTGACGACCTGCATCTTTACCTGCAACCATCTGAGCATATACATAAGGCTCTGTTCTGTGAAGATCAGAGATATCCTCAAGGAAAGCAGGAGCAATTCTTGAGTACCAGTCAAATGCCTTGTTACCGAATCCTGCATAAGCAGCAGCACAGATCATCCATGCGTTGTTATGACAGAATACACCGGCATTTTCTTTATATCCTGCAGGGTATGTTGAAATCTCACCATACTCGATATAGTACTTAGTGAAAGCAGGGTTGTTAAGTACAAGACCGTACTTGCATCCGAGACGCTCTTCAACAGAGTTGATAACCTTCTCAGCCCATCCGTCTTCCTTACCGATATCTGACATGATACCGAAGCCCTGTGGCTCGATGAAGATCTTACCTTCTTCACATTCCTTGGAACCAACCTTACGTCCGAGATCATCGTATGCTCTGATGAACCAGTCACCGTCCCATCCGAACTTCTTGATGGTTTCCTTCATCTTGTCGATCTCAGCCTGTGCAGCAGCAGCTTCTGCTTCATCACCCTTGTACTTGCAGAGTGCAACATAGTCAGGACCTGCATAAGTGAAGAGCGTTGCTACGAAGATAGATTCTGCAACATCTGAGAATCCCTTATCACCATACTTAGGTGATGTATATGTCTGGAAGCTTTCACCCGGTGTATCTGACCAGCATGAAAGGTTCAGACAGTCATTCCAGTCAGCTCTCATTGAGAGTGGAAGTCCGTGAGGACCTACTTCCTTAGCCACTTTGTAGAATGACTGATGTAAGTGATGCATCATTGACTGAGCGAGAGACTCATCATTTCTGTAAGGAACCTGCTCGTCAAGGATTGAGTAATCACCTGTTTCCTTAATATATGCAGCTGTAGACATGATCATCCACAGCGGATCGTCTGAGAAGTTACCACCGAGAGTATCGTTACCCTTCTTGGTAAGAGGCTGATACTGATGGAAGCATCCGCCGTCTTCGAACTGAGTAGCGGCAAGATCGAGGATTCTTTCACGAGCTCTGTCCGGAATCTGATGAACAAATCCGAGAAGATCCTGATTGGAATCACGGAATCCCATTCCACGTCCGATACCTGACTCGAAGTAAGAAGCACTTCTTGACATATTGAAAGTAACCATACACTGATACTGATTCCAAATGTTAACCATTCTGTTAACTTTGTCATCAGGTGTCTCAACATTATATTTTGAAAGAAGCTCATCCCACATAGCCTTGTTTGCAGCAAATGCGGCATCAACCTTATCTGCTGTATCGAACTTAGCTATCATGTCATAAGCCTTAGACTTGTTCATAGTACCGTCTGCATTCCACTTATCAGCACCGTTCTCAACATAACCGAGAATGAATACGAGTGCTTTCTCTTCGCCAGGAGCGAGAGTAATCTTAAGTGAATGTGAAGCGATAGGTGACCATCCGTCAGCCTTTGAATTCTTTGAAGCATCGGCGAATACTACGTCAGGTCTCTCGAAACCGTTGTAAAGACCGAGGAAGCTCTCTCTGTCACAATCGAATCCGTCGATATCGCTGTTAACTGTATAGAATGCGAAGTGATCGCGGCGTTCCTTATACTCTGTCTTATGGAAGAGTGTAGAACCCTCAACCTCAACTTCACCTGTATTGAAGTTTCTCTGGAAGTTTGTTGAATCATCTTCAGCGTTCCACAGACACCACTCAAGGAATGAGAAGAGTGTAAAGCTCTTACGTGTTGTTCCTTCATTCTTAAGAACAACCTTCTGTACTTCACCGTTATATCCCTGAGGAACAAAGAAGGTAACTTCAGCTTTCAGCTCGTTCTTCTTACCTGTGATAATGGTATAGCCCATACCGTGACGGCACTGATAGAAGTCAAGTTCGGTCTTGACAGGTGACCAACCCGGATTCCAAACTACTCCGTCATCGTTGATATAGAAGTAACGTCCGCCGACATCTACAGGAACGTTATTGTAACGATATCTTGTGATACGTCTCATACGAGCATCCTTGTAGAAATGATATCCTCCGGCTGTATTTGAAATGAGTGAGAAGAAGCTCTCTGTTCCAAGGTAGTTGATCCATGGATAAGGAGTTCTTGGTGATGTGATGACATACTCTTTGGCAGCATCATCAAAGAAACCAAATTTCATAAGTTTGTTACCTTCCCTTCTTTTTAAATTTTAATAAATATAAACCCGTCTGAATAAACAGATGTATAGAATTATAGTATAAGAGCACCTAAAACTCAAGGAGAATTAGGTGCTCTGAACCATTGAATATTATTAAGATTATATCCTTAGGGCATTATATTTTCTGCCTGCTGTAAATATGCTCTTTTACTGTCTTTGCTTCGTCGGGAGCGAGTTCTATATAACCGGATTCCTCATTATGAAGAGGAAGATTCGGTGCATCGATCATCCATGTGATAGGTTCCGGACATATATATCCCTTGTCGCCTCCGTGATTCCAGAATATCCAGAATCTGAAAGCATCATCAACTTCGTAGTAAATCTCTTTGCCGGAAACAAGATCGGATATGATCGCGCCTCTGAAAGGCTGTCCGTCTAAGTCGGCAAGAACGGATGGATATATATCATTATCGATAATATGCTCTACAGGAACCATAGAACCTGTCTGATACTGCTTATCGTGATTATCAAGTGGAGCAGTTTCCGTTGTCGGAAGACAAAAATTATTAAGCAGCCATTTCTCATCACCTATGGTTGCAAAGATTCTTGTATCGAGAGCTTTGCCGGTGCTGGTGAAAGGAGCACATATACAAGTGTGATTACATATACTGTAAGGAAGCTGCCTGTCGGAATTATTGGTAATAGTCACCTCATAATAGAGGCCGTCATCATTCAGTGTAAATGTAAAGTCTGCCGTGAATTTTACAGGAAATACCTCGAACAGCGGATCTTTCTCATCGTAAATATATCGCGTTTTTCCTATAGCCTGGCTGTTGCGGACTTCAGTGCTGACTATCTCATGCTGTCTTGTATGAAGAAATCCGTGAAGATAATTACCCTCGGCATCGTTTGGAGTGAATTGGTAAGTATAATCCGATGCTTTAAGTACACCCTTGCCGAGACGGTTGCCGTAGAAGAGTGTAGGCATTCCGTATATAACAGATTCAGCCTTAAGTTCTTCTATGGAAAGATTTTCATCATATCTGAAAAACTCCACATCCATCTCATTGTTACGCATACGCATTACATTGCTTCCGATAAACGGTGCGATCGTTGCTTCATAACAGTCTGATTTAAGGACTATGACATCCTCATCCTTATACTTTTTTACTGTAGCCGTGATTGGCATAGATCATTCCCCCTTTAACACAGCCGCAATCTCTGCTGCTGTAGCGGACTGCTCTTCATCCGAAAAGCTCTTATGCGGCCATTCAAATTCAAAGTCATCGTTAAATCTAGGAACTACATGTATATGAAGATGAAATACCGTCTGTCCCGCAGCAGGACCGTTGTTCTGGATAATGTTAACTCCGTCACAGCCGGTAACCTTCTTAACGGCAGCGGCAATCTTCTTTGCAAGAGGCATAACCTTTGCAAGAATTTCATCATCTGCTTCATGGAGATTATCGAAATGCTGTTTAGGAAGGATAAGAGCATGTCCTCTGTTTGCAGGACTTGCGTCCAGGATAACATTAAAGTCATCATCCTCATATATACTGTTTGTCGGGAAAACTCCGTTTGCAAGCTTACAGAATATACAATCATCTTTTATCATAGTAAGATTCCTCCGAATAAATGGAAAATTTTATTAATTATATCATTACAGAACATCAATGTGAAGTCCGACGAGTTAAAATCGCAGATTGAAAAAAATGAGACGTATTGATATTATACATCTGTATCATTCGCTCGATGGGTGTATAAGACAGCAGGTTAGCAGGGAGAGTTTATGGTTACCATAAAAGAAATAGCTGAGATATGCGGAGTATCCGCTACAACGGTCTCAAATGTTTTGAACGGAAAAGCCAAAACAAGTGAAGAAACAAGGCAGAAAATACTGAAAGCAGTGGAAGAATACGGTTATACACCGAACGCCATAGCACAGGGCCTCAGAAAAAGAAGGTCAAAGGTCATAGCTGTCATATCAGAAGATATAGCACAGTTTACATCTCCGGCTATTATAGAGAGCATAGTGGAAATATGCGAAAAATGGGATTACAGGGTAGTTGTTTATAATCTGCGTCTGTATGACAGATGGCAGGATACCTGGTACGGAGATGAAGAAAAATATCGCTCGATCATTAATCCGATCATTAGAGATATAAGATCCTCTCAGATTGACGGAGTCATATATGTGGCAGGTCATGCAAGAGTGATCAAAACCTTTAACAGAGACTTTGAACTTCCGATAGTAATGTGTTATGCATTTTCTGATTCAAAAGATATTCCGTCGGTTGTTATCGATGACGAATCCTCTGCCTATGAGGTGGTATCCTATCTTATCGGTAAAGGGCATAAGCGAATAGGATTTGTCGGAGGCCGTGCCGATAATATTCATACCGTGAAAAGACTTTCGGGTTATCAGAGAGCTTTATATGACAATAAAATTTTTTATGATCCGGATCTCATATACTACGGTGACTGGTCAAGGGAGTCGGGTTATGCGGGAGCAAAAAGACTTTTTGATAAAAATGTTACGGCCTTTTTTGGAATATCCGATCGTATGACCGGAGGAATATATGATTTTCTGTATGAGAAAGATATGCTTGTCGGAAATGATATATCTGTAGCGGGATTCGATAATGAAAATATATCTTCATTCTTCCGGCCACCGCTTACAACCACTGAGTTACCGCTTAGGGCGATAGGGAAAAAGTCTGCCGAACTGATTTTAGACAGGATTGAAAATTCCGGGAAGCGTACGAGACAAGAAGAACCGGAGATATTCGATATACCGTGTAAAATGATAATCAGAGATTCCGTAAAAGAAATTTATATTGACAAATAAGAGATTATATTGTAATTTCTATATGTTGACTAAAGAAAATACTCTTATTCAGAGTGGTGGAGTTACAAGGAACGATGAAGCCACGGCAACCCGATAGCATTTAATAGGGATATTAGATGCATACGAAGGTGCCTGCCTGAGCACGTTATTACGTGAGCAATAAGAGGATTTGAAAGAATGAAACTATCAAATCCGACTGTGCTCACAGCCGGATTTTTTGTGCGTTAAGCGAGCCAAGGTCGCAATATGCGAAGCATATGTATGGCTTAAAGCATATGCTCTCACACTTGTGTGAAAGAGCATAATGCTTTAGGCCATGTATATCTGCCTTCGGCAGATATCCGACTTTGGCGAGCTCGCATCATCGAGGAAGTGCTTTCCTCACTTCCTCGATGCCGGTACTGTATTTATGAAAGGAGCAAAAATGGAAAGAAGACTTTTTACATCTGAGTCCGTTACAGAAGGACATCCGGATAAAATCTGCGATCAGATCTCAGATGCTATCCTTGACGAGATGCTTCGTCAGGATCCGAACAGCCGTGTAGCCTGCGAGACAGCAGTAACTACAGGTCTTGTACTTGTTATGGGGGAGATATCTACAAGCGCATACGTAGATATTCAGAAGACTGTACGTGATACAATAAGAGAGATTGGTTACGACAGAGCTAAGTACGGTTTTGACTGCGATACCTGCGGTGTTATTGTTTCAATAGATGAGCAGAGTGCAGACATAGCTATGGGAGTTGATAAGGCTCTTGAAGCTAAAGAAAATCAGATGAGCGATGAGGAGATCGAAGCAATCGGTGCCGGAGATCAGGGTATGATGTTCGGTTATGCATCAGTTGAAACACCAGAGCTTATGCCATATCCGATCTCACTTGCACATAAGCTTTCAAGACGTCTTACGGAAGTTCGTAAGAACGGTACACTTCCTTATCTCAGACCTGATGGAAAGACTCAGGTTACGGTTGAGTATGACGAAGAAGGAAAGCCTGCAAGACTTGATGCGGTTGTTCTTTCAACTCAGCACAGTGAGGAAGTATCACAGGAGCAGATTCATGAGGATATAAAGAAGTATGTCTTCGATGAGATTCTTCCTGAGGATATGATCGATGAGAATACAAAGTTCTTTATCAATCCGACAGGACGTTTTGTAATCGGCGGACCTCACGGAGATTCCGGACTTACAGGACGTAAGATCATCGTTGATACTTACGGCGGATACGCTCGTCACGGCGGCGGAGCTTTCTCGGGAAAGGATCCTACAAAGGTTGACCGTTCGGCTGCATATGCTGCACGTTACGTAGCTAAGAATATCGTAGCTGCGGGACTTGCGGATAAATGTGAGGTTCAGCTCTCATATGCCATCGGTGTTGCAAGACCTACATCAATCTTCGTTGATACATTCGGAACAGGACGTCTTACTGATGAGAAGCTTGTTGAGATCGTAAGAGAGAACTTCGACCTTCGTCCGGCAGGAATCATTAAGATGCTTGACCTTCGTCGTCCTATCTATAAGCAGACAGCTGCTTACGGACACTTCGGAAGAACAGATATCGATGTTCCATGGGAGAAGACAGATATGGCTGAAAAGCTTAAGGGATATCTCAACTAATTTAAAATGACGAAAAGTACAGCAAAGGGATAATAACATTATTAAATATATCCGGCAGGAATTTCCTGCCGGTTTTTTTCTTTCAATCTATGATTTTGTTTCCGAATTAATATATTTTAATAATTACTTAAACATTAGTATGCATTTTGGATGCATTTTGAGTTTATTATCACGTTGTAAACAAAAGAGATCAGCATGCTAAGCTTTTGTTGGAGGTTAGGAGAAAAAGTAAATGGTCAAAAAAATAAGCAGAGGATTACTTGCTTTATGCCTGTCGGTATTTATGACAGGCTGCGGAAGCGATAAAGTCGAGGTCGCAGATTACGGTAATATCGAGGAAACTTCTGATGCCTCAACGTTGACAGAAGAACAGCTATCGGAAGAGACGGGGGATACAACCGTCAAAGAAGCTGTAGATATGTCTGCGGATGAGGACGGAAGTTTGGTGGATAAGCTGGGCGGAGCCGAGCATTACTGGGAAAGCACCTTTACGGCTTCGGGTATATCGGTTGATGTAAAGACCAATGTTGAGGTAAAGGATACGGAAGAGCTTCCTTCATATAAGGTATCAACTATTGAAGAATCGGAGATTAATGAATCGGAGATAGTTAAAAATCTTCTGGGTGACAGTGCCAGGAAGATTGAAAGAGACCTCAGTATCGCCGAAGGCGATTCCGAGATAGTGGTTCAGGGAATAAACGGTTTATATCTTCAATATAACAGTGTCAGCGGAGATGATTTAAAACTCCCGGAAGAGATAATGACGGCAACGACAGCACCGGGCTGGCGGGATGAAGAAGAGTATTTTATACACACTTATGAAGGAATGAGTGACGGAGTCGAGTATGAATTATTCTTAGGTTATGACAAGAAAGAAAAAGCCGAGTATGTGGCTTACTTTCCGAAGAATCCCGGTGAGGTTCTGGGGAATCCGGATCTCGATTATATGACGGAATACTGGATGGAGCCCGGACTTGCTTCAGTGCCGGATGTAAAAGAATTAATAGGCGAAGAGCCGGAAAGAAATTATGATGCGATTCTTTCAGAGGCCGACAGTGAGATAAGAACGGATCTTGGCCTGAAAACACCTGAAGGATTTATACAGAAGGATGAATATGAAAATACGAAAGAGTATATAATATTTCTTTCAAAATCCAAGCTTCAGCAAAACGGTCATGAAAGCCTGAGGGATCTTGAAAATATATATGATCTGAAGGAAGTTCTGGAAAATATGGGACCGAACAGTTATGAATTTAACGGTTTTGAAGCGTCTTACGGCGCATCGCTCGCCAATCAGGATTTTTTCTTTGATATGAGTCAGGGAATAAACGGAATACATCAGGGAGGAATAGTTTATTTTACCGATGAAGCTATCCTTGGTTACAATCTTACAATCGATAAAGAGTTTGACGATGTGCTGTCTTATAACGTGCCGGTTCTGAGTTACGACAATGTTATCAGTGCCTTTGAAGAAGCTGTAACCGATAATCTGGATGTGACCCAATGTCCGGAGTCCAGTTTATGCTTTGAATATGCGAGAATTGCATATTATCCGGTTGATTCACCGGAGAACCCGGATGAGACTACATATATTCCGGCGTGGGAGTTTATAACATCGAATGCCGGGGTAGTGGTGTTACTGAACGCCATGGACGGAAGTCTGCTTGACATTATATATGATTACTAGATTAATAAAAAGGGTGGAGGACTATTATGATCAGAAAAAAGATAAATAAAGGGATTATCGCAATGTTACTTGCAATCTCACTTACAGGATGTGGTGCCAAACAGACGGAAACAGTGGAGGAATACGGAGGAACCGTGCAGAGTGTGACCGTAGGTGAATCGGAAGTCGAAACCGGTTCATCGGAAGTGAGTGCTGAAGGAAGTGCTGACCCGGGAAGCTATTTGGAAGGAAGCCTTTCGGATAAACTTGGTGGGGAAGAAGCCAATCTTAAAGGTGATTTTACTATAGGAGATATATCGGTGAATATTGATGCCCATGTTTCGGTGAGAGATACGGAACAGCTTCCGTCATATAAGATCAGGAAGATAGAAGAATCGGATTTTAAGGAAGAGGAGACAGTAAGCAGCCTGTTGGGAGCCGGAGCAGAAAAAGCAGACAGAGTCTTAAGTGTGGATAATGGAGATTCAAGCGAATTGATTGATAGCATGATCGGATTATATCTTACCTATAATGAGGAAGCTGCCGAAGCGGCAGAGAGTAAAACCCGTGATGAAGAGGTCAGTAATTCAAATATGCCGGGCTGGGTAGATGATGAGAATTACTATATACATACATATGAAGGCGATGTAAACGGAGTAACATATCAGCTTTCTTTGGGATTTGATAAACGGGATAACACAGCATTTATAGGATATTTTCCAAAGAAGGTCGGAGACTTTCTGGGTAATTCCAATATTGATACGGTAATGAATTTCTGGATTCCCGAGGATTTAAGAAATCAGGCGACCGTACAGGATTTCCTGGCCACGGATAAGCTTAAAGGAAGCGGGGAATCGGAATTGAAAGATGCAGAGTCGTTTCTGAGAGAGAAAGCCGGGATAAAAATACCTGAGAATTATATGCAGTTTGGGGTCACAGGAAGTGAAGAGGATAAGGAACAGCTGTTCTATGTATCCGGGGCTGCACTTCAGAAAACGGTATATGAAAATAGCTGGTCAATGGAGAACATTTTTGATATTAAGAAGTGCTTTGATGAAATCGGCCCGGATAATTCTGAGATTAACGGATTTATAGCTGATCTCGGACGTTATATAAGCAATCAGGAAG
This sequence comes from Lachnospiraceae bacterium UBA2864, assembly GCA_002350525.1. GTDB lineage: Bacteria > Bacillota > Clostridia > Lachnospirales > Lachnospiraceae > Eubacterium_Q. The sequence goes on along the minus strand of DEFA01000050.1, from coordinate 59,504 downwards.
TTTATCTTCCGTTTGGTGATAGTGAAGATTCTTTATACAGTGACGGACAGGTCTACCTTACTGATAAAGGTATAATGGGATTCAGATATACATATAATTATGAATTCGAAGAAAAGGTATCCGATAATGTACCGGTGCTGAGTTTTGACAGTCTCGTACCGGCACTTGAAAACGAACTTGCGGATAGTATGGATCCTACAGTCTTTTCAGGAAAAACGATTAATATTTCGGATGCGTATCTGGTGTATTATCCGATGCCTTCTCCAAGTGATCAGAAAGAATGTACATTTGTTCCCGCGTGGGAGTTCTTGGCTAATGAATATAGTACAGCGATAGTCATGAATGCGATGGACGGAAGTATTATTTCGGTAAGTCAGATAAATTATTAATGAGTGTTATCTGCCTATAAAAATGATAATCTCATAGTCGGTGACGACAGTAGCATTTTCGGGAATGCTCTGTCAGTCAAGCTTTTTACCAAACCCTCCTTAAATCGGCCGATATGATTCGGCAAATAAAGGTATATAAGCTTATAAATATCGGTGTCTGTTTCGGTAGTTATCCGAAACAGGCACCGATGCTTTTTATAACAGGTCCATAGAATATTTATCGAATATACGATTGATCACATAAGAATTTAAGTATGCGCTTAATCCCGGCGCTATTAGGAGCAAAGGCCAGAATACAAATAATCCGAACAAAAATGTGGCAGTATTGATCAAAGCAATTGATAAAACCGCAAGAGGATTTCGAATGCATATTTTTGCACAGTTTTTCAGCTGTGCTATATTTGAATCCTCACATCTTGCAATTAACGGGAACAGCATGGATAACAAAAGATATATTATAAGTGCCGTTACAAAGAAGAACCCCGCAAGTACAGGACCTATTGCAGAATTACTGAGCATGGCCATTCTGATATCCAGGAAAAGGATTGCCAGAATAATAACTGCAGGAACCCACATTACAGTGGATTGTTTAAAGTTCATTTTAAAAGATTTCTTAAACTGTGAAAATGTTTTTCCCTCAAGGTCTCTGGTCATTTTTAAAGTCACATAGTAAACTGCGGTGGTACCGCACCCCGCGGTTACAAGCGGGATGAGGCATATATACCATAATAATGAAAGCAGAAACATATCGGCAATGTTACCTATAAATTTCCATATGGGATTATCGATATTAAATATTCTTTCCATCTGTTACTCTCCGCATTTCAACACTGTATTGATATTTGTCGAATGACATCCGTCTGTATCGATAAAAGGTGTAAATTGTTCGGCAAGATCACTATCGATTTCAAGACAAAACGGGTCTGCATTTATATCGCCGGCATGGCGTACATAGAAGCAGGATGGGGATGCAGGTACCGTAGGTGATTCATCGCACGGGCGTAAATCTCTGGTAGTTCTGATGTCTCCGGTTTTATTCCGCAGCTTCATGTGTAGGTTTTTGAATGAGATACGGTTTATGTTGACTGACGGATCGCCGTAGATCATAATTCCGTTCTCACACACACATGAAACGTTGTTGAAAGTTACATTTCTGATGAAACCTATAGCTGTATCACTTTTACGTTTTACCGCTGTAACGGCGATAGGTTCACCGTCTCCCCACCAGTGTTCCTGTGAAAACATTCTGCAATCAATTGATATGTTTTCAAAGCTTACGTTTTCAATATTTCCGTTATCCCTAAGCTGCAGGGATATACCACGATTACTGTCTGTTATGCAGCAGTTACATATGGTGATGTTTCTGAAATCGTCTTCACTTTCGGTGCCAAACTTGATCGCGGCACTTGTGGAAGTCAGATTGCAGTTATCGACCAGAATGTTTTCGCACGGACCGTAGGCTTTTCCGTAGTGGGTATTTTTGAAAACTATACAGTCATCCGCTGACTTTATGCGGCAATTGGTTATCCTTACATTTTTACAATGATCCGGATCGATTCCGTCGCAGTTTGCAAGCTTTAAGTTATTATCGATAAAAAGGTTGTTTATGTTTACATTACTGCAGCCTATGGGATGAACGGTCCAGAAAGCACTTCTTCGTAAAGTAACATCCTGAACGGTCAGGCCGTCAATGTGTTCAAAAAACATAAGAGGTACACGAGGATAAAAACTTCCGTCTATATGCCAGGAAGTGATCTTTCCGTAAAATATCTCTTCATTTCCGTCTATTATTCCTTTTCCGGAAACTGTTACATTGGTCTCGTCTTTCGCATATATGAAAAACATAGAAGGACATCCCTGATATTCGCAATTCTCATAAGTGGGAACACTTATTTCGGGGGAAGTCAGAGTGCTGGAAAATGCATCAAAATCTTTGATTACATCGCTGGCGAGAAGAGTTGCCCCTTCTTCAATATGAAAATCCACATTGGATTTTAAGAAAATGGTTCCTGATCGAAATATATGATCTTTGGACAATACAACACGGCCGCCGCCGGCTTTATGGCATGCATCGATTGCAGCCTGGATAGCTGCGGTATCACTGTGTGAACCATCGCCGATTGCACCGAAATCCAGTACATAATAAATCATAATACGTCTCCTGAAAAAACTGTATGATTCACAAACCGGGCGGTCTGGTTCCAAGTCCGTGTACCAAAATACTAACATTGAATCTCTTACTCGTCAAATGGAAATTCGTAATTTTCTGTATTCTCTCGGTGATATATTAAAACTCTTGTGGAAGCAGTCTTTAAAATAATTGCTGCTGTTAAAGCCGCAGGCAAGGGCTATCTTCGTAATGGAATCATCAGTTGTGAGAAGCATCTGTATAGCTTTATGCAGGCGTATGTAATTTACATATTCTTTAAAAGTCATTCCGGTTTCCTGCTTGAACTTTTTTGAAAAGTACGATGGGCACAGACCGAACATGGAAGATATCTCATCAAGCGTAAGTGACAAAGAATAGTTAAGGGCGATATAATTTATAGCCTGTTCGATGTCCGAGCTTATCTCGTTGGAGGAATCAAGCTGTTCATAAACAAATATACCGTGACGCTGGATTATAAGGAGAAGTTTCATTACCAGAAGTATCATAAGATCCGAAGAGTAGTCATCAGGCATATCGTTTTCAAACATCATGTCGCTAAAAAGAGCTTCAAGCTTATTCTTTACCATGTCGCTTAAGACAACTTTGCCGGACGTAGATATGGTACGACATACTTCGGGATGCTTGTCGAGAAATTCCTTATGAAGAAGGTCGGAATTACATGCGATCACAAGTCTCTGGCATTCTTCGGTACCTTCGTAACATGTGCTGTGGGAGTCTCCGGCTCTTACTATAAATATGTCTCCCGCACTGAGATGATACTTCTTCTTTTCTACCGTATAAGTACACATTCCCTTTTTCAGATAGAAGATCTCACAATAATTATGCGTGTGTTCATAGTTCATCATAAATGTGGGAACACGCGTCTGCTGCTCTATAAATATGCCGTCATGATATTCTTTCGTAATCATAAAATTATCTATAAATTCCTTTCCGGATTGATATTTTTTGTCACATTTTACAAACATGATATCACAAAAAACACAAAAAAACAGTAAAAATCCAAAAATACAGCTAATATTTTGGTATTATTGTAAGTGCTTACATAATATAATCAACTCGTCAAGTGATAACTTAATAAAACGGTCTGGAAGTTATCGCTTAATATTTTTACCAAAATATCTAGTTGAAAGGGGTTTACTAATTATGAGAAAGAAGCTTGCAACGTTTATGGCAGCCTCAATGATCTTAGGGCTGACAGCATGCGGAACACCGGAAACTGCTACCGAAGCTACTTCGGGAAGTCAGGAAAATACTACGGTTGCTGAGGAAGCTACAGAGGAAGAAAAGGATACAGCTTCAGAAAGCACCGACGAACCGGTTACTTTAAGAATGGCATGGTGGGGATCACAGACAAGACATGACCTCACGGTCGAAGTAATTGAGATGTACGAGAAAGAACATCCGAATGTAAACATCGAATATGAGTTCTATGATTTTGACAGTTATTTCACAAAGCTCAAGACACTTGTAGCTTCCGATCAGGTATGGGATATCTTCCAGCTCGGAGGAAACTTCCCTGAGTATATCGATAAGATCCAGTATATGGATGAGTACATTGACAGCGGTATAGTGGATACTTCGGGAATATCAGATGCTTATCTAAAGATAACACAGGATATGGACGGTAATCAGATAGGTCTTTCCAACGGTCTTAATACATACGGAATTGCTTATGATGTTGATATGTTTAATGAAGCGGGAGTTCCGCTTCCGACAGAAAACTGGACATGGGAAGATTTTGAAAATGCAGCAATAACTATTTCAGAGAAGACAGGACATTTCGGATCATCAGGTTTTACATCAAGTGAGTTTATAGCGGGATGTTCAACTTACATAGCTCAGCAGGGTAAGGTAGGAGAATACGGATTCTTTAATCTCGATCTTACGGGAATGGGATTTACCGATCCGCAGATGCTTACACCTTACATCCAGATGAGAGCAAATCTTATTAACAAGGGTGCTTCACCGGATGCCGGTGCGGAGATGGAGATCACAAACATTGAGAACGATTTCCTTGTAACAGGTGAAGCTGCCATGACATGGGTAGCCGTTAATCAGTTCCCTACGATTTATGATATATGTGCCGGGGAAGGACGAACACTTGCACTTGCACCGATTCCGAGAATCAGTCCGGACGGTCCTGCAGGTACGGTAGTTCAGTCATCACAGATGCTTTGCGTTTCCAAGGACAGCCAGAATAAGGAAGAGGCAGCAAAGTTTATAAGCTGGTTTGAGAATAGTACGGAATGTAATAATGTTCTAAAGGGAGAGAGAGGTATACCTGTAAACGATGCTGTTCGTGAGTCTCTTGAAGCTGAAGCAACCGACGGTCAGAAGATTATGTATGATTACGTAAGTCTTGTAAGTACATTTGAAATGCCTGAAAAGATTAACGTTCTCAGTCCGGCGGGACAGGATGAGGTAGTTGATAATTACAGAAACTACATTCAGCAGGTTGTGTCGGGAGATATTACCGCAGAAGAAGCTGCGGATAAGACATACTCCGATGCAGAGAAGCTGTTTAACTGATACCGATCAATACATACTACGTAGGGCACAGGTACACTTTCTTCGGAGAGTGTACCTGTAACTTTGAAAAAGGATATTTAAGGAGGGGATGGTCATTATGTCGAAAAGGACAGGACGTACATCCGTTTTTTCAAGATTTGTTAATAATAAGCAGATAGCAGGAAATATATTTGCTTTTCCGTTTATATTCGGATTTATATGTTTCTCACTTATCCCGATAATTACATCGTTCTATTATGCATTTACGGATTATTCCATGGGAAACAAAACTGCTGTCTTTGTCGGAGGGGCTAATTTCGTACAGTTGTTTCATGATGAGGTTTTCATCAAGTCGCTGGGAATAACTCTTAAGTACGTTTTTATATCTGTTCCGCTTAAACTTGCATTTGCGCTTATGGTTGCATTTTTCCTTACCAAGAACAGTAAACTCGTTACCTTATACAGATCATTCTACTATCTTCCTTCACTCATCGGAGGAAGTGTAGCGGTAGCACTTGTATGGAAGCAGCTGTTTGCAAGAAAGGGACTGTTTAATTCTGTACTTGCCGGCATGGGACTGAATACGATCAACTGGTTCGGAGATGAGAAACTTGCTCTCTATCCGCTGATATTTATGACAGTATGGCAGTTCGGTTCATCTATGATCATCTTTGCTGCGGGACTGAAAGAAATACCTTCGGTATATTATGAAGCCGCAAAGATAGACGGCGCCGGCGGATGGCAGATGTTCAAGGGGATTACACTTCCTTGTCTGTCACCGATTATTCTCTATAACCTTGTAATGCAGACAATACAGGCGTTTATGGCATTCACTCAGGCATTCATTATCACAGCGGGCGGTCCGAACAATGGTACTATGATGTATGCACTCAATGTTTATAATCAGGCATTTAAATACAATCATATGGGATATGCCTGTGCGATGAGCTGGGTTATGCTGGTTGTGATGAGTATCATAACATATTTCATATTCAGAACTTCAAAGTTCTGGGTGCTTGGCGAAGGAAGTGATGAATAATGAATAATATAAGAGTAAAAAACAATATTAAGTCGGTAATATTCCATGTGGCAATCATAATTCTGGGCTTTATCATGATATATCCGGTTCTCTGGATGATATCCGGTTCTTTTAAAGATAATTCAGAGATACTCAGAGGCTCACTTAGTCTTATTCCGAAGAATTTCAAGCTGAGTAATTATGTTACGGGATGGAAAGGATTCAGCGGAATCTCATTTGCAAGATTCTTCTTTAACTCATTTGTAATAACGAGTATCGCGACTTTCGGAACTGTAATCAGTTCATCTCTTGTTGCATATGCATTTTCCAGAATAAACTTCAGAGGAAGAAAGTTTTGGTTTACATGTATGCTTGTAACCATGATGCTTCCGGGTCAGGTTATTATGATCCCTTCATTCCTTATATGGTATAAGCTCGGACTTGCCAACAGTTATGTACCTCTTATACTTCCGTATTTCTGCGGACAGGCATTCTTTATATATCAGATGATGCAGTTCATGAAGGGTATTCCGAGGGAACTTGACGAAGCGGCGACAATTGACGGATGCAGTAAGTATGCTGTTTATGCTAATATAATATTACCGCTGCTTAAACCGTCTATAGTTACCACAGTGATCATCCAGTTTTATTGGAAATGGGATGATTATATGGGTCCTCTGCTTTATCTCAGCAAGCCTGAATCATATACAGCTTCACTTGCTATAAAGATGTTTGCGGATGCGGCTTCCAAGACGGATTATGGTGCAATGTTCGCGATGTCAACTTTATCACTTATACCTGTATTCGTTATATTTATGATATTCAACAAGAGACTTGTGGAAGGTATAGGTGCGAGCGGACTTAAGGTTTAAAACTGTAAGCATAAGGTTTAAGACTATAAGAATAAGGGTGTAAACTATGATAAAGAATCCGATACTGAGAGGGTTTTGTCCGGATCCGAGTATAATAAGGGTAAATGACACATATTATATAGCTACGTCCACCTTTGAATGGTGGCCGGGAGTCAGGTTGTTTGAGTCGCATGATCTAAAGAACTGGACACAGATACGGTCTCCTCTCAGAAGGGAAAGTCAGATAAATCTGATAGGCGATCCGCCATCGGGCGGTGTATGGGCTCCGTGCCTCAGCTATGACGGTAAAAGGTTTTATCTGGTTTATACCGATGTAAAAACTAAAAAAGGAAGATTTTACAATACCAATAATTATGTGGTATGGACAGAAGATATATATGGTGACTGGTCGGATCCGGTCTATCTTAACAGCATAGGATTTGATCCGTCACTGTTCCACGATACGGACGGAAAAAAATATCTCGTAAATATGATCAACGGATTTAAGGGAATAACCGTACAGGAACTTGATCCCGACAGCCTGATGCCGCTCGGAGAACGTACGGAGGTTTATCACGGTTCGGGAATAGGTTGTCTGGAAGGACCGCACATCTATCATATCAAAGACAGATATTATCTGATTGCGGCAGAAGGCGGTACGGGTTACGAACACTGTGTGACAATGGCAGGAGCTGCAAGCGTATACGGTCCTTACGTAACCTGCCCGGATAATCCGGTGCTTACATCCGACAGAGACGGAGTTCTGCAGAAATGCGGACATGCCGATATAGTTGAGACTCCTGACCATGAATGGTATATGGTTCATCTCTGTTCAAGGCCGGTGAAAGCTATAAACGGCTGTCTGCTCGGGAGAGAGACCGCAATTCAGGCTATGGAGCAGGATGAAAACGGATGGTTCAGAACAAAACACGGAACAAGATTCGGTATGGAAGAAACGGAAGAACCGAAATCGGTTAAAGAATGTAAGAACACGGAATCGGTATCTGACTTTACGGATCATTTCGATGAAACAGAGATAAAGAATATATACTCATCTCTTCGATGGGATTATAACGAGTTTGCAAGTATTGATGTATCCCGGAACAAAATGAGGATAAGAGGCGAAGAATCACTGAATTCACTTCATCATGTATCTTTACTTGCAACAAGACAGCAGACCGTGTCATGCAGGGCGGAAACGGTTATGGATTTTGAACCTCATCATTATGAGGAACTTGCCGGTATAACCTATATATATGATAACCTTAATTTCTATATATGGGGAAAGACCGTTTCAGAAGACGGAAGACCGGTACTCGTTCTTTTAAAAAGCGATAAGGGTGATATTACCGATATGATAACTCCGGTTGATATAGATGACGGAGAGATCAAACTCGGAATAAAAACGGACGGGATCGATATCACATTTTATTATGAACAACACGGAATACTTAAGGAGATAGAAGAGAAGGGATGCACGGGATTACTTACCGATGAACATTGCAGAGGTTTTACCGGAGCACATTTCGGAATGTATGTGCATGATATGCTTGAAAAGAAGGCCGTAGCCGAGTTCGGCTATTGGAGTATAGGGGAAATTAAGGGTGAATAACGAGGCTAGAGTAGTATTTGACACAGAAGATACTTCGGTCAAGCATCTGTATGATGAGGCCGAGAGAAAATGTCTGCCGAACATCAGAGATTTTTCGGGAAGAAAGGTTCTGGTGGAGGGCGGAGGTTACGAAAAGATATGGCTTGAAACTCAGCCGATGGGCGGAGAAATGTATGCCAAGAGAAATACAGAAGTAGGTCTTAACAATCAGCTTATGTTTATGGAGCATATAAGAGAAGACGGAAGAATTCCGGGATCCATAGCATATGAAGATGGCAGAGTGATTCCGCAGTTTAATAAGTTTCAGGGATTTTGTTTTCCGGCTCCGGCACTTAATATGTACTATATAGCGGCTCCGGGACCGGATTATCTGGATCTGCTTTATTCGACACTTGAAAGATTCGATGAATATCTGTGGAGAGTCAGGGACAGTGATGGAGACGGTTGTTTGGAATCCTGGTGTAAATATGACACGGGAGAAGATAATGCTTTAAGATATATGGATTCTCCGGATGCCTGGTCGGAGGAATATCCTCCGGAGGGATGCAGGATAGTACCGATGGCATCTCTTGATATAATGAGTTATTCTTATTCGGCACGTGAAACTCTTGCTGAGATAAGCCGTATACTCGGTAAGGAAAGGCTTGCGGAATCCTGGCAGGAAAAAGCGGAACTGATAAAAAAGAAGATACGGGAATATCTGTGGAGCGAAGAGCGCGGAACATGCTTTGACAGGGACAAGAATCATTTTGAGCTTCCGGTAATGTATCATAATACACTCCGGGCGATGTACTGGAACAGTATAGACAGGGATATGGCAGATGCGTTTGTAAAGAGACATTTACTGAATCCTGAGGAATTCTGGACAAGGATGCCGCTTCCTTCTGTTGCGGTAAGTGATTCTCTGTTCAGAAACATTTCCACAAACAATTGGAGCGGGCAGTGTGAAGCTCTGACCTACCAGAGAGCCATCAGAGCATTGGAGAATTACGGGTATGACAGCCTTATTCCGAAACTCGGTAAGTGCCTTATAGATGCACTGAAGGATGAATGTAAGTTTGTACAGCAGTTCGATCCTTTCACGGGCAGGATTTCCAAAGTATCGCTCGAAGGTCAGATTGATTCATACGGACCGGCAATGCTTTCCGTAATGGAATATGTATCGAGAATGTATGGCGTTCACAGGGAGAGGATGCAGCTTTATTGGGGATGTTCTACCGGAATAGAAAGTACCTATGAGCAGTATCTCGGAGAACATGTTTACAGAGTTGAGAATACTCATTCCGGATCCTGCGGCAGCATTGACGGAAGAGTTATATTTGAAACAAAAGCAGATGTAAAAATCATTACGGATTTAAACGGAGAGATAATAAAAGTTATTGAATTGTAAAAAAGCTGTTGCAATGATGTGAGTCATTGCAGCAGCTTTTTGTGTAGGAAGTTTGGTATATATATGTAGGAAGTTTAGTAAGTTTTGTCAGGAAATCGGATTCACCGGAAAGTTAAAATAGTTGATACAGTTGTTGTAACAGATATTTTTAACTATTGCTCCGAGAGTATCGTAGTCATCCGGATATTCACCGCTTTCCACCAGGTTTCCGAACATATTACAGAGAATACGTCTGAAATATTCGTGCCTTGTGTAAGACAGGAAAGATCTTGAGTCGGTCAGCATTCCCACAAACCCGGAAAGGTTACCGAGGTTGGCAAGGGAACGAAGCTGTTCTTCCATGCCGGACTTATGATCATTAAACCACCATGCGCTTCCCTGCTGAATCTTTGACACAGCTGTAGAATCCTGAAAACATCCGAGTATGGTTCCGATGGATGCGTTATCCACAGGATTCAGACTGTACAAGATGGTCTTAGGCAGACTGTGCTTTTCTTCAAGAGCATTGAGGAAATCCGCAAGCTCATTGGATGGTGCATAGTTATATATGCTGTCAAAACCGGAATCAGGACCGAATACATCATACTTAAGTTTGTTGTTGTCTCTCTTGCATCCATAGTGAAGCTGCATGATCCAGCCTCTCTTTGAATACTCGGCGGCCATTGCCTGCATAAAAGCATATTTGAATTTAAGCTCCTCTTCACGTGTTACGGCCGAACCGTTAATTCGCGAAGTAAAGATGCGTTCAATCTCAGTGGCGGGAGCCGGAGCGTACATTACATACTGAAGTGCGTGATCCGATACGATGCAGCCTCTTTCCGCAAAGTAATCCATTCTTATCTTAAGTGCATTTATTAGATCAGAAAAGGTATGTATGCCGGTACGGCTCGCATCTTCGAGTGCCTTTATATATGTGAGGTAATCATCCTTTTCGATATTCATGGCTTTATCGGGACGCCATGCCGGAAGAACCTTTACATCAAAGGAGTCATCTGCTTTTATCGAATCGTGATATATAAGAGAATCTATAGGATCATCCGTGGTACAGATAAGAGTAACGTTGGAATTTTTAATGATATTCCTCACACCCATATCAGGTCTGTTTAAAACTTCATTGCAGACTTCCCATGCTTCCTCTGCGGTTTTCGCACTCAGAGGTTTACGGAAGCTGAAGTATCTTTGGAGTTCCAGATGACTCCAATGGTAAAGCGGATTTCCTATTGCTTTGGAAAGACATTCGGCCCACTTCATGAATTTTTCTTTGTCGCTTGCATCACCTGTTATAAATCTTTCATCTATGCCGCATGATCGCATGAAACGCCATTTATAATGGTCACCGCCAAGCCAGACTTCGGTGATGTTACTAAAATGTCTGTTTTCCGATATTTCCTTTGGACTTATATGGCAGTGATAGTCGATGATAGGTACATTTTCGGCAAATTCATGATAAAGCTTTGATGCAGTTTCTGTAGTGAGCAGAAAGTCCTCATCCATAAATTGTTTCATCTTGTTATTCCTTTTCTATACGAAGTGTAGTTTTTTTATGAACCAGTTCTCCGCCGAATACCGTCTTTTGAGGCATGGATTCTCCCGAAAGAGTTCCGATACATATCTTAACGAGATTCTGACAGAGCAGTTCAAGATGGTTATCTATGGAAGATAATTCCGGTTCGGAGCAGTTTGTGAGTATGGAATTGTTATATCCGATCACAGATAATTCGGCAGGAACACGGATGCCTTTTCTTATGGCATATTTCAGTGCTCCGACCGCAAGGAAATCATCTGATGCAAGTACTGCATCGAAATTGAGCCCCTTTTCATGAAGGTTATTCACAAAACTGCATACACCTTCGATATCCTGAGATGATCCGTTGAAGAACTGAAGATAGCGTTCGTCACAGGTCATATTCCTTAACTCGAAGGCTGATCTGTATCCGGAGGATTTCTTCTCGGCGGAATACGAATATGAATTAAACAGATACAGTATGTCTCTTCGGCCGCTGTCGATAAGATCAAGTGTTGCGGTCTGGGTCGCGGTGTAATCATCACAGAGTACGCAGTAGATACCCTTATGTTCGAGCGCGGCATTCAACATCATGATCGGTACGGTGGAAGATGCATCGTAGATGTACTTGTTGTTTTTGTTATCTTTATCTATAAAGGTAGAACCGACGAGTATGATGCAGTCTACATGCTGTGACATAAGCGAAGAAAGTGCCTGTCGCTGGCTGTCCCTGTTATAACCCGTACATGTAAGTATGCAGTGATATCCTGCCTCGCGCAGATCTCTTTCTATGAAATATACGGCTTTTGCAAGGTACATATCCGATGAATCCGCACACATTATTCCGATGGACTTCATGGTGTTGAGACCGAGCCCTCTGGCAAATGCGTTTGGAGTATAGCCCTGACTGGCCATAACGCTTAAAACCTTGTTGCGCGTAGCGGGTTTTACGTTATCAAAGCCGTTGATAACACGAGATACGGTTGCCGTAGAAACACCTGCAAGTTTTGAAATATCATAAATATTCATAGTCGATCGTCCCCTTCTGTGATCGTAAAAATATACTATCCACCATAGTGTAACCGTTTACATGATATTACACCATTTTCGACATTTTTACAAGTATTAATAATTTGGGAATGTGTTGACTTATCAAGAATGTAGATGTAAAATCAAAAATGTAAGCACTTACACAAAAATGTGCTAAAAATTACAAGATTGGAAGTTGATCATGAAAAATATAAGAGAATATATGAGCGAAAAGGGCAGTAGTGATAAAACGGAAGGAAAAAAGGTTAAGATACTTCAATTCGGGGAAGGTAATTTTCTGAGAGGGTTTGTAGATGAAATGATAGATAAGGCGAATGATGAGAAAGTCATGAATGCCGAGGTCATCATAGTTAAGCCGAGAAAGGGTTCTTTATCAAAAGCATTTGAAGAACAGAACTGTTTATATACTACTTCACTGCGAGGGGAAGAAGGAATATGTAACAGGGTGATAAGCTGCGTATCTGAAGCATACTCCTGTTATGATGACTATGACAGGTTTATGGAACTGGCGAAAGATGCCGATCTAAGATTTATAATTTCAAATACAACAGAAGCCGGGATAGTATTTGATAGCAGTGATAAATTCTCATCTGATCCTCCGGCAAGCTTTCCCGGCAAGCTTGCCAAATTTCTGTACCTGAGATATAAGACGTTTGAAGCAGACAGAGAAAAGGGAGTTGTCATTATTCCGGTGGAACTGATCGATGATAACGGAGCAGAGTTAAAGAGATGTATATTAAGGCTTGCGGATCTGTGGGATCTCGAAAAGAAATTTATCGATTGGATAGAGGAAGCGTGCATATTCTGCTCGACACTGGTGGACCGTATCATATCGGGATACCCGGCGGAAGAAGCCGAAAGTCTCTGGGAAGAGTGGGGTTATAAGGATGAACTGATAGTGACCGGAGAATCTTTCGGATTATGGGTCATTGAGCCAAAGAAGGATATAAGCGATGAGTTTCCGCTGCATAAAGCGGGTCTTCCGGTCTTATATGTAAATGATATAAAGCCGTATAAGAAAAGAAAAGTCAGGATACTTAACGGAGCTCACACATCATTTGTGCCGGCTGCTTATCTGATGGGATATGATACGGTATCGCAGGCTATGTCGGATAAAACGATATATGATTTTGTGAACGGACTTCTGAAAGAAGAAGTGATACCTACACTTGATATGGATAAGACCGAATCGGAAAGTTTTGCGGATTCGGTGATCGCGAGATTTAAGAATCCGTATATCAGGCATGAGTTATCAGCCATAGCACTTAACAGTATATCAAAGTGGAAGACAAGATGTATGCCTGCCATGCTGGATTACATTGATATGTTCGGAAAAGTGCCTGAAAAAATGCTTTTTTCATTCGCGGCGCTTCTTGCATTTTACAGGGCCGGTCGTGATGAAGAGGGACGCCTCGTCGGGAAGAGAATATGTAACGGTAAGGAAGTTCCGTATGAGATAAGGGATGAGGATAAGGTAAAGAAGATATTCGAAAACGCTGCGGTTTTGGACATAGAAGATTACGTGAAGAGAGTTATGTCCGAGAAAGAATTGTGGGGAAGAAATCTGAGTGAAGCGGGTTTATCCGAACAAAGGGTAGCCTGCCTTGTAAAGGAGATCGCAGAAAGTCCGAGACGCGCGTTATCGATGCTCCTGAGCAACGCGAAGGATTCCTGAACGGGCAAAGCAAAGTGCAGAACATACGCGAAGCGATTCGAAAACAACAGTAGGAGGGAATATGAAGGCTCTGAAAATAGGTCCGGAGGATAATGTTGCCGTACTGCTTGGAAGTGTCAAAGCAGGGGACAGGATAGAGATATCAGACAGTGAAATAATTATAGCCGAAGAGGATATAAATCAGGGGCATAAGATAGCTCTTTGTGATATAAATAAAGGTGAAGCAATCGTAAAATACGGTAATATTATAGGGTATGCATCTCATGATATAAAAGAAGGATCATGGGTACATATTCATAATGTAAAAACCGGTCTTCAAGGCATAATAGAATACCGTTATGAGCCGGATAAGGCACCGATCGTGCAGCGGGAAAATATCAGTGATATCCCGGACCGGTTTATGGGATACTTAAGGAAAAACGGTGAGGTGGGTATAAGAAACGAAATCTGGATAATACCCACGGTTGCCTGTGTAAATGATATAGCCAGAAAACTTGCAGCACTCGGTAATGAATATAGAAGCAGTATTTCGGGATATACAGATGATGTCGTTGCATTTACTCATCCCTTCGGCTGTTCGCAGACGGGAGAAGATAAGGAAGCAACCGAGAGAGTGCTTGCGGGACTTGCAACGCATCCGAATGCGGCAGGGGTTTTGCTGTTGGGGCTCGGATGTGAGAATTCGGGTATTGAGGCCGTGATAGAGAAGATGGGGGATTACGAACCGGATCGTATAAGATGCCTCATATGTCAGAATGTAGAAGATGAGATAAAGGAAGGGGAAAAGCTTCTTAAGGAACTTATAGTAAATGCAGCGGAGGAAGGCCGTACACCGGTGGGAATCGATAAGCTTACGATCGGCCTCAAGTGCGGTGGATCGGATGGACTTTCCGGAATAACGGCAAATCCTCTCCTGGGAGTTGTGGCAGATAAGATCTCCCAAGCGGGCGGAAGCTGCATAATGACCGAAGTGCCTGAAATGTTCGGCGCCGAAAAGCTTCTTATGAATAGATGCGTGAATGAGGAACTGTTTAACGAACTTGTCGATATGATAAACAGATTTAAATCCTATTTTATGCAGAACGGTCAGAACATATACGAGAACCCATCTCCGGGTAACAAGGCCGGAGGCATAACGACTCTTGAGGATAAATCTCTGGGATGTACTCAGAAATCGGGAACATCCGCAGTAAGAGGAATAATCGATTACGGAGAGAGAATCTGCGAGCAGGGACTTAATCTGCTATATGCTCCGGGAAACGACCCGGTTGCCGCAACCGCCTTATCGGCAGCTCATGCGCAACTTATCCTCTTTACCACGGGACGGGGGACTCCTTTTGCGGCACCTGTTCCCACTATGAAGATTTCATCCAATTCCGATCTTGCGAAGAGGAAGAAAAACTGGATAGATTATGATGCGGGAGAATTGGCGGAAGGTAAAAGCCGACAGGAATCGGCTGACCGTCTTATAAAAAAGATCATAGCCTGTGCCGAAGGAGAGAAGGTCTGTTCGGAAAAAGCAGGGTACCATGATATGGCAATATTTAAGAGGGGTGTAACATTATGACAAAATATTATCTTGCAGTGGATATAGGGGCTTCGGGTGGAAGGCATATCCTTGCGCATATCGAAGAAAACACGCTTATAACGGAGCAGATATACAGATTCGAAAATCACATGGATAATGTCGACGGAAAGCTTCTGTGGGATGTGGAAAGGCTGTTTTGTGAAGTGCTCCGCGGAATGAAAATGTGTGCCGAAGCGGGAAAGATTCCGTGTTCTATGGGAATAGATACCTGGGGAGTCGATTATGCTTTGATCGATGAAGAGGGTCAGCTTCTTGACAGTGTATATGCATACAGGGATCACAGAACATTAGGTACGGATAAAGAACTCGAGGAACTGGTAGATGCGGCCGTATTATATGAGCATACGGGTATACAGAAGCAGAATTTCAATACGATATATCAGCTATTTAATGATAAGAAGATAAGAAAAGATGTATACGACAAAGCACACGGATTTCTGCTGCTTCCCGATTATTTAGCATACAGGCTGACGGGAAACATTTCCACGGAATATACGAATGCTACCACAACAGGTCTTGTAAATGCGGCTTCCTGCAGATGGGATGAGGAACTGATCGAAAGACTCGGATTAAAAAAGAGTCTCTTCACGGAAATCGTAAATCCGGGAACAGTGATCGGAAAACTGAAACCGGATATTGAGGAGAAAGTAGGATTCAATACTGAGTTTGTCAAAGTTGCATCTCATGATACGGGTTCGGCAGTTGCGGCGGTTCCGACTGATAAGGAAACAGTATATATAAGTTCGGGAACATGGTCGCTTCTCGGAACCGAAAGAACCGCTCCGGATTGTTCGCAGTCGGCAAGACAGAGTAATTTTACAAATGAAGGCGGCGTCGAAAAAAGGTACAGATTTCTCAAGAACATAATGGGAATGTGGATGATCCAATCCGTAAGACATGAGTATGATGATGTGTATGATTATCAGATCATATCGCGGCTCGCGGAAGCTTATGAAACAGATGATCCGGATGAAATGAGTAATGTTCTGGATGTGAACGACAACATATTCCTGTCACCCGACAGTATGACGGGAGCAATCGACAGTGCCTGCGAAAAAAAGGGAATAGCTGTACCGGACAGTATAGGCGCTTATGCATCACTGATCTACAGAAGCCTCGCGGTATACTATAAGAAGACCATTGATGAGCTCGAGAAGATAACGGGAAAAGAATACGAAACGATCCATATAGTCGGAGGTGGTTCAAAGGCTGAATATCTTAACAGACTCATAGAGAAATATACGGGGAAGAAGGTATATGCCGGCCCGACGGAGGCGACGGCGATAGGTAATATATTTGTACAGATGATAAGTGACGGAGTGTATAAAGATATTACCGATGCAAGAACACATGCAAAGATTAAAGAATCAGGCAAAAAGTAGACGGAGGTTATAATTATGAATACAAGATATGAAGATGCAAAAATAATGTATGGTCAACTCGGTATAGATACGGATAAAGTAATAGAGACACTGAAAAATGCAAGTGTATCAGTACATTGCTGGCAGGGCGACGATGTAAAGGGTTTTGATCAGGACGGACCGCTTACGGGAGGAATCCAGACAACGGGAAGCTATCCCGGAAGAGCACGTACTCCCGAAGAACTTATGAGTGACCTGGACATGGCAATGAGCATGATGCCGGGAACCAAGAAGCTGAACCTTCATGCAAGCTATGCTATTTTTGAGGACGGTGAAACAGTAGGCAGAGATAAGCTTGAGCCTAAGCATTTTGAAAAATGGGTTAAGTTTGCGAAAGACAGAAATATAGGAATAGATTTTAATCCTACATTTTTTTCACATGATATGGTTAAGGACGGGCTTACACTTACAAGTCCGGATGAAAATGTAAGAAGATTCTGGATAGAGCACGGCAAGGCGTGTCTCAGAATAAGCGAATATCTTGCGAGAGAAACCGGAAAACTCTGTGTTATGAATATCTGGATACCGGATGGATATAAGGATATACCGGGAGACCGCCTGGGACCGAGAATGAGATATAAGGATTCACTTGAGCAGATATTATCTCAGGAATATGATAAAAACCTTGTGAAGGTATGTGTCGAGTCAAAGGTATTCGGAATCGGTTATGAGTCCTATACCGCGGGAAGTGCGGAGTTTACACTGAGCTTTGCGGCAACTCATGAGGGTGTTATCCCACTCATGGATAATGGGCATTATCATCCGACTGAATATGTATCGGATAAGATTTCATCACTTCTTTGTTTTTATGACGAGATAGCACTTCATATAACAAGACCTGTCCGTTGGGATTCGGACCATGTAGTGCTTCTCGATGACGAGACGAAAGAGCTTGCAAAGGAGATCATAAGATGTGACGGGCTTAACAGGATCCATATGGCACTCGATTATTTTGACGCAAGCATAAACCGTGTTGCGGCATGGATCATAGGATACAGAAGTCTTGAGAAGGCACTTATGGCAGCTATGCTGATTCCACATGATCTCGAGAAAAAACTTCAGGAAGAAGGACGTATGACGGAGCTGATGATACTTCAGGAACAGCTGAAGACATATCCTTTGGGCGATGTATGGGATAAGTACTGCAGTGAGTGCGGAGTGGACGGAGATCTTTCCTGGTATGACAAGATCAAAGAATATGAGGATAAAGTACTCAGTAAGAGATAATTTACGGAAAATATAAAGAGAGGATTTAATGGATTATGAAGATTGAAGAAGCGGCATTTTTTAAAGGATTTTTAAGAATGGCCGATGACGGATGGAACATGGGATGGCATGAGAGAAACGGAGGAAATCTGTCTTATAGGATTAAGGAAGAAGAAGTCGGATCGGTAAAGGAGAATTTCACTTGCGGAGAGTGGAAAGAGATAGGAGTAAGCGTTCCGCTTCTTGCAGGCGAATACTTTCTGGTAACGGGTTCCGGAAAGTATTTCAGAAATGTCATGAGTGACCCGGAAGACTCGATATGCATAATAGAGATTGACGATAAAGGAGAGAATTACCGGATAAGGTGGGGCCTTGTTAACGGCGGAAGACCGACTTCGGAACTTCCGACACATCTCATGAATCATCAGGTTAAGAAGAAACTTACGGACGGAAGATACAGAGTGGTATATCATGCACATACTACAAATGTTATAGCCCTTACATTTGTCCTTCCGCTTAAAGATGAAGTGTTTACAAGAGAGTTATGGGAGATGGCCACAGAGTGTCCGGTTGTATTTCCGGATGGTGTCGGAGTAGTGGAATGGATGGTTCCGGGTGGAAGAGATATTGCCGTTGCTACCGAGAAACTTATGGAAAAGTATGATGCGGCAGTGTGGGCTCATCACGGACTTTTTGCCACAGGAGAGGATTTTGATCTGACATTCGGACTTATGCATACAATAGAGAAAGCGGCCGAGATACTTGTAAAGGTTCTGTCGATACGTCCGGATAAACTTCAGACCATTATGCCTGATGATTTCAGAAAACTCGCAAAGGATTTTAATGTGACACTCCCCGAAAGATTCTTATTTTAATTGCTTAGAGTAAAATCTCGTGTTACAATATGCTTCAGTGAGCGCTTTCCGAAAAAGTGCTCTTGATGAATAATTCGAAAAGAGGTTTCTGATATGAAAAATATGCTTAACTTCAAGAATTTCACAGCAGAAGAACTGATGGGAATCCTTGAACTTGCACTTGATATGAAGAAGAATCCTGAGAAGTATGCCGACAGTCTTAAGGGTAAAAAACTTTATACACTGTTTGAGAAAACTTCAACCAGAACATTTCTTTCATTTTCAACAGGTATTACGGAACTCGGCGGAACCTATTTCAACCAGCTTTGGGAAGACTCCAATTTCGTACTTGGAGAGCCTGTATCCGAGATTAAATATGTATGCAGAAATG
Source organism: Lachnospiraceae bacterium UBA2864 (assembly GCA_002350525.1). Classification (GTDB taxonomy): domain Bacteria; phylum Bacillota; class Clostridia; order Lachnospirales; family Lachnospiraceae; genus Eubacterium_Q. The sequence goes on along the minus strand of DEFA01000050.1, from coordinate 39,877 downwards.
TAGATATAATCATGGCTCGTCTTGTTAAGAACGAGACAGTTGAACTTTTCGGTGATAATGTTACGGTTCCTTTTATCAATGGATGTGACAGTTCTTATCATCCGTGTCAGATTCTTGCGGATGCTCTTACGATACTTGAGAAGTTTGGCTCTCTTAACGTTAAGCTTCTTTATATCGGAGCAAAGAACAATGTATTTAATTCATTGGTTGAGTTTTTTGCAAAGATGAAGATGGGAACCATATACGGTCTTACACCGCTTGTTAACAATACAGCATGCGGTCCTGATTTCTACGAAGAAGCGAAGTTAACCGGCTATTATGTTGAACTCGATCCGACAATGTCTATGGAAGAAGCAAAAAAATATGTGAAGGATATGGATATTCTTTATACCGATACATGGGTTGATATGGAATTCTTTAACAATCCGGCATATCAGAAGCAGAAGGAAGAAACTCTTGCAAAGATGATGCCTTATCAGATCAACGATGAGCTTCTTGAAGGAAGCAAAGCGATCGTATTTCATGACATGCCGATGCATGTCGGTTTTGAAATTTCCGAAAGCGTTGAGAAGAAGCATCTTGAAACTATTCTTGATGAAGCAGAGAACAGACGTCATGCCGAGAAAGCGGTTATGTATACTCTTATTAATAATTATTAAACTAAAAGCCCTGAGTTTTTCTCGGGGCTTTCCTTTGGCAAAATTCTATGATAAACAGGGAGGAATGTTATGCAGCACTTAATTGACCCTATGGATCTTTCGAAGGAGGAAATCGATGATATGCTTGCCCTTGCGCAGGATATCATGCGAAACAAGGATAAGTACAGAGAGGTATGTAAGTATAAAAAGCTTGCCACACTTTTTTATGAGCCAAGTACTAGAACAAGACTCAGTTTTGAATCGGCTATGCTTGAACTCGGCGGAAGTGTTCTCGGTTTTTCGGAAGCATCGTCTTCTTCTGCAACAAAGGGAGAAAGTGTTGAAGATACTGTAAGAGTTGTGGGATGTTTTGCGGACATTATCGCAATGCGTCATCCTAACGAAGGTGCACCGAAGCTTGCATCCATGTATTCTCCGGTGCCTATTATAAATGCAGGAGACGGAGGCCATAATCATCCGACTCAGACACTTACGGATCTGCTCACTATAGTTGAGGAAAAAGGCCATCTTGATAATTTCACCATCGGACTCTGCGGAGATCTTAAATTCGGTCGTACGGTACACAGCCTTATCAAGGCACTTTCAAGATATGAAAATGTAAAGTTCGTACTTATATCACCGAAGGAACTCAAGGTTCCGGATTATATCATTTCCGAAGTAATCAGACCTGCGGGATGCCCTTTTGAAGAGGTTGAATCCCTGGAAGAAAATATCGGAAAGCTCGATGTCCTCTATATGACAAGAGTTCAGAGAGAACGTTTCTTCAACGAGGCTGATTATGTAAGACTTAAAGATACATATATTCTCGATAAGGCAAAGATGAAACTTGCCAAAGAGGATATGAGAATTCTTCATCCGCTTCCTCGTGTAAATGAGATTGCAACGGCAGTCGATAACGATCCGAGAGCGGCATATTTCCGACAGGTGCTTTACGGAAAATATGTAAGAATGGCACTCATTATGAAGCTTTTGGAAATCAGTGCAGAATAGCAGGTTAGGAGGCAGATATGAAGATAGACAGTATTCAGAACGGAATCGTACTTGATCACATTACGGCAGGAAATGCCATGAAGATATATTATGATCTCGGACTTGATAAGCTTGACTGCAGCGTTGCGCTAATCCAGCGGGTTAAGTCACAGAAGATGGGTACAAAGGACATCATTAAGATTGATAAAGATGAGTATGATCTGGATCTTGATGTTATAGGATATATCGATCCTACCGTTACGGTAAGTATCATAAAGAACGGTGAGACCATTGAGAAGAAGAGGGTGGATCTTCCTGAGAAACTCATAAATATTAAGAAATGTAAGAACCCGAGATGTATAACGGCAATCGAGCCGGGCATCGATCATATATTTAAGCTTACAGATCCGGAGAAGAGAATATACAGATGTATATACTGCGAGGCAGACAAGTAAGGAGAAGACTTTGAACGAGTGGGATGGAAATGTAAATTTCAGAAATCAAAGAGGAAAGAATCCTTTACTCATCATCGGTATAGTATTCACGATTGTGGGTCTGACATTCATGATCGTCGGAATGATCATGCTGATCAATGCGAAAAAGAAGACAGATGCATGTACCGGCGAAGCAAAGGCAACTGTTATAATGCTTGATGAAGCTTATAGTGAGGATGAAGACGGACATAAGTCAAAAGTTTATGCACCTGTTGTGGAATATACTGTCGGAGATGAGACATATACGGAAATGTCTCCGGTACACCGTTCGCCTTGTAAATTCACTGTAGGTCAGACTGTTATGGTTCATTACGATCCGGCGGATCCTCACGTAATGATAATAGAAGGAGATGACGGAACAAAATTCTTATACATTCTTTTCATGGGAATGGGAGGTTTCTTTGCCCTTATAGGATTAGTGTTCGATATTTCCGGAGTGAGGAGTAAGAGAGAAGTGCTCTAAAATGTATTACATTAAAAACGGTTAATCATTTTGATATTTTTTGTTTTTAAATAGTATATAACTATTATCCCCTGATATATTCTAGATATGTCGGGGGATTTTTATATATGAGAGGTGTGCAAATGAAAAGAAAAAGTTTTCTGACTGTGACACTTGTGGGTTTAGCTATTCTTTCGGGATGTGGTGTAAAGGAGAATCCTCCGACGTCACCTGAGAATACGGAAGCTGTGACAGAGACGGCAACGGATACCGAAACAGAAGCGGTAACAGAGGCGGCAACAGACACTGTAACAGAGGCTGTGCAGGCATCGGAAGATGAAGTGTTTGATTATGTCACAGATGAATATAGTTTAGTTTGGGCAGATGAGTTCAACGACTACGAAGGCGAACTATCAAAAGATGATTGGAACTATGAGGCTCATCAGGTTGGATGGGTAAACAGTGAGCTTCAGAAGTATGTTGCAAGCAGTGATTACGCTTTTGTAAAAGACGGAGAACTTGTTATACAGCCTGTAAAGAACGATGATGGAAGTTATGTGTCCGGACGTGTTAATACAAGTGGTAAACATGATTTCACATACGGTATCTTTGAGGCAAAGATAAAGGTTCCGGAAGGTAAAGGATTTCTTCCGGCATTCTGGATGATGCCGACTGACGAGAACCTTTACGGGCAGTGGCCGAAATGCGGTGAGGTGGATATCATGGAAGTTCTGGGCGATTCTACGAACCGCCAGTTTGGTACACTTCATTTCGGAGAACCACATACACAGAAGCAGGGCACTTACGAACTTCATGATGGCGGAGATTTTTCCAAGGAATATCATGTCTTTGCTGTTGAATGGGAGCCGGGTGTTTTCCGCTGGTATGTAGACGGAAATCTGTTCTTTGAGAATAATGACTGGTTTACCAAAAGAGACGGAGAAGAGGAGAAGCCTTATCCGGCACCTTTCAATCAGCCGTTTCATATGATACTTAATGTGGCTGTAGGCGGTGAGTGGCCGGGATATCCGGATGAAACTACAATTTTTGATGAGCGTGCCGCTATGTATGTGGATTATGTTCATGTATATCAGAAGGACAGTTACGATGAGAATGTAACGAAGCCTGTTAAGGTATTCAACGATCGTGAGCCTGATCAGACAGGCAACTATGTAAATAACAGTTATTTTGAGCACGAAGAAGACCTGACAGATGATGTGGACTGGAAGTTCATGCTCTTTAACGGTGGTGAAGGAAAAGCCGAGTTGGGCGATCTGGAGATTGTGATCACTTCCGAGAATGAGGGAACAGAGGAGTACAGTGTACAGCTTGTACAGCCTGATATGCCTCTTCATAAAGGTGAAAAATACAGATTATCCTTTGATGCTTATGCTGAAGAGGACAGAACCATTATAGCGGCAGTGACAGCACCGGAAGTTGACTGGATAAGATATTTCCCTGATACCAAGGTCAATCTGACAACCGAGAAACAGAACTTCAGCTTTGATTTTGAGATGACCGAAGCGGACGATGATAAGGGAAGAGTTGAGTTTAACATGGGTAAGCAGGGCTCTACCGCAACAGTCCATATAACAAACGTAAGATTAGAGAAGATTCAGTAATAAAACCCCTCTTTGCGGCAGCTGGGCATACCTATGTCCAGATGCTATATCCGTTTATGGAGCGGTATTTTTTCGGAGTCATTCCGACTACACTTTTGAAGGTCTGGATGAAATGACTCTGAGATGAAAATGACAGACGCAGAGCTATTTCCAGAAGAGAGTCATCGGTGTTTTTCAGCATTTCCTGAGACAGCTCTATTTTTTTTTCTCTTATGTAATCGCTGATGGGAAGACCTATCTCTTTTACAAACTGACGGGAAAGATAGCTTGATGAAACACCGGTATATTCCGAAAGATCGTGAACGGTTATCCTGTCATAGATATGAGAATATATGTAATCTACGCATTTGGTGATAGGACGGGACAGACCTTTATCTCTTTTTATGAGACGCATCTTTCCCGTAAAATCAAGGACCATGTTGTTATGGATCTCTTCAACTGCTTCGGCAGTCGAGGCGTCGTCAAGCTTTCGGATATAGTAGTCGCTCATTCTGAAAGCGTGTTCCGATTCCAGACCGCGGGCTATACACATTCGTGTTACGAGTGCTGCGGTAACGACCATATGGTATTTCAGATTGATAACGGGATCGGAGGAAAGCATACCGACACCGGTATCATCGAGAAAACGACGGTCTTCGCAGTTTTTATGTACAAAGTCCATGTCGCCGTCGGATACAGCATGAAGAAATTCCAGCTCTTCACCGGTATCCCTGTGAATCTCGGATTCCTCGGATATCCATAGGTAACTGTTTTTATATTCGTTATTATTCATGGGCACTACTCCGGATTAAGGGGTTCATTATTTTTATATTTTTATTTTGATGATGATATACATATATTATACTTCATATTAAACTGAATGTAATGTATATTTACCACAGGGGTTGGTTTATTGTATATGGAAGGGAGTTTGTTATGAGAAGATGGGAAGGTTTTGAACACGGCATAAATTTCGGTGGGTGGTTGTCTCAGTGTGACCATACGAAGGACAGATATGATAATTTTATCAAAGAGGAAGATTTTAAGCGCGTAAGCGAGTGGGGACTGGATCATGTCCGTATTCCCATAGATTATAATCTGGTTGAAAATGAAGCGGGTGATTATATCGAAGCCGGATTTGCATATATAGATTCGGCTATCAAATGGAGCCGGACGTACGGCCTTAATGTCATACTCGATCTTCATAAAACATACGGATTCTCTTTTGATGACGGAGAGCATGAAGAGGGATTCTTTGAAAACCGGTCATATCAGGAAAGATTCTACAGACTCTGGGAAAACTTCGCATCAAGATACGGTCATCTGGGAGACAGCGTGGCATTTGAGATTCTTAATGAAGTTACGGATAAGAGTTACTGTGATAAATGGAACAGTATAAGCACGGAGTGTATAAGAAGGATAAGAGCGATCGCTCCGAAGGTTAAGATCCTTATCGGAGGATATTATAACAATTCCATCGAAGCGCTTCCTGACCTTCTTCCACCGTATGATGATAAGATCATATATAACTTCCACTGCTATGAGCCTCTTATTTTTACACATCAGGGCGCTTACTGGGCAGCGGGAATGGATACTTCTTTCCGTATATCGATAGATGCTCCGTACAGTGAACTTAAAGAAGCTACAAGGAAGAATCTCTCACAGGTGTCCGTAGGCTTTGAGGACTTTGATGAGACAAAGAGTCTCGGAGTTGAATATTTTGATAAGTATTTCAGCGAAGCTGTGAGAATTGCCGAAGAGAGAAATGTACCGCTTTACTGCGGAGAGTATGGCGTCATCAACCTGGCAGAACCTAAAGATACGCTTCAGTGGTATAAGTATATAAATGAGGTTTTTGAAAAGTACGGTATCGGCCGTGCAGCCTGGAGCTATAAGGAAATGGACTTCGGATTCATAGATGATCATATGAAAGAAGTGCTTCCTGAAGTAATAAAGCTTCTGTGAGTAAATTAGATGATAGCGGGAATACGTTTGGAACAAGGGAAAGCCCTGGGGTATCTGATATGAACCCCGAGGCTTTCCTTTTATATTCTGCCGGAGCATTAAAACAGATTTTAAAGGGGAAAATATGATATAATAGGTTATCTATTTCTGACGAAAAAGATGCTGTAAATATTTTAGGAGACGGTTTATATGGGACTTATAGATAAACTTATCGGTTTTGTAAGTAAACCGAAAGAAGTGAACGGTGTGCCGGAGGAATGTGAAATAGTTTTCTTTGGAAAGAAATTTCGTATCTATCCGAAAGTAATAGAATATGTTTCGGATAATCGCTCGAAAGCATTATACGATCTTACGCTTTCATCAATGGCAAGGATTGAAGAAGGGCTTCGGAAGTTTATATCCGATCATTATGCGGAATGTATAATGTATTACTGCGAAGACTTTACACTTCCGCGTGATCCGGAAAGTGAGGAATATTTCGATATCAAGATTTTATCGGAAGAATGGAATGCACAGAATATGATAGGTGTCGGAGAATTTGATGCGGATAGCAGAAAGGGTTTCGACAGTCTGATAAGGATGCTTGTGCCAAGCTCCATGTATATTGACGGAGAGAAGGTTATATTCGGAGTGATGGCCAACAGATACTGCAGTGAAGGCTTTCAGGTGGTTGTAAGCCTTACGGGTATTGATATAGGTTATTGGAAATAGGAAGAATCAGAAAGTATTTAAAGCATATTACGAAGAAATGCGCCTCACTGAGGCGCATTTCTTATATATCATTATTCCTGTTATCGCCGACAAAAAGCGCTCTGTACTCGCCCGGAGCCATTCCCTTTTCACGGTGGAAGACTCTGTTAAAGCTGGGTATACTTTGAAAACCGGAAAGCATGGCGACTTCTGTAAGTGTCATATCATTCTGGGAAAGAAGCTCGGTTGCTTTTTCGAGTCTTATGGTATTAAGCCATTTACTGTAATTCATTCCCGTTACATTTTTAAATATTCTGGAAAAATAATCCCTGCTGATTCCGGCCATTTCGGCCATGGCTCCCTGCGACAGATCATCGGCAGTAAGATTATTCTTTATATAATCGGTGACCATTATCATCCTGTGCATTACATCGTCCGTGAATCCGTTTCTGGATTCGGATCCGAGCTCGGGAGCAAATTCATCTCTATGCTCATCAAGTGTCAGCATAAACTTCATAAGAAGTATACAGCACCTCAGTTCTCTGTCGTATGTTTCCGAGTGAAAACATTCCTTCATCTGAACAGCCAGTTCCTTCAGTTTTGCACACAACTCGGGATGAGAGTTGATACAGATGACATGAAGATTTCTGTAAAAATGCATGATTCGCTGAAGGTCGAAAAGAGTATTCATGAAAGCGTTACTGAACTGGATAACGATAGACTGCTCCCGGTCGGCGTCTATTATCTCATGCATTTCCATAGGCCATACAAGAACGATGTCACCTTCGGTAAGATTGTATGTATCCTGATTGACCTTGTAGATATTGGTCTTTCCGGGCCCGACAAAAAGAATCTCGCCGTAGGAATGCCAGTGCATCTGGTAGAATCTTTCTTTATATCCGGTTGTCAGATTGAATGCACTTACGTTGTCGAAATCATATATTTCATATTGACTGTAATCCATAGGAAAGCCCTTTCTGTAATCTGAAAATCGATACCTATTGTTCAATAATCGCTCCGCGCTTATTCATCCGCTTCGCGTATGTTCTGCACTTCGCTGTGCTCGTGCAGGAATCCCTCGCTCCGCTCGGGAGCATCGATTTTCTTCGAAAATCGATACCTATTATATCACTTTAAGTGAAATAACAAAACTTGATAATAATAATGTCAATTTTTGAGAAGAGAATCTTTTTTATCGGAAGTATATTACTGAAATCAAAAGGAAATCTATATATTAATTTCGATAAAAGGAAACGGTCATGAAAAATTATTCAACTGATATGACGGTCGGAAGTCCGGTAAAACATCTTCTGTTGTTTGCAATACCGGCACTGATCGGAAATATATTCCAACAGATTTATAATCTTGCGGATTCCATAATCGTAGGAAATTTTATAGGGGCAAATGCACTTGCTGCTGTCGGAGCAACGGCTTCGATCACATTTCTGTTCTTTGCACTTTGCAACGGAATAAGCGGTGGCGGTGGAATAATTGCTTCACAGTATTATGGTGCACATGATGAGGATAATGTAAAGAAATGTATAGTAAATACAGGCCTTATCATGCTGATCTTTCCTATTATATTCGGTGCCATAGGATTCGTAACGGCGCCGAATATACTGAAGATTCTTGCAACGCCCGAGAATATACTTAAGGATGCTACGATGTATGTACGTTTTATGTGCATCGGCCTTTTGTTTTCTTCTTTATACAATTTCCTCGCGGCCATACTGCGTGCACTCGGAGATTCGAAAACACCGTTATATTTTCTTATAGTATCTACTATAATAAATGTTATTCTTGATATTCTGTTTGTATATTCCTTTAATATGGGAATAATGGGAGCGGCTCTTGCTACAGTGCTTGCACAGTTTGCATCCGCTCTATCGTGCGGAATTTATGCTTATACCAAGAATCCTATTTTCAGGATAGAGAAGAGAAATATGGTTATCTCTGGTGAGATGATAAGAAAAGTTATCAAACTCGGAATTCCTATGTCTCTTCAGTTTGCGATGATAGCCGTTTCATCAATGGCGGTTCAGCGAATAGTTAATTCATACGGAACAACAGTTGTTGCTGCATTTACCGCTACCGGAAGAATAGAACAGTTTATACATATGCCGTATCAGACTCTCGGTGCATCTCTTGCAACATTTTCGGGTCAGAATTACGGCGCCAGAAAATTTGACCGTGTATATGCGGGGTATAGAAAAGCACTTCTTATAATGGCTGTCATCACTGTCGTAATGCTTGGCGTTATGCAGTTTTTCGGTGGTGCTATAACTTCGCTCTTTATATCGGAGCCGGAAGTTATAACTCTCGGAAAGATGGGTCTCAGAATAACGAGTCTCTTCTATATAACTCTCGGAATGATCTATGTTGTCCGCGGAGTTCTTACGGGAGTCGGAGATGCGTTCTTCGCATTGTTTAACGGTATAGTGGAAGTAATAGGAAGATTTACGGTTCCGATCTTTTTCACGGCATATCTCGGAATGGGACCTAAGGGTATCTGGGTATCTTCGGGTATAGTATGGGCTATCAGCGGTTTTACGGCATGGCTCAGATATTATTATCACCTTCATAAAAAGATCTGTGTGACGGAAGAATCCGGTAAAGAACGTGTTCTGGGTATATTTAAAGAAAAGGGTATAAGTCATTAAATAGGATGATTTTAAATTCTCCGAAGAAAATATAATAGTGATAAAAGTTGCAGGGGAAATGCAGTTTAAGAGGTATCACTTGTTATAGTGAAGGAGGATTATATGGGCGACAATAACAACAATCAGGGTTATGATCCGCAGCAGTATGGCGGACAGGGCTACGACCAGAGCCAACAGTACGCACAGCAAGGCTATGACCAGAGCCAGCAGTACGCGCAGCAGGGCTACGACCAGAGCCAGCAGTACGCACAGCAGGGTTATGGCCAGAGTCAGCAGTACGCACAGCAGGGCTACGATCAGAGCCAACAGTATGTACAGCAGGGTTATGACCAGGGTCAGCAGTATGCACAGCAAACACAGCAGTACGCGCAGCAGGGTTATGACCAGAGCCAGCAGTACGCGCAGCAGGGCTACGACCAGAGCCAACAGTACGCACAGCAGGGTTATGACCAGAGTCAGCAGTATGCACAGCAGACACAGCAGTACGCGCAGCAGAGCTACGACCAGAGTCAGCAGTACGTACAGCAGACACAGCAGTACGCGCAGCAGAGCTATGACCAGAGTCAGCAGTACGCACAGCAGAGTTACGATCAGGCGCAGCAGACACAGCAGAATGCACAGCAAATCCCGCAGAACACACAGCAGATATCAGGCGGAGCTATGCAGTATAAACAGCCGGATAATCTCGGTCAGTCCACATTCGAAAAGCCGCAGGAAGCACAGTCAGGTCAGCAGCCACCTGTTCCGGGAGATGACTCTCCGAAGAAACCGGTTAATAAAGGCCTTATCATAGGACTTATATCAGCTGCGGTTTTAATAGTAGCGGCAGTGCTTCTCATCTTTGTATTCGATGTATTCGGTACCGGTGCCCGTTCTCCGAAGGAGTGTGCCGAGACGTTCATGGAAGCCTGGGAGAATCTGGATGCAGGCAAAATGAATGAGTGTTTTGCACCGGAAGTAAAAGGCCACTCGTCAACCGAAATACAGGAAATGTTTGATGAAATCAAGAATATGGGTGTTACGTGTTCGGATAAAAAAGTAGGTGAGCCTGAAACTCTTGATGTAGAAGAAGCAAAAGAAGCAATCAAAAGAGAAATGAGAACCGATGTTGAAGCCAAGGAAGCAGCTAAAGTACGTTGCTCGATTACAATGAATCTTCTTGGGCAAAGCGAGGAGACTACATTTGACGTTATAGTTGTTAAGCAGGGAAAAAGATGGTATGTTGCTTCATTTGACGAAACAGAAGGCGATACTGAACCTGACACAGAAGCAACAACAGAGGACAATACAGAAGATATTACAACAGATACAGAAGCGACAACAGAGGATATCGGAACTGTTACACCTCCTTCGGGAACAGGTCATGATGCTGTTCTCTGGACCTGGAACTTCGACGATGATAAATGGTCTTTCAAGGAAGACAAGTTTACGGACAATGAAAATCAGTCTTCACTTGTAATAGGTATTCCGAAGGCTGACGATCCTGAGAAATACAGCACCACTATAGAAGTGGATGCAAGGATTAACGAAACATATACATTCAGAGATGACCTTTATACATACGGAATAGATGAACATGATTATGTGGACGGAAATGTTCCTACTGCTGAAGTAGGCGGTGTAGAGTGTATAAAACACGAAGGATCATACTGGGGCTCTGATGCTGTAACTTATCTGGCGCGTCTTGAGGGTGCAAAAGAGACTATAAAGATCAAGGTATACGGTGATGATATCGATGATCCGGCAGTTCAGGCTGCTATAGACGGACTTACATTTAAGGTTACGGATATCGGAAATGTTGACGGCCCGTGGTATTGGGAAGGAGAACCTTTTGATGCTCCGGATGCAAATGCCGATATAGGAAGTGTAAGTATATCAACGAAGCTTTTCAAGATGTCCGATCCTTATGTTACACATGAGACCTTTGATCACAGCATAGCATATGCAGACAGCAGTTTATATGTTCTGAGTAAGGATGTTATCCGCAAGTATGTTATAGGAGAAACGGGAATCGAGCTGGCTGAAGAGTATCAGCTTGAGGATGAATATAAGAGGATCATGTCAACGGATGACGGAAGAATCTTCCTCTCGGGCTTCACAAAGCCTCTTACGGAGTGGAAGGACGGAGAGATCATTCAGGCTTACACAGGGGATGCCGATTACATTTACATGGATCCTACAGGAAGTTTCGGTATATCATATTTCACATCGGGTGAAAAGACAGCAAAGGTTACGCTTTCGGGAGATACTCTCCAGATAACACCTATGCCGTTTAATGAAGTAGATACTATTATGCATCTTAATATCAGTAAGGATCATATATTTGTATGCGGTACATCGTCAGATGAAGAGGAGAAGGGACATAAGGTATTTGTATACGATACAGAAGGTAACTTCGTGATGAAGCTTCAGAAGAATGAGGATGCAAGCATCGGTCTCGGATCTATAACCTATGTTGCCGAGACAGATAACGGATTCATGGGTATGGACGGAAACTTACGTTCTGTAGAGTTTTGGGATAAGGACGGCAACTATATCGGAGGAGTTAAGGATAAAGAAATATTCGGAACTAAATATCCGTGGTTCTGTGACAGCGTGGTTACTCCGGAGGGAAGTATATATACTCTCATGACGGATGAACGTGCAGATAAATCGGCGGATGAGGTTGTAATATTCCAGATAAACGGGTTTTAAATAAGGCTTAAATAAGTCATTTAGTTAACCGTTTCTTAATATTTTCTTTACAAATCCATAGAATGTGTTATAATTACAAGGATTATGGGCTGAAGTGGCTCGTAATCCTTGTATTTATTTAAGCAAAAAAACCAAGGAAGATTGTTAAAAATGGAACAATACGTCATAAAAGGTGGCGTTCATCTTGAGGGTGAGGTCGTAATAGCAGGTGCTAAGAATGCTGCACTCGGTATCCTTGCGGCAGCTATTATGACAGAGGATGAATGCACTATTGAAAATGTACCATACGTTTCAGATACAATTACACTTCTGAAGGCTATTGAGAATATAGGAGCTTCAGTTAAATATCTTGACAAACATACAGTAGTTATCTGTGGTAAGGGCATTAGAGGTGATGAGAACCTTTCGGTCGATGATGAGTATATCAGAAAGATCAGAGCTTCTTATTATCTTCTCGGAGCACTTTTAGGAAGATTCAATTATGCCGATGTTGCACTGCCGGGCGGCTGCGATATAGGAGCACGTCCTATAGACCTTCATATGAAGGGCTTCAATAAGCTTGGAGCTACAACGGATATTGTATCGGGCGGTAAGATAATCGCCAAGGCTGATAAGCTTACAGGAGCACATATATATCTTGATACCGTGTCTGTAGGTGCTACTATCAACATCATGCTTGCAGCAGCACTCGCTGAAGGCAAGACAACAATTGAAAATGCAGCGAAGGAGCCTCATATAGTTGATGTGGCCAACTTCCTCAATACAATGGGCGCCAATATTAAGGGCGCAGGAACAGATGTCATCAGAGTCCGCGGAGTTGAGAGACTTCACGGTGCAGAGTATTCTATCATCCCTGATCAGATTGAGGCGGGAACCTTCATGACTATGGCAGTTGCCACAAGAGGTAATGTACTCATTAAGAATGTCATCCCTAAGCACCTTGAGGCTATCTCTTCAAAGCTTATAGAGATGGGCGCAAATGTTATAGAATACGATGATTCTGTCAGAGTTATGGCTGACGGAGCCCTTAAGGCTACTCAGATCAAGACTCTTCCTTATCCGGGATTTCCTACGGATATGCAGGCGCAGATGGCAACCGTTCTGGGTATAGCAACAGGTACAAGCCTTGTTACCGAAAGCATATTCGAGAACAGATTCCGTTATGTATCGGAGCTGGTACGTATGGGTGCTCATATAAGAGTTGAGAACAATACGGCTATTATAACCGGTACTGATAAGTACTCGGGTGCAAGGATTACGGCATCCGATCTCCGCGCCGGTGCGGCACTTGTTATCGCAGCACTTGCGGCAGACGGTTACAGTACTATTGATGAAATCCAGTATATCAAGAGAGGTTATGAAGACTTCGATGAGAAGGTTCGTGCTCTTGGCGGACATATGGAGATTGTTGATTCGGAGAGAGAAGTTCAGAAGTTCAAACTCAGAGTCGGATAATCCGAAGTTGATACTTGTTTGAAATAACTGAAGTATGTATAATATCGGGTAGACGGGAAAATCTACCCGATTTTTATTTATCATTTCATGGCCGCAGATACCATTAGTCTGCAGTCGGAGGGGAGAACGAAAATGGCAAAGAAACCATACTACATTACTACGGCAATTGCTTATGCCTCAGGTAAACCTCATATAGGAAATACCTATGAGATCGTACTTGCAGACAGCATTGCAAGGTACAAGAGATTCATCGGATATGATGTAAGATTCCAGACAGGAACCGATGAACACGGACAGAAGATCGAGACGAAGGCATTCGAAAGTCTTTCCACACCTCAGGAATTCGTTGATGAAAAGGCAACAGAGATTAAGAGAATATGGGATCTCATGAATACTTCATATGACAAGTTCATCAGAACTACGGATAAGGATCATGAGGTTGAGATACAGGCAATATTTAAGAAGCTCTATGAAAAGGGCGATATATATAAGGGAAAGTATGAAGGATTATACTGTACTCCGTGTGAGTCTTTCTGGACAAAGGCTCAGGTTGTTGACGGATGTTGTCCTGACTGCGGACGTCCTGTAGCACCTGCATCGGAAGAAGCTTATTTCTTCAAGATGAGTAAGTATGCTGACAGACTTATAAAGTATATCGAGGATAATCCTGAGTTTATACAGCCGGAATCAAGAAAGAACGAGATGGTCAATACGTTCCTCAAGCCGGGTCTTCAGGATCTCTGCGTATCCAGAACTTCTTTCAAATGGGGAATTCCGGTAGATTTTGATCCGAAGCATGTTGTATATGTATGGATTGATGCGCTCAGCAACTATATCACCGGTCTCGGATATCATGTAAACGGACAGTCGGATCCTATGTTCGATAAGTACTGGCCATGTGATCTTCACCTTATCGGTAAGGACATTTTAAGATTCCATACCATTTACTGGCCAATCATGCTCATGGCACTTGACCTTCCGCTTCCTAAGCAGGTATTCGGTCATCCATGGCTTATCCAGAGTGACGGAAAGATGAGTAAGTCAAAGGGAAATGTAATCTATGCCGATGATATGGTAGATTACTTCGGTGTTGATCCGGTAAGATATTTCCTTCTTCATGAGATGCCTTTCGAAAACGACGGTGTTGTATCATGGGAGCTTATGATCGAAAGATTTAATTCCGACCTCGCAAATGTTCTCGGAAATCTTGTTAACAGAACTATCTCAATGAGCAATAAGTATTTCGGCGGAGTGGTTGAGAACAGAAATGTAACCGATACATTTGACGATGATCTTAAGGCTACGGTTATCGGTACAAGACTTAAGGTTAATCAGTGCATGGACAAGCTTCGTGTTGCCGATGCCATTACGGAAATATGGAATCTCTTCAAGAGATGCAATAAGTATATAGACGAAACTATGCCTTGGGTTCTTGCAAAGGATGAGGATAAGCAGGACAGACTTGCTACGGTTCTTTACAATCTCGTTGAGAGTATTACTATCGGAGCAACTCTTCTTGAGTCATTCCTTCCGGATACAAGCAAGCGTATCTTAGAGCAGCTTAATACCGAAAAGAGAGCGGTTACGGAACTCGGTGAATTCGGACTGTATCCTTCAGGCAATAAGGTTACGGATTCTCCTGAGATCCTGTTTCAGAGAATAGATGAAGCGAAGATGCTTGATGAACTGGCTATAAGATTCCCGGCAAAGGAAGAAGAGCCGGAAGAAACAAAGAAACCTAAGAAGGAAGAGAAGAAAGAGCCTGCAACAGTTGAAAATCTTGTAAAGCAGGAGATAAGTCTTGATGATTTCGATAAACTTCAGCTTCAGATAGGTGAAGTTCTGTCATGTGAGGAAGTTCCGAAGTCAAAGAAACTTATCTGTTCGCAGGTAAAGGTTTCGGGACGTACACTTCAGATCGTTTCGGGAATCAAGAATTTTTATTCACCGGAAGATATGGTCGGTAAGAAAGTCGTTGTTATAACAAATCTTAAGCCAGCCAAGCTGGCCGGAGTATTGTCAGAGGGAATGCTTCTTTGTGCTGAGGATGAGGATGGGAATCTTGCACTCCTGACAGCGGAAAAGGATATGCCGGCAGGTTCTATGATCAGTTAAGGAGTTTTTTGATTATGGATGAGGTTATAAGGAAAGTATCCGATATGCCGTCCAACAAAAAGGGATATATATACGGGGTTAAATATTATTACGATATAATAATGAGAACCCCGGGTCTCTCTCAGGAAAGAGTGATCTACAGGGTTCTTACGGATTTCGGTATGGAATTGGAAGATCTGATAAAGTATGAAGACAGTACGTCTGTTATAAACTTATCGGATATATTTAAAAGACTTTATCCTGACGGCGAGGTTCATGAATTATTCGAATCAAATGTGCTGCAGACGGCACTTGACGGTATAAGCGAGTGCTTATACAGACTTAAAAAAGAGTACCATCTTGAAAGATGGAATTGATCATTCTCCGGTTGAATCGGAAGGAGATGCATCAGACTGAGAGGCGGCTTCGGCTGCCTCTTTTTCATACTTCGAAGCATCTGTTGAGAGAATTGCCATATCTATTGCCCTGAAATCCTCGTTGCTGATATAGAAATTCGAATCACTCTGAATGATACGTACTTTTATATTTACGGGATCCGCATAGCTTATGTTTCCTACGGCATCTTCAAGTATGTCTATGATCCCGGATGCGAATTCATGCTCGTAATCTTCTTTGACATAATCGTTGTAATCACCGTTAGCAACGCGGACATTAAAATCATTTATATAGCTGAGTATATCTTCATGTGTCTGGTTCAGAAGATCTATCGGATATATGGTTACGTCAACATAGTAAATGTTGTTATCCTTATATGCGGAGTCTGTGCTGAATCGTGCTTTGGAATATATCTTCTTGGCAAGCTCAACCATTCGAGGAGCAAGCTCCATATCACCCGATATGTTAAGACCGTAGAAGTTTTCAAGGTTGGTGGCAAGTCTTGTTACGTTCTGAAGGTACATTGCATCGGCTTCTTCCTGACTTGCACCTGTTGTTCTGGTGTACTCATCACTTGCGTTCAGATAATTTGCCGATATCAGACTGTCAACATAGGTGAGATATCTTTCTTCTTTTTTTGCACCGCAGCCGGTAATAGAAAGCATGAAGATAAGTGAAAGCATGAGGTATATAATTCTGTTAAATCTGAGATGTTTCATCGAATAAGTCCTTTCAATCAAATATGCTACATTCTATCATAAAATCTAAAGATTTAAAACTTAATTTGTAGATGCATTAGATGAGGGTTTGTGTTATACTAACCTATGGTATGCTGACATGAGAATATCAGCAGATAATAGATTGAACTTTAGTGAAAGGGGCTCGTAAGTAAGATGGAATTAGATATCAAAACAGTGTCATTTGGCGGATATGATAAAAAAGCTGTTGAAGCTTATATTGAGAGTCAGCAGGAGGATTACGAGAAGCAGATTGCGAAACTTAAGGAAGATACGGCAAAGCTCAGTGAAGCGGTTAAGGGACTTCAGCAGATGCGTGAAGTTAATAAGACAGAGTCTGACAGTGTTATAGATAACCTTAAATCTGTTAATGAGAATCTTGAGGCTGAGCTTGCAAAGCTTAAAGTTGAGCTTGAAGATTATAAGAAGAGAGATATGGAGTCAGCTACAAGATATGAGTCAATATCAAGAACTCTGCTTGCTGCAAGAGAGTCAGCTGATGAGTTAACAAGAAAGACAAGAGAAGAATGCGAGGCAAGAACAGCTGAAACGACAGCACAGTGCCAGCAGATGATTGAGGAAACGACAGCACAGTGTGAGAATCTCAAGGTATCAACAGAGAGTGAGATGAACAGACTTGTGAACGAGACTCAGGAGAGCCTAAGGGATCAGCGTGAGACAACTGTTGCCGAGTGCGAAGAGCTTAAGAGAACTACAAGAGAAGAGGCAGAGAAGCTCAGCACAGAGACAAAGGAAAGATGTGACAGACTTAACTATGAGACAGAAGCACGTTGCCGTCAGCTTGATTCTGAGACAGAAGAGCGTTGCCATCAGCTTGATTCCGAGACTGAGGAACGCTGCCGTCAGCTGAATGAAGAAACAGAAGCTGCATGTGCTAAACTCAGAGAAGAGACAGAAGCCGATTGCGAGATTAAGAAGGCTGCAACAAGAGAGGAGATTCGTCAGAACCGAGCTTCTGTTAAGAGGGAGTTTGATTCTATCAGCGAATATCTTTCACAGCTTCAGAATGCTCTTACGGAAGTAGTAACAGCGGTTGATAATACAAAGAAGGTTTCGGAAAGCGCTTTTTCTGATCTGACAGTTTCCCAGAGCTAAATTATAGGTAATTACAGAGGAACGAATTTAACCGTTCCTCTATCTTTTTCTAAAGGAGCAGCTGTATAGTATATAAGGGTTTGTATTTTGTGGATGGGGTTTACACATGGTTACAGAAAATGATTATCTCTATGCGGCAATTGAAAAGGCCGGCTTAGCAGTAATGGTAAGACAGTTTGACAGTCCTAAGAAGATTAGGCGCAGTAAGCTGCTCTACCTTTCAGACAATATCGAAATGCTTGGTATGAATGTTAAAAACATTGTCAAGGGATATCGTCTGCCTGAGGATTATATTCATCCCGAAGACAGGGAAAGCTTTGCGGAAGCCATGAAGTTCGGTTTCAGATCGGGTAATGACTTTTCGGATGAATTGAGAGTCATCGGAGATGATAATAAATTGAGAAAGGTTAACATGGACATCATTTTCCTTAAGAAGGAACCGGGTGACTATGTTGTGGAATATATTATAAGCGAAGTTCGAAGTGCGGTATCGCTTCAGAATGTTGAAAATATTCAGCAGGATACCGTTCAGACGGATGTGCGTTTTACTAAGGACTTTGTGGCAGATAACAGAGTAAATGATTACTTTGACAACTTTGCCAATTCGTGTGAACTCTACTCTGCCCTGCTGGATATGAACGGAAGACTTCTTGCCGAGCCTAAGGGTCCGGCCAGTTATTTCGGCGAGTTTTACGAGTATCTGAAGAATCCTCTCAATCAGCCTTTCTTTGAGAAGATCAAGACATCACTCATATCCGACAACAATCCTGTATTTCTTCAGATAGAGGATGACAGGAAAGAAGAAGCTGCACAGGAGAGAAGGATTGCTGCGGCACCGATAGTTATCAACGGAATATGCTGCGGCATGTGGATCCTGTATGCCCATAACAAGGGACAGGCACAGAAGCTGTTTAAGGTATACAACAATCAGTGGAATGTGGCTGATGTAATCTCAGAGCATTTGTCCAGACTCTATAACAGAATAGTCGGTTCCGATAAGAACAAGGCTAAGAGAGATGCTCTGGAATTTGAGATAAAAGAGAAGAAGATCATCACTAAGATGATGACTGACATAGGAAACGGAGAAGCCGAGTACTACAAGTATTTCGAGAAAGCAGGAAAGCTTCTTGGAGTTGACTATGTTGTGTTCTATGCATTTGATGATAAGAATCCGGAAGTTATGAATATCGTCGATTACTGGTCCAAGAGAGGCAAGAGCCCTGAGGAAGAAAGTAATTTTGCCTGGGACAGCGATCATTACGATCCCCAGATGCAGGGACTTATATCCAAGGAAGGAATCGTTGTCGACAGGAATAATATGACCAACAGAATGAGAGTCGAGGTGTTTGAGGGAAAAGTCCGCGCTATCATGGTTTATCCGGTTAAGAGAGGTCATAAGTATTTCGGACGTCTTATCTTTATTGAAAATACAAGAGAGAGAATATGGAGCGAATCGGAGAAAGATTTTGCGAATGAGATGAGCAGAGCTGTTGCAAGAATTTATGCCAGCGAAGATTATGAAGATAATCAGACTCTCGATAATGCAATGCTGGAAGTTTTCGATTCCATGGAGCAGGATATCTTTATCAGAGATAATGTTACAGGTAAGGTTCTCTACTCAAACAAGCATATGAATGACAGACTTGGTATGGATCTTACGGATAAGGACAGCTTCAGGATCATTCCGAAGCTTACCGACGAGGTTCCTGCCGCAGCGGATGCTGCTGCCGGTCAGAACGGCGGAAGCACAAAGTTCAGAAGATATATCAATGAACTCGGAAATATATTTGACGTAACAGAGATTAGTATCACCTGGAAGAACGGTGAACCCGCATCTGTGATAATTCTTACACAGGCGGTTGATTAGATTAAGGAGTTAGTAATGGCGAATCTTGACATAGGCATAGATCTTGGAACAGCCAATATTCTGGTACATGTGCGAGGCAGAGGAGTGGTTCTTAATGAGCCGTCTGTCATAGCATACGATAAAGAATCGGAGAGAATAGTTGAAATAGGTGAAGAAGCAAGAGCCATGCTCGGCAGAACACCCGGCAATCTTACTGCTATAAGACCTCTTAAGCACGGAGTCATCTCCGAGGCTACCAAGACAGAAAAGATGCTCAAGTATTTCATCAGAAAGGCAGTGGGAAGAAGCTTTTTCGGTAGAAGACCGAGAATCTCCATCTGCGTTCCTTCGGGAGCTACCGAGGTAGAGAGAAGAGCTGTTGAAGATGCTGCATATAATGCCGGTGCAAGATATGTTTTTCTCGTGGAGGAACCGGTTGCGGCAGCTCTCGGAGCAGGACTCGATATCATAAGACCTGTAGGTAACCTTGTAGTCGATATCGGCGGCGGAACAACGGATATTGCCGTTATTTCCATGGGAGGAGCAGTTGTTACTGCTTCGTCTAAAATAGCCGGTGATGATTTTGATGATGCTATCGTAAGATATATAAGAAAGAGATATAACATCCTGATCGGTGACACCACCGCAGAGGATATTAAGATAAATATCGGAACCTGTTATAAGCGTCCGGAGAATATTTCTATGGATATCAGAGGAAGAGATCTCGTAACGGGACTTCCGAAGACTATAACCATAACTTCCGATGAGACAGAGGAAGCTCTTCGTGATACTGTTGCTAAGGTAATAGAGGAAGTAAGATCCGTGCTGGAGAAAACTCCGCCTGAACTTGCCGCAGATATAGCTGACAGAGGTATTATCCTGACAGGAGGCGGTTCGCTTCTTCATGGCTTTGAGCAGCTTATGGAGGAAAAGACAGGAATCACAACCATGACTGCAGAGAATCCGCAGCAGGTAGTTGCGATAGGTGCCGGAAAGTATATTGATTTCCTGGAGGAAAAGGATCGTTAAGAATTCATGGTCAGAGAAGGATATATAAACAAGGTAATATTTCAAAGTGATGAAACCGCGTATGCGGTTTTTTCTGTTGAAACTCCGGAAGGTGATGACGTATTTGTCGGTACGGTTCCGGGAATTGCCGAAGGTATGTATATTCAGGCCGAGGGAGAATATATTCATCACCCGCAGTATGATATACAGTTTAAATGTACTTCTGCCGAGCTTTCCATGCCTGACGATACCGAGGGTATAAAAAGGTTTCTTGTATCCGGAGTTATAAAAGGGGTTAAGGAAGTACTTGCTACCCGTATCATACAGAAGTTCGGAAAAGATACACTTAAGATCATGGAAGAACAGCCGGAGAGACTTGCGGAAGTAAAGGGAATCACTGAAAAGAAGGCTATCAAGATAGCTGTATCTTACCGTGAGAATTCGGAATACAGAAGAGTTATAATGTTCCTTACCAAGTATGGGATCGGTGTAAAACTTGCCATGAAGATATACAGCGAGTTTGGTGAGGATATTTACAGAATTATAAGAGAAAATCCATACAGAATAGCCGATGAGATACCGGGTGTGGGATTTAAGACGGCCGATAATATAGCCATGCGTGCGGGAATCCCCGCAGATTCGAGATTCAGGCTTCATTCGGCTGTATTATATGTACTGAATCAGTCTATGTCGCTCGGACATATATTTATTCCGGAAAGCTGGCTTGTAAGAAAATGCTATGGCCTTGTCGAGACATCGGAAGCGGAAGACCTGTATTATGAACAGGACGCGGAAGTATCTCAGGAGTTCATCGATAAGCTTCATGATCTGCTTCTTGAGATGTCCATGTCAGGCGATATAGTCATGAAGCAATATGAGATGGACGGAGAAGAAGTGACCGTATGCTACGCGCGATGGAACTACTATAGTGAAGCATCTTCGGCACGGATGCTAATGGATCTTAAGAACGCAGTGGATTCGGACAGTTCATCCGTGGACATGGCGGTAAGACTTATAGAAGAAGACACTGATATAGAGCTTGAAGAAGAGCAGAGAGAAGCTGTAAAGATGGCCGTGACCAGCGGCGTATCGGTTATCACAGGAGGTCCGGGTACCGGTAAAACCACCATCATTAATGTTATTATCAGATATTTCGAGTCGAGGGGGCAACATACGCTTCTTGCGGCACCTACCGGAAGAGCGGCAAAGAGGATTACCGAATCGACTGGCTACAAGGCACAGACAATCCACAGACTGCTTGAATTTATGGGAGCACCGTCTGAGGATGACAGCGAAAGAACTGTCATGAAATTTATGAGAAATGAAGACTACCCTCTTGAGTGTGATGCGGTTATAGTAGATGAAGCATCCATGGTGGATAATAACCTGCTTTATTCGCTCCTAAAGGCCATAACGCCGGGAACCAGACTTATATTTGTGGGAGATACCGACCAGCTGCCTTCGGTTGGAGCCGGAAACGTTCTGCATGACATCATTTCCAGCGGATGCTTTTCTGTAGCTGTGCTGAATAAGATTTTCAGACAGTCCGAAGAAAGTGCGATAGTTACAAATGCCCATAAGATAAAGAAGGGCGAGCATATAGAGATAACTAATAAGAGCAGTGATTTCTTCTTTATCCCGAGACAGGGTGCTGCTGATATTACAGAAGAACTGGCAGTGCTTCTCACGAAGAATCTCCCGGGATATCTGAATGTTAATGTAAATGAGATAGAAGTTCTGTCGCCGATGAGAAAGCAGGCTGTGGGCGTTGAGGAACTGAATAAGCGTCTTCAGTCCAGTATCAATCCGCCGTCGCCTAAGAAGGCTGAGAAGGAGCATAACGGTATCATCTTCCGTGAGGGAGACAAGGTTATGCAGATAAAGAATAACTATAAACTCGAGTGGCGGGTTGCACCGGACGAGGAGAACGGTTATATTATGGAAGAAGGTGTCGGCGTCTTTAACGGCGACATGGGAATCATAAAAGAAATCAATGATTTTGATGAGATTGTTGAAGTTTGCTTTGATGATGGACGTATAGCGGAGTATAATTACAAGGAGCTTGATGAGCTGGAACATTCCTTTGCCATCACGATACATAAATCACAGGGAAGTGAGTATCCTGCAGTTATCATCCCGCTGCTTTCCGGACCGAAAAAGCTTTTCACAAGAAATCTTTTATATACGGCCGTGACAAGAGCAAAGAGGATGGTAGTTATAGTCGGAAACCTAAGCCTCCTTGATGAGATGATAGATAACACATTGGAGACAAAGCGCTTTACCAGTCTTACCGAAAGGATTCTTGAGATAAAGAATATGGAGGGATAGATGCAGAGAGACTTTGCGGCGGACCTTTTCTTTCCGAGAAGATGCGTTTTGTGTGATGAGGTAACGGGTGAAAAAGTAGACGGAATCTGCAGAAGATGCAGAAATCTGCTTCAGTATATTGAAGAACCCCGTTGTATGAAATGCGGTAAAGAGTTGTCCGATGATGAACAGGAGTACTGTTACGACTGCAGTAAAGAGCAGAAAAGTTATATATCGGGGTTTCCGATGTTTAATTATGTGTCACCGCTTAAGGAGTCTCTGGCAAGAATGAAGTATGAGGCCAGACAGGAATATGCCGAATTCTACGGACGCGAGCTTGCAAAACATTTTAAAGACAGATTTTTGAAGCTGGGGATAGAAGTCCTTATTCCGGTTCCGATATCACGAAAGAGAAGGAACAAAAGGGGATATAATCAGGCAGAGCTTATAGCGGATGCCATGAGTCGTGAACTCCTGATTCCGGTTGATAAGGAGCTTCTTATAAGGGCTGTTGATACGAATCCTCAGAAAAAGATGCTTCGACAGGAGAGAAGTAAGAATCTTATGAAGGCGTTCGATCTCGGCAGATCGGATAATATACCGGAAAGTATACTTCTTGTGGATGATATATATACCACGGGAGCTACAATAGATGCCTGCAGCAGGGCATGCCTTAAGGGTGGTGTCGGAAGAATATATTATACTTCGGTTGCTGCGGGAAAAGGACTATAAGGAGGAAGACAGAAGTAATGTCAGACACTAAAAAGAAAGTTGTAATATTGTTTGGAGGTCAGTCCAGCGAACATGATGTATCCTGTATATCGGGTGCAACGGTTGCCGAGGCTGTCGACAGTGAAAAGTATGAAGTATATCTTCTTGGAATAACAAAGGAAGGACGCTGGGTTCTGGTTGATAATGTTGAAGATATTAAAAGCGGAGCATGGCGTGAGTCGGGCAGAGAGGCATTTATAGCTCCTTCATCGGACAGGAGAATGCTTGTTAAGGACGGAGACGGTTATCAGGAAGTAACAGTCGATGTCGTATTCCCTGTTCTTCATGGACTTTACGGAGAAGACGGTACGGTTCAGGGACTTCTCAAGCTTGCACATATTCCATTTGCGGGCTGCGGACATCTATCTGCTGCTATTACCATGGATAAGTTCTTCACAAAGGTTATAGCGGACTCTGTGGGCGTTGCTCAGGCTGCATTTGAACCTGTAAGGGATTACGAATTGAAGGATATGGATAAAGTTGTTGCCCGTATTGAAGCTTTCCGCGACTATCCTGTATTTATTAAACCTTCAAATGCCGGTTCTTCCGTAGGTATTACAAAGGCTCATAACAGAGAAGAACTGATAAGGGGACTGAAACTTGCGGCAGAGAATGATTCAAAGATTCTCGTTGAAGAGGCGATAAAAGGAAGAGAAATCGAATGCGCCGTATACGGATACGGTGATAATGCCGTTGCTATGGGACTCGGAGAAATTGTTGCCGCTGCAGAGTTTTACGATTTTGATGCAAAGTATAATAATGCGGAGTCAAAGACTCTTATAGATCCGGATATGCCTGAGGATAAGAAGAAAGAGATTAAAGATGTGGCAGTGGCTATATACAGAGCCTGTGACTGCTTTGGCTTTTCAAGAGTTGATTTCTTCCTTGAAGAAGGTACGAACAGAGTTGTATTTAACGAGATAAACACTATTCCGGGACATACATCCATCAGTATGTATCCTATGATCCTTGAAGCTGCGGGACATCCAATGAAGGAATATGTAAATTCTCTTATAGAGATGGCTTACGAGAGATAAGTAAGATCTTCATGATATACAAAAAACGCAGCACACGCTGCGTTTTTTGATACTGTAAGCTAAGGAATCAGATATGCTGATATATTAAATATGATATGAAGCACTATACCCGGGAAAACAGATTTTGTCTTTCGTGCTATGAATCCGAAGATTATTCCGAAGATGAAAGCATATATTCCCTGTACTATATTCATATGGTAGATTCCGAACAAAGCGGCTTGAAAGAATATTGCCGGGAGGGCACCGATTGCTCTTTCGGCATATTTTTGCGTAAGACCGCGGAAAAGCAGTTCTTCGGCAATAGGAGCAATAAGTGCTACGGAAAGAAGCGTTAAAACGGAAACATCACCTTTAATAAGCGAACCGACTTCCGAGTTATAACCTGACATAAAATCCGGAAGAAGTGATGTCAGAAGACGGATGATATGAGTTACGATGAACTGCAGGATGTATCCGCCGATGACTATTATTATGTAGAATACCGGTTTTTTTACGGATCTGAACCCGGCTTTAATATTGTCGATAATATCAGGTTCTTTTTTTCTTAGGAAGAATATATAGTACCAATAGGAAAATGCAATAAGCATAAGGATGTTTCTGATAAGTAAAAAGAGGGGAGCATATACTCCGAAAGTATCGGTTTCAAGATCCTCGTATTTACCGATCAATATGTAACTTCCCATAAATGCGGCAAAATAAGCCACCACTGTCATCACAACGGTTGACAGTGGTGGAAGGATTGCAAGTATTATATTAGTCCACGATTTTCTTTGCTCTTTCACGTTTCTTCTTCTCTTCAGCCTTAATTTTCTTCTCGTCTTCTTTTGCTTTTCTGTTTGCAAGCTCCTGATCAAGCTGCTTCTGATAATCAGCCTGCTTTCCGAGCATCTTCTCACGGAATGTTTTCTTACGTGTGCTTGCCTGCTCTTCGGTAGCCTTTCTTGTCTGCTTATGTACGGCTCTTACACTGATGATGTAGATTCCGCTGATCATAGCCTTAACTTCGCCGTGCTGTGGAACATCATCGAAGATTCCTTCATCGCAGATAAGTGTCATTACCTGAGGGCCAACCTTAGCCTTTACTACAGGAATCTTAGCCTTCTGATATCTCTTAGGAGCCTGATCCATAACTACTTTAGGAAGTTTGGCATCCTTCATCGGCATGATCTTCTTATCAATGATAAAGAGATTAGCCGGCTGTGCTGCTGCCTGCATCTGTTCTCTCTGAGCAAGCTGCTGCTTCTGCATTTTATTACCCACGATATAAAGGGCGATAAAAAGTCCTACAATTACTACCATTATAATGGCGAAAATAATCCAACCCATACTAGTTCTCCATTCTATATGTTTCTTAATGCTTTACCTGCCAAAATCCTGCCGGCAGAGTCTTAAAGCTCATGCCTGCTCATCATATCGGTAATCTGATCGGGAATATGATCGTAGAATTCTTTTCTTTCGGCCTTATCCATCTGATGAGGATATACAGGCGTAGCGAACTCTATTATAACATGTTTTTTCTTAATTCCAAACGGTTTGTTGTTTTCAAAGATATCATCGAGTCCCGACATTGCTGTTACGACCAGAGGACTGTTAGATTTTTCGGCAATTCTGTAACCGCCTGATTTAAAAGGAAGAAGTTCTTTCTCGTGATTTCTGGTTCCTTCCGGAAAGAGACTTATGCTGAGCCCTTTCTTCATATACTCAGTGGCATCTGAGATTGTTTTGAGTCCTTCACGGGGATTTTCTCTGTCAAGATAGAGACATCCGATATCTTCCATATACATATGGAGCAGCGGAATCTTCTTAAATTCTTTCTTGGCAACGAAACCTACAGGCCCCGGCGTGATGGTCTGAAGAATGATGATGTCGAAGTAGCTTCTGTGATTTCCGACATAAAATACAGGCTCATCCTTTGGCAGATTCTCAAGTCCGCGAACCTCTACTTTGGTGCCGCTGATGAAAATGAGTGCCTTAAAGAAGCCTCTCACATACTTCCAGGCTTTTTTCCACCCCCTGAGATTATCCTTTTTTATCTGTCCTTTAAAGTACAGATGAAAAGGAAGGGAGAAAATTACTGCAAGTACTGTAAATAGTATAGCGATAATAAATCTGATCATGTTTCCTCCTTTACGGGTATGTGATTAGACCACTTATCTTCCAAACATCTTTGCGGTTTCATACAACCTCTTTTCAAGGTGTGGAGTGATTACTTCCTGCTTATATCTCCAGGACCAGTTACCCTCTCCGATTCCCGGTTTGTTTAGTCTTGCCCAGGAGTCAAGTTCGAGGACATCCTGCATAGGTACAATGGCCATATTCGCTACGGAACCGAAGCAGGCTCTGATCATAACCCAGCATATGTCACTGGCATCCGTACTGAAGTAACGTCTCAGTTTATCACGGGATGCTTCGAAACAGTTTTTATACCAGCCAAGGGTAGTATCGTTATCATGTGTACCAGTGTAGCAGATACAGTTTCTTATATGGTTATGAGGCAGGAAATTGTTCTCATTCGGGTTTTCAAATGCAAACTGAAGGACCTTCATGCCTGGAAATCCGAACTTGTCCCTGAGGTCGATGACAGACTGGTCTATCTCTCCCAAATCCTCAGCTATGATCGGCATATGATAACCGAATGTAGCTTCCATTGAGGTGAAAAAGTTTTCGCCCGGTGCTTTGAGCCACTTTCCGTTTACAGCAGTTTCGTCTCCGTAAGGAACTGCCCAGAACTGATCGAAGCCCCTGAAGTGATCGATCCTTACGTAATCCGTAAGAGTAAGCTGATGCCTTATACGGTTAAACCACCATTCATAACGTGTACGTTTGTGCTCCTTCCAATTATAGAGCGGATTGCCCCACAGCTGACCTGTAGCAGAGAAATAGTCAGGCGGTACACCTGCAACAGATGTCGGATAGCCTTTTGAATCGAGCATAAAAAGCTTTTTGTGAACCCACACATCAACGCTGTCCCATGCTACAAAGATAGGCATATCGCCTATGATGGAAATGTCATTATCATTGGCATATTTTTTTAGGGCTGTCCACTCATTGTCGAAGAGATACTGAATGAAATTATAATATCCCATCTCATGTGAGAGCTTGACTATCCATTCCTTTCTCTCTGCCGCGGTCGGAGCCTTAAGCGAATCCTCCCACAGATACCATGGAGCACCTTCATGATAATCTTTTCCGGCCATGAAGAGTGAATAGTCTTCGAGCCAGTCTGTTTTTTCGATAAAGTTCTTAAAATCCTCCATCATTTCGGCATCTGCAGAGAAACCGTCAGATACGGATTCGTCACAGAATCTCTCATAAGCCGTATGAAGAAGATTGGTCTTAAATGCGATAACATCACCGTAGCTTATGTCCTCGGGATTCCACTGCGGCATATTTGTAAAGTCACTGTCATAGAGAAGATTAAGTTTTCTCAGATGATCGATACTTATTATAAGAGGCTGACCTGCAAAGGATGAGAAAGGCTGATAAGGTGAATCACCGAAACCTGTATGTCCCAGCGGCAGAACCTGCCATGCAGTCATGCCTGAATTTTTCAAAAAGTCAATAAAGTCATAAGCTCCCTTCCCGAGATCACCGATTCCATAAGGACCCGGAAAAGAAGTAGGGTGAACAAGGATACCTGCATAACGCTTAGGTCCCTTGTCTACCTGATTGGTAACATCCATCAAAATATCCTCACATTCTAAATTTTTACCCGCCACCACGGGGCAGGCTTATTACTTATAGAAGTTATAAAGCTGTTCAAACAGAGGAATAGCTTTTTTGATTAATTCTGTCGGTACACAGTAGGATATTCTGAAGTATCCCGGACATTCAAAACTATCACCCGGAACTATGATAAGACCAAGTTCCTTTGCGCCTCTCCAGCAGAATTCGTTGGCATCAGGAATAGGACTCTTAGGGAACATGTAGAAAGTACCCATAGGTTTAACTACTTCATAGCCGATCTTCGTAAGAGCATCATAGAGAAGCTCTGCATTTTTCTCATAGATTGAAAGATCACAGGTATCGTCTATTACTTTCTCTATAGCAAGCTGCATTATGGATGAAGGACAGTTATGACCTGTGAAACGTGATATCTGACCTGCCATCGCAACAAGATATTCCGCATCTTTAGCCTTAGGATTAACTGCCATATAACCGATACGCTCACCCGGAAGTGAAAGTGACTTACTGAATGAGTAGCAGCATATGGAGTTATCATAGAAAGCTGATACGAACGGTGAATCAACACCTGTAAATACCAGTTCTCTGTATGGCTCATCGGTGATGAGGAAGATTTCGTGTCCGAATTTCTCCTGCTTTTCGGTAAGGATTGCAGCAAGACGCTTTATGGTCTCTGTAGTATATACAATTCCGGACGGATTGTTAGGTGAATTGATAAGTACCGCTGCTACGGATGGAGTAAGCATTTCCTCAAACTTCTCGAAATTAATCTGGAATGAAGATGTATCCGCAGGTACTACCTTGAGTGCCGCACCGGTTCCGGTTACATAAGGAATGTATTCAGGAAAATATGGTGCGAAAGTAAGTACGGTATCATTCGGTCCGGCCACACATCTGAGGGCATGGCTGAGTGCTCCTGCCGCACCCGATGTCGGGAAAATGTGAGCGGCGGTATAATTCATACCGAAACGTCTGTTAAGAGAGTCTGCTATGCACTCCTTGGTTGTAGGCTGACCGAGAGTCGGGCTGTAGCCGTGAAGCTTTACAGGATCCTCTGTCTCGAGAAGTTCAGTCATCGCATCTGTGAACTTCTGAGGTACGGGAACAGATGGATTACCGATTGAAAAATTATATACGCTGTCGGGACCGAGCTCTGCAGCACGCTGTCTGCTGTAATCAAAGAATTTTCTGATTACGGATTCTTTGCCGGTCATCTCCTTATAGAATTGTGAAATCATGATTTTCCTCCCATATATATGCTGCCCGGCGGTATGACCCGGCGAACACCAAAAATCGGTTGTTTTATGACCTGAATCATTATAAAATACTGAGAGGAAAAATACAAGGAATTACGTATTTAATTAATGTAGATATAATTTGATATTATTACGGGATTTTATTGAAAATGAATGGTTTGAAAATATTTGATACACATGCTCATTATGATGACAGAGCATTCGATTCCGACAGAGAAAATGTTTTGGGAAGTCTTAGGGAAAAGGGCGTTCTTGCGGTTACAGATATAGGATGCGATATGAAAAGCTCCGGAGTGGTTGATGCCCTTACAAAAAAGTATGATTTCTTCTACGGAGCAGTGGGTGTTATTCCGGCTGAATGCAAAGATATGAAGGATGAGGATCTGGACAGGCTAATGGAAATAGCACAGTCTAATAAAAAGATAGTTGCGATAGGAGAGATAGGACTGGACTACTATTGGGAGGATAATCCGGAGAGAGATATTCAGAAGAAGTGGTTCAGAGCCCAGCTGGATCTGGCCGGAGAGCTGGATCTTCCTGTTGTAATTCATTCGAGAGATGCGGCAGAAGATACTGTGGATATCCTGCTGGAGTACTTTGGAGACCATGAGGCCAAAAGGATGCGAGGAGAAGGCACCATAGGCGGGATTCCAAGTCCGGGAGTCGTTCACTGCTATTCCTATTCAAAGGAGACCGCAGAAATACTTATGAAGACGGGAATGTACTTTGGGATAGGCGGAGTGGTTACCTATAAGAATGCAAAGAAACTGGTCCGTGCGGTCGAGGCAATACCGATGGACAGGATAGTCCTGGAGACCGACTGCCCGTATCTTACGCCTACACCTCACAGAGGAGAGAGAAATTATTCTGGATATCTGATACATGTGATAGAGAAACTGGCTGAGATAAAAGGAATCACCCCTGAAGAAGTTGCTCAGATCACCTGGGACAATGCCTGCAGGTTATATAGAATATAAGAGTTGGAGAGAATCAGTGGAAGATAATTTAAAGTTAAGTAATCCAAAACAGACTATAGAGGTAATTCAGAAGCATAATTTCAGCTTTAAGAAGTCTTTCGGGCAGAATTTTCTGATAGACAGTCATGTGATAGATAAGATAATCAGAGCAGCCGAGATAGGTCCTGAAGATAATGTACTCGAGATCGGACCGGGAATCGGAACCCTTACCCAGTATCTGGCCGAAGCGGCAGGAAAGGTTAAGGCAGTCGAGATTGATGAAAAACTTATTCCTGTGCTGAGTGAAACTCTTGCGGAATATGATAATGTTGAGGTTATAAATCAGGACATTTTGAAATGTGATATAGACAGCCTTTTCGGGGGAGAACCTTTTAAGGTAGTTGCAAATCTTCCCTATTATATTACGACGTCTATTATAATGGGACTCCTTGAGGGTAAATCACATTTCGATTCACTGACGGTCATGATCCAGAAGGAAGTTGCCGACAGAATGAAAGCGGGTCCGGGTACGAAGGATTATGGCGCTTTGTCGCTTGCAGTGCAGTATTATGCCGAACCGTATCTTGCTGCAAATGTACCGCCGAACTGTTTTATGCCGAGGCCGGCTGTGGGCTCTGCGGTCATACGCCTTAAGAGAAGAGAAACTCCTGCGGTATCCGTAAAAAACGAAAGGCTTCTTTTTAAACTCATTAGGGCAGCTTTCATGGAGAGACGAAAGACACTCCTTAATGCGGTGAAGAATTCTCAGGAACTTGATATACCGAAGGAAAGAGTTGAAGAAGTTCTTACGGAAATGGGAATAGATACAAGAATCAGAGGAGAAGCCCTGACGCTTGAGCAGTTTGCGCTTATTGCTGACAGGATCTGAATATGTTGAGAACAGATTCCGATCATGCTGCGAGAAGAATTCAATCATTAATGTAAGAATATATATGTAAGTAAGAAGCACTGCCCTATGAAACCTTACAACTCTGTAAGGTTTTGTAGGGCATTTAAATTGTTTGGATATACAGTTAAGTGGTATAGTTTTTTTAAGATGAATAGCCGGGAGGAAATATCAGTGAAAAAGATACTTGAAGTTATCAATGCCGAGAAGTATTACGGCAATAAAGCAAACGTTACTGCTGCTCTTTGCGGGCTCAGTTTTTCTGTGGAGGAAGGCGAGTTCGTTGGAATAATGGGAGCCAGCGGAAGCGGAAAGACGACACTGCTTAACTGTATATCTACCATAGATAAACTGTCGGCAGGACAGGTCCTTATAGATGAACAGGATATAAACGAACTTAAAGGTAAGAAGTTGGATGAGTTCAGATGCAGCAGGCTTGGTTTTATCTTCCAGGACTTCAACCTTCTTGATACCATGACTGCAGAGGAGAATATTGCCCTCGCACTTTCTATCAAGGGAGTCAAGACCTCTGAGATTGAGGCAAAGATTAAAGCCATAGCCGAAAAACTCGGAATTACCGAGATCCTTAAGAAATTCCCTTCTGAAATGTCAGGAGGACAGAAGCAGAGAGTTGCTGCGGCAAGAGCGGTGATTACGGATCCGTCGCTTGTTCTGGCGGATGAACCTACGGGAGCACTGGACTCCAAAGCGTCTAAAGCGCTTATGGACAGCCTGATGGAACTGAATAAGTCTCTGGGTTCAACCATACTCATGGTTACACATGATGCCTTCAGTGCAAGTTATGCGGGACGTATCATTTTCATCAAGGACGGAAAGATATTTACCGAGATAGTCCGGGATGAGGGTGAGGACAGAAAAGACTTTTTTAAGAGAATAGTGGATGTTACGACCGTACTCGGAGGGGAATTGGATGAACTCATTTAAGATTGCTTTAAAGAATATAAAAAAGTCCGGAAGAGATTATTCTGTCTACTTCTTCACGCTTATCATAGGCGTTGCCATATTCTATATGTTTAATTCGATAGGCACTCAGGGGCTTATGGAGGATGTGTCGAGATCCGGTAATGACAACGTTAAGATGCTTATCACTTTGATGGGAGGAGTTTCGGTCGGAGTGGCTGTGGTCCTCGGAATGCTCATCATATATGCAAACAGATTTCTTATAAAGAGGCGTAAGAAGGAATTCGGAATATACATGCTTCTCGGAATGGGTAAGAAGAAGGTATCGAGAATTCTTATATGCGAGACCTGTGTGGTGGGTTTTGCATCACTGGTAGTCGGTATGGCTGCGGGAATCTTCGGCTCCCAGCTGCTGTCAATTGTAGTTGCCCGGATGTTTGCTGTAGATGTAACCGGTTATACTTTCGATATATCGGGCAAGGCGGCTGCCGTCACGATGCTTTGCTTTGTTACCATATTTCTGGTTGTATTGATATTTAATACGAAAATGGTGGCGAGATATAAGCTTATAGACCTTATGAATGCCGAGAAAGCACGTGAAAAGCAGGTTATAAAAAGCACAAAGATAAGTGCGGTTCTTTTTATTCTATCAATCGTTGCTCTGATTGCGGCGGGGATATGTGTTGGATTTTTCGGAAAAACCATAGGTAAGTGGGAGTTTATCACCTGCGGTATCATAATTATCATATCAATATTCGTAATGTTTTATTCCTTCGCCGGATTTTTTCAAAAACTGGCAGAGAAGAGACAAGGCTTCTATAAAAAAGGGTTAAATGCATTTGTCGTAAGGCAATTCAGCGGAAATATGAACACCTCCGCTATATCTATGGCACTTATATCACTGCTTCTCTCCATAGCACTGTGTCTGTTTTCAAGCGGTTTCTCCATCAGAACCTATCTGAATCACCGTCTCGGAAACGCTACTCCGGTTGATGTGACTATATTGATCGATTGTGATGATGCGGAAGGCTTTCTGGAGGAGAAGGGAGTACCGTTGAAGAAGTGGACGTGTGAAAAGCTTTTGATCCCCGTATATCAGGGAGATTCTGTTACCATTGCGGATACGGTTGCACCGGTTATGGATAAGGCAAGAGAAGTATTTCTTCATGCAGACTGGGCTTCGCCGGAGAATGTCATAAAGCTTTCAGACTACAACAGGCTTGAGAGAATGTATGGAAGAGAAGAATTGGTGATAGGTGATGATCAGTATGCAATAGTATCAGACTTCGATCTGCTTAATACACTGCTTAATCCGTCAATGGAACAGGGAAATGTACTTACACCAGGCAATCATCCTCTCAGTCCCGCATATAAGGAGGTAATATCGGAGTTTATCGTTATGTCGGGAATGAGTGCTGATATGGGAGCTGTCATTATACCCGATGAAGTAGTGGATGCGCCGGACAGCGGACTGGAATGTACCTCTACTCTTATCATAGCGGATTATAATGCAAAATCGGCTAAAGAAATATCAGCTATTGATACAGAGCTTACGGAAGCATTGGGAGAAATAAGCGAAAGGACAATGAATGCTGAACTTAAAGAAGGTGAGACGGGTGTCGGACTCGCTACAAAAACTGCTGTTAAAGAGGCAAGTGTAGGAACCTCGGTCATCACCGTATTCTTTGTTCTCTATATCGGAATAGTCTTTGTTATAGCATGTGCCGCGATAATTGCACTTAAAATCATGTCGGATGCTCTTGATTCGGTTCAGAAGTTCCGCGTTCTCTCGAGAATAGGAGCGGGTGAGAATCTGATGAAGAAAGCAATTTTTGTTCAAGTGCTTATGAATTTCCTGATACCGCTTATAATCGCAGTATTTACGGCATTTTTCGGGCTCAGATATATTAAGGGACTTCTGTCGGCCTTAGGTATGGTAAACATGGCTTCGGGAATACTCTTTACATTTATTATCATGATAGTTATATACGGCGGATACTTCTTGACAACATTTGAAGGATGTAAGAAACTGATAATCGGAGAGAAGAACGTATGGTGAATGAGAAAAGCTTAAAACGATTTTTTAATAACGGAGAAAGCAAATGTATAAAATAGGAATTCTTGAAGATGATAAGAAGATGGGCAGTGAGTTAAAACTCTTTCTGGAATCCAACGGGTATGACAGCAGGTTTATAGAACCGGCCGAATATGTCGGGATTACGGAAGATGAGCTGATCGATAAGCTTATGGAAGAAAAACTGTCGCTGCTTCTTCTGGATATAGGACTTCCGGGATTTGACGGTATTAAGATATGTAAGGCTTATCGTGACAAGACCTCCTGTCCTGTAATTATGATAACAAGTGATAACAGTGAGCTGACAGAACTTATGAGCATTCAAAGCGGAGCCGATGATTTTGTTCCGAAGCCTTTTAATACGAGAATACTTCTGGCCCGTATGGAAGGGGTTCTGAGGAGAACCTATAAGAATCGCGAAAGTTCCGATGTTGTTAAGGTTGAACTTGAGAGCGGCGGTACATTTATCCTTGATATCATGAAGGGAAAGATAGCGAACGATTCCGGTGAGGAAGTCATCCTCTCCAAGAACGAGCTCCAGATACTTACGCTTCTTGTGAGAAAGAAGGGTGTAATCGTATCCAGAGATGATATCATAAGTTTTCTCTGGGATAACGATGCCTACGTGGATGACAATACTCTGACGGTCAATATGACAAGACTTAAGGGCAAGCTTGAACAGATAGGTATAGTAAATGCAGTGACCACGAGACGTGGTATGGGGTATATATTAAATTGAAATTCGGGAAATATTTAAAAGAACACTGGTACTGGCCGGTGGGACTTATACTTCTTGTTACATCGATAGACATTTTCCTTATGACTCTTAAGGGATCTGTCTATCTTATGTTATATGCTACAACAGCTCTTGTGCTGTGTTTTTTTGTGTGCATTTTTGCTGATTATCTGAGGCTGAAGAAGGTCTTCGACAGTACGAAAAGCATGATGGAAGGTCTGGATAAGAAATACCTCATCCCCGAGGTTATAAAGGAAGCGGGCTCCCAGGAAGGGCAGCAGCTTCATGATATCCTGAGTGATGCGGAAAAATCCATGTGCGACAATGTGGCCGGATATAAGAGAAGCCTCGAAGAATATAAGGAATATATAGAAACCTGGGTACATGAGGTAAAGATTCCTATATCAACATCGAAGATGATAATTGAGAACCACAGAGAAGATTCGGTGGGCAGCAGTGATATCGATGTTGAGATAGACAGGATAGAAAGCTATGTGGAACAGGCACTGTTCTATTCCAGAAGTGCCGAGGTTGAGAAGGATTACTTCATCAAGGAAGTTGATATAACGGGAATAGTGAGAGACTGCATTAAAAAGAGGAAAAAGACCCTGATATCCATGAGAGCGGCTATGGATATCCAAGATCTCAAGCCGGCGAAGCCTGTTAAGAGCGACGGCAAATGGCTCGGATTTATAATCGGGCAGATTATGGATAACAGTATCAAGTACGCCAAGGAGGATGAACAGCTGAAGCTGTCGGTGTTCCTTTCGGAGGAAGAGGGGAAGACCAGGCTTCATATAAAGGATAACGGCTGCGGTATAAAGAAGGCTGAGCTGGGTCGGGTGTTTGACAAGGGATTCACGGGTACCAACGGAAGAGCCGGAAAGGCTTCGACGGGACTGGGACTCTATCTGGCAAGGAAGCTCTGCAGAAGACTTGAACATGATCTAGTAATTCAGTCTGAGGAAGGAAAAGGGACAGAAGTGATCATATTGTTCTGATAGTATTTTTCAGGAGAGACGGCTGTTTTGTGCTTTATGGAGAGAAGAAATATGGACAAAGATATAAAATACATGCGTGAGGCTATACGTCAGGCGAAGAAGGCTTATCAGAACGGAGATGTTCCCATAGGCTGTGTAATAGTATATGAAGATAAGATAATCGGAAGAGGCTACAACAGGCGTAATAAGGATAAGACTACTCTGGCTCATGCCGAGATACTCGCTATAAAGAAGGCCAGTAAGTTCATGGGAGACTGGCGACTTGAGGAGTGCAGGATGTATGTGACACTCGAACCATGCCAGATGTGTGCGGGAGCCATTCTTCAGGCCCGGATTCCCGAAGTTGTGATAGGCTGTATGAACCCGAAGGCGGGGTGCGCAGGCTCGGTCATCAATCTTCTCAACATGGACGGATTTAATCACAGAGTTGATATTACCAAAGGGGTATTGGAAGACGAGTGCAGCAGCCTTATGAAGGAGTTTTTCGCTGACTTAAGAGCCGGAAAATTTAAGATTTGATCGAATTATGAAACAAGTCTGATAATGGGAAAAACTTGACATGAATTCAAGACTTGGTTATACTAGAGAAACCACGCAGCCGGGGAGTTAGCGGTGCCCTGTACCTGCAATCCGCTATAGCAGGGGTGATGGCTGGTCCGAGGGATGTTTTCAGTAGGGCTGCCCTTGGTAAGTGATGTTGATGTCTGGGTCTTACGCGACAGGTGCCTGCGAACCGTGTCAGGTTGGGAACAAAGCAGCACTAAGTAGGATTTCTCTGTGCGCCGTGAGGGCGCCTGGGCTGAGTTAACTGCCAAGGTAACGCTTATTGGAGCATTTCGAAGTCTCAGCCGCGTGGTTTTAATTTCCGACGGTTTAATGAGAATTGTAAAATCAGATTTGATTGCAATAATTCGATAATAGTGTTATTATGTAAATTAGTTGTTACAGATGGGGATACTATACCCGTAAATGTAATGAGAAGGGGATACTAATTCATGGATTACTCAGAAGTAATTGAGTTTGTTAAAAAAACGGCTTCTGAAAACGGAAGACCCAATCTATATCCGTTCAGAAACCGTTATGAACATACCATGCGTGTTTACAGATGGGCTATACGTCTTCAGACTAAGCTCGGGGGCGATTTGGATGTAATAGTGTTGGCGGCATTGCTTCATGATATCGGCTGGGAAGATGAGAGACCGCATAATGAGGTGAGTGCAGAAATTGCTGTTGAATATCTGGACAGTATAGGAGTCGATCCGGCGATCATTACAAGGGTTGGAGAGATCATCCTTCAGCATTCCGATAAGGATACGGAGAGAGAGCTTTCGATAGAAGCAAAGATTGTAATGGATGCGGATCTTCTGGATGAGGTCGGAGCCCTTGGAATCATGTGGGACTGTATGGCAGTCGCGCTTGAAGATGAGGCAAGTTATAAGCGTGCATATTATAGGATCAAGGATTTCTACAGAAGGAATAAGCCTAAGATCAAGAGATGCAAGACGGAAGCTGCCAGAGCGGAATATGTTAAGCGTATGCAGTTGATAGAGAGTTATATCTATCAGCTTGAAAAAGAACTTTTTTAAAATTTTTATATATTAAAGAGGTAGATAAAAATGTTTAATAAGATTATGAGAGTTATTCTTGGTATCGTTATTGCATGCGGTATTCTTTTCGCGGTTTACACATTTCTTCCGGGCGAATATAAGAATCCTATTACACAGACTATTCAGGGAATAACGAAAAGCTGGTCGAAGGATGTTATAGATGAGATAAAGAACGCTAAAGTTCCGAATAATGATATCACTTTTGGTGCAATGCTTGATAAATTTGAAAGTCCGGCATGGGTAATATCTGATGATGTTACAGATGATCTTGGTAACGGATCCATGACCGTTTCAGGTTATGCTTACAGACTTACAGTTGCGATGCCTAACCAGATGGCAGATAACAATATCACATTTACAAATACACATGTTAAGCTGACATTTGATGTTCAGAGATCTAACGGAAAACTCACAAGAATCAATCTTAAGACTGTTACAGTTGCAGAAACAGAGTACGGACAGGACAGCCCATATTGGCAGCTCGCACTTGATTCTATGTGCAAACAATAAAAAATATATAAAAAGGGTCGATGCTTAGTGATATGCTACCCCCAAGTAGGACAATGAAATATAAAAACCTACTTGGGGGTATTTCTATGTCAGAAAGAAAAAAAATAGATCCAGTCCTGAAAGTGGAACTGGTAGAAAAATATCTCAGAGATGAAATAGGAATCCGGGAAGCGGCAAGACAGGCTGGATTATCTGGTTGCGGAACAGAAACGTTTAGGAAGTGGGTAGATATTTATCGGAACGAAGGTCCTGCGGGTTTATTGGAACAAAAATCCTTTAAGTACTATTCCCAGGAGTTGAAGATATCTGCTGTAAATGATTATCTTGAAGGCAATGGATCCTTGCAAGCAGTTGCAGCACGCTATGGTATTCGCTCAAAAACCCAACTTCAACGTTGGATAAAGAGTTATAATACTCATGGAGAAATCAGATGCCGCGGAAGCGGTGGAGGTAGCTACATGAGGAAAGCCAGAAACACAACACCGGAAGAGCGTCTTGAGATAGTAAGGTATTGCCTTGCCAATGATAAGAATTATGGTGCGACTGCATTGAAATACAACTGCTCCTATCAACAGGTACGTAACTGGGTATTGCGTTATGAAAAGATGGGATCAGCCGGTCTGGAGGATCGTCGCGGAAGACGCGCAGGTACACAGCCTGCCAGGACGCCTGAGGAAGAACTGCGGGATAAGATCGCAGAACTGGAGCGAAGGAATCGTGATCTCCAGATGGAGAATGATCTGTTAAAAAAAGTCAGAGAGTTAGAGATGAAAGATCGCTATCTCTGACTCAACATCTGTATAAATATCAAGCGATCAAAGAACTGTCTGAAGAAAAATGCTATCCCGTACAAAGGCTATGTGAGCATCTTCAGCTATCACGCAGCGCTTACTATCGCTGGCTGAAAGCCCCTGTCAGTTTCAGCGAAAAGTATAATAAAGAGATCTCTGAGAAGATCAAAGATATCCATGAAAAGCATCCTGACATGGGATACCGGCGGATAAGGGATGAGCTGGACAGGAAGCATGGTATCGCTGTGAATGATAAGCGTGTCTTGAGGATCTGCCGCAAAGAACGCATCCAGTCTACGATCAAGTGGAAGCCGAAGAGCTGTACCAGGAGCAGTAATGATCCGGCACACATCGCCAAAAACTACCTGAACCGGGATTTCCACGCGGATGCTCCTAACGAGAAGTGGCTGACAGATGTAACAGAGTTTAAGTATTACATCGGCATTGAAGTTCACAAGGTATACTTAAGCGCCATCCTGGATCTTTATGACCG
>DEFA01000035.1 GCA_002350525.1 Lachnospiraceae bacterium UBA2864 | reverse complement strand
ACTTTATTAGTCACATTTAACTTTAATTTTTTGCATCATGAAAGGAGCTGACAATGTCTAAATATAATATTCCGGACTATCATTTACATACCCTCTTTTCAGGGGATTGTGAAACGCCTCTGGAGGATATCATCTCATCGGCACTGGATAAAGGACTGACCTCGATGTGTATCACGGATCATAACGATCTGGAGCTTCCCGGAAATCCACACGATGATGACGGTAATCCCATCAGCTTTGATCTGGATATAGATTCATATATTCCGAGACTCCTGTCCCTTAAGCAGGAAGTGCTGGAAAAATATAACTTCGACCTTAGGATAGGTGTCGAGCAGGGAGCCATGCCGTCAACCTGTGAGAAACTGAAGAACTACAGCAACGAGCATCCGGAACTTGACTTTATAATCTGCTCTACTCATATAGTGGATGACATGGATCCTTACTATCCGGAGTTTTGGGAAGGAAGAGATCCCGCAAAATGTTATCTCTCCTATTTTGAGACAACGCTCTATAATGCCGAGCATTTCGACGATTATAATGTATACGGCCATCTCGACTATATACTGAGATACGGTCCTTGTCCGAAGAAGAAAGACCTTGTGGATATAAAGCCGTATATGGAAATAATAGAAGCCATACTTAAGGCTATCCTCGACCACGGTAAGGGAATCGAGATAAATACCGGAAGCCTCTACAGAGGAATGGACTACTCTCATCCTCACACCGAAGTGCTTAAGCTCTATAAAGAACTGGGCGGTGAGATCCTCACCTTCGGAAGCGACGCCCATGACAGCATCCATATCGCTCATCAGTTTGATGCCGCAGCGGATATGGCAAAATCTCTGGGTTTCAAATATTACTGCACATTTAAGAATATGAAACCTGATCATCATAATCTCTGAGGTTTAATCCTATGGATAGAAATACAAGCAAAAAAAGAATTATATATATGGACCATGCCGCAACTACTCCGATGCTTCCCGAAGCAATTGAAGCGATGAGCGATCTTCTTTGTAATGAATACGGAAATCCGTCGGCTGTATACGGTATGGGAACAAAAGCCAAGGAGGCACTGAACACTGCACGCCGCACCATTGCATCCACTCTCGGTGCTGAAATGGATACAATATACTTCACGTCAGGAGGAACCGAAAGCGACAACTGGGCCATAAGAGGAGCCGCTGCCGCAATGAAACGGAAGACCGGCGGCAATCATATAATTACTTCCGGGATCGAGCATCCAGCCGTGCTTAATACCTGCAGATATCTCGAAGACTGTGGGTACAGAATAACCTATCTCAACACAGATTCCGAAGGCTTTATAGATCTTGGTGAATTAAAGCGTGCTATAACCTCTGATACCGTACTTGTATCCGTAATGACAGCCAATAATGAGATCGGAACAATAGAGCCTGTAAAAGAAGCCGCTGAAATCGCTCATTCAAAAGATGCTCTCTTCCACACCGACGCCGTTCAGGCTTATCTTCATATTCCAATCGATGTAAAAGCAATGGGCATAGACCTTCTGTCTGCCAGCGGTCACAAATTCGGAGGTCCGAAGGGAACCGGATTCCTCTACATAAGACGAGGTCTTGAGATAGATAATCTTATCTACGGAGGCGGTCAGGAGAGAAATCACAGGGCCGGTACCGAAAATGTTGCGGGAATTGTTGGAATGGCAAAGGCTGCCGAGATATCTTTTTACAGCATGAAAGAAAATGATATCTATGTTTCGGAGCTCGCCGAATATATGTTATGTAAACTATATAAAACTCTCTCTCCCGACGGGACTCCGGAACGGATATCTCTTAACGGAACCACCGATAAGATAAGGCGTCTTCCAAACAATCTTAATATGTGCTTTAAGGGAATTAACGGGGAATCCATCCTCATTATGCTTGATATGGCCGGGATAGCCGCCTCTGCCGGATCCGCATGCAGTTCGGGTTCTGTTGAACCTTCTCACGTACTTACCCGTATCGGGCTCTCAAAAGCAGACGCGGAAAGTTCTGTCAGATTCACTCTCGGACCGGAAAATTCGAAAGAAGATATAGATTTT
Organism: Lachnospiraceae bacterium UBA2864; assembly: GCA_002350525.1. Classification (GTDB taxonomy): domain Bacteria; phylum Bacillota; class Clostridia; order Lachnospirales; family Lachnospiraceae; genus Eubacterium_Q. The sequence continues at coordinate 17,747 of DEFA01000035.1, read as the reverse complement.
GTAATAAAGGAGTTAGACAAAATAGCAAAAAAGCTATCTTAATTATTTCTTTAGCATTGAGCGGTTGAAATATTCTGACAAATTTAGTATAGTAGTGTTAGTCTGTTTAAGGCAAAAACTACATAATGTTCACTTAAAGATGAGGAGGTTACTTTGCTATGGGAAACGATAACAAAAGCACAGTCTATGAAGATGACATCTGGTCAATAGACCTTCGTCCACGAAACAATATCCATGAAGGCGAGCCTACTATGAAGGTATGGGTAAGCATGATGGGTCAGGAAGTAGCTCAATACACCAACAAGTTCCGTGGATACGGTCACTATAAGGATAACGAGGAGCTCCTCGATCCCACTATTGCAGCTGCGGCAAAGAAGATCTGGGAAAAGCTTAAGGAAGGCGACTTCACACCTGATCTGCTTGAAGCGATCAAAACCGAAGTTACTGATTTCATTAAGACCAGTCCTGCTCCTGCAGCTCCCGAAGAAGCATAGACTGATGCGATTGTAAATATAAAAAAAGCCCTCATGGGGCTTATGATAATGATTATTTAAACCTCCGTCCCCGGCTTAACAAGCCGGGGACTTTTATGTGTCAAACTGCTATACGAGATCTGACAGATCTATATCCGGGGTAATCTCAAATCTGTACCCCTTATATTTTTCTCCCAGCTCCTTCTGAAGTGTCTTTATCGCATCTTCATGATTCACTTCAAAGGAAAGCACCGTATCAAAGCGCATATACTTGTCCTTCAGGTCCACATAGAAGCCATGAAGCTGAAGTGCCCATTCATGTGACAGTACTATTTTCTGAACTTCATTTCTGATATGTGCAGCCTCATCATCCTTGGTATTGTAAGAATATACTCCCACTCCCGTAAGGATTACTCCAGTCTCTTTAAAAACCTTTATCTGAAGCCTTCTGGTAAGTCTGTCAACCTCATCCACGGTCATAGTATCCGGAAGCTCAACATGGCAGGATGCATAATTCCTGTCTGGTCCGTAGTTATTTATAAGAAGGTCATATGCTCCTCTTACTTCAGGTTCTTCACTTATAACCTTCTTTATCTTTATGGCTAATTCCGGCTCAGGTCTGCGTCCGAGGATATCGCTTACAGTCTCGCTCATCATTTCAAAACCGGCTTTAATTATCACTACGGAGATCAGAACTCCGACATATGCTTCAAGCGATACTCCGAATATCAGATATATAACCGCCGATGCAAGAACCGAGGTTGATATTATCGCATCAAACAAAGCATCCTGGCCCGAAGCTTCAAGCGAACCGGAATTAACTTCCTTTCCCTTTTTCTTTACGTAAGTTCCCAGGACGATCTTCGTAATGATGGCAACCACAAGGATTATGATCGATGCCGCTTTATAATCTGCCTTCTCGGGTGTGATTATCTTCTTTACGGACTCGATCAGCGATGTGATACCTGCATACAGAATGATAGCCGCAACAAGCATGGTACTCAGATACTCTATTCTGCCGTGTCCCAGCGGATGAGTCTTATCCGGTTTCTTGGATGCCAGTTTTGTACCGACTATCGTGATAACCGAAGACAGTGCATCCGAAAGGTTATTTACAGCATCAAGAATAATTGCTATCGAATGCGACAGCATTCCCACCACCGCTTTGAAAGAGGACAGGAATATGTTCACTATTATTCCGATAATGCTTGTCTTTATTATCGTTTTATCTCTGTTTTCCATATATAATCCTAATTATTTCGATCTGAAAAGCGTTGAGAAAAGGCCTCTTCCAAGGCTTGCTCCCACATTTCCGCCAAGAGTCTTTCCAAACTTTCCGAATTTCTTTCCAAACTGTTTTCCGACTTCACGGCCTACGGTTCCCGTAACCGCATTTCCAACAGACTGAGCTGCTCTCTTCTTGGCAGCTTCTTCTCTTGCCTTTTCGCGTTCTTTTTCTTTTTCGGCTTTTTCTGCAGCTTTAGCAGCCTCTTTCTCTTCTTTTTCTTTTATCTTGGCTGCTTCGGCCTCTGCACGTGCAGCCTCAGCTGCCTCTTCTCTCTCAACACCGAGGCGGAGCAGGAACTCATATGCCGAATCGGGATCTACCGTATCATAGTACTTGCTGTAAAGCATGCTTCCCTTAACTATAGAGTCACGTCTGGAATCGTCTATGCTTCCGAAACTGCACTGCGGTGGAAGGATATATGCCTTCTCTGCCATTCCCGGAACTCCTCCGTCCTGAAGGAAGGATACGACTGCCTCACCTGTTCCGAGGTTAAGGATCGTATCAAATGTATTGAACGCCGGATTTTCTCTGTAGGAATCCGCAGCCGCTTTAACAGCCTTCTGATCCGAAGGTGTATAAGCACGAAGCGCATGCTGGATCTTGTTACCCAGCTGTGCCAGAACTCCGTCAGGAATGTCACGAGGATTCTGTGTACAGAAGTAAACTCCGACCCCCTTTGAACGTATAAGCTTTACAACCTGCTCAACCTTCTCAAGAAGAGCCTTAGGTGCTCCGTTAAAGAGAAGATGTGCTTCGTCGAAGAAGAATACCATCTTCGGCTTATCCATATCACCTACTTCCGGAAGTCTTTCAAAAAGTTCAGAAAGAAGCCACAGAAGAAATGTGGAATACAGCTTTCCGTTATTGATAAGGCTCTCACTGTCAAGGATATTGATCATACCCTTTCCATTCGAACCGAATGTAAACCAATCCGTAATATTAAGAGCTGTCTCACCAAAGAACTTATCTCCTCCCGCTACTTCAAGAGCCACAAGTGCTCTTACTATGGCAGCTATAGACTGAGGACTCATCTTTCCGTACTCAGCCTCAAACTCCTTATTATTCTCCGATACATAATTAAGCATAGCTTTAAGATCCTTTGTATCGATAAGAAGAAGATTATTATCATCTGCAATTTTAAATACAATGGAAAGTATATCTGCCTGAAGATCGTTAAGATCCATAAGACGTGCAAGAAGGAGTGGTCCCATCTCGGAAATGGTTGTTCTGAGCTGAATACCCTTCTCTCCGTATATATCCCAGAAGGTTACGGGATAACCCTCGAATCCGAAGCCCTCTTCGGAAAGTCCGAAGCGTTCTATACGTTTCTGCATATCTTCGGAATCTTTACCCGGATCTGCTATTCCCGCAATATCACCCTTAACATCTGCCATGAATACAGGAACTCCCATACTTGAAAAGCTCTCTGCAAGGACCTTTAATGTTACGGTTTTACCTGTACCGGTAGCTCCCGCTATAAGTCCGTGTCTGTTGGCATACTTGGGTTCAAGATAGATTCTCTCACCCGCATCATTTACTGCAACCCATACTTTGTTGTCTGCTAACATAAATACCCTCCTGTCAAAAAATCTTCTAAATGTCAGTTAACCCCATTTATCATTAAACTCATCCGCTTATCGCAGATATTCGCATGCCGCAACTGCAGCACGTGCACCATCGGAACATGCCGTAGCAACCTGTCTCAGAGACTTTGCCCTGCAGTCTCCCGCTACGAATACTCCCGGAGTCATTGTATCACAATTTTCGGAAGAAACAAAATATCCCGCAGTATCAGTTTCGGCAAGATGTGTAAATGCACCGTTGCACGGAACCAGTCCGACCGCAAGAAATACACCATCACATTCCGCAACTCTTTCTTCACCGGCTTCCTCGTATCTTACACCCGTAATACGGCCGTCCTCGGTTACATAGCCGAGAACCTTTGTATTAACATGTGCCTCAACGTTCTTATGAGAGAAAAGCTGCTCCTGAGATTTCTTATCTGCCGTAAAGAAAGGCATATCCTGAAGCATGATAAGCTTATCCACTATCTCCGCAAGAAGATTCGCTTCTACAAATGCAGAGTTTCCTCCTCCTATCATGACAACAGTCTTATCTCTGTAAAAATCACCGTCACATACGGCACAGAAGCTGATACCGTTACCGATAAGTTCCTCTTCTCCCGGAAGTCCGAGAAGTCTGTGAGTAGTACCTGTAGCAAGGATAACGGTCCTTCCTTCGTAGGTACCTCCTTCAAGTGTCTTAACACTAAAAGAATCCCCGGTTTTTTCTACAGATGTAACCTCTTCAAGAGTCATCTGGGCTCCCTGCTTCATAGCCTGATCAAGGAACTTATCAGCAAAATCATCTCCGCTGATAGAGTCAAAACCCGGAATATTTTCTACCTTCGGCGAGTTAACTATCTGTCCGCCGAATACACTTTTTTCAATTATAAAGACGGACTTCCCATTGCGAAGTCCGTATACAGCAGCGGTGAGCCCTGCAGGCCCACCGCCGATAATGATCATGTCATACATACATTGTCACCCTGATTTACTTATTATGTGCTTTCATCCATTCAACCGCTGCATTGTCACCCTCATATCTTGTTCCGTCCGGATCAATGATAGTAGGTGTCTGAAGGATATTAAGTGCTCTTGCTATATCCATGTTCTGTGAGCAGTTAACTTCGTTATATTCGATGTTTGAAAGACGGAATCTCTGCTCTGCTCCCTTACACTTCGGACAATGATCCTTTGTGTACATTGTAGGAAGTCCGTTAGCTGATGCTTCTGTCTCCACAGCCTTCTCGGATACACGATCCTCTGCCGCAGGTGCCTGACCGTTTGCAACCGGCTCCTTATACTCAATAGTCTTGGCAGGACCTTCATGTGTAAGCTTACTTTTCTGAATATCATAAACCACACGGTCCTTGAACTCCTGAGTCTTACCGTCATTCCAGTTCTGAACCGGACGATAATAACCTGTGATACGGCTGTAAACCTCAGTCTTCTCACCACAGTCAGGGCATACAGGAACCTCGCCTATGATATAGCCATGGTTCTTACATACTGAGTAAGTAGGTGACATTGTATAATACGGAAGTCTGTAATTCTCTGCAATCTTACGAACAAGGTCAGCTGCTGCCTTCCAGTCAGGAAGCTTCTCGCCGAGAAATGCATGGAATACTGTTCCCGATGTATAAAGTGTCTGAAGGTTATCCTGAACATCAAGTGCCGAGAATATATCTTCTGTATATCCAACAGGAAGATGTGAGGAATTTGTATAGTAAGGAGTTCCGTTCATATTAGCTGTAATGATGTCAGGGAACTCATCCTTATCATGCTTTGCAAATCTGTATGTTGTAGACTCTGCAGGAGTAGCCTCAAGATTATAGAGGTCTCCGTACATTTCCTGGTAATCACTGAGTCTCTCTCTCATATGATTAAGTACATCTACTGCAAACTTCTGTGTTTCAGGATGTGTAAGATCCTTCTTGAGCCACTTGGCGTTAAGACCAACCTCATTCATACCGATAAGACCGATTGTTGAGAAATGGTTATTAAATGTTCCAAGGTATCTCTTTGTATATGGATAAAGACCTGTATCAAGAAGCTTTGTGATAACTGTTCTCTTTGTCTTAAGAGATCTTGCTGAAATATCCATAAGACGGTCAAGTCTTGCATAGAAATCAGCCTCATCCTTTGCAAGGTAAGCGATTCTAGGAAGGTTGATGGTAACAACACCTACAGAACCTGTTGATTCACCACTACCGAAGAAACCACCTGACTTCTTACGAAGTTCTCTAAGGTCAAGTCTCAGACGGCAGCACATACTTCTTACATCGCTTGGCTCCATATCGGAATTGATGTAATTTGAGAAGTAAGGTGTTCCATACTTTGCTGTCATCTCAAAGAGAAGCTTGTTGTTCTCCGATTCACTCCAGTCGAAATCCTTTGTGATCGAGTATGTAGGAATAGGATACTGGAATCCACGTCCGTTAGCATCACCTTCTATCATGATCTCGATGAATGCCTTGTTTACCATATCCATTTCCTTCTGGCACTCACCATAGGTGAAATCAACCTGCTTTCCGCCTATCCAGCACTGCTCATCCTTCATATCTCTCGGTACTGTCCAGTCAAGAGTGATGTTGGTGAACGGTGACTGAGTACCCCATCTTGAAGGTGTGTTAACACCGAAGATAAAGGACTGTATGCACTGCTTAACTTCTTTCTGAGTAAGATTATCTATTTTAATAAATGGAGCAAGATATGTATCGAATGATGAAAATGCCTGAGCACCTGCCCACTCGTTCTGCATGATACCGAGGAAGTTAACCATCTGGTTGCAGAGAGTTGAAAGATGTCCCGCAGGAGCTGAAGTGATCTTTCCGGGAACTCCGCCAAGGCCTTCCTGTATAAGCTGTTTCAGAGACCAACCTGCACAGTAACCTGTAAGCATGCTGAGATCGTGGATATGAATTTCGGCCTTTCTGTGAGCATCGGCAATCTCCTGATCGTATATCTCACTGAGCCAGTAATTAGCTGTAATTGCACCTGAGTTTGAAAGAATAAGTCCGCCGACACTGTATGTAACCGTTGAATTCTCCTTAACGCGCCAGTCGTTGATCTGGAGATAATTATCTACGATATCCTTATAGTTAAGCATAGCGCTCTTTACGTTACGTACTTTCTCACGCTGCTTTCTGTAAAGGATGTATGCCTTAGCGACATCTGTATATCCTGCCTCTGACAGAATCTTCTCTACGCTATCCTGGATATCTTCTACTGAGATAACGTCATCCTTAATCTTTGATTCAAAATCACTTGTGACGCGAAGTGCAAGCATGTCTATAACACTCGGATGATACTGCTTCTCACATCCTATAAATGCTTTCTCAATCGCTGCGCTGATCTTAGATACATTAAAATCAACCACAACTCCGTCACGTTTCATAACCCGGTACATGTTCTAATCCTCCCCAAAATATTGTTTATTCTTTTTTACCCTTCACTATATCTAGTGGAAGCGGCTGGTAAGTAACATAATACCACGAAAAATAAAAAAGTCAATATCTAGTATTTAATTTTTTTCAAAAACACTAGATATTGTACTTTTTAAATGCATCATTATATGAAGATTTATATTCCCCTAAGCTCTGCGGAAGGCACAAAAAGCCTTATAATATCGCGATATTCGAGCATTTCTTCATCGCTCGGACCGGTAAGACCCGCAAACGGAACCGTATCCCTATCCACAAATTTTTGCAGGAAATAGTGGTCAGCCCCCTTGATCCATTCACCTATTTTTCTGAATGAATCTGCGTTATGTAACTGCTTCACCACCGTAGTACGGAATTCATAATCCACATTTCCTTCAAGAAGGAAATGAATGCTTTCGTCCACACGGCTCACATTGAAAGCCGGAATTCCTATGGTCTCTCCGTACCGGTCAGGACTGTTCTTAACGTCCATGGCCACATAATCTACCAGACCTGCTCCGACAACCTCCTTAAGTTCTGCCGGATGGTTTCCGTCGGTATCAAGTTTTACAGGATATTGCAGTTCGCGTATCCTACTCAGCAGGTCAGGAAGATCTTTTCTTAAAAGAGGCTCTCCTCCCGTAATGACAACACCGTCCAGAAGCCCCTGTCTCTTCTTAAGGAAGTCCAGCAGCTCTGTGTCATTCATCACTTCCGGTGCATCTTCTTTTAAAAGCTCTGCGTTATGGCAGTAAGGGCATCTAAAGTCACAACCGCCCAGAAAGACCGTACAGGCCACTTTTCCGGGATAGTCCACAAGGGACATTTTCTGAAGTCCATGTATTCTCATAGCATGACTCCTTCCTATAGAGACGCAATCTTAATTCTCTGTATTCTCATTATCAGTCTTACGGCTTGTCCAGTCGTATGGTGTGCTCTGNNTCTGAAGTCCATGTATTCTCATATCAGAAGCCTATTTTATATCCAGAATATCAACAAATCCCGTAACTTCAAAAACTTCCATGATAGTTTCGTTTACATTGATGACTTCCATGTGTCCCACTTTACTCATCTTCTTCTGAGCCGATAAAAGAACCCTTAGTCCTGCACTGGAAATGTACTCAAGCTCCTTCATATCAAAAGTAAGCTCTGTAACATCAGAAAGATTCTCCTCAATACAAGCCTCAAGTTCAGGTGATGTTGTGGTATCGAGTCTTCCCTCAAGTGCAATTGTTAATGCGTTTCCCTTCTTGTCTGTTGAAATATTCATAATCGTTTCTCCTTTTCTTATGTGATATTATATATCATTTTATATTTTTTTAAATTTNNTTTTGTTTATAATTTTTTTATTTTTTTAATGATCCTCAGAATATTCTGCCCATCCTCATATCTGTATGATATATCATCCATACTTTTTTTGACCATGAATATTCCCAACCCTCCGATTTTCCTTTCTTCTGCAGAAAGTGTTGTATCGGGATCATCCTTGAGCAGCGGATTAAAAGGAATTCCTCTGTCTCTGAATTCTATAATAACCTCCGGCGTCTCTTTCGAAATACCTAACAGAATCTCAGCATTTCCATGACCGTCACCATAAGCATAGTGAGCAATATTTACAAAGATCTCCTCAACAGCTATATCAAGCTGCATCTGAGTCTTCATAGGACATTCTGCCGATTCCAGATTTTTATCTATAAAAGAGAGTACCTCATCAAGATTTTCGATTTCCGCATTAATTTCAAGTTTTTTCATCTCCATCCTGCTTCCCCCCGTAATAGTTAAAACAAAGCATTGTCAGATCATCAAACTGCGGAGCCTCATCCACAAAATCGTCCACACTCTTACGTACAGTTCCAAGAAGTTCCTTTGGAGAATTTCCATTATAGCCATTAAGTGCCTCAAGCATTCTGTCTGTACCGTAAAGCTCATTCTTCGCATCTGTAGCCTCCGGCACACCGTCTGTATATACGAAAATGCTGTCACCCGGATGTATCTCGAAATCATGTTCCTTGAACCTGATTCCCTCCATGGTGGCTACCGCCACAGAATGCCTGTATTTTACAAGCTCATACTTTCCGTCGGCGCGTCTCAGAACAGGATGCTCATGTCCGGCATTTACAGCCTTTCCCTTACCTGTAGAAAGTTCAATGACAGCCAGCCAGACCGTAACAAACAGTTCTGATTCATTTCCTTCGCAAAGCTGCTCATTCGCCTGATATAATGCATCAGCCGGTCCGTTTCCGCTCATCACGCTGTTCTTTATGAGGGTTTTCGATATAGCCATAAAGAGTGCAGCAGGAATTCCCTTTCCCGAAACATCTGCCATAATAAGTGCTATATGATCGTCATCCACCATAAAGAAATCATAAAAGTCGCCTCCGACTTCCTTAGCAGGTGTCATGCTCGCATAAAGATCGAACTCGCTGCGTTTAGAGAACTCTTCAAAATTCCGTGGCAGCATGCTTGCCTGAATATTGGTCGCAACAGCCAATTCACTTGCAATTCTCTCTTCTTTTGCAGTTATATCCTTTAAGTCTGCAATATACTTTTGAAGTGAATCTGCCATACTGTTAAATGAATTCGCCAGACTTCCTATCTCGTCATCTGTATTTACTTTAGTACGGCTATCCAGATTACCTCCGCTTATATTTCTGACATCCTCTTCCAGAAGCTTCAGCGGATCGGAGATTTTTCTGGAACTCTTTCCTGCAAACAATGTAACTATTATCAGTGTGATTGCAATGAGAGTAAGACACCCCTTTATGGCATTCATAATTCCTTCAGTAACGGAATTAACCACTTTCTCTGTGTTTTCATCAATACTTTCACGAATGGTAACTGCCGGTTTAACCGCTTCATATATAGGGCTCAATATACAGAGAATCCAGTCTGTTGAATCTATCGAGGCAAATGATATATATTCCGCATCATCTCCGTCTCCCGTATTCATTACTCCGTTCTTCTTTTCAAGAATCTCGCTTCCAACACTCTTTAAAGAACTATCGTCATCAACATCAAATATATTTCCGGACTTTTCAGAAAATGAATCTATGTCTTTACCGGCAATATAATTTCCTTCGTCATCTATCAATAAAGCATAACTCGGATCCACTATACCGTCGTTGACCATAGACTCGTTGAGCTCGTTTACCAGGATATCCATTCCTATACAACCGGCAAATTTTCCCGAAGGATACTTAAAAGATGCAAAACATGTTATGGATGGTCCTCTTCCGTAGCTGTCCTGATATGTATCCGTAAAAGTCGCTCCCTCCAGTTCCTTACTTTCCAGATACCATGGTCGTTCCCTGTATTCGAAATAGCCTTCTCCGATCTCACTTCCGCTGTCAGAGAAAGGATCATAACTGATAAGGATACCGTTTTCCGTTCCTATATAGATAGTCGCTATATTTTCATTATTTGCAACGATAGGCTCAAAAACATCGATCATATTTCCAAGCAGACAGCTTTCATCTTTAACAGATTCATAATCAACGTCTTTGTTTGCCAGATTTCGCATCATTACCCATTTGCCCGCGTTTTCGGATCTCGGGCGATCGACTTCCTTATCAGGATAGCCGTTTGGATTTCTTAAAAGTGCCTCTGCATAAGAGACTGCATATAATACGGAATCCGAATACTGAGAAAGCTTCTGCTCAGCTAAAAGAGCCTTGTCTTTTGCCTGATTCTGCATGCTCTCTTCCAATTTATCCATCATGGCTTCAGAACTGATCGTCGAAGCATTTTCACCCAGTTCCTTGGAGTTATCAACCGCACTGTCCTTGATAAAATAAATCGCCGAAAGACATATGATCGTAGACACTGTAAGTGTCAGCATGGCAAATGTAATGGTAGTCAGTATCATTTTTCTGACTACGGAAGATCTTTTCACAGTCTGTCCGGAAGAATCGACATATGTTACAGTCTGAACATCACCGAATCCGATACGTGACACGACTTCATCATCAACCATCAAAGTCGCTATTATGAGCAGCACACAGCCAATAATCTGAAACATATTAACCGGCGTATATTCCATATCGAATATCCTGCACATAATAGGGTTGGTTATAAATGTGATAATTATCTCTGAAGCAAAGATAAGAGATGCTTTTAATGCAGGTACTCTTTTCTGACATGATATCTGTATGATTCCGTATAACGCACGTATAAAAAGTCCGATGAAAATCGCGCTTATCCAGAAGCCTGTATCTGTCGGAAGTTTAAAGCCTTTTCCGAAACATATCCCTTCAATCACCCATCCGACAAATGCAAACATTCCCGCAAAGAGAAGCTGTGCAAGAGTTAACTGCATAGAGTCCTCTCCCTCGCCCATGATAGAGACACTTACAACATATGCCGCAAAACACAGATCCGAAATTATCAGATATATAACATCCGCAGATGAAAACAACGAATCAAAATCCGTTCCGAACATAAGTAGAAGGGAGATAATAGCTATAAATGTAGCAATACCGGAGAAAAAACTGACTTTCTTTTTCAGAATCAAAAGAATCGGTGTAATAAACACAAAATACAAACTGACAATACTGGAAATAAGAACCGAATCCAGATGTCTGGAACCTAAAAGCATAAACACATTAAAACCTGTCAGTTCAAGAGCAAAAATCGCCCCCTTAAAAAGAGTCGGCTTTTTGATACTGAAGAGCTTTTTCGGTTTTACAAGCCCCAGAATCACCAGTCCTATGATGCTGGTAACACACACAAACGAAAACGATGATATATCTTCCGGAACATTTTTAAGAAATATATACTGGATAGCAGCAAGAAAGGTAATAAAAATCAACCCTATTGTAGGAAGCCAATCCTTTTTAAACCTCATACATCTCTCCTCATTTCTGTTTTGCTATATATTTATGAAGAAGATATTCGGGATGATAACTCAGTTTGATATTCCTGAGTCCTTCTATTCCGACATCTTCTTCCATGTTTACATATCGGGAGTCCATAGCGCAAAGTCTTACGGATTCCCGTCTTAAAACCTTGTATATATTTGGAATTGAGTAATCACCCTTTTCCACTATAGCATCATAATACTCATCATTCAGCTTTGTTCCATACCCAAATCCGTATACCTTCTCATCAATCCTCAGTACTATACCGGATAAACGTAATTCATCAAAATGTGCGAACTGCTTTATGATCATTCTTTCCTCACGTTTTAGGGCTTCAACATCGTGAGATTCACCGTATTTCTCAATCCAGTAATGTTCAAATCGAAGAATGCTTTCTGCATCTTCCTCGGTTATCTTTGTTATGGATGTTCTTTCTCCGAAATCACGCATGAATCTTCTTACCTGTTGACGTCTCTTGGTCAGCGAATGCCCGAGGAAACCGGCCATAACTTCTGTTCTGTATATATATTCCGCAAGATTCCTGTCTTCCGTAATATCAAATTCTTCCGGAAACTCTTTCGAAAGAATATCCGATGCCTTTTTCGTAAGTGACAAAAACTGTACTTTTTTTCCATAAGACGCAGCATCCTGCAATACTTTGGCAAAAGCCTCTCGCATAGAGCCTCCGGTAAGAGGTGAAAGATATACCCTGTACACATCGTCACACAATGCCGAACGCAATGTATACAAAACATCATCCCTGATACAAACCTCATCCATATATTTCTCACTAAGTGAATACATGCTGACAGGCGAATGCTGGCAGGAACCTTCACCATATGCTGAAGTATACGGATATATTCTGCTGTAATCTTCAATTTCAACCTGTTTGAAATTCAAAATACCGCCATTATTCATCTAAGATATTTTCTCCGAACAAAACTTTTTTATATGTTTTCTTCTATGCATTTTTTATATTTTGTCTATGTCTATTTTATCATAATCAGCTCAAGAAATGTACTTCTATATCCGTGCCCTCAACAACACAGACTAAACTTTTATACTTCTCATCTACATTTAGTTCCGAAAATGCATATCCTGTGACAAGAGAAGGTTGAAAATCCAAAAGTTCATCAAGTATGCCATCCGTAGCTTTAAGATAACTCTCCATAGCCGTCCATTGATTCAGATCCATATCCTCATTTCCGGCTATTTTTTCGACATCACATCCAACAGGAGTATCGGAAACAATGCACATGGCCATTTCTCCGGAATGAGATATACTGAAATGCAGATCCTCAGCATTTGAAAAAAAAGGATGCCCATTCTCCGTAACACTATATATCAGTTCTGATTCATTAAGACCACGCTTCTTTAATGCATGAGACAGAAGATAACCCGCAGCCAGAGATAATCTCTTATCTTTGATGAAACGAAATGAATCCACTTTCTCCCTTCTGTATTCCGGAACACTTCTGTAAATCTCATCAAAAACTTTATCGTTTTCCAAAAAGTGCGTATATATTATATACACATCTGCTTTACTCATGAACGTAATTCCTTTCAGAATGCATCAGTTTCGGAAAAAGAAAGGCATGAATACAATCAGGCTTTTCATTTAACATTATTCCATGTTAGGAATGTCATATTCTGGCTGTAAGAATAGTTGTGCTCGAGTTTCGGGCAAAATGCATTTACAATCTTAAGCCCTTCAGACTTTTCTGCATATTTAATTGGATCAAATGGTTTTCCGCAATCTTTGATTACTACCAAAATCTCATCATCTACAACAATTTTTAAATCATAGTAAGTTTTTCCTGTATTATCAGCAAATTCGATAATATTGGCAATAAGCTCCTCGCAGCACATACGTACTCTTAAGCTTGTGAGTTTTTCAATATCAAATCTTTCAAGGAAAGCATCTATCTCACGCAGAGAATCAACTACAGCATCTTTATTACATGGTACTGAAATATCAAGGCTGTTATATTCTTCTTTTGGCTTAATAAGTAAGCTGAAGAAACTTCTCTCTTCCGGAGATTTCTTTCTTACTGCTTCAGATATAAGGATAATAAATCCAAGCATCAAAACTGCGGCAACAGGGAATCCCAACCACATATTATCCGGTGCACTGAGAAGTGCAAACCCTACAATTCCAAGACCTGTAAAGATTGGCTGTGCAACACTGATAATAGGTATCATCTTAAGTTCTCCGGCAATAGCGTATACACTTGGCATGCCCCAGATAACAGTAATAGGAAGAATGTATAATAAAGTAATTCTTACTGCCCTTGTGGAGTAAGCAATAAGCGCAGCTTCTTTTGCACCCATCATCATACAAAGTGATGGTGCAAATATCATTGCTATTCCTACAAGAATACAAGAGAAGATCAAAGTGATCGTAAGGCCGAGCTTAAAGAGATAATTAACTCCCTTGTAATCCTTTTGACCAACAAGCATACCGCCAATGGCATTTATTGACATCGATACACCTGCAGATACTCCTTGGCAAAGAGTAGTTGCTTGTCCTATAACTGAAACAGAGAAAGCTCCATTTACTCCGCAGAATAACTGTGCACAAATTGAAACTATGTAGCTATATGCTACAGTTGAAAGTGTAATAGAAGCAATCGAAACCCCATATTTCAGGTTTTCCAAAAGAACCTTAAAATAGTTCTTGACCTTGGTAAACTTGAAAGGCGATCCTTCCTTTTTCCAAATAACAGCAACAATTATCATTGATACCATTGAGCTGAGAACTGTAGCAAAAGCAGCACCCTTAGTTCCAAAATCAAAAACCTTAACAAAGATAACATCTCCGATGATATTCGTAATAAGGGTTGTGATAGAAGCAATAGTAACAAGCTTAGGCTTTCCCCCAATATCTGCGTAATTAACTAAACTTCCTGATAACATTACAAATGGACAGCCCAGGAAATAAATCATAAGATAGTTCTTAACATAATTGATAATCGCATCTTCTCTGCAAAGAATTCTTGCAATACCATCAATATTAAAAACACCTATGAGTAAGGCAATAACTCCTACAACAGCCACACTGCTAAGTGCCACCGTATAGTGTTCATTTGCCTTTTGCTGATTTCTTGCTCCAAGCGAAATGGAAGAACAAACACAAGCACCGGCATAGAAGAACTGGCCAAAGCAAACAATAATACCAATAAGCGGCATACACAAACTAACAGCCGAGAAGGCATAGGCATCGATAAACCAACCCATTAACACACTGTCAATAATGGAATTTAAAGTTGCTACCAAGTTTGCAGCTATTGCAGCAAACAGATATTTCTTTAACGCCACTGACACTAAAAAATTATTACGCTTCATTTTTATCCTCCTCTCCTACATACAATTACTGCTGTAACCATAATATACCATATTTCTACCCAACAATTGAATCAGTTTCAGATTTCCCGGGCTATCTGAGGCCTATATTTTTCCTCTGTCATAGAGAAATGGTCTGCCAAGATGTCATAAACCTTAAGACTTTCAACCCTTTCCATCCACGCCTTAAGATTATCATCCGAAATCTGTTTAAACCTTTCTTCATTTATGCTATTTCTCAATACCGGGTTTAGCTCCATAGCCCTAAAGAGTATTACTTCCCCACCATAATCCGGTGTCGGACAAGCCTTTATAGTATCAGCCATCTTTGAATACTCCATTTGCTCTTTAGTATTCTCATCCGGATCTATGTCTTCGGTGATTAAATCCGCATCAACAATATAGCTGTCAAGGAGAATTACCTTAGCCAAACTACCTGTTAACTCATTCCACCTGCATGCACATCTATATGCAAGCTCCCCGCCAAATGAATGCCCTGCAAAAACATCAACATTTCCATACCCGATATTTGCTCTGATAATATCAACGTATCCGTCTGCCAAAGCCTTCTTATCTTTTCCTTTGCATTCATCCAAATGATTCATAATCGGGTCTATTATGAACACTGCATAGCCTTTGTCTGCAAGAATATCAACAAGACTTCGTACTTGAACAAAGGTAGAAACACCCTGTACCACAACAGCTACCGGCTTTTTGCCGTCATACTTATTGTACCAATACTGCGTACTGTTCATATTCTTTAGTATGTTTCTAATAGAACCATACTTCATAACATCATTAACCTTAAGCTTAATATTATGCTTTTCAGCTTCCAAAGCAAACCTCATCATTGCAATAGAACTCATTCCGACCTTTTGCAATTGATCTGTTACACCAAATCCATCGTTTCCAATGATAGTTCTGGCAATTTCAAAGAGTACTTTTTCCTCGTCGCTGTCAGGCAAAACAATTTCCGCACTCTCAAACTTTGCTTCCGGAAGTTCTCTGATATTAATCTTTCCATTCTGAGTAAGCGGCATTTCGCTAAGCTTAATATATATTTCAGGTATCATGAAATCGGTAAGCTCTTCATGTAAATATTTCTTCAGGCTTTGCTCATCAAAATCATATTTTGCTGTGTAATAGCAACAAAGCTTATCCGACTTTACCGTTACAACAGCCTTTGAAACAGCTTCAAACTTATTTACTCTTGTTTCTATTTCTCCAATTTCAATTCTCTGTCCTCTAAGCTTAACTTGAGAATCTAAACGTCCAAGGAATTCAACATTACCTTCCTTTGCCCACCTTACTAAATCGCCTGTCTTATATACCTTTTCCCCATCAATATACTCAACAAACTTTTCTTCAGTAAGCTCAGGTCTGTTTAGATAACCGCGCCCAACACCTACTCCGCCAATAAGCAGTTCTCCCGGAATTCCCCTTGGAACAATTCTGCCATATGGGTCCACAATATATACTTTGCTGTTATAGATTGGTCTTCCTATGGATCGTCCGTCATAATTCTCATCAACATCGCACTCTGTTGTATAAAGTGAGCACTCAGTCGGGCCATATGCATTGATAAATCTACATCTTGGTTTAGACATTGGAGGAAGTTTTTCTCCTCCGGCCTGAATAAGCCTTAACGAATGATTAATGTCTTTCATCAAATATGCAATTTGAGTGGTGAAGAAAGCAGTAGTAAGTTTGTTTTCTTCAAGATAATCATTCAAAAGATTAAGATCCATTCTAATTTCTTCAGCAAGAATATAGATTGGTGCACCTGCAAATATAGCAGGATATAAATCTGTCATATGGGCATCAAATCCAAAGTTTGCATAAGCAGCCACCCTATCATCTGTTGATAATCCGTATCTTGAAATATATTGGTGTACAATATTAACAATGCCCTTATGATTTAATTCTACAGCCTTTGGTTTTCCGGTAGATCCGGATGTAAATAGAATGATCATTCTATCATTTGGAGATGGATTTACTAAATACTTCATATCATCTGAAGTCACTTCATCCATTTCCGAAATAGATTCATAATATATAGCATCTCCATCAAAGCCCGGCATGTGCTGTTTGATCATATCGCCTTGTGTAAGAACAAGCTTTACACCCGCATCTTTACACATGAATAATAATCTATCTTCCGGGAATTTCGGATCCAGCGGCATATATGCAGCGCCAAGCTTTAACACTGCCAAAGGATAAATAAGCATTAACTCTGAACGTTCAATAAGGATAGAAACTATATCCCCACTTCCAACTCCAAAGTTTTTGGCCATATGTACTGAAAGCTTGCTGCTTATATCATCTATTTCTTTGTAAGTATATTTTTTATCCTTATATACAACGCCGACACTATCAGGAGTTTGTGCTACCCGGTTCTTGAATATAGAAACAATGCTCTCACTGCTATCATAATCTAAGTTTTCACCCTGACCTAAAACAGTAAGCTCTTTAAGTTCTTTCTCATCAATTAAATCAAGACTGCTTAATGCCTGGTTTGGTTTACTTGCAACTTCTCTTGCAAGCTTTTCAAAGAGAGTAAGAACTCCGGTAATTTCATCTTCATAATAATGAGCAGTATTGAATTTAATATTCAAAACCAGATTTCCATTATCTAAGAACAGAATCGGAGAGATCTCATCAACACTATGTTCCTTAGTAAAGACATGCTTTAAGAAACCGGAACCGTCATTAGCATTACCACTATTGTAGTTTTCAAATGCAAGTACACTTCCTACAAGCTGACTTCCAAGTTCACTCTGTTGCTGTATCAGTGAAAGTGGACA
>DEFA01000004.1:49765-102038 GCA_002350525.1 Lachnospiraceae bacterium UBA2864 | reverse complement strand
AGCTAGCGTAAAGTTTTATTCGGAAAATTAAATAAAAGAAATATAGAAGGGAACACCCACCTTGTGATAAAGTGTTTAGCGACAAAACCAACACAAACAAGGAGGAATGTTCCCTATGTACAATAGTGTAAAGTATTTTGAAGAGGTTTGCATCAAAAATTTTTTAGAATTATCAGCAGAGTTTGCAGAAAATCCAAATGATATAGCCTCATATGTAAAGAAGGTCACAGATCAGCTAACTAAACTAGGGCAGGAAATAATAAAAGAAACCCTTGAAGAGTTTGATTCGATAATTAAGGATAGTCTTGAAAGAAAAGAAAAATGGTATGTAGAACGAACTGTAGAAAAGAGCTTGGTCACCTCTCTTTGTACGGTTACATTTAATAAAACTCTATATAAGGATAAGAAGACAGGAGAATATATATATCTTCTTGATAAAGTAATGGGAATGACTCCTCATACGAGAATAACCACAGATGCTGTTGAAAGAATACTCACGGAAGCTGTACAGACATCCTATCGTAGAGGAGGCGACAATGTTAGTATAGATGAAACTGACGTGAGCAAGGAAACAACGATGAATATCATTCATTCACTGAAATTTCCAGAGGAAAAGTATCCTACGGAAAAGAAGGATGTTGAGTATTTATACATAGATGCCGATGAAGATCATGTATCTTTGCAGTTCAGAGATGAAAAGGGTGATATACACATCGGTGATAATGGTTATAAGAATAATGGCTTTATAACAAAGCTTGTTTACGTATATGAAGGAATAGAAAAGGAAGCGCCTGAGAGTACGAAGCATAGACTTGTAAACCCTTATTATTTCAGTGGATCTAGTTACGACGAATCAAATGAAGAACTATGGGATAGAGTCTTTGAATATATAGAAAATACATACGATGTGAATAAGATAAAGAAAATCTTTTTGAATGCAGATGGAGGTGCCTGGATAAAAGCAGGTAATTCCAGAATAGCCGGAATAACATATGTTTTAGATGAGTTTCATATGAGTAAGTATCTTGTAAAGATGACTTCGCATTTGGAAAAACATTTTTCAAAAGATGATGTAAAGGAATTCAGAAAGATACTTAAAAAGATAATAAAAGAAAACACAAGAGAAGAATTCCAGAATGCCATAGATTATCTGCAGGAGTTTGCTTCTAGCGAGAATGAAAAGAAAAAGATTGCTAATGCAGGAGACTATTTCCTGTATAATTGGGCGGCTGCAAAGAGAAGGTATGCGGACAGAAAACACGTCAAAGGATGCAGTGCAGAAGGACATGTAAGTCATGTGTTATCGTCACGTATGAGTTCTAGACCTATGGGATGGAGCAAACGTGGTGCGACGCAAATGGCTAAGCTTAGAGCTTATTATCTTAATGGTGGAGATATGCTTGAACTTGCCAGATATCAGGAAGAAGAAATGCCAATGGCAGCGGGGGCAGAAGTAGAAAAAATCTTATCAGCCGCAATATTTAGAAAAAGACATAGCAGTAAGTTTGGCGAGATCGGAAGATGGTATGAAACAATACCTTACTGTGAAATGCCAGTGACAATAAAGAAGCGCTTTGCTATAAGAAATCATATCTATGGTTTATAAATCGTGGCGCGGGAGCGAAGTCAAGTGACAGTACGCTGGATGCGAAGCATCCAGGCAGCACTTGACGGAGTGACACGGATGACCCTTTTGTTCAGGAAACAACAAGAGTTGTTTCCCTGCCTTCCCGACGAGGGACAGGTCTGGGCAGAGCCCAGTATTGCAGAGAAGTTAAATGTATAGTAAAATCAACACATCTAATAGCTGAACACTCAGCTATCTTTGGTGGGTTCCCACATTTGATTTCCGAATGTAAATTTACGCTGTCGTCAGTTAAAAAATTCTTTATGTTTTGGTAAAAAAGAGTTATTATACAGATAGATGCTTCTTGGTTTTTTGGAGGGGTACTTATGGATTTACAGAAATTTGTTGATGGCATGGGGGCCATGACGTGTATTGTATCGGTTGAGGATCTGGGTAACGGAAAGTACGGTAAGATTCGTATAGTAACCGGTAATCAGGCGTATATAGATTCTATAGAGAAGCCTGCACCGGGTGCGGAACTTCTGGTTCAGAAGTTTGTTCCGAATCAGGAATATACCACATATCTTACAAGAGATCTTAACTTTGAGGATTTCAGTTACAGAGCTGCGGTTGAGAAAAAATGCCTTCATTCTTATGCAAGGCCGGACCGTATGGACGGAATATGGTTTAATATGATATTTATGCCGGTAGCATATCAGGAAGGAAATATATGCTATTGTACATATACGATGGAGATAAACTTCTCTCCGAATTCCGAGAATCTTTCAAGTACAGCCGGAGAAACCGCCGCAAAAGTACTTGAGACCTGTATAAAGCTCAGAAGTGCAAAGGATTTTAAAGAAGCTATGCAGGAAGTCATAGAAGATATCAGGGAGATATGTTCCGCTGACAGCTGCGTTATACTTCTTACCGACAGTTATGAGAAAAAATGCGAAGTGCTGTGTCAGTCGATCGTTCCGGACAGCGGACTCCGTCCTATGCTTGATATACTGGACGAGAATTTCTATGAACTCACGGAAACCTGGCCTGATCTTATAGCGGGAAGTAACTGTATAGTTGTAAAGAACGAACAGGATTTTGAAGTCGTAAAGGAGAGAAATCCTGCCTGGTATGAGTCGATCAAATCAGAGAATGTAAACAGCATAGTTCTCTTCCCTCTGAAGTTCAGGGGAGACCTGCTCGGATATATATGGGCATGTAACTTTGATAAGGATGATGCGCCTAAGATTAAGCAGGTTCTCGAGACAACAACATTTATCATCGGTTCGGAGATAAGCAACTATCTTCTTGTGGACAGACTTAAAGTCCTCAGTTCCAAAGATATGCTTACGGGTGTTATGAACCGTAATGAGATGAATAATTTCGTTGATAAGATCAGTGAAGATAATACCGCCGTCAGTAATTCTGTGGGAGTTGTATTTGCGGATCTTAACGGACTTAAGAGAGTAAACGACGACTTTGGTCATAATGCGGGTGATAAACTTCTCAAGGATGCTGCCAAAGTGCTTGAGGAAGTATTTCTTCCGGAAGAGATATACAGAGCCGGCGGTGATGAGTTTTCTATTATAGTTATAGGAATAACAGAAGAAGAACTGGATAGAAGAGTTGAGGCAATAAGAGAAGCAGAGAACAAGTATGATGATGTAAGTTTTGCAATAGGTTCATGTTACGATCCCGATAAGAGGAATGTAAGGCATGCGCTTAAGATTGCCGATGAACGCATGTATGAAGATAAGAGAATTTATTATGAAAAACATCCCGGAAAAAGGAGAATATCCTGATTGACAAGACGAATCAGCCGGCTTTCCTTGAAGAAATCCTTATGCGATGATTTCAGGAGCCGGCTTTTTTGCAATATTTAACAGGTGTTCATTACAACGGGAAGTCGAGGGGGTTACTTAGTATTGAATATTATCGAAGACGGGATAACATTTCTTGATTTTGACAGGGATGATACCGGTGACGGGGGATATCGCGATGTGTGCAGCAGTCTGATTGAACAGATAAATCATGTGGAGATGAAGTATAAAGATCAGCTTGCAGGCCTGAATATAAGAAGACGAAAGCTGAAGGATGATATTAAAAGTGATCTTATAGCTTCGGTTATGTGCATCGTGTCGTTGTTTCTTGTATTGGGATTCAGATATATTCTTGGTCTTTTGTCAAAGCTGTCCGGGGTATTTGCTGTTTTCGGTGTCTTTATATCTGTCCTTTTTCCGGCGGCAGTAGTGACAGTTCTTTTTTTTATACTTCCTTCATATCTCAGAAGGCTGAGCCTGAATGTGAGAAATGATCATATAATGAATGAACATTTTGACGACGAAGTGATAATAGACCGTGAAGTGATCACATTTCCGCAGGAGGAAAGATATATAAGAGAACGTCTGTACGAGATTGAACTTGCCAGAAAGATGCATATGAAAGTTGAAGCAGAGTATTCGGGAAGAATTGATGAAGATTGGGATGAGTGTATACAGGAAGATGTAGACCGTCTCAGGAAGGCTTCGATTTACAGAGAGTATTATGCCTGCGGGATAAAAAGAGATGATGCCATGAAACAGGCATGGATAGCCACCTTGTGCTTTTTGACAGTGATCATCCTGATAGTGTACTGGATGGTTTAAAAAGGTCTTTAAAAAATTGAAACATATTGTAAATTTTAGTATAATATTGATAGATACTATGTTGTCTGTATAGAGGACTGTTATGGGTGGAAACAGTCGGTATCCGGGGTGATGTTATGGGGCAGGCACTACAGAAAGTATATTTTGATAACTATTCTCCTGTAGGAGATATAATCGTTATGGCAATCTGTATGGTTATCGTCGTACTGGTTGCTACTTCGTATGTAGAGAAAACCAGAAACTTTAATCTGTTTATTAATATCTTGGTGTATATAGTTATAGCCGCAGTTGCAAATGTGGGCTATCACGAATGGAGTGTTTATATTACCAACGGAAATTATTTCTGGGTTTATGTAATAAGAATTATATATCATATTGCAATATTCACAATCCTTCTGACCTATACTGCATATATACTGGAACTTATGCATATAGAACTGTACAGAAAGGTACCGATAATGATTGTGGCATCGGTGTTCTATGTGATAGTGGTTCTGTGGGATATATTAAGTTCGATATCGAAGAAAGGATTCAAGATCAATCCTGATGGAACTTACAATTCAGATATATATGTATTCTGGATCGGATATGTGGGATTTGTCACTATGTGTATCATATTGATGATCGTATTCCGGGATAAACTGTATAGACAGATACTTAGGGGCTTTTACGGAACTATTATTATAGCCTTCTTTATATTGTATCTGCAGGGAAAACATGATCAGAATTCATATACGTTGGTAACATTTCTTTTCCCGGTGATTGGAATGTTTTATCTGATACACTCAAACCCTTATGATATGGAGCTTGGCGCCATAAGCTCAAGAGCTCTTGAGGATATGATTTTGTATAATTTTGATAAAGGCATAGATATGTTTATGATAAGCCTTTTTCTTCCAGATATGGATTATGATTCCGCTGTACTTCCGGAGAGCGTTCAAAAGGGGATAAGAAGTATATCCGGAAATTATTTTAATAGCGCGGTCCTTTTCCAGATAAGTAAGGGACATGTCGTGCTTATTGCTAAGAGGAGCGCCAATAAAGATATAGAAAGCAGAATCCATAAGATGTTGGAAGCTTTCAATGCTGAATATGAGAAACTGAGACTGGATTATAAGATAGTTATATGTGAAAGTCTGATAGATTTAAAGATAAAGAATGATTGTGCGGCACTTATAAATAGCGTTCATCGTCATATGGATATCAATTCAGTTCATAGAATTATACAAACTGATGTAGATGGATTTATGAGATATGAATATATTCTTTCGGAGCTGACCGACATCGTCAGAGGGGGCAATCTGAGAGATCCGAGAGTTCTGGCATATTGTCAGCCGGTATATAATATTTCAACCGGAAAATATGATACGGCAGAAGCACTTATGAGACTAAGACTTTCGGAGATTGGAATGGTATTTCCTGATCAGTTTATACCACTTGCTGAGGAAAACGGGTATATTCATAGTCTTACCAAGATTATACTTCAAAGAACATGTGATGAGATAAGATATCTTGTTAAGGAAAACTATGATGTGAAGCGTATATCGGTAAATGTTTCCGTTCTTGAGATGAGAGACGAGAGCTTTATTACGGACATTGAAAAAATAATAGAGGAAAGTGAAATTCCCAAAGATAAGATAGCCATTGAGATTACCGAGTCTCAGAATGACGATGACTTCATGATCATGAAGGACATGGTAGACCGGCTGAAAGATATGGGTATAAAGATATATCTTGATGATTTCGGAACCGGTTATTCCAATATGGAACGTATCATGGAACTGCCATTTGATATCATAAAGTTTGACAGATCCCTGGTGCTTGCCAGCAGCACGGATAACCGATCTGAGAAGATGGTAGGAAGCCTGGCTGAAATGTTTTCGGATCTCAACTATTCGGTCCTTTATGAAGGTGTGGAGACAGAGGATGACGAGAAGAGGTGTACGGAGCTTTCGGCATCCTATCTTCAGGGATATAAATATTCAAAACCGGTTCCTATTATGGATTTAAAAAATTTCTTTTCAAAGCTTGAACAGGAGGAGAATCATGCCTGACGAAAGCATACTTGAATTAGTAAACAGAATATATAATTCAACAACGGTGCTTGATTTCGGCGCACTCTTCAGTGACGGAACCCCGCAGTTTGTATCACCGGCAGAACCGATGCCGAATGATACGGTTGTTATTAAATTCAGAACAGCAAGAAATAACGTGGATGAAGTATTCTTCGTTACGGAAAAATACAGAGTAAAGATGCAGCACTCCAGTTGCGATAAGATATTTGATTATTATACAACAGAGATACCTGAGCTTTCCGATAGGCTCAGGTATCATTTTGAAGTGCATTCGGGAAGACTGGTCGTGTGTTACAACAGAGCCGGATGCTGCCGTGAGGCGGCAGAAGACTTTGAGTTCACATTGGTTCCGGGCTTCAAAACTCCGGACTGGGCAAAGGGTGCGGTCTTCTATCAGATATTTGTGGACCGTTTCTGCAACGGCGATACAAGTAATGATGTCGTGACCAACGAATACAGTTACCTGGGACGCCATGTCCAGAAGATTGATGACTGGGACAGACTGCCTGACAGTATGGATGTGGGTAATTTCTACGGAGGCGATCTTCAGGGAGTTCTTGACAAGATGGATTATCTGAAGGACCTGGGAGTTGATGTCATATATTTCAACCCGATTTTTGTGTCTCCGTCCAATCATAAATATGATATTCAGGACTATGATCATATCGATCCGCATTTCGGAACGATAGTTAAGGATGACGGAGAACTTCTTCCGTGGGATTCGAATGAAAATATAATGGCTACTAAGTATATCAGAAGAGTTACCGATCCCGAGAATCTTGAAGCTTCCAACAGACTGTTTATAAAACTGGTTAAGGAAGCCCACAGAAGAGGAATCAAAGTTGTACTTGACGGTGTTTTCAATCACTGCGGTTCCTTCAACAAGTGGCTTGATAAAGAGAAGATATATTCGGATAATCCGAATTATGAAAAGGGAGCATATGTGGATTCCGAGAGCCCTTACAAAAGTTTCTTTAAGTTTAATGATCCAAATGCATGGCCTGACAACGGAAGCTATAACGGATGGTGGGGACATGATACACTTCCGAAGCTTAATTATGAGGAATCCGAAAAACTTCATGATTATATAATAGAGATAGGTAAAAAATGGGTTTCGCCGCCTTATAACGTAGATGGCTGGAGACTTGATGTTGCAGCTGATCTCGGCTACACGGAAGAGTATAATCACCGTTTCTGGAGAGATTTTCGTGATGCTGTAAAGGAAGCGAATCCGGAAGCTATTATACTTGCCGAGCATTACGGCAATCCGAGAAGCTGGCTTCAGGGTGATGAGTGGGATACCATCATGAATTACGGAGCTTTTATGGAACCTATAACCTGGTTTCTCACAGGTGTTGAGAAACACAGTGATGAATTCAGAGGCGACCTTATGGGGAATGCCGATGTGTTTAAGGGAACCATGAAGAACTATATGGCATGTATGCTGTACAACTCACTCTATGTATCGATGAACGAGCTTTCAAATCATGATCACTCGAGATTCCTTACAAGAACAAATCACAGGGTTGGCCGAATCAATACTCTGGGTCCGCAGGCGGCAGATGAAAATGTAAACAAAGGAATATTCAGAGAAGCGGTTGTGTTTCAGATGACATGGCCTGGTGCACCGACAATTTATTACGGAGATGAGGTGGGAGTCTGCGGATGGACAGATCCGGACTCCAGAAGAACATTTCCGTGGGGACACGAAGATATGGAACTCCTTAACTTCCATAAGGAGATGATAAGGATACATAAGAGATATAAGTCACTTCTTACGGGAAGTCTCAAATTCATTCACGGAGAATATAAATGTATAGCTTACGGAAGATTTAATTCCAAGGAAGCTGTGCTTGTCGTACTCAATAACGATTATTCGGATAAGACACTGAGACTTCATGTAAGGGAACTTGGTGTATATAATAACAGAAACATGAAGAGGATCATGCTTACGACAGAGGAAGGATATATTCAGGACGATCAGACAAATGTTGTCCAGAATAATGTTCTTACGATTACCATGCCGAAGATATCGGCGGCAATCTATGTCTGTAAGTTTTAGGGATTTTGAAAGATATTGACGAAAATGGAATTCAGATTACATTCGGATTATAAACCGACAGGCGATCAGCCACAGGCAATAAAAGAACTTGTAGAGGGTTTCAAAGCGGGTAACCGGTTTGAGACCCTTCTTGGCGTCACGGGAAGCGGAAAGACTTTTACCATGGCGAATGTCATTGCGGCACTAAACAAACCTACGCTCATCATATCACATAACAAGACGCTGGCTGCACAGCTTTACGGTGAGATGAAGGCATTCTTTCCTGAAAATGCGGTGGAATATTTTGTAAGTTACTATGATTATTATCAGCCGGAGGCATATGTTCCTTCAACGGATACTTATATTGCAAAGGATTCTTCCATTAACGATGAAATCGATAAGCTGAGGCACAGCGCCACATCCGCACTTATAGAGAGGAAAGATGTTATAGTTGTATCTTCGGTTTCGTGTATATATGGCATAGGTAATCCGGAAGATTATAAGAACATGATGCTCGGTCTCAGACCGGGAATGACGCTTGACAGGGATGAGCTTATAGGACAGCTCGTGGATATGCAGTATACCAGAAATGAGATGGATTTTAAGAGAAGTACCTTCCGCGTAAAGGGGGATGTCGTGGATATTATCCCGGCAAGTAAGTCCGATGAGGCGGTAAGAGTTGAGTTTTTCGGAGATGAGATAGACAGGCTTTCGGAGTTCGATCCTCTAACGGGAGAGATTAAAAGAGATGTTAACTTCTCAAGCATATTCCCTGCGTCTTACTATGTCATCGCGCCGAATAAGATGGAGGCTGCATTAAAGGAGATAGACGAGGAGAAGGAAGAGCGGGTGAAATGGTTTAAAGCCCATGATAAGCTCCTCGAAGCTCAACGTATCCGTGAACGTACCGAATATGATATTGAAATGCTCCGCGAGACGGGATTCTGTTCGGGTGTCGAGAATTATACGAGGATTCTGGCGGGCGGAAAGCCGGGAGATCCTCCTGATACGCTGGTTGATTTTTTCGGAGACGATTATCTGATCATCATAGATGAGTCGCATATTACACTTCCTCAGATAAGGGGAATGTTCGGCGGTAATAAATCGCGTAAGCAGACTCTGATAGATTTCGGTTTCAGACTGCCTTCGGCAATGGATAACAGACCTCTCGATTTTGAGGAATTTGAAGAGAGGGTGGATAAGATACTCTATGTATCGGCAACTCCTGCAGATTATGAAAAGGAACATGAAGAGATACGTGCAGAGCAGATCATAAGACCTACAGGACTGCTTGATCCGGAGATAGATGTTCGTCCGGTAGCAGGTCAGATAGAAGATCTTTATAGTGAGATACAGAAGGAAACAGCAGAGGGACATAAGATACTTGTTACGACTCTTACAAAGAGGATGGCAGAAGAGCTTACCGATTATCTGAGAGGGCTCGATGTGAAAGTAAAATATCTTCATTCCGACATAGATACTATGGAACGTATGGAGATAGTAAGAGATCTGAGACTCGGTGTTTTTGATGTTCTTGTAGGTATAAATCTCCTCAGGGAAGGTCTTGATATACCGGAGATAACACTGGTTGCGATCCTTGATGCCGATAAGGAGGGATTCCTCCGTTCGGAAACTTCACTGATCCAGACTATAGGCCGTGCTGCGAGAAATGTTGACGGCCATGTTATCATGTATGCTGACAGTATTACCGATTCCATGCGTCACGCCATAGATGAGACCAACAGAAGACGTGAGATCCAGCAGAAGTATAATGATGAAAACGGAATCACACCGCAGACTATTCAGAAAGCGGTAAGAGAGCTTATCTCCACAAGTATCGAGAAAGAAGAAGGAAGAGCTTCCGCAAAAGACAGAATAGGAAAAGATCCGGATCTTATGAACAAGAAAGAACTGGGTAAGGAGATAGACAGACTTACCAAGAAGATGAATCAGGCTGCAACGGAGCTCAACTTCGAACTTGCTGCTATACTTCGTGATGAGCTTTTCGAACTTAAGGTAAAGCTCAGAGATTATGATAAATAATATTTCTATTTTCAGAAGGATTAAGATTTTATGGCAGAATTAAAATATATAACCATACAGGGAGCAAGAGAGCATAATCTGAAGAATGTCGATCTGAAACTGCCGAGGAACAAATTCCTGGTTTTCACGGGGCTTTCGGGATCGGGAAAATCCTCTCTTGCATTTGATACGATATATGCTGAGGGGCAGAGAAGATATATAGAATCACTCTCGTCTTATGCAAGACAGTTCCTTGGACAGGCGGATAAGCCGGATGTGGATAAGATTGAAGGAATGTCACCGGCTATCTCCATCGATCAGAAATCAACCAACAGGAATCCGCGTTCCACGGTCGGAACAGTTACCGAGATATATGACTATCTGAGACTTCTTTATGCAAGAATCGGTATACCGCATTGCCCTAAGTGTGGAAGACCTATCGAGAGACAGACTGTTGACCAGATAGTTGATTCGGTAATGACACTTCCGGAGGATACCAAGTTCCAGATCCTCGCACCTGTCGTAAAAGGACAGAAGGGCCGTCATGAGAAGCTTCTGGAAAGAGCTAAAAAGAGCGGATATGTAAGAGTGATAGTGGACGGAGCCATGTACACTCTTGATGAAGAGATAAAACTCGATAAGAATATAAAGCATTCAATAGATATAGTTGTGGACAGACTCAAGATGAAATCGGGAATCGAGTCGCGACTTGCCGAGTCTCTCGAGACAGCGCTGCGTCAGGCTGAGGGAACCGTAAAGGTCGAAGTTATAGACGGAGAGACTAAGACCTATTCCGACAGTTTTTCCTGTCCGGACTGTGATATCTCCATAGATGAGATAGAACCGAGAAGCTTTTCTTTTAACAACCCATTCGGCGCCTGTCCGGTATGTACGGGACTCGGATTCAAAAGAGAACTTGATGTGGATCTCATGATCCCGGATAAGTCAAGATCTCTTAATGACGGAGCCATAGCCGTTATGGGATGGATGAACAGCGGCGACTCAAAGAGCTTCGGTCATGCCCTTCTGGTTGCACTTGCCGAGGAATACGGTTTTTCGCTGGATACTCCTTTTAAGGAACTTCCGGAGAAGGCGAAGGACGTTATACTGAACGGTACGAGAGGAAAGAGCATTACAATACATTATCAGAGTACCCGTTCGAGAAGAAATGTATTCCGCCATCCGTTCGAAGGTCTGATCGCAAATGTTCAGGAGAGATACAAGTATTCGGGATCGGAGGATATGAAGAGCGAGTATGAGTCTTACATGACCTTTACTCCGTGTGAGGCCTGTGGCGGAAAGAGACTTAAACCTTCTTCACTGGCGGTTACAATATGTGATAAGAATATATATGATGTAACCGAGATGCCTATAGATCAGATGTCGGAATATTTCAATTCCATTGAACTTACCGAGAGACAGCAGATGATAGGTAAGGACATTCTGAAAGAGATAAAAGCGAGACTCAGTTTCATGGTGGATGTAGGACTTAATTATCTTACACTCAGTCGTGCCACGGCATCGCTTTCGGGTGGCGAGGCACAGCGAATAAGGCTCGCAACGCAGATAGGTTCGGGACTTGTCGGAGTTACCTATATTCTGGATGAACCGTCGATAGGACTTCACCAGAAAGATAATGACAAGCTTATAGCATCGCTTAAGAGACTTCAGTCTCTCGGAAATACGCTTATAGTTGTCGAGCATGATGAGGATACCATGCGTGCAGCGGATCAGATTATAGATATAGGTCCGGGAGCGGGAGTGCACGGCGGAGAGATCGTGGCACAGGGTACAGCCGAAGAATTGATGAAGTGTCCTCGTTCTATCACGGGAAAATATCTTTCGGGAGAACTCATGATACCTGTTCCGGATAAGCGCAGAGAACCGACGGGCTGGATAACTATCAGGGGAGCCAGAGAAAATAACCTTAAGAATATTGATGTAAAGATACCGAGAGGAATATTTACGGTAGTGACGGGAGTATCCGGATCGGGTAAGAGTTCCCTTATTAACGAGGTTCTGAAAAAAAGACTTCTCAGGGATTTAAACCGTGCCCGTATAAAGCCGGGAAAACATGACGATATCGAAAACTACCGCGATCTCGATAAGGTAATTGATATCGACCAGTCTCCTATAGGCCGTTCGCCGAGATCAAACCCCGCAACTTATACGGGAGTATTTGATCAGATAAGGGGCCTGTTTGCGGAAACAAGAGATGCAAAGACCATGGGATATTCCAAGGGACGTTTCTCATTTAATGTATCGGGCGGACGATGTGAAGCATGTAAAGGTGACGGAATCATAAAGATAGAGATGCATTTCCTTCCGGATATATACGTTCCGTGTGAAGTATGCGGAGGAAAGAGATATAACAGAGAAACTCTTGATATAAAGTATAAGGGTAAGAATATATTCGAGGTTCTCGATATGACTGTGGATGAGGCATGCGAGTTTTTCGAAAATGTACCGTCGGTCCTCAGAAAAATAGAAACTCTGAAAGATGTCGGACTCGGATATATAAAGCTCGGACAGCCTTCTACAACTCTTTCAGGAGGTGAAGCTCAGCGTATCAAGCTTGCAAGCGAACTTTCGAGAAGAAGTACGGGTAATACGATCTACATTCTGGATGAGCCGACCACGGGTCTTCATTTTGACGATGTTAAGAAACTGCTTCAGATACTTCAGAGATTTGCCGACGGCGGTAATACGGTTATAGTCATAGAACACAATATGGATGTTATAAAACAGGCGGATTATATCATCGATATGGGACCGGAAGGAGGCATCGGAGGTGGTACCGTGGTAACACAGGGAACTCCAGAAAATGTAGCAAAATGCCGAAAATCCTACACCGGAAAGTACCTAAAAAGGTATTTATAACGAACGTTCACAAATAGTTCATAGTTCATCGCAATAAATGATAATTAAATAGCAAAAAAAGGAAAGCACTTCAAAACGGTTAGTGTTAATATGAGGCCGTTTTGAGGTGCTTTTTATTTTCACACACAATTTAGTTTAAAGCACTATTTCACACACACACTTATTTAATCTATAAACCTAAATGAATAAAAAACGGAGAGAGTCATGAACATTACATTGAAAGCAATCGAGCTTTTTGTTTTTTGGTATCCGGCACTTATGTCTGTATTATGGATTGCGGGCGGTATAATTTTCTATTTTTGTAATGAGAGAAAGAAGGCACTGCCGCTATATGAAACGCCTTTTGTTTCAATCCTTGTCCCGTGTTATAACGAAGAAGATACGATAGAGAATACGGTTAAGGAGCTTTCGGCGCTGGAATATCCCGAGTATGAAATAATAGTTATAAATGATGGTTCCTCCGACAGAACCTCGGAGATCGTGAGGAGCATAGCCGGTAAATATCCGCATATGAGATTTATAGATCTTAAGGAAAACTGCGGAAAGGCCAATGCTTTATATCTCGGACTTATAGCCGCTAAGGGAGAGATACTGGTCGGAGTCGATTCGGATTCTTATATCATGCCCGATGCCCTGAACTATATGGTGCCGCATTTCACAAATCCATATAACGGTGAGAGAGTCGGTGCGGTAACCGGTAATCCGAGAGTGCGAAACAGAAGCTCACTTCTTGCAAAGATACAGCTTTGTGAGTATGCAAGCATCATAAGCCTTATCAAGAGAACCCAGAGAGTCTGGGGTAAGGTTATGACAGTATCGGGTGTTGTCGTGGCTTTCAGAAAGAGAGCTCTTATGGACGCGGAGCTCTGGGACAGAGATATGATCACGGAAGATATCGGTGTGACCTGGAAACTTGAAAAGAAGTTCTGGGATGTCAGGTACGAACCTAGAGCACTCTGTATGATGCTTGTTCCCGAAACCGTGAAGGGCCTCGCTAAACAGCGTAAGAGATGGGCCAGCGGCGGTATGGAAATTCTGAGACGTCATTTTAATATATTTAAAACCTGGAAAGAGAGAAGACTCATTCCGGTTTATATGGAACAGATCTGTTCCATTCTGTGGTCACTGTGCTGGCTGTTCATGCTGATCATCATTCTATATCATCTCATCATCGACCACACATATATTCAGCTTCCATACTTGTGGAAGAGTCTGTTTTTATCATCGGTATGCCTGGTCCAGTTCCTGGTTGCCATGGTACTTGACAAGAAATATGATCCGAAACTTCTTCGCCACAGTATAGTTGCTATCTGGTATCCATTCGTATATTGGTACATCAACGCACTTATAGTGATAAAGGCACTTCCGACACTTTTCAAAAAGAACACAAGGCTTGCCACGTGGCATAGTCCGGACAGAGGTATTCAGTAAAATGTTTACTCAAAACAAACATGGAAATGATTCTCTCCCCCAAAAGGCTGACTATGATATTAACGAACATTTGATTGTGGGAAAGCAGAAAAAATGGAAAAAGGTAATAGAATGGATTCTTACGATCATCGGATGGCTGATAATGTTTTCATATATCAGCTATGTGATCTACGGGAATCTGGCTTTAAAGAACGGCTGGAAACTTTTCGAATTTACTATCTATAACAGAGCCATGCTCGAGGAAGTGAATCTCTACTATATAATACTTCTGGTTGTGTTGCTGGTGGCTTTCGTTATATTTCTTATCTGGAAAGGCTATAACCGTTACAAGTTCGGAAAGCTGCACAGAAGAGATTTCAGTCCCGGGGTTTCGAAAGAAGAATTGATGCGTCGTTTTGAGCTTGATGAAAAAACCATAGAGCATTTTCAAAATGATAAGATAATCACTTTGGAACATAATATTATCCCCGAAGATCTTGGCAGGGGAAAAGCAGTTAAAGATAAGAAATAGAATCGTGTGATGAATCAGCCGGTTGATTGTGAACGGATTTGACTGTATAATTCAGGTTAGTCGAGAGGAGGCTGTGCAGTGGTTTATACGGTTACTTTTAATCCGTCACTTGATTATATAGTTACGGTTGATAATTTCAGACTCGGTATGACAAACAGGACCACATCGGAACTTATGCTGCCCGGAGGTAAAGGGCTGAATGTATCAACGGTTCTGACCAATCTTGGCGTTGAAAATACGGCAATATACTATTCTGCCGGATTTGTGGGTACGGAGATAACGAGAAGACTTAAAGAAATGGGTATAAATGCCGATGAGATAAGACTTTCATCGGGATGCTCAAGAATAAATACAAAGCTTTGTTCTATCGAGGGAACGGAAATTAACGGAGCAGGGCCTGATATATCAAAAGAAGATCTGGATAAGCTGTACGAGAAGCTCGATGGGCTTAAGGAGGGAGACGGTCTCGTTCTGGCGGGAAGTATTCCACCGTCTATTCCGGATTCCGTTTACAGTGATATCATGGATAAATTAAGAGAGAGAGGGGTCAGAATAGTTGTCGATGCTACCAAAGACCTCTTACTTAACGTGCTGGAATATAAGCCTTTTCTTATAAAACCGAACAATTACGAACTGGGAGATCTGTTCGGTGTTGAGCTGTTGACAAGGGAAAGCGTGGTTCCTTATGCAGAGAAGCTTGTCCAAAGAGGTGCGGAAAATGTACTGGTATCCATGGCCGGAGACGGTGCGGTACTTGTTGCATCTAACGGTGAAGTCATAATGCGGGAAGCACCTAAAGGGAAGCTTGTCAACGGTGTAGGCGCGGGAGACACGATGGTAGCCGGATTCCTGGCAGGATATATGGAGACAGGAGATCTGTGCCATGCATTTAAAATGGGACTTTGTGCCGGATCGGCCAGTGCATACTCGGATAAACTTGCCACTAAAGAAGAGATAGAAGCTTTGTACCGTACACTTTGATCATCGGAGGATTCATCTTGCTGACAGAGGAACGTAAGTCGGAAATACTGAATATTGTTAATGACAGGCGGAGCATTACGGTTCAGGAACTGAAGGATATGATAGATGTATCCGAGTCCACCGTAAGAAGAGATATATCAGCTCTTGCAAAAGAAGGAAAACTTATAAAGGTTTTCGGAGGCGCGGTTGCACTTGATGATCCTGCAGCGAAGACGGATGTTACCGTTCTTATGAAGGAGTCCATCAACAGAGCAGAGAAGCTTACGATCGCACGATATGCCGCACAGCTTATCGTACCCGGAGACTGTGTTTATCTGGATGCGGGAACTACTACGGAATATATGATCGGCTTTATAAACGAGAAGAGAGCAACATATATAACAAATTCCGTATCTCATGCTCAGAATCTTGTAAGTAAAGGTATGAAAACACTTCTTGTCGGCGGAGAGCTTACTGATAATCTGAATGTCGTAATAGGAGCGGATGCGGTACTCCATATACAGAAGTATCATTTCTCGAAGGGCTTTTTCGGAACCGAAGGGGTGGATTTCAAAATGGGATTTACCACGGCTGATATGAGGGAGGCCCTTATAAAAAGAGTTGCGATCCAGAGCACACAGTCGGGTGAGCGTTATGTGCTTGCAGACCATGGGAAATTCGGCTGTACCAGTACGGTTTCATTCTCGGATTTTCTGGGTGTGATCGTCCTGACGGATAAATATCCGGGTGAATCTTACAGTAAAAAGATGGATATTAAAGTTGTACAGTAAATAGCTATGACGGAATCATAAAACGGGAGATAAGGGATGCCTGAAGTGAGCGACAGAAGAATAAATGTATATCTTGCAAAAATAGACAGAGAAAGCATTATCTCGCGTGAGGAAGAATTGATAAAAAGGGTTTCGGCTCATAGAAGAGAGAAAATCGGCAATATGAAAAATCCTTCAGTCAGGACCGTATCACTCGCAGCAGGGCTTCTGCTGAGATATGCTCTGGAACGGGAACTTGATAAAAGGTTTGGGATTAAACAAATATTTGATTATGATATATCCGAAGGAGAAAAGGGAAAGCCTTTTATAAAAGATTTAAGGAACGCTGAAACGGGTGAAGATATACTTAATGATTTAAAGAGCGCTGCCGGATATGATCCGGGAATCGAATTCAGCATATCTCATTCGGGAGATTATGCGGCTGTGGTAATATCCGATTCGACTATCGGAATAGATATAGAAGTAAAAAACGATACCCGTTTCATGGTCACAAACAGAATGTTTACAGAGACCGAGAAGAATAGAGTTTTTTCTGCGGAAGATAAGGACAGCGAATTCAGAGATGTCTGGACGGAGAAGGAAGCCTATCTTAAATGTACGGGAGAAGGAATAAGCATTCCGCTTAGAAGTTTTTATATGGATATGGATTCCGCGGAAGTAATGCGGGTTCCGGATGATAAAAGAGAAAGAGGATCTCGAGGAAAAGGGGTATATACACCGGAGGATTTTCTTGGAACGGGATACTATATAACTACGGTAAGACCTGTATCTGATAACCTGAGTTTATCGGTATGTTCAAAAGATATAAAGTTTATACTTGACATTGCTCATGTAAATGACTTATAATGAGTCGCGTTGTAAGAAATCCGTATGGATAAATATGCGTTCTTAGCTCAGCTGGATAGAGCGTCTGGCTACGGACCAGAAGGTCGGGGGTTCGAATCCTCTAGGACGCACAATGTGAAATGTGTCGAAGTTCGAATATGAATTTCGACACATTTTTTTTATTTTTCTGTGGATAAGAAAATATAAAAGATATATAATTGATTCGGTTGGTTAAAAAACAGGAAAGAATTCGGAACTATGTCAAACGAAAACAATTTTTTTGAAACATTACTGGAAGAATACTCAAAATCTTTTGATATAACAAGAGATTATGAGAACGGTCCCGTTAAAGCGGATGCATACGGATATTTTTCCACTGTAAGCGAAAAGTATGTTTTGAGTCCTAAGGCGAATCTCTGGAGTATTCACGGCTACGAGCATATCCTCTTCATGAAGAGGAATTCGGTGACACCGGAAGATATAGAGAACATGAGAAGTCTTATGGCGGATTATCTGGCTCCCACACTTGTATGTAATGGGGATAAATATCCGCAAAAAGATCATATGTATTCTTATCTTACTGTGGCTTATCTGTGCGAAACAATGCCGGAAGAAGAAACCATAAATGCGGTAAAAAGCTTCAGATATGAAAAGAATTACCTTATGACTATCAGAGGACATGTTGAAGGACATATGGTACTCATGGATCTTTCGACGGGAAGGGCATATTCGAATAAGGCGGCAAAACACCTTTCGGATTTTTATGAGAAGGTTTTTAGCGGTAAAAACGCTGAGACATAAATAATCAACCGATATATATAACTGCATTATATCGGCATAATGAAAGAGGGGATTTAAATGAATGCAGCTTTGATACTTATCATCAGTATCGTAATCTTGCTCTGCGGTTATGTTTTCTACGGAAAATGGCTTGCAGAACAGTGGGGGATCGATCCGGAGAAATCAACCCCCGCACATGATATGGAAGATGGTGTAGATTATGTGCCGGCAAAAACACCGGTTCTTATGGGACATCATTTTTCATCGATAGCAGGTGCAGGACCTATCAACGGTCCTATACAGGCAGCTATCTTCGGATGGATTCCTGTGCTTCTGTGGGTACTTATCGGAGGTATCTTCTTCGGTGGTGTTCATGATTACGGTGCACTTTTTGCATCTATGCGTCATCAGGGACAGTCAATCGGTGAAGTTATCGAAGATGCCATGGGTAATCTTGCTAAGAAGATTTTCATAATCTTCGGTTATCTTACACTGCTTCTTGTAGTAGCAGCCTTCAGCTCGATAGTTGCGAGCACATTCGGAAGCACTACGGCAGCAGGTGTAGCAGTTGAAGGAGCGGCTCTTCTGGCACATCAGCAGACAGCTATGATATCACTTCTGTTCATAGTTCTTGCTATAGTCTTCGGTTTCCTTGTATACCGTAAGAACATGCCTATTGGACCTGCTTCTGCAATCGGTGTTTTAGGTATTGTTATTATAGTAGCGATCGGTATGAATTTCTGCCCTATCACGATCTCATACAATGCATGGATGTGGATACTCGGTATCTATATTCTCATTGCATCCGTTACACCGGTATGGATCCTTCTTCAGCCAAGAGATTATCTCAGCTCATTCCTGCTTTACTTCATGATAGGAGTTGCAGTCATTGCTATAATAGGAGCTTCAATTGCCGGACAGGGACATCTTGATATCCCGGCATTTGCAGGCTGGCAGATCACTGAAACAAACGGGCTTTTTGCTACGGGAAGTCTGTTCCCTGCACTTTTTGTAACTATTGCGTGCGGAGCTATCTCAGGCTTCCATTCACTTGTATCTTCGGGAACAACATCAAAGCAGATCGATAACGAGAAAAATGCGCGTCCGGTAGCATACGGTTCTATGCTTATTGAGTGTGTTGTAGCTGTTATCTCTCTTTGTGCGGTAGGTTTTGTATGGCATACCGTAAATGTAGATAAGGAAGCTCTTGCTGCTTCCGGACTTACAAGCCCTACAGCAGTATTCGCAGGCGGTATTTCACAGATGATCGGTTCTTTTGTAGGATCGGACAGTGCTTTAGTCGGAATAATCTACAGCATGTTCGTTCTTGCCGTTTCTGTATTCTGTCTTACATCGCTTGATACAGCAACAAGACTTGCACGTTATATGTTCCAGGAATTCTGGCTTGCACCGGATGAGACAGTTCAGACTGTTAAGGGAAGCAAGAAATTCCTTTGCAATCCGTATTTTGCAACTGTTGTTACGGTTGTTCTCGGTGTCGGACTCGGAATGACAGGCTATGCGAAGATATGGCCACTCTTCGGAGCTGCAAACCAGCTGCTTGCCGCAGTAGGACTTCTTGCAGTCTGCACATGGCTCGGTAAAGTCGGAAAGAACAATAAGATGTTCTATATACCTATGGTATTCATGCTTATTGTTACCATCTGCTCACTTATCCAGACTATCATGGGTAAGATCAAGGCAATCGGAGCAGGCGGAGCCGACATATGGGCATATATACAGGCAATCCTTGCCGCACTTCTTGTAATTCTTGCTGTCGTACTTGCAATCTACTCATTTGCAAATCTTGCTAAGCAGAGTAAAGAAAAGAAAGCGGCATAATATATATTATGATTATTTACGCTCTCGGGTAAAACCGGGAGCGTTTTTTCTATGTCCCTGAAGAAAAAATGTGATAAAATAAAAATAGTCGGTGATTAATGTAAGAATCATTACCAAGAGGTCGGATTCTGATGTGAAATGTATCATTAGGAGGAATAATATGGCTTGTCAGATATGCGGAAATAACAATTTATCGAAGGATTCGCCGGTATGTCCGGTCTGCGGCACTCCGAATCCCGAATATACTGCACCGGTGCAGCCACAGTTTCAAGGTCAGCCGCAGTTTCAAGGTCAGCCGCAGTTTCAAGGTCAGCCACAGCAGATGCAGCAGCCGCAGTTTCAAGGTCAGCCACAGCAGATGCAGCAGCCGCAGTTTCAGGGGCAGCAGCCTCCTCAGTACAGGCAGCCGTTGACACAGCAGCAGATGCAGCAGCCGCAGTTTCAAGGGCAGCAACCGTCACAACCGCCGAAGAAATCCACTAACAGGATTCTTATAGGTGCGGTAATAGCCGCAGCGGTTTTACTTATAGTGGGAACAGTGATCTTCTTTGTACTCCGTGACAGGAATAAAGACGGCAGGATCACGGCAAATGCCACTACTGAAGCAGTTACCGAAAGTACGGGAAAAACCGAGACGGAGACCGGGACCGAAGATAAAACGGAAGAGCCTACTACGATTGACGGCCCGGATACCTATGTGATCCAGGAAGTGTCTTATATGAAAAGACCTTCGGTAATAAATGATAATCTTGAGTATTCATATGAAGACTTTGCTCCGAGTGTACCGGCGCAGACTGTTTCACCGGATCTTACGGATCTTGATAATTACGATTTTGTATCTTATCTACCGGATGATGCAAAGGAGAAACTTGCGACGAATCAGTTTCTTGTTATGGAGGGAGACAGGGAATTCTTTGAAGTATACGAGTCGAACAGATATGAATATATACCGAACTTCGTAACAGTCGATTCAATCATGCATACATATCATCTTTACTTTGCTCATGTTCTGAAACATACGGAGATGAATTATCTCACAGCGGATCTTTCGGTACTCAGCATGAAGATGCAGGAAAAAGCAGAAGCTCAGCTCAAGGCTCTTAAGGGCACCGAGTGGGAGAATGCGGCAAAGATAAATCTTGCTTTTTTTGCGGTAGGAAATCATCTGATGAATCCTGATAGTTCCATTCCGGAAGAAGTAAAAAGCGTGGCAGAGTCTGAACTTGATCTTATTGACAAGGCTGCGGGGGTAACTGTGTCACCGCTTTTTGATGACCCTGAAATTATGGAAGACTACACACAGTATATTCCGAGGGGATATTATGATACGGATGAAACTCTGAAGAGATATTTCAAGACCATGATGTGGTACGGAAGAAGGAATTTCGAAAGAGCAAATGAGGATCAGGAAAGATGCGCATTTCTTATGACCCTTGCGCTTGATAATGACACACTTCCTCTTTGGAATGAAATATATACTGTAACATCATTCTTTGCGGGGGCATCCGACGATAATGGTTACTATGAATACAGACCGCTTATCGATGCTGCTTACGGACCGGATGTGACAATTGATAAGCTTGCGGGAAATGATGCTGCCTGGGAAGGATTCCGCAGTCTTACAAGCGAACTTGAACCGCCTAAGATCAATTCGGTTGTGGTTCTTCAGTCTGACAGTGACGAAGAAGCATCCGAGAAGATAATAGGTTACAGATTCATGGGACAGAGATTTTCTATAGATGAGACAATATTCCAGAATCTCTGTGCAAGAAAGACAAAGGAAAATTCAAGCGGAGAGTTACGTATGCTTCCGGATGCACTTGATGTTCCGGCAGCTTTCGGCTCTGATACCGCCCTCGGTATACTCGAAGACAGGGGCGCAACTGATTATAAAAACTATAACGAAAACATGGACAAGATGAGATCCATGGTAGATGAAGCTTCGGAAGAAGAGTGGAATGCGAGTCTTTACTCAAGCTGGCTCAATACACTCCGCCCTCTGCTTAAAGTAAGGGGAGAAGGTTATCCGACATATATGCAGTCAGAGGAATGGAGAAAGAAGAATCTTACTACATTCCTCGGAAGTTACACCGAACTTAAGCATGATACCATCCTCTATTCAAAACAGATGATGGCTGAAATGGGCGGCGACGATATACCTGTCAGAGACGACAGAGGCTATGTTGAAGCAGAGCCTGAGGTTTATGCAAGACTTACCGCACTTGTAAATGCTACGTCAAAGGGACTTGAAAGTTACGGAGTATTATCTCCGGAGGATAAAGAAAATCTGGAACTTCTCGCTGAGATTACGGAAAAGCTTCAGGTTATTTCCGAGAAAGAACTGAGAAACGAACTTCCTACAGAGGAGGAGTTTGATTTCATAAGAAGCTACGGCGGACAGCTCGAGCATTTCTGGCAGGAAGTCAGTAAAGACAGCGCCGAAAACGAGTACTTTACAACAGAAGAATTTCCTGCGGCGATAGTTGCTGATGTAGCTACGGATCCTAACGGAACATGTCTTGAACTCGGAACAGGAAGAGTCGGAACGATAGAAGTTATCATAACGGTAGATGGTGTAAAGAAGGTTGCCTTCGGTTCGGTATTCTCTTTCTATCAGTTTGAACAGCCGATATCCGACAGACTCACGGATTCCAAGTGGAGACAGATGCTTGGAATAGAGCTGGATGATGACGGAAAGTATAACTATGACAGAGAGAATCAGCCTAAGCAGGAAGATTGGTCAAGCAGTTACAGACATGAGTGGGAATACTAGGATAAAGAAAATAATAATTGCAATATCAGGTTTGATCCTGATAGCAGTTGTGGCCGTATTCATGTGGTTCCGGGGAGCTTTTCTTCCCCGGTGGATCACATGGAAAAACAAAGAGACCGTTTATTCGGATAAAGCTGAGATCTTATTGAAACGAAAGCATCTGAGCGTAAATCTGAAAGGCGGAGGAGACAGCGGGACCGTCTGGGAAAGCGAAGACGAATGGCTGGTATCTGACTGTCTGGTCGGCGATATAGATCACGATGACGAGGATGAGATAATTCTTCTTGTCTGGAAACGCGGAAGCTACGGAAGATTTAAGCCGATCTGGGTAGAAGAAGATGATAAGTCCTGGTCGCAGCACATTTTTATATATGATTTTATAGATGAAAGAGATGACAGATTGAAGCCGATATGGATGTCCTCAGAGATGGGGATAGAGGCTTCGGATATAAAGCTTGATGAGGAAGAGGCATTACATATAATAACTCCTGAAGGAAAGGACACAGTATGGTACTGGCAAAGCTGGGGACTCATGCTGGTGGACGGGTGACTATATGGAATTTTATCTGACTTGTTTTATATTATCGATTCTTGCAACGGCCATATTCAGATGGCGTTGGAATGAAGATACCAATATCAATATTACATTTCTTTTTATATTTATCCCGATTTCAGAAATGGGATACTTTATGTTTGCTATGTCAACAAACCTGACAGAAGCTCTTCTGGCCAACAAGATAATCTATCTTGGAGGTGCATTTCTCTCACTTTTTATTACCCTGAGCA
This sequence comes from Lachnospiraceae bacterium UBA2864, assembly GCA_002350525.1. Lineage (GTDB taxonomy): Bacteria > Bacillota > Clostridia > Lachnospirales > Lachnospiraceae > Eubacterium_Q. The sequence goes on along the minus strand of DEFA01000004.1, from coordinate 78,109 downwards.
TTATAGCACTGTTTAATATCAGGACACCGAGATTACTGTCTATGATCATGATGGGTATAAGCACGATCTTATACGGCTTTGTCCTTACGATCGGTTTTAACGGTTTTTTCTACAAGAGTGTTAAATTCAAGATGGTAGACGGCTATCCGACTCTCATAAAAGAGTATGGATTCATGCATACGGCTTTCTATATCATGATAGCGGTTTATTCTTTGATAGGAATAGGCCTTCTTCTCTACTGCATTTTTACGAAAAAGAGCGTTGCCTACAGAACGATAATTCTATTTATCGCAGCCGAAATGGTATCAGTTGTTTCGTTTTTCTACGGAAAAAGACTTGTAGGAGACCAGTTCAGGGCAATTGCCATATCTTATATAATCTTTCAGGTTATATTCCTGCTCATTATGGAAAGAACGGGAATGTATAACATCAGTATTACCGAAGCTTCGGCGCTTATAGATAAAGCGGAGAACGGCTTTATGTCTTTCGACAGAAAGAGACGTTTTCTCGGAGCCAATCCGACGGCAATGGAGTTTTTCCCGGAAATAGAAGAACAGGAGATCGATAAGCCTTTCAGTATAACCAAGAGACCGCTTGCGCACCTTAATTCCTGGCTGGATGAGTTTGAGGACAGTCGATTCGGAAAGAAGAAGGGAAAGGATGCGGGACCGGAACTGACGGATACGGAAAAACTGAAATTCGGTCTGATGATCGATGAATCGGAGGAGGATAATAATCAGATAAGGCATGTTAATCGAGGCGGCAGGCATTACAAGTTTATTATCGATTATCTTAAGGATGGTAAAAGGATAAAGGGCTATCAGATAGTGATAGTGGATGAGACCGCCATCAGAAATTATACGAATCTTCTCAGAGAATTCAATCAGGAACTCTCCGAAGAGGTTGAAGCGAAAACTGCACATATCCAGGAAATTCAGGACAAAATGGTCCTCGGACTTGCTGAAATGGTTGAAGGAAGGGATCTGAGTACAGGCGGCCATATCAAACGGACAAGTGAGGGGATAAGGATCCTTATGGAAGAAATGCTGTCGGATCCGGAATGCAGTGTAGACAAGAAATTTGCAAGATTTATGATCAAGGCAGCACCTATGCATGATCTTGGAAAGATTGCTGTTGATGATAAGATCCTCAGAAAACCGGGCAGATTTGAGCCTGAGGAGTTTGAGCAGATGAAGATACATGCGGCACGCGGAGCCGAGATCGTACATAAGGTTCTGGACGGAGTGGAAGATCCGGAATTTGCGGCTCTTGCGGAAAATGTAGCCCATTATCATCATGAACGTGTGGATGGATCGGGATATCCGGATCATCTTAAGGGTGACGAGATCCCGTTTGAGGCACGTATCATGGCGATAGCGGATGTGTATGACGCACTGGTATCTAAGAGATGCTACAAAGACAGCATGTCCTTCGAACAGGCATTTGACATTATAGAAGAGGGAATGGGAACCCAGTTTGACGAGACTCTTAATAAGTATTTTCTGGCTGCAAGACCGAAGCTTGAGAACTATTACAGCTCACTTGAAGAGGAAGTTATAAGACGCAGTGAGTAGTTTTTTACATCATACAAAAGTGTTGTAAAATTACAGTGCAAAATTTATATGGAAATGAAGCAAAAAGTGTAAATATTTCGGCAAAAACAGGGGCGTAAAAATAGACTAACAAAGATTAAATGCTATGAATAAAATATAAATTCAAAAAGACTGGCATTTCAAGTATAATAGGCTTGATGTGTCAGTTTTTATGTTTAAATTGATATTTTTAAAATATTATAAACAGGAGGTCAGATATGGCGAAGCTGAATGCTGCTGCAGCAGCAAAGATCGAGGAAATCTGCGATAGATACGCAGACGAGAAAACTCCTCTCATGATGATACTCAGCGATATCCAGAACGAGTACGGTTATATTCCGCTTGAAGTTCAGGAGCTGGTATCAAAGAAGACCGGTATTTCGGTTGCCGAGATTTACGGAGTTGTAACATTTTATTCATTTTTCTCTTTAACGCCGAAGGGAAAGTACGTTATTGGATGTTGTCTTGGTACAGCATGCTATGTAAAGGGTGCTCAGCAGGTTATTGACAAGTTCTCTGAGATACTTAAGATTAAGCCTGGTGAAACAAGTGAAGACGGTCTCTTCACACTTGATGCCTTAAGATGTATCGGAGCATGCGGTATTGCACCGGCTGTTAGTATAAACGGTAAGGTTTATCCTAAGGTTGCAGTAGGACAGGTATCTGAGATCATCGATTCTTACAGAAAGGAGGCATCAGCATGAGCAAGATAACTTCAGTTTCAGAACTTGAGCAGTGCGCATCAACATGTACAAAGTGTCTTGATGACAAGCTTAAGGGAGCAGATGACAAGCGTCATATCGTTCTCTGTGGAGGTACAGGATGTCTCTCAAGTAACTCAAAAGAGATTACGCAGAAGTTTGTAGAGGTTCTTGAAGCAAAGGGACTCTCAGACAAGGCAACTGTAAATCAGGTAGGATGCTTCGGTTTCTGTTCACAGGGACCTTTCGTAAAGATTTATCCTGAAGATACACTTTATCGTATGGTTTCTATCGATGATGTTGAGGAAATCGTTGATAAGGACATCGCAGGCGGCGAGATCGTAGAGAGACTTCTCTATGTTGATCCTGCTTCAGGCGAGAAGAAGACAAAGCAGGAGGATATCAACTTCTACAAGAAGCAGCGTCGTGTTGCTCTTCACGGATGTGGTGTTATCAATCCTGAAGATATAAATGAGGCACTTGGAATGGGAGCATTCCAGGGACTTAAGAAGGCTCTTTCCATGACACAGCAGGAAGTAATTGATGAAGTACTTGCTTCAGGTCTCCGTGGACGTGGAGGCGGCGGATTCCCTACAGGAAGAAAGTGGCAGTTCGCTTACAACGTTGAAGCTGATCAGAAGTATGTTGTATGTAACGGTGATGAGGGTGATCCGGGTGCATTCATGGATCGTTCTATCCTTGAAGGTAACCCACTCGGAGTTATCGAAGGTATGATGATCGCAGGTTATGCTTTCGGTGCATCAGAAGGTTACTTCTATGTACGTGCTGAGTATCCTATCGCTGTAAATCGTCTTAAGATTGCTATCAAGCAGGCAAGAGAGATGGGCCTCCTCGGTGAGAATATCATGGGATCGGGCTTCAGCTTTAACTGTCATATAAGACTTGGTGCCGGTGCTTTCGTATGTGGTGAGGAGACAGCTCTTCTTAACTCTATCGAAGGTAAGCGTGGTATGCCAAGACCAAGACCTCCTTTCCCTGCAGTAAAGGGACTTTGGGGCAAGCCAACCTGTGTTAACAACGTTGAGACACTTGCCTGCGTACCTTACATTCTTCGTGAGGGTGCTGCAGAGTTCGCTGCTGTTGGTACAGAGAAGTCAAAGGGTACTAAGGTATTCGCTCTCGGTGGTAAGGTTAATAACGTAGGTCTCGTAGAGGTTCCTATGGGAACAACTCTTCGCGAGCTCATTTATGATATCGGTGGCGGTATCCCTAATGGTAAGAAGTTCAAGGCTATCCAGACAGGTGGTCCTTCAGGCGGATGTCTGACAGAGGAGTTCCTTGATGAGCCTATCGATTTCGATAACCTCGTACAGAAGGGCTCCATGATGGGTTCAGGTGGAGCTATCGTTATGGATGAAGACAACTGTATGGTTGACGTTGCCAAGTTCTACATGGAGTTCATCTGTGATGAATCATGTGGTAAGTGTTCACCATGCCGTATCGGTACTAAGAGAATCCTTGAGGTTCTTACAAAGATCACAGAGGGTAAGGGTACTATGGAAGACCTTGATACTCTTGAAGAGCTTAGTAAGACAATCCAGAAGAATTCACTTTGTGCTCTCGGACAGACAGCTGCCAATCCGGTTAATTCAACACTTAAGCATTTCCGCGATGAGTATATCGCTCATATAGTTGATAAGAAGTGTCCGGCTCATGTATGTAAGAGCCTTATGCAGTACAAGATCGATCCTGATAAGTGCGTTGGCTGCGGTATGTGTGCACGTAACTGTCCTGCAGGTTGTATCGAGCAGACAGATTACATTGCTCCTAACCACAAGCTCGCTTCATACAAGATTGATCCAGAGAAGTGCGTAAAGTGCGGTCTCTGCATGAGTAACTGTAAGCTTAAAGCTATAACAAAAGAGTAAGGAGGTAACTACTATGGCGATGGTAAATATTAAAATAGAAGGCATCTCCTACCAGGTTGAGGAAGGACTTACAATCCTCGAGGCTGCTAAGAAGTGCGGTTACGAGATCCCTTCACTTTGTGCATTTAATCACGGTGAGTGCAATCAGGGTTCATGTCGTGTTTGTCTCGTAGAGGCAACAGGCGCAAGAGGCCTTGTAGCATCATGTGTATATCCTGTAGCAGAGGGTATGGAGATCAAGATCTCTTCACCTGCAGCTACACAGGCAAGAAGACAGAGCGTTGAGCTCCTTCTTTCAAATCATAATATGAACTGCCAGCAGTGCGATAAGAACGGTAAGTGTGAGCTTCTCCATGTTGCATATGTAACAGGAGCAAGAGAGGGCGCTTTCCAGGGTGTTCATTCAGAAACACACCTTGATACAGTTGCACCGGGTATTGTAAGAGATACATCTAAGTGTATACTTTGCGGAAGATGTATAGAGAGATGTAAGAATGCTCATGGTCTCGGAATCCTCGGATTCGAGAACAGAGGATTCAGCACATTTGTTTCACCTGCCGAGAACAGAGGATTTAACGATTCTCCATGTATCCAGTGTGGACAGTGCGTAAATGTTTGTCCTACAGGTGCTCTTATGGAGCATTCAGAGATAGATAAGATCGATGCTGCATTTGCAGCAGGTAAGGTTGTCATCGCTCAGGCTGCACCTGCAGTCAGAGCTGCTCTTGGTGAGGAGTTCGGTTTCAAGATCGGAACACCTGTAACAGGTAAGATGGCAGCAGCTATGAGAAGACTTGGTTTCACAAGAGTTTACGATGTAAACTTCGGTGCCGACCTTACAATCATGGAGGAAGGTACAGAGCTTCTCGGAAGACTTCAGAACGGCGGAACACTTCCGATGATCACATCATGTTCACCTGGATGGGTTAACTATGCTGAGTATAATTACGGAGATCTTCTTCCACACCTTTCATCATGCAAGAGCCCTCATCAGATGCAGGGTGCTATCATCAAGTCTTACTGGGCAGAGCAGAACGGCATTAAGCCTGAAGATATATTCGTTGTATCGGTTATGCCTTGTACAGCTAAGAAGTTTGAGAGACAGCGTGAGCAGCTTAAGGTTAACGGTCTTGATGATGTAGATGCAGTTATCACAACACGTGAGCTCGCTCGTATGATCAAGAGATCAGGTATCCTCTTCGACAGACTTCCTGATGAAGATTGGGATCAGGATATCATGGGCGATTACACAGGTGCCGGAGTTATCTTCGGTGTTACCGGTGGTGTTATGGAAGCAGCTCTCAGAACAGTTTACTTCAAGCTTACAGGTAAGGAATCTGAGCCTATCGAATTCAAGGCTGTTCGTGGTCATGACGCAGGTATCAGAGAGGCATCAATCGATATCAACGGTACTACAGTAAATGTAGCTATCGCTTCAGGTATGAAGTCAGCAAAGGTTCTCCTTGATGAGATCAGAGAAGGCAAGTCAAAGTATACTTTCATCGAGATTATGGGATGTCCTGGTGGATGTATCAACGGTGGTGGACAGCCTTACGTTCGTGAGTGCTTCCTTCCTAATGAAGATGATGACATCATGGATACATACAAGGAGAAGAGAGCTCAGGCTCTTTACTCAGAGGATGAGAGACAGACTCTTCGTCAGTCACACAATAATCCTCAGATCATTGATCTTTATGAGAAATTCCTTGGTGAGCCTAACAGCCACAAGGCACATGAACTTCTGCATACAACATATGCAGCAAGAGAAGGATTCAATGAAGTTCAGTAAGATGAGCGCTTGATTCAAAGGAGTTTACGGATCCCCGGATGGTTTTCCATCCGGGGATTTTTTCTTGTGAAGGGAGAACCCGTCCGGGGAGGGATATGATATAAACTGGGTGTTGTGCTGGAATAGCGAAATTTGTTATAATCATGGATAGGTTTTATGGGTTGACCGGGATGAGGTATCAGATGATTTTACGGATATACGAGAGGGGTTCGGGATGGAAGATAAAAGATATGCTGTGCTTATAGATGCGGATAATATTTCTTCAAAATATATAACAAGTATTCTTGATGAGATGACAAAGTATGGAGTTGTTACCTATAAGAGAATATACGGTGACTGGACTACAAGTCAGGCTACCAAGTGGAAGAAAGAGCTTATGGAGAATTCCATAACTCCGATACAACAGTTCAGAAACACCGTAGGAAAGAATGCAACGGATTCCACGCTTATTATAGATGCGATGGATATTCTCTATACGGATAATGTTGACGGTTTCTGTATAGTATCCAGCGACGGCGATTTTACAAGGCTTGCAAGCCGTCTTAGAGAATCGGGTATGAATGTTATAGGTATGGGCGAGAACAAGACGCCCCGTTCATTCAGAGCGGCCTGTACGGTATTTACAGATCTGGAGATTCTCCTGGATCAGTCCGAAGATGATGCTCTCGGAACCGGAAAGCGCTCCGGCAGCGGCAAGAAGAAAGTGAAAGCCAAGAATGTCATAGATCAGAAGATTATCGAGAATTCTATCATAGAGATAATTACCGAGAATGATAACAAAGGAAGAGCTACAGGACTCGGAGAAATCGGAAGCAGACTTCAGAAAAAGTATTCCGATTTCGATGTCCGTAATTACGGTTACAGCTCGCTTTCAACATTTATAGATGAGACTGACGGCTTTGATCTTACCAAGACCAACAGTACAGTACTTGTCGCTATTCATGAAGACAGAGATATGAAAGAGAGAGTTATAAGCTTTGCGATCGATCAGGTGAAAAAGGCCGGCGACAAGGGTATCGAGCTTGGATTTCTGGGACAAAAGATTCATTCCGAATTTCCTAAGTTCAATGTTAAGGAGTTCGGTTATTCAACGCTTTCCAAATTTATTCACGGTATCAGAGGTCTTAAGATTGAAAATGACGGCAGTAGAATGAAAATCGTCGCAAAGCAGTAAATCACTGTTTTTCTGATCGAAAGACGGTACGATCAACTTTTTACAAAAATGTAACCATAAATTTGCAAATGTATTACGTATATTAATTAAAAGCAGGAGAATGTATGACTGATGAGCAGTTCAGCCTGTGCATGCAGCGTATGGCCAAAGGTGACCGGGAAGCGCTGCGGGAAGTGTATGAGGCGTATTTAAAGTTAATATATGCTCTGTGTCTGTCCAGGCTGAAACATAAAGAATCAGCCGAAGATGTGACATCCGAGTTTTTCATCAGGCTGTACAATTCTGCTGCAACCTATGACGGACGAGGTAATCACAAGGCGTGGATATCAACTATTGCACGGAATATGTGCATAGATTATATCAGGAAGAACAGTCGTGAGATGACTATCTTAGATGCACCGGATGAGGACGGAAATGTCAGAGAGATAGAAGATCCAGGCGGAACGGAAAACGGTTCAGGATTTGAAACGGCGGTTGATAACAGGCTGACTCTCGAGAAGGCTATGAAGGTCTTAAATGAAAAAGAGAAACAGGTTATCAATATGAAGGTTGCGGGAGGAATGACCTTCAAAGAGATATCGGAGGCATTGGGAATGCCTCAGGGAACGGTATCGTGGCACTATAATGAAGCGATAAAGAAATTGCGGAGGTTTCTTTCATGAGTAAAATTCATGATGGAAAACTTAATATAGATGAGAACTATCCTATCGATGAGGATGTAAAGGATACAGAGCCTGTGATCGATGAAGAGGTGGAAGAAGCTCTTCTTGCGGCTATGAATCTTGAAGTTCCCGATCTCTGGGATAGAATCGAGTCGGGTATAGATAGTTCCGAAAAGGTTGTTCCTTTTGAGAAGAAGACCGGGAAGAGCGATGAGAGGTCTTCGGAAAGAAGGAAAAAGAAACGTGTATGGGCCAAGTATCTTGTTGCGGCAGCACTTGTTATGATAGTCATGATACCTGTTATAAGAGTTCTGGGTGATGCACAGAGGAGTACTTCAGGGGAATCCGCGAAATCCGATAATGCTATGGTTTATGAAAGCACCACTGAGGCATCCTATGAAGAGGCCGCGGCCGCTTCTGAGACCTATTATGAATCCACAGTCGCAGAAGCAGTTGAGGAAGACAGTATTGAACATCAGTTTACCGACGATGAACGTGATATAGATGTTGGTAAGGGAAAGCAGAATTATACTGTAAACGGTTCTTCGGCAGCGGCAGATACAACGGCTGAAAGCACCGAGGCAGCGACAGAAGCCGAGGAAGTTGAAGGTGTTACAACCGGTGGTGAATTAGCCGGAGAAGGAAGTACCACAAAGAATATAATGTACGGAAAATATACTTTGGGAACCCTTGAGGCTGTAAAGATGGGCAACGGGGAAATAGAGGTACTCATGATCGGTTACATATATACGGAAGATGATGAATACTTTATCAAGGATTATCAGGATGTTCTGAGCTCTCAAAGTACGGTATTTACCGATCCTGTAAGGATAACAAATCCCGCAGAATCGGGGCTTATCGACTATCTGGAAGGCTCCGGTCATGGCTCGGAGCAAAGGGTGTTGATAGGTGTAAAATATCCTGATAAAAACAATACAAAAGAGGTTGAAATAGTTGAAATTTTAGAGGATGAGTGATATAATAAAAACAGTTAATTGATCATAATTTTTCCTCCATAGGCTGGAAGTCGTGCGACATAGACTTCCGGCCTTCTTTTTGGTTTTTAAAGAGGTTTTTACAAAGCTTTTTCATTATATTTGAGTTAGACAAAACCTTTATATTAAAGTAAAATAAGTATATAGTGACCGATGCTTCGGACACTTTAAACTTGCATGAAGGACACGAGTTGATTCGATATGAAGATTGGTATATTTGATTCGGGAATAGGCGGAATATCGGTTCTGCACGAGGCATTGATTCATCTGCCGGATGCAGAATACATTTTTTATGCGGATACTGATCATGTTCCCTACGGATTGAAAACAAAAGAAGAGATTTTGGGGTTTTCTCGAGATATAGTAAAATTCCTGACAGACAAGGGCGCTGATGCAGTTCTTATAGCCTGTAATACTGCTACGGCGGTTGCTGCAGACAGGCTGAGGCATGAATTCACCATTCCCATAATAGGAATGGAACCGGCCGTAAAACCTGCCGTTAAGCAGAATACGGGGGATAAAAGAATTCTGGTAATGGCTACTCCCGTAACTATAAGAGAGAATAAACTTCATAAGCTTCTGGATACGGTAGATAAGGATCATGCAGTTGATCTTCTGGAGATGCCGGAACTTGTGAAGTTTGCTGAAGCCGGATGCTTTGATTCAGATGAGGTAAGAACCTATCTTACCGAAAGGTACAGTACTATAGATACCGGCAGGTATTCGGCTCTCGTTCTGGGATGCACGCATTTTAATTATTTTATTCCGTTATATAAAGAGTTCTTTCCCGAAGATACGGCTATAATCGACGGTAATATGGGAACAGTGAGACAGCTGGCCAGAATAATGGGTGAGGAAGTAACGGAAGGACAGATGATTAATAGTTATGTAAACTACTATGTATCAGGCAGACCGGCGGATGAAAAGACGCTGGCACTGATACAGAAACTTCATGAAAGATTGGATATGATCAAAGAAATTGCCGGAAGGTAAGTTCAGAGGAGGTATCGCTATGCAGGAATCCAGACCGTATGTAGCATGGGATGTTATGAACAGCTTTATGATCGATGCATTTAAGGGATATGGGGTACCCGAAGAGGATGCAAAGATATGTGCGGATGTTCTTCTGGAATCGGACAGAAGGGGGATAGAGAGTCACGGATGCAATCGTTTCAAGCCTATTTATATAGACAGGATCGTTAAGGGAACGCTTCTTCCGGTTACCAATATAGAGATAGTAAAAGAAACTCCGACCACTATCGTGATGGATGCTCATGACGGAATGGGCATGGTGGCCAGTTACCACATGATGGAGTCACTTATATATAAGGCCAGGACCTACGGAATGGCAGGCGGTGCAATCAGAAATTCGACTCATTACGGGATAGCGGGTTACTGGACCTCTATGGCGAGTAAAAACGGTATGATAGGTCTTACGGGTACAAATGCAAGGCCGTCCATCGCACCTACTTTCGGAGTTGAAAATATGTTGGGTACGAATCCGCTTACTTTCTCTCTTCCGACCGATGAGGAATTTCCGTTTTGCCTGGACTGTGCAACATCCATAGTTCAGAGAGGAAGAATAGAATATTATGCCAGAGAAGGACGCCCTACTCCGGCGGGGACTGTGGTTTCGGAGAACGGTGAAGCTCTTACCGACAGCGAAGAGATACTTAAGGATCTTGTGGCAGGAACAGCTGCTCTTGCACCGCTGGGCGGAATAGGAGAAGAGCTTGCAGGTTATAAGGGCTATGGCTATGCGACAGTAGTAGAGATTCTTTCGGCTGCCCTTGCGGGAGGACGTTTCATGAAGGCTCTTTCAGGAGTGGATAGTGAAGGAAAGCCGAGCATGTACCATCTTGGACATTTCTTCTTTGTTATCGATCCTGATGCCTTTGTCGGCAGGGAAAAATTTAAAAAGATAGCTGGAGATATATGTAGAGAGCTCAGGGCTTCAAAGAAAGCTCCGGGACAAAGCAGAATCTATACGGCAGGTGAGAAGGAATATGAGGTATGGCTTGATCGTAAGGACAAGGGAGTCCCTGTGAGTGAAGGCGTACAGAAGGATATTATAGCGGTCCGTGATGCACTCGGACTGGACTATAAATTTGACTTTGAATAGTTACATCGGGGGATACGCTTATGTTAAGAGACTTTTCGGAGGAATACAGAAGTAAGCTCCGCAGCCCTGAGGAAGCTGTCAGGGTGGTAAAGAGCGGAGACTGGGTTGATTATACAAGTACGCTCGGTAAGCCTGTGCTTTTGGATAGGGCATTGGCGAAGAGAAGAGATGAGCTCTTTGATGTTAAGATAAGAGGAAATCTTACCGACGGCCCTATAGAGGTTGCAGAGTGTGATGAATCGCAGGAGCATTTTGTATATCATAGCTGGCACTGTTCTTCTTATGAGAGAAAACTTTGCGATAAGGGACTGTGTTACTATATTCCGATGGTATTCCAGAATAATGCGGCTTACTATGAATTCTTTATCAAGGTAAATGTTGTTATGGTCAGCGTTTCACCTATGGATAAACATGGGTATTTCAACTTTTCGGTAAATACGGGAGTTGCGGGACCTATAGTAAGAAGAGCCGATATAGTAATAGTAGAGGTTAACGAAAACCTTCCGAAGATTCACGGAGGTTATGACGAGTGCGTGCATATCTCGGAGGTTGACTATATAGTAGAAGGCGAGCATGGTCCTTTCAGGGATGTTCCACCGATAGTTCCGACCGAAACGGATAAAAAGATAGCGGAGCATATCATTCCGTATATCGTAAACGGAGCTACATTACAGCTTGGTGTCGGAAGTATTCCGAATGCCATAGGCGAACTTATATCCAGATCAGATCTTAAAGATCTGGGAATGCATACGGAGCTTTGTACCGACGCATATCTTGCGATGTATCGTTCCGGAAAGCTCACCAACAAGCGTAAGAACATAGATATGGGTAAGGGCGTGTTCGGCTGTGCTATAGGCTCAAATGAGCTTTATGAATGGCTTGACGATAATCACGGCATAGCGGCATATCCGCTCGAATATGTTAACAGGCCTTTTACGATAGCACAGCTTGATAATATGGTATCTATCAACAGCTGTGTTGCAGTGGATCTTTACGGACAGGTTGCATCGGAGGGTTCCGGTTCAAGACAGATAAGCGGAACCGGGGGACAGCTTGATTTCCTGACAGGAGCGTCGGCATCGAGAGGCGGTAAAGCATTTATATGTATGAGCTCTGTGTACAAAGGAAACAGCGGAAGAGTACATTCCCGTATAAAGCCTCAGTTTAACGGAGATATAATAACTTCACCGAGAAGTCAGGTTTATTTTATCGCTACCGAATACGGAGTGGTAAATCTCGAAGGTAAGTCCACGTGGGAAAGAGCGGCGGATCTTATATCGATAGCACATCCTGACTTCAGAGATAAACTCATAGCGGAAGCGGAAGAAAGAAAGATTTGGAGGAGGTCCAACAAGAGATAATGGCCGGAGGAGCAAAATCCTGTGATACCTGTGCGTATCTTACGTATGATGAAGACACAGAAGAATATGTCTGCGACATAAATATGGACGAAGATGATTTCAGCAGACTGATCAACAGTAAATTTAAGGATTGTCCTTATTATACAAACGGGGATGAATATAGTGTGGTGAGACATCAGATATAGTTTGATGGTTCGGCAGGAGGTAGTATGATAAAAGCTGAGAATCTGACAATGGTGTATGGTAAAGACTTTAAAGCGGTAGATAAGCTGTCTTTTGAGATTAAGCCGGGTGAGATAGTGGGGTTTGCGGGACCTAACGGGGCGGGCAAAACCACAGCTATCAAGATGCTTACGGGAATATTAAAACCAACGGAGGGACAAGCCACAGTTAACGGTTTTGATATCGTAAAGGAACCCATAAGCGCAAAGGAGAGCTTTGCCTATATTGCGGATAATCCGGATATACTGCTCCAGCTTACGGGAATAGAATATATTAATTATATCGCAAACCTTTATAAGGTACCGCTTGACAGCAGGGAGGACAGAATAAATGAGCTTGCTGACAGATTCGGCATCAGAGATTCTCTGGGACGTCCTATGAAGGAATATTCTCATGGAATGAGACAGAAGACTATGGTTATAGCCGCACTTATCCATAATCCGCCTGCGTGGATTCTGGACGAGCCTATGACAGGTCTCGATCCGACAGCGGCATTTGAACTTAAGTCCATGATGAAGGAACATGCCGAGAAGGGAAATGCGGTGCTCTTTTCTACACACGTTCTGGAAGTTGCGGAAAAACTCTGTGACAGGATAATCATTATCAATCACGGACAGTCTTTATATCAGGGAACGGTGGAGGAATTGGCATCTGCCCATCCGGGAAAGGATCTGGAGGCTATCTTTATAGATATGGTCGGTTCCGTAAATAAGTAACATTGTTTAGCACGGTTCAGAAAGTGAGTAATATGTATGAACAGCTTAGGTGTCAGATCCCTAATTAAGATTCTGCAGAAGAATTCGGAGATGAAGCTCCCCGAAAGAACACTTTACAGGGTGCTTGCAACCATTGCGGTCCTGGGTATAATGATCCCATGTACGCTTGTAGTGGGATTTATAAGTTATGTCATGACCGAAGCCTTGATAGAAGTGGATAATCCGGGCGGCGGAATGCTCTTTGAGATACAGATATTATCGGCCTTCTCGATGATATTCGGAATACTTGTAATCTTCAGTGTACTGTTCTTTTCTTCGGACAGAGAGCATTTTGTTACACTTCCTATTCCGGCACATCATCTGATGATGGCAAAGTTTATATATGCGTATGTTGCCGAAAGTGTTATGGAATTCATGATACTTATAGCGGTATTTGTGGGCTACCTTCTGGCAGTCGGAAAGAATATCGGACTTGCGGCAGCGTTTCATCCGGTTTCACTTATAGGTTCGGCGTTGGGCGTTGTACTTATTCCACTCATTCCGATGATATATTGTGCTGTATTCAGCCTGATCCTTATGGCATGTCTCAGCGGTGTGAAAAGTACAAAGGTATTCTACAGAACATCAACGCTCTTTCTATTGATCTTTGCTGCACTCTTCATCGTTTCTCTCAGAGGAATCGGTGAAGTTAATATGGAAAACTATGTTGAATCACTCGGAAGAGGGGACAATCTGTTCCTCAGAACTCTGAATGTGATATTCTTCCCTGTACCGTGGCTTGCTGAAGCGATAAGCCGTGGAAGCATCCTTATGCTTCTGCTTTATCTTGTCGGAAATGCAGTGCTGATCTTATTGCTTTATTTCATCGGCAAGGCTCTCTATCAGAAGGGGCTTTACACAGCGGCATCCCTCGGCTCATCTAAGAAGGCTGAGATAGGAAGAAATGATATAAGAGAGCAGTCACAGTTTAAAGCCAGTCTTTTTAAGGAACTGAGAGTCATTCTCAGAACCAAGGCATTTTCGGGCAACTGTGCTTATATAAATGTGCTTTGGCCGGTGGGTATATGGATGCTGTTTCATTTCACGGGGGATAAAGGATTCCTTGCCGAATATATAGCCATGTACCAGGCAGGAAAAGAAAGAGCGGGAATGATAATGGCTATAGTTGTGATATCCATCGCGTTTATAGCAACTGCGCTCAATTCACTTGCATCGACGGCATTTACGAGAGAAGGCCGCCATCTGGAACTTCTCAAATTCATACCGGTTCCGTATGAGACGCAGATGTACGCAAAAGCTATGGTCAGCTTTATGTTCACATATCCGATGCTTCTCATTACAGATATAATCATATGCATATATGTAAAAACCGATATACTGACAGGAGCCATGTATGCAATTTTGATGCTTCTGGCGCATATAATATCCATTGCGGTGGGAATGATGCTCGACAGCGCATCACCTTATACTGAGTGGGATGATGAGTACAGTGCCCTGAGAGGTAATCTGAATGTATTCTTCAATATGGCTATAATGATGATTCTGGCAGTTGCAGCGCTTCTTTTGGGACTGTTGCTCTATGATGTTATAAAATTGCCGATACTTATATATTACATTGTGATATTCATAATACTTGCGGTCAGCGCGGAACGTCTCGTTGTGATCGCGCCGAAACGTATAGTTGCTAATATGGAAAAACTGTAGAACTGTCTGCAGATCGGATATTGCCCGGGGGAGAAGGGCTCAGGGGTGAATAAAGTGAAAGGACAAAGTATAAATGCTTGAGCAGGATAGGAAAGACTTAGAGAGAAGAATAGCGGAAATGCAGCGGAAGAAAGCTGCTGAAAGAGCAGGAGCTGACAGAACCGTAAGAAACGTTGCTTCGGGACAGAATACGCGTAAAAGGACCGATTCGGCCAGGACAATCAGACCTGATGCAAAAACATATTCACAGAGGCCCGAGAAGCAGCTTGTAGCCCCTCCATCATACTATAGAGAAGACAGCTCTTCAGGGGAAAGAAAGAGAAGACCCGGAGAATCCGGAAAAGCAGGCAGTAGAGGGCCGAAAGACGGTCAGAGAGCGGGAAGCAGTCAGAGGCCGAGAGACGGTCAGAGAGCGGGAAACGGTCAGAGGCCGAGAGACGGTCAGAGAGCGGGAAACAGTCAGAGGCTGAGAGAAGGTCAGAGACCGAGAACTGAAGAGACGACGCGGGACGGCAGGAGGCAGGCAGGACCGAGACCTGAGACCAGCCGCAAGAAATCTCTGGAAGCTGCAAGAAGGCGTAAGCATAGAAAACAGATATGGATGATGCAGAGGATCGGTGTGATCCTCGGACTTATACTTGCACTTATTCTCTTTTTCTGGATGATAACACTTATAGGAAAAGGCATAGGAAGAAGCATTGCCGAAAAGAGGAAGGCTAAGGAAACAGCTGCATCAGCGACCGAAGAGCAGGTTACGGAAGCTGCGACAGAAGCCGCAACCGAAGGGGATGCAGCAGCTGCGGGAGCCGATTCGAAGTATCCGACATTTGAGGAACCTGCAGAGTATTCTTCCACCGCCATGAGAGAAAAAGGCGTTCCTGAGGATCTTATAGAGTTTTATGAGAAATACCCGGAAGTAGCTCCTTATGCGTGGTTCTTCCCGGAAAAATCGGTAATAGATTATGATATGGATATATCCAAAGAAGTTACAAAGGGTACCATACCTTACTTCTGCCAGTGGGACGATCGCTGGGGATATAAAGAATTCGGAAGCAGTTACATGGGTGTCAACGGCTGCGGACCGACCTGTATAACAATGGTATACAGCGGCCTTACCGGAAAGACTGATTATACACCTTATGATATGGCTCTTTATGTAAGAGACAGAGGTTATTATGTGCCGGGAAGCGGTACGGTATGGGCAACTATGGAAGCTATTCCGCCGGAGCTCGGTCTTACGGTGGAAAATGTTCAGTTTGATGCGGAAGGCATAAGAAGTAAACTCCGTGAAGGACATCCGATCATATGTAATGTAGGTCCCGGAGATTTTACCAAGGTAGGACATTATATACTTTTGGCAGGGGTTGACGATGACGGAAATATCATAGTGCATGATCCCAACAGTCCCCAAAATACGGCAAAACATTGGGATGTGGACGTGCTGATAGCTCAGATAAGAAACCTTTGGAGTTACAGTTATCAGGAATAATCTTTTTCTGTAACGACCCGATTACGTCCGTTTTTCTTAGCTATACAGAGAGCCTTATCGGCGGATGCGAGAAGAGTAGTCATATCGTCAGAATCAGAACATGCGGTTACACCACCGCTTATAGTGATTTTAAGATCAGGATGAGCTTCGAGAGATATATCCTCGACGGTTCTCCTGATTCTTTCTATTCTGGTAGCGGCAACATCAAGACTGACGGCATTTATGAGATATATAAACTCATCTCCGCTGTATCTTGCAACAATCTCGCCGCTGTATTCATCCATAGTTTTGTTAAGCTGTTCGGCAATCTTCTTCAGTGCCATATCACCGAAGAGGTTGCCGTATTTGTCATTTATCTGCTTGAAATTATCTATATCGATAAGAGCCAGATAGAAGCTGTCTGATTTAAACAGATCGGCCTTATTCATTTTTTCTATACGGGTAAAGAAGTAATGACGGTCATACAGATCGGTCAATTCGTCTCTGATTGCGAGATAAGACATTTTCTCGACAAGAGCACGTCCTTTTTCACGTTCCATACGATAAGCCATAAGAATGACTATTGTGCAGCCGCATACGAAAATAGTCATAAATGCAAAAGAAGAGAGTACATCTACGATGCGTCCCCAAGAAGAGAGTTCGGGATATATATCTTCCGCAAAAGAAAATCTGTTATCGGCATCCTTCATAAAGAAGTAGGAAATACCGATAACGATACAGTCTACCAGAAATGAAATGGAAAAGGCGATGGTTCTTGAAGGTTCGCGAAGTATCGGAACTATAAGAAAGAGACCGCCCAAAAGATAAAGTGGAATGCCCGAATCCACACCGCCGCTTGTGATAAAGGCAACGGGCAGTATCAGACAATTAAGAAAATATACAAATATAAGACGGCAAGCCTTCATCTGATCCAGTACGAGAGAAAGGTACAGCAGGATCAGGATGAATACAAGAGAAAATATACTTGTAAGAAGTGAGAAAATTCCGATATTTTCAAGTGCCGTAAAAATGATCGTAAGTATATTGACGACTACACTGATCGAAAGGATCATGAAGAATATGCGGTCTTCAAGATCCGTAAAACTGTTGAGTTTGTCTTTGAAAAGCTTTATCATGCCAGCCCCCTTTTGCATAACTAAGCCGGATTATTTATACTAACGAACTATCAACCATGTAACAAAACACATTACTATCTCACATACGGCGAAAAACAGGCTGATCCGAGGCACCTTCCATCCTCGGTTCTTTCTGAATTCGTCATGAAGCGGAAAACGGATTTTTCCGAATACGTTTAAGTGAAGCGTTCTGAGAAGCGTAAGCTTCACAAGTCCAAGACCTCCGTCTACAAGGAATACAAGTGACAGAAGTATAAATGCATAAGGATGACCGGACTTCATGGCAAGGATCGCGATGAAGAAACCGATGGTTCTTGAACCGGCATCACCCATGAGTATCTTGCTTGGAAACCAATTGTAATAAAGATATGCAAGTAGGACCGCTGCAAGTATTATACCCATATTACCATATCCTTCGAAAAGAAGAAAGAAGGTAGTAAGTTCGATTACGGAAACTCCTCCGCAGAGACCGTCGACACCGTCGGAACAATTGGTTACGTTTATGGAACCCCAGATAAGCATGGTTCCGAGAATGACATAAACGACCTTGTTCATCACGAAGCTGTTTCCGAAAAAGGTTACTGTCATGTCGTTAAAGAAAACGAATATAACCGAACCGGCAACTGCGAGAAAAAGATCGAGGATTCCTTTGATCAGTTCTCCCCAGGGAGCCTTGGCACAGTCGTCCAAAAAACCTATAAACATCATTATGAAACATAAAACAATGTACAGAACTCTTTCAACGGTTACAGGCAGAAAGAGAAGGCTTGATATAAGAAATACGAGAACAAAGATGAAGCCGGCTCCTGTAATCTTGCCCTTTGACTTGGTATTGATAGGAATGATGTTTCCGTTAGGATCGGTAACAACCTTTCCATGATCCTTCGGCAGAAATCCTGCCGGATGTCTGTATAAAACAAAAGTAACAATAGAGGCGACGAGGGCACCGATCATAGTGATCACGGTGTCTGACATGTGACTGCTGAGTAACGGGTAAAGCATAAATCTATATAGTCCTTTCAATATTCATTCCCGAATATTTTAAACCATTAAGTAATATAAATCAAATTTGCTAATTCCATATTCGTTTGATATAATAAGTCGAATACTCTGTGTGGGTATAATTTAGATGTTTATTCTCTGAAAATAAGGAGATTTTTTAGATGAACGATGAACTTGTGATCGGAGGCGTAAGCTTCACATCACGTTTTATATTGGGCTCGGGAAAGACCTCAAGGTATACGCCTGAGCTGATACATTCGGCTGTTGAATATGCCAATACGGAGATGATATCCGTGGCAATCGATACGCTGGATGATATAGATAACGGAATAAAATATATTCCGGATAATATCAGGATACTTCCAAATACATTGGGAGCAAGAAATGCACAGGAAGCTGTGAGGATGGCTCATCTTGCACAGTCAAAGGGACTTGGGAATTTCATCAAGATTGAGATCATGGATGATACAACTTATCTTCTCCCGAATAATCCTGAAACGGTAAATGCAACGGAACGACTGGCAGCGGAAGGATTTATCGTCATGCCGTACATTTATCCGGATCTTAAAGCGGGAAGACAGCTGGAAAGTGCCGGAGCAGCTGCTATCATGCCTCTTGCATCTCCAAGCGGTTCCAACAAAGGACTTGCTACAAGGGATTTCATACAGCAGCTGATAGAAGAGATTAATCTGCCTATAATAGTAGATGCCGGAATCGCTCACCCGTCGCAGGCGTGTGAAGCTATGGAAATGGGATGTGCTGCGGTCATGGCCAATACGGCTCTTGCACATGCGGGAAATCTTCCTATGATGGCAAAAGCCTTTAAGCATGCTATTCAGGCAGGAAGAGAGGCTTATCTTTCCAGAATCAGTTAAATGACATAAAGGGGTTTATCTTTTTATAGAAGTTTATCTTTTAAAGGAGTTTGTCTTACAAAAAACAGACAAGAAGAGGAGAGAAAAAGTGGCTAAGAGAATAGGAAGAAACGATCCGTGCTGGTGCGGAAGCAGAAAGAAGTACAAAGTATGTCATGAGGACTTTGACAGACGAATTGAAGTTATAAGGAATCAGGGACATCCGGTTCCGACAAGGAATATGATCAAGAATCCGGAACAGATTCAGAAGATCAGAGAAAGTGCAAAGGTTAACATTGAGTGCCTTGATGTTGTTGCTGATAAGATATGTTCGGGAATGAGCACCAGTGATATCGACAGGATAGTTGATGAAGTATGTGAAAAGTACCATGCAATCCCGGCACCTCTCAATTATGAAGGATTTCCGAAGAGTGTTTGTACATCCATCAATGATGCGGTATGTCACGGAATTCCGTCTTCAAAGGAATTTCTTCATGACGGAGATATCATAAATGTAGATTGTTCCACAATACTTGACGGATATTTTTCGGATTCATCCAGAATGTTTATGATCGGAAATGTATCCGATGAAGCAAAGAAGCTTGTAGAAGTCGTTAAGGAGTCTGTATATCTCGGGCTTGAAGAGGTTAAGCCTTGGGGATTCCTCGGTGATATGGGACAGGCTGTCCATGACCACTGTACCAAGAACGGGTACTCGGTTGTCCGAGAGATCGGCGGACATGGTGTAGGAATAGAATTCCATGAAGAACCTTGGGTAAGCTACTGCACAAAACGCGGAACGGACATTCTTATGGTTCCGGGAATGATGTTTACCATAGAGCCGATGGTTAATATGGGAGGCCCTGAGGTATTCGTTGATGAAGAGAACGGCTGGACGGTATATACCGAAGACGGTTCGCTTTCAGCACAGTGGGAACTTCAGGTACTTGTTACCGAAGACGGACACGAGATAATATCATATTAATCCATGAAATGTGCATCGGCTTATCGGAGCCGTATGGTATAAAACAGAACACCCCTAGAGATGACACAATCAAATGGTCACTCGAGGGGTGTTCTGTTTATAAATGCTAATTTATTACATGATTTGTCGCATCTGTTTTAACTATGACATCCTCGGAAGAGTAGAGAATGGATGTTGGTGATGATCTGTCTACCTTACGGTTAAGAGTCATCTCATAATTCATATCATTTACGATATCCATATCTATCTCGCCCTTGATAACCATGTCTCGCATGATCTCCATGGCCTTGGCATGTGTGAAACCATCCTTATATGGACGAGCTTCGGTGAGCGCCTGATAGATATCACAGCAGGTCATGAGACGTTCTTCGGAACTGAGCTGCGAAGCATCCAGACCGAAAGGATATCCGGTACCGTTAAGCTTCTCATGATGATGTGAAGCCCAGAGCACGATATCGTCAAAGCCTTTCAACTTGCTCAGAATCTCATGTGTATAGAAAGCGTGGTTACGCATCTGTTCATATTCGGCATCAGTCAGTCTTGAAGGCTTCTGAAGGATTTCGTTCTTTATCATAAGCTTTCCGACATCATGAAGTGCTCCTGCCAGATAGAAACGGACACCTTTCTCGGTAGGGTACTTATAGTAGTCGGCCATATGGATTGCCTTCTGTGCTACACCGAGTGAGTGAACGCAGGAGTAAAATGATTTATAATCGATTATCTTTGCAAAAAGTGTAGCGAGATTAAGAATCTCGGTTATGGAATATTCATCATTGAAAGACTTGGTAGCCTTTCTGATGGTCGTATCTATATTTCCGAAGGACAGGGCATTAAGATGTTTATGTTTAAAGCTCTTTACAAATGCATTAGCTACTTCCTTCGAGAAAAGAGTATCTGTATTGGACTTAACATATGTAATTATATTTAGGTAATTAAGCTTAGAAACATCATTAAGATCGAACTGATGATCTATGCAGTCCGCAAGATGAATTATCTGAGCTTTGATAGGTGTGTTGCTTGCGGATCTTCCGAAAGGACCCGATCCGTCTGCATTTTCGTGATGAAGCATGATAACATCGCGACAGTTTGTCCTGAAAGGGATAAGCTTCGCGTTGTTCTCGCCGATTATACAGCGCCTGATATTGAAATCCGTTTCCGAATAACCTTTTCCGCCGTTATATTTACGATACTGATGTTCTTCCTGATTGACCTCTGTAAGAGCGTTATCATGAAGAATCGAGAAGGCTGCAATGTCAATTAGATCCTTTGCTGAAAGACCTGCACCCTTGGCTGCTATAATTGATAGTACAGCAAGTCTTTTGCTGTGTCCTATTGCAATATGCCCCAGTAATTCCGATTCTACGGCATCAAGACCATTGGAAACAGCATATAAAATTTCATTAACATTTATCTTCAAAACAGTTATCTCCAAACCCTAAAAACCTAATATATATTTTAGCTTAAAACAGCATTTTTGTAAATATATGGGGATGTAAATATTACGCTTGCAAATTTGTTAGAATGTGATATCATTTGATTAGCACTCATTAGGCTGAAGTGCTAACAGATTTTTGAGGAGGGCATGAAATGCTAACAATTCCATTATATGACACAGTACTGCTCCCTGACGTTACATTTTACTTTAAGAAAGAAGTTATCGAAGGATGGGAGATAGAGGAACTCCATGACGGAGAGAAGCTTATCTTCGCATTTCTCCGTGATGATATAGATAGGGAAGAGATTACCTCCGAACATATTTATCCGATCGGAGTTGCAGCAAAGATTGAGTCGATAGATTCAGACGGCAATGTAAAGGTCAGAACCTACGACAGAGTAAATATTCTCAGATTTGAGAGAACGGATGAAGGACAGTTCGAGTCCGAGTCGGAAGTGCGTCCGGAGATAAATGATATGGATGCCGATGATAGAAAGGAATGCTTCGACAGATTAAAGCAGTCCTTCCTTAAGTTCGTATCAGCTTACCAGTGGGGGCTTTGGGCAAGAGGCGCCATCCTTCAGTGGAAGAATCTTAATGAGATGATATCCGCAACCGCGGGTTATTATAATGTAACCTGGGAGGAAAAATACCAGTTCCTTGAGACTGATTCGGTTAAGGAAAGATATGCTCTGATCGAAAAAGCCGTATATGAGTTTTTTGAGATCGTGGATGTTGCCAACGGTGCCGAGCAGCGTCAGAAGGAACAGAACGAAAGTATATACAGAGAGGATGCCATAAAGAAGCAGATTGAGATCCTTCAGAAGGAACTTGATGAGATGCATCCCGAGAGTATATCCGATGTAAGAAAATTCGAGAAGAAGATAGAAGAGTCGGGTATGAACGGTGAAGCTCGTGCCGAGGCCGATAAGGTTCTGAACCGTATGAAGCAGGAAGGACAGAACAGCCACGAGTACGGCATGCTTTATGATTACCTTGATTTTGTTACATCGCTCAGCTGGAAGACTGAGGAGCAGGCTCCGATAGATCTTGAACAGGCTGAAGAAATTTTAGACAGAGATCATTACGGACTGAAAAAGGTTAAGGAAAGAATAGTCCAGCAGCTTGCCGTGATGGCGCTTAATCCGAAGGAAGCAGGTTCAATCCTTCTTTTTGTCGGAGCGCCGGGTACAGGTAAGACAAGTATAGGTCAGAGTATAGCCGAAGCACTCGGACGTAAATATGTAAGAGTAAGTCTCGGAGGCATCAGGGATGAGGCTGAGATAAGAGGTCACAGAAGAACATATATCGGTGCAATGCCGGGACGTATCATGGAAGGTATCAAGAGAAGCGGTTCGGCAAATCCTGTAGTGGTTCTTGATGAGGTTGATAAGCTGTCCAAGGACTTTGCGGGAGATCCGGCATCTGCACTCCTTGAAGTGCTTGATCCGGAACAGAACGGAACCTTTACCGATCACTATATGAATGTTCCTTATGATCTGTCAAAGGTATTCTTTGTCTGCACAGCCAATACCATAGATACTATACCTGAGCCGCTGCTTAACCGTATGGAAGTTATAGATTTCCAGGGATATACAGCTACAGAGAAGCTTTCAATAGCCAAGAAGCATCTTATACCGAAGGCACTCAAGTCCATGGGTATCAGAAGACGTCAGCTTTCCATAACGGATACGGCTATTAAGAAGATAATATCCAACTATACTATGGAGGCCGGTGTCAGAGGCCTGAAGAAACGTATAGACAGCGTATGCAGATATGCGGCCGTTAAACTTGTGAAGGGTGATTCGGATAAAATCTCCGTGACTCCTGCTATGCTGAAAGAGTTTCTCGGTTCAAAGGGTATCCAGCATGATATGATAGAAAAGGGAGCACCTGCCGGAATAGTCACGGGACTTGCCTGGACTGCCGCCGGAGGAGAGATACTCTTTATAGAGACAAAGCTTGTTAAGGGAAGCGGCAAGACCATTATCACAGGACAGCTCGGAGATGTCATGAAGGAATCTGTCGAGATAGCCATAAGTCTTGTGAAAGAAATGTTTCCGAAGGAAACAGAGCTGCTTGATAACGAGCATGATCTTCATATACATGTACCGGAAGGTGCAACTCCTAAGGACGGTCCTTCAGCGGGAATCACGCTTGTAACTGCACTTACTTCGCTCTTTACGGGTAAGAAGGTTAATCCGGCTATCGGAATGACCGGAGAAGTATCTCTCAGAGGAAATGTAATGCCTATCGGAGGACTTCCGGAGAAACTTATGGCTGCTCAGAGATCCGGAGTAAAGAAAGTTTATATTCCTGAGAAGAACAAGGAAGACCTTGAAGAGGTGCCGGAAGAGGTTAAAGACAGTCTTGAGATCATCCCTGTAAAGAAGATTAAAGAGGTGCTCGAGGGCTGTAAGCTGGTATGATAATGGAGGCAATGAGGCTGTCCGTATGTCATTATAATAGATGATTTACAATTTATATTAATTGTGCGATAATATGTAGCGTGCCAAAGACGGCAGTCTTTTGGCACGCTTTTGAATGCACGGAAACGTGCATGCGGACAGGAAGACTGTTCGGTTGCCATAGAAGGGGGGCTTTCGAGATGGCAGAAGGAAAGAGAAAGTTAGTATTTTCATATAACGCACCGGTGACACTTACATTTGCACTGGTTGCGCTGATAGTGCTTATCATAGGAAAGATAACCGCAGGGGCAAGTACAAAGCTCCTTTTTGAAGTATATCGTTCCAAGATAAGCTTTTTTGCTGTTATAAGATTATTCGGCCATGTTTTGGGACATTCGGATTTCACTCATTATGCCAACAACATGATGCTGTTCCTCTTACTCGGACCGATACTTGAAAACAGATACGGCAGCAGTACATTTCTTGAAGCAATCGGTATTACGGCGGTTGTTTCGGGACTTGTTAATATAATATTCTTCCCGAATGCTGCACTTCTCGGAGCAAGCGGAGTTGTCTTCATGATGATCGTACTTGTTTCTGCGGTAGATCTTAAAAGGGGAGAGATTCCTATAACCATGATCCTCATTATTGCCATCTATCTTGGTTCCGAGATATGGAATATGGTTACAGTGAAAGACAACATTTCCCAGCTGACTCATATTGTCGGAGGCCTGTGCGGTGCCGCAATCGGTGGTCTGCTCTCGGGAGGTGCCCGAAATAAAGGTTGAAAGGAGACGGAGTAATTGAGTAAGAAAAAAAGGACGACGACTCTCATTATCGCCGGGCTGGTATGTGTGCTTCTTGTCATAGGCATCATACTTACAAATACCGGAGAGCCTAAGCCCGAGACGGTTAAGGAGGTAATGAAAGACGCGGTTGTCCATGATTCGAATAAGATTAATTTCTTCGGAATGGAAGTTAATCCTTCAGTAGTATCGGCATATGCAGTCACATGCATGATACTTGTATTCGCTCTTATACTGAGAATATTTGTGATTCCGAAGTTTAAAAAGATACCGGGAAAGATGCAGACACTGCTTGAAATGTGGGTGGGATTCTTTGATAATCTCGCAAAAACAAACAGCCCGCATCTGAACAGGTTCCTTGGAGCGTATGTCTTTACAGCGGGAACTTATGTGTGCCTCGGAACATTGTTTGAGCTTTTGGGGCTGCAGGCAGTTACAACCAAAGGCCATTCCATAGCACTTCCGGCACCACATGCGGATATCAATGCTGCGATACAGATGGGTGTTCTGTCATTCTTCATCATACTTACGGGAGGAATAACAGCCAACAAGCTTAAAGGTGTGGGACTTACATTGAAAGAGTTCTCACTTCCTATATCCATGAGCTTCCGACTTTTCGGTGCACTCCTTTCAGGAGCACTCGTAACGGAGCTTGTATACTACTACATTACACTCAGTTTTGTACTTCCGGTCATAGTGGGAGTGCTTTTTACACTGATCCATGCACTTGTTCAGACATATGTCCTTACAATGCTTACATCGGTGTTCTACGGTGAGGTTTCCGAGAAGAGTGAGAAGAAACCGAAAAAAGATAAAAAATCAAAGAAAGATAATAATGCTGCGGTTGCGGCATAATGTTTAATATATGGAGGATTTTACAAATGAAACTTTTTAAGAAAATACCGGCATTACTGATAATGATACTTCTTGCAGCAGCTCTTTCAGGTTTTGTAAAGGCACCTGCAAAGGTTGAGGGAACAAAGAAAACTGTTACGGTTGAATCAGCGGAAGCTGCAGAGGCAGAAGCTACCGTGAGCGCAGAGGCAGAGGCTACAAAGAGTAAGGCAATCGGTGCAGCAATCGTTGTAGGTCTTGCAGCAAGTGCCGGTGCAATTGCCATGGGTATGTCAATCGCAAAGACTTCAGAGTCAATCGCAAGACAGCCGGAAGCAGCAGGTAATATCAGAACTTCACTCATGCTCGGACTTGTATTTATAGAGACTGCTGTCATATATGCACTTATTGTTGCGATTCTGATCATATTCGTCATGTAGCGAAAATGAAGCAGCGTGTACATGAAAGATGGCACGCGCTCAAGCTTGCTTGGGGCGAGTGACAGGTTTCTTGTACATGGGCGGGCGGAAGCCCGACATCGCTGATTATAAGCAGCGAAGCTGCGACCGACGGCGAAGCCGGAGGAATCAGCGAATAACGCTGCGAATATCATTGCGAATAACGCTGCGAATATCATTGCGAATATAAAATTATGTTTGAAAAGGAGCATATCCATGTTAGGTATTGATATACAACAGATTCTCCTGCATCTTCTTAACTTCGTAATACTTTTTACGGGACTTTATATTCTTCTTTACGGACCTGTAAAAAAGTTTATGGATAGCCGTATAGAGGAATACAAAAAGCAGGATGATGAAGCAGAAGAAAAGCTGAAAAATGCTGAAAAACTCGAAGCTGAATATAAAGAGAAGCTTTCCGGTGCGGATGCTGAGATAGCCGAGACTAAGAAGAAGGTATCTGCTGAGATAAGCGCAGCAAGAGAAAAGAGCGAAGAGGAAGCCAGAGCTCAGGCTGAATCTATCCTTGCGGCTGCTAAGAAAACCGCAGAGATAGAGAAAGAAGAGATTCTTGAAAGTGCAAAGGGTGAGATAACAAAGATGGTTGAAGATGCAGCATCTAAGATGATCCTGTCAAGCAACACATCAGAGGTATTTGACGCCTTCCTTGCAAATGCCGAAAGGAGTACAACAAATGGCACAGGAGCCTAATGAAGCAAAGAAGGTCCTGAAGTGCTATATCTATGCGGCAGTTGAACCATCGGACGCGCAAAGAAGCGGATTCGAAGACTTTCTGGCAAAAAAATATAAAAACAGAGAGATTGATCTTGAATATAAAGTGGACAAGACTATCGGCAAGGGATTTAAACTCGTAGCCGGTGATGACATATATGACTGGACCGAGATGGGACGTTTTGCGCAGTTCAGAGACCTTATGGAGGGAATCCGTACAGGCGGAACTCTTGCGGGCGGCGGAAGATATGATATCGCAAGATCTGCGGGAGATGTACCTGATCTCGTGACACTTATCAAGAGTTCTATCGAAGACTGGTCTCTTGAGGCGATAGCCGAGGAAGAGGGACATGTCCGTTCGGTTGGTGACGGAATAGTTGTTGCCAAGGGACTTGAATCGGTTGAGTACGGAGAGATCGTCGTATTTGATTCAGGTGTTAAGGGAATGGTACAGGATCTTAAGTCGGATGAGGTCGGAATCATCCTGTTCGGAAGCGATGATGATGTTTCCGAAGGAAGCCGCGTGAGACGTACCAAGAAAACAGCAGGTGTTCCTGTCGGAGAAGATTTCCTCGGAAGAGTAGTCGATTCCCTCGGAAATCCTATTGACGGAAAAGGACCTATCAACGCAGACGGATACAGACCGATTGAGACTCCGGCACCGGGAATAGTTATGAGACAGTCTGTAGATACACCTATGAATACGGGTATCGTTGCCATTGACTCCATGTTCCCTATCGGTAGAGGACAGAGAGAACTCATAATCGGCGACAGACAGACGGGTAAGACAGCAATCGCTGTAGATACTATCCTCAATCAGAAGGGTAACGGCGTTGTATGTATATATGTTGCCATCGGACAGAAAGCATCAAGTATAGCTCAGCTTGTAGATAACCTTACAAAGCACGGAGCTATGGACTATACGATCGTAGTTGCCGCTACAGCCAGTGATTCGGCACCTATTCAGTACATCGCACCATATGCGGGCTGTGCCATAGCCGAGTACTTCATGTATAAGGGCAAAGACGTTCTTATAGTTTATGATGATCTTTCAAAGCATGCTATTGCATACAGAGCACTCAGCCTCCTGCTTGAGAGATCACCGGGACGTGAGGCATATCCGGGTGATGTATTCTATCTTCATTCAAGACTTCTTGAGAGATCGGCAAGACTCTCTGATGAACTTGGTGGAGGCAGCATTACGGCACTCCCTATAGTTGAGACACAGGCCGGTGACGTATCGGCGTACATACCGACAAATATCATATCCATCACAGACGGACAGATATTCCTTGAGTC
>DEFA01000004.1:47084-49706 GCA_002350525.1 Lachnospiraceae bacterium UBA2864 | reverse complement strand
GCTCAGACTAAGGCTATGAAAAAAGCAGCGGGAACCATAAGACTGGATCTCGCACAGTATAGAGAGATGGAAATATTCACTCAGTTCTCGAGTGATCTGGATGATACGACCAAAAAGCAGCTGGCATACGGACAGGGTCTTATGAGACTGCTTCGTCAGCCTCAGAGTAATCCGTTCAAACCTCATGAACAGATAATCATGCTTGTTGCGGCTACGGCACATGTTATGCAGGATATTGAACCTGATAACATAACAAAGTTCCGTAAGGGATTGCTCGATTATTTCCATAGAGAAGAGAAGGACATCTGCGAACAGCTTGAGAAGAGCGGACAGATGGACGACGAACTTAAAGCAGAGATTATAGAGATATCGAAGAAGTATCTGGGAATATGGCAAACACGAGAGAAATAAAAAACAGAATAAACAGTGTTAAGAATACTCAGAAGATTACCAATGCGATGTATCTCATATCTTCCACAAAGCTGAGAAAGGCCAAGATGGAGCTTGAGAATACGCGCCCTTACTTTCAGATGATAGAGACTGAGATTAAGAGAATATTCCAGAGTAAGAAGCACGTAAAGAGCAGATACTTTTATCCTGAAGAAGGACGTCATGCTGCGGAGAATTATGCATATCTGGTCATAACCGCCGATAAAGGATTGGCGGGGAGCTATAATCATAATGTTCTGAAAGAAGCAGAGGATGCTATCGCAAAGCATAAGAATATCGATCTTTATGTTGTAGGTGAATACGGCAGACATTATTTTCAGAGGCACAATATTCCGATAAAGCAGACATTTTTATATACTGCCCAGAATCCTACCTTTGAGAGAGCAAGACAGATAGCTTACATGCTTCTTGAGGAGTATGACAGCGGGCGAGTTGATGAGATACGTATCATTTACAGTGATATGGAAAATGAGATTTCTTCGACCGTCAGGGTGGACAGAGTGCTTCCTTTCGACAGGGGTAACTTTATAGAGCAGGACGGACAGAAGGTAGAGGAATACGTAAACATGCATTTCTTCCCGTCTGTTGAAGTGGTTCTGAATCATGTTATTCCGGGATATGTTGCGGGATATATATACGGAGCACTGGTAGACAGCTTCAGCTCGGAGCAGAATGCGCGTATGACCGCCATGGATTCGGCCAACAAGAATGCCGAGAAACTTCTCGGGGAACTTACCATGGAATATAACAGAGTCAGACAGGCTGCCATCACTCAGGAGATCACTGAGGTCGCGGCAGGCGCCAAGGCACAGGTGAAAAAGAGACTTAAGGAGGGCGGAAGCCTTGAGTAAAGGAAAGATAGTACAGGTTTCGGGACCTGTTGTAGATGTAGAATTTAAAGAGGGACGACTTCCTAAACTGAGAGAGGCTCTTACAGTCAATGTCGGATCGGAAGTAAGATCTATGGAAGTAGCACAGCTTCTCGGAAGAAAGCAGGTAAGATGCATCATTCTGTCACAGAGTGAAGGACTCAGCAGAGGTATGGAAGTTACCGCTACGGGAGCGGGAATCAGCGTTCCTGTCGGAGGAGCGACTATAGGAAGAATGTTCAACGTTCTCGGAGAGCCTATCGACGGCGGAGAGCCTGTTCCGGAGAATACGGAGAAATGGTGCATCCACAGAGATGCCCCGAACTTCAGTGAACAGAATGTATCGGTTGAGATTCTTGAAACAGGTATTAAGGTTATAGACTTACTTGAGCCTTATTCAAAGGGTGGAAAGATAGGTCTTTTCGGAGGCGCCGGAGTAGGTAAGACCGTTCTTATTCAGGAACTTATCCATAACGTAGCTATGCAGCACGGTGGTTATTCAATCTTTACCGGAGTAGGAGAGCGAAGCCGTGAGGGTAACGATCTCTGGAATGAGATGAAAGAGAGCGGAACCATTGATAAGACAGCGATGGTATTCGGACAGATGAACGAGTCACCCGGCGTAAGAATGAGAGTTGCGCTTACGGGACTTACTATGGCTGAATACTTCAGAGATGAAGAGGATAAGGATGTGCTTCTCTTCATCGATAATATATTCAGATTCGTACAGGCCGGTTCGGAGGTTTCAACACTTCTCGGACGTATGCCTTCAGCGGTTGGTTATCAGCCGACTCTCGCTCAGGAAATGGGTGAGCTTCAGGAGAGAATAACTTCGACTTCAAGGGGATCCGTTACATCGGTTCAGGCTGTATACGTACCTGCCGATGATCTGACAGACCCGGCACCTGCCACAACATTTACCCATCTGGACGCAACTACGGTTTTAAGCCGTAAGATAGCGGAACAGGGTATATATCCGGCTGTTGATCCGCTTAATTCGACTTCTCGTATACTTGAAGCGGATGTGGTCGGAAACAAGCATTATAAGGTTGCACGTACTGTTCAGGAATACCTTCAGAAGTATAACGAACTGCAGGATATCATAGCCATCCTTGGTATGGATGAGCTGTCAGAGCAGGATAAGCTTGTAGTTAACCGTGCACGTAAGATTCAGAGATTCCTGTCTCAGCCGATGTTTGTTGCCGAGAAGTTTACCGGAACTCCGGGAGTTTATGTACCGGTTAATGAAACCGTTAAAGGATTTAAAGCTATTCTGGACGGTAAGTATGATGATCTTCCGGAA
>DEFA01000004.1:45740-47026 GCA_002350525.1 Lachnospiraceae bacterium UBA2864 | reverse complement strand
AAGAAGGCAGAGACTCTCTAAGAAAATGCGGTATAATACCGCAGAAGAGGTAATTATATGAAAACGTTTCATGTAAGAATATATGAGGCAGACAACCCTTTCTATGAGGGAGATATAGAATCTATCGTAGTACCTGCGGCAGATGGAGAGTACGGAGTTCTTGCGGGTCATCAGAATATGGCCATAGCTCTTATGGAAGGTGAAATGAGATTCCGTACAGGCAGTGAGGTGACTTTTGGAAGTGGGATCACCGGTAAGCGCGAGATCCAGCCGGGTACCGAATGCAGTGCAGTAATCTCAGCAGGAATGATGAGAATAGAGAATAATGATGTCCTTATTCTTATAGATGCCGCCGAGTGGCCGGACGAGATAGATGCGGAAAGAGCTATCAAGGCAAAGGAACAGGCCATGGAAGAAATGCTTTCCAAGAGAAGCCGTGCCGAGTATGCTTTGGCAGAAGCATCGCTTAAGAGAGCAATTGCAAGACAGAGATTTATCGAGAGAAATTTCTAGAGAGATTTGTAAGACAGTAGGACAATCCGTGGATTTATTCACGGATTGTTTTTGACTATATGGGAAACGCAGTTTCCGATACGAGATAAGATTGTGTCGGTACGGCGTTTTTAAGGGGGTAAATTTTGGCAGAAGAATTTGATATTTTAAAAGATCTGAATAACGCACAGAAGGAAGCGGTTACGACAACGGAAGGATTTGTAAGAGTTGTTGCGGGCGCCGGAAGCGGTAAGACCAGAGCACTTTCAAGCCGTTTTGCGTATCTTGTAAATGACCTGGGAATCCTGCCTGGGAATATACTCTGTGTGACATTTACAAGTAAGGCAGCAAATGAAATGCGCCACAGGATACATAATCTTACGGGTGATAACGATACGGGATATATCAATACATTTCACGGATTCTGTGTAAATGTACTGCAGGAGGAATCTCATGTGGTCCAGTATCCGAAGTCTTTTCTGGTCCTGGATGCATCGGACATAGATGATATGCTGGGAATGATCTATGCAGAAAGAGGACTCACTCTCAGGGATATGACCTACAGTGATGCCCGTGATATGATAGAGATGATAAAGCTCGTTGAGATGCCGGATTATTATATTTATATGATAGAGATGGATCTCGAGCTTCTGAAGAAGAGATATGATGAGGCACAGACTGTGAAGGATATAATCTTTTACGGTTATCTTTATCAGCAGAAGAAATGCTTCGGACTCGATTATGACGATCTTATCAGTTTTGTGCTGTATATCTTCTCCAAGAATGAGGAGAGT
>DEFA01000004.1:43765-45674 GCA_002350525.1 Lachnospiraceae bacterium UBA2864 | reverse complement strand
ATGATCGACGAGTTTCAGGATATCGACCGCCCGCAGTATACACTTATGCAGGTACTGTGTGGTTATCATCACAATCTGTTTATAGTTGGTGATCCGGATCAGACTATATATACGTGGCGAGGAGCAAGTACAAAGTTCCTTATGGACTTTAACAGTGAGTATCAGACCACGAAGACCATCATGATGATGGAGAATTACAGAAGTACACCTGAGATTCTTGATGTTGCCAATTCTCTTATCGCTCATAATCAGGACAGAATCGAGAAGAATCTTATCCCAACTCTTCCGGGAGGAGATAAGGTTATGGCCAAATTCGCTGAAAATCCGGAGAAGGAAGCGGAATGGATAGCGGCTGAGATTGAGAAGCTGCATATGTCCGGAGTGGATTATAAGGATATAACCATAATGTACAGAGCGCATTTCCTTACGAGAAATGTAGAGCAGGCTCTTCTTAAAGAGAAAATACCGTACACAATCTACAGCGGTGTTCAGTTCTATGAGAGGACCGAGATAAAGACAGCACTTTCTTACCTCAGATGCCTTGCACTCCGGGACGATATGTCCTTCAGACGTATCATCAACAGTCCTAAGAGAAATATGGGACAGCGCAGAATGACATTTCTTGAAGAGTATGCGGAACTTAAAGGTATAACACTGTATCAGGCTCTGGAAGAAACGATAGATGAAAAGATATTTAACGGTACCGAGGCAAGAGAGTTCCTGTATATGATGAAGGAACTTTCCGAGGGAATGGAGCAAAGACCTATCTCAGAGCTTCTGGCCGATATAATGAATAAAAGCGGATATGAGGAAGCTCTTCGTACGGAAGGGGCGCAGATGAGACTCGATAATCTGGCAGAGCTGAAGCAGTCAGTCTATGAATATGAGACTACCTGCGGTGAGGAGGCTATGCTCGTTGATTACTTAAGACATGTGGCACTTTATACCAATACGGATATAGAGGATACTAAGGACAGAGTAAAACTTATGACTGTTCATGCCGCAAAGGGTCTGGAATTTCCTTATATTTTCCTTGTCGGAATGAATGAAGGAATCT
Organism: Lachnospiraceae bacterium UBA2864; assembly: GCA_002350525.1. Lineage (GTDB taxonomy): Bacteria > Bacillota > Clostridia > Lachnospirales > Lachnospiraceae > Eubacterium_Q. The sequence goes on along the minus strand of DEFA01000004.1, from coordinate 44,617 downwards.
TTCCTTCCAAAAAATCACGTACAAGAGAAGCAATGGAAGAAGAGAGAAGAGTGGCCTTCGTCGCTTATACAAGAGCTATGAAGAAGCTGTATCTATCATCGGCTGAAGGTCGTAATTTCGACGGCTCACCGAGATATCCTTCAAGATTTGTGCTTGAACCTGAAGAAGGACTTATCGAGTACGTCGAGAAACCGAGAGAAGATCTCATCAGGGAGACCAAGGAGTATATAGGTATTACCGAACGCGTCATGAAAGGACAGGACAGCGTGACGAGACTTCCGGAAGGAACAAGAGTTAAGCATGCGGTATTCGGTGACGGAGAGATAATAGGCGTCGATGCCGAGAAAAATGCATATATAGTTAAATTCGACGGGCAGCATACCGAAAGACTGATATCCTTCAGAGTAAAACTGGATGTTGTGGAAGGATAGCATTCAAGAAGACTTAATAAATGATTAATTTGTCATATTTATATATTGATGATAAACTGTATCAGTTAGTTTAGATTTTAGTTTTGAAATAATATCACCGGGGGCAGAACCCGTGGTAACAATCCATAACAATTTGTGCCGCGGCTTGCCGCGGAATGGAGATTAATATGAGTTATCAGGAAGAAGAAGAGAGACTCAGGATGATCCAGGCGGAGACTGAGAGAAAAAAGAGAGAACTGCAGATGCTGCAGGAAGAAGAGCTGAGACATATCAGAGAGCTCGAAAGAATTAAACAGCAGAGCGGAAGCTATGAGTCAGATTATGATCCGGAGATGGATTCTGCGTTTGCATCGTTACAGCAGCCGAGACAGTCAGTGCAGGTACCGCCGCAGCAGAGGCAGGTTCAGCAGCCGGTGCAGGG
>DEFA01000004.1:0-43623 GCA_002350525.1 Lachnospiraceae bacterium UBA2864 | reverse complement strand
CAGTCGCGTCCTGTACAGCCACAGCCACAGAGACAACCTCAGTCGGCACAGAGACAGCCACAAAATCAGCAAAGGTATGTAGAAAATAACATGGGTAGAAATAGTTTTAACGATTATGACGATGATGATGACGGAGCAGATTTTGATGTAGCAGCATACAGAGCTGCCGAACGTGCCAGAAAGCAGCAGGCTTCGGGCGGAAGAAAAGCATCCAATGCTTATCACAAGGGAAAAAATAACAGAAAACAGATAGAGGAAGATTACGAAGAGAGAAAGCCTAAGAAAAAGAAGAAGAAAAAGAGTGCATTCGGTGGATTTATAAAATTCATCTTCTTCTTGCTTCTTATCCTTATCGTAGTACTCGGAGTTTTTGTAAATATCATTCTCTCAAAGTTTGATCATATTGATACAGATGTTTCCGAGAGAGCTTCTTCGATGAAAGGTGAGCAGTATAACATTCTCTTTATCGGTCAGGATGCACGTGAGGGCGAAAGCGGACAGAGATCCGATACCATGATCCTCTGCACTATCAATAAGAGTAATCATAGCGTTGTCCTTACATCGTTCATGAGAGATATGTATGTGGATATTCCGGGATATGGCGGAAACAGAATAAATGCTGCTTACGCATTCGGAGCCGGAGACGGCATCGAGGGAAGCGTAAATCTTCTTGATAAGACCATAGAAGAGGACTTCGGTGTTACGATAGACGGAAATATGCTTGTGGACCTCGGAACCTTCTTAGATGCACTTATCTCTGTCGGAAATGTAGATATGGAACTTACGGCAGAAGAAGCCGAGTACATGAACGAGAATCCGGCAATCGGCTCTAATACGGATGAGTCCGACGAAGTATGGGATCTTCATGAAGGCATGAATTCTCTTACACCGACACAGGCTATGTGTTATGCGAGAATGAGACATGTGGGAAATTCCGACTGGGAGAGAACCGAGAGACAGAGAAAACTTATCAAGGCTGTTATAAGCAAGGTTAAACATGGACATCTTCTCAGCGGAATAAAGATTGCAAACGGTGTTGCACCATGCATAACAACAGACCTCAGTAAGACGGATATTATGAAAATGGGTCTCGGAATCGTATTCGGCGGTGATATGCAGAGTTACAGACTCCCTGTTGAAGGTGCATATTATAATGACAATATAAACGGCATGGCAGTTCTTGTACCTGATATGGAAGCAAACAGAAATTATCTTCAGAAGTATATGTCAGGTGACTATTCGGAAGAGGAGTAGCAGGTGATACATGAAGGGTAAGAGAAAACAGCAGAAATTAAGGCAGGAACAGCTGGAAGAAGAGAAGAAAGAGCTTGAAGAAACAAGTTCCGACAAAACAGATCCGGAAAATTCCGAGCTAAAAGTAAAAGAGGAATCGGAAGAAGATCCCAGACCAAAGGAAATATGGGAGAAGTTTAAGAAGGAAGAACCGCCTAAGAGAAAGAAATCCGGTCTTACCGGATTTGCTATTAAAATGATCGCATGTCTATCAATGCTTTTTGATCATATCGCGGCAGTCTTTCTGGATGAGGGATATTTCTTTCTTCATCCGGATGTGGATAAAGCACCGGACTGGATCTTTCATATGGATTTTGCAATGAGAGCATTCGGAAGACTTGCATTTCCGCTTTTTTGCTTCCTTATCGTTGAGGGATGCTTTCATACTGGAAACAAGTGGAAATATCTCAGAAATCTCATTGTATTCGGAATTATATCCGAGATTCCTTTTGACCTGGCATTCAACAGAAGTTTCTTTGATTGGAGCAGTCAGAATGTATATTTTACATTGGCACTCGGACTGCTTACGATAATAGGAATAGAATATTTTACAAAAGGATCGTTTATGAAAGCGGGACCGAAAGAAAAACTTGCGGCAATATTTATTGTAACCGCAACGGCGGTTCTGGCATCATTAATGAGAGCGGATTATGCTTTTCTCGGAATACTGGTAGTTCTCTTTATGTATATTTACAGAAAGAATAAAGGAATCGCTGCCGGCGGACTGGTTTTTATGTTCGTTCTTGTCGATCCGCTTGAACTCATATCTATGGTGGATTTTGCGATTCTTCCGCTATATAACGGGGAGAGAGGACGTAAAATAAAATATGCGTTTTATCTTTTTTACCCGCTTCATATCCTGATACTATATGTTATCAGAAAACTGACAATGGGTATATAATATGACGGAAATGGCAGACTTGGTTCAGTACTGCCATTTTTCGGTTTTAAGGAGACTGCATAGATGACGAAGACCATGACAGAAGGTGCTCCGTGGAAACACATTATAAAATTCACACTTCCCGTTCTTGCGGGATCGCTGCTGCAGCAGCTTTACAATACCGTTGATGCCATGATAGTCGGCAGATATGCAAGTGAAGCGGCACTGTCGGCAGTAGGAACCACGGGAAGTTTTGCATTTATGCTTCTTGCTATTGCAATAGGTTTTTCGGCAGGTAACGGTGTTGTTGTGGCTCAGCATTACGGAGCGGGAAATCATGACAAAGTGCGTGAAAATGCATCTGTCGGAATACTCTTTCTCATGATACTGGGTGTAGCTTTTTCTATAATAGGTTTTACTGCCGCGGAACCGGCATTTAAATATCTTGTAGGTGTGCCGGAAGATATAATGGATAAGACACTTCTGTATTTCAGGATATTCTCTGTCGGATTTATTTTTTCATACGGTTATAACATATTTTCATCCATACTGAGAGCTGTCGGAGACAGTGCGGCAACACTTTATTTTCTGCTTATATCGTCCTTACTGAATATCGGACTGGATTACCTTTTTGTAAAGGAATTTCAGTGGGAAGTGGCGGGAGCCGCAATTGCCACGGTAATATCTCAGGCGGCTTCGTGCTTCGCCGCATATCTCTATATGACGATAAGATATCCGATTTTCAGATTTAAGTTCAGCGATTATAAATGGAACGGCGGCCTTGTGGCTAAAACCGTGAAAGTCGGATTGCCGATCTCACTTCAGATGATAGTAGTTTCCATGGGTCTCACTTTTATACAGAGAGCAGTAAACGGATTCGGCAAGATTATGATCGCTTCCTTTACGGTGGGGCAGAGAATAGAGATGTATCTTAATCTGCCTTGCAACGCATTTCAGACGACACTCGCAACCTATACCGGACAGAATATAGGTGCGGGAAAGATGGACAGAGTGAAACAGGGTGTTATTCAGACTTTTATCATATCTACTGTTATGACACTTATAATCTCGGCTTTAGTGTGGACTTATGCACCGGATATCATCGAACTTTTTAAGCTGAGTGATGAGGCGGCGGGGTACTGCCTGCAGCACCTTAAGGCGGTTGCATTGATAAATATAGTGCTGTCAATGTATATACCGCTATTCGGCGTTTTCCAAGGGGCAAATCACAGTGCATTTCCTATGTTTGTTGCATGCGGAGCCCTCGGAATAAGAGTTATAATAGTATATCTTCTTAGATACAGTGCTTTCTTCGGGTATACCATCATATGGTGGAACGGAATATTCGGATTCGGAATGGGATTTCTTATTACCTGGACATTTTATCTGAGCGGAATATGGAAGAAGAATGCAATGATCGTGAAATACTGATATAATATATCGAAACGATAATGAATGGGGAGGTGTTGACTGATGAAGATCAACAGTTCAAAAGTTGCTATGATCGGATGCGGCTTTGTGGGTGCGGCATCCTGCTTTGCTCTTATGCAGAGCGGTCTTTTCAGAGAAATGGTTCTTATAGATGCCAATCGTGCCAAGGCTGAGGGGGAAGCACTGGATATAAGTCACGGACTTCCTTTTTCCAAACCGATGGACATTTATGCCGGAGATTACTGCGATATAGCAGATGCGGCGATTGTAATAGTCAGTGCGGGAGCTGCTCAGAAACCGGGCGAAACAAGACTTGATCTTGTTAAAAAGAATGTCGGTATATTTAAGTCCATCATGCCGCAGATTAAAAACAGCGGTTTCGAAGGAATACTTCTGATAGTCGCAAATCCTGTTGATATACTTACAACGGTTGCGCAGAAACTTACCGGATTTCCTGAGTCAAAAGTTATAGGTTCGGGAACTGTTCTTGATACGGCGAGACTAAAGTATCTTCTGGGAGAGCATCTCGGAGTGGACAGCAGAAGTATACATGCATTTATAGTGGGCGAGCACGGAGACAGTGAGATAGTTGCATGGAGCAGTGCAAATGTATCCGGAGTTCCGATCAATGATTTCTGTGAGCTGAGAGGACATTTCAAACACAGAGAGTCCATGCAGGAGATCGCGGACAGCGTAAAGAACAGTGCTTATGAGATAATAGAGAAAAAGCAGTCTACTTATTACGGCATAGCGATGTCGGTAAGGAGAATCTGCGAAGCTATTATAAGGGATGAGGAATCTATACTTCCGGTATCGATAACGCTTCACGGTGATTTCGGAATAGAAGGGGTCAGCCTCTCCATGCCGGCAGTCGTCGGTAAAAACGGTGTTGAAACTCTGGTGCCGATAAAGCTCTCTGTAGATGAGCTTGTCAGATTACAGAGTTCGGCTGCAACCTTGAAGGAAATATATAAAGAAGCGATGGCGGATGTCATTACCGAAGAGCAGCATGCTTACGGTGAAGATGAGTAAGTAAACAAAAATGACATAGGATCAATGGTGTGATTTGATCCTATGTCATTTTTTATGTTATTTATTGATTTTGTTTTTATTTTTTGTAAGTCTTACTGGAAATTCGTAATGAGTGCAATGATTCTGAGTGCAAACAGTAAGAATACTACCCACATAACCGGATTAACATCCTTAGCCTTCTTTGTAAGAACCTTGAGAAGAACCCAGCTTACAACACCGAACATGATACCGTTGGCGATTGAATATGTAAGAGGCATCATAAGGATTGCCATGTAAGCACTTGCTATATCTGCAACGTCTCCGTCAAACTTGATCTTTGTAGCACTTGATACCATCAGCATACCAACATATACGAGAGCAGGTGCTGTAGCAAAGCTTGGGATAGCAAGGAAGATAGGGCTGAGAACTATTGCAACAAGGAAGAGAATTCCTGTTGTAAGTGATGTAAGACCTGTCTTTCCGCCTTCGGCAACACCGGCACTTGATTCTACAAAACTTGTTACGGTTGAAGTACCGAGGCATGCTCCGACTGTTGTACCGATAGCGTCAGCCATGAATACTTTTCCTGCACGTGGAAGTGTTCCGTCTTTATCAAGGAGTCCGGCTTTATCGGCAACACCGACAACTGTTCCGACTGTATCGAAAAGATCTACGAAAAGGAAACTGAATACGATTGCGATAAATTGGATAAGATGTGAACCTACCCATGAGAAGTTGAATTTAAATGCAGTCTCGCTGAGTCCGCCTAAGTTAAGACCGTTAGCAAAACTTGGGAACAGACTGTAAACGCCTGCTTCAGGATTAACCTGATACCAGCCTATAACCTGTGCCCCCATACCGAGTACCCATGTAGCGATGATACCGATGAGTACGGCACCCTTAATCTTATAGTGGCTGAGAGCAACTATGATAAGGAAACCGATGAGTGCGAGTGCAACTTCAGGTGTACCGAAGTTTCCGAGAGCAACTGTAGTTGACGGATCTGCGACAACTATCTTTGCACCGACAAGACCGATAAGTGCTATGAAAAGACCTATACCGACTGTGATTCCGTACTTAAGATTCTGAGGGATACCGTTTATAATAGCTTCCCTGAATTTGAATAATGAAAGGAAGATGAATATGATACCTTCAACAAGTACAGCTGTAAGAGCAATAGTGAATGGATTTTCTACGTCGCTGAGTTCTCCGAGACATACGGTAAATGCAAAGTAAGCATTAAGACCCATGCCGGCACTGAGCGCAATAGGATAGTTTGCAAGGAATGCCATGATGAAAGTTGCAATAGCCGATGAGATGGCTGTAGCAAGGAATACGCCGTTAGCATTCATTACGGTTCCGAGGATATTCGGGTTAACAGCTAAGATGTAAGCCATAGCAAGGAATGTGGTGATTCCGGCTATTATCTCGGTTTTTGCGTCTGTCCCGTGCTCCTTCAATTTGAAACACTTTTCTAACATGATACAGGTCCTCCTCTTGAGTATGATATTTCCGCTTTTCGCGGTGGTTATTAAGACTTATTTATTATAATAAAATATACATCAAAAGTGAATAGCACATTCTTGACTTTGTTATTTTTTTATGCAATTATAAATGGGTTCAGACGATGTATAATTATTGAATATAATTTGAATATATACAAGGCAGGAATACTTATGGGTGGATTTTTTGATCGGCTTATGGAATGGTTCAGTCATATAGCGACTGAATTTGAAAACAGTTTCATAAAAGAAGACAGATATATGCTTCTTCTGGAAGGTATCGGAGTAACTGTAAAAGTAGCTCTTCTCGCTGCGGCCCTTGGTCTTGTGGTCGGATTTATAATTGCACTCTGTAATCTTTCAAAGAAGAAGGGACTTAATGTAATAGGAAAGGTTTATACCGATATCATAAGAGGTACACCTTCGGTTACCCAGCTTATGATCATATATTTCGTTATATTTGCGTCGGTCGGCTGGCCGAAGTGGATCATAGCCGCAATAGCATTTGCTGTAAATTCCGGTGCCTATGTGTCGGAGATAATAAGAGCAGGTATTCTTTCTATAGATAAGGGACAGACAGAAGCGGGAAGATCGCTCGGTCTCAGCGGTACACAGACTATGATGAATATCATAATACCGCAGGCTGTAAAGAACATTTTCCCTGCACTTTGTAATGAATTTATCACTCTTATCAAGGAAACAGCTATTGTCGGATACGTGGGTCTTATGGATATCCAGAAAGCAGGAGATTTTATAAAGAGTGCAACTTATAAGCCGCTTTTTCCTCTCCTTGCAACAGCAGTTATCTACTTTGTACTCATTAAGATCCTTACCGTGCTTCTCGGTAAGCTGGAGAAAAAACTTCGCAAGGCTGATAACAGATAACGGACAAGTATTATTAGGAGGTACATAAATGATACGTGTTAAAGATCTGCATAAGAGCTTCAACGGCAGAGAAGTTCTTAAGGGAATAGATGAGGAAATAGAAGAAGGTGAAGTTGTCGTTGTTATCGGTCCGTCGGGATCCGGTAAGAGTACATTTCTCAGATGTATCAATCTTCTCGAAAAACCGAACAGCGGTGAGATATGGATAGATGACGAACAGATAAATGCACCGAAGGTAAATGTTAATCAGATCAGACAGAAGATGGGAATGGTATTCCAGCATTTCAACCTGTTCCCGCATCTGACTGTAAAGAAGAATATAACGCTTGCACCTGTTAAGCTTAAGAAGATGACTCCGGAGGAGGCTGATAAGAAAGCCATGGAACTTCTTAAAATCGTAGGACTTGAGGATAAGGCAGATTCTTATCCGAAGCAGCTTTCCGGTGGTCAGCAGCAGAGGATTGCAATTGCCAGATCGCTTGCCATGGAACCTGAGATCATGCTCTTCGATGAGCCTACGTCGGCACTCGATCCCGAAATGGTAGGAGAGGTTCTTGAAGTTATGAAGAGGCTCGCAAAAAGCGGAATGACAATGATTGTGGTTACTCATGAGATGGGCTTTGCAAGAGAAGTAGGAAGCAGGATCCTCTTCATGGATGAAGGAGTCATCCTGGAGCAGGGTACACCTGAATCCATATTTGACAATCCTCAGAATGAAAGGACAAGGAGTTTCCTCAGCAAGGTTTTGTAAGTCAGTTTATATCCGGGCATATCCCGGTGTGATAAAACTCAATATAAAAGGAGAATCGGTTATGAAGAAGTTTTTAAAAAAAATGGTAATAGGTCTTACGGCAGCTATGATGACATTAAGTCTTGCTGCTTGCGGCGGCAGCAAGGATGAGGGCACAGCAGCCAAAGATGACAGTGCCGAGCAGGCAGGCGGAGAAAAGCTTGTATTCGGAACAAATGCGGAATTCCCGCCATTTGAGTTTGTTGCAGGAAGCGGTACGATCGATCAGTATGACGGAATAGATATAGCTATCGCTAAGCAGATCGGAACAGATATAGGTAAGGAAGCTACCATTAACAATATGGAGTTTGATTCACTTCTCATAGCTCTTCAGAACGGTCAGATTGATGCCGTTATAGCGGGAATGACTGTTACGGATGAGCGTAAGGAAGCTGTTGATTTCTCAACACCGTATTACACAGCAACTCAGGTTATGATAGTTAAGGAAGATTCGGATGTAACGAAGGCTTCCGACATTGCTGATAAGAAGATAGTAGTTATCCAGGGTTACACAGGTGAGACTGTTGTTAAAGAGATGGGTTATAAGTACGAAGCTTTCAAGAAGGGTTCTGATGCCATCATGGAACTCGTTAACGGTAAATGTGATGTCGTAGTTATCGACTCTGCTACAGCTGATAAGTATGTAAAGGATAATGCAGGTCTTAAGATAGTTGAAGATAATGCTGCATTCGGTGAAGAAAAGTACGCAATTGCGGTAAAGAAGGGCAATACAGAGCTGCTTGACCAGATTAACTCCAGTATACAGAAAATGCTTGATGACGGAACGATTTCGGATCTTTCTGCAAAGTATCTGGATGTGGAAACTGAAGAGTAAGTAGACGGACGCTCCGAACAGGAGGGAGCTGTTTTGGAGTATAAGAGGGGACAATATGGCGAATATATATGCGGTGGTTACGGGGGCGAGTTCAGGTATAGGCACGGAACTTGCCAAAGTTCTTGCAAGGCAGGGTTATGATCTGATCCTGGTGGCGAGGCGGAGGGAACGGCTTGAAAAACTCAGAAAATATCTTTCGTCAAAGTATGGGACGGATTCGGTAATTATCGAGGAGGATCTGTCATCTGTTGATGGATGTAAAAGATTATATGAAAAAGTCAGTGGCTATGAGGTCGAAGTTTTTATAAATAATGCCGGTTTCGGAGATGCGGGTTCTTTTACGGAGACAGATCTTGACAAGGATCTGCAGATGATCGATGTAAATGTCAGGGCGGTACATGTTCTTACCAAGCTTATGGCCGGTTATTTCCGTGAGAAAAACGGTGGTTATCTTCTGAATGTGGCATCTTCCGCAGGACTTTTTCCGGCGGGACCTTATATGGCGACTTATTATGCGACTAAGGCTTATGTTACAAGTCTTACGTCGGCACTTGCAGAAGAACTTCGTGAGGAGGGAAGCGACGTTTATGTCGGAGCTCTCTGTCCGGGACCTGTGAATACAGAGTTCAATAACGTGGCAAATGTACAGTTTGCCCTTAAGGGAATAAGCCCGAAATATTGTGCGGCTTATGCGGTCAATCAGATGTTCAAACGTAAAGAGATAATAGTTCCAACCGCGCGTATGAAGTTTGTTGTTTTTATTCAGAGGCTCTCAACACGGTGTTTTACAGTGAAGATTACCGCTCGTCAGCAGAAAAAGAAGATATATTCTTAATCTGAGAGTGAAAAAATATTAAGAATCGTTAAAGTGCTTTACTTTATCGGAACACGGTTGTATAATCACGAAATATAATAACTTAAACCTATGATGAGAAAAAAGTAGGATGGATACAGAACAACAGAGAGGGGTGCCGCAGGCTGAGAGCATTCCGGTTACTGGCCGTTTGAAAACTGTCTCGGAGGGATTCTCAGTAGCCGTATGGTGAAATGAATACGCTGATCACGTTACGATCGTAATGAGAGGTCGTTTGCATAAACGGCAACCAGGGTGGAACCGCGTGTATCACGTCCCTTGTATCGTTAACCGGTACAAGGGATTTATATTTTTCAGGAGGTAAGTATCATGGAAAAGGAAGAGTACAGAGATTATTATCTGAGTGTATACAGACACTCACTTGCTCATGTTATGGCTAAGGCTGTAATGGAAATATTCGGAAAGGAAAATGTTCAGATCGCCATAGGACCTCAGATTGCTGACGGATTCTATTATGACTTCATGCTTCCGAGAACGATCACAAATGATGATTATAAAGTAATAGAAGATAAAATGCGCGAGATATTAAAGCGTCGCGAGGACTGGACAGTAAAGGAAGTTTCCAAGGAAGAAGCTTTGGAAATCTTCAAGGGTCAGAAGTATAAGGAAGAGCTTATCAACGACCTTGGCCCGGATGAGAAGATTACAATCTATTATACGGGAGAGGATTTTGTCGATCTCTGCCGCGGACCTCATATCTCCAATTCCCAGGAACTTATGAATGCGGCATTTAAGGTTAAGTCTGTATCAGGTTCATACTGGAGAGGTGACGAGCATAACGATCAGCTCCAGAGAGTATATATGTATGCGTTCCCTTCAAAGGAAGAACTCAAGGAGCATCTTGCATTTGTAAAAGAGGCTATGGAGCGTGATCATAAGAAGATCGGACCTGAGCAGGAACTCTTCATGTTCGATGAGTCTGCACCTGGTATGCCATACTGGCTTCCACGTGGATTTAAGATGTACAATGCTATCCTTAACTTCTGGAGAGATCTTCATGAGAGACACGGTTATCAGGAAATCCTGTCACCTGTTATCAATCACAAGAATCTCTGGGAGACATCAGGTCACTGGGGACATTATAAGGAAAATATGTTCCTTGTAACAAATGCATCGGTTGATCCTGAGACTGATGAGGAAGTAATAGATACAGATGTTCAGTACGCTATCAAGCCTATGAACTGCCCGAACGCGATCAATGTATATAAGAACGGACTTCACAGCTACAAGGAACTCCCACTCAGATACAGTGAGACTCAGGTTATCCATAGACGTGAGAAGAGCGGCGAGCTGAACGGACTGTTCCGTGTACAGATGTTCCATCAGGATGATGATCATACATTCCTTACAGAGGATATGATAGAGGATGAGATCGGAGATATCATGGATATCGCTAAGTATATCTATGAGACCTTCGGACTTACATATTCTGCTGAACTTTCAACAAGACCGGATGACTTCATGGGAGCTCCGGAGCTTTGGGATGCAGCAGAAGCTTCACTTAAGAGAATTCTTGATAAGAAATATGGTGAAGGCAATTACGAGATCAACGAAGGTGACGGTGCTTTCTATGGTCCTAAGATTGATCTTAAGATGAAGGACTGCATCGGCAGAGAGTGGCAGATGGGTACAATTCAGCTTGATTTCCAGCTTCCGCTTAACTTTGATCTTAAATACGTATCACAGGACGGTTCTCTTAAGAGACCTGTAATGATTCACAGAGCTATCTTCGGTTCTTTCGAAAGATTCATAGGAATCCTCATCGAGAACTTTAAGGGCAGCTTCCCATTCTGGATGTCACCATATCAGGTTGGTGTAGTTCCTATCAGAGAGAGTCATAACCAGTATGCAAAGATGGTTGTAGATCTTCTCAGAAAGAACGGAGTAAGAGTTGAAGCTGATTACTCTGATGACAATATGAAGAACAAGATCAAGAAGTTCAAGAACTTCAAGGATCCGTACATTCTTATACTCGGAGATCAGGAAGCTGAGAATAATACAGTATCCGTTAACCTCCGCGGCAACAAGCAGATGAAGGATGTTCCTCTTGATACATTTATCAAGATCTGCCAGAAGCTGAACAGAGATAACAGCCTTGAGCTGATCGAGAGCGTAGAAGAGTTTGAAAGCTAAATCTGCTTGCTGTTTTCGGCCATTTACCATATAATACTAAGTGGTATGTTCTGACCATTTAAAAATTATTATGTAAACTGGAGATTTGTTATGCTAAATGAAGGCAAGGTCATGCTTATGACCAAGGCTGCGATATACGAGAAGCACCAGGCAAACGAGGATCTCGTCATAAGCCATTATTTTAAAGAAGATTATATAAAGTACGGATGCCTTAAAGCGGTCGTTGCGACAACGGTTGTTTTCTGGCTGTATGTGGCAATATATATCCTGCTTAACTTTGAAGAGATACTCAACAAGCTTATGGATATGGACTATTTCGAAGTTATGTCCAGCTTTATCAAGGCATATGTTGTAGTCTGTCTGGTTATGTTCTTTTATGCATTTGTTATCTACTGGATCAAATTTGAGATCGCTAAACCGGGAATAGTTAAGTATAACGGAACTCTTCGTAAACTCCTTAAGTATTACGAGATTGAACAGCGTGAAGAGGATAAGCTTAAGAAGCGTATCAGAGTATACGACGGAGTAGGCGGAAGTGAAGAGGAGCTTCCGATAGACGATACAACAAGGAGACCAGAAGAATGACTCAGATAGTTGCAATAAAAGATAAGATAAGAGATTTTTTCAGAAAATATGATCCAATAGTTAATCCGATAGTCAGATTTATATTCGGCATACTTGTATTCTTTACAATACGTAATCTATATCCGTATTTTGATCTTACGGCAAGGACAGACGTATGTATACTGCTTGCGGTTATGTGTGCTATTCTTCCGGACGGATTTCTGGTATTTGTGGTAGGTGCCATAATAGCTATAAACAGTTTTAAGGTATCTGTGGAAGCGGGACTGGCATTTATGCTTCTCTTTATGTTTATGTACTGCATCTATATCAGATTTTTCCCTAAGTGCGGTATGGCGATCATGCTTACACTTATATGTATAGTATGGAAGGTTCACTTTGCCGTTCCTTTCGTGGTAGGAATGTTTGCCGGCGTCGGCGGAGCGGTTCCTGCTGCACTCGGTGTATTGCTTTATTACTTCTCGACTTATGTTGAAGAAGTTAACAGACTTATGCCGAAGACGGATGCAAAAGCTATCATTTCATCCTTTACAGCACAGGGTGATGATAAGCAGCAGATGGACGGACTTCAGTTTCTTATCGACAACATGATCAAGAACAAGGAAATGTTCATGATCATGGGAGTTCTTATAATAACAATTCTTGTTATCGGAATTATTTACAGCCTCTCATTCAAGTATTCATGGTTTGTTGCTTTTGCGGCAGGAGCGGTTGCAAATATATTCTCATACATTTACATGTGCTATATATTCGGATTCGATGCCGATCTTCCGATGTGTATAAAGGGAGTTCTGCTGGGGCTTATAGTTGCACTTATAGTCCGGTTCATAAAGGGATTCCTGGATTACAACCATACGGAGATAGTCCAATTCGAGGACGACGAGTATTACTACTATGTTAAAGCTGTGCCGAAGCTTGCAGTGGAGAAGAAGCCTGCGGTTGATTTTTCAAGACTTACAGAGAAGGCTAAAAAGGCAAGAACTCCAAGAAAGGAAGGCACTAAGCCGGATAAAGCAAAGGGAGCTGCAAAGGGGGCAAAGGCTGATAAGTCCGATAGCCCTAAGAAGGGCAGTGCTAAGCCTGCTGAGAGAAAGCAGAAGACACCTGCCGCTGATCCTGAGAATACCCAGTGGTCAGATATAACATCCGAACCCGTTATGACGATGGATGAACCGCCGGTTGCTCCGGTAAAGGAGAATACGAGAAGCGGAATGCAGATGAAACACTAAAAATTTTTCACGGAGATGCTTATGGCAGATATGGCTGCAAGTATCTGGTCGTCAATCAAGTCCTATCTTGACTGGTTTTATTTTCCGAAGATGTCATGGACCGATGTGCTGGATATATTATTAATTTCATATCTTCTGTATCATATCCTCCTGTGGCTAAAGACCAGCCGGGCCTGGACGCTGCTGAGGGGAGTGGCTATTATCGCCCTTTTTCTCGGACTTGCGGCACTCCTGAGACTCAATACGATTCTCTGGATAGCCCGAAATCTCATAAATGTTGTTCTTCTCACACTTATAGTCCTGTTCCAGCCGGAACTCAGACATGCTCTTGATGAGCTGGGAAGAAAAAATATATTAAGAAATATAATCAATAGCAGTGTACCTAAGAGTGAGAATACCATCCTGGATGACAGGACGGTGTTCGAGCTTGTAAAGACCGCGACAGTTCTGTCGAAGTCTAAAACGGGTGCACTTATTGTACTTGAGCATGAAACTCCTTTGGGAGAGTATATAAATACAGGTATCTCACTGGATGCCGTTGTTACTGAACAGCTTCTGGAAAATATATTCGAGAAGAATACACCGCTTCATGACGGTGCGGTCATCATTAAGAATAACCGTATAGTTGCGGCAACCTGTTATCTTCCGCTCACTGACAGAACGGATGTTAATAAGGAACTCGGAACAAGACACAGAGCCGGACTCGGCATCAGCGAAGCAACCGACAGTATGACCATTATAGTTTCGGAAGAAACGGGAGGCGTGTCGATTGCACACGGAGGAGTACTTTACAGAGACCTTGATGAGAACGGTATACGTACTCAGCTTGAAAAGATTCAGGATAAGCCTGAAGACAGACCTGTTAAGAGCAGAAAGCTTAAGAAGGGAGGTCGGAAGGCATGAATAAACTGAAAAAATATAAAATATTCGACCATATCGGACTTAAGCTTGTAGCCCTTATCATCAGCTTCTTAATCTGGCTTATAGTTATGAATATTGATGATTATAAGATTACCAGGACATTTTCCGATATAAAGGTGGAACAGCTTAACGGAGAAGTGATAGAGCAGCAGGGGATGGTTTACGACGTTGTGGACGGTGAAACCGCGAGCATCATAGTTAAGGGACCGCGCTCTATAGTTGAGAAACTTACAACCTCTGATTTCAAAGCCTATGCAGATCTTTCTCATCTTTCGGTCACCAATACCGCGGAGATAAAGGTTGAGGCAGTGAATTCAGTGGTCGCTTCTCAGATTTCGATAGAGATAAGCACGCCGACACTTACTCTCAGTNNCTCAGTATAGAGGATACGGCGTCGATAGAGCTTCCGATAAAGATTGTTACAACGGGAAGCGTTGCGGACGGAAGGGCACTCGGTACATGTGTTCCTACACCGAACCTTGTAACCGTGGAAGGACCTGCATCCGTTCTTTCGACTATTACGGAGCTCAGAGCCGTTGTCAGACTGAACGGAAACAGCAGTACATTTGATGAAAAAGTCAGCATAATGGCATTTGATGCCTATGGTAAATCGCTAGAGAATAAGCATATAAGCCTGTCAAATACGGAAGTTACGGTAAATGTACCGATATATCCTACCAAGACAGTTCCGATTGAACTGTATACGACAGGAAATCCTGCGGAAGGATATTCTATAAAGACACTCAGTTATACACCTCAGGAAGTCGTTATATATGGTACGGAAGAGGCGCTCGAAGGAGTGAACGAAATAGTTATACCGGATATATCCGTAGCTGATGCGACCGAAAGCATAGAAGAGAATATGCTTATAAGCGGTTATCTTCCGGAAGAGACTTTTTTGTATGATCCGAATCAGCAGATTGCGGTCAGCATAACGCTTGAGGAGCATGTACAGAAGAAGCTTCCGATAAAGGAAGAGAATATTTCCATAAAAGGTGTAAATTCGAATTATACGTATAAAATGATCGTTCCTACACAGTATCTCATAACTGTATCCGGACTTTCGGATTATATAGACGGTATGAGGAATACTGAACTCGGTGCTTTCGTGGATTACTCCGAATATGCGCCGGGAGAATATGATGTTCCTATTCAGTTTATGAAAAGCAGTGATTTTGATGTAGTAGGTGATTATACGGTCAGGGTTTATGTTACCGAAAAGAACACGACCGAACAATCTACGGACGAATAAGATTATTCCGAGTGGCAAAATGGGGGTGTCAATATGGAGAAGGATACGGAACTGGGAATCGAGAAACTGCAGCAGGCCATAGACGAATCGAATTATATAGTATTCTTTGGCGGAGCGGGAGTTTCGACTGAAAGCGGAATACCCGATTTCAGAAGCCAGGACGGACTTTATCATCAGAAGTATAAATATCCGCCCGAAACTATTGTAAGTCATACATTTCTTATGCAGAAGCAGGAAGATTTCTTTGAGTTTTACAAAGACAAGATGCTTGCTCCGAAGGCAAAGCCGAATGCGGCACATTATAAGCTCGCGGAACTTGAGGCTGCGGGAAAGCTTAAGGCTGTCGTAACTCAGAACATAGACGGCCTTCATCAGGCCGCAGGTTCGAGAGAAGTGCTGGAGCTGCACGGAAGCGTTCTCAGAAACTACTGTATGAGATGTAAAAAACGTTTTGACGGAACGGAAGATGACGTTCTGGCGGGAATGAAGTTTGTTCTTGATTCGGACGGGATTCCAAGATGCCCGGACTGCGGAGGTGTTGTAAGACCTGATGTTGTCCTGTACGAGGAAGGCCTTGACAGTGAGGTCATATCACGTTCGGTCATGCATATCCAGAGAGCGGATATGCTTATTATAGGAGGTACGTCGCTGGTTGTATATCCGGCTGCTTCATTTATAAATTATTTCAATGGAAAGCATCTGGCTGTTTTAAATATGGCACCTACGTCAAGAGACAGCGAAGCGGACATTGTAATAAAAGATAAAATAGGTGAGGTTCTCTCACAGATCAAAGTAAAATAATTTTGGAGGAATTACTAAAATGTACGATTTTTCAGAAATCACAAAGATCGACGCAGAAGTTGCTGCAGCAATGACAGACGAGATTAATCGTCAGAATCAGAATCTGGAGCTTATAGCTTCTGAAAATATCGCATCCAAGGCAGTTATGGCTGCTATGGGAAGCCCTCTTACTAACAAGTATGCTGAGGGTTATCCGGGAAAGAGATATTACGGCGGATGCCAGTATGTTGATGTAGTAGAGGATCTTGCAAGAGAAAGAGCTAAGGAGCTTTTCGGTGCAGAGTATGTAAATGTTCAGCCTCATTCGGGAGCACAGGCTAATATGGCTGTATTCTTCGCTACTATGGAGCCGGGCGATACATTTATGGGTATGAACCTTGACCACGGCGGACACCTTACACACGGAAGTCCTGTAAATATGTCAGGTAAGTATTTCAATGCCGTTCCTTACGGCGTTAACGATGAAGGAAGAATCGATTATGATAACGTTCTTGCAATTGCCAAGGAAGCTCGTCCGAAGCTTATCGTAGCAGGTGCTTCAGCATATGCAAGAGAGATAGATTTCAAGAAGTTCCGTGAGATCGCTGATGAAGTCGGTGCTATCCTTATGGTAGATATGGCTCATATCGCAGGTCTTGTAGCTGCAGGATATCACATGAGCCCGATCCCATATGCACATATCACTACTACTACAACTCATAAGACACTTCGTGGACCACGTGGAGGAATGATCCTTTGCAGCAACGAGATCAATGAGAAGTACAACTTCAATAAGGCTATCTTCCCCGGTATCCAGGGTGGACCTCTTATGCATGTAATTGCAGGTAAAGCTGTATGTTTCAAGGAAGCTCTTTCACAGGATTACAAGGATTACATGGGAAGAGTAGTTGAAAATGCAAGCACACTTGCTGCAGCACTTCAGGAAAGAGGATTCAAGATTGTATCAGGTGGTACAGATAATCACCTTATGCTCGTTGATCTTCAGAATCTCAACCGTACAGGTAAGGAAGTTGAGAAGCTTCTTGACGAAGTTCATATTACAGTTAACAAGAATACAGTTCCTAACGATCCTAAGTCACCGTTCGTTACAAGTGGTATAAGAGTCGGAACTCCGGCAGTTACAACAAGGGGAGCTGTTAAGGAAGACATGTTTACTATTGCCGATGCATTTAAGGCAGCAATCATTGATGAAGATTCAGCTAAGGCAGAGGAACTTGTAAAGAGCATTACAGATAAGTATCCTCTTTATGCTGACTGATTTTACAGCGGAGTAAGTAATGGGAGAAAAAGATAACAATAACGAAGGCGGAAAGAAGCCGGGTGGTCTTAATTCCACGATAATCATGCTCATCATTGCCGTTATTCTTACGCTTATCTTCTGGATCCAGTTCAACAATTACAGAACAAAGGGCGAGACAGAGGTTGAGTACAGTAAGTTTATACAGATGGTGGACCAGCACGAAGTCGGTTCCGTAAAGGTTTACAGTGATAAAATCTACTTTGAACCCAAGAAGGCCGATACTGCAACAGAGAATGTAGTTTACTATGTTGTACGTCTGGATGATTATGAACTGGTAGACAGACTGGCTGCTTCCGGCGTCGAGTTTAAAGCGATAGATGAGGGTGGAAATGTATTCATCCGTGAACTTCTGTCGTGGATAGTAATGATAGCTGCGTTCTATATAGTCATGATGCTCTTTATGAGAAGCATGTCCAAGAACGGCGGCGGAATAATGGGTGTCGGAAAATCAAATGCTAAGATGTACGGCATGCAGAAGGAAACGGGAATCACCTTTGCGGATGTTGCCGGTGAAGAGGAAGCGAAAGAGTCTCTTTCGGAGATGGTTGACTTCCTGAAGGAGCCGGAAAGATATCTCGCTATTGGTGCCAAGCTTCCTAAGGGAGCACTTCTCGTAGGTCCTCCGGGAACAGGTAAGACTCTCCTTGCCAAGGCAGTTGCCGGTGAGGCAGGAGTACCGTTCTTCTCAATGTCGGGATCTGAATTTGTTGAAATGTATGTCGGTGTCGGAGCATCTCGTGTAAGAGATCTCTTTAAGCAGGCTAATGCAAAGGCACCATGTATCATATTCATCGACGAGATCGATGCTATCGGTCGAAGCCGTGATACCCGTCATATGGGCGGTGATTCGGAACGTGAGCAGACTCTTAACCAGCTGCTTTCGGAAATGGACGGTTTCGATACGGAAAAAGGTATTATAGTCCTTGCGGCTACCAACAGACCTGAGGTTCTTGATAAGGCTCTTCTGAGACCGGGACGTTTCGATAGACGTGTCATAGTTGAGAAGCCGGACCTTAAGGGTAGAGAAGATATTCTCAGAGTTCATTCCAAGAATGTTAAGCTTGATGAGACGGTAGATCTGCATGAACTTGCATTTGCGACAAGCGGATCTGCAGGTGCGGATCTTGCAAATATCATCAACGAAGCCGCGCTTCTTGCGGTCCGTAAGGGTAGAAAACTGGTATCGCAGAACGATCTTCTTGAGTCCGTGGAAGTTGTTTTCGCAGGTAAGGAGAAGAAAGATCGTATCCTCAGTGCGGAGGAAAAGAGTATAGTTGCTTACCATGAATCGGGACATGCACTTCTTACGGTTCTTCAGAAGCATACGATGCCGGTTCAGAAGATTACCATCGTACCTCGTACCGGTGGTGCACTCGGTTATGTATGGCAGACTCCGGAAGAGGAGAAATACCTGCAGACCAAGACCGAGATGGAGGCTCATATCGTTATAGCTATGGGTGGACGTGCTGCCGAGGCAATCAAGTTCCCGTCTGTTACAACAGGTGCATCGAATGATATCGAGCAGGCTACCAAGGAAGCCAGAGCCATGGTTACCATGTACGGTATGTCTGATAAGTTCGGTATGGTTCAGCTTGAGGCGATAACCGGTGAATATCTTGACAGAAGAAGTGTTATGCAGTGTTCGGAAGAAACTGCTACCAAGATTGATAACGAAGTTAAGAATATTGTAAATGCGGCATATGATAAGGCTTACAGGATCCTTAAGGAAAATGAAGCTGTTCTCGATGCCATCGCGACTTACCTGATCGATCATGAGACTATCTCGGGTAAGGAATTCATGCAGATATTCAATGAAGCTACGGGAAGCAGTCTTGAAGTTAAGGTGAATGAGAAAGGTGAAGTTATTAACGAGTCCTCGATGTTCACTTCCGGTTTCGATGTAAATCTTGAAAAAGCTGCGGATGAAAAGGAAGCTAAGAAGGCTGCCGAAAAAGCCGCTGCAAAAGAAGAGAAGAAAAAGAAGAAAAAAGAAAAGGAAGCAGCAAAAACGGCTGGAAAAGAAAAGACTTCGAAAAACAAAGTGAGAGTTTTTCAGGCTGAAGTTCCGGAGGCAGCTGCCGAGGCTGAAGAATCGGAAATCGATGAAACCGAGCCTCAGGATGCATGGCCTGCCGAGGGTGAAGCAGAGGCTGAAGTTAAAGAGGAAGAAAAACAGCCGCTTCCATGGGATAATTAAACATATGATAATGCCCGGACAGCAGAAGCTGTTCGGGCATTTTTTCGCTAACGGGATAATTCATCGAGTGTACGGCCATAAGGAGGAAGAAATTCTTTTACAAAATCATTTACTTCCGGAAGTTCGGCGGCAAGCTTATCCAGAGCGGCCGATATGGTTTCCTTGGCTGTTCGGAACTCTTTGTTGCCGGAGTTTTCCTCTTCTATACATTTGATATAGGCGGAGAGCTTATCGGCTCCTTTTACAAGACGCCGCATGTAGAGTTCGTTTTCATCAGCTGATGCAGGCTTTCTGAGTATAGATTCATATTCTTCGCGGATGTCTGCAGGAAGACGTTCGAGAAGCTTGTATTCAGCCATACGCTCGACTTCTTTATAAGCATCTTTAAGATGGTCATTGACGTACTTGACAGGTGTCGGCATGTCGCCGGTAATGATTTCGGATGCATCATGATAGAGGCCGATAAGTGCGGCCCTGCTTGCATCGAGTTTTTTTCCGTATCTTACATTTCCTATGGTGCAAAGAGCATGGGCGATCATCGCAACTTCCAGAGAGTGCTCGCTTAAGTTTTCACTGCGGGAATTTCTCATAAGAGCCCATCGCTCGATATATTTCATTCTTGATATTGTGGCAAAAAAATTATATTCCATGATAAGTCCTTTCTGTTATTTTGGGATTCCATTCGAGTATAACATTTATTTGACAATTATGATATACTATATCTTTAAAGTGTTTTTTTCGAAAATATTTATGGATTATTAAGAAATATCTGTTATAATCACACAGAAATGTGTGTAAGAAGAAAGTTTATTAAGCGACGGAATGTGTTGTAAGTTGAAGGGGATCATATGAGATATAATTCTGTATCCGGAAGGAGGAAAGTCCTGGCAATGTTCCTTGCGGGAACACTTGCTTTGGGCTCTCTTACAGGCTGCGGTTCCGATAAAAAGGACAAAGCCTCATCAAAGAACAAAGAAACAGAAATAGCAACTCCGGCAGAACCGGTGCCGGTAGATCCGTATCCGAACGGAGTCGATGTCAGCCTTATAATGGTAGGCGACCTCTTGATGCATGAAAGAGTTCAGTTATCGGGCCAGCTTTCGGACGGAACATACAGTTACGATCATATGTTTGAACATGTTAAGGATGATGTTCAGGCTGCGGATTGTGCGATAATCAATAATGAAGTTATATATGGCGGAAATGATCTTGGAATCCAGGGATATCCGAATTTCAGTGCAAGGGACGAAGTAGCGGATGCTGTTGCAAATGCGGGATTTGATGTTGTGCTTCATGCATCGAATCATACCATGGATTGGGGCGTTAAAGCGATAGAGCATTGTATGAGTTATTGGGAGAGTGCTCATCCGGAGG
The DNA here is from genome assembly GCA_002350525.1 of Lachnospiraceae bacterium UBA2864. Taxonomy (GTDB): domain Bacteria; phylum Bacillota; class Clostridia; order Lachnospirales; family Lachnospiraceae; genus Eubacterium_Q. The sequence goes on along the minus strand of DEFA01000004.1, from coordinate 22,333 downwards.
TTGAAGTACTCGGAATTCATCCTACACCGGCCGATGCTTCGGAAATATATATATACGAGAAGGGCGGTTTCAAGATCGCCATGCTCAATTATACATATGGCCTGAACGGATTTATTCTTCCGGAAGAAAACCATTATATGATAGATATGCTTGATGATGAGAGTAAGAACAAGATCATATATGATATAAGACGTGCTAAGGATATGGCAGATGCAGTGGTCGTATTTCCTCATTGGGGAACCGAATATAATCTGGGAATCGATGATTTTCAGAAAGACTGGGCACAGTTCTTTGCGGACGAAGGAGTAGATCTTGTTTTGGGAGATCATCCTCACGTAGTTGAACCTGTTGAATGGATAACAGGTAAAAACGGTAATCAGATGCTATGCTATTATTCAATGGGTAACTTCATATCCACCCAGGAGACAGCCGAACCGATGCTCGGACTTATGGCAAAGGTTACTCTTCATAAAGATAAGAGCGGCGCGGTATCCATAAGCAGTTATGCCGTTGAGCCGCTTGTTACGCATCGTGTTGTTGCCGAAAAAGCCATGACAACATACAGACTCAGAGATTATACACCTGCTCTGGCGGCAGAGAATTCAATAACGGAATATGATGACAGATGGTCCATAGAATTTATGCAGGACCTCTGTACGGATGTGTTCGGAGATTTATATACGGGCGGAACTGCAGGTTCCACAGGTGGTGGCACTTCAGACGCAGGTTCGGGGGAACCGGCAGATGATGGTGCCGGAAGCAGTGAGAGCACGGAAGGCGACACTGCCGAATAATAAAATCTAGTGAAGGAACAGAGGAAATGCTTAGAATACTGGTAGTAGAAGATGAAGAGGCAATAGCCAGAATGATCGCAGTCAATCTCGAGTGTTCGGGATATGAGGCGGTCGTATATAATAACGGACGTGAGGCGGCCGAGTCTCTTGATGAGGATTCGGACTACGGCCTTGCATTACTTGATGTGATGCTTCCGGGTATGGATGGCTTTGAACTTTTTGAAATAGTTAAGGCAAGGGGAATCCCGGCAATCTTCCTTACTGCCAAGGATGATATAGCTTCCAAGGTTACGGGGCTTAAGGGAGGCGCCGAGGATTATATAGTAAAGCCGTTTGAGGTTTTGGAATTAATGGTCAGAATTGAGAAGGTCCTGGCAAGAACGGGAGCTCTTAATACGACCGAGAATATATGCGGTCTTGAAGTGGACTTCGAAGCAATGCAGGTAAAACGGAACGGAGAAGAAATCCACCTAAAGACTATGGAGTTTAAACTTTTCGAAGCACTTATCAGAAACAAGAATAAAGCCATATCAAGGGAAAGACTTCTCGCTATGGTATGGGGAGTCGATTTTGTCGGTGAGACAAGAACCGTGGATGTCCATATAGGGCAGCTGAGGAAAAAACTGGGACTTGAAGAGGCGATAAAGACAATTCCAAAGTTCGGATACAGGCTTGAGGTAGAATAGTGAAGCTTAGAAATAAACTTGTAATAATTGTATGTATTGCCGCAACTGTAAGTATTATAGTTAGCGGCATTGTTCTTTTGTGGATGCTCAGAAGCAGTATGATCAGGGATGCCTACGGTGAGGCCATGATGGTCGCAACCGAATCTTTCTCACGATTTGAAAGTCTGTTGGATCGGTATGACAGCGAAGGACTCGATACCGGGATCAAGATAGTGTACAAGCAGGATAATAATTGGAGAAATGTTATCTACAACAAAGGTGAGGAGATATATAACCTCACCGTATTTACGGAGGAAGATCTTCAAAGAGTGGGATATCAGGTTGATTCCGGAATGGTCTCGACCGAGAAACGCGAAGAACTTTTGTATGATGACGGAAGATATATTGTCCATTATAAGCAGATGGGCAGCTACACATTTTACAGATTATATGACATAACGGATGCATATCAGAAATTCAGACAGTATATGATATACTTCGTCATTATCTCTCTCGGCATCGTGGCAGTAGCAGTACTTATAACGACATTGGTACTGAGAAGGGTACTTTCGCCTCTCGGTTCACTGACGGATGCCGCAAGTGACATGGCAGAGGGAGATTACACAAAACGAGTAGAGGTTTCTTCGAAGGATGAGATAGGTATACTTGCCGGACGTTTCAATGAGATGGCCGAAGCTGTCGAGGAAAACAGCAGAAGACTTACCGAGTCGGAATATAAGAAGACTCTTATGATGGGAAATCTCTCCCATGAATTAAAAACTCCTATGACAGCCATAGCCGGATACGCCGAGACGCTGCTTACGACAAAACTCACTGAAGATCAGAAGAACGAAGCTCTTTACTATATCTATTCGGAGACTTCCAGACTCGGAAGACTGTCGAAGAAGATGATGCAGCTTCTCAGTCTTTCGGACGGCGAGGTTGTGGAGAAGAAATGCATATATACGGAAGAACTGTTGGAGAGCATTTCCGATACGGTATCGGTAAGGCTTAAAGAAAAAGGCGTGCAGCTTATAACAGAATGTGATGCGGAGAAGATATATACCGATGAAGATCTGTTAAAGGATGTAATAATCAATCTTGTGGATAACAGCATAAAAGCCAGTGCTCCGGGTAAGAGAGTTTGGGTATCGGTGCATAAAAATGTGTTGTCCGTGAGAGATGAGGGAATCGGAATTCCTGAGGAAGAACTCGGCGCTGTGACCGAACCTTTTTATATGGTCGATAAGTCCAGATCCCGTAAGGAAGGCGGGGCAGGTCTCGGATTATCCATCATTAAGCTGATAGTCGAGAAGCTTGGCGGAACGATCGGGATATCCAGCAAGGTTGGCGAAGGTACGGAGATAACAATAGAGAATTGTTATTCTGACGTAAATGAGGATTGATGAGATTTACAATTTGTTTACAAAAATATGAATACTTGATTTTAGGTTTGGATGTATCTTTTTACCATGATAATTATTCCAAGGAGGAAATGGTAAAATGATTAAGAAGATTAAAGGTACGGGATTTGCACTTATGATGAGCCTTATGATGATGGCTGCATCGGGATGTGCGGGGAAAAAGGAAAGTGATTCCGAAAGGGCTCCAATAGAACAGGAAAAGAATATCAGCAGAATGGTCAACGAGGCAGGTAAGGCCGAAGCCGAGGGAACGGAAGATTATACTACCGATGATGCGGTAGTCGAGGAAGGTACTGCGGCGGAATATAAGAAGATAGATGAATTCGATACAAAACTTACAAGCGATAACGGGCTTATACAGGTTGAGGTTGATGCGCCGGTAAGTCTTACGGAATGCAACAGTTATCCGATAGTAAAGGTCTCAAGAGACGAAATCGATGAGGAATTGCTGAAGAAAACGAAGAATATTCTTCTGGGTGATACAACGCTCTATGACGGAGTAAGAGTTATGGATCCTGATATTGAAAGAGACATTAAAAGCGGAGTGATAGGTGATGCCGAGAAAGATGAACTTATGATCGGCGGACAGGTTTACTATGATGCTATAGGTCAGCATCCTGTTGATGTAAGTCTTCGTAAAGTGGCTGATATGGCGGAAGAATATTCCGATGTTGAAAATTTTGATTTTTATTATAACCAGCTTATGCCGGAAGGAGAGCTGTTCTACGGTGTAACGGATGGTCGTGACGGCGAGTTTGCGAGTCTGTGCGTGACCAATTCCGACAGTTACGGAAGTTCCCTTAAATACTTCAGCAGCAGAGATTATTTTGTAAGATCAGGACTTGTTCTTCCGGGAATGGACTTTGCTGTATGGCCGACAGAATACGGTAAGGACTATATAGTGGATGACGGTAATCCCCAAAGAATATTTGAGCCGGAAGAGCCGTCAGAACCCGAGTATGATGAGAACGGAGAAATAGTTCAATGGGTAGGCTCGGGAAAAACAGACCCGAATTTTGAAGGGTTTAATATTATTGACAGTACAAAAGAAACAAATAATCTCTCGAAGGAGGAAGCTCTCCGACAGGCAGAAGAAGTCTTAAAGGAACTCGGATTGGATGATCAGTACGTTCCCGCATATACCGAGGATTCATATCTTACAGATCCGTTTAACGTGGTAAAGGCTTCTTCGGGAGGAAGCAGATATACAGAGAATGTAACCATCGGAAGAGTATGGGATATCGTATATGAGCGAGGCGTAAACGGTAATATAGTTGAGAACTTCGGAGAAAAATATTCGGAAAACTACTATCACGGTGAAGTGGATAAACAGGTCTGGTTCGGTGAGAGTGTCAGGATACTTGTAAATGATAACGGTGTTGTGGGATTATTCATAAATGATCCGATGACGGTTGAGGAAACGGTGGTCGATAACAGTAATCTTCTCGGCTTTGATGAGATTAAGAAGATATATGAAGAGACACAGTTGGAAACACTTAACGGAATGAGCAGCTTCGACTCGATTCTTTCGGAAGAGGCGGGTGATCTTATGTATGATATAAAGATTGATGACATAAAGTTAAGATATACGAAAGTATCAGAGCCGGAGAATTTTAACAATGGTTTATTAGTTCCGGTATGGGATTTCAGTGGTGTGTGTTATAATGGGCAAGGCGACGTAGAAGGAGAGGGCAGTTTTATACAGATAAATGCCATCGACGGATCGGTATATAACGCAGAAACCGGATATTAAAAAGTGAGGTATAGTCATAAGCAGTGACATCTTTTAAACATTTTGATAATATCTATTGACAATCAGATAAAGTGGACATATAATGTTAATATCGGAATGATAATAACGTATTAACGGGCGTAAATTTTTCACTTATTATGTATCATTTCCGTTAGTGTGTGATATAATTGGTATCGATTTTCAAAGAAAATCGATGCTCCTTAGGGGAGCGAAGAGAAGTACATTTATGGTTATGACCAAAAATATACAGTATTTATTTAGGAGGAAGAAAATCATATGGATCCGATCAAAGACAAGAATGTAGGTATCACCAGAGAGGAGTTTGAATATGCTCAGGATACCATTAAAAGGCTGTCGGATTATTTCGATGCAAAGGTTGTAGGTCAGCAGAATCTTAAGTTCGCGCTGGTTGCATCCATTATAGCAGACGGACATGTACTTATAGAGTCTGTTCCCGGTCTTGCTAAGACCACGGCTGCAAAAACTATTTCAGATGCGGTTGACGGAAAGTTCTCCAGAATTCAGTGTACACCGGACCTTCTGCCGAGTGATATCATAGGAACTCAGATATACAATCAGTCGACAGGTAAGTTTGAAACCAATCTCGGACCGGTCTTTGCAAACTTTGTACTTCTTGATGAGATAAACCGTTCGAGTGCAAAGACTCAGAGTGCCATGCTCGAGGCCATGCAGGAGAGACAGGTGACAATCGGCGGAGAGACTTACAGGATGCCGAATGATGTCTTCATTGTTATTGCCACACAGAACCCTATCGAGCAGGAAGGAACATATCTTCTGTCGGAGGCTCAGACAGACCGTTTTATTATAAAAGAGAAGATTACTTATCCGACTCCGGATGAGGAGACGGAGATCCTTAACCGTATAGAGGCAGGCAGCATTAAGAAAACTCCTGCAGTGCTTACTATCAAGGATGTGGATAATGTACAGGATATAGCAGAGAGAGTATATGTCGATCCTGTTATCAAGAAATATATATCATACATCGTAGATGCAACAAGACGTACGGACAAGTTGCTTCCACAGGAGTACAGTAAGTATGTAAGACTCGGAGCCAGCCCAAGAGCATCCATCGCATTTATGAAGATTGCCAAGGCTGTTGCGCTTATCTACGGAAGAACATATGTTACACCTGATGATGTTAAGCTTCTCAGATATCAGGTGCTTCGTCACAGAATCGAACTTAACTATTCGGCTGTTGCGGATAATGTAACAGTAGAGACTATTATAGATCAAATTGTAAATACAATTCAGGCACCATAAGAAGGATAAAAGTATGGATTATGATAATCTGTCAAAAATAAGAGCACAGGTATCTCTATATACGAACAGAAAAACTTCAAATGTTCTGGATGGTGATTTTACATCTGTTTTCAGGGGACGAAGTCTTGATTTTGATGATCTCAGGGAATATGCCTATGGAGATAACATTAAGGATATTGACTGGAAGTCTTCATCCAAAACAGGTAAGACACTTGTAAGAAGGTTTATAGCCGAAAAAAAGCACAATGTTCTCTTTGTGGTTGATACGGGTGAGAAGATGTTGGCGGATACTTCCGAATATGAGGAAAAATCCGAGATAGCGATAGATGTCTTCGGTACCATTGCTTATCTTGTGGATAAGCACGGAGATGATTTTGCTTTGATGCAGGATACTGTCGGAGGAATTGATTTCAGCTACTTCAAGTCCGGTGCGGCACATTTTGAAAACCTTATGGTCCGCTGCAGACATAATATGGGAAGCGCGGGTAAGACCGGAATGGCAGGACTTCTCGATTATATTGCAGAATGCATCAGAAGAAAAATGGTTATAGTCTGCATAACGGATATGGCAGGTATGCAGCAGATCACAGAGAAGATCCTTCGTAAAGTGACTGTTAATAATGACCTTCTGATAATGAATATAGAAGATGCATACATGTACGGTTATGATGTATATGATGTTGAACGTAAGAGATACGAAGATGAGTACACTGCCCACAGAGAAAAGCTTTATCAGGCAGAGTGGCAGGAGAGAAAATCCAGAATAGAGAATCTGGAGAAAATGTACAGGAGATACGGTGTATCGATGGTATCCATCAGCCGTGAGGCGGATATCATAGATAAAGTAGTAGAACTGTTTGAGAGGCACAGGCATGAGAATATCAGTTGATCTTGAAGATCCAATTTCATATATGCTTATATGGCTTATTCTGGGAATTGTTTTTTTGGCAGCAGCCATCTTTCTGCAGATTTATTTCAGAAAAAAGTTCGGAGATAAGCTGAAGCGGCCTAAGAAGATTAAGATTAAGAAACCGAAGCCTAAGACGTTGCAGGAGATTAGAAGCTCTTATATGAGTAAACTCGGAAACATAGAGGCACAGCTTCGGGGTGGACGGATATCCATAAGACAGGCATATCAGGATATGAGTTCATGTATCAGAGGATTTATCTTTGAGGCGACAGGTATTCCGGTTGAGAAGTATACCTTATCAGAGATAAGACAGGTTAATATACCTGCACTTACACAGTTGGTAGAAGAGTATTACGAGCCGGAGTTTGCGCGTTTTACATACGCAGATGTTAATAAATCTTTATATAAGACCAGAAAGGTTCTGGAGTTATGGCACTAAAGTATCCATTGATCCTGAAGATCGGAATACCGGTACTTATCGTAGCGATAGTCCTTCTTCATGTTTTGAAAAGGAAAACAAAATATAAAGGCGGCGTCAGGGCAGCCAATACAAGCTTCGTGAGAAAACTTCCGGAATACAGGCATTACTATCTGACACAGAAAATTCTGAGAGTTGCGATGGAGTTCTGCATCATAGTTGCGGTCATTACAACTATGGTACTTATGGCAAGACCGGTCAAGACTGAAACAGTAAGTAATGGAACCAAGAAGAGAGATATTTATCTTAACCTTGATGTTTCGTATTCAATCTGTTATCTGAACTATGATCTGGTAGACAGTCTGCAGGATGTTGTTAAGAGTCTGGACGGAGACAGATTCGGTATTACGATATATAATACCTCAACCGTTCTCTATGTTCCGATGACCGATGATTATGATTTTATCTTAAGAAAACTGGAAGATCTTAAAGTATATTTTGATCTTCAGAAGCAGTATATGGATCTCTATAACAGATATGATCTTAGTGATGCCGAGTGGGATAAGTTATATGAGCTTCAGGATGAGCTGGAATATTATGATTCGGGTACACTGATAAATAATTATCAGAAGGGAAGTTCACTCATAGGTGAAGGACTTGCATCATGTCTTTACAGTTTCCCTCATCTTGATGATGAAGACAGAACAAGAGTTATCATAATGTCTACGGATAACGCTCAGGAGAATCTGGGAAGACCGCTGGTAGAACTTGATGAAGCTTCCGATCTCTGTAAGAAGAACGGAGTTACGGTATTCGGTATATTCCCCAATGAAGATGTTTTTAAGCTGACCAACAACTATAACTATGACGAACTCGAAAGAGAGATGCAGGTATGCGTCGAGAAGACGGGCGGAGTATTCTATAAGCAGAGTGATTCGCTTCCCGTAAGAGATATAGTTAAGGACATTCAGTCTCAGAAAGTTATGGAGGTTAACGAGATAACCATTACAAAGGTTGTGGATCAGCCTATGGTTCCTGTGAGAATTCTCGTTGTTTCAATCATTTTACTTATAATAATAGGAGTGGCAATTCTGCTATGATAACGAACCCGATAATACCCATAGCGGTGGTTATTCCGGTAATGGTTCTTATACTTGCGGCACTTGTGGTTGCTATCGTAAGAAAGAAAATCGGAATATGGGGGAAAATCCTCAGAATAGCCAGAGTTACTCTGGTGATAGTTCTGGTTTTTCTGATTAACCTTCGAATAATGGGTAAAAGATATAATGTTGATGTAGAACTTAAGAATATAGATGTTCTCTTTGTAGTCGATACGACAATCAGTATGTGGGCTGAGGATTATAACGGCGATGATACGCGTATGTCAGGAGTTTTAAAGGACTGCGAACATATCATGGATAGTCTGGCCGGAAGTAACTTCGCACTTATCAGATTCGATAATCGTGCCCAGATACTCTGCCCGTTCACACAGGACAGTCGAAATGTATCCGATGCTTTTTCAACGCTCTCCGTACCGGACAGATATTATGCGAGAGGAACTACTCTCAATACTCCGTACGAGGCTATGGCAGAGATGCTTAAGTCATCGGCTAAGAAGGAAGAGAGACTTACCGTGGTTTTCTTTATAAGTGACGGAGAAGTTACCGCGGAAAATAAGCAGGTTCAGTCCTATGCGGGAATGGAGCCGTATATAGACGGTGGTGCGATTCTCGGATACGGTACCAAAGAAGGCGGTAAAATGTATGATAAAGGCTCTTCGGGATATCTAAAGGATCCTGAAAGTCATCAGGATGCACTGTCGATATATAACGAAACTACTCTGCAGGATATGGCAGAGGAGATGGATATAGATTATATCCATATGGATAAGCAGTCGAATGTCGAATACCTTGTCGATTCGATTAAAAGCGGTAGTTCAATGTCCATGGCAAGCAGTGATAACGTAAGCTATGAGGACACATATTTTTACTATACTTTACCGTTGCTTCTGCTGCTTCTTGTAGAAATGATACTTATTATCAGGAGAGGTCGAATCTGATACCTATGGAAGAAAAGAGAAATACGTCGTCTCGGAGACGTGATGAAAAACTTCATATAGAAAACCCGAGAAGCTTTATGGCGATCATAGACATCATCTGTGCTCTTCTTATTATCTGCGGTCTCTTTCTTTCAATCAGATATATAATGAACGAGATATTCCTGAGAAGATATGATAAGAAGATATACAGTAAAAAGTTTGAAGAGCCGCTTCTTAAGATGAATTTTCCGGACAGCTATCTTCCATACTATAACCTTGGAAATGTAGCATACAAAAACGGAAACTATGACGAAGCCATATCAAACTATAAGAAAGCTCTTGAGATAGGAGCTCCTCATGAAGATAAGGAGTGTAATATAAGAGTTAATCTTGCACTGAGTATGCTTATGAAGATTGACTGGACTGCTATGAGTACGGAAAAGGATTTACAGCGTGCCATTCGTCAATTGAAAGCCGCAAGAAATGTATTGACCGAAGAGGGATGTGCCAATCCGGATGATCCGAACGGTCATAACGAAGATGCGGAGAAACTTAAGAAGGATATCGATGATATGCTCGATCAACTTCAGCAACAGAACAATTCAGGAAACTCCGATAATGATCAGCAGGATGATCAGCAGGGACAGGGTCAGGATGATCAGCAGGATCAGGAGAAGAAGGAGTCTTCCAAGAGGGAAGATGACTTAAAGGATGCACTTGATAAGCAGAAGAGAGACAGCATGCAGGAAAGACAGCAGGCTGAACAGGACAGACAGAATCAGCAGCAGGCGTCCGGCCAGGACAACAATAACAACCAGCAGGGCGGCTACGGCGGTGATGATTACGATGGTAAAACCTGGTAGAAGAACATACTTGATAAGAAAGGTATAGCATATATGAATACACTTGCAGCAGAAACAAAAGAGGAAATAACGAAGAAACTGAATCATTTTCCTGCAGATCAGATAAAGGTTATATTTCAGTCATTTGCGAAAGTGATTATAAATAATACGGATTTAAAATTCCTTTCCGAGAATGTAAGGAAAGAGATGGAGGAGGCAGTGAAAGAGGAAACCGGCAAGGTTCCTCTTTATTCTCTCGATGCCGAATTATCGGAAGAAGAGAAGGCTCTGTATAAGGAATTAACCGTATATGCCGAGGGAGATAAAAAGATCACAAAGAAAAAGGCTATAGAGTATCTTACCGATATAATCGACAATGATACATTTCTTGAAGCTTTCTGTCTGGTTGCCAATCTTCCGGATAACATGATCGCAAAGTATTTCGATGAGCTCGGATGTCCTAACAGATTTGAACTTCTCCGACAGGACGACGTTTTTATGAAACGTCGTGAATATGTAAGACTTATCGGAAGATATGCACATGCAGCACTGAATCTTTACGGATGCATACATGTAACGGATTTTGTAGATATAGTAAGATCTTTCGAGGGATATTCAAAAGGAACCGAGTATCCCGAATATCAGAAGACGGAAGGGATATATAAGAATACAGTAATGTACACACCGGAGTATTTCGGTGTTTTTACCGTTCATAAGATATTGGAAAATATTCTGCCGAATATCATAGTGTCTATAGATGGTTTCATGGCGCATGAGTGCTTTAAAGACGAATATAACAAAGAAGTCGAAGAGATGAAGGCGGAATTTAACGGAAAGGGTCCGACATCAGGAGAACAGCTTTCCGCATTTACGGAAAAGCATCTTGATAAGACATTCAGAAAGATCGTTTCCGTAACAAAGCATAAGGAGCAGTATTTACCGGGAAAAGTCGAGTTCCTCAACTATGAAGATGAGTATTATTATGAAAAGAATAAAGAGTGGAAAGATGTAACCGATTTTATAGAGAAAAGATTTTCCAAACAGATACATGATCTGGCTGAAGAAGATTATCCTGCAGACAGAATCCTTGAGGATCTGGTGGATGATCTTCATCTCAGCACGTCCAGAAGAAGTACAAACTGGGATAATCTTAATCCTGCCGCAGTGCTTCAGGAAGCTTTCCGTACGTTTAAAGAATATGAGATTCCTTTAAGCAGCACCCAGAAGAAGGAATTCATGGATCCGCTTATGAGATTTATAAATGTCAGACGTGTATGGATAAACAGAGGCTTCACGGCTGCTGAAATGTACGGGGATAAAACTGTAGCGGCTAAGAAAATATATCCGAATGATCCGTGCCCGTGCGGAAGTGGAAAAAAATATAAGAAATGCTGCGGAAGAAAGACTTGCTAAAATCAGACTTTATGATTATAATACTAAGAAGTTTCTGCCTTGACATAAACCGTCGTAGCAGAAACTTCTTATATGCTTCCGTGGCTCAGTTGGTAGAGCAATTGATTCGTAATCAATAGGTCGTCGGTTCGAGTCCGATCGGGAGCTTTAATGATTTGCCGCAGAGAGAATCTGCGGCTATTTTTCTATTATTTTTTGTGAAAAATTACCTTGATTTATGCTTGCGTTTTTCTGTCTATTGGGGTAGGATATAGAGCAAATATCAAAAAAATAATATATTAAAAGAATGGAGGAAAAAATCAAATGGCAACTTACATTACAGAACCGTCAAGAACTTTTAACGAGTATCTTCTTATTCCGGGATATTCATCCAGTGAGTGCATTCCTGCAAATGTTACACTTAATACGCCGCTGGTTAAGTTCAAAAAGGGAGAGACTCCTGCTATTGAGATGACCATTCCTATGGTATCTGCGATCATGCAGTCAGTATCGGGAGATAAACTTGCTATAGCACTTGCAAGAAGCGGTGGTGTTTCATTTATATATGGTTCTCAGTCAATTGAGGATGAAGCCGCTATGGTAGCCAAGGTAAAGAATTATAAGGCGGGTTTTGTAAAAAGCGATTCTAATGTAAGTCCTGATGATACTCTTGCAGATATAATCGAGATGAAGAAGAAGTCCGGACATTCAACGGTAGCTGTTACCGAGGACGGAACTTCACAGGGAAAACTTGTAGGTATCGTATCAAGCCGTGATTATCGTGTAAGCAGAATGGAGCCTACAGTTAAGGTTCGTGAGTTCATGACACCGCTTGAGAAGCTTATCACAGCAAAGGACGGAATCACACTCAGCGAAGCTAACGATATCATCTGGGATAACAAGCTCAATTCACTTCCTATCGTAGATGAGGCAGGAAAGCTTGTATCATTCGTATTCCGTAAGGATTATGATGAGCATAAGGATAATCCGGGAGAACTGCTTGATCAGCATAAGAGATATATAGTTGGTGCCGGAATCAATACAAGAGATTATGCAGAGAGGGTTCCTGCACTTGTTGATGCAGGTGTTGACGTTCTTTGTATAGATTCTTCCGAAGGATTCTCAGAGTGGCAGAAGCTTACTCTCGGATGGATCCGTGAGAAGTATGGTGACACAGTTAAGGTTGGTGCAGGAAATGTAGTTGATGCCGAAGGTTTCAGATTCCTTGCAGATGCAGGTGCTGACTTCATAAAGGTTGGTATCGGCGGCGGTTCTATCTGTATCACCAGAGAGACAAAGGGTATAGGTAGAGGACAGGCTACAGCTCTTATTGAAGTATGTAAGGCCAGAGATGAATATTTTGAAGAGACAGGTGTATATGTTCCTGTTTGTTCTGACGGTGGTATCGTATACGATCATCACATCACTCTTGCACTTGCAATGGGAGCTGATTTCGTTATGCTCGGAAGATACTTCGCAAGATTCGATGAGAGTCCTACAGAGAAGCTTCTTGTAAACGGTAACTATGTTAAGGAGTACTGGGGCGAAGGCTCAAACAGAGCAAGAAACTGGCAGAGATACGATCTCGGCGGTGATAAGAAGCTTTCTTTCGAAGAGGGCGTTGATTCTTATGTTCCTTATGCAGGACCACTTAAGGATAATGTTGACAGAACACTCAGCAAGGTTAAGTCAACTATGTGTAACTGTGGTGCTCTGAATATCAAGGACTTCCAGAATAAGGCAAAGCTTACTCTTGTATCATCTACAAGTATTGTAGAAGGTGGTGCTCATGACGTTATCCGTAAGGAGCACGGTTCGGGAGATAATAACTAAGAATTATATGTTTAGTGCATATATAAAGTAAAGAGGAGGTATGAAGCATGAAATTTTATAAATGCGTAAGCTGTGGCAACATCCTTATGTATCTTAACAAGGATGCATGTGATGTTAAGTGTTGTGGCGAGACAACCGTTGAGCTGGTTCCGAATACATCCGATGGGGCGGGGGAGAAGCATGTTCCGGTTATCGAGAAGAACGGAAATTCAGTAACCGTAAAGGTTGGAGAAGTGGCACATCCTATGCTCGAAGCTCATTACATTACATGGGTAGTGATTGAAACCAAGGAAGGATTCCAGGTTAAGTACCTTAAGCCGGGCGATGAACCGGTAGCTGTATTTGCCATTGCAGAAGGCGATGAGCTTGTTGCAGCATATGAGTACTGCAATCTTCACGGACTGTGGAAGGCAGAGGCTTAAGGCTTACAGATTCAGTAAAATCGATGCATCGACTGCTGATAGATATGATCGGCAGCCGGTGCATTTTTTTCTTAATAATGGGGGCAAGTTGTGATAGAATAACTATGTATGTGCTAAAGAAAAGAAGAATAAGAAGATTGGATGATCACGATGAACATTTCAAAGAGGATTAAAGAATCGGGCTGGTATAACCACCTGAAAACAATTAATGAACATAAACTTGAAGTCGGAAAGAACTGTTTCAGATGTGGCCTGTATAAACAGGGACTTCTGCATGATCTTTCAAAATATTCCTGGACGGAATTCTCCGTGGGTGCAAAGTATTTCCAGGGGGACAGGAGCCCGAATGAAGCAGAGAGAGAGGATAAAGGTTATACATCCTCCTGGCTTCATCATAAGGGCAGAAACAAGCACCATCTGGAATATTGGGTGGATTACGACCTTGAGAACAAGGGTCGTGGCATGGTAGGAATGAAGATGCCCGATAATTATATAGTTGAAATGTTCTGTGACAGGGTTGCCGCAAGCAAAATATACAAAAAAGATGCTTATACGGACAGAAGCCCGCTTGAATATTATATGAAGGGTAAGGGAAAGCATATGCTTCACCCTTATTCGAAGAAACAGTTGGAGAGACTGCTCTATATGCTCGCAGAAAAAGGAGAAGAGGAAACCTTTGCTTATGCCAGAAGGTATATGAAAGCATACAGAAAGTACCTCAGAAGACGAAAATCAAAAAGCAAAATGATTTCATAAACCGAATGATGAGTGACGGGGAGTCACAGAGGAATATATATGAACGGAAACGAATTTACACATCTGCATGTACATACCGAGTACAGTCTTCTGGACGGTGCTGCAAAAATACCGCTTCTTGTTTCGCGTGCAAAGGAGCTGGGATTTGACAGTCTGGCCATTACAGACCACGGCGTCATGTACGGTGTTATAGATTTTTATAAAGAATGTCAGAAGCAGGGGATAAAGCCTATCATAGGATGCGAAGTCTATGTGGCGCCGGGCAGCCGATTCGATAAGGAAGCCGCTCCCGATGAAGAGAGATATTTTCACCTTATACTTCTTGCAGAGAATGACAAGGGTTACAGTAACCTTTCGAAGATAGTTACCAGAGGCTTTACCGAGGGATATTACTATAAGCCTCGAGTAGATAAGGAACTTCTGAAGGAATATCACGAAGGCATTATATGTACCTCAGCCTGCCTTCAGGGTGAGGTGGCTTACTATATCAGAAAGCGTCTTCCGGACGAAGCGAGGAAGGTGGCTCTCGAATATCAGGAGATCTTCGGAAAAGATAATTTCTTCCTGGAAATGCAGGACCACGGATTATCGGATGATACCCTGGTCAATACAGAGCTTCTCAAGATGTCTGAAGAACTGGGTATAGATCTTATCGCAACTAATGATTCCCACTATATAAAAGCTGAAGACTGGGAGGCACACGATGTGCTTCTCTGTATCCAGACCAATGCAAAGGTTCAGGATGAGAAGAGGATGCGCTATGACGGTGGACAGTACTATCTTAAGTCTGCCGACGAGATGGAGCATCTGTTTCCTTATGCCAAGGAGGCACTCAGGAATACGCATAAGATAGCGGAACGATGTAATGTAAATATTGTATTCGGTGAGCAGAAGATTCCGAAGTATGATGTACCGGGAGACGGAGATGCTTATGAATACCTTTGCAGACTCTGTAAATCCGGACTCAATGAAAGATATGAGGATGTAACACCGGAGCTTACCGAGAGACTGGATTACGAGCTTGAGACCATTAAGAACATGGGATATGTTGATTACTTCCTGATAGTATGGGACTTCATCAACTATGCAAGAAGCAACGGAATCGGTGTGGGACCGGGAAGAGGTTCTGCTGCCGGAAGTCTGGTATCCTACACGCTGAGAATTACAAATATAGATCCCATAAAGTATAGCCTCATTTTCGAAAGATTCCTGAATCCGGAACGTGTCAGCATGCCCGATATAGACGTGGACTTTGCTCCGGACGGACGTCAGAAAGTTATAGATTATGTTACGGAGAAGTACGGCAAAGAGAAGGTTGTTCAGATCGTTACTTTCGGTACTCTGGCTGCACGTAACTGTATCAGAGACGTAGGCCGTGCACTTGATATATCATACAAGACCTGTGATACGGTAGCGAAGTCTATTCCGGCTGATGTGAATATGACTATCGAGAAGGCTCTGGCACAGAGTCCCGATTTCAAGAAAATGTATGACGAGAGTGAAGAGGTTCACTATCTGGTTGATGTATCCAAACAGCTGGAAGGACTTCCGAGACATGCATCTCTTCATGCGGCTGGAGTCGTTATCGGCCGTGAGCCTATAGATGAGTTTGTGCCGCTCTGTAAGAACGGAGATGTAGTAGCTACTCAGTTTAATATGACAAGAATAGAAGAGCTGGGGCTTCTCAAGATGGACTTCCTGGGACTCAGAAATCTTACCGTTATAAAAGATGCTGTTGAGAATATCAGGAAAAGAACCGGTGAAGTTGTGGATGTGGAGAATCTGGACTTCGAGGATAAGGCCGTATATGACATGATATCACAGGGTAAGTGTGATGGCGTCTTCCAGCTCGAGTCAAGCGGTATGCAGAGCTTCATGAAGGAACTTAAGCCGCACAGTATAGAGGACATTATAGCAGGTATCTCGCTGTATCGTCCGGGCCCTATGGACTTCATACCTCAATATATTAAGGGAAAGAATAACCAGGATCTTATACATTATGATACGCCGGAACTCGAACCTATCCTGGCTCCGACTTACGGATGCATCGTATATCAGGAACAGGTTATGCAGATCGTTATGACTCTGGCGGGTTATTCCCTGGGGCGTTCAGATCTTGTTCGTCGTGCCATGTCCAAGAAGAAGGCCGATGTTATGGCGAAGGAGAGACAGTACTTCGTATACGGAGACGAAGCTTCGGGAGTTGACGGCTGCATAAAGAAGGGCATCAGTGAAGAGATAGCGAATAAGATATTCGATGAGATGACGGACTTCGCGAGTTATGCCTTCAACAAGTCACATGCGGCGGCCTATGCGGTAGTGGCTTATGAGACGGCATACTTAAGATGCCATTATCCGCTTGACTTTATGTCGGCGCTTCTTACATCGGTAAGGGATAATTCACAGAAGCTGAGTAAATATATAGTTGCCGTAAAGAGAATGGGAATAAAACTCCTTCCTCCGGATGTCAATAAGGGGGAAGGCGTATTCTCTGTTGACGGCGATGCCATAAGATACGGAATGTCTGCCATAAAGTCCATAGGTGACAATGTGGTGGATACTATCTTAGAGGCGAGAAGAACGGGCGGACCGTTCAGAGATTTAAGAGATTTTATAGAAAGAGTATCCAACAAGGAAGCCAACAAGAGAACCATCGAGAGCTTTATAGATTCGGGCGCATTTGACAGCTTCGGATATAACCGTCATCAGATGAAGGAGGTTTATCCGAAGATTATAGATGAGGTAACTCAGGAAAAGAAGAAAGCAACCTCAGGTCAGATAAGTCTTCTGGACTTTATGGGAGCGGAAGATAAGAAAGCCTTTGATGTAGTATATCCGGATGTTCCGGAATACGACAGGGATACATTTCTCAGAGCAGAGAAGGATGCCCTGGGGCTCTATGTCAGCGGACATCCACTCGACAGTTACACTGAACTTCTGAAGAAAGAGACCACAGCTTCCACGATGGACTTCTATCTGGATGAAGAGACCATGACGGCAGAAGCAAAGGACGGAATGAATTACCGTCTCGGAGGAGTGATAGATGAAGTGACGTATAAGGTTACCCGTAACGGAGAGAATATGGCCTTTGTAAGGATAGAAGATCTGTACGGAAGCCTTGAAGTGGTCATATTCCCGAGAGTTTTCGAACGATGCAGATATAAGCTGGAGGATAATAAGGCGGTCATAGTCGAAGGACGTGCACAGGTATCGGAGAAGGAGAGTAAACTTATAGCATCCGATATCTATACCATGGAGGAGATAGAGAAGAGGTCTGAAGCCGCGGGAACGGAACTCTGGGTTCTTTTCCCGAATATGGAAGACTTTACTGCCAACTCCGGCAACCTCAACCAGATACTTAAGAATTATCCCGGGTTTTCGCCGGTATTCGTACAGCTGAAGGAAGAGAAGATGATGAAACGTCTTACGGCTAAGGTTGATGCTTCTTCGGGAGTTGTTGATGCTCTTAAGCTGGAATACGGTGCTGACAGAGTGATGACAAGAAAAGTATAGAAATTGTTTACATAATTCATAAAAACAGTTGGAAAATGCGTATATTTCTAGTAAAATGAACATAGTGCGTTTGAAGAATATAATAAAAAAACTGCCTGTCAGAGAAGTAACGGTGTTCTGTATAATTACAGTAATATTCGTTATTTCTTTGCTTGCATCGGCTATGATTCCGCAATCTGCCATAAAGGATAAGATGCTTAAGTCTGCGGAATATCTGTGTGAGGGTAAGCAGTTTTATACGATAATAGATGATTATTATGGGAGCAGGGTTGACAGATATGCTGATTCCATTCTGCTCGGAATAGCCTGGCAGTATGATGCGGATCATCCGCTTCGTTCGGTGATGAGATCTGCCTACTACCATGTAGAGAGGCAGAATGAGAACGATAGCCTGATGGAGGCAGTGAGGGACGGTAAAAATGCGACTCAGCAATACCTCAGATATTGGCACGGATCGATTGCGGTCGTAAGACCGTTAATGCTTGTTATGTCTGTAAGAGAGATATATATTCTGAACGGAGTTATATTAGCAGCCCTTGGGGTGATTTTTACCATAGTGCTTATCAGAAGAAAGTACGCTGCCTTTGCATTGGGAATGCTGATAGGCCTGATTGCAGTGGCGGCATGTTTTGTTCCTTTTTCACTTGAATATACCTGGACATTTATCCTGATGTTTATCTTTTCTCTGATAGTCCTCGGAATGGCGGGAAAAGATAGAGATAAGCAGTTCAGAACTGCATTTTTATGCTTTGGAATGATAACGTGTTTTTTTGATTTCCTTACAACGGAGACACTTACACTCACAGTTCCGCTTCTGCTTCTGCTGAGAATAGAGAAGGATAAGAAAAAATCCGAAAAACCGTGGAAGGTTTCTGTTCGGATGACTGTCATGTGGGGACTGGGATATGTCCTTACCTGGATCATGAAGTGGGTCATTGCATCGATAGTTCTCGGTGAAAATGTAATGCCTTATGTATCGGAGCATATAGCGGAGAGAATCGGAGGAACAAAGTTTATTGCCGCAGGACCTGTAAGATATCTTGTCGAATCGGTAGTAAGAAATGTCATGTGCCTGTTCCCTATCGGATGGGGCGCTGCAGGTGTAGTAATCGGAATAATACTTATAGTTTTATATATTTATATTGCATATGTATATCGAGTAAAAGGTGCAGATAAGAAGCAGATTCTTATGTATGTATTTATAGGATGTATTCCTTATATAAGATATCTGGTACTTCATAATCATGCTTATCTGCATAATTTCTTTACATATCGTGCCCAGCTGGCAACTATTCTTGCCATGGTCCTTATTCTGGAAGAGTTGAAGGTGGGGGAAGGATTAAGGCATGAGAAAAAATCAAAGTGAATTTGAACTGTCAATACTCATGCCGTGCCTGAACGAAGAAACAACTGTCGGGAAATGCATTGATACAGCCAGAAACTATCTTGTAAGAAACGGACTGAACGGAGAGGTTCTGATTGCTGATAATGGTTCAACAGATAAGTCTGTTTTTGTTGCAAGAGAACATGGGGCAAGAGTAATACATGTAAAGCGTCGGGGATATGGATGTGCACTCAGGGCGGGATTGAAAGCCGCAAGAGGGCACGTGATAATAATGGCTGACGCTGATACCACTTATGACTTTAGTGAGACAGATAAGCTGTATAAGCCGCTCAGTACCGGAGAGTATGACATGATGATCGGTGACAGATTCCGTGGCGGAATCGAAAAGGGAGCTATGCCTGTCAGCCATGTCATTGGAGTTAAGTTTTTATCGCTTGTGGGACGAGTGAGATATAGAAGTAAAGTAAAAGATTATCATTGTGGACTCAGGGGAATATCCTGTGAGGCACTGGGTAAATTGAAGTTTCATACTACCGGAATGGAATTCGCTACCGAGATGATAGCGGAGGCTGAAAGAAAGAAACTAAGAATCGGTCAGGTTCCGGTGAGTTTAAAGAAGTGCAGAGATTCCAGGCAATCTAAGCTCAGAACTATAAGGGACGGGATAAGGCACTTGGTTTATATAATAAGGGGGAGGAAAGTATGAATCAGAGGGCTGAAGTTAAGAGAAGAAAAAAGTCATTTTGGGCTATGCTGCTGGCAGTACTACTTATTATTAATATGATTCCGGCAAGTGTGTATGCGGCTGATATTGAGATGGGAATTGCAAAAGACGAAAGTTCAGTTTCGGATTATAAGGGAAAGATTGTTACTGCAGGAGATACGATGACCTGGACTTTTCAAAGCGCTGTTGATGGATATAGCATGGATCAATATGTTTCAATAATATACGAATATAAAAATGTTGAAAAATCTGAAATGATTACGGGGACGCCGGATGCCGATAACAAGACAGGGTATAGTACAGGTGATAAATTTCACTATTCATATGCAGTAAAAAATTTAGCAAATGCCGGATTTACGGTAGATGCGACAGATCCATCGAGCGCAATATCTGGTTATAAAATTAAAAGTATTAATGAAAACACCGGCTATTCCGGAGGATATTATTTTTATGAGTTGCAACTGCAAGCTGTATATAGCGTTGAGTTCGTTACTGCTCATGGAACAGCTCCGGCTACTCAGTATGCGGCTTATGGTGAAACTGTAGCGGATCCGGGTGCCTTAAGTTCAGATCACTATGATTTTGATGGGTGGTATACGGATAACAGTTTTGATGAAAACAGTAAATGGGATTTTAAAAATAATACTGTTACTCAGAATACAGTATTATATGCAAAGTGGATTCCGAAAAAATATACTATAACATGGATAGATGAAGATGATACCGTTCTGGAGACAGATCAGAACGTAGATGCGGGTACTATTCCTACATATGACGGAACAGAACCTACGAAACAATCCGGTAGCCAGTATGAATATACATTTGCCGGTTGGAATCCCACTCCGGTAGAGGTTGCGGGAGATGCGACATATAAGGCAACATATACCGAAACAGAAAGAAAATACGATGTAACATTTAATAAGAACGGGCATGGTAAGGAAGACGCACCGTCATCTCAGTCTGTGGCATATAATGGTACAGTTACAAAACCGACGGATCTGACCGATGACTGTTATGATTTCGGAGGCTGGTATAAAGAGAGTAGTTGTCAAAATGCCTGGGATTTTGATAAGGACACTGTTACCATAAAAACGGTTATATATGCAAAGTGGACTCCGAAGACGTTTGGTATAAGTTATGAATTGGACGGAGGAACAAACAGCGCAAGCAATCCGACGAATTATACATACGGAATAGGTGTAAAATCTCTTGAAAATGCAACGAAAACGGGACATGATTTTAACGGATGGTTTATTTCCCGAGATTTTGAAAAGCCGGTATTGTCTCCGGTAATACCGGATGATTTATATGGCAATGTGGTGTTCTATGCAAAGTTTACTCCGAAAGAATACAAGATCAATTATGTAATGAACGGAGGAACGAATCCAGAGATCAATCCGCTGAAGTATACATACGGACAGGGCGTAAGGTCTTTGGTAGATCCTTCAAAGACAGGTCATACATTTAAGGGATGGTATACTGACCCTGAATTTAAAACTCCTATAGGTTCAGTTGTGGTTTCAGATACTGATATGGGAGATAAGACATTCTATGCGAGATGGGATATAAACAAATATACCATCACATGGAAAAATATAGGCGGAGCTATACTTGAGACGGATGTAAATGTTGAGTACGGAACCACACCGACATATGATGGAACAACACCGACGACAGAAGGTACGGCAGAATATAGTTATTCGTTTGATGGTTGGAATCCGAGTGTTAAGAAGGTTGATGATGACGCTGAGTATACAGCAAAGTATAAGTCAACCAAGAACAAGTACACAGTGACATGGAAGAATGACAACGGAACAGTACTCGAAACAGACAAAGAAGTAGAGTATGGAACCACACCGACGTATGACGGAACAACACCGACAAAGGGTACGGACAAGCAGTATTCATATACCTTTGATGGCTGGAATCCTGAAGTTAAAACAGTAACAGATGATGCGACGTATGAGGCAAAGTTTAAGTCTACTGTAAACAAGTATACAGTAACGTGGAAGAATGACGACGGAACAACACTTGAGACAGATAACGATGTTCCGTATGGAACGATACCGACGTATGACAGTGCAACACCGACCAAGAAGGCGACAGCGCATTATACATACAGCTTTAGCGGTTGGAGTCCTACAGTTGAAGCCATAACCGGTAATACAGTATATACAGCACAGTATACACCGACAGTAAGCAAGTACACAGTAACATGGAAGA
>DEFA01000023.1:56739-72031 GCA_002350525.1 Lachnospiraceae bacterium UBA2864 | reverse complement strand
TAAGCCGCCTCCTACTCGATCTTTGGTCTAATACAGGAGGAGATGAATGCATCACAACTTTCTTTTTGATCTTGATCAGACGCTGCTGGATTTCCATGCTTCTGAGTATAAGGCACTTGGGATTGTGCTTGAGGCTAATGGGTTGTCGTTCTCAGAAGAAATATATCAGGCATTTAAAGAATACAACAAAACTCTGTGGCTGGAACTTGAAAAAGGAAATATCACTCGTCTGGAACTCTTTACAAGCAGATTTCAATACATTTTCGAAAAATGTAAAGGTGATTCAACCGGCCTTGATCCGCTGAAGGTTAACAATGATTTCATACGGACAATGTCTGTGAATGGCGTCTTGATGGATGGTGCGCTGGAATTTGTCAAAAAAATAAAGGAAAATATTTCGGACGCCAGAATTTATATAGCCTCCAATGGTGCGACAATAAATGCAAAAGGCAGGATTGCATCTACGGGACTTGATAAATATATAGACTATTTGTTCATCAGCGAAGATATGGGTGTAACGAAACCGGACGCAGCATTCTTTGACATTTGTTTTGACAGGATTGCGGAATCTAAATCATCATGTATTATGATAGGTGATTCACTCTCTTCAGATATGCTCGGTGCTAAAAATGCTTCCATTGATTCGGTGTGGTTTATGCCCTCAGGAAACATCAAACAGTATATGATTGAATATGATATCAATTATGTTGCCTCTTCTTTTGATGAATTGTATTCAATTCTCGAAAAATGGTCAGGTAAATAAGATATATTACAATATTTGTCGGAGGAATTGATATCTTATATGGCAAAATCAATATATGAATCTTTGAAAGAAATAGAATACAGATTGGAAGGAGAGGAATATTCAGCCGGAGGTGTTACTTTCTACCTGGAGGTTGATAAGCTTGACTTTGATATTACAGATATGGAGGCACTTAAGAGACTATTCGTCAATTACGGAGTTATAGATGAGAGTTATGATATAACCCTTACATCTGTTATAGATAAAGAAAGTGAGATAAAAAGGATCTGCGGCGAATGGCATTTTAATCAGGATATTACAGAAGAACTTACAGATATTGTCGTACAAAGTGAAGGATACTATCAGGCTTTTGAAGGCTATGGATGGGTTGGAAACGGAAATGTAAGTGATCTGTTTCGTATTCTTCAGTATAAGGATGAGTTAATACTTTTGGAATTCTTTATATGTGATTAGTAGACTTCATATTAGTATTTATAAAAAGGAAAAAATGTAATGGATCAAATAACTAATAAAGTTATCGATATGATTCGGCAAAACTGTAATTATGCTGATATAAGATCATATCTAGTAGAACAACGTGATGTAGGTATAAAGCAGGATGATATGATTGCTGCTTTAGAAAAATGCAGATCTTTAGCACAAAATGAGGATGAAGAAGATCTAATATTAGAACTCATGGATTGCGCAAGCGGCTACTGTAGCAGTTTTACAAGAATCTATGAAACATACTACATAAGCGACAATAACTAATTCTAATTATTTGTCGGGCAATAAGTTTATAGTAATAATGATGATATACTATTAAAAAGATAATACTGATTCAAGAAATTTCCCGGATAATATGTATTTGTATATAGAAAATATGATTTCATAAAATACAATAAATGATTGAAAGGAAGTATTATGGTTATAAGCAGTATCAAAACTGAATACATACTGTGCCTGATTTCGGGAGTTTTTGTATGGTTTATACTTCCGTATATTATTAGTCATACAATGAATAAAGAATCGGGAAATGGTTGGGATGGATTAGGCTATGCTATTTTAGGGGTGATTATATATTTATGTATAAATATATCGCTCGCTGTGATCTTTTATGTTATTAATCCAATCCGTATAATGATCAAGTATCATTCGGAGTTAAGCGGATGGGGATTTTTACTTGTCGGTCTGCCGATTCCGTTTTCTTTATTATTGATATTCAGAGTGCAGATCGGCAGATATCTGCATGAAAAGTTTTATTATTCGGGAAAGAATGGGTATAGGGTAGAAACATATAATTATAAGAGTGCTCAGGATTTTTATGATGATATGAAAGCTCGTGGACTCGCATTTATCGAAGAAGAACATAATGGACTTCTCGAGAGTATGAATGAGAAGTATAAAATGTACATTGAAGAGTGGAATACACTTAATTACTATACAAAACCGGTAATTATGGGATTTAAATGGCCGCATTCCGATAAGTTTGATAAAACTGAAGTCATTCATCCCGGAGAATCGGCAAAACGTCCGGTATACATATATAATTCAATAGTTATGCTTAAAGAAAAAGATGATGAGCTTAAATATGCTCCGATTGCAAGATATATGGATAGGCCGGGTGATACTAAGAATGGATTTTTCCCATTCTATAAGGATTATTATATAGAATGTAAGATCCTTTATGTCGATGGGCATTTATATGCTCTTATCGGAGGAGGCGAATGTAATTCAATTATTGAATGTTTTGGAGAATATACCAGACCTTACTATATTCTGCTTTCTGAAGAGGATAATATTACAACCTATTATGAAGATGTATATTATCCGGATGGAGCGATTGAAAACGGATATCACCATGTAGATGATCTTGCAATGCATCCAAACAAGAGAGAGGAGAAGAACTCCATTACGCCGTGTTATTATCCTGTAAGAAAAGTTGACAGAGTTGATGTTGACGCTATCAATGAAGCGGCACGTGAATTACAGCAGACTATATTACAGAAATCAATAAAGTATCATTTTGGAAATTGACATGAAGAAACTTTTTATATTAACCATTGTAATGATTATTTGTTTATCGGGATGTCAAAAGAAGACAAACGATAATATAGTATTATCGGGTGAAAAGCATTGGATATCAGCTGATGATTCTATATATGAATATGAGATAGATAGTACATTTAAAGCAGCTGAGGATCACCCTGAGGAATTCTGGGTGATATCAGTATATGCACCGGATAAAGAGACCTGGACTGAGAATGATCTTCCGAATGTCTGTATACTTCAGGATGAATGGATAAGTTATGCAGTACAGCAGTTTAAGGAATACGGTACATTTCAAAATGCCCTTGAAGCAGAACCGGCAGATGGAAGTGAATTTCTGTTTAAGGCTAAGATTGAATATTATGGCAATATGATGTATCTATATTGCCATGAAAAGTATAATATATGCTTTTGCATTAATTATCCTATGGAATATGTCGGAACCGAAAAAGAGGAGATACTGAAAAGGGTTCTCGATGAAGCAGCAGGTAGTTTTAGAACTAAATAGTTTAGTGTTTTATAAAGGATGGGATGAAGGATGAGGAAATATTTAAAACTCCGTTTAATGGTTGCTATATTGGCCGTACACTTATTTTTCTCATTGTAGGATTTATTCTTAGCATGATAACCATTTAGAACTATGCATTTGACTGGGGATTCGGAACTGCATTATGTTCAAATGTCTGCATTCTGTGCTGGTTAATTGAGAAGAAAAAGAAGGAAGATAAAGCTGATAATACAGATTCAAAGAATATAGATAATAGATAAACATCGGTTGTTTTCAGCCTGTACGGGATTTATGCGTATCCTGTTCTTCTCCACGGCCTTCCAAATGGAGGGCTTTTTTTCGAAATATCTTTTGACAAAGCAAGGAAATAGTGGTAAAATATATCCCGTGAAATCATGGGAAAGGGGTTAGTGCGCCCTTTTTTTAGAGTTGTTCGGAGTGATTGTATAGATGCGGGGAAGGAAAAAGAACCCAATACAGACTGCGGCTACACAGAGAATCATTTTGGAGAAAAGCTACGAGCTGTATACAAGGAAGAACATTGAATCTGTGTCTATGATTGAAGTTGCCAAAGAATGTGGTCTTGGAACGACTACGCTTTACCGCTATTACAGTACGAAACCGGAACTGGTTCTCGCCGTGGCAACATGGATATGGGATAAGACTATCAGGGATAATGAGAAGCGCAGGCCGAACTGGGATTTTGAAGGGATGACGGCAGAAGAGATTTTTAATTTCTATTTGGAATCCTTTGTAGAGTTGTACCGGACGAAAAGAGACCTGCTGCGTTTCAACCAGTTTTTTAACATATACATTCAGTCTGAGAACATTGATCCGAAAGTGATGAAGCCATATCAGGATATCATCGAAGGCTTAAAAGTCGGATTTCATGAAATGTATACGAGGGCCGAACAGGATCACACGATCCGGACGGATGAGTCAGAGGAAGAGATGTTCTCTACTACGCTTCACCTGATGCTTGCGGTAGTGACAAGATATGCGGTAGGCCTTGTGTACATTCCAGAGAGCGGATTTGATGCTGAAAAGGAGTTGGAAAAGCAGAAAAAAGCTCTCCTTATGAGATATAAAGCACTATGAATTTTTTGAAGAAATAACCAGAAAGGGGTTGACAGGTATGCCGAGATTCGCTACGCTCAAGCAAGCAAGCAAGCAAGCAAGCAAGCAAGCAAGCAAGCAAGGGATAACTATACTCTTTTTACAGTAATAAATCATAATAATTTGGTTGATGTGATACCGGACACGGGGATTATAATACCCAGTGCCCGGTATTTTTTGCGTGTCGGAACATAGCAATCCTGTATCGGGTTTTGGCATGATGAAGGGAATATATGATGTCCGTATGGACAAACCGGTAATCAAAACAAGAAGTGAAAGCGCGGAAGAAAACGCCAAAAAATAAACGGAAGGAAGAGGGCTTATGAAGAAACGAAGATTACGAAAGGGATTATTGTCAATCATTCTGATGGTGGCATTGGTGCTGGGAACTGTGCCACTTCCAGTATTTGCAGAGGAGAATGGTTCTACTTCAGGTTATTCTGCGACATTCAGTTATAACGGCAAGACTTATTCTATGGGAAGTATTACAGGAACGACGGAGATTCAGTTGAGCACTATCCTTACTCCATTGGAAATCACCGGAACTGTTACGGCAGCTTCTGTTTCCGAAGATCAGGGTATGACAGTAAATACTAGCACGCTGACATTGACCAAAGCCTTTGGTTCTGGATGGCTCAAAGTGACTGTCGATGAAATGGAGTATCAAATTATCATTGAGAGCCTTCCTAATTCCATAAGTGTAGTACTTTATGGCACTCTGTTTTTTGATAAGAATGGCGGTAGTGGGGAAATGACAGTTCAGGATCCGCTGGATGGGACAAGAACGAATGCGGTTTCTGTCAGAGAATTTAGCAATTACACACTCCCGGAGTGTGGATATACCGCACCGGATGGTTATGAATTCAGAAATTGGGAAATCAATGGAATCCAATACAATGTTGGAGATACCTATGTGTTTGGACACACAACTACAGCGAAAGCAATCTGGAGTCTTCGCGATGGTGTTCACGATATATCAGCATCTTATGAGAGCACTGACGGCGAGGTTATCATCAAGCCTGCAAAAGCAGTACAAGGCGAGATCATCAAGGTTACCGTACAGCCCACTGCGGGCAAGACCGTGGATAGCATTTCTTATTCTTTCGGTGAAACATACGGGCAGGCTTTGTCCGGTGGAGAGAACGGGATTTATACTTTCTCCATGCCGGATGAGGATACCACTGTCAGTGTGACATTTAGGGACAGCGTTCAAGCATCCATACCATATATTGATAATAACGGCAGCAGTCAAAGCTGCAATAATTACAGCTATGTCCGCTCCGATGATACTGCATGGAGCGGTTGGGTAGTGGCATCCCAGAATATGACACTCGACAACCGTGTGACCATTGATGGCACGGTGAACCTAATCCTGATGGACGGAATGACCCTGACTGTCACTAACGGTATTCGCGTGACAACGGGGAACACCCTTAACATTTACGCACAAAGCACTGGAAATAACATGGGTGAGCTGATTGCCGGAAACAAGAGTAATACTTTCAATTCAGGTATCGGAAGCGGTGACAGTGATTTCACAAACAACAGTTCAACAAGGAACGCGGGAAATATAAACTTTTACGGGGGAAGAATCACGGCATATAGTGGAAGCCGTGCAGCTGCAATCGGCGGTGGCAGTTACGGCGGATATGATTCCATTTTGATCAAAGCGGGGGACATTACGGCATATGGAAATGAAAGCGGTGCTGGGATTGGCAGCGGTTATTATGGAGAGGATGGTCCTATTTATATAAGTGGTGGTACGGTAAATGCAACTGGAGGAACCGGCGCAGCGGGGATTGGGAGCGGCCAGACACCTAGGGGAGAAGTACAGATTGAAATCAGTGGTGGAACTATTACGGCAACGGGAGGAGCCAATGGTTCGGGCATAGGCACCGGTTACAACAACAAAGGAGGGCGCATTACAATCAGCGGAGGAACCGTAACAGCTACAGGAGGAAACGGCGCTGCAGGTATCGGATGCGGGAGCATGAATTCCAAAACAAGTATTATTACAATCAGCGGAACCGCAAATGTCACTGCCCAAGGGAAAAGCCGCGGTGCCGGAATCGGAGGATGCAGTGAGGGAAATGAAGAGATTCAGATCAACATCACCGGCGGTATCGTGAATGCTTCAGCTGCTGTAAATAACGGCGCGGCAGCAATAGGAAGCGGTCAGGGTGCGAAAGGGAAAACAACGATTACCATCAGTGGCGGTACGGTTGAAGCACACGGCGATAATGCCTATGGTACCGGTATTGGCGGAGGAAACACAGGCACTGCGACAGAGGAGATCGTCGTGAATATCTTAGGCGGAAGCGTTACCTCGACCGGCCGTGTGGGTATCGGTACAGCCAACGCCTCCGAAGCAGCACAGACTATCAGCATCAGCGGAGGAACAGTTACGGCTACGGGTGCAATCAGCGGTGGAAATTCCGGCGCGGCTATCGGTCAGGGCAACAATTCCAAATCCCCGACGACTATCAGCATCATCGGCGGCACTGTCACAGCCAATGGCACAGGTAACGGTATTGGCGCAGGCGCTAATTCCAAAAAAACGCCAAACATTAAGATGAGATGGACGAGTGAGAATGATGAATTTACGGCGATAAACTATGTCGGTAATGTGACGTTGGAAAAGTCTTTTAAGAACAAATCGAATGATAGCGAAGTGTTTTCGGCAGGAACATTGACAGACAACAGTGTCATTGCCAACAAGACTCTTATCCCTACGGACACCGACAAATTTGCAGTAATAATTGGAGACATTTCCTATGGCAGTATCACTCCGAATCCATGGACACAGGCTGAGGGACAGACTGTTAGCCTGACGATTCAGCCTGTCAACGGCAGTGAGATGAACACAGGAACCCTGTCAGTCACCTACACGGACGGCAGTGGAACACATACCGTTACAACAACGCAGGATTCAACAGACCCCAATAGATATACCTTTACCATGCCTGCTGCAGATGTGAATGTGACGGCTACATTTACTTCTGCATGGCAAAAGCTTCAGAGCCGGATAGATTCAGGCGAAACAAGCATTACTCTGACAGGCGATGTGGTGGCCTGCGATGGTGAATCAGCTTTGCAGGTTCCCGCAGGCAGGACGGTTACGATTGATCTGAACGGCCACAAGATCGACCGGCACCTTGCGCAAGGAATTAAGAACGGTTATGTCATGGAAGTTCGAGGGTCACTAACCATTTGTGACAATAGCAGTGAACGGAATGGTATGATCACTGGTGGCAACCACAAAGGGTCAAGTCCGTCTTCTTATGGTGGAGGCATTCGGGTACAAGGTCAAGGCATTGTAACGCTCGAAAGCGGCTCCATTACCGGAAATACATCTGAGCATTTTGGCGGCGGTGTATCTCTCCAAAGCACAGCAAAGTTTTATATGAATGGCGGTTCCGTAACCGGGAATACATCAATGCATGGGGCTGGCATTGCAGCCAGTGACAACAGCACGGTTTCCATATCGGGCGGTACAATCAGCGGCAATACAGCCAGCTATTATGGTGGCGGTTTGAATCTCAATGTAGATTGCAATTTCATAATGACTGGCGGCGAAATCAAGAATAATACAGCGGTAAAAGGGTCAGGCGGTATCCACTATGTAAGCAGAGGTGCGATTAAGTTTGGTGGTTCGGCCACAGTTACCGATAACTCGGCCGGCGGAAAAGCGTATAATGTCCACATTCCTGATGGTAAAACTCTTATGATTGAATCAGCGCTGACTGGTATTATTGGAGTAACCACAGTTACTGCGCCGACAGGAGACAAGCCGGTGAGGCTCACCAGTGGTCTTTCTGGTAAGGGTAATGCGGGTAACTTCACTAGCGACAATGATGTCTATTCAGTAGTCTGTTGTTCAGACGGTGAAGCTGAATTATTGCAGCATACTCACTGTTTTAACTATTCTGCCAGCGGATGGATCATTGAGGCGACCTGCATCTGCGATAGTGACTGTCCGCTATCCGGAACGACATTTTATTTGCCGATCAGTGCGCCAAACGATATGATCTACGACGGCACGGCGAAAGCTGCGATCATTACTGGCGAGATCCCGGGTGTGACCACGCCGAGCATAGTGTATAAGCAGGGCGATACCGTTTTGGATTCGGCTCCCATAAACGCGGGCAGATACACTGCCAGCATCACGGTGGAGGGCAAAACGGCAAGCCTCAGTTATACCATCGAGCCGAGACCAGTCACCATCACAGCGGCGAATCAGAGTGTGGAACTGAACGGCATCATCACTCAGGGTACGGACCAGTGGAGCGTCACCAGTGGCAATCTCGTTAGCGGCCACAGCATCTCTGCCGTCACATTGACGGCAAGCAGCACCGCTGAGGCCACAATGACGGGAACAATCACGCCGAGTGCAGCAACGATCAGGGACGGCGAGACGGATGTGACCGCAAACTATAACATCAGTTATGTTGATGGTGTGTTGACGGTTATGCCTCCAACGACATACGCTGTCACCTTTGCCCCGAATGGCGGCCTAGGAACAATGGCAGCAGAGGATGTGACCATTGGGGAAACCTACACCCTGCCGGATTGCACTTTCATGACACCGGAAGGGAAAGTGTTTAAGGAGTGGTCCGTGGTGATCGGCAACGCTGATGCCGTGGCAAAGAACCCCGGAGACGAGATTGAAGTTACGGCGGAAACGACCGTGACGGCGGTGTGGGAGGATGATACCCCCATCGGAAAGATATCCAGTGCGAAGGTATATCTGCAAAATGATATCTCCGTTGTGATGTACGCTACCTTTACAGAGGAACCGACAAGTGCAAGCATGGTGGTTACGCTGAATGGAAAGGAAACAAATATTATAGGATCCAAGGAAAGCGATAAGAAGTATGCCTTTACCTTTGACGGTATTTGTCCTGAGCATATAGGGGATAGCTATACTGCGGTTATGACTTATGTGGTAGGTGGTGATACCTATACGGACACCCTGGAAAATTACAGCGTAAAGAAATACTGTATGACGATACTTAAAATGAGCGACAGCGATCTTCAGAAACTGATACCTGCAAGTGCCACACTTGAAGAAACAAGGTGCATGGCTGTGGATGTCCTGTATTATGGTGCGGAAGCTCAGAATTATATGAACCACAATACCGGAAATCTTGCGACAAGTGAGTTGACTTCCGCTCAGGCAGCATTGGCTACGACATATGTTACGCCTACAAGCGAAGATGGCGTGGTGACAACCATGCTTTCCGGTACGAGGGATGATAATTATTACTGGTACAGCGCAAAAGCAAATCTGGACAATGCCGCAACGCTTCAATTCTATTTCATGGCACCGAACGGAATAGAAGGACTCACAGTTGAAATCGACAGTGTGGAATATTCAATCCATTCGACTTCCACAAGCGGCAAATACTATGTTGAGATTACGCAGATGTCGGCAGGTGACTTCAGGAAGGTATTAACTGCCAAATTCAAACTGAATGGAACCGAGACCGGCCAGGCGTTCTCATACAGCATGAATACCTATGTCAGTCAAGTGGAAAATCATGCAACTTTTGGCAGCCTTGCCCAGAGGCTTTACAACTATGGTAAATCTGCATATAACTATGCAAATTAAGGAGGTTAAAATGGAACGAGAAGTATACGTATCACCCGAAACCGAGATCATCGAGTTCGAGACAGAGGATGTTATGGTGATATCCGGTCCGGAAGTACCGATCGGCGGATGAACCAACTCAGTTTCAGAAAGTGGCGGGCGGGATTACCTGCCCGCCATTGTTTCGATTCGGAAGGAGAAAATCAGGATGAAGTCCTTTAAGAAATATATCTGTATCGCGGCTGTGGCTCTTTTGGCTACAGCGGGGATTACAGGATGCGGTTGGTGGAAGAATGCAGCTGAACAGGTTAAGGAAAGCAATGTGTCATCTTCTGTACCTGCTACGCAGGATCCTCTGGCTGATGATGGAGATGGAAAAAATGATGAAGAAAAGAAGCCGTCCACAGAGTCATCAGATGGTACCGGTGTTATATCTGTGCCTGAAGTATTGATTGATCAGGATACTACAGCCCGTAATGATAAGAATCTTACAGGAAATCAGAACAGCAGTAAGCCGGAACAGACGGCAGCACCAGACAATCAGGGTAATAACAGCAACGGAAATAAAACGGATACA
Source organism: Lachnospiraceae bacterium UBA2864 (assembly GCA_002350525.1). Classification (GTDB taxonomy): domain Bacteria; phylum Bacillota; class Clostridia; order Lachnospirales; family Lachnospiraceae; genus Eubacterium_Q. The sequence goes on along the minus strand of DEFA01000023.1, from coordinate 61,449 downwards.
TCGCATAATGGAAATAATAATGCCGGGAATGGAAGTAACAATTCCGGTAATAATGATTCCGGGAATCAGGGAAATAACGGCGGAAATGGTGGTTCCGGAAATCAGGGAAATAACAGCAGCGATAATGGTGGTGCCGGGAATCAAGGGAACAACGATGGGAATATTGGTTCCAATGATCAGGGAAGCAATGGCGGTAATGCTGACTCCGGGGATCAGGAAAATAATGGCAACAATACCGGAACCGGCGACCAGGGGACCGATAGTGGAAACGGTAAGGGTAATGATAATGGCGGGAATACAGGTACCGGTGGTTCTCAGGGCGTTGAGCTTCCTGAAATTCCGATCAATTAAGCTATGTTTTCGGTAAGGCTTGCGGATCACAGCTTCTGCATAGAAAACCGCTATTCTTATGTGGAAGAGCTGTGCTGGGATTATGTAATACCGGAAACGGATGGCGAGCGTATTACTGTGTCAGATGAGGAAATGGCAAGGGAGAGGATTCCGGAAGAGGATTATCCGCCGTTCTATGAGGAAAGCACGGCGGTTTATCGCAAAATCTGTGAGTTTCTGATCCCTGACGGGATATTCATGTTCCATGCATCAGCGGTATCCATTGACGGACAGGGATTGCTTTTTGCGGCAACTTCCGGAATGGGAAAGTCCACACATGCCAGGCTGTGGAAGGATGTTTTCGGGAAACGTGCCGTGATCATAAATGACGATAAGCCATTGATCAGGGTTGGAATAGATGAAATCATGTCCTATGGAACGCCATGGAGCGGAAAGCACAGTCTTCAGACAAATACGATTGCGCCGGTTAAGGCATTGTTCCTGTTGGAACGGGGAGATAAAAACAGCGTGGAACCGGTGGATTTCCGTGAGGCATACCCTACGGTGTTAAATCAGGCGTACCGTCCGAAGGAACCGGTGCTTTTGCAAAAGACGCTTGGAATGGTGAACGAATTTATGAAGAGTGTGCCGGTTTACAGGCTGAAATGCAATATTTCAGAGGAAGCCGTGTGGACGGCATATTCGGTTTTGGAGGATATGGAAAATTGAAACTGAAAGACGGAATGGTGATGGAGAAAAGCGGAGAAGATTTTGTTGCCGTTGCGACCGGAGAAGCAGGGAAGGTATTTAACGGCCTGATCCGGAACAATAAAACGGCGGATTTTCTTTTCCGTGAGCTTCAGAGTGAAAAGACGGAGGATGAGCTGGTGCAGGCTCTTCTTCAAAAATATGAGGTTTCGGAGGAACTGGCAAGGAAGGATGTGCGGCGGATCGTCGGCATCATCCGGGATGCCGGGCTTTTGGATGATTAGCTCGGGGCTGAAGGAGCTTGAGAAAAACGGAAGATATCTGTCCGTACCGGTGGGAAACAGTATGGAGCCTTTGCTGAAAAGCAAAGAAAATGTGGTGGAGATTGTCAGGGCAAAGCATCCACTGAGGAAATACGACATCACCCTCCATGTCCGCGAGGATGGGACAAGCGTGCTGCACCGGGTGATGAAGGTTCGTAAAGATTCTTATGTGATCTGCGGCGATAACTGCATTACCCCGGAGACGGTTCCTTTTTTACAGGTGGCGGGCGTGGCTGTCAGGTTTTACAGGAAAGGTAAATGGATTTCTGTAAATAATCCCGGTTATCGTTTGTATGTCCATGTCTGGTGCGGTCTGTTTCCGATCAGGAAAATCCTGTTGAAATGCCATAAGAGAATACAGGGGTTTGCCAGGAAGGGGCGGTGATTGATTTGGAGAAGCATAACCGAAAGCCGCTCCGGTGGGTAATTGATGCATCGAAGGATGCAAGGTGTGGCGTGATTATTCTGACGGTGCTGCAGTCTGTGGTTTCCGTCAGCATGGTGGTGTTTGCCCTTGTAATGCGTAGGGCTATCGATGCGGCGGTTACAGGGAGCAGGGATGGTTTTATATTGAACGCTGCCATTTTAGGCGGAATCATACTGGGGCAGCTTGCGCTCAGGTATTTTATCAGTAGGACGGATGAAGCGGTCAGGGCGGATACGGAGAATGCCCTGAAGGAACGTGCCTACCGTGTTATTCTGGGAAGATCCTATGTGGCTCTTTCTACGTTCCATACGGGCGAGCTGCAGAACAGGATGACGAATGATACGGTGGTGGTGACGGATGGTGTTGCGGCCATTTTCCCTGATACGGTGGCGCTGCTTGTGAAGCTAATCGGGGCTGCCGCGGTGCTGTTTTATCTGGATCACCGTTTTGCCTTGATCTTTCTGGCTGGCGGTGTCATTTTGATATTCGTGACATATCTGTTCCGCAGGGTTATGAAGCAGATGCATAAATGGGTGCAGGAAGCGGACGGGAGCGTTCGTTCTTTTCTTCAAGAGACAGTGGGAAATCTGCTGGTGATCCGCTCTTACGGTGGTGAGAATAAAGCTGATGGTATGGCTGGTGACAGGATGCGTTGTCACAAAGAGCAGAGGCTTCGCAGAAGCTTTTTTTCGGCGGTCTGCAATCTTGGGTTTGGTGCCGTTATGCAGGGAGGCTATCTGTTCGGGCTTGTGTGGTGCGGACTTGGGATCTTAAATGGTTCGATCAGCTATGGTACGCTGGCTGCGGTTTTGCAGCTGGTGGGGCAGATCCAGTCGCCGGTGGCAAGCATAACGGGATATCTGCCGAAGTATTATGCAATGCTGGCTTCTGCTGAGAGGCTGATGGAACTGGAAGAGCTTGAACCGGATGCAAAGGAAGAACGGATGCCGGTATCAAGGCGGGATGATGTATATGGAAAGCTTTCATGCATTGTGGCCGAGAACATTGGCTTTACTTACCCGGTGGAGGGTGCGGAATCGGTTTTGGCCGGGGCATCAGTTTCTGTAGGTAAGGGAGAGTTTGCCGCCATTACGGGACGGTCCGGGATCGGAAAGAGCACGCTGCTGAAGCTCCTGCTTTCTGTGTATAAGCCGGATGAAGGCAATTTATTTTTGGAATGTGATGATGGAAACAAGCTGTCTGTGAGTCCGGTGACACGTCCGCTGTTTGCATATGTTCCACAGGGAAACTTCCTGCTTTCTGGAAAGATATGGGAGACGGTGACGTTTCTTTCGGAAGGGGATCCGGACAGGGATAAGGTTAAGAGAGCCTGCCATATTGCCTGTGCTGATTTTGTGGATGAGCTGCCGCAGGGTCTGGATACAGTGATCGGTGAAAAGGGAGAAGGACTGTCTGAGGGGCAGGTACAGAGGCTTGCCATTGCAAGGGCGGTTTATTTTGACGCTCCGATATTGCTTCTAGATGAGGCTACTTCTGCTCTGGATGCCCAGACGGAAAAGAGGCTACTTGAAAACCTGTGCAGGATGACGGACAAGACGGTACTGATCGTTACGCACAGAGAGGCTGCACTTTCGTTTTGCGACAGGGTGATCGAGATAAGGGATAAGGTGTTTACGGAGGCAGGGAATGATAAGTGATATAAGGACAAATGAACATTACCTGCTGCATCTTTTATCCTGTGCCCTGGAGGATGCCAGACCGCAGGAAAAGCCGGATGAGGTTTCGTGGGAAGAGGTTTTCAGGCAGGCTGACAGACACAGCGTGGCGAATACTGCTTGCTATGCCGTGGAGAAGCTGTCCGGAAAGCCGGATGCGAAGCTCTGGAAACAGTGGAAGGAAGTTAGGAATAAGGCCGTTGTCAAGGACGTGACGCTTACGACGGAGCTGAAGAGGATCTATTCGCTTTTATCGGAGAATGGGATACGATGCCTTCCGATCAAGGGAAGCAGGCTGAAGGAGCTTTATCCGCGCACGGACATGAGGCTCATGGCGGATCTGGATATTCTGATTGATGAGGAAAATGCACTTCGCGTCAGGGAGCTTCTGACTACGGACGGGTTTGTATGCGAGCATTTCGGTACAAGCCATCATGACATTTATAAGAAGTACCCGATCATAAATGTGGAGATCCACCGTTCACTGATGCCGGAGCAGATGGAGGGGATACGGGATTATTATGAGGATGGATTTTCCCATGCTAATCCGGTTCCGGGAAATGTTTATGTTTATGAGATGGCGGCAGAAGAATTTTATGCGTATCATATCGCGCATCTTTATAAGCATTATGAAGCGAGCGGAAGCGGAATACGGTCTTTCATGGATATTTATCTGATCAGGAAGAGGTACAGGGAATCGTGGGATGAGGGTAAGGTTACTGAGATTCTGGCTGAACTGGGGCTGACAGATTTTGAACGAGAGATGCGCGAGGTGGCAGACTATTGGTTTGGAGAGGCTGAGGCAAGTGAGAAATGCCTTGAAAATGAGAGGTACATTCTTGCCAGTGGAACTTATGGCACTATAAAGCATAGTGTTGAGAGGCAGATCGCGAAGAAAGGGCGATGGGGATATTTCTGGTCGAGGGCGTTTCTGCCGTATGACCAGATGGTGAGGATATTCCCGGTACTGAAGACGCTGCCGGTGCTTCTGCCGGTGTGCTGGGTGTGGAGACTGGTGGCGGCGCTTATCTTTAAGCATGACAAGGTGATGTATCAGCTGAAGGCGGTGTTCAAGAAGAGCGAGCAGGACTAAAACGTAGTTTTATTGATATGCACTGTGATAGCATTCTTGGCTATTATGAAAAAAGGATCTGAAGGAAATTGAAATGATTTTCTGATGAATAAGCTGCATATGTGGGATCGGAGAAAAATCCGGTCCTTTTTTAATGCCTACATTTAGAGCGGA
>DEFA01000023.1:49785-56730 GCA_002350525.1 Lachnospiraceae bacterium UBA2864 | reverse complement strand
GGTTTTTCAGCACTTCCACAAGAAAAAGTACAAGAAACTATTGACAAGTAGCAACAGGAGTGGCGGATAAATATTTATGAAAATAATATAATAACAAGCGATGAATGATTCATGATATAATCTAAAAAGCAGAAAGTCTGAATGGCCTTTTTCTGTATTTTATTCCTATTTAAAGATGAAATCTGAGTATTCTTCATGAATATAAATTATTATGAGTGTGAGTATATGAAAAAGACATTGATTTATTACAAGCCGGAGTATATCGATATAGCATTACATCTACGCCAAAATTATCTTGCACATGATTATGAAAATGTTGATATCATTTCAGAAAATGAACAGGATGATATCGAATACGTCAGAAAAATGAATTATGAACAAGCTATTTTTATAGAGGATTCAGATACAGTAATAATTCATGACATTAAAACGTGGTATACGGAAAGACTGCATATTTCGGATGTATATTATAAGGATTAAGTTGTTATCATTCAGAATATCGGGGTAATGAAATATGGATTACAAAGACTATATATGTAAAGATCAAGATGGAAATCTTCTCATTTCTTTTGATGACAGGAGTGAAGATATTCTTTCTGGTGATCCTTTATTTACACATTGTCTAGCTGTTGTTAAGGTGGGCGATGAATATCTGTTAGGACGCAATAAATGGAGAAACAGGTATGAGATTTTCGGCGGATGTGCCGAAAAAGGTGAAACCGCTAGAGAATGTATAGTGAGAGAGTGTAATGAGGAATTAGGATTTGATATTTCGGATATTACATATCTTGGAGCTATGAAGATTTTGCTTAAGCCAGATTATTTTTCTAAGGAAGAACGTATCGAGTTAGGTGGTTTATATGGGGTATGTCTTCCAGAAATGAGCATTGAGTCGTTGTATGATATGATTAAAGATAAAGATGAGATTACTCAGATTGCTTTATATAACAAAATTAAAGGTAAAGAACCAATTGCTTTGATTGATGAGGCGTTATTAGAATACTATAAGTAGATAGAACAATCTCTTTCAGTTTTACGCAGAGTAGTACGATTTTACGTAGCGTTGATTGTATTGTATAGCGACCATTGTCTATTATAAAAGAAAAAAAGGAGTGATTTTATAATGAACAATGAAAAAACTGGAATGCTTATAGCACAAATAAGAAAAGAAAAAGGTCTGACTCAAAAACAGCTTGCTGACAGAATCGGAGTATCAAATGCGACTATTTCTAAATGGGAAACAGCAAAGGGTTTTCCCGATATTTCACTAATTGAATACTGATTGGAGAATGAAAAGATGAAAGTAGCAACAACTTATGAAAATGGAGAAATATTTCAGCATTTTGGTAGAACACCTCAGTTTAAAGTATATGATATAACGGATGGAAATATCATTTCAAGTGAAGTGATAGATACGAATGGGACAGGTCATGGTGCATTAGCAGGATTCCTTATGAATCTTGGTGCAGAAGTTTTGATTTGTGGTGGTATAGGTGGCGGTGCTCAAATGGCAATGGCTGAAGCTGGTATTCGACTTTATGCAGGTGCATCTGGTGATGCTGATGAAGTAGTAAAGGCATTTATAGATGGTTCGCTTCCTGAAATAGGAGAAGCAACTTGTGATCATCATAATCACCACGAGGGACATGAATGTTCTCATGGTGGAAAGTGTTACGAATAAAGATAGAATATTAGATTTGGAGAAATTGTGATAATGACTATTGAAGAGAAAGCACAGCTTATCATAGATGATATAAAGCAGGAACAGGGGAATAATCCTGTGCATATTTTTAAGATAATCGCTAAAAAAGAATATATAAATATGCACGGCCCAGAACATCATGTGCTTGATGGAGCATGCCTTCTTATGGCGTTTTATAATGCTGGTGGAAAGATTGATATAGATACTAGTCTGGAACAGCTGGTAAAGGAAGGGCTAAGGATGCCAGGAGCTATGTGTGGATTATGGGGAGTATGCGGTGCTATCACTTCGATTGGAGCAGCTTTAGCAATAATTGATGGTACAGGCCCCTTGTCTACAGATGGTACATGGGGGAAACATATGTCATTTACTTCAAAAGCTATTAGTGAACTAGGAAAAATCAATGGACCTAGATGTTGTAAAAGAGATGCTATGGTAGCATTTAAAAATGGTACGGAATACGTTAATTCGCATTACGATGTAAAACTGGAATATGAAGATCAGGAATGTGAGTTTTCGAATCAGAATCAACAATGTATAAAAGAAAGATGCCCGTTTTATAAGGCGGAGAGGATGTAGCTTTGAACATAATAGCAGTAGGTATGGGTGGCTTCATAGGTGCGGTGCTTCGTTACCTTATTGGACTAATACCGGTTAAAGAAACAATGGTATTTCCAGTCAAAACATTTTGTATAAATATTATTGGATGCCTTTTGATAGGACTTATAACGGTTCTGGCGTCCAGAAATCCGGAAATTAATCCGAAATGGATACTTTTCCTGAAAGCCGGAATCTGTGGTGGATTTACTACATTTTCAACATTTGCACTGGAAACAACTGATCTTATTAAAGGTGGTCATATGGGAATAGCTTTTCTATATGCAATACTCAGTGCTACTATAGGCGTTGCTGTAATCTTTGGAATAGATATTGTTGCAGGAAAACAATGAAACTTTTATTGATTGTTTCACTTGAATAGTGATAGTTGTAAAAAGAGATGGATAAAACGAGTAATTTATAAATGTTTATTTCCAGTTTATCATCGATTAAATGATGTTGAGGATAAATGGGATAGTTTCTATCGATGAAAGAAACTATACTGACGAGGAAATCCTAAAAATGATCGATTTTCAGGAACAGTATTTTAGAGGAAGATTGTTAAGATAACTTTGTATTGATAAGGGGGACAATATTTTATGAAAGATAATGAATCAAGAACAAAAATGTTTTTTATTAAGTTGATAATTCCGCTATTCATACTATCAGTTGTGGGCTTTATTCTTATTTTGAATGATGTGTTACCTTTTTATGCAATATTTATCAGTATGTTAACTACGCCATTTTTAGTAACGGGTATTGCTTATTTTGTCGAAGCTATAAAGGATAAAACGTCAAGGTTTACTGTCTCTTTGATTTGTTTTGCGATAACTATAATAACAGTGATAATTGGAGTCATTAGTTATATAAACGACCACAACTTTATCCTGCGTGGACTCGGGGCTATGTATTTATGGTTTTTTGTTAGTTTACCATCATTTGTTGCTGCAATCGTTCATTTTATAATTGCTGTTGTTAAGATGAACAAGGAATTGAAAGAAAAATAAATCGGAAGTTAACCCTACATACGGGTTGTGTCGAATAAAAAATCTCATACGGGGGACTGGGGTCTCCCCAGAAAAAAGGGAAAACCAAGGTTTTTCCGTTGCTTGCAAGTTTTTGGACAGCCCCATATAGATGCTCCGGATGCTGGTCAAAAACTTCTAAATAGAGAGAATGAATTTATTAAATCAAATGATGACGATATCAGTTTTATGAAGTCAATTGTTTTAAACATGAAGGATGCAGTGAAGATTGATTATGAGGAAGTGCTGGAATCATACACTATGAGTCCGGAAGACCAGTTTGAGCACATTATGATTTTATGCACTGCGAATGAATATATTATGCTGTATTGGAATACGACAGCATAGTGGAATTCAAGGGTGGTTTAGAGGGAATATTATGAAATACGAAATGAAAGAAAAGTACTGTTATGAATCAGTCAAAGACGATATTGCCGGATATGATGTACCACTGTTTGCAGCGATAATATTGATGGTTATCGCATTCATTAAACGTGACTCTATTGACAATAGTATATTCTTCGCAATGCTTGGTATATCTATCTTCTTGTTTATCTGCTGGATTGGATTTTACCAAATTGAAGGAATAGTTCGCGCTAACGATACAGCTGTTACATTCGGTAGGATCTTTAAGAAGAGGATAGAGTACACTTCGATAAGAAGCATTAATCTGAGCAAAGAAATACGGTCGTACAGGACGTCGATGGGCTACAGAGCTAAATCACATAGAAAATATACAAGGCTTGTCGAGACGATAACTTTCCACTGTGAGGATGGTGATCATTCATTCACGTGCGTACTGATCCCATCCCATGAGTACAAATTGCCGGGCGAACCAATGTCCATGTACAAAAATGACTTTTCGAACAGCACTTTTTCAAGGCTGAAAGACTATATCGAGAATAAAGGAAATTTGGAGAACAAGGGTTGATAGGAATGATGAAAGTTTTGTTTATTGGCAATAGCCACACATATATGAATGATATGCCGGAATTGATGCGTGAGATGATAGAAAGTGCTACCGGTGAAAAATGCGAAGTTTTTATGCTGGCATATTCAGGCCGGTCTTTGAAGTGGCATATGGGTGAAGAGTACTTCTCCGAACGTTTTAATATACTTCATGGAAAATATGATTATTGTATTATTCAGGAGCAGGCTCATCCAATGCCTGATGAAGCGGATACGATCACTTATGCTTCCGAAATCATTGAAATGTGTAGAAAAGTAAATACAGTGCCTATCATATTTGAAACCTGGGCTGAGAAAAATAAGCCGGAAAATCAGTCAGAGATGAATCGTAGATATCAAAAACTGGCTAGAGAGCAGGGTGCATTACTTGCTCCAATCGGGGAAGTATGGAGCTTAGCCTTGCCTGAGCTTTTGCAAAAATGTGGTGTGGATTTGTATTACAGAGATGGAGAACATGCTTCTGCAATAGGTGATTATCTGGTTTCAATGGTACTTACAAATGTAATCACAGGAAAACTTCCTGATCAGGACTTCTTAAAATCATACGATTTTACTACGCCTGATGAATCATGGTTTCCTGTAAAAGAAAATGTAACTGATGAAGTAGTTATGATATCAAGAGATGTAGCGGATATTATCAGGAAGAAAGTTGCAACTGTTATTAACAAAGAGTGATAAATTCATATCAATAGGGAATCAAAAAGTCAGGTCCGCCCTGACTTTTTTTCTTGATAGAAGTTCGGTAGATTTGTATAGTAATATTTATTCATCCTAGGTGCGGAGGTTTTTATGATACAGGTTCTTTTGGTGGAAGATGATGCTTCCATAGTAAAGGTGATAAATGAGAAGAAAATTATAATAGAAAACATGCAGTTAAGAATGCTCGGAGAAGGCTAAAAGGGCCCGATTTGGTTTACATAAGAAAAAGGTAACCCCTGGTAACCCCCTGAGAAATTTAAAAAGCCCGTAAAATCGGGCTTTCCGAGTGCCGGCAGCGGGGGTCGAAAGTTTAGGAACCTCTTGAAACCCTTTAAAATCGGGCACTTCCGAAGCCGAATCTTTAAAAGGGAACCCTGCAGGGAACCCTGACAATTAAAACACGAAAAAGGAGAGTGTAACGGCCTATCGTGTTTAAAGAAGCCCTAGAAGGCGATTTAAGAGGATTACATAACTCGGATGAATAAATTATCGAATTGAATATTTGCGTCGGGATATGGAGCTTACAGCTCGGTCAGAATGGCGATTATTTCATTCCTTGTCTAACAATTGTGTTGGATAGGGATTTTTTATTTAAAAAGCACCCCTGTCACGTATGACAGAGGCACTAATTATCTTTTATTTGGATTAATCTTTAATTCTTTCAAACCTGCGATACATTGACAGCCTGCTGATGCCACATTCCCTAGCTGCAGCAGCTACAGACATTCTACCAGCAGCGACTTCTTTTTTCAGCTCTGCGACGCGATCCATGTCGATATCAACCTTATCGTAAACACCCTTTGCCTTTGCAAGCTCAATACCTTCACGAGATCTTTCACGAATCTTATTTCTTTCAACTTCAGCAACGTAGGAGAGTATCTGCAGCACCAGGTCTGCCATAAACTTTCCGGTAAGATTGCTTCTATCCTGAGTTGTATCAAGCAGCGGCATATCCAGGACTATTATATCTGCCTTGATAGTCTTTGTGATCCGGTTCCACTCCTCAAGGATCATATCGTAGTTGCGGCCCAGACGATCAATGCTGTGGATGTAAAGAACATCACCCTCCTGGAGCTTAGCAACCAGATTCTGATATTCAGGTCTATTAAAGTTCTTTCCTGAGATCTTGTCGATGAAGATATTATCCTTCTCAACACCATTCTTTAACAGGTTTTCAATCTGTCTATCTTCGTTCTGTTCCTTGGTACTTACTCTTGCATATCCGTACTTCATAAAAACACCTCCCATAAAATGTGTTAACGTCTTTTGTTGTTATCATGTTAACATAGTGTTAACGAAGTGTCAACAACTTATTTGTTAACAGGTGCCCCCTGTCACGAAAAAACTCACTGAGTTAGGGCAGAAGAGCTGACACACACCCAGAAAACTCACTATATTCCCCTTGGTATAGTGATATTTTTCAAAAATGATCAAAATTTTAAAAAATTTTTCAAAATTTTTCTCTCCAAATCACCCCTGTCAAAAGTCTCTCAGATCTGCAAAAAAAATTTGAGACACACACACCCAGATTTTAGATCCCCCTCCCCCCAGGCTTTTCATTTTTGAGGTCGGGTTAAAGGCCTTTAACTTTAAGTTGTCTGACAATTGTTAAATAGTCTGACAAATACACTAAAAACAGTGTAAATTGTCGCGGAATTGTCAAAAAAGGCCTTTATACGGCGATTTAAGGCGCTTTTAGCGTCTACCCTTATATTAATAGTGGTGCACGGTTTAAAATGGTTATTTTGGCATTGTACGCGGTCACAATGGCATATAATAAGACCGGGCACAACAAAAACCCGGCCGGGCATTTTTGCCGGTTCCGGGATCTTTTTTGATGTGGGCCGGCTGCAGTAAAGTGTCATGATATTTTATTGCTTTTGTGGGCCCTATATGGCTTTTTAAAGCCGTTATAAAACCGGGCCGGGTATTTGTCCGGGTATATATCCAAAA
>DEFA01000023.1:46003-49764 GCA_002350525.1 Lachnospiraceae bacterium UBA2864 | reverse complement strand
AGCTTTAAAAGGATTTCAGCGGGCCGGCATTTTAGGCCGGACACATTACTGCAGCAAATAAAAAAACCCGCCACGGCGGGCGGGTATAATATATTATTAAATTGTTTTAAAATGTTTTAATACGTCGTTTTTATATAGTAATACGGCGCCGGCCTTTTTTGCTTTTTCGGCCTTATATGCTTTTAATGCATCATAGTAGTTTTTGAATAACAAAGTTTTTAAGATTTCCGGCCTGGTATAGCCTGTTTTGGTCTCGGTCATATAACCGTTTAATATTTCGATTTTATATATATTTTTCATGGTTTAAACCTCCGTTATATATTTATTTGCAAGCTCTTTTAATTTGTCATTAGGTAAATTTATAAGATACAATTCGAGTTGTTTTTCATGGCCTTTATAGGCCGGTAACATTGCAAGAAAAATTTTCTCTAATAAATCATATATAGTTATATTTTCCATATTTGCGGCCTCCGTTTTGTATTATGGGCCCGGCGTTAATCCGGGCCGCTGGTTATTTATTCAAATTATAATCTTTTATTATTTCCATCAATTCCAAATCACTTTTAAACCTGCAAAAAGTCCATACATCAAATTTGCACCCGGCCGCGGTTAAACAATTAGCCGCTATTCGTTCAAGTTGCCGCCGGTCTCCGGCCGGCTTTATTGGTTCCGGTTCCGGGATCGGTTCCGGCTTTGTGATCGTTTCAACCGTTGCGGGGGCTGCAGTAATGTGTCCCGGTTCCGGGATCGGTTCCGGGCTTTTATTCGGGCCCGGCATTTTTTGCAGTGGTTCCGGTTCCGGGTATCGGTAAAAATCCATTAATTTTTTAAACCCGCCGGACGTATAAAAGATAAATAATATTAATATACAAAAGCTTAATATCATATCTTTAAACCTCCATTTTTTTCTCATCAATTGCAAGTGTGATAATTGCTATCATTTTCGCACTAAGTATAATTAAATCATCTCTTTTGTTTATTAAGTTTTCTTTGTGTTTTTCAATCCAGTAATTAAGGCCGGCAAGCTTTTTTTCATCACTTGCGACTTTGTAACGATCATACATATTCTTATAATAATCCATATTGTAAACCTCCGTTATTATTAAAATGGTAAATTGTCATTTGTTATATTTTCTTTGTTTGGGATCGTTTCCGGCTTTATCTCGTAGTATTCACCGTTAACAAGTAGTATTGCGGGCACTCCGAAATTTTTCGCATCAATTACGATTTTTGATATATCATTAAATTGTATAAAATATTTGTCTTGCATCCGTTAAACCTCCAAATTAATTATTTAAAAAGTTGTTAATTTTTCCGGTTATATTTTCCGGGTTTTTTCCAGGTTTTTTATAAATTTCATAAACCGTTAAAGATGATATATTTTTGTGACTATATAACAAACCTATATAATTATTTATTGCACTAAGTTTTGTTATAAAAATTTCTTCTTTTCGCTCGTCGTTTTCAATATATACAACACTATAATTTAATACGCCTTTTTTCATAGCTTTAAACCTCCGTTTATATTAATGTGGTAAAGATCCAATAACCTTGCATCCGGCTGCACGGTTAAAACATTTTTTGCATTTATCACATGTGATATTATGATTAAGTGTCATTTTGCCGGCTTGCATTGTGTATGCATTGCAGTATGTTTGGATTTCAACGCCGGCGGCCTTGTAATCAAAATTATTATCATCATAGACAAAAGCTTTTATATTATTAAAGTGTGACACTTTTCTGTATTCTTTTACTCCGTATTCATGCCATATAGAAAATAATATAGTCATGTTTTCCGGTACGTTTCCGGCTAAAATTTCCGGTGTAACAAGGTTATAAGCTTTTGTATATAACCAGAACTTTATATTTTTAAAACGTCTTGCCATTTCGCACCACTTGCGGAAAATTTCCGCGGTTTCAATTTCGCCACTTTGATTTATTCTTATAATTTCCGGCTTTTTTCTTGCGTTAACAATTGCGGCCGTAAGATCGTTAAAAGCTGCAGCAGTATTGTGTCTAATCGCAAGTGTATTTTTAATATGGCTATATATAACACTTGGATATCTATAACTTTTTCTAACATAACAAGCGCTTTTGCATCCCTTGCAATACTTGCCACAAGTGCCGCGGGCCGTTAATGTTTCCCCGTTAAAATCGACCGTGTGCACGTCGTTTCCGTATACGGTCGAAAAGTTCCAAGTATTCCCAAGCTTAATATTTCCGCTTTTGTTAAATGTGGCACGGTGTGCCGGGTCCATGATATAACGCATTTTTAAAACCTCCGATTATATAAGATTGTTTATAGTTACCAGGAAACCCGCCGCCGGTATTGGGCCGGCTTTTTGTCTCGGTGCCTGTTGAATTTTTGCGGGTGATAATTGTTAAAATGTAAAGCGTCTAACTGTTTTGTTTTCTCCGTATGGGCTTATACTCTGGATTTCAACGGGGATGTGACCATATTGCGTATATGCAAGAACTAACTTTTCACGGCCTCCCAAATTTTTAAAAAATGGGATCGCGTCTACTGAATTAAGATAAAATTCGACCGGTATAAGTTCCGTTGTGCTTTCGGTCTCGGTCCAACGGCCGCCGCGCTTGGTGTAGCGGGTTTCTGTTAATGTGATAAAACGTCCGTCAATATCTCTTAAATTGATCACGTCCGGCGCTTTTTTTACGGTCCACTTGTAATTAGTTTTGATTTCGTTGTAAGTCATGGTTAAAACCTCCTATATATAAAAAATGTTTTTACGTTTCCGGGCTTGTTCTGAATGGTAGTCGGCCCCGTTTAAACCTTTACCGGTTCGGGGGTAGGTCCGCCCAAAACAAGTGTTAACAAATTACTTTGTTGTATACATAATACACTATGTATAGTGTATACTCAATATGGAATATTCACTAAAAAAAGTGTATATTAAAGCACTTTATATAGTGCACTTTGTACACTTTTAAAAGTGTATTGTAAGACACTAAAAAAAGTGGTATCATACCACTAAATAAAATGTATTGGAGGCTTATAATATGATTAGGTTTAAAATTGATGTATTGGAGGCATTAAAAAATAAAGGATATACAACTACAAAAATTCGAAATGATAAAATATTTTCGGAGGCAACTTTAACAAATATTCGCAAAAATAAACCGGTCACAACTACGACGTTAAACACAATTTGCGAGATACTAAAAAAACAACCTGGAAATATTTTGGAGTGGGTGCCGGATCTGAACACCGAAAACGAATAATAAAAGAAAACCCTGGTTATATAATGCCAGGGTTATTTTTTGCCCGTTGTGGGGCGTCGTGGGGCCGTTTAACGGTCCTTTTTTTATTGCTTGGATATTCGGACCGGTGCCGGATCTTTTTTATTATAGGCCCGTATAGCTGCAGCGGGTGCCGGATCTCAAAAGAATAATACTAGCTTTTTTCGGTCGGATCTTTTGACACTAAAGTGTATATATTTTTAGTGTTCAAATTTAGCTTTTTTTGTGCTGTTTTTGCCTGTCGTTTTTTGCCTTAAAAATGCATTTTATGCATAATTTAGGCGACTTTAGCATAAATTGGGATTTTTTCCCGATTTTACATTGACGGGTTAAAGCTGGATTTGATAAAACCGGAGGCAAGAAAAACGCCGGTTATATATTAATAATATTATTTAGGCCGGCATTGATTAAATATAAATTTATTACGGCATTTATAACGGGGTGTTGTGTATGGCGGATAAAGGGAAACCGGATTATAAATATATAAATAATTCTACGGTTTA
>DEFA01000023.1:0-45954 GCA_002350525.1 Lachnospiraceae bacterium UBA2864 | reverse complement strand
TGGGTTACAATAACCGCGGTTATAGTTTTGAAAACCCTAAAAAACCTAATCACATTAGCCATAACGAATTAAATTATATTTTACGCCGGATTAATAACAAATTATTTAAACCTAATAAACCGTTATTTAATAATCAAAAATCACTAATCAATTATGATGACGTAGAACAAATTAAAATTATTGGTCAATGTTTTATTGATATTTGCAGTATGTTTAATAAAAGTCTTGGTTTAATGTCTTTTTGTTTTTTAACTGGTATTGATTATTCTACTATAGCGGCGTGGATTAGTCCGGAGGGGGAAAAGCTAAACCCGGAACGGTCCCGGATAATAAAATATATTAAAGAGTGTCACAAGGCCGCCCAAATAGGGTTACTAAATGAGTCGCCTGTAGGGGCTTTAGCTGTCGCAAATAACGACACGGAAACCGGGCTAGAATGGGCAACGAAACAAGCTATAACGGCCGGACAACAAACCGTGTTTTTGATCCCGTCGGAGCGTGTCAACCGGTTACAACTAACCACGGAGGGCGGGCCGGCTTTACCAGGTCCGGAGATGTCCGGAGATAGCTAAAAATCTTTTGTGCAAAATGACAATGTAAACAGAGTATAGCTTGTTAACAACTAGACACAAAACTGCAGCGGGTGCCGGTGATCACGGCGGGCCCGGAACGGCGACGGGGGCGGGGCCCCTCTGCAGGGCAGGCATTTGGGGGGCGGGTTAGCCCCTCAAGTTCCGAAAAAACAAAAAATCCCCAACACCGAAATAATAAATAAACGGAGGACAAGAATGAAAGAAGCAGATGATATACCGAGGATAGAAATATATCGGCATCATTTAAAAGAATGTCTGAAGGATATGCTAAATAGAGTAGATGCGATAATGGATTATTGTTACACGGATGATGTAAGTAACATCGACATAACGATATCGTTAAATCCGGAAACAGAGATACCTACGGTAACATATAAAACGACTACCCGATGTACCAAAGGGTATGAAGAAGAAATCAAACCTGAGAAGGAATGATATAAACCGCCGTGGTGAACAACCATGGGTGCTATGTAGTTTAAACGGGAGAAAACCATTTCTCGGTGAGAGAATATATGCGAGTTCGAGTCTCGCCATAGCACGATGATCCTAACACGCCTCTCGATATACAGGATGCGGACCACGTTAGGACTTAATGACGGATTTACTTAATTAGCGTCAATAAAAAGGTAATTAGCGGAGCGTTTGGGCGGCGTTAGCTTCCGAGAAGTGGGATAACGAGCAATCTGTACAGAGCGTATTGTCAGCGTCCCTGCGGGGGAAATGACAAAATTCTCTAGTGGCGGAATAGGTAGACGCAAATACAAATTCATGGGGATGTCAGCAGTTAACGGTTGGCGGTCATGCGAGGGTTGAGACTACGTGCCGAAAAAGCGGAGCCAGTTGGAGAACAAATACTCAAACCATGAAGAAAAAGACCGTATGTGAGGCGCAAATCCTCACCTAGAGAAGATGCTGGGTAGCGCCCAGACAATGTGAGCGGGAGCAGCGTAGCCCTCACATAAAATGACAAGGCCGAGAAGCGTTGATGGCAAACCCGTAGCCATAATGTAATGAAGTTGGGGATTTAAAGAGCTTTCGTTATCGGAAACTGCCCAAGGTGAAAAGCGAATGATAGCAATACTGATAATCCTGATAGCGGTATTGATACTGCTGTTAGGGGATGAAGAAAAGTGAAAAATCTTGCCATTAAGATTTCACATAACTACAACCTCTTACTAAAGCAAGGAACGTGATAGCTAATCGGAGCATACCCCGAAAAGGATGGAATAAATGGGGTAGCGGAGGTTCGAGTCCCCGGTCACGAATTGGTGTAAAGCCGAGAATACACCTTAACACCCAAAGGGATGAATGTCAGGGCAACCTCACACCCTGCCTTGGCATCTTCCCGACCCATAAGTCTCTCTAATACATATTTATCCCTGATAGGGCGGTTGCACTTGCCTGCGGCTGCCCTATTGCCANNCAAATAAAGGAGAGAAAAATGACGATAGAAGCGGATCTGGCATCGATGGAATGCCATTTTGAGAACTGTATATACTTCGATGAAGGGACATGCAGAGATAAAGAGTCACGTGAATACTGCATAGAGATAGCATTAGCTGTTTTATGTGCAGATGAAACGAAGGGACAGAAAGATGGCAATAAGAGCTGATTACAAAAGAGCCATAGATATGACCATTGAAAACCTGCGGAAAGATGGGTTGCAGCTAGACTATTACCTTGATCTGCAGGCATGTTGCCAGTATGGTTTCCTGTACGACACCGAAAACAAGGACTATTACAAGATTTATACCGATTACATTAAGGAAATAGCCTTAAAAGAGGTTGTCGAGGACAAAGACAACGCCGAAACCTGGCGAAATCTGTACTGGGAAATAATGAAGCTGGAATCGTTCTGGTATTTTGAGTCGTATCTGATATACATGGAGCATAAGCGCCCTTATGAGAAGAGATTCTACGAGCCAAGGGCAAAAACTCTTAAAACAGTAATAGATGATCTTCAGGCATTAGAGTTCAGAAAAGACCAGAAGATGTACACTTTATCAATGCCTTCTCGTGTTGGTAAGAGTACCTGTATCGTGTTTTTCCTTACATGGGTAGTTCTTAGGCATCCTCTTAGCCATAATGCTATGGGTACGCACTCAGGATTCCTGGCGGATCATTTCTACAAAGAGTTTTTAGACATATTTACAACCCCGGAGTATTGCTTCGAGGAATTATATTCGTATTTTAATCCTAATACCAACTTCATAGAGGATAAGTCAGCGGAAAAGATGACAATATCCTTTGGATCTAAAGGCGATTTTCCTACAATTACATGTAGAGGTATAGATGGTACCTGGACTGGTGCGGTAGATATATCCTCAGACGGATACCTTTGTGTGGATGACCTTGTTCGAGACAGAACGCATTCTCTTAGTCCGAAGAGAATGGATGACACTTTCGCTGAATATCTAAACAAGATGGTAGACCGTTTGAATGATGGGGCCAAACAGCTTCTTATTGGAACTCTTTGGAACGTTTTAGATCCTATAAAACGTCTGGAAGAGATGTATTCTAACGATGATAGATACGTTTTCCGTAAGATTCCTGCATTAAATGAGAACGACGAGAGCAATTTTGCCTATGAAGTTAAAGGATTCTCCACAGAATATTATCATGAGATGCGAGATAGGCTGATCAGGGCAGGAAATGAGGCAGAATGGTTTGCCAAGTACATGCAGGCACCGTATAGGCGTGAAGGTATCTTATTCGCCACAGATGAATTAAGGATGTTTAATGGCGTACTGCCGGTGGATCATAAGTATACATTTATAACCGTATGCGATGTGGCATTCGGAGGCGGAGATAGCGTATCAATGCCAATAGGCTTACAAGATGAGGATACCGGATGGATATACATAGTAGACTGGTATTTCAGTAGTAGCGGCGTTAAGGTTACTGTTCCTGGTGTATGCGATATGCTGATGAAATATGGAATAAAGGAAATAACCTTCGAGAAAAACAACGGCGGACAGCTATATGCACAAGACATTCAGGAAGAACTGGAAAATAGAAAGTACATCTGTAGCTGCAACACCAAACCAGCACCTAACAATATATCTAAGCAGGACAAAATCAAGGGATATGAAGGCAAAATTAAAGCTATGATCATATTCCTGGATTCAACCAAGCATGATAAGGAACAAATGCTGGAAGAAGGCATAACATATTACGAACGAAGTCCTCAATATGAAAGGGCTATGTCAGAATTATCAATGTTTGCCTCAATAGGTAAAAATGAACATGATGATGCAGCAGATGCAATTGCTCAGTTGTGTGCTAAAGCTTACGGCGATTTAAATGCACTTGCAGAAGTTGAAGTATTTAGTAGAGCAGCAATAGGATTTTAGGAGGGGTAAAATGACAGCAAAACAGTATTTACAGGATTACAAAAGACTTGAAAATAACTACATAATGGCAATAGAAGAGTACAAAAATGTCGAGCGTGAGATGGTGTCTATTAAAAGTCCTAATCTGGATGGCGACAGAGTCCAGACTAGCCCCCAGAATGATCCTATCGGGAAGATAGTTGTGGATCTTGAGGATGAAAAAGCCAAAATCGGTATAAAAATCGTAAAAATCCGTACACAGATGACCATTGTTCGCAATCAGATTTCTGAAATGGAGAATGTAAATGCGGAGTTCGGCCACATCCTGCTGCTTAGATATGTTTTATACAAAGACTGGAAGTTTATCTGCTCTCAGTTAAACATCTGCAGAGCCCAGGCAAACATCGTCCACGGCAAGGCATTACTCGAATTTGACAACAAATATGGCACGAATTTTCACGACAGGTAGAAATTATAGACAAAATAGACATAAATAGACAAAATAGACATTGCAATACATTGTAAACTATGATTTATATAGACTTGGATAGATATAAAAACACGCCCCTGGCTGACCGCTGGGGGCTTTTGTTTTGTGAGGTTTGGTATGAGCAATCCAATAATGTTTGAAAAGAATATAAGACCGTTTGCAGCTACCGTGAATGATTATGGATACGGCAGGCTTGTTATATATACGGACCAGTCTCAGATTACGGATCAAAACGTAGTAGAAGAACTCCGGAATGCATTATCATATCATAACATCAATGTAGAGTGCATTAAATACCTGGACAGATATTACCGAGGCGATCAGCCGATACTGTATCGAGTTAAGAAGGTACGGCCGGATATAAATAACAAGGTAGTTGAGAACCATGCACTTGAAGTTGTTGACAGTAAGGTGGCAGACTTATATGGAGAGCCGATCCAGTATGTTTTAGCTGATTCAGAAAATGAAGTGAAAGCTAAGCAGATGGAGACACTTAATAAGTATATGAAATCTGAGGATAAGGCAGCGCTTGATATAGAGCGTGGCCGCTGGGCTTCGATATGCGGTACATCATACTTCTATATTGGCAAAGAGAACCGGATGCCTAAGCAGTTTGATGAAACGCCATTTTATATTAAGTGTGAGAATCCTACTAAGACATTTATTGTTTACTATTCGGATGATAACACCCCTGCTTTCAGTGTACAGATAAGGCGTAATGATAAGGGTGAATTATATCATGTTTATACGCCACAGATGCATTATATTATTCAGGATGGGAAAATCATATATAAAGAGCCTAATGGCAATGACATGATTCCGGTTATTGAGTATCCGAACAATGAACGCAGGCTATCTGACATAGAGATAACGATAGGCATTACGGATGCAATAAACAACATGCAGTCTGACAGATTGAACGCAATAGATCAATTTGTACAGGCTTTTATTTTGTTCAAAAACTGCAAAATCGATCTGGAAACATTTAAGAAGATGGCGTTTGAGGGAGCAATATCTATTAAGGATACTGCTGATAACAGAACTGCCGACGCTAAAATGATGACCAGCGAGCTTTCACAGGATGGCACCCAAACAAGTAAGGATGATCTATATAACAGCCTTCTTACTATACAGGGAATGCCAAGTAGACAGGAAGCATCTGGCGGAGATACAGGACAGGCTGTTGCTCTTAGAAATGGCTATTATGCCGAGGAAAAGAGAGCAGAACTTAGGATTCCTATATTCCAGAAGGCTGAGAGAATGATGCTTAGATACGTTCTTAACAGGCTTAGAGTACAGGAAGATTTTGACCTGACAATATCTGATATAGATATTAGGCCGAACCGAAGCAAGCTTGAAAACATGATGGTTAAGGCTCAGGTTCTTCAGATTCTTCATCAGATTGGTGTTGATGATGCGGTTGCTATGAAGCTTGTAAATCTGTTTTCAGATGCACAGGATGCAATAATGAAGTCAAAAGATAGAATGGCAGAGCATTTTAATAGCCTTATTAATAAGAGCACGCAGACTGAGACAATAAATGTAAATGAGGACCAGACAGAGGTAGACGATGGCGGTACAGCAATTTGATGAACTGAATACGCTAAGAAGTCATGCTGAGACATGGTTTTCAAAGATGGCTGTTCCGGAGGAAGCAAAGAAAAGACGTGTAGACCTAACCATGGACTACACGTTAATAATGCTGATGTTATTTGACATGATAACTTCCGGAAAGTCGTCAAAGCCACAGGAAACTGTATTTCTTCGGGAAAGGCTTAAGGCTGTAGCTGATAAGTATGTAGGGACTAAGGACACTGCTTATATAAATGACTGGAGCCGAGAAGAAGCGATCCGAATTGTGGATGAAACACACAAACAGATTAAAGAAGCAGAAAAGCCGGCAGAACCTGCTGCAGAGATTTCGAATGAAGAGATTCCGGAAACAACAAAGGAAAAGGACATTATTCATTTCGATGAATATGATGTTGATATTCCTAAAGATGAATATCCCACATCTGATTTTAGGGGGATGCTGATAGCTGTTGAATGCGCAACTAGTGTATCCAACTATGATGACTTTTACCAGGCCGTAGAAAAGAATAGGGCCACAAGAAAGGTCTGGATCAGCGAAGCTGATGGAAGAGTTCGTGCCACACATGATGAGGCCCATGGGCAGGAACGTCCAATAACAAAGCTGTTTAATGTAGGTGATTCAGAGCTGATGTTTCCTGGAGATATAACCCATGGTGCTGACATGAAAGAAATTTATAACTGCAGGTGCCATGTGGAATATTTTTCATCGAATATTCCTTTTGAAAAAGAATCCAGCCATGGTATAATGAAGGAAATCGAAAACCAAAGATTTTATGTGCCTAAAGATGCGGGCGCTGCTTTTAAAAAGTTTTATGTTAAAAACAAAAAATACTTTTTGAAAGATAAACGTCTGTATATAAAACCTGGAACATATGTTACTGGCGTTAAACCAATAATAGAAGGTACTAAATTACGAGATATTAAAAAAATTATTGCTGAATACACAAAACCAGGAGATCCTGAAACAAAACCTGAAGATTGGTATAAATTTAGAGGGGTTGCTGTTGTTACTGATGGTGAAGGATATGAAGAAATGCGTGAAGTACATTGGTATTATGCTGATAACATTGGAAAGGTAGGTTTTAAATTTCCAAATAATCCTAAGCAGAGGTGATTGAATGACATTGAAATATATTGGTAAAACAGATACGGACTTTACCGAAGGTAGAGTATATGAAGCCGAGAAAACGTATGATTCATATTATAAAGAATGTTATACAATCTATGATGATGGTGAGGATTGGTATGTATATAGTACCGAATTTGTTAATCAAAATTTTGAAATAGTAGAATCAGCTTGAGAGATCAGGCTGATTTTTTTATACAAATAATTCTACCGCCTACTCAAATTTTTTGGGTAAGGCGGTTTTATTATACAAAAATTTGCAAGCCGATAGCGTAATCATGGCAGCACAGCAGAAGCGACCTGCGATAAAAAAGCGTGTGTGAAAGGAGTCGATATGACAAGACAGGACGTAATGAATATTTTCCCAACAGCAACAGAAGAGCAGATAACAGCATTTCTTAATGCTAATGGATCGGAAGTGAACGCTGAAAAGGAAAAGAACAAAGAACTCAAGGACACTTCTAAGGAGCTTGAAGCTGCACAGAAGGAACTTGAAGCGTTAAAAGCCAAAGCTGAATCTGGCGCACCTGATGATTGGCAGGCTCAGATTGACAAGCTTACTGAAGCAAATAACAAAGCTCAGAAAACCATTAAGAACATGCAGCTTAAGAATGACCTTAAGGATAAGGGATTTTCAAACGATGATGCTGACAAGTTCATTAAGACAATGGAAGAGGGCGGCGACATTGCTGCAGTTATGGGCGAGTTAAAGAAGAGTGTCATAGCATCATATGACAAGGAAAGAATGAATAACACAGGTGATCCTGATGGCAGTGATGGTCAGAATCCAGGCGGTAAGGATGAGGCTGAAGATGCATATGCTAAGGAAATAGCAGGATCTATTGGCCGCGGTACTAAAGCGTCTGACGATATAGTTAATGCTTATACTTAAAAAACTTTATAGGAGGAAAACAAAATGAAGTTTACAGAATCAAGTGTAACCTCTTCACCAGAGATTCTTAAGAGACGACTTGGTGGAGAACTTTTTGTACCTGTAACAGTTGATGCCGGCGCATTCACAAATGGTGTATGCAAGGCAGGAACTCCACTCGCAAGAGATGGCAAAAAGAAGGCTTCAGGTACAGGAGCAGAAGGCATACTGCTCAACGATGTTTATTCAGATAACCCTAATGGTTCCCTGATTGTAGCATTCGCAACAGTTAATTCGGCTGTAGCTGCTGCACATTCAGGTGTTGAGTACGGATCAGCTCTTAAGGCTGCTCTGCCTAACATCGTATTCGACTAATCAGGGAAGGAGGAAATAATAATGAGTATTAATGTAAATGATATTTATACACCAAGAATCATCGCTACTGTACATGAGGAAGTAGCAAGCAATAAGATTCCTTATCTTGGAGTTGGACTTTTCCCGGCACAGAAGAAGATGGGCCTTGACCTTAAGTGGATCAAGACATCTAAGGGACTTCCGGTTTCCCTTAAGCCAAGTGCTTTTGATGCTGTTTCTACAATCAGAAGCCGTGAAGGTATGGAGATGCAGGAAACAGAGATGGCTTACTTCAAGGAATCAATGCTTATCAAGGAAGAGGATGAGCAGGAGCTTATGAAGCTTGAGGACGCTTCTAGCCCATTCTTCCCAGAAGTAAGAGACAGAATCTACAATGATGCTGAGACTCTTATTGAGGGCGCTGAGGTTGTTCCTGAGAGAATGAGAATGTCTCTTCTTGCAAATGAGAATGGTAAGCCTTCAATTTCAATCCAGGCTGATAACGCTACATATGCTTATGACTATGATCCTAACGGAACATATGCATCAACAAACTTTACAGAGCTTAGCGGCACATCTCTTTGGAGCGATACTGAGCACTCAGATCCTATGCAGGATGTTATGGATGCTCAGGATGCAGTTGAAGCTAAGACAGGTACACGTCCTTCAAGAATGATTTGTTCTAAGGCAGTTATGAACCTTCTTAAGCAGAATAAGAAGATTAAGAACTATATCCTTGCTCAGAATACTACAGCAAATGTAATTATTACAGATGCTAGAGTTAAGGAAATCTTCTCAACAGAGCTTCAGATCACAATCATCGTTTACTCAAAGCAGTACAAGGATGAGACTGGACAGGTTCAGAAGTTCTATCCTGACACAATGGTTACTCTTCTTCCGGATGGCACACTTGGTACAACTTGGTTTGGTATGACACCAGATGAGAGAACCGGTGTTAAAGATCCATCAAAGAAGGTTGCTCTCGTTGAGACTGGTATCGCAGTTTCAGTTAAGCTTACTGATGATCCGGTTCATACAAAGACTACTGTTTCTGAGATAGTTCTTCCTTCATTCGAGAGAATGGATGAGACATACATGATTACTAATTTATTTTATATAGTCTAATGCAAGGCAAACGTAGAAAGTGAGGATAAGGAATGAAAAAGATTCGTCTATTTTCAACTAAAGCGATAAAACATATTGAGGGAGCAGAGGCTGAACTATATGTTAATTTCTACTTAGTATTGAACAGGAATTATATTTTTACATTTTTGATAGATGCTCCAGATTTAGCATGCAGCGACAGACATCCTATAAATTTATGGAAACATTTTCTGATAATGCTCGAAGAAGAAAATGTTAAATATATGCGTAGATATGAAAAAGGCAGATCCCTATATATTTTGGTGCTAAAAAAATAACTGAATTTTTCAATTCAAAAGGAATTATAAGGGTGCCGCATTTTGAAGATATACCCGCGGTTATAGAAACACTAAGAAATCAAGGATTTAAACGCCAGTATGAGCTTCACCGTGATGCTATAGAAGATAACTTTGAACGTGTTAAGAAGTTTGAGGATTTTGAAACCTGGTTTTTCAATGAGTATGAAGATCTATTGGAAGGAATGAGCAATGAAAAAATTTAGCATAATAATACCTTTTTATAACGCTGAGCCTTATATAAATGAACTTTTGGAATGTCTGAAACCTCAGATTACGGATGAAGTAGAAGTGATTCTGATAGACGATGGCAGCAACGAACCATTCAAGAGTGAATATCCGTGGCTTAAAGTCATCAGACAGGATAATAAGGGATTAGCAGGAGCCAGAAATACCGGTATTGAAAACTCTTCCGGAGAATATATCGCATTCATAGATGCAGATGATCTGGTTGCCACAGACTACATTAAGCAGATTATCAATAAGATAGATACAGAACACTTCAATATCTGCGAAGTTAGTTGGAAAAGCCTTCCGGGAGGCGTTAAACACGATTATAAACTAAATAGCGTAAATGATTGCCTTGGAAATCCCTCGGCCTGCACAAGAGTATTTAAACGATCATATATAGGTGATATTCGTTTCAACGAGCTTAAAAGAGCTACAGAAGATGAAGATTTTAGCCGCCGATTAGGATATATGAAGATCAAGGACAAGTCTGTAATTACGGATTATATGTACTTTTATAGGACCACAACGCCGAACAGCCTGTCTAAGCGATATTTAGCAGGTGAACTTGATGTAAAAAGGATTGTTTATTACTTCCGAGAAGTTACGCCAGATATGTCATATCTGATTGATGAGATTAAGAAGGCGGATGAAACAAATGAAGTTTTCCTGCTTACACATAATAATCAGATCCCTGAGTTGAAAAGATGGTGCCAGATATTGCCTCCACTGAATATAAATGCGCATGAAGCAAGAGGCGAGAAAACAAACCTTATAAATATAATCCCAACGCCAATTAGATCCCAGGTCATTATATGGACCAAATATACATTGGCTATAGGCGGCATAGAAACGTTTATATATAACTTCTGTATGCAGATGAAGGACAAAAAAGACATTATCGTACTTTATGAAACAATGGATCTTAAGCAAATAATGAGGCTAATCCCTCATGTCAAGATAGAGAAGATAGATCCTAGCAAAAAGTATATATGTGACACTTTGATAATTAACAGGGTTTTAGACAGTATTCCGGAAAATGTTAGCTATCAGCAATCTGTTCAGATGGTTCATACATGCAGAGAAGCATATGATGGCAAGGTTCCTGACGATAGAGACTACACGGTTTTCGTTTCTGAGGCCGCTAGGAAGTCATTTGCGGGAGTTTTCCCTAATGAGCGGATAATTCACAACATTACATATCCAAGTGCTGCAAATAAGGCTCTTACATTAGTTTCCGCGACAAGACTGGGAACGTCTGAAAAAGGCCAGAAGAGAATGTATAAGCTGGCTGAAATGCTGAATAAGCTTAACATTCCTTATACCTGGATCATATTTAGCGACAGAACTATGAATATGCCGGATAACGTGCTCTTTATGAAGCCTAAACTGGATATAAAACCGTACATTAAGGCTGCGGATTATTTGGTGCAGCTATCGGATACAGAAGCATATTGTTATTCAATTGCTGAGGCTCTTGA
The DNA here is from genome assembly GCA_002350525.1 of Lachnospiraceae bacterium UBA2864. Classification (GTDB taxonomy): domain Bacteria; phylum Bacillota; class Clostridia; order Lachnospirales; family Lachnospiraceae; genus Eubacterium_Q. The sequence continues at coordinate 34,447 of DEFA01000023.1, read as the reverse complement.
AGTGGGCACCGCTGTTATAGCCACGCCTCTTCCGGTGCTTAGTGAAGTAGGTTTTAAGGTGTCCTATAACGGATACACCTTGCCGTTTGATGTGAAAGAATGGACGGATGATCATATAAAGCAGTTTGTGCATATTCCACAATTTGAGCATGAACACGACAACGATAAAATCATTAAACAATGGACTGAAATTTTAGGAGATGCCAAGCCTAAGAATGACTACAACTTTGATAAAAGCAACGTATTTGTTGAGGTTAAGCAGGATTATACAGATCTTGGGTTTCAGAAATTATTAAAAAAGGGAACTATTATTTCTATGTCACTCGAAAGAGCGCTTATTGTTAAAAATGCCGGATACATAGAAATATTAAATTAACTCGGAACGGAGGCTATGAGATATGGCTGAGAGAAGAATGTTTGCAAAATCAATTGTTTTAAGTGATGCATTTTTGGATATGCCATTAGGGGCTAGATGTTTATATATGACTATGGGAATGATGGCGGATGATGATGGATTTGTTAATAATGCAAGAACCATTATAAGAATTACAGGATCAACAGAGGATGACCTTAGAGTCCTTATAGCCAAGAAATTTATTTTGCCTTTTGAAGATGGTGTTATTGTCATTAAGCATTGGCGAATTAACAACTATCTCAGAAATGACCGTTATCAAGAGACAAAATACATCGAAGATAAGGCTAATCTGCTCATTGACAAGAACGGAGCGTATACATTTAACGATGATGGTATACCAGCTGGTATACCCAATAAAGGTATACCCAGTATAGGTAAGGATAGTATAGATAAGATTAGTATAGATAAGGATAGTATAGATAAGATTAGTATAAAGAGAAAAGATGAATCTAAAGATTCATCTAAAAGAGAAAGCACAAAATTTGTTCCTCCAACAGTTGATGAAGTAAAAGCATATTGTATCGAGAGAGGAAATACTATTGATCCTGAATCGTTTATAGATTTTTACGAATCTAAGGGATGGATGGTAGGCAGGAACAAAATGAAGGATTGGAAAGCCGCTATCAGAACTTGGGAAAAACATGATAACGGCGGCAATGGTAAGAGCAAAGGTTCCGCATCGGCATATATGGATGCGATAAAGAACCGGGTAAGTCAGGTAGATGATTGGGTATAAGGGAGAGAGAGTATGACAAGAGAGCAGTTTTCGATATTAGTTAAGGCCATGAAAGCTGTCTATAGCGATCCGAAGTTCATAGCGGATAAAGATGCTTTCGATGTATGGTACGAAATGTTTAAGGGTGATGACTACATGGTTGTGCAGACTGCAATACAGAAATATATGGCTAACAATGAGTTCCCCCCAACGATAGCAGGAATAAGGAAACATATGGCAAGCATAACCGAAGTTCATAACGATATATCTGAGGGTGAGGCTTGGGCGAGAGTCTACAAGGCAATCTGTAATGCTAATTATAGAGCCAAGGAAGAGTTTGATAATCTTCCGGAAATCTGCCAGATAGCTGTAGGTAGACCTGAGACATTAAAAGAATGGGCTATGTTAGATTCTCAGGAAGTCGGGACAGTTATTCAATCAAATTTTCTTAGGGGATTCAGAGTTGCAAAGCAGAGAAAAACTGAATTTGCACAGCTCCCCTGTCAGTTACGAGAACAGATCCAGCAGATTGGTGTGGCACACACACCTCTGCTAAATAAAGGGGGTGTAGACGATGTATAGAGTTGATAAGAAGGTCACAGGCAAAAAGATAAAACTGATGATGTACAAGCGAGGCATTCAGTCAAAAGTCCTGGCTGCAAAGCTGGGATATGCTGATAGCTCAACAATAAACAGATGGATCAGGGGCGAGACAACACCATCTTATGAGAACTTTGTAAACCTGTCCGTTGTGCTTAAATGCGAGCTTAAAGACCTTGTTCATTTAGAGCAGGTGTAGTGAAGGTGGTGTAGCGGTTTGGAAAACAGAATATCTGACAGTGAGCTGTTGAGGTTTGCGGCCGAAAGTGGTATTCTGGACATACAGGCCGTTACACAACGCTTGCAAATGTCAAAGAAACAAAAATACTTAGACATGCACGATCGCAGCATTTGGTTTGCTGCAGATGGTTATTACNNTACAAATCAAAATTACCGAAGGGAGATGGTACCTACGCGCTGATTAAAAGACGAACGAAATCAGCATTAGAGGATGAGATTATTAAGTTTTATGAGACTCATTCCAAAAGTTTTAAGGAAAGATTTGATATATGGGTTGAAAGACAGCAGATTATGGGCCGTTCAGACAATACTATCGAAAAGTATAAGAGCGACTATAGAAAATTCTTTGCTGGATACCCATTTGAAAAGCTAGATATAAATAACATAGACGATGAAACGATAGCAAAGCATTTAACCAGGGTTTTATCCGAAAAGCAGATCCGATGGAGAGCGCTGAAAGATGTATTCGGATACATGAACGGAACCTTTGAAAAAGCTGTCCGGGACAAAATGATCGAGATAAACCCTTGCAGGTTTGTAGACTTGCCGATGTTTAAAACAAGATGCTATCAGCCCCCTGTCAAGACTCTCTCAGAGAGGACAATGAACAAGAAAGACACACAGGCCCTGATAAATAAGCTGCTACACCCGGCAGCTCATAATACTAACCTGATGGCCAACTTTGCTATAGAAATGGCCTTACTAACAGGTATGAGAGTGGGAGAGCTGGCAGGGTTGATGTGGGAGGACATAGTCTTCCGGGAAGAATATATCTGTATCAGGCATTCAGAGAAGTATAACCGGTCCACGAAGGAATATTATATAAGCCTTACTAAGAATGGCAAAGAGAGGTTATTTCCTCTTACGGATCAGATCCGGGACCTGCTTGACAGGATCAGAGATTATGAAGAAGAACAGGGCTGTATATGTGAATTTGTTTTTGCGGATCAGAACGGCAGGTTAAGCAAATCTAAGATTTCAGACGCTATGCGAAACAAAACTATGAGCAGCGAGTTTTCCAGCGTGAAGTCAATACACGCGATCCGGAGGACCTTTAACAGTAACCTAAAATGTAGCGGTGTATCGACCACTGTGGCAAGTTCCTTGTTAGGTCACACGGAAAGAGTGAACGAGCAGAATTATACTTACGATGTAACCGGAATGGCTGAGAAGATAGCAGTCATTACAAATTTACAAAATAAAATAGCCGAGGGAACCCTGCGGAACTCCGAGGGAACCCTGGCTAAATCTTCAAAAGTCCAATAAATACGGGCATTTCGGGATGCCGGCAGCGGGGGTCGAACCCGCACGATGTTGCCATCAACAGATTTTGAGTCTGCCTCGTCTGCCAATTCCGACANNTTAAAGAATTCGCTTTTGAATTCTTTTTTTTATCCTAAATCTTTGATATAATAACATAATGTTCAATTTATGTAAAGATTAATACTATCAATTTTACCAAAGGTTTCGGCCGTATGGTAAAAAATAATTGGAGGCTCAAAATGAAAGTACTTGTATCAGGAGGAACAGGATATATCGGTTCTCATACTGTTGTTGAACTTCTTAAGTCAGGTCATGAGGTTATAATATTCGATAATCTGTATAATTCAAAAATAGAAACACTTGATAAGATTAAAGCTATTACCGGTAAAGACGTTAAGTTTTATAAAGCTGATATGCTTTGCCCGGAGGAAATGGAACCTATATTTAAAGAGAATTCTATTGACTGCGTAATTCACTTTGCAGGTCTTAAAGCAGTTGGTGAGTCTGTTCAGAAGCCACTTAAATACTATGAAAACAATATTACGGGAACATTAAACCTCGTAAAGCTTATGAATCAGTATGGTGTAAAGAGAATTATCTTCTCATCATCAGCAACCGTATATGGAGATCCTGCATTTATTCCTATTACAGAAGAATGTCCTAAGGGTGTATGTACAAATCCTTACGGCTGGACAAAACATATGCTCGAGCAGATTCTCAGCGATCTTTACGTAGCTGATAAGGATTGGTCAGTAGTACTTCTCAGATACTTCAATCCGATCGGAGCAGATGAGAGCGGACTTATAGGTGAATCACCTAACGGAATCCCGAATAACCTTATGCCTTATATCATGCAGGTGGCTATCGGAAAACTTCCTGAACTCGGAGTATTCGGTAATGATTATGATACACCTGACGGAACAGGCGTTCGTGATTATATTCATGTAACTGATCTTGCAAAGGGACATCTCTGTGCAGTCGATAAAGTAATGAATACCGAAGGAGTAAATATATATAATCTCGGAACCGGTACCGGATACAGCGTTCTTGATATCGTTCATGCTTTTGAGAAAGCCAATGATGTTACGATTCCGTATTCGATAAAGCCAAGACGTGCCGGTGATATTGCTACTTGTTATGCCGATCCATCGAAAGCTCTTAAAGAGCTCGGATGGAAAGCAGAATATGATCTCGAAAGAATGTGCAAGGATTCATGGAGATTCGCTAAGATGACTCTTGCAAATGAGTAGAAACGAAGGCTCGTCATATGTCTGAAGTACAAAAACGTAAGAAAAAGAGAAAAATGAGTAAAGCCAAGAGACGAAGATTAAGACAGCTTGCCGTAATGATGACATTTGTTACGGCAGCTGTCCTTGTTCTGTCTCTTATTATAGTTATAAACTGTATATCAGATAAGGAAGATATACGCGATAAGGCCATTGTCGAATATAACAAAGGCAATTATGAGCAGGCCATCAAGCTTTTTAATGATTCCTTAGATGAGTATCAATGGTTTTCCCGTAATATGGACCTTGATACAAGGCTTTATATAGCAGACAGCTATATGGAGTTAAGACAGTATGATAAGGCTCGTGATATTTATAAAGAACTTAGGGAAGAGACCAGCTTTTATCTTGATAAAGATTATCTTGATACTATGATTCCTCTTGCCAACGCACTCTATAGCTTTACTAATGAAAAGGATTATGCGAAGGCACTTCCTGATCTTGAAAAAGCAGTTGAAGCCGGTCACGATAAGCTTAATATGTACATCGGAGTATGCTATTTAGAGCTTGGAAACAGCGATAAGATGATGGAATGCTTCAACAAGTACATTGATAAGTATGGTCTGAATACTTTTATAGCTTATGAGCTATCAGCTTATTATCTGAGCATAAACGATCTGACCAGTGCAGAAAGCTATATAGAAAGAGGCATGAACTGTGAAGATGATGATTATAAATATCTTCTGAAATATAACCGTGCGGTTCTTCTCGAAATAAACAAGGATTATCAATCAGCTTACGATATTGTGAGTCAACTTCACGCGGATTATCCCGATAATGAGGATATAGAAAAAGAATATGATTTTCTCTATACGAGAGTTAACATCGATAAAGAGCCTGTAAACGGCTATGAACATGAACCGGAGAAGAGTGAAGAATAGATGAGATTACCTGATAAGTTCATTGAACAAATGAAGAATATGCTGGGCGATGAGCTGGATACTTATATAGCAGCCCTCGATCAGCCTATGAACCACGCTCTGAGAGTAAATACTCTCAAGATCAGCGTTGAAGACTTTCTGAAGATATCTCCTTTTAAGCTTACTCCTGTTCCCTGGTGCAGTAATGCCTTTTATTACGATGCGGAAGTTGATATTCCTTCAAAGCATCCGTATTATTACGCAGGTCTTTATTACCTGCAGGAACCGAGTGCCACACTTCCGGCTGCCACACTTCCTATAGAAGAAGGTGACAAAGTACTGGATATATGTGCAGCTCCCGGAGGAAAGTCCACGGAACTTCTCGCCAGACTCGGTAGGACAGGTTATCTGGTATCCAATGATATAAGTGCATCAAGAGCAAAAGCTCTTATAAAGAATCTTGAACTGTTCGGTGCCGAAAATGTACTTGTTACCTGTGAATCCACAGACAAGCTTGCAGGCCAGTTCGACCATTATTTTGATAAGATTCTTATAGATGCGCCATGTTCCGGTGAAGGAATGTTCCGTAAGTCTTCATCCATGGTTACAGCCTGGGAGCGTAACGGAAATGAATACTTTGCTACTATTCAGAAGTCTATTCTGGTTGAAGCTGTTCGTATGCTGAAACCCGGTGGAATGATCCTATATTCGACATGTACCTTCTCGGGACTTGAAGATGAAGATAGTATACTTTATCTCCTTAAACTGAAGGATAGTCTGAAGCTTGTTCCCGTAACACAGTATGATGGATTTGTTCCCGGACGTGCCGAGTGGAGTTCCGAACCTGATGAGGCATCTGACGCTAATCTTCAGTATACTATGCATCTTTTTCCTCATAAGGTTAAAGGAGAAGGACATTTTGTATCTCTTGTGGAAGATACAAGTAATGAACATACTGGTTCTTCCGTATCGGATTATTATCCAAAAGCCTTCAAACTCAGTGAGGAGCTTCTTGAATTTATATCGCATATAAAAAGAGAGTTTAAACGTGACCGTTTTGAAAATATGAACGGCCGTATATACTATATACCTGAGGGCTGTCCCGAGAACGGACGTCTTCATGTCTTAAGACGCGGACTACTTATGGGAGAAGAGAAGAAGAACAGATTTGAGCCAAGCCAGGCACTTGCCATGTCTTTGTCTGCAGATGAATATGACAATGTACTTAGTCTCTCTTCCGATGATGAAAGGGTTATGCGTTATTTAAAGGGAGAGACCATCGAATATTCCGATTCCGAAAAACTGTCTAAAGGCTGGGTACTTATCGCCGTTGATAACTTTCCGCTTGGTTTCGGTAAAGCTGCCGGCGGACAGATAAAGAATAAGTATCTCCCGGGATGGAGAATCTGTTAAGAGGCTTGAAATGAATAATACCAAGAATTTACACAAAGGCCATTACGGCCATATAAAAAGATATAAGAATATAAGACTTATAATAATATTTGCCTGCTTTGCATTTATCCTGGCTGATGTTCTTCTGAGTCTTATAATGTTTCAGACCAGACGTACTCTCTTCATAATAGTTGCAGCTATTATGTCGATCCCGTTTGCCAAAAACTTTGCAAATTATCTTCTCTGTTTTAAATGTAATCCGCTTACACAGGAAGAGTATGAAAAAGCAGAGGATATCGGTAAGAAACATGATATCAATCTTTTATATGATATATCGATAACTGATGACAGCATACGTTTCTTTCCGACAGTCGCCATAGTGAATAACAATATAATCGCCTACCATCCGGAAGCAAAGGATAATGGCCGTCAGAAGGAAGCTGTGAAATATCTTGAAAATGTAAATGCTGAACTGAAGGATAAGGCACGGATATGTGTTGTATCATCCTTTGAAAGATTTGATAAAGAACTCGGAAGAATATGTCCTCAAAAAGAGGATAATCAGGATAGAGACGGAGACTTACGAGTAAGATTACTGAGGCTTGGATTATAAATGAGAGAGATTATAATATCTAAAGCAGAAGACGGCGAGAAGCTGAAGAAGCTCTGTTTTAAGTATTTTGACAAAGCTCCGCAGTCATTTACATATAAAATGCTGCGTAAGAAGAATATTACTTTAAACGGTCGTAAGGCAGATCCGGATGCGGTTCTCAGCACCGGAGACAGTATAAAGCTCTTTCTCTCGGATGAAACCATCGAACTGTTTCATACCGAAGTTTCGACCACTGGAAATCATATTGATAAGAAATCTCTATTCCGTCTGAATGACGGTAATATAATCTATGAATGTGATGATTATATAATCATTAATAAGCCTGCCGGCATTCTGTCACAGAAGTCTTCACGGGATGACTATTCCGTCAACGATGCGGTTATAGATTATATGATATCCTGCGGTGAGATAACGGATAGCTCACTAAACACATTCAGACCGTCCGTATGTAACAGACTCGATAGAAATACCAGCGGAATAATTACCGCAGGAAAAACCCTTAAAGGTCTCAGATATCTGAGCGAAAGCCTGGGTTCAAAGAGTTCTTCCGATACGGAGAAAAAATACCTTACCATAGTTCACGGAGATTTTAATAAGAACGGCATAGCGGAGCTGTACTACAAGAAGGATGAATCCGAGAATAAAGCTGTTGTTTCAGACACACCGTCTACAGGTTCGGTAAAGATCATCACAGGTTTAAAACAGCTAAAATATAACAAGGACCGAAACATTTCGCTTGTTGAATGTACACTTTATACAGGCAAATCCCATCAGATAAGGGTAACTCTTCAGTATCTGGGATTCCCTGTCGTAGGTGATGTTAAGTACGGCAACAGGCAGCTTGACCGTCGTCTCAGTCCACGTCCCAAGAGACAGCTTCTGCATGCATATAAACTGATCTTGGGCGATAACAGAGAATATACAGCCGATATTCCGGAGGATATGAATGGCTACATGGAATTCCCGAGGTCTCAGAGGTTCAACCTTTGAGGACCTTATAAATACGACAAACGAGCATTACAGGAATAAGAATCTCGCACTTGTGCAGAAGATTCCGACCCCCATAACACCTCTCAAGTTTAATTCAGAGAAGAAGCTTATAACAGAAGCTTACTTTGAGAAGGATTCAACAGTGGATTATATCGGTGTTGTACAAGGGGTTCCGGTATGCTTTGATGCAAAGGAATGTAAGACTGATACCTTCTCCCTTCAGAACATTCATGAACATCAGTTCAGGTTCATGACTGAGTTCGAGTCCCAGGGAGGCGTTGCATTTCTCCTGATACATTTTACCATGAGAAATGATTTCTATTACATGCCTTACATAGAATTAAAGCAATATATTGACCGTGTAGCAGACGGTCATGCGAAGAATTTTAAATATACGGAACTTGAAGACGAGTATTTTCTGAAGCCGAACGGAGGTGCACTTGTAAACTACCTCGTAGGACTTCAGAGAGACCTAGAATCACGTGATGAATAACAGGAGGATAAAACTATGTATGATTTTTACAGAGCTGCTGCTTGTGTTCCCGAAGTTTCTGTCGGAGATGTTGAATATAACAAAGAGCAGATTATCGATAAGATCAGGGAAGCTCGTGAGTATTCATGCGGAATAATAGCATTTCCGGAGCTTGCCGTTACAGGCTATACATGTCAGGATCTGTTTTTCCAGAAAACACTTCTCGATGCATCCAACAAAGCTGTGGCCGATATCGTCCGTGAGACGGAAGGTTATGACCAGGTTGTAATAGTAGGAGCACCTCTTGTTATAAACAATCGTCTGTATAACGGAGCTTATGTGATCGTAAACGGAGCCGTTATCGGTATAACCGTTAAGACCATGCTTCCGAATTATAATGAATTCTATGAAAAAAGATGGTTTACATCGGCTTCGGATCTTGATACCGATGTTGCATATATACCGGTTATCGGTGATTACAGTATTCCTGTCGGAAGTTCGATCATTTACGAGATCGGTGACGTAAAAATGGGCGTTGAGATATGCGAAGATGCCTGGGGGCCTGTTACACCAAGTTCGTGGATGGCTCTTTCTGGCGCGGAGATCATAGTAAATATTTCAGCAAGTAATGAAGTTATCGGTAAGAGAGAGTACCGCCGTGAGCTTATCAAGCATCTCAGTGCGGCAAATATATGTGATTATATATATGTTTCCGCCGGTTGTGACGAATCGACTCAGGATGTTATCTTCTCAGGTCAGAGTATAATTGCGGAATACGGTTCTATACTCAATGAGAATAAAGATTTCATCGCCGGAGATTATCTGCTGCTTGCCGATATGGATACCGGACGTATTAAGGCTGATCGTCTTAAGAATACAACATTTGTAGATACAAGACGTCAATATGACAGTCTTCTTAAAGATAATATAATCGTATCTCTAAATGATATTGCTATCCCTGAATCAGATGGTAAATATATCAGTGCACGTAAGCATCCGTTCATTCCATCCAACAAGACAAAGCGTGTTAAGAGATGTAATGACATCTTCGATATGCAGGTCGGAGGCCTTGCAAAGCGTCTCAGACTTACCGGTTCAAGACCTGTTGTAGGTGTTTCCGGAGGTATGGATTCAACACTTGCGCTTCTTGTCTGTGCAAGAGCACTTCGTCTGCTCGGAAGACCTGCTGAAGATCTTATAGCAATTACAATGCCTGCATTCGGAACATCGGACAGAACCTATAATAACTCACTCGAGCTTATAAGGAGTCTTGGTGCCGAGCCCGTTATCATTGATATAAAAGATGCATGTCTTCAGCATTTCAAAGATATCGGACATGATCCGGAAGTTAAAGACGTTACCTATGAGAATACTCAAGCTCGTGAGAGAACTCAGGTACTTATGGATTATGCAAATGCACATAATGGTCTTGTAGTCGGTACCGGTGACCTGTCAGAGCTTGCTCTCGGATGGTGTACTTATAACGGTGATCATATGGCAATGTACGGTGTTAACGGAAGTATTCCGAAGACACTCGTAAGATGGATGATAGATTCTGTAGCTGAAAATAATATCTTCCCGGGAAGTGAAGCTGTTCTCAGAGATATACTTGCTACACCTATAAGTCCGGAACTTCTTCCTCCGGATGAGAAAGGTGAGATCACTCAGAAAACGGAAGATAATGTAGGTCCTTATGAACTTCATGATTTCTTCCTGTATTATGCTATGAGATTCGGATTTACACCGTCTAAGATCTTCTTTCTTGCAAAGAAAGCTTTTGCCGAGGATTACAGTACTGAAGAGATTCTTAAGTGGATGAAGATGTTTTACAGGAGATTTTTCTCACAGCAGTTTAAGAGAAGCTGCATGCCGGACGGCGTAAAAGTCGGAACAGTATCCCTGTCTCCAAGAGGTGACTGGAGAATGCCTTCCGATGCAGCCGGATATATATGGATGAAGGAATTGGAAAGTTTAAATGAGTCAGAATGATATAAAGATCAGAAATATTAATACGGATTTTGAAAGTGTACTAGACGGCCTGACTGAAGCAGAACGTCAGAACTATTTTATGGATAAGCTGAGAAGTATTATATCCGAAAAGTCGGAAGTTCTCGGACGTCCATATACTTTCTTTGTACAAACCTTCGGATGTCAGATGAATGCAAGTGACTCCGAGAAAGTTATCGGAATACTCGAGAAGGTCGGAATGAAGGAAGCACCTGATGAAAGTGCCGATCTCGTCATATTTAATACATGCACTGTCAGAGAAAATGCAAATACACGTCTCTACGGCCATCTCGGATCCCTCAAAAAGCGTAAAAAGTCCGGCGAGATAGATTGCATAGCTATCTGCGGATGTATGATGCAGCAGGAAGATATAGTAGAACATATAAGAAAGAGCTATAAATTCGTAGATCTTATGTTCGGTACTTTCAACTTCCATAAGCTTGCGGAACTTTTATACAGAAAATATACTGGAGAAGAGAAACAGATAGTCGAAATCCTCGCCGCTCCCGAGAAAACCGTTGAAAGGCTTCCCAAAAAGAGAAAATATCCTTTTAAAGCCGGCGTGAATATCATGTACGGCTGCAACAATTTTTGTACATACTGCATCGTACCGTATGTAAGAGGGCGTGAGAGAAGCCGCACACCTGAAGAGATCCTTGAAGAGATAGAAGATCTTACAAAAGACGGAGTAATAGAAATCATGCTTCTCGGCCAGAATGTTAATTCCTACGGTATTAACTTCATGGGTGAAAGCGAGAAGATTAAAAAGAATCCGGAATATGGATTTCCGGAACTTCTCGAGGATGTATGTAAGATAGATGGTATTAAGCGTGTACGTTTTATGACAAGTCATCCTAAGGACCTTTCAGACAGACTTATTGAAGTAATGCGTGACAACCCGAAGATCTGTCACCAGATGCATCTTCCTGTTCAGGCAGGATCGACAGAGCTTCTTAAGCGAATGAACCGCCATTATACGAAAGAACATTATCTGGGCCTTGTGGATAAGATAAAAGCCGCTATACCCGATATATCTCTTTCAACCGATATCATGATTGGTTTCCCCGGGGAGACCGAGGAAGATATTCAGGATACTATGGATGTAATAAGATATGCCGAATATGATCAGGTATTTACCTTTATATATTCCAGAAGGACAGGAACTCCGGCTGCTTCCATGGAACAGCTTCCCGAGGAGCTGGTAAACGAAAGATTTCAGCGCGTTCTTGACCTGGTACATGAGGTTACCGCCAAGAGTTCCGCCCGATTCTTAGGACAGGATGCAGAGGTTCTGGTAGAAGAACTTAACGATCATCAGGAAGGCATGGTTACCGGCCGTATGGGTAACAACATTCTGGTACATTTTCCGGGAGATACTTCCCTTATCGGAAGCATTCAGAAAGTTAAACTTGTTGAGGCTAAAGGATTTTACTACATAGGTGAGTTGATATGATTGACAGAAGTAAGCTGTCACCGATGATGCAGCATTATTTAAAAATGAAAGACGAATATGAAGGATGTATTCTGTTCTACAGACTCGGTGATTTCTATGAAATGTTTTTTGATGATGCAGAACTTGTATCCAGAGAACTTGAACTTACTCTGACGGGAAAGGACTGCGGACTTGAGGAGAGAGCTCCTATGTGCGGTATCCCTTATCATGCCGCAGATACCTATATAAGCCGTCTCATAAAGCTCGGACACAGAGTTGCCATATGTGAGCAGGTACAGGATCCTAAGGAAGCAAAGGGTCTTGTGGAACGTAAAGTCATAAGAATAGTAACTCCGGGAACCAGTATGACCGGGGATACCTTAAGTGACGAAAAGAATAACTATATAATGTCCGTATACGGTGCCGATTCTTCTTACGGAATCGCTGTTGCGGATATTTCTACCGGTAGTTTCCTTACTACCGAAGTTAAAGATGAATCTAAGATAATAGATGAGATCATAAGATTTGAGCCAAGCGAGATCATAATTAAGCTTTCGGATAAGCCTTCCGACAGATTTACGGAGGCTCTCTCGGATCTTAAGAATCGTCAGGGTATAACAGAGAGTCCGGCTGTCGATTCATATTATCACAGTGATACATGTACGGATAAGATCCTGAAGCAGATGAAGGTATCACATTTAGAAGGCCTGGGACTCAGGGATTATCCTTCAGCCGTTATGGCTTCCGGAGCCCTTCTTCAATATCTTCTCGATACTCAGATGGACCTTCTGGATCAGATAAATCATATAGAGCTTTACTTCATAAGCGAATATATGATAATCGATTCCTCCACTAAACGTAATCTTGAGCTTACCGAAACCATGCGTGATAAAGCAAAGCGTGGTTCCCTTATATGGGTTCTTGATAAGACTAAGACTGCCATGGGTGCCAGACTTCTTAAGACATATATGGATATGCCGCTCCTGTCCAAAACTGAGATAGAGAAGCGTTATGACGCCATAGACTCTTTAAATGTAAATGTGATATGCCGCGATGAAATGCGTGAATATCTGAATTCCATATACGATCTCGAGAGACTCATGTCACGTATAGCCATGAAGACCGCAAATCCAAGAGATCTTATAAGCTTCAGGAATTCGCTTTATTATCTGCCGTATATCAAGAATATTCTCGGTGAACTGTCAGGCGATATCTTTAAGAATATGCTCGAATCCTTCGATGCACTTGAAGATATATATGACCTGCTTCTTCGTGCGATCGATGACGATGCACCTCTTACCGTTAAAGAGGGTGGTATCTTTAAAGCCGGTTACAGTAAAGAACTGGATGACTTTAAAGAAGAGAAACAGAACTCCAAATCCCGCCTTGCCGAGATAGAAGAGCGGGAACGAAATGCTACGGGAATCAAGAACCTAAAGATTAAGTATAACCGTGTATTCGGTTACTTCTTCGATGTTACGAATTCCTTTAAGTCAATGGTTCCTGATTACTTTATTAGAAAGCAGACACTTACCAATTCGGAAAGATTTACGACCGATGAACTTGCACGACTGTCTGATATCATAATGGGAGCTGAAGATAAGCTCTTTAATATGGAATACGAAGAATTCTGTAAGTTAAGAGAATATCTCGCTGCTCAGACTGTAAGAGTTCAGAAGACTGCCAAGGCCGTTGCAGAGGCGGATGTCCTTTGTTCTCTTTCCTATGTTGCGATGAGGAATAACTATGTTCGTCCACATATCAACGATACGGGAGTTATAAATATACACGGTGGACGTCATCCGGTTGTTGAGCAGATGACGGGAGATGATTCCTTTATACCGAACGATACCTTCCTTGACAGTCAGGCAAATCGTATAATGATAATTACCGGCCCTAATATGGCGGGTAAATCAACTTATATGCGACAGACAGCCCTTATATGCCTTATGGCACAGCTGGGAAGCTTCGTTCCTGCCGATGATGCGGACATTTCCCTTAGTGACAGGATATTCACCAGAGTAGGTGCCAGTGATGACCTTGCCCAGGGACAGTCAACCTTTATGGTTGAAATGAGTGAAGTTGCAAATATTCTAAGAAATGCGACTCCCGACTCTCTTATCATAATGGATGAGATTGGACGCGGAACCTCCACCTTTGACGGACTTGCTATAGCATGGTCTGTTGTGGAATATATTGCGGATAAAGAGCGAATCGGTGCAAAGACGCTTTTTGCAACTCATTATCATGAACTGACAGAGCTTGAAGGTAAGCTTTCAAGTGTTAACAACTATTGTATAGCCATACGTCAGGAAGGCGAGAAACTTGTATTCCTGCGTAAGATCATAAGAGGCGGAGCAGACAGATCTTATGGTATAGAAGTAGCCAAGCTTGCCGGAATACCGAGTGCTGTTACAGACAGAGCCCGTGAGATATCGGATTATCTTGCCGATGAGGATATTACAGGTAAAGCTAAATCCATAGATGTAAATACATCTAAAAAGGCCGATCCGCCCGCTTGTGAACAACTGAGTCTCTTTGCTTCTCCGACCGACATATCGGTTACTGCTGAGCTTAAGGCTCTTGACCTCAATAATATGACTCCTGTAAAAGCTATGCTTTATCTTCAGGAGCTTAAGGACAGATTAACATGATTAGACAACTTGATCAGAAAACTATAGATAAGATTGCGGCGGGAGAGGTTATTGAAAGACCTCTTTCTGTAGTTAAGGAACTCGTCGAGAATTCAATAGATGCGGGTTCTACAAGAATTACCGTTGAGATACGTGACGGTGGTATCGATACCATAAGAGTCACTGATAACGGCTGTGGTATAGATAAGGATGAAGTACGTACAGCTTATCTGTCTCATGCCACAAGTAAGCTTACAACGGCAGAAGATCTTGTCGGAATCGGAACTCTCGGATTCAGAGGCGAGGCTCTATCTACAATTGCCGCAGTTACACGCACGGAAATGGTTACCAAAACCCATGACAGTATGGTTGGTGTTAAGTACGTTATAAACGGTGGAACGGAAGAGGAGCTTGCCGAAGTCGGTGCCCCTGACGGTACGACTATTATTTCCAGAAATATCTTCTACAATACGCCGGCAAGACTTAAGTTCTTAAAGACACCTATGACTGAAGGTGCCTATATATCGGACCTGATAAATCATATGGCTCTTGCAAATCCGGAGATTGCCTTTAAGCTTATATCCAACGGAAAGACTCTTATATCAACTTCCGGTGACGGACGTCTGAAAGAGACTATTTACGCTCTGTACGGAAGTGATATCACGAAGTCCATTCTTCCCGTCGATCATACCTCGGGAAATATACATATAACGGGTTATATAGGAAAGCCGTTCCTTTCAAAGGGTAACAGAAGCTTCGAAAATTACTTTGTTAATAAAAGATATATAAAGAGTTCTGTTATAAATGCGGCTATAGAAGAGGCATATAAAACCTATGTAATGCAGCACAGATTCCCGTTCACGGTTCTTTTCCTTGAGCTCGATCCCGAAAGCTGTGATGTTAACATTCATCCCGCAAAACGTGAATTCAGATATTCGAATGAGAAGGAACTCTTTCATGCCGTATTCCATGCGGTTCACGATACCTTGCAGGAAAAGCATGAGCTTATTCCTGAAGCAGAAGCCGATTATAAGCAGCGTGAGAAGATATATACTCCGATAAAAAAGGAACCTGTTGTACAGAAAACTGTACCTGCTCCGACTTCGACTGCACCGATTGCACCGACAGCACCAACAGGCACTTCACCAGCAGTTAACCCGACTCGACCGGTATCTTCACCTGCAACCAATACTATGCTTGATGCTATCCTTCCGAGGGATTATCGTGAAAAACTGATGGCAAAGGCTGAAGAAAGTGTTGATTCGAAGAACACTGATGGGTTTTCGGATATTCCATCAGTTTCATCCGAGAAGATTGTTAATGCTTCCGTTCTTTCGGATAGTAATTACTCTATCTTAAACAGTATTCTTCCTAAAGAATATAAAGAAAGTATTGCTGCTGATACCAGATATGTTAAAGAGCGTAGCAACTTTAGTGTCAGCGATTCAGATCATAGTGATCAAAACCCGAACACTTCTCAGATCAGTGATCAAAACCCGAACACTTCTCAGATCAGTGTTCAAGATCAGTACGCTTCTCAGTACACTCAGCCATCTGAGAACCCGGGTAGTCAGCAGGAACTCCAACTGGATACGGCTCAATATCTCTCTAAAGAAGCGCTTTCGAAGCATATTATAATAGGCCAGGTATTTAAGACCTACTGGCTTACGGAATATAATAACGAGTTATATATCATGGATCAACATGCGGCTCATGAAAAGGTGAATTATGAGACTTATCTTGCGGAATTTAAGGAGCGTCGTATAGAATCCCAGCAGCTGTTTCCTCCTCTTATGATAACTCTTTCTGCAGCAGAAAAAGCTGCCGTTATGAATAATGTAGATTACTTCACCAGATCCGGATTCGAACTTGAGGACTTCGGTGGAAATGAAGTTAAGATAACTTCCATACCGATAAATCTCATAGGTCTCGGGGCAAGAGATATTTTCCTTGAATTTGCCGAATATCTTTCTAACGGAATTACAGGACTTACGGAAGATATTTTTGTAAGAAAGCTTGCAACCATGGGTTGTAAAGCCGCTATTAAGGGTAATCAGGAGATTTCAAGAAGTGAAGCCGAAACTCTTATAGAGAAGCTTCTAACCCTTGATAATCCATATACGTGTCCTCACGGACGTCCGACTATTATTAAAATTTCCAAGGAGGAGCTTGAGAAGAAGTTCAAGCGAATTGTTGAATGAAACGTCCCCTCATAATTCTTACCGGGCCTACAGCTGCCGGTAAGACAGACATTTCAATAAAACTTGCTAAATTGCTCGGCGGAGAGATAATCTCCGCCGATTCTATGCAGGTATATAAAAGGATGGATATCGGTACCGCAAAAATCAGAAAATCCGAAATGCAGGGTATAAGACATCACCTTATAGATGTTCTTGAACCGACTGAGCCTTTTAACGTATCTGTATTTAAAGAACTTGCATTGAAAGCAGTAGATGATATATACTCCCGTGGGAAGATTCCCATCATAGTAGGCGGTACAGGATTCTATATCCAGGCACTTCTCTATGATATAGACTTTTCCGAAGAACAGTCCGATGGCTACAGAGAATCTTTGGAGCAGATAGCAAAGGAATCTGACGGACCGGATAGATTATTCGAAGAGCTTCGTTCGGTAGATCCCGGATCCTGTGAGATAATTCATAGGAATAATGTCAAGAAAGTTATCAGGGCTCTTGAATTCTATCATTATAACGGCACACCTATATCAGAACATAACTCTGTTCAAAGAGAAAAGACTTCTGCTTTTAACTCTATGTATATTGTTCTTACTATGGATAGAGAAGCGCTTTATGACAGGATTGAGAAGAGAGTGGACATTATGATGGATAATGGACTGATTGAAGAAGTCCGAGGTCTCATGGAAGAAGGACTGGATGACAGTTTTATATCCATGCAGGGAATAGGCTATAAGGAAGTTTATGAATTTCTTAAAGGCAATTGTTCCTTAGAAAGCGCCGTCCATAATATAAAGCAGAATACCCGCCACTTTGCAAAGAGACAGCTTACGTGGTTCAGGCGCGAGAAAGAAGTCGTATGGATAGATAAGGACAAGTTTTCATCCGATGATGAGATAGCCG
Organism: Lachnospiraceae bacterium UBA2864; assembly: GCA_002350525.1. Lineage (GTDB taxonomy): Bacteria > Bacillota > Clostridia > Lachnospirales > Lachnospiraceae > Eubacterium_Q. Next base: position 16,431 of record DEFA01000023.1, on the reverse strand, counting down.
ATTATATAGTTGATTTATGGAGGAATAAACATGCAGGAGAGTAATGAACTGCTTAAAAGTTTTTATATCGAATCCGGAATCGATCCGGAGGTTTTTGACCTGTGTCAGACTATAGAGGAAAAACTGACCAATCAGTTCGATGAGATAGACCGCATAGCTGAATATAACCAGCTTAAGGTTCTTCATGCGATGCAGAAAAACCGTTTTGCGGAAGAGCATTTATACGGAACTACGGGATACGGATATAATGATCTCGGAAGAGATACTCTTGAAAAAATATATGCCGATGTCTTTCATACCGAAGATGCTCTGGTAAGACCTCAGATCACCTGCGGAACCCATGCGCTTTATCTTGCACTTTCAGGTAATTTAAGACCGGGAGATGAAATGCTTTCAATAGCGGGAAAGGTATATGATACTCTTCAGGGAGTTATCGGTGTACGTGAAACTTCCGGATCTCTTGCCGAATTCGGAATAAGTTACAGTCAGGTTGAACTGCTTCCGGACGGAGGCTGGGATTTTAATGCTATAAAGGAAGCTCTTAAGAACGAAAAAATCCGTCTAGTCGAGATACAGCGTTCAAAGGGCTATGATACAAGACCATCTCTTTCCGTAGAATCTATCGGAGAAGCTATAAGCTTTGTAAAGAAGCTTCGTCCCGATATCATAATCATGGTAGATAACTGTTACGGTGAGTTTGTGGAAACCATTGAACCGTCTGATGTCGGAGCCGATATGATAGTCGGTTCTCTTATCAAGAATCCGGGCGGTGGTCTTGCACCGATCGGTGGTTATATCTGCGGTACGTCCGAATGTATATCAAGATGTGCTGCACGTCTTACAACTCCGGGACTTGAAAAAGAAGTCGGAGCTTCACTCGGAGTGACAAGAGAATTCTCTCAGGGACTTTTCCTGTCACCGGTCGTAACAGCTGCTGCTCTTAAGGGTGCTGTTCTTGCCGCAAATATATTCGAGCATCTCGGATTCGAAGCTATACCGTCTTCAAAAGAGAAGAGGGTTGATATCATAGAGTCTGTAATACTTAAGAAGCCTGAGCTTCTCTGTGCCTTCTGTGAAGGTATCCAGGAAGCCGCTCCCGTCGACAGCTACGTTAAGCCTGTTCCATGGGCAATGCCGGGATATGACAGCGATGTCATAATGGCAGCCGGTGCATTTGTATCCGGTGCTTCCATAGAGCTTTCCGCCGACGGGCCTCTTAAGGAGCCTTATGCCGTATATTTTCAGGGAGGACTTACTTATCCTCACGCAAAAGCAGGAATCATGAGGGCTGCCGACAAGGTAATTAAAGCTATGAAAGCCGATTAAACCTTAATAAAATCTAAAAACACGTGATTTGACAATTATGATATAATATATACCCGTTGTAATCTGCATTAAGAATTACAATCCACTTTATGTAATGTATATATGAACAGTTTAAGAATTAAGGATATGGCTGACAGCGAGAAACCTGTTGAAAAGCTGTTGTCAGGCGGTGCGGAAGTAATGTCCGATGCTGAACTTCTGGCTATAATACTCAGAAGCGGTACCAGAGAACACAGTGCCATACAGCTTGCCCAGCTTATCCTTAACAGTAACCCTGTATATAAAGGTCTTCCGGGTTTATGTTACAGTTCCCCCGATCAGCTGATGAAGATAAGGGGCGTTGGAATGACCAAAGCCTGTCAGATCATTGCATTAACTGAGATATCCAAAAGGATTTCTTCTGAAAAGTTTAAATCCAGTCTCTGTCTCAATGATTCACAATCTGTAGCTTCCTACTTTATGGAGAAAACAAGATTTCTTAATAAGGAAAGAGTATATGCGCTTTTTATGACCGCATCAAACTCCGTTATCAAGGAAATCCTTGTATCTTCGGGAAGTATAGACAGATCCCTTCTTTCCGTAAGGGATCTTTTAGCGGAGGCTCTCAAATGTGATGCCGTATCTATGGTCATCCTGCATAATCATCCTTCGGGTAATCCCGAACCGAGTCTTGAAGACATAGCCGTCTCAAGAAATATCATGCAGGCAGGCGAGGTTCTCGGAATTCGTCTTCTGGATCATATCATAGTCGGTGACAGGGTATATGTAAGTTTAAAGGAGCGCGAACTGCTTTGAAGTTCAATTGGAATAAGGATATAAGTCCAAAATATCTGTATCTGGCACTATCGGTTATCTGTATAGTGCTTATTGTTGTGTCTGCTTTCAGTCCGAACAGCCTTCGTCCCGTCAAAACCCTGACGGGAAAGCTTATAGTTCCTCTTCAGAAGGGCGTTAACAATATAGGAGAATATATTGATGAAAAGCTTCAGGTATTCGGCGATATCAGAGAGCTAAAAAAAGAAAATGAAGAATTAAAGCAGCAGATAAGCGAGTACCAGAAAGAGCTTAATCAGAATCAGGCCGAGCTTACAGAGCTCACGGAACTGAGACGTCTGTACGATCTGGATGCTCTTTATCCGGACTATAACAAGACCGCTGCGAGAGTTTTCTCCGTATCAGGTTCCAAATGGTTCAACGAATTCTACATAGATAAAGGTCTTAACGACAACGTATACGAAAACTGCAATGTTCTGTGCGATAACGGACTTCTGGGTATCGTTACTGAATCTTATGCCGACTATGCCAAGGTAAGGGCCATCATTGATGACCATTCCTATATAACGGGAGAGATAGGCGTTAACGGAACCATATGTACTATTGAAGGAAGCCTCTCTACAATGGAAAGCGGCTATATTCTCGGCGTGGATATAGATAAAAATGCCAATATATCACAGGGTGACAGAGTCATAACCTCAAACGTATCCGACAGATATCTGTACGGTATCACTGTGGGTTATGTTATAGATATTACAAATGATTCGAATAACCTTACGAAGACCGCAAAGATTGCGCCTTCCGTAGATTTCTCGGAGGTCAAGGACGTTTTCGTAATATTAGACCGTAAGCAGGAAATATCGCACTAATGAGACGAATTATAACTATATTCATCTTAATAATCTTATCGTTTCTGTTTCAGACAACGATCCTTTCTTTCCATGATGCAGCAGGTTTTTCCCCGAATCTTCTCATGATCATAACCATGTCTTTCGGAGTTATGAGAGGACGACGTGAGGGAATGCTTACCGGTCTGGTATCAGGCTTTTTTATGGATGTCTTTTTTAATACGCTTTTAGGTCCGTATATGCTGCTATTTATGACAATAGGATATATAAACGGTTTTTTTCACAAAAGCTTTATCCTTGAAAATGCACTTCTTCCGGTACTTATCATGTTTGCCGACGAGATTACATTTAATACTGTCATATTCATAGCGACTTATCTTCTGAGAAACAGGACAGACTATCTGTATTTCTTTGTGCATGTCATAATGCCCGAAACAATTGCGACTATTATCTTTACGGTAATAATCTACAGAATCTACGTAAAGATCAACAAATCTCTTAAAAAGAGAGTTAGTGAGAAGAGATGAGACTATTTAAGGATTTCCTTATAGCTGTTAAGGAAATTACATTAGAATATTTGAAAAGCAGGATATTTCCTATCACTGTTCTTATCATTGTCCTTTTTGTTGTACTGGTTAACCGACTTTTTACCCTGCAGGTAAAACAGGGTAATCAATATACCGAAACTATCGATGTACGTTCGGAGAAGACTCTTCAGGTCAGTTCCATAAGAGGAAATATATATGATGTGAACGGTAAGCTGCTTGCTTATAACGAGATGGCTTATACGCTTACCTACGGAAATGACAGTTCCCTGTCCGATACAGCCAAACAGATGGGCATATCGGATAATGAGCTTAAAAACCGTATCATAAAGAATACTCTCGATATTCTTCATAAGAACGGCGATGACATCGACATATCTTTTAATCTTAAGTACAGCAACGGAAAGTATTCTTACCGCGTAAAGGATACCCAGCTCAAGTTGTTTCTTAAGGATGTCTATTCCGTAAATTCAATCGATAAGCTGACGGAAGAGCAGATTAATTCAACTCCGGAGGAGACTGCACAGTACTTGTATAATCTTTTCGGTATAAGTTCTGAATATCCGCCTGAAGAAGCATATCAGATTCTTAACTGCAGATATAATCTCTGGATGAATCGTTTTAAGCAGTATGTACCTGTTGAGATTGCCCATAATATCTCTGAAAGCAGCCGTGCCTCACTTGTCGAGGCAAAGGACATGCTTCTGGGTATGGATATCGTCGTTACTTCCATCAGGAAATATAACGATGCTGAATATTTTGCACATATAATCGGCTATATCGGTAAGGCTTCGCAGGAAGATATTGACAGATTAAACGAGCTTGATACCGGAAATATATACGACAGCGAAGATTATGTAGGTAAGGCCGGTGTGGAAAAGATCTATGAGGCTCAGCTTCACGGAACCGACGGTACCCAGACACTTTACGTTGATAATCTCGGAAAGGTGCTTGAAGTAAAGGATTCAACCCCGGCTCTCGCCGGAAATGATGTTTATCTTTCTATAGATGCTGATCTTCAGATGTACTGTTACGACATGCTCGAGCAGGAGATATCCAATATCCTTATAAGCCACCTTGTCGACGTCGCTTATGCACCGGATTATAATGCCAACAAAGATATACCGATAACTGACGTATACGCTGCATTTTTCAATAATAATCAGCTGTCACTTGAACATATGGCCGGTCCCGATGCTACAGAGCTTGAAAGCTCGGTTTATCAGAATTTCCTTATCCATCAGGAAGAGGCTCTTCAGCGGATGAGCGAGCTCATGGGCGAGAATAATGTTGCACTCATTGATCTATCGCCGGAATATAAAGATTATTGCGAATATGTCTGCGAGATGCTCAGTGAAGATAAGATTTACGATTACGGTAAACTGGATCTTCATGCACAGCAGTTTATAGATTACACCAACGAAGCTTCAAGTCTTCAGGATTTTCTGAAATACTGTATCAGTGTTGAAGCAATCGATACGCGTTCTATAGAAGAAGCCGGATCATATCATGATAACGATGATATTTACGGCCTCCTTAAGGACTACGTTATAGAAAATCTTAAAGATAATTCAAACTTCAACAACAGGATTCTTACAAATATGATCCGTCAGGGTATTATATCCGGATATGACGTGATCGAACTTATATATGATCAGAGAATTCTTAACAGGGAAGGAGATATAGATTATGCCACCTTAAAAAACGGTGGTATGAACAGCTATAATTTCTTCATCACGAAGCTCAGAAGCAGTGAGATCACGCCTTCCATGCTTAATCTTGAGCCCTGCTCGGGAAGTATAGTGGTTACTGATGTTGCCACGGGTGAGGTAAGAGCACTTGTAAGTTATCCGAGTTATGATAACAACTTCCTGACAAACCGTGTCGATCCGGATTATTATAATGCGCTCCTGCTTAACAACTCCAGTCCGCTTATGAACAGAAGCTGTCAGATGCTATCCGCTCCCGGATCTACATTTAAGATAGTTACAACGGTTGCCGGAATTAATGAAGGCGTTCTCGGTCTGGATGAATTCATTGCCGATCAGGGTGTGTTTGAAAAGGCCTATACCAAGCCTCAGTGCTGGATTCACAGAGATTACAATACCAACCACGGTGTTATAAACATTCCAACAGCAATCGATGTTTCCTGTAACTATTTCTTCTATGAAGTAGGTTGGAGACTTGCCATGGGAAGCGGAAGATATAATGATAATTCCGGTCTCGTAAGACTCAACAAATATGCAGCGCAGTTCGGACTGGGAGACAAATCGGGCCTTGAGCTTGACGAAGCCGCTCCTCATCTGTCGGATATGGACTCGGTTACTTCAGCCATAGGACAGGGAACCAACCAGTATGCCCCGATACAGATGGCCAAGTACATAACCGGTATTGCCAATAACGGTACCGTATATGATCTTTCAATCCTGAGCCGCATTACGGACTATAACGGAAATATCATCCAGGAGGCACCTCATACCGTATATTCTCAGGTGGACGGAAGCCCCGAAATGTGGGATAAGATCCGTACCGGTATGAGACTCGTTGTTACCGATGACCTTTCCGATGATAAAATGCTTAACGGTGTAGGGGTCGCTATTGCCGGTAAAACCGGTACTGCGCAGGTAGGAGAGAATCATCCCGCAAATGCACTTTTTATAAGCTATGCACCTTTTGAGAATCCCGAGGTATCCGTAACTGTTATCATTCCTAACGGTTATACTTCAAGGAATGCAGGTCAGCTTGCAGGATTCGTATATGCATATCTTTACGATAAAGAATCTCTTGTAAATGCCAAGTTCGAAACAAACAAGAGCTCGGCCGGAGACTGATTATATATTTAAGGATGTCATGTTTAAGAAATTAAGTATAAAAAATTATAACTTCATACTGCTTATACTTGTACTTGCCTGTATGATCTTCGGCGTTATAGTTATACGAAGCGTAAAAGAAGAGATCTATATGAAACAGGCAATCGGTGTCGGATTAGGCCTCGCCATCATGTTATTCTTATCCTTCTTCGATTATCACATTATATGTAACTTTTATAACGTTATATATCTTGTAGGGCTCGGACTGTTATTCGCCGTTATCCTTGTCGGTAACGACGGTGGAGGTGCAAAGAGATGGGTTGATATCGGTGGAATCATATTCCAGCCATCTGAGCTTGAGAAGATCATAATGATAGTCTTTCTCGCGAAATTCCTCAGTAACCTGAAGGAAAATGACGAGATCAATACATTTCGCGGAATAGTACGTATTATAATAGCTGTTATAATCCCGGCCGGTCTCATCGTAGTAGAGCCTGACCTTTCGACAACGATATGCTTTCTTATGATAATGGCAACCATGGTATATCTTGCAGGCCTGTCTTACAGACTTATAGTTACCATACTTCTGATCCTTATACCTATCGGAAGCATATTTATATGGTATGTCCAGAAACCCGATCAGAAGCTTCTTGATGACTATCAGAGAAATCGTATAATGTCATTTATCTATCCGAGTGAATACTCGGAAGGAGGAGAGCAGCAGGAGAATTCCGTGCTCGCCATAGGTTCGGGGGAAGTTTACGGCAAGGGACTTTATCCCGAGGAAAATGTAGCATCGGTTAAGAATTCCAAACTTGTATCCGAGCAGCAGACCGACTTCATATTTTCGGCTATCGGAGAGGCTTTCGGATTCGTCGGAAGCGTAATTATTATTGGAATAATTCTTATTATAGTGTTACAATGTATTCGTGTAGCCAGGCTTGCCAGAGACGACTGTGGCAGGCTTATTGCTATGGGGGTTGGATGTCTGATAGGATATCAGTCATTTATAAATATTGGGGTAACAACGCAGCTACTTCCCAATACGGGACTGCCGCTTCCTATGTTCAGCTACGGACTTTCATCACTGCTCAGTATTGCCATAGGAATCGGACTTGTATTAAATGTATCGCTGCAAAAGAGAAGGTATTAATTGTTCGGAGGATTTTAAAATGAATGTTGTATTAATCGCACACGAAGCGAAGAAAAAGCTTATGCAGAACTTCTGTATAGCTTATAGGGGAATTCTCAGTCATCATGATGTATATGCGACTGAGACTACGGGAAGACTTGTTGAAGAAGCATCAGGAGTTCCTGTACATAAGTTTCTTGCGGGACATCTCGGAGGTGTTCAGCAGATAGCCACACAGATAGAGAGTAACCAGATGGATCTTGTTATATTCCTCAGAGAGCCTATGCTTAACAGCCAGCCTCATAATGACGATTTCCATACTATATCTACTCTTTGTGATATTCACAATATACCGATTGCTTCAAATCTTGCTTCAGCAGAGCTTCTTATCAAGTCTCTTGAAAGAGGAGATCTTAACTGGAGAGAGCTTTATAAGCATTGATCAGGGTGTAAATACAATGGGTAAGAGATTTCTTATATTTCCGCTCATAATAATTATATGCATTATAAGCATTATAGTTCTTATGGGCAGGAATATATTCTTTGAAAGCGGCTTTGAAGCTGAAGTCTCGGATATTCCGGATTTTACTTCTTCGATGCCTCTTTATGATATGAGCGGTGCATGCGACAGATTTGCTGTCATTAAGAACGATGCTTCTCTTAATACGGATTCGTTCGATGATACGACTTTCGCTGCTCTTCTTATTGACAATACGGATAATGAGCCGATTGTGGCTTACAATACATTCAGACGCATATATCCCGCTTCGACAACGAAGCTTTTGACAGCCATAGTTGTATGCGATGCCATAGAAAAAGGCCGTATCAGCCTGTCCGATGAAGTGACTCTCGATCATAATATTGTTCTGTCGGTAGAAGGTGCTGTTGCAAGTAATCTTCATAAGGGCTGTACCATAACTGTGCGCAATCTTTTATTCGGACTTATGATAAGATCTTACAATGACTATGCGGTTATCCTTGCCGAATATGTAGGCGGTAACGAAGAAAACTTTGTAAGAATGATGAATGATAAGGCTGCCGATATAGGAGCAACCGCTTCACATTTCGTAAATCCTCATGGACTGCATGATGACGATCACTACACAACTGCGTATGATATGTATCTCATAATTAACAAAGCAGCTGAGTATGAGATTCTGCAGGAGATTGACAGCTATACCACATTTTCCTATACTTACCTGGAATCTGACGGTACTGAGAAGCAGGATGATATATCTCCGACCAATATGTTCCTTGCAGGAAGCTACGAACTCCCGTCAAATATCCATATTAAAGAATGGAAGACCGGAACCACAAGGCTTGCCGGAAGTGTTCTTACCATGATCACCGAGATTGACGGTAAAGAATATACTATGTTCATAGCTGACAGTGACGGCCCGTCGGATCTGTATGAGAAATTCACACTTATGTTTAATTTAACTACTAACCAGTGAGGTTTATAAATGGCTAACAACAAAAAAGTTGTAAAAATAAACAGACACATGCGTACTGCGAAGATAAATGCCGCTATAATCATCTTTGCCATTATCTTCGTATATGTGGCAGCCAGTCTTATACGTGCCTGGATAAAGGTTCCTATTACAACCTACAAGGTAAGCTCAAGTAACATCAATAACAATATCTCTCTTACGGGTATTGCGATCAGAAACGAACTCCAGGTCACATCTTCCAAGTCAGGATATCTTATATATTTCGTACGCGAGGGAGAGAAGGTCAGAAAATCCTCTCCGGTATGTACAGTCGACGAGACAAAGACCATTATAAATGCTTTGGAGAATACGAGTGACGAAGGTACAGGTAAAACCGTTCTTTCCACAGCTGATTATAAAGCAGTCAGAAATTCCATCGATACCTATAAAAATTCCTACAGTGACGTTAACTTCTCGGATGTGTATAACTTTAAAGCCAACATAGAAAGTAAAGTACTTGAGCTTTCTAATCAGGTTATGAGAGAAGAGATCAACGCCGGAGGAACTGCTCTTAAGTCCACTCTCGAAAATATAAATGCACCGGAAAGCGGTATAATTGCTTATTACATTGACGGATATGAAAACTATACCGTAGATACCATATCCCCCGCCGCATTTAATAAGAATGAATATAAGAAGACATCTCTCAAGACAGGAGATATCTTAGACAGCGGCTCCACCGTATTTAAGCTTGTTGCCGACGAAAACTGGTCAGTAATATGCCAGGTTTCAAAGGATCAGGCCATGAATCTCCAGAGTCAGAACTATATCAATTTCGTCCTTAACAGTAATCCGAATGAATTCAGTACTTCCGATTTCAAAGTAGATGAGCGCGACGGACAGTATTATCTTGTTCTTAATCTCAACAAATATATGATTGATTTTATAGACGAAAGATTCCTTTCTGTTGAGATCATCATGGATAAATATGAAGGCCTTAAAATCCCAAACTCATCTATAGTCGAAAGAGAAGTTTACAAGATAGACGAAAGCTATATCGCAAAGAACGATGACGGTGATTACTTTGTAAAAACCGTGGAGACTTCGGAAGACGGTACTCAGGAGACAGTTGAAAAGCCTATTACCTATTACCGGCATGAAGATACAACCTATTACGTAAAAGCCGACTGCTTTAACGATACGGATATGATCATGAAAGCAACAGGAGAAGATTCAAAAGCAGTTCTTTCTCTTGAAAGAGATACTCTTCAGGGCGTATATATCGCCAATGAGGGTGTGGCGGATTTCACGGAAATCCAGGTTAAGAAAACTCAGGATGAATTTTCGATTGTAAGCGATGCCGGATATCTTAAGGAATTCGACAATATAGTCCTTGATATAACTGATATCGAAGAGAATCAGACATTATATTGATATAATACATACATTAGAGATTACCGGAGGTATTAGATTTGTTAATCGATAATTATAACAGCATCAGGCAGTCAATTGATGAAACATGTATAAAGATAGGACGTGATCCGAAAGAAGTTACTCTTATCGCTGTAAGTAAGACCAAGCCTCTTTCCGATATAGAAGAGCTTGCAGCCAGTGGTGTTACGGAATTCGGAGAGAATTATCCTCAGGAACTTGCACAAAAATATAACGAAATTTCAACTCCGGTGCATTTTCATCAAATTGGACACTTGCAGACAAACAAAATCAAGTATATAATCGATAAGGTAACGCTTATTCACTCTGTGGATTCATTACATCTTGCCGAAGCTATAGATAAAGAAGCCGCAAAGAGAGGAATCATATCCGATATTCTGATCGAAGTTAATTTTGCGGCAGAAGACACCAAATTCGGTCTGATGCCTGAAGATACAGAGAAACTTATAAGAGAAATTTCAAGTTTACATAACGTTAAGATAAGAGGTCTGATGACCATAGCTCCGTTTGTTGAGAATCCCGAAGATAATCGACCTGTGTTTAAAGGCATGAGGGAATTACTGCTTGACATAAAATCTAAAAACATAGATAATGTTGATATGTGCCTATTGTCAATGGGAATGACCAACGACTACAAAGTTGCGGTAGAAGAGGGTGCTACACATGTACGTGTCGGAACCGCAATTTTCGGAGCAAGAGATTATTCTGCTCGATAGTTTATAATGCATAATAATGAATGGGAGAACGGTAGAAATGAGTGGCAAGAGAAAAAGCTTTTTAGACTTTTTTAAGATGGACGATTCAGACGATGAATACGATGATTACGAAGATGATATGTTTGATGACGACGACGATGACGATGAAGAAGAATCATATACACCTTCGTTCAGTTTCCGTAAAGAGAAGAAGTCACGTCCTGCTAAGGAAGAGCCTGTAAGAGAAGAGAAGACTTATACTCCACAGACAACTTCCTATAGACCACCATCATACAATACAAATCAGTCTGCTGCTTCAAGCAGACCTTCATATTCACAACAGACTCAAGCACCGAAGAAAACATCTGCTCCTAGAAGTTCTTCACAGAGTAATCTCGTTTCCTTCGATGGCGGACAGGACAAGAGAAGTAAGTATACACCATCAAGTGAGGTTTATGTAATTAAGCCTGTGGAAATCGACGATGCACAGACAGTTGTTGATTTTCTCAAGAAAAACCGTGCCATTGTTATTAACATGGAAGGACTTGCACTTGATCCCGCACAACGTATCATCGATTTCATTGGTGGTGCATGCTACGGTATTAATGGCGAACTTAAGGCAATTTCATCAAATATATTTATAGCAGTACCGAACAGTATGGAAGTTTCCGGTGACCTTCGTGAAGAGATACTTACAAGTCCGAGTCTTAGCGAATAAAAGTAACTCTGTGGGGAGAAGATATGTTAACACCTGTTGATATTCAACAAAAAAAATTCAAAATTGGTTTAGGTTACGATAAAAACGATGTTCAGCATTTTTTTGAGGAGGTTTCTTCAAGTTATGTTGAACTTTACAGAGCAAACGCAGATCTCAAAGATCAGCTTATAACACTTACTGATACAGTTCAGCACTATAAGGCTCAGGAAGATAATCTTCAGAAGTCTCTTATGCTTGCTGAGAAGAATTCCGAAGAATCCAAATCAGCTGCAGAAAAAGCAGCCAGAACCATTGAAATGGAAGCACGCAGCCGTGCAAATGACATTGTAAAAGATGCCAAAGCTGAGTATGAGAAGCTTCAGTCTGATTTTGCCGCACTTCAAAGTAAATATGCGGAGTATAAGACTAAGTTTGCAGCACTCTTAAGAAAGACTATGGAAGAGCTTAAGAAGGATGATTTCGATCCGACTGCCAAGGCCAGCAGAATCTCCGAGAATCCGGAGCCTCGTTCAGTGTCAATGATGGACGATTACGGTTCAGGTGGTCTCGGTAGCAGCCAGTCACTTGGTTCATCCCGTGAAGATAAGAGAAGCAATTCTTCTAATGTTTACGGAAACACCCTCGGCGGTGACGGAATCAATCCATTTAAGATAAAAGATAAATAAGACCGGGGAGAAGTTATGACAGACAGTTTACCAATATTACATCAAGGTCAGCCTATTTATAATATTGTTTACAGTAAGGATTTTGAAGGTATACGCGAGTTCATATCTAAATATGATCCGGACCGTTCACGTAAAGCGTGTGTCGTTTCGGACTCTAAAGTAGCATCCGTTTATATGGATGCTATTTTAAGTATAGCAAACGAATGCTTCGCAAGTGCCACAAGTTTTGTATTTCCGGAAGGAGAAGCAAGCAAAAATCTTAATACGGTAAAAGATATATATGTAAAACTGATCAATGAGAATTTTAACCGCCACGATGTTCTTATCGCGCTCGGCGGAGGAGTAACGGGAGATATGTGCGGCTTTACCGCAGCCACTTATCTCAGAGGAATCGACTTTATCCAGATTCCTACAAGTCTTCTTGCTGATGTTGATTCCAGCATCGGCGGAAAGACCGGCGTTGATTTTGATTCATACAAGAATATGGTCGGTGCATTTCATATGCCTAAGATCGTATATATCAACACATCGACATTAAAGACTCTTGATACACGTCAGTTATATTCAGGTCTTGGAGAGGTTGTTAAATCCGCACTCATCAAGGATTCGGATTTCTTCACCTGGCTTACTCAGAATATAACTAATGTTCAGAATCTCGAAGAAGAATCCATTCGTGATCTGATATATAAATGCAACATTATCAAGAAAAATATTGTTGATTCGGATCCATACGAGACTCTGGGAGAGCGTGCTCTGCTTAATTTCGGACATACGATAGGACATGCTCTTGAAAAATATATGAATTTCGAATTTCTTCATGGTGAATGTGTTTCTATAGGATGTATCCTTGCGTCATACATTTCCATGAAAAAGGGTCTTATCAATGAAAATGAGTATACGGCTATCTTTGATTTCTACAAGGATCATATGAATCTTCCGGAGCTTCCTTCGGATATAGATATCGACAAGATAGTATCTTATACGAGAAATGATAAAAAGGCCGAGAAATCCTGCGTAAAATTCATTCTTCTCAGAAATATCGGAGATGCTTTTATCTCCAAAGATGTCAGTGAAGAAGATATGGCTGACAGTCTTAAATACTATATCAGCTTACCAAAGTGAGACATTATTCATGAAAGATAAAAAGATTATATCCGGCCTTATCATAAGCATTATCGCTATGATAATAGATCAGGCCATAAAGCTCCTCATTATAAAAAACTTTGAGCTCCATGAAGAGAAGAAGGTTTTGGGGGATATATTTACACTTTATTACATAAGAAATACCGGTTCGGCATGGGGAATGCTTTCCGGTCATACATGGCTTCTTGTGATAGTATCTTTACTTGCCATATTCATAATAGGCTATGTATATTGTAATCTTTCCGATAAAAAATATACAATCTTAAGAGTATACCTGGCGCTTATTCTGGGAGGAGCTATCGGAAATCTCATAGACAGAATACGTCTTAAGTATGTTGTGGATTATCTGTATTTTAAATTAATCGATTTTCCGGTTTTCAATTTTGCGGACATATGCGTAACAGTACCGGTCGGTTTACTTATAATACTTCTTATATTCAAATATAACGGAAATGATTTCGACGTTATTATGGGCGAAAAGATAATTAACGAAAACGGCGAATATATCGATAAAAAATCCCAAAAAGAAGAATCCAAAATAGAATCTCTAAAAAAAGAATCTCAAAAAGAAGAATCTCAAAAAGAAGAATCGGAAGCATCCGAATAACTATTATCTACAGAAAAGAGAATTTGTTAATGACTCAGGAACGTGATGTGAAGCTTATAAGTCTATATCCGGAAGAGGATCTCATCGGAATGAGAATAGATAAATATCTTGCCGATGAGCTGGATGATTATTCACGTTCATATCTTGCAAAGCTTATAGATGAAGGACGAGTTATCGTAACAGGCTCTCAGAAGCCCGTAAAAGCCTCATATAAGCTTAGAAGTGGTGACAGTGTGCAGTTGGAAATACCTGCACCTGAAGTTCCCGATATCGTCCCTGAGGACATCTCCCTCGATATACGTTATGAAGATGATGATATTATCATAATCAATAAGCCACAGGGCATGGTTGTCCATCCGGCTCCCGGTAATTACTCCGGAACTCTCGTAAACGGTATCATGCATCACTGTATGGACAATCTGTCAACCATAAACGGAGTTCTTCGTCCCGGTATAGTACATCGTATAGATAAGAATACCAGCGGACTTCTTGTAATATGTAAAAACGATACGGCTCACCGATTCCTGGCCGATCAGTTTGCAGTTCACAGTATCACGAGAATTTATACGGCAATCTGCTATAATCATTTTTCCGATGATTCACTTACAATTGATAAAGCCATTGCGCGTGATAAAAAAGACCGTAAAAAAATGGCCCTCGATCCTTCCGGAAGAAGAGCAGTAACTCATATCTCCGTAAAGGAAAAATTGCGTGATAACTTCACGCTTATACAATGTCGTCTTGAAACCGGACGAACACATCAGATCCGTGTACATTTATCCAGTATCAATCATCCGATACTTGGTGATGACGTATACGGTCCCAAGAAATGTCCGTATAATTTATCCGGGCAGCTTCTTCATGCGGGAACTCTGGGATTCATACATCCGTCAACCAAAGAATATATAGAGTTTTCTGCAGATTTACCCGATTATTTTAAAAATATACTTGAAAAGTTAAGAGCAGAGTAATACAATAAACCTATACATATTTTTGCGTGAAAGTATAGTTTTCCGAAAAAATCATTTTTTTTACGCTGAAATAGTGGCTATGTATAAATATATGATTTTTTCCGGAAAACCATTATATTTTTTCGGAAAACCATCATATTATTGTTTTATGTAAACAAATTCCGTCTTATCTTTGCGGAAAACCAACATATTATCATTCTATTTTTGCAGAAAACCCGTCTGCGTTGTTGATAACCGTGTTGATTATTTACATTTTACTTTGTTTTATAATTTAGGAGAATTCTTATGGCTGAATCTTATGCAAAGTCTTTATCTAAGGATCAAACAAGAAAACTCAGAGGAATCATATCGGAGCTTCCTCCTTTTGTAGCTCAGTTTATGCGTGGTATCGAACAGACAACGCAGCCGCGTACACGTATCGGTTATGCATACGACATCAAATATTTCCTCGAATATTTACAGGAAAATAACTCATATTTCGGAGGAAAATCTTTACGTGATATTTCCTGCGCAGATCTTGATAACTTAACTGTATTTGATTTTGAGGACTGGCTTGATTATCTGTCGCTTTATACACGTAACGGACGTGAATATACGAACGATTTAATGTCCAAGAAACGTAAATTATGCGCACTCAGGACCTTTTTTACCTATCTTTATAAAAATGAAATGCTTAAAGATAACGTTATTCTTAAGGTCAGTATGCCTAAAATACATGAAAAATCGATCATACGTATGGAATCTAACGAAGTTGCGGATTTTCTTGATAATGTCGAATACGGCACCAAGATGACGGATCGTCAGGCTAAGTTTCACGCAAAAGAAAAGACCCGCGATCTTGCTCTTCTTACATTAATGTTAAGCACCGGTATCCGTGTTTCCGAATGTGTCGGCCTCAGTTTAGGCGATCTTGACCTCGAAAACACCATGATCCGTGTTACTCGAAAAGGTGGCAAGGAAGACACTGTATATTTTTCGGATGAAGCTGCCGATTATCTTGCCGATTATCTTGAGGAAAGAAAGAAAATTATCCCTGCTGAAGGTCATGAAGAAGCACTCTTTCTCTCCGGTCAGAGAAAAAGACTGTCTGTAAGATCTATTGAATATATAGTAAAAAAATATGCCCGCACTACTACTCCACTCAAGCATATAACGCCTCATAAGCTTCGTAGCACGTACGGTACGGCTCTGTACCAGGAAACAGGTGACATCTACCTTGTAGCCAACGTTCTCGGTCATAAAGACGTTAATACGACCCGTAAGCACTATGCTGAGATGGATGAAAATGCGAAACGTCTTAATCGTAATAAAGTAT
>DEFA01000038.1:23719-23955 GCA_002350525.1 Lachnospiraceae bacterium UBA2864 | reverse complement strand
GCTAACAAGGTTCGTCAGAAGCCTCTCAGAGTTATCCTTAACGGTCTCGGAAAGGATGCAGCTCAGATCATCTCACGTATCAATGGTTTCACATACGTAGAGACAAAGTACAACTACTACACAGGTGAGGTTGAGGAAGTATTCAGAAAGTGCTACTCAAAGGATCCTGAGTCACCACGTGCAAAGGTTAACTGCTACGGCGCTAACGATGTACAGGAAGGTGTTGCTATCATGTG
>DEFA01000038.1:19135-23436 GCA_002350525.1 Lachnospiraceae bacterium UBA2864 | reverse complement strand
ATGGTTGGTATGACTGTTTCAACAGCAGTTTCAATCGAAGAGGCTGCAAAGGCAGGCAAGTTCTAAAGAACAACCCAATAAGATAATCATAACAGGAGAGGAAGCTTTTTCTTCTCCTGTTTTTATTTTTGGATAGGAAGACCGAGGGTGCATATCATAGAAATTGTTGGATGGGATGACCGAGGGTGCGCGTCTCAGAAATTTATTGGGAAGGGCTGACAGGAGAATGCACGTCTCAGAGGACTTTGTTGGACGGGTGAGACGTGCAGTTCTCCTGTCAGCCCTACATTAAAAAACTGAAACGAAAAAATGCAAAAGAAAAAGCACCCTTTCGGATGCTTTCTCTTTCACACTATTTAATCTATAATCCTTGAGAGACATTTACTTGAATACCATCTCTTGGCTTAATCATATATTACTACTACCCTGATTAGAAGTGTTTGCCGATTTTTAAATTATTTGTAAACAAATTGTTAACATCAGGATGTTTTTATCAAAAATCCAACATCTGTTTGCAGATATATGACATTAGTTAATTGTTGCCATAATAGATTATCCAAGGTAAAATTAATTAATGTAAGCATAACTATATATAATACTTGGAAAGGGGTGCATGTATTTGGAGAAGTATATAATGGCATTGGATGCCGGGACTACCAGCAACAGAGCGATTGTTTTTAATAAAGAAGGGGAAATGGTATCTGTTGCTCAGAAAGAATTCAGGCAGATATTTCCGAAGCCGGGCTGGGTGGAACATGATGCAAATGAGATCTGGTCTACGATGCTCGGTGTAGCAGTGGAGGCACTTGCTAAATCAGGAGCCACGCCGAAGGATATAGCCGGAATAGGAATAACAAATCAGAGAGAGACTACTATTGTATGGGATAAAGAGACGGGAGAGCCGGTATATAATGCCATAGTATGGCAGTGCCGAAGAACATCGGAGTTTTGCGACAGTCTGAAGGAACAGGGTCTTACCGATATGATCCGTTCAAAGACAGGTCTCGTAATAGATGCATATTTTTCGGCTACAAAGTTAAAGTGGATACTTGATAATGTTCCGGGAGTCAGAGAGAGGGCAGAAAGAGGAGAACTTCTTTTCGGTACGGTAGATACATGGCTTTTGTGGAAGCTGACTAAGGGCCGCTGCCATATGACCGATTATTCCAATGCATCCCGTACCATGATGTATAACATAAATGACCTTAAATGGGATGAAGAGATACTGGAGCTTCTCGGTATTCCGGCAAGTATGCTTCCTGAGGTTCGTAATTCAAGTGAAGTATACGGCCTGGCAAGTAAGCATATACTCGGCGGTGAAATACCTGTAGCCGGTATAGCCGGAGATCAGCAGGCTGCTCTCTTCGGACAGCAGTGCTTCAGTAAGGGCGATGCCAAGAATACTTACGGAACAGGATGCTTCCTTCTTATGAATACGGGAGAAACACCTGTATTCTCCGAGAACGGGCTTGTTACTACACTTGCCTGGGGTATTGACGGAAAAGTTAATTATGCATTGGAAGGCTCTGTATTTATAGCCGGAGCATCCATACAGTGGCTGAGAGATGAGATGAGACTTATCGACAGCGCGGAAGACTCGGAATATATGGCTATGAAGGTAAATGATACGGCAGGCTGCTATGTGGTTCCCGCATTTACCGGACTCGGTGCACCATACTGGAATCAGTATGCCAGAGGCACCATAGTAGGTATCACAAGAGGAGTCAACAAATATCATATAATCCGTGCAACACTTGAATCCATAGCGTATGAGACCAGCGATGTTCTGCGTGCGATGGAGAAGGATTCGGGAGTGAAGATAAGAGAACTGAAAGTAGACGGAGGTGCATCTGCCAACAATTTCCTGATGCAGACCCAGGCAGATATCATAGATGCAACGGTCGTACGTCCGAGCTGCAGAGAGAGTACCGCTCTCGGCGCTGCATATCTTGCAGGACTTGCTACGGGATTCTATAATTCAAGAGACGATATTAAGTCCAGTACAACGATAGACAGGGTATTTAAGCCTGAGATTACGGAAGAAGCAAGACAGGAGCGTCTTGCCGGATGGAAGAAGGCAGTCGAAAAAAGCTTCGGCTGGGCTGAATAATTTAATAAGATACGTAATATAATAAGATAAGTATGAAGAAAGACCACGGATCATTCTCCGTGGTCTTTTAATATTGCTTTTATAACGCGCTCTGAGGCGTGACAGTCAATTCTGTCAAAGTTTTTATCCACATATTCCCGAACCTTTTCGAATTCGTAATCTTCCTTATAGATGGCGTCTATAAGCTCATCAAAGGTTGTGACTATGCGGCCCGGTACATTTGACTCGTAATCTCTGTGGAAACCGCGTTCGCTGCAGTATTCGTCTCTGTCGAAGGCGTAGAACAGCATAGGCTTATCCATAAGAGAAAACTCGTAAATGCTTGAGGAGTAGTCCGTTATCAGAAGGTCTGTTACCAGGAAGAGGTCATTGATATTCTCATATGAAGTCATATCATAGATTCTGTCCCTATATTCTTCGGGAATCGGAACAGCCTCCGTAACGAAAGGATGATTCTTGATTATAAAGTTGGCATCCTTATCCAGACACATTATATATATACGCTCGAAATCCAGCTTTTCCATCGGATAATGGGCATCAGCCTTGTTGCGTCCTCTGTAAGTCGGAGCAAAGAGAATATTTGAACGCTTCATAAGATAAGGATAGGTCAGTATCAGTTCGGCTCGCGTCTTTGCCTGTTCATCCGGATCCAGGAAGGAATCGAGTCTCGGCATACCCGTCGGAAGTACCATTTCCGGATTGATTCCCCATACCTCTGCGAAGAAGTGGCGGATCTTTAAGGAACCCGCGATTCCGAAGGTATACTGTCTGTGCCCCGATTTAGGTCCGGGACTTGCCGGCATTCCGAAACGGCTGTAGCCGGTTGATTTAAAGCCCGCACCGGCGTGCCACAACTGTACGATCGTGGTCTTCTTAAGTGTCAGCCAGTCAAGAGTAGGGCTGTGGTCATCCAGGAAAATGTAATCCGCCCAGGCAAGTACCTTTACGGCATCGAGCCACTGCTTCTTGCTGAAATGGTCGGTAAGAACGGAGCGGTACATTTCACGGAAGGTATAACCTTCTTTTATCAATTCATTCTTTATGGCGAGCAGATTGCCTGTAGGCTCGGACTTCTGGTCGGACATCAGAAGTATACATTTCTCTGATGACGGACGAAGACGTCTCTTGGAGAGAACAGCCTCACGTGCGGTATTATAGAAGTCCTGCGCCATTCTGCGTTTAACTGCCTTTTTACGTTCGAGAGCGGCCTCTTCTTCGGTAAGCTTTCCGATGGTATTGCGAACTATAAGCTTAAAGCCGTAGCGTTCATCTTGCCGGAAATACACGGAATAAACCTTCTTAATATGATAAGGAAAATGCTTGTCACAGTCCGAAAGATTCTGTGACAGCTCATCAGATAGGCATATATTCGGATAGTAATGAGCCTCACGTTTCAGGCTGAGATTCGAAATGGCATACTCTCCCCTCGGAAGCTGTGCATTTGTACCCGGGTTGGTGACATTGACGCGGAGCAGGTAGTGACCGGCTTCGGAAGTCACAACTTCAAGTTCGCAGGAGTAAGGAGCCTTATCTGCGGACTTGACCCGTGTGAGATAAAGAGGCATATGAACATCCGTAGTGATATCAAGGTATATCCATATGCGGTCCCAGTATATTTTATTGATGGTTACAGTTTTCTTTTCCATATTAAAATGTATAGCACTTTTCGGTGTTTAATTCAAATGATGATAATAAAATCAATAAAAAATGCATTTAACAAAATAAAATCAAAAAAAAATGAAAAAAACTTAATTTTCTTATTTACAAGTTGAAGTAAGTATAATATAATCAGAAAAGATTTTTACTTCAGCTGACTAAAGTTGGAGAGAGGATTATATTAAAATATTAAAAAGGAGAGAAAAGCAATGTCATACGTTGATGAGGTACTTGAGAAAGTACAGAAGAGAGATGGAGATCAGCCTGAATTCATCCAGGCAGTAACAGAGGTTCTTAGCACACTTCGTCCTGTTATCGAGCAGGATGAGGATAAGTATCGTAAGCTCGCTATACTTGAGAGAATCACAGAGCCGGATCGTCAGATCATGTTCAGAGTTCCTTGGGTAGATGATAACGGTAATGTACAGGTTAACAGAGGTTTCCGTGTACAGTTCAACAATGCTATCGGACCTTACAAGGGAGGTCTCAGACTTCACCCATCAGTAAACCTTGGTATCATCAAGTTCCTCGGTTT
>DEFA01000038.1:0-19066 GCA_002350525.1 Lachnospiraceae bacterium UBA2864 | reverse complement strand
AAGTCAGACAACGAGATCATGAAGTTCTGCCAGAGCTTTATGACAGAGCTTTCAAAATATATCGGAGCTGATGAGGACGTTCCTGCCGGTGATATCGGAACAGGTGCTCGTGAGATTGGTTTCATGTTCGGACAGTATAAGAGAATCAAGGGACTTTACGAAGGAGTTCTTACAGGTAAGGGTCTTACATACGGTGGATCACTTGCTCGTACAGAGGCTACAGGTTATGGTCTTCTTTACCTCACAGAGGAAATGGTTAAGTGCCATGGCGACAAGCTTGAGGGTAAGACAATAGCAGTTTCAGGTTCAGGAAACGTTGCTACCTACGCTATCCAGAAGGCAACTCAGCTTGGTGCTAAGGTTGTTACATGTTCAGATTCAACAGGTTGGATCTATGATGAGTCAGGTATAGATGTAGCTCTTCTTAAGGAAGTTAAGGAAGTTAAGAGAGCACGTCTTACAGAGTATGCAGCTGCTAAGCCATCAGCTCAGTACTTCGAGAAGAAGAATGGTGAGCATGGTGTATGGCAGTACAAAGTAGATATTGCTCTTCCATGTGCAACACAGAATGAGCTTGATATCGAGGATGCTAAGATGCTTGTAGCTAACGGTGTACAGTATGTAGCTGAAGGTGCTAATATGCCTACAACAATCGAAGCTACAGAGTACTTCCAGGCAAATAATGTACCTTTCGTTGGTGGTAAGGCTGCTAACGCAGGTGGTGTTGCTACATCAGCACTCGAGATGAGCCAGAACTCAGAGAGACTTTCATGGAGCTTCGAAGAAGTTGATGCTAAGCTTAAGAGCATCATGGTTGGTATCTACCACAACATCGACGATGCTGCTAAGGAGTACGGTATGGAAGGCAACTATGTTGCAGGTGCTAACATCGCCGGCTTCAAGAAGGTTGTTGAAGCAATGATCGCTCAGGGAGTTTGCTAATTAGATAAAACAACAGGAGAGCTCCTACCTTAAAAGTGGAGGGTTTATCAACGTGAAAAACTCGCATTCGCTATAATGAGTGCGAGTTTTTTTGATACTATGCAATCGAAAAAACCAAAATAAAAATGCCGAAAAACAAAAAATGAACTTGAAATCATTGTAAATTGCTTGACATGGAATCATTTATAATTGACACTTATTATGCAAGCAACTATAATGAAGCCGAGTCATATGTTGTTCCGTCCTGGAGCTGCGTAGGGACTCATTAAGGTAAATTGTTGTTGATTATTACATGAAATAGTCATATAACAACTATGAAGAGAGAAATCTCTTGAGGGGATAACGGATAGCACCTCTTTCCCTAGTGGGGGACATTAAATATACCATGAAAGCTCGGCAATAGGTGATATGTTGTCAGCTATCCATTATAAAGATAATAAGAGCTTGGAATTCCAAGCCCTTTGTTTGTATTTATTATATGATAATATACAAGTCAAAGGTGAGTCCTACCTATTTAAGTGGAAACTATTACAGATAGTCCTCGCTGATGGCGTGGCTATAAATTATTGAAGAACTTTTACCAATAAGTGGAGGGTTTGATAACAGGTGTTCTGCCACCATTTGTTAAGGGTGGATTATTAATAGTCTGACTTTGCTTCGGCATAGAACTGTGTATGACATCTGTAATTGTAAATTGCTTGACAAATGGAAACTAGTAAGGATAGTATAATAATCAGAAGGAGACTTCTTGAGCTGTGCACTCATTAAAATGTACTTCGCCTATGAAGTGAAAGTCGTGATGGAATGCGGTTAACATGGAGGCTCACAAAGGTGGCAACTCACCATAATCCATCTTAGCCTCGGTGAAAGAAAGTTGCATATTATGATAACAAAGCCTTGCCGTGTGCAGGGCTTTTGTTTTACTAAAGGAGCGCTATGGATATATTCCATTTTTCCTACATTTTTATATTGACTTTTACAGATGTTGAAAAAAGGATATAACGAGAAGAAGGTTAAAAAGGAAATAGTGAGACTACTAAAACAAAGGGTGTCAGCTTATTATCTTCCTACAGAATATGTTTTTTGTGATTCTATTCCATATACGGCTATGGGTAAAATTGATAGAAACAAAATTTCGGATTGTAATCAATCCTAAAAATACGGCTCGTGATCAATTCTAAAAATTTGTTGAATTTGTTCAATATAGGTGTTATATTTTAATAAAAGGAAAAGCACCCACTCCATAAGTGGATGCCTACCGAATATGGCTTTTAGCTCTTGTAAAAGAGCCGCCTCTTCTGTTTGCAGACAGGAGAGGCATTGTTTTTATTTTGTATAAAGCAAAAAGAGCAAATAAAAAAGTTGTTGATTTTTTGCGAAGAAAGCACTACACTATAAGTGACTGGAGAGCTCCTGCCATTAAGTGGAGGGTTTAACAATCGGTGTTCCACTACCATAAAGGTGGATTATGTATGGGTGTTCCGCCACCATTAAGGGCGAATTATGATGAATGAGTAAGGAGTTATCTCCTTACTCATTATTTTTAAAGGGAGATATTTATGAATCTATTTTTCTATGATGTAGATGTAGAATATGTAAAATATTTAAAGGAGGCTGAAGTTTCATCTAGAGGTTTTACTCGAGTGCCAGATATAGAATATCAGAATGAAAGAAAGATGGTATGTGGAGTGGTCTTGGAAATTAATGGGTTTAAGTATTATGTTCCGATTTCTTCGTACAAAAAGAAGCAGGATAATAACCTTTTAATAATACTTGAAGATGATGCGTTTAATAAGGTGAAGGGATCTCTTAGATTTAATTTTATGTTTCCTGTTGATGATGAATACATATCAAGAAGGGAATTTTCAAAAGAAACACAAAGTCGTGCAGAATTCTTACGTCGACAATGGGTATTTTGTAATTCTATAGAAAAAGAAATAAGAACAATGGCTTTGGTAACATATAATTCAGTTATTGATGGGAAAGATAAAGGACTATTACATGCTTCCTGTGATTTCAAGCTATTAGAGAGTGCAGCCCAAAATTATAAAAGGTAAATTGATATTGAATGATTATCTATTACAATAATCTGAATTCATAATACACACGTAATATACACAACCTCCAAGAACCCCAGTATTTATGCCGAACACTGATTTGAAGCAATGATCGCTCAGGGAGTTTGCTAATTAGATAAAACAACAGGAGAGTTCCTACCTTAAAAGTGGAGGGTTTATCAACGTGAAAAACTCGCATTCGCCATAATGAGTGCGAGTTTTTTTGATACTATGCAATCGAAAAAACCAAAATAAAAATGCCGAAAAAACCAAAATAAAAATGCCGAAAAACATAAAATGAACTTGAATTATTACATGAAGCATTGCATAATAAGTTTGGAGGTATAGACTAAATGAGATATTATATAAGAGTGATAGATAAATATATAGATGAAATGATTAAGGCTTTCAATGCCATAAATATAGTGGGTCCAAAAGGTTGTGGAAAAACAAGAACTGCTAAGGAAAGATGTAAAACAATCATTGAGTTCCAGGATGAAGAAAAGAGAGAAGGATATTTAAGCATTGCTAATACAGCTCCCAGGCTATTTTTGAAAAATGAAAAACCTATTTTGTTTGATGAATGGCAGGATGCTCCAAAGATATGGGGGACAATAAGAAAAGATTGTGATGACAATCCTGAAGCTTTTGGAGAGTATTATCTGACAGGATCATCAAGCAAAAAAATCGATACCCCTCATACTGGTACCGGAAGAATTTCTGAAATAATCATGTACCCTATGACATTATATGAAACTGGTGAGTCGACTGGAGGAGTTTCTATATCCAGATTATTCGATGATGATAAGTATGATATAGATGGTGAAAAAAGCAATCTGAAATTAGAAGATCTTTTTTACATTATTTGTCGTGGCGGATGGCCAAGATGCCTCGCAATAAAAGACGACGCTGCTAAGCTTCGAATCGCAACAGACTATTTTGAACAAATATATAAAAAGGATATTAGTGCAGTTGATGGAGTAAAGAGAAATCCGGAGTGGGCAAGAACTATTCTTTGGTCATACGCTAGAAATATGGCTACATTATCTAAAAAAACGGTAATAAACTCTGATATAAGGGCATCGTATAATATAACAGATATTACAATTTCTTCTTATATAGAAGCTTTGGAAAAGCTATTTGTGATAAAAGATATAGATGCCTGGACTCCTCAGATAAGATCCAAAACGGCAATCAGATCAGCAAAAAAACATATTTTTATTGATCCATCTATCGGACTGGCTGCTTTGGGAATTAAACCTGATTATTTTAATATGGATTTAGATATGTTTGGTCATGCCTTTGAAAATCTGGTTATTAGGGACCTTTTGTCATATGCTGAAACTCAAAATGCAAGAGTCATGCATTATAGTGATGATACAGGACTCGAGGCTGATGCAGTGTATCAGCTTTCTGATGGAAGATATGCTCTGATAGAGATAAAAACCGGTGTAAATGCTGTACCAAAGGCTGAAGAGGGTTTATTAAAGTTTAGAGATGTAATTAGACAACATAATGAAAAGGCTCTTTCAAATAAAGAACATCCGGGCGTTACCTATAGAGAACCATCTTTATTAATGATTATATGTGCCAATGCTGAAATGGCATATACAACTGATAATGGTGTGAAGGTTGTCCCAGTGGGGTGTTTGAAAAACTAAGGCAATGGAAAAATGAAAAGAAGAAGATAAAAATGTCAAAAAATCTATTTGAAATACTACCGGCTGATTTTTATAAGCCACTTACAAGTAAATACAGAAGAATGTATGCAGATGCAATATTACTGATATTCAATACCTTTAAGCCTGAGATATCCTATGGCGTTAACAGGGATATTATAGTTAGATCCCTCATGGATTATTTTGAGTTGGATGATGATGAGATATCGTTCGATGATGAAACATATGTCAGTGATGCAAGAGATAAAGCAAATGGAGTTATTGCACAGTTAAAAGCTGCAGGATGGCTGGAGTATGAACAGACTGATGACCATCAGTTAAATGTTGTAATGTTCGAATATGCTATTCCAATAATTGAAAGTATGAATAGGGTTATCAAAGAAGAGGAAACGGAGTATCAGGGACTTATTTCTCAGATACATTCAACCCTGCAGAATGATGAATTGCTGGCAAAACCATATGAACTAATTATAGTAGGTGTGGAAGAAAGTACTGAACGTCTTGTTTCAGAACTTAAACGTTTGTCTGTTAGTATTAAAAGATATATGGAAAAGCAGACAAATGAGATGGATGCAAATGAAGTCCTGGAGCATTTCTTTAATTATCACCAGGATATAGGTTCGAAGGCTTATCTTAGAATGAAAACTGCAGAAAACATAGCATATTTTAGAAGTTCAATTATAGATAGAATAGATTATATACTTAGTAGTTCTGATATAATGTCGAGAGCCGTGAAGGGTTATATGGAGGTCCGGAAAGTTGAGGACGCTGATATAGCTTATGACAGCCTGGTAAGTAATCTGATAGATATAAAATCCGCTTTTTATAAAATTGATGATATTATCGAAGAGATAGATAGCAAACATACAAAATATATGAAAAATGCGGTAAGACGAGCTCAGTTTCTGCTTGCTACGGGCAATAATCTAGAAGGGAAACTGTCAAGGATTCTTAACCTTATGGCAGAAGATGTAAGTAATGAGCGGAGTGCACTTTTTGAAGTAGATGAAAAGGCTAACATGAAGATTTCAATATATCCGCAGAGGTATATATCTCCAGAGTCACTAAAAACTATGCCGGTTAAGAAACAGATGACAGATATAGGAATTATAAATACTGCCCCTGTAATGACAGAAGAGGAAAGAGCGCTTTACAAGGAAGCACTTAGACAAAAGAACAGGCGCAGATTTACAAGAAAAAATGTTAATGCCTTCGTCGAGGAACTTCTGAAAGATAAAGAAAGAATACCAGTTACTGAGATTGAGATTAATTCTAAAAGGGATCTTATAAGGCTTATATATATAAGCCTTTATGCTGGTAACCAGTCAAATATTTACAAGGTTAAGAGAACTTCGCGAAGTGTTCATATTGGTGATTATAGTTTGCCTTATTTTGAGATAATCAGGAGATGATATTAGATGTTTGAAGAATTTGAAAAGGTGATTAATTCTGTCGCAGAAAAGGAACGGTTTCGAGTTGCAGCGAATAAACTACTTAATCAGTGTTTTCTGCTTAAAAAGAAAGAGGATACAAGGAAAGATTATATCTATGTCAGAGAGAACAAAGAGCTATTTAAAATGTATTTTGACATGATAGGGTATTCGGTAAGAATTAATGAGGATCAGGGTGTTATAGCGCTTTCAAGTGATTATGATACCGGGCGGATGCAATTTAATAAAATGGAGAGCATTTTTCTGCTTATTATCAGACTTCTATATATCGAAAAACGTAAGGAAATATCAAGTTCCTATGAAGAAGTGATCGTTCTTATGGAAGAAATCAGAGAAAAGTATTCTCTGCTTAAGATAAAGAATAAGCCTAATATGGATAAAGGCACTGAAAAAGGAATGATATCCATATTCAGACGGTATAATATTATTAGAAATATTGATTCTGATGTAAATCAGGCTGACTGCAGAATCATAATATATCCATCAGTACTAATGGCTCTTACGGTTGATGATATAAATGAATTTTATGAAATGACTGAGAAGAAGCTGCAGAGCTATGCAAGATATAATGGCAAGAATGATGATGACGATGAAAAAAATGAGGAGAACTAGCCAGTATGGATAATTATATGAAAAAACTGACCAGAATACAGCTGGTAAATTGGCATTTCTTTGAAAATGAACAGATTTGTTTAAATGGCTCAGCTCTTATTAGTGGCGAAAATACTGCTGGAAAATCTACTATTCTTGATGCAGTTCAGCTTGTCCTTACGACAAATTCACGTAAATTTAATATGGCAGCAAATGAAAAGGGAAATCGTGATCTGAAGGGTTATGTAAGATGTAAGGTAGGAAATGTTGGTGAGACCTATCATAGAAAAGGTCCGGTTCCCGGAAATGTTGCATTGGAATTTTATGAGGAGAAAACAGATAACTACTTTGTTATTGGAGTGCATCTTCTTTCAGCTGATGAGGAGAGCCCTGTAATAAAAAAATGGTACTGCGAAGAATGTAGATTAGAAGATTTGAGTTTCATTACAGAAGGAAGGCCTTCACTAGCAGAGGAATTCAGAAATAAAACCAGACGAATAAAATACATGGATACGGATAAGGCGGCCAGGGATCGCTTCCGACATAGAATGGGTAATCTGGATGATAAATTCTTTGATATTATACCGAAATCAATGGCATTCAAGCCTATGGATAATGTTAAGGATTTTATCAACAAATTTGTTCTTAGTGAAGGCCGGGTTGATGTGGAAAGTCTAAAGAAAAATATCAACCTTTTGGATGAACTGGAAAATACGCTTAATAAGACAAGAAAACAGCTTAATGGTTTAAATAATATACTTAAGGTCTTTGATGAAATAGATGCAAAGGAAAGGGATATAAAGGTTAATGAAATCCTTCTCAGACTTGCAGAAAAAGATTCTTTGGCGATTGCTATAGAAAAACAGAAGGAAGATAAAAATATAAAAACTCAGACTGTCAGTGGTATTGAGGATAAGGTTAAGGCTTGTGATAATAATATAAAAAGTCTCGAAGATGAAATATTATCGTTGAATGTAAGTATTTCTAATAATGAGTCAAGTAAGCTGGTTGAAAGTCTCCGAAATAGACAAGACTTTCTTACAGATGAAATAAAAACTGAAAAAGCTAATAAAAAGAATTTGGAAAATGAAATAGGAAAGTTGACTAAATACCTCCGAACTATTAATAATCTTCTGAATGAAAAGGTTGTTGGACAGGAAAATGTTGGTTTAATTCTGGAAGCCGGATATGAGGATGAAAAGGCTGGTATCCTTAGTAAAATGTCAAAGCATTTTGCGACGGGATTTCAGGAGAAAATAAATAAAAATGCTCAGTTGACAATACATATGGACGAATTGGATGCTGAAATAGATGATTTTAGGGAAAAGCAAAAAACTTTGGAAAAAAGGCAGCTGAGTTATCCTTCCGCTACAACTGAGTTGAAAAAACTCATTGAACAGGAATATAGCAGAAAGGGAATCAATTCTAAAGTATATATATTATCAGATCTTTTGGAAATAACTGATGAGAGATGGAGAAATGCAGTAGAGGGTTATCTCAATACCCAGAAGTTTTACTTGGTAGTAGAGCCTGAATATGTAAATATTGCGCTTGAAGTATATGACAGAAATCGTAGCAGGATACATTCTGCTGGTATTATTAACACCCACAAACTCCCTATGGATTATGTGGAAAACAGCAGAAGTCTGGCATATGTAATGAAGACAGAGAATAGGTATGCTAAGGCATATGTAGAATATATTCTCGGAAGGGTTATCAGATGTGAAAATGTCCTGGAATTGGAAAATTATAAGATAGCTATTACTCCTGAATGTATGTTGTATCAGGGGTATGTAGTAAGGCATATAAATCCAAGAGATTATAAAGATCCATTTATAGGAATAAACGCTTACAGAGTTCAGCTCGAAAATGTAAGAAAAAGCCTTGAAGAGCTTTCAACAAACAGAAAAATACTTCGACAGGAAATAGAAAAATATAGTGAGATAGTTAGTTCAGGAAATGGCGTTAACATTGATATGATAAAGCTTTATATGAATAGTCCTTCGAAGATAAAAGCTCTGGAAAGTGATCTGGCTTTAGTGAAGGCAGAACTGAAGACAGCAGAGAAAGATCCCACTCTTATGGAGCTTATGTTCAAACTGGAAGAAAAAAAGGATAAATTACAGTACATAAAAAATGAAAAGGATAATCTTATAGAAGAAAGAGCAAAGCTGAGTAATCAGATTGATAATCTGAAAGAAAGGATTTCTTCGAATAGTGAGATTCTTGAGTTAAAGCAAAGAGAGCTTGCAGATATTTATGAGCAGACTGGAACGGAATACAAGATAGCTTCGGATAAGTATCAGCAGAATAGAAAGTCAAAAGAGCCTCAAAAAATATATGATAATTTCAGTCCGCAAAAAACTCAGTTCGAAAATGAAAAGAATAATCTGGTAAAAGAATTATATGGTCTTCAGAGTGACTTTAATGCTGAGTTTTCTCTTGATTTCACTACAGGAACAGAAGAAACTTCTCAGTATCGGGAAGCTGCAAATAAGCTTGCAAGGGTAGAAATTGTTAAATACGAAGAAAAACTCCGGACTGCGAAAATGGACTGTGAGAGTATATTCCGAAGTGATTTTTTGTCGAAGATGAAGGAACATATCGAGAATGCTAAGCAGGAATTCCGTAATCTTAATAAAGCTCTTGAAAATGTTTATTATGGTGAAGATAGTTATCATTTTAATATTACATATGACAAGAGGAAGGAAAGTCTCTATAAAATGATTACTTCAGAGTATAATATGGAGGGTGAAAATAACCTTTGGACTAGTGCATTTGAGGAAGAGTACAAGGATGAGATTGAAGACTTATTTGCAAAACTTATGGTTGGTGATGATAAAGGTGAAAAGGTAATTGAAGAATATACTGATTATAGATCCTATCTTGATTATGATATAGAGATTAGAAAAAAGAATGGGCAGAGGCAGAAGTTTTCTGATATATATGGAGAAAAAAGCGGAAGTGAAACGCAAGTTCCTTATTATGTAGCAATAGCTGCTTCATTTTATCAGCTTTATAGATATGGTAATTCAGTTCGACTTATGTTACTAGATGAAGCCTTTGATAAAATGGATGATGACCGAATTAAGTCGATGCTTGAATTCATGAATGGTCTTAATTTGCAGGTGATTATGGCGACACCACCATCAAAGATTGAGATAATCGGAGAACAGGTTGGTTGTATACTAACTGCTATCAGAGATGGAAACAGAAGTATTGTGGAAGAGTACGAGTTATGATATTAACAAAAGAACAAAAAAATATATTAAATACGCTTATAGATAAGTATGAAAGAAGCGCCTCTTTTCGTGGGGAGAGTAAAAAAACACAGCATTTCTATGTTAAACCCGAAGAGATATATCCTAAGTATCTTGATGAGCGAGAGTATGATTTCTTTGTAAGGCTGAACCAGGACATCCGAGATATAAAGTCTAAGGGATATGTTACTATATCGGAAATCAATATGCGTGTTACCAAGATATCACTCGTCTATGAGAAACTGCATGAAGTATATGCTGCATTAGAAAGAAATCCCAAGAGGGATAAGCTTTTAATAATTAATGAGATTTTGGAAGGACAAAAGGAATATCTTTTAGATTTAGACTCTGATAGTGATATAGCAACGGCTCTACTGGAATACATAAATGAACAGTTCAGGAGATTGTCTCTGGGAAAGTTTCCGGAATATTATGAAGAAACTGAAAAGGATCCGGTTGCAGATTATGAAGATTTCTGGTCAGCTCTGAAATATCTTATTATTACTCGAGATGACGTATATATAAGAGATGTATCTGTACGCCTTTTCAGTGATTCAAAACGACTTGAACAGCTTAAGGGAAGAATATCAGGATGTCTTTATAAATATGGTAATTTCCCTGAAAAGGAGACGGTTTTAGAGGAATGCGGAGTTATTCAGACACCTTCTTATGTTATTTTGCGTGGTCCTGTAGAAATATGTTTTGGAGAACAATTTCTTGACATAGGTAAACTGAAAGGGGATATAGCATTTTCAACAGAAACGCTGAAAGGGATTACTGGAATAAAGGTCAATGGTAAAAGGGTAATTACTATCGAGAATCTCACAAGTTTTCATAGTATTACCCTTTCTCATGGAGAGGTAGCAATATATCTTGGAGGCTATCACAATAGAACGAAGAGAGAGTTTCTTAAGCTCCTTTATCTGAATAATATCTCCTTGGACTTTTGTCATTTTGGAGATATTGATGCTGGTGGATTTTATATATATGAGCATCTAAGGAGAATGACCGGAATACCATTTAGGACACTTAAAATGGACAAGGAAATGTTGGCTTTGTATAGTGAATTTACAAAAAAACTATCTCTGAATGATATTAGTAGAATTAAAAGCCTTATTGAAAAATATAGAAATGAAGAAATAAATAATCCTGAAAGTAGTAGAATTATAGAAACCTTGAAATATATGATAGATAATAATGTGAAACTCGAACAAGAGGCTATTCAGTAATAGGTGATCATTGCAATTAAGCTTTTTTAACACTCTAAGTTAGTAATACACGCATAATATACACCGTCTTCAAGAACCCCAGTATCTATGCCGAACACTGATTTGAAGCAATGATCGCTCAGGGCGTTTTTAGTTATTCATCACTATGTTCGGTGCAGGTGCATCGGAGGATGACTGCTACACCAGTGTTACAGCAATCTGGATAAAAGCATATTCCATAGAGCTTTTATCCTTTAGAGCAGCTGATTTACTGTAGATTCCAAAAGGAGCATGAGGTGATTCCTCCCATTTATATGTAACAAGGTCTTTATGCTCCAGTATTTCATAACCTGCCAGGAGCGCATATCCATAGTTTGCAAGAAGCAAGCCGTATGCTTCGGTGGCATTTGTACATATGGCATTATCTGCTTCTTCATTTACAGGTACGATATATCGCCTTCTTGAAAAGAGGTTCCTTATCAGGTATGGTGGAACAGAAATAATCTGACGGTAGCCCCATAAATCTTTGGTGGTTACCGTCTTCTTTTTATGTGCTTTTAAGTCTTTTGCCAGAATGTGGTCTTTATTTAATACACAATATAATTCTTCATCATATAACTTAGTAAAATGAATATTGGAATCTTTGAATTTTGCATCCTTTATGCCTACTACCAAATCCAGTTGGTTGTTCGATAGACGGCTTAAGTTGGCGTCTGTCTGGTCCTGAGTAAACTCCGGTATCACGTTTGGTTTTGATAAAAATAAAGGTTTAAGAATTCTGCTTATAAGATATATTGTGTGCGGGTCCATATAGCCGATTTTAAGACTGTGGAGATCCCTTTCCTGATAATTTGATATACGCTCTTTGGAGTGGTAAAAGGTATCAATTATGGTATTCGCATCCGCGAGAAATGCACTGCCGGCCTTTGTCAGTGTTACAGACCTGGTGGTTCTGTTGAAGAGTTTACAGTTGAGTTCTGTTTCCAGGGTCTGAATCTGTTTAGATACAGCGGGCTGCGTAAGGCCGAGCTGTTCAGCGGTTTTCATATAATTGAGGGTTCCTGCGAGGCTGATAAAGCATTCAAGCTGAGATGTTGTCATATTGTTCTCCTTGGTTTTCACAATTCACGGTTAACAGAGAAAAATTATTTATTCCATTTGTTTATAAATAATAACATAAATTCATTTCACAGTATATAAGTTTGATGATAAGATAAAACTGTAAATGAGAATCGCGACAAAATTTACGTTTTGATTATATAATTTAATTTAGAGAGGATATTATAAATGGATTTTTATGAAGTGATTAATTCAAGACATAGTATAAGAGATTTTGCAGATGAGAGCATTTCCAAGGATATTTTGGAGAGAATAGTTAAGGCTGCATACACGGCACCTGCAAATGATCATTTCAGAGATTGGAATTACATAGTGGTGACAGATAAGGAGATTATGAAAAGTGTAATTGAAGGAATCCCTAAGAATCTGACCGTGAAGGATGTGGATGCTATGACATTTATTTCTGATCCCATTCAGAAGGAGAGTTATCAGATTGCTGTGCCAAAGCAATACAGAATGTTAATCGATGCTGCCGCAATCATAATTCCACTGATGAAGAAAAAGGTGGATATACTGAAACCTTCCTGTTTGTCAGACCTTAACTGTTATGCATCCATTTGGTGCAGCATAGAAAATGTGTGGCTCGCGGCTGTGTCAGAAGGTTACGGATGTAATGTCAGAATCCCATTGGGAAATGAAGAGACTGTAGCGAAAGAGGCTTTAAATATTCCTGATGAATATCTAATACCATGCTTTATAGGAGTTGGACGACCTGCTGAGGGTGCTGCTCTTACAAAGCAGATAGATGTAGATTATGATGCGCAGATACATTGGGAAAAATTCTAACTAATAGTGTAAACAAGTAAAAACAGGGTAATAATGAAATGAATTATGGGATAATAAACTATGAAGTGATAGGTGACGGAACTCCTGTTCTGATCATTCACGGCTGGGGAATCAGTAAGCTTACCATGAAAGGAGCGTTTGAACCGATCTTTAAAGAGGTTCCGGGCTACAGGCGTTATTATATCGACTTACCGGGGATGGGGGCTTCTGAACATGGAAATGTTAGAAATTCTGATGATATTCTGGAACTTCTGCATGAATTTGCTGCCGATGTAATTAGGGAACCATTTATGATCATAGGACAATCCTATGGCGGTCTCCTTGCAAGGGGATTTGTTAATAAGTTCCCGGAAATGTTAAGCAAAATCATTCTTCTGGTTCCTTGTATTATACCCGGTGAGAAGCAGGGTCGTGTAGAACCACTAACAGTTATGGAGAAAGACGATGCTCTATTAAATTTTCTTTCTAAAGAGGAAAGGGATAGTTTTATGCTCATGAACGTAGTCCTTACTAAAGAAGTCTGGGAACGGTATGAGAAATATCTGATGCCGGCGCTGGCAAGTGCTGACTGGGATTTCTTAAATAATGTTCTGGAAGGTAGTTTCTCTTTTAATCCGGATGATTTAGAGGAACCGTGTCAGATACCTTGTCTCATTATCGCTGCGAAGCAGGATACTGAAGTAGGGTATAAGGATCAGTTCGATCTTATGGAGAAGTATACAAATGCTACCTATATAGCGGTAGAAAAAGCGGGTCATAATCTGCAGATAGAGCAGCCGGAAATATTTAAAGGTGTTGTGAAAAGCTGGCTGAATTCACATGATTTATGATAATCCCCCCCAAAAAATACTTCATGAATTAACATACATCAATGCAAGAGTTATCGATAGATGATATCCTGTCTTCATGAGATATGAAGGAGGTACATCGATGATGAAGGATGTAATGATAGGCACATGGGCGTGGGGACCGGGAAACAATGGATCCAAAATGGTATTTGGACAGAGTTATGATGAAAACAGTTTGAGAGAAACCTTTGACGAAGCAGTGAGACTCGGTCTGATCAAGTGGGATACGGCCGCCGTGTATGGTATGGGCTCCTGCGAGAAGCTTTTGGGGAAGTTCATAAATGGGAGAGAGGATATATTTCTCTCAACAAAATATTTCCCTAACAAGAAGTTTAGAACAGGTGATCTTGAGAAGTCCTTTGAGGAAAGTATGACGAGGCTCGGTCTTAGTTCTGCAGATCTTTTTTGGATACATAAACCGATTAATCTTAAAGAAAATCTGAAGGATGCCATACCTCTGCTGAAGGATGGACGTATCAAGTCTATCGGAATATCCAACGTATCTATGCAGGATATAAAGATGGCAGAAGATGTTCTGTCTAAAGAAGGTTTTAAACTCGGAGCGGTTCAAAATCACTTCAGCCTGCTTAGGAATGACCAGCAGCCGATCATCGATTACTGCAATAGTAAAGGGATAACATATTACGCGTATATGGTTCTTGAACAGGGGGCGCTTGCGGGAAGATATAATGCAAAGCATCATTTCCCTACATTTTCAATGAGGAATCTAGCTTTTCCGAAGAGAAAGTTTAAGAAAATAGAAGGTCTTCTGGGACTTATGAATCAGATAGCTTTGAAGTATAATATTGATAAGTCGCAGATTCCGATTCTGTGGGCTATTGCAAAAGGTGCTGTTCCAATTGTCGGCATAACAAAAAAGAAATATGCAGAGCTTCTTGTCGATGCATTAAGAGTAAGCCTTGAGCCTGCTGAAATCGATAAGCTTTCTTCGGCGGCTGCCGCAACGGGAATCAGGCAGCAAGGGGTATGGGAACCACAATAATTTAGGAAGGTGTAAGATGGATAAAGAATACATAGTTGAGCAATTATTGAAACTTGCCGCTGAGTATAACATACCGGCGGAAAAGGAAGTCCTCGGTGAACTGATCGCTATGTCCAGCTTCAGAGTTATAACCAAAGGAGCTTTAATTGCGTCCGTCGGTGATGATACCGAGTACGGCGGCCTAATGTTAAGCGGTCTGGCACGTTCTTATTATATTGATAGTGACGGAAATGATATAACCAGAGGGTTTGCTGTAGAAGGATCACTCTTAATGGATGAGGGCTTCTTCGGATACAAAGAGCGTATGTGCATGTGGGAGGCTCTGGAAGACTCCACCATCATGCTCTGTGAGACATCCAAAGTGAGGGAGTTAATCCGTAGTAATGCTGCATTCAAGGATTTGTGGATAGTTATTCTTGAGAGTTCTGTACGTTATAAACTATACAGGGAGAACGGCTTTTTGGTCGAGAATGCTACTGAGAGATATATCCATTTCAAAAAGGTATTTCCGAATGTGTGTAATCGTGCTCCTCAAAAACATATCGCAACATATCTGGGCATTACCCCTGAATCTTTAAGCAGAATCAGAAGTGCTATGAAGGATGATGTATAAGTCTTGTTGTATATGTCCCCTCTTTACTGGACAAACCAGTAAGGAGGGTTTTTTTGAAAAATGATACTTGGGACGAATTCCCAAACCCTTGACTAAAAATGAAGTTATAACTGTTAAGGGAAAAGAATTATGGTATAGTAAAGAAGTAGATGGAGGAGCGTGAAGCGGAAGATAATCTCTTTGCAAAGGGAGAAATACAGGATATTTAATCAAATATTTAAAGGAGGTAATCATATGATTCTTTTTGTAAATGCTTGTGTCCGTGAGCGTTCAAGAACGCTCAGGGTGGCTAAAAAACTGCTGGATACGTTTGACGGAGAGATTAAGGAAGTTAAGCTGGAAAAGATTGAGTTTCCGGTTGTTAATGAAGATTTTATAGTTCGAAGAGATGCATTAGAGAATGAAGGAAAATATGATGATCCGCTGTTTTCGCTTGCAAGGGATTTTGCCGAAGCGGATTCTATAGTAATAGCAGCGCCATATTATGATCTGTCTTTTCCGGCAATGCTGAAGCAGTATTTTGAACAGATAAATGTTTTGGGCGTAACATTTACATATTCTGACACCGGCATACCTCAGGGACTATGCAAGGCAAAGAGCCTGTATTATGTCACAACTGCAGGAGGTCCTATAATATCGGATGCTTTCGGATTCGGTTATGTTAAAGCGCTTGCCAATACATTTTACGGAATAGAGGAAGTATATCAGATTAAAGCTGAGGGACTTGATATAATCGGTGCTGATGTTGAATCGATTCTGAGAGATACCTGTTCGGACTTGTAAACGAATCGTAGAATGCCCGTAAAATGGCGGTTTTAGGCCGGTAAACGATACGTCGGTTGTTTTTTCTATTGAATGATCATAGGATGGCAATCGAAGGAGGTGAAGAAAATGGATGCAGAAAAATTCGGTCGCTTTGTAGCTGACAGAAGAAAGAATCTTAATATGACTCAGAAAGATTTAGCTGCAAAAATCCAGGTGACAGATAAGGCAGTCAGTAAATGGGAAAGAGGTTTAGGCTTCCCGGACATAAATACAATAGAAGTTTTAGCTGATGCTTTAGAGGTATCCATTACAGAACTTATGAAATCAGAAACAACAAATGCGAACACGGTTGCGGAGGAAACTGTAGATAACGTTATTCAGATCGCCAAGACGGATATTGAGGAAAGACACAGAATAATTATTTACACCTTTGCGGGAACCACCTTATTAATTTCGATTTTGGAAATTCTGCTCGGTATTAATTGGAATGCTGACAAGCTGCAGATACAAGCTGGTATTCCGTGGGTAGCCATTATTCCCGGTCTGTTACTCATCATATACGGCATTATCTGTAAGATGCGGGGTAAAAAATCCTTTGGAGCAGCTGCTATCGGAGCATGCCTGCTATTGATACCTGTTATACTTATCGGAGGCGCATTTCTGATTCTGGGTATGTTATCATAATTAATGAGTCACAGTGCCTGTATAACATAAGTAGCGGAAATGCTACTGCAGGTTAATGTTATGAACCTGAATATTCTTGTATGATAATTTCGGAGGTGATAAAAATGGTATTTTCCGAAAAATTACAAATTCTCAGAAAGAATAAAGGTTTAACTCAGGAGGAGTTAGCCGAGAAACTCGGCGTTTCCAGACAGGCAGTAGCGAAGTGGGAGTCTTCGCTCGTTTATCCGGACATTTACAATCTTATCCAGATAAGTAACCTGATGAATGTCAGTGTGGATTATCTGGTGAAGGATCAGAATTGTGCGGTTAATATTTCTGCAGAAGAGCAGACTGATATCGATGAACTGATAGAGTTCAGGCTGAAGGCAAATGTAAATACCTATGCGGGATTTATGAATGAAGTGGATGCTACAAGGCCAGCGTCCCACGACTTCAGATACGAAGACGGGGACTACATGTATCATGATACCTATCTCGGCGGAGAAGAGTTTGCCGGAGAAGAAGCGGTCTGGAAGAAGGGTGTCACCGTATGGGCTATGAACTATATCGGCAGAGTCCTGGATGACAGATTCAGCGGAGATTTCCTGAAGGAAGCTCTGCGTGCGGCAGATAAGAAGATGCCTTACAGAGGCCCCGAAATCTATCAGTCCGGTGAATATACATACAGGTGTAAGGTGACCGGTGATTTTACCTGGTTCCAGGGTTATGAAGAAATATACCTGAATGATGTAAAAATATATGAATGTGTATTTCATGGCGGAAAGATAAGATAACGTAGATCATCAGGAATTAATGTAGACACCAATGAAGAAGATTAGCTTTACTTGGTTCCCTATATCCGACGTAAAGGCATGGGCGGGATTTGTCATATCCTACACAATCAGTATGATTGTCAGTGTGATGATAACGAAATACAGAGAACACGCTGAGAATTCTAAAATGCAGGACGCCTTGAATAATTATAAAAAGAAATGATTTAGAGCTATGGAAAAACTCGAATTTATAGAAGATAAGTCAACAGGTATTGAAATAGTGAGTATGGAGCATGTGAAAATATCCTATCCGCGTCATACTCATACAGATCATTATGTCTTCGGGATAGTTACAGAGGGCGTAGTATCGATCGGTATCGGAGCTGAAACATTTGAATGTCATGAGGGGGAATACTTTACCGTGGCACCTGATACTGTTCATTCGATAAATCCTGTATCAGAGTATTATTCAATGATCACAACATGCCTGCCGGTGGATGGAGATATAAGAGGCGAGCTGGATATCATAAAGAATGAGATAATAGGTAATCCTGAGTTGGAGATAAGTATTGAGGAAATGTCTCAGAAGGTGAACATTTCTTCTTACCATATGATCAGAAAATTCGCCTCGGAAAATGGACTTACTCCGCATAAGTTCCAGATGCAATGCCGGGTCCGAAAAGCTCAGGAGCTTTTACGGGAAGGTTATAAGGTTATAGATGTGGCGCACATGGTCGGCTTCTGTGATCAGAGCCATTTGGACCGGGTGTTCAAGAAGCAGGTTGGTATATCACCGGAACAGTATATAAACTCCGCAATTTTATCCAAGTCATAACATGAGATTTTTATTATGATCATTTCATCAAAAAAGAGAGGTGATCATTATGGAAAACAGATTATTTGAAGCATTTAATCAGGGCAGATACTCGGTTCCCGGGAAGGACGTAGATTTTGGAAATATCCCATGGTCTAAGCATCCTACATTCGAGGGAGTAGAATTAAAGCATATTTTAACTTCTGCGGAAACCGGTGGTGCATACAGTTATCATCTTGTGAGAATAGCACCGGGTAAGAGTATACTGGATCATATACATGATCCGCAGCTTGAAACTCATGAGGTTATTGAGGGAAGCGGATATGCCATAAATGACGGAGCAAAGATTAAGTATGAACCCGGAGTAATATCCGTTATGCCTGCTAAAGTTCATCATGAAGTACATGCAGGAGATGAAGGACTTTATCTTTTTGCCAAGTTTATGCCGGCACTTTGCTAAAAAGAATCTTTTATCTAATCCTTGGCGAGAA
>DEFA01000008.1 GCA_002350525.1 Lachnospiraceae bacterium UBA2864 | reverse complement strand
TCTCGCCAAGGATTAGATAAAAATGCAACTGAACCGAATGCTGATGCGCTTCCCTGGGTATGGCTACTTGGGAAAGAATAATCACCGGCACCCTCAATTGCTTTTTCCGTTGGTTTTATCAATTCCGAACGTATCCAAGGTCTGTAAACACAGAATACACATTTAACAAAAACGTTAATTAATGATGCAAGTGAAAGTGAAATCCAAATATACTCCCCTTTTTTCTTATCAATACAAAAGAAAACTATTAACGGTATAAAAATAATAAGCAAACCGCCGGCTGTATCGGTGATGAGTTGTATTAAATTATTGAACCACTCAGGCGCGCTCTCCCGTATCTTCTGTAAAAATAACAAAAATTCAATATCCACGTAAGTTACTCCTCCTATCTGTTCTATCATAATAATAAGCATTTACAATTCAAGTATAATATATTACTTTCATTAAATTGTCTTTAAAAAGACATTAAAAACAATTGAGACTTAACACTCACAATGCTATAATCTCATCGTTTATCAATATTCATCAATGTATTAATATATAACTCACCTAAGGAATTGACTATGAGCAGTAAAAATCTGACTAAAGATCTTACAACCGGATCACCTATGAAACTTCTGTTGAAATTTGCCACACCTATGATACTCGGTCTATTCTTTCAACAATTCTATAATCTGGTTGATTCAATTATAGTAGGAAGATATCTTGGTAAAGAAGCCCTGGCCGGAGTCGGATGTACCGGTTCGTTGAATTTTATAGTGCTGGGATTTTGTATGGGTATCTGCAATGGATTTGCAGTTAATGCATCCCTTCACTTCGGTGCCAGAAATGAAAAAGCTCTTCGCCGTTCCGTCGCAAACAGTATATGGCTTGCTGCTATATTCAGCATTATAATCACTGTTCTTATATGCTCCTTTTGCAAACCTATCATAAGCCTTATGAATACTCCGGAAAGTATAAGTGAGTATGCTTATTCATATATATTCATTATTTTCGCCGGAATACCATGTATGATAATTTATAATCTTTCCGCAGCGATCATCCGAGCTATGGGTGACAGCAGATCACCGATAATCTTCTTAATGATTGCAGCAATGATCAATATAAGTCTTGATATTCTTTTTATAAAATATATGGGAATGAATGTCGACGGTGCCGCTTATGCTACGGTACTCTCACAGGGAATATCCGGAATCTGCTGTGTTATCTTTATCATGAAACGATATACCATACTCAAAATGCAGCCGGGTGATATGAAACCTTCTCCCGTAATCATGAAAAAACTTATGAGTATCGGAATTCCTATGGGACTTCAGTATTCAATCACCGGTATCGGTTCTGTAATTCTGCAGACTGCAGTAAACGGCCTCGGCGATATAAGTGTAGCTGCTATGACAACAGCACTTAAGGTACATGTTCTCTTAACATGCCCACTGGATGGACTCGGTCAGACTATGGCTCCATATGCCGGACAAAATGTCGGTGCAAAAAAAGTAGAAAGAATCGGTCAAGGTCTTCGTGATGCACTTATCATCTCCGCTTTTATATGTATAATTCTCATGATAACGGTTTTACTGTTCGGAGAACATGCTGCAACCCTCTTCCTGGATAAAAACAAACTTGCCGATGAAGCACCAAATATTATTAAAATGTCCAAACAGTACCTTATTACCGTTACAGCATTTGACTTTATGGTTGCTATCGTCAATACCGTACGTTTTACTATACAGGGAATGGGATTTTCAAACTTTGCAATGCTGGCGGGAGTACTTGAAATGGTTGCAAGAACGATAACCGCTCTTATACTTATCCCGATAATCGGATTTACCGGAGCTTGTTTCTCAAGTCCTTTTGCCTGGATTCTGGCAGATGCATTTCTTATACCGGCATATTTCTGGTGTAAACGAAAACTGATCAATCCTGTTAATTAAGATACGGTTATGCTCATATTTTTTTTGAAAAACATCGCCTGACAGGCATTAGCTTTTCAGACACAGTTCTTCCATTCCGAATTCCCGCAGTCCCGTATCCGCAAAGCCTACAGATTCATATAATCCCTTGGCCACTTTATTACCCACAGCAACTCCTGTATATATATCCACCTGCCCGAACTTATCTTTTATAAAGTCAAGTCCAAGCTTAAGAGCCTGCCGTCCGTATCCCTTATTCTGATATTTCTCATCTATCATGAATTTCCAGAGTGTATAATACTGCTTTACATCATAGTACCCCATCATGATAAAGCCCACCAATGTATCATCCTCATATACGGCAAAAGGCCATGCTGTCTCACGATATACATATGCCTGCGCCAGAGATTCGGAATTGGTCGAAACAAAAGTCTTTTGCTCATCATTTACTCTAAGGCTCAGAACCTCATCTATATTTTCTTTTGTTATCTGTCTTAAGCTTATCATTAATGCTCCCTTTTCCATATGTGACTATCATTTATACATGCTAATTATATCAGCATCAGGCGAATGCCTCAAATCTTATTACATCGTCTGATTTCACATCAACCTTATCACTGTTCTGCTTCAAATGTGCATCAAAAAATGCCAAATGACACTTACACAGCTTCTCATGCATAAGGTCCACATCGAGTTTTCCTGTCGTTCCGGACATGAACTTCGGAATGGCAAACTTCATATCGGAAAAGCCAACATGCTTCATGTCTCTGAACACCGCCTTATAAGCCGGTGCCGAATGCATGCAGCAGACTCTCGCAGCTAATACCTCATGATCTTCGCAGGCTATCATAAGGAACGGCTTATCCATAACCTTATCTTTATACATGCCAAACAGCAAACCGTCTATGTTAGCACCACACTTAAACTGCGGATCCTTCATGCAGAGATAATAGGCAACTGCACCGCCGAAAGAATGACCGGTCAGGCCGATACCCTTATCAAAATCGATCATATCGCCCATGTTCTTCTTAGCATGGTTCAGTGCAATATAAATATCCTTTTCCCATTCAGGAAGACGTTTTATCAGAAAACGTCCAAACCTCTCCTGGTACTTGTCAATCTCCTTAGTCAGTTCTGTATTCGTACCCTTCATTTTACAAAGCTTATTAAGTGCTAATATATTGGGGATCATCGGTCTGTTTGCGATTTTCAGGAGCTTCTTGTCACCATAAGTCGGTGCAGCGTCATCATACTCTGTACAGACGCCCTCCAAAGGATGACCGACCGTCATGACAACATATCCATGAGATGCAAGCTCTATACAAAGATATGAATTTCCCTCCCTGAAGGACTGATATCCATGATTGAATATGATGAGCGGAAACTTCTCTCCGGCGATCCGCGGAGCATCCTTATAGCATTCAGATATGTTATGCCCCGCCGCTGTTTCCTTGTCGTAATTAAGCGGAAGCTTAAAAACAGCCTTCAGTCCCTTAAATATATCAC
Organism: Lachnospiraceae bacterium UBA2864; assembly: GCA_002350525.1. Lineage (GTDB taxonomy): Bacteria > Bacillota > Clostridia > Lachnospirales > Lachnospiraceae > Eubacterium_Q. The sequence goes on along the minus strand of DEFA01000008.1, from coordinate 18,051 downwards.
GCGACATGTACTGTACCTTATCAAGTCCGTTCACAGCTTCCTTCATAACAGGATAGTAGATACGTGCTGATATCCTTCTCTTTGTACCCGGATTCAGTACCTCATCCCTTTCTTCCTTTGCTGTAAATGTTGTCGTTCCGACTGCGTATATTCCGGTAGGTTTTGGATTATTTCCCATTATTCTTTGCCTCCGCATAAATAGATGATGGATTTTGCAAGTGTTTCAAAAAGCGGTCTCGGCTTACAATGTGCTCCCATGGGAGCCTTATAGCAGGCCGTAAGAATACAGTTCATCTCAATTCCCGTATAAGCAGATGAAATGAAATTAGCTATATTCTCAGGTTTATCCCTGAGTTTATACTTCTTTTCCTCACATTCCTTAAAAAGATTAGGAAGTGCCACAGTAGACAGATAACCGAAACTGCTCTGTCCCTTTATGCCTCCTATAATCTTTTCCGCCCTTTCGGGCTCATTGATTGCAAGGACAGTCAGATCAAAATTTATCTTCTGAATATCCATCAGATGCTTCTCCATCACATCTGCCAGAATATCAAAGATCTTATGTACGCCCTCTTCAAAGCTCAGTTTTTCCTTGGCACTGAAGAGACGCTCCACTTCATCAATGATGTTATAGTTCATCCTCATTCCGGCTATAACATCGCTTAGGATTTCTTCCAGATCCTTATAAAATCTGTAGATGCCTCCCTGGGAAAGTCCTGTCTCTTCTATGACATCCATCATAGTCACCATCTCAACCGGCTTACGAAGACATACCTTGTACGCCGCATCTACGATAAGTTTCTTTTTATTTTCAATATATTCCTGTGTAACCTTCGGCATGGTCCATCCACCTCTATAAAAATGAATATAGTTTCATTTTAACAGCGCAAGGAGATGTCGTCAAGATAAAAATGAAACGGCTTTCATTTTAAATCTACTGCTACTTGTAACAACACCTTTTCCTCCTCCGCCTGTACAAAAAAAGCAGGAACTGCAAAACTGCAATTCCCGCTGATCATATGATTTTCTTTCATTCTGCCCTATTTTATCCTTCGGATTTTCTCTTCTACTTTTCCCATAAATCTGTCAAAACACATCTAATCCTCCGCTTCCGACAGCCTTTGCAGTGCGCTCTTCAGTCACGATCATATCTGATTTATTTATAATTCCTGCTTCTAACATTTTTCAAACCTCTGTTATATCTTTTATGAGTATTGATTTCATATGTATCCCTTTGTAATTATTTATATTTCTCAATTCCGCACTGCTCAACTACTTTCTTTCCAAGAAGGGTAAGCGCCTGCTTGGGACATTTGTTGATACAGCGATAGCACATAGTACATCGATCATATGAAACTGCTTTCTGCTCTTTTATAGTTATATTATTCATGGGGCACAGCTTTACACATAATCCGCATCCGATACATTTATCAGTGTCAACCTTAAGTTTTGAGCTGTACTCCCTTGTCTTATGTCCAAAGTATGCTCTCTGCCCAAAGAAACCGGCAAGCCTGTACGCCGGGCCTATGCCTTCCTGTGTGGGCTTACCTGCTTTCATGAGCTGTACAGACTCCCTTATCTTATGCTCTGCCTTCTTTATAAGTTCCTTATTCTTTTCAAGCGGACGTTTCAACGCTTTCTCGTCAGCTATACTGTCAGGCATCTTAAGATGAAGTCCGCCGATTACTTCAGCACCGACGGTCTGCAACAGACGTCCGAGTATTCCCGATCCGTCACCACTGAAAAGCCCCATCGTTGCAATTATAAAAACTTTCTTGTTCTTCCAAAGCTCTTTATGATCTGTAATATAATCTCTCAGAATCTTAGGCACTGTACTGAACTGAACCGGATATGCGAATACGATAAGGTCCGATTCTTTTATACCCGCCAATGCTTCCGGATCCTCTATAGAATATGCATGGCTTTCGTTATCAAACTCCTTACAAAACAGCTCCGCCGCATATTTTGAATTTCCTGTTCCGCTAAAATATAAACCTGTCATTTCCCCTGCTCTCTTATCTTCCGTATCAGATTCCCCATCCTGTAAATACTTTTACGATCTTTATCGTTAAAAATTGACTCCTATATATAAAAGATCAAAAAACGCTAAAAGCGGTAATGCTAAGGATAGTTTTAAAAGATCTATAAATTCGCCCTTTGTCCAGATTTCCTTCGGATTATGTGGATTTATCTTTATTAAAGGTTCATCACCTCGGTCATATCTTCTGTTCTTATCATAAGTCTGGGTTGTCTCATACGTCTGCCCGTTATAATCGTATTTAAAAAAGGTTTTATAACTATATGTATATGTTATTTTACCTGTTTTAGAATCTTTATGCTTATTCTCATCCTCTTCTACAGATGTCACTTTGGCATATATTTTTTCTGTGCATACGATTATTCTTTTAATGTATCCGAATATACAATACAAAAATAATACATGGAATAATAGTAAAATCAATCCCACTATAATAGCGCCAATACCCATAATTTTTCCCTCCGTATCCTTTGTTTATTTTATTATACCAAAAATTTACACCGTGCTAAATACATAATTCTGATTGCAAAGCACGCAAAAAAATGCTAAAAGAAAATTAGCAAATTTAGTTATAATCCAAAGGACAATCGAAATATGAATAATCTGATCAATACCATACTTCTTATACTATCCTATGTCATCCTGATTTTTGTGCCTAAGGAATTGGGATTTCTCTCTTATACTATACTCGGAATTTCAATCTTTCTGTTCATTGTCGGTTATTTCCGACTGGCTTCATCTACCGACCTTACAAATAAGCTTGGATATAAAGCAGGATATTTTTTAAATATAATTCTGGGTATGCTGGCCTTTGCTATCGGTGCAGCATATCTATACTTTGATCGTGGAAGCGGAAAAAGCATGACAGTTGCATTCATTCTGCTGATGGAGGGTATCATATTCTGGGGTACCTCCGGTGGAAATGTGATAAATCTGCGAGTGGAGCGACTTACCACCCGTATACTGTATGCATTTGCGTTATTACTTGCCGCCTTTGCGGTATTCATTATCGTAAAGCAGAAAACCGACGGTGTAACCGGTGCATTTTTAGTGCTGATTGAATGTGCTGCGACTATCATCATGGGAATTATAAGACGATACAAACTCGAAGTTATAGGTATGAAAACTCCTATACGCGAACTGTTCCAAAAGTTTGAAATGCTTGAAACCGATATGGGCTATCCGTGGTTTGGTAAGGTCGGAACCCATAAGGAATGCATCCTCTACGGCCCGAACGATGACGGCTTCTCAGTCTTCGGATACTACAACAGATCCGGAAAATTCTATCTGGAACTGGCTGATGCCGGCAAAAAAGAAATGACTGTAGACGATTCCAATATTCTTGAACGCTATCAGGAAATGTTTGAATATTTCGTAAATACGGGAGAAGCCAGCTGGCTTAATAATGAAGGTGAGGAAAAAAGTTGATTTTTACTCAGTTGCCCTTCGCAGTGCAAAGATAATACAAGCTCCGATCAATACCCCGCTTGTATTTAATATCAGATCATCTATATCAGTATGTCTTTCCGGACACAGCAACTGGGTTAACTCAATAAGTAGTGAATATCCGCCTCCTGCCAGGACATCCTTCTTTATGCTATCGATATTTCGAAAGCAAATCGGCCAGACTATACCTACGGGAATGAACATTGCAATATTTCCGATAATGTTCATAAGCCATCCTTCATATCTGTCAACAAGAAAGAAAAACGGTTTACAGGAGATCATTGAGCTAAGATCAGGAGAAATCACTATCTTAAGTGCGGGAATCCTGCCATTCACAAGATGAAATCCGCAATAGACAAATCTGGAAATTACAACAATGCACACATATACAAGCAGCATTTGCAATTCCCTTTTTAACGTAAACTGCTTGGTTTTTAACGCAACCGCACACCTTGTTATTACCCATAAAACGGTAATAAACACTATTATCTGAGAAAATAAAACATGTATCATGATAATTCTGTCCTTTCTATACTGTGAGATACATATGAACTATGTGCATAATTATTTCTTCTTCAACTTATTCACCATATTTGCAAGAGAAAGGAAATGATCCGCCTTAATAACAGCCAGCCCCTGCCCCTCATCTCCGAGCACCACAAGAGTATCTCCCGGGGAAATATCGAACAATTTCCTGGCCTTGGCAGGAATTACTATCTGCCCTTTATCCCCCACTGTAACAAGCCCGAATAGGTGCTTTCCTCTCGGTGCCACTCCAAGTCCCATATTATCCTCCGGCTCATAGTTAACCAGATCATCTAGTGACACACCAAATGCTTCAGCTATCAGTCGACTCTTTTCAATATCCGGAATCGATTCTCCCGACTCCCACTTTGCAACCGCCTGCCTGGAAACACCAACTATTTCTGCCAACTCCTCCTGTGTCATCTGATGTAACTTTCTAAGTTGAACTATATTTTCCTTTAACATATTTTTACTCCTCACTATTCTTAACCTTCTTCTTACTGATTCCAAGAACTGCCCATCTGAAAAATGGAATCCTACTGATAATAGCATAAAGTCCATATCCAAATAAGAATCCTGCTATTAAACTAAGCAGGTAGCAAAGAGGTGCCGGAAGGAGTGCATTCTTCGCAAAAACAAGTGCAACCGTGGATATTCCAAGATAATGGAATACATATAATCCAAAGCTATGACTACTCATCCACTTTGTGAAATCATTACTGAAGTCTCCGAATTTAGCCATACCGGAGAGCATTGCCAGGGAACCAAAATATGCACATGCTGCGTAAATCGGACCTCTGTTGACCGGCTTATCTGCATAGTTCGAACCACCGCGAATAATGAAGTTTAATACCGCAAATGAAATAGAAAGCGCTACTCCGATTATTATAAATGCTACTACGTATTTCTTTAACTTATCCATTACTTCTTCATTTGAAAATACAAAGTATCCCAGCATGAAGAATACGAAATAGAAAGCGAATCTATATACCGAAATGATCGGTGTATTGAGTATCTGCGAAGCTCCCCAGATTGGAAAGAAGAAAAGCACGATCAGCCACAGCGGAGTTTTGGAACCAAGCTCCAGGAGCTTTCCCTTCTCTATCTTTCTTACAAGCACAAGCACCACACTATATATCCAGAGGAGATGAACAAACCACAGCACTCCGCTTCCTGAACAAACCATTATAAGGAAGATAACAAACTTCGGAACTCCGCCTGCCACAAGCTCGGCCGCTCCATCAGCCAGATGCATATTTACATATCCCTGAATAAACTGGAATACGAAAAGACCTATAGTTGATGGAACCAGGAGCTTAGTAGTTCTGCTCTTTATGAATTCCTTATTTGTATGCTTCTCCAGATACAGTCTTGAGCTTATGCCCGCCACTATAAATAACACCGGCATAAACCACGGATATACCAGATACTGGAAGATATCGTAAGGCTGCGTTGATAATTTTGTTATCTGACCAATTCCTCCTAACACACCCTCAGCGTTGTACATATAAAATACATGGTATAAAACAACGATCACAACCGTAATCCAGCGGATATTATCCAGATAATATTTTCTTACAACTTTTTTATCATTATTCATATATTTCCACCTTATAATATTATTTCAACATTTGCAACTATTTTTAACATTATTATATCCACCTGATTTTCAGTAATCCACCAACCAGACCATACATTTTTGAACGATTTATGTTACATTTAGTTGCCAAGAAATATCAGCCCCTTGCTATTGCAGCACATCCATTCCTTTCTGAAGTCCGGATATGAATTACGTATCGTAACTGTTGATAGAAAAGTAGCTGGAAATGCTATAAAAAACAGGCCGTACATTTTCTTCAAACATACGACCTGCTACTTGAGCTACTTTCCTTTATACTATCATTAGCGGAACCATCCGAAATATTCCTTCTAAAAGTACCATTACTTCATTCTCCCTTCAGGTTCCTGCGGTTCATAATCACCACTTAGTATTATTTTGCCTTACATGACATTTTATCAATATTCCAAATATATTGCGGGACGGACCGCTATATCACTGGCATCGTCACCAAATTCATGTTTCAAACGCCAGTCATCCAGCTCACCATCCTTGTAGACAACCGTTGAGTAATAGTGCCCGCTGCCCGGAGAGCGAAGCCACCAAAGAGTGGCGCCTATGATTTCGGCAGGATAACCATCATCTCTCCAATACCGTTTATATTCGTCCTCGGATACGCATCTTGCACCATTTATGAGTGCCTGCCTGGTCGGATAGCATATCAATGAATCATTTTTGCTGCTTCTGTCATATGTTAAGTTTGCTCCAAATAACTGTTGAACTTCATGTATGCTTAAGAGAAACAACCTGTCCTCTGTATCATTTCCGCCTTCTGCTCCTCCTTCACACTCGTCCTTTGGATAAAAGTCAAAACTATCCGCATTTTCATTAACATTTTGAAAGATCAACTCCTGTTCTTCTGTGCTGAATGCACTGTTACAGAAGTCATTATTCAACCAGGATCGCAAAGTACAGTTCTCCCAGGTGATCGGAACAAATGTATCATTGTATGCTCTCGCATCCAAAGCATATCGCGATAGTAACAGTGCTTTCCCGTCATTCTTATCTATGACAATCCACTCTATTTCTTCGGGGCCGTTCGAATCGTCACTATCCTGCTCATATGTCCCGAAGCTGACATGGTCACCAACCTCAGCATCGGCAAGTACATCCGGCGCGTACCCGATAGATTCACTCTCCCCGCAGTTGATGCTGAGTGCTTCCATTTCAGCCTTAAGTTCCGCCTCCGCTTCCTCCGCTAATGCTCGCTCTTTCTCGGCATTGACCTCTTCAATTCGCGTCTCAAACTTAGCTTCCTCATCCTTAAGATACTGGTGCGCATACCCGCGAGCATCATAAAGGATTTCCACTGCCTTGTCATAATCTTCTTCACTAAGCAGTTCATCTACCCATGTATTATATACACTCACTACCTTTTCTTTCTCATTAATATTTCTATATGTCCATATAGCTGACCCGTAATTTTTGATTCCCAGGTATGCCTCTGCCAGACCGTTCTGAGCATCCACGTTATGCGGATCAATCTTCTCGGCTGCGCGGAAGGCTTCGATTGCCTGATCATAGTCCGACTCCGCCAGACACTTCTGCCCGAGTTCAAGCTGCTGTTTAAGCTGTATCTTATTTCGAATGTGCGGGTACAATAAAAGCCCCATTCCCACAAGCAATATGATTCCAAGCGCAATAATACCTATATTTTTCTTTTTTGCATTATCCGACATACTCACCCCTTTAAAAATCGTTTCTTCATCCAAAGTATGTTTCGATTTATTGCGATCTAAATCGTTGCAAGTTAACTCTTACAGTAAAATATATAGTCCTAAATACATAATTGCTCCTGCTATATTACCTTTTGCCGGCACTTTAGTAATCGACAACAATAGCATTAATGGCAAAGTATTAAAAATGCATGCCCAAACAGGAAGCGTAGTTCTGCCCATCACTACCATCACAAATAACGTAATGACATAAGCAGCCAGTCCAAGATATCCCACAAACATAGTTACTATTGTTTTTATCTGAAACTCTAATGCTACCGTTCTGGCTTCATCTGTTCTTCCCATTCTCACATATAACCATTCCACCAGTCCACAAATAATATGATGCACAACTATAGATATTAGGAAAAATACCGCTGAAATGTACATTATTACAGATGCTGTTTTAGAATATTCCTCCATCCACCTGCTTAATCCCAAATATCCAAATCCAAATGCCGTAATTGCATAAACTCCTAAAAGAATTGATATAAGTGGCCACTTAAGCGGCATATCTTCAAAGGCTGTTCTCATTTTTTCGGGATCTTTAAGGGCTGATTTTAAATCAAGCCTTCCGCTTGGAGAATATCCAAGAAGGCAGTCACATATACCACAAAGCACATGCCCTAAACATGCGATAAGCAACACCATTTTCATGTTATTTATTCTCCTTAATGTCATAATTACTTTTCATATATTCCTTGAGCATATTGAATTCATTCTCAATGATTTTCCTGCTGATACACCCGGAGAAGGACAGATGATTAAGTCCCTGAAGCACAACACAGATATGTTCAGAAATTCTAATGCTTAACTTATTATCTTCATACACTTTATCAAGAATCTTTGCCATTTCAGATACTACTTCGTTATGTGCTCTTTTCATAATAGCAACACGTTCAGTATCCGGCTTGCTGAAGTAATACTCATACATAAGTGTATTTACAGACGGAACTTGCCCAAGCATTTCCTTTTTCTCTGCATTAAAATAAACATCAAGAGCATCCATTAACTCATCAAAGTTTTTTACATCTGAAAAGCTCTCCCAGACATTATTTGCCTCCCTGGAGAGTAGATCCCAAAATATTTCCTCTACATCATGATAATGGTGATACAGTCCGCCCACGGATAGTCCGACATATTTGCCTATGTCCTTCATCGTAACATTGGCATATCCCTTCTCGATTGCCAACATCTTGAGTGCATTCTGAAGTTCTTCTTTTTTTCTGTTTCCCTTTTCCATATCTTCTTCCTTTAAAACCGAGTACATACTCTGTTTATTTTATTCACTTTGTAATTATTTGTCAATTAAAATATCCGGAGATTTCTCTCCGGATGACGTAATTCTATCTGTTATACCTATCAAACAATAATCTTCCTCCTGTAATTTAGGTTGAATTAACGGATACGTCCGTTTATCAGGTAAATTGCGAAGCTACCAGTTTAAGATTGTTTCTTATCGGCAGATGCTGAGGACAGATCTTCTCGCACTTGCCACATTCTATACAGTCACCCGGCTTGCCATATACCTGAGTAAGCCTGTCATAGTATTCGCCCTGAGAAGTAAATGGTTTACCTTTATATTCCTGCATCTCAGCATTATAAACAGAAAAATACTTTGGTATCGGTATATTTTTAGGGCATCCGTCCACACAGTATGCACACCCTGTACAAGGTATAGCTATACTTGAATTTATCACATCCGTTGCCTTCTTTATGATCTCCATTTCTTCGGCGTTCAATGGAATAAAATCCTTCATATACCCTGTATTATCTGCCAGCATGTCCATGTTTCCCATACCGGAAAGAACCATTTTTACATTTGGCTGACTCGCCGCAAATCTGATGGCCCAGGATGCGATCGACATATCAGGTGCATAATCCTTAAACAGCTTTTCAACCTCAGGTACTACATTAGACAACGTTCCGCCCTTGACAGGTTCCATAACGATCACCGGCTTACCATGTTTTTCGCATACTTCATAGCATTTTCTTGACTGTATTACCTCGCTCTCCCAGTCAAGATAATTGAGCTGGAGCTGAACAAATTCCACTTCAGGATGCTCTGTAAGTATCCTGTCCAAAAGATCTGCCCTGTCATGATATGAAAAGCCAATATGCCTGACATATCCTGCTTTCTTTTTATCTGACAGCCATTCAAAGCAGCCGAATTTTTGATACTTCTTATAATGGTCCTCTCCCAGGTCATGAAGAAGATAGTAGTCAAAATAATCTACTCTTGTTTTCTCAAGCTGGGTATTAAATACTTTTTCTCTTTCTTCTTCACTATTAAAGAATCCTGAGTGAAGCTTGGTGGCCAGTGTAAATTCGTTTCTATTGTGCCTGCTTACAAGTGCTTCACCGGCAGCATCTTCACTCTTAAATCCACAATACATCCACGCCGTATCAAAATAAGTAAAACCTTCTGATATAAAGTAATCCACCATCTTCTTGGTAAGCTCGATATCGATGTTCCCAAACTTTCCTGATGTTGCCAGTTCGGGAAGCCTCATCATACCGAAGCCAAGTTTCTTAATGCTTTCACCAAAAGTCTTTTCCATGTCTTCTCCACCTTTCTTTATAATTATCGTATAACCTTCTATTATTTCTTCTCAATCTCGATTTGAGATAACCGCTCACCACACATATTATTTAATTTATCTTTCTCCAACAATTTTCCTTTAGAAAATCGCTTATCTCCACTAAATTTTCGCTTTCGTAATACTTAACAAGTTTCTTTTTAAACCCATCGTACATTTAACCGGAAAAAGTTTTAATTCAGTAATTTTATATGGGATACGTTTTCCCATCCCAGTTAACCGCTTCCGCCTCATTTCCATCTACAGACCATCGTATAATTGATGCTACAACAGCGGGAGTTATCTCATTATTCATTTTCGCCGGTAATAGATATCTTTCCCAAGTACCGCTTGTTTTCTTCTTTTGAAATAAACGGCCTTTACTGATAATGTAATGCTTTTCAACTCCCAACGGAACAGCCAGAACAATACTTTTGTCTTCTGAAAAAATGTGTAATATATCATACGGACTGTCCATATCCGGGCCTATATACCAAACATATTGAACATCTTCTACATTAATCGTCCGTCTGTTTTTCTTTAACACACTCATCTAATTTCCAGTCTCCCTCCATAACACTTAATTTTACAAGTTATCGTTCAGATTTTAGAGATACTCCTGCTTGATTTAATTCGTGACCCAATAGACAGTTAAGTTATTAAGCGGAGGATTATGTCAGTAAGCCACTTCTCAAAAGCAATATATTTTCCTTGTATGAAATCAGGCTGCCATGAAATGATCATTGCTGCCAGTGAAAAGACAGAACTCGAAATAAAGAAAGCGAAAGACAATATACTGTCCCTCATGCCTATCAAGGATTTGGAGACGATGCTCAAAATGATGAATAATACCGTACACAATACTGCGGACCAGATCAATGCTGATTCATGAATGGCAAAATTCATATCATATTTAGGAGCCGGATTAACTGCATCAAAAACGACCAGGATATAGGTCAGAATGCAACTGATAAAAAAATGGTTGTTTGTCATCAACAGAAAAAGCGCTATAAGTAAGACAGATACTGTAAAGAAACCGACAATCAGAAAAATGCCTATGCCTGACCCCCTCATCCCAGAATCGTGGTCAAGAGCTGCAAATGTCCTCCGCATCAGAAGGAACCAGCCAAAACATACCGTAGTCAGAGTCCATGGAAAGATAAGACCGTTGATATTCCACCTTTTGAAAAAGATCACTGCAATATAAGAGATCAGTATAATCGATGTAGGCATAATGGATCGTTCTTTAAGATAAACGAACGGAAAAATAATGGTTGCAAGCAGGCAGGCAATCGAAATGATCAGACCTACTGTACCACCGACAGCATCCATGAACGGATTATCAATGGACCTGTCGGAGATAGTATACTGATCATTCATCTTTACTATCTTTGAGCCGCGGTTGCCATAATAATCGTCATTTAGGATGTTCTTGGTAAAATGCTCAGTATGGGAGCCTTTTTTCACAGTGAATCCTTTTCCATATATGTCAGGCGTAATCGTGGATCCATCAGAACCTGTTATTCCTTTACCGAGTATATCTTTCGTAAAAGATACATTACTTTTATTTGACATGACATATTCTCCAATGGATAATACTATGATTTTGATTCATAAGCTTTAAGTCTTGTTTGCTGGTTATTTTCCAAACCAATAAAAAACAAAAACTCAATTACTTTTATCTTCCGATTGTATGTTCTATTGATTAATAGGTCTTTGTTTATTCTTGTGCGCCAATTTGTTCAGGAACAGGAAGAGCGCACCAACAGCAAACATCATAAGATAAAACACGGCGCCAATAATTAGCGCACCCGTGATGCTGACTTCATCCGGCTTGAAAAACCCGTAAACAAAACTGCCTCTGAACTTGCCGAGAACAAAATCAAACAGGAGGTATAAGAGCATAAGCACAGGAGTTACCAATAGCTTCTTTACGGCCTTACCTTCGCGGTCATTGAAAAAGAGTATATAACACAAAATAAACAGCAACGGCGACAGCACATGAAGATAGAAAAATGCTCCCTTGAAATTCATATGATATGCGCCCGATAAGCTGCCCATGCAGATAGCAAATACAAAGAATATCCCTACTGAGATATTTCTGTAGAACACACCTGGAACACTTTTTCCTCTAAGATTCAAAACACCGTCAGCAACCAGCAGTAAACCTCCAAGGGTGTTAGAAATGCAGGTGAATTCAACAAGATATTCAGGAATTGGCAAGTATCCTATCAATACAACAATTGGCATGGATATACCAATAACCATCTTTATACAGGCGATAATCTTATTGTTCTTTGTCATGTTACTCATATCCATAAATCCCCCTCTGTCTTCATATACAGAATCCTGTTGATTTTCTATACCAATATAACCAACCCTCTTGTGTATTTTACTGGAATATAATACGCATTCATTCTAACATAATTCTTGACGAAAGCAATGGGATTATGTATAGTCAAAACGAGTTGAATAACAGTTACTAAACTATCATTCAACTCGTCTATTATCTTAGGATATCTCATTTACAGAAAAACTTTCACACACGCAATCATCCACGCATATCAGACTGGTGGTCTGTTTATTACATCCGGATGGTGCTGCCAATCCAGCCTCCATAATTGTCACAAGATCTTCTCTCGGAACCTTATCATCCTTATATACGCCACGATAACTGTGCCTATTTTTTATTATTTCTATAACACTCATTTCTGCCCCTCGATTATAATACTGGAAAATATCTTAAGCTTCTTTCACTTTTTTACCGGTCATATATTCAGGCACAAGCGCAAACATAAATGTTCTTGGACCTGCATTAACAATTTCATGTTCTATATATTTTTCATCCTTTGTAAACTTATAACTTAGCAATCGTGATATATGAAGAATTTTTTCCATATCTTCTATGATTTCTATTTTGCCAAATACTATTACACTACGAATATTCAATGCCCATTCTCCATCATTACGAAAGCCCTGATCGTATACACAGAAAGACGCCTTATTATGTTTTTTTATTGAATCAATCTTATGACCAGATTTACCACCATGGAAATATATCTTCCCATCTTCTTCGCAATAATAGTGATTTAGAGGCATTCCATATGGATAATCATCATCCCCAAGCACTGACAATACACCTCTTGGCTCTTTTCTCAATAATTCTATACATTCCTCTTCAGATATCATCTGTTTTTTCCTTGTCACTTCTCTAAACATATTTTCCACCTAAATCTTTCGTTATAAAGCTCTCTCAAAGTTTCTTCCGGGGTATCATTCCAACTACATTATATCAAAATTCCACTGCTTCTATCTTTGTATAATTGATTTTAGAAGAAATCATGTAAAAAAAGTTACATCAAAAAGAAGCAGCCATGCTGCTCCTTAATCACATATTACAATCCTCTAATGATGCTCAAATAATCTTGCCTTTGATCTGTTACCGCATAAACAATTACCTGTTTCTTATCTTCATCAATCTTATAGAACACCAGGTTCATTTTTGTAATCAGAACCTTGTAGCCTTGCCGTCTTAGTACGTTATACCTAGGTTTCTCTCCAATATATGGATTTTCTCCCAGCTCCATAATGGCCTTTTCCAATTCATCAAGTCTATCTACAGCCACCTTATTTCCGAAATTCTCTGCTACATAAAGAATAATTTTTCTGATAAGAGAATCTGCTGTATCAGTACGAATTACATCATACTTCAAATTACACATCCTCCCTTAGCATTTTTCTTAAATCATCAAATGTATCTTTTATCGGAGCAGTTCTTCCATACTTCACATCCTCATCTGATTCAGCAAGAATTTCCAGTAATTCAATTCTCGCTTTCATTCTCTTATACTCTTCATATGCTAAAGAAACTGTATCTCCCCTTCCATTTACAGTTATTATTACAGCCTCTTTACCCTCTCTACATTGTTTAGATATTTCATTATAATGATTTCTTAAATCCGCTGATGGTCTGATTGATTCTTGAATCGCTAACATATCCTCGCCTCCTTATATAGACAAATTATATCATTGTATGTCTACAGGATGCAAGCCAAATTATCTTTATATCGTCGTCTACTCGTCTACTAAAACGTTTTGGTCTCATCTTCAATTATAATTTTTTCACTTCCCTTTCTGTAATTTCTTTCATCATTTACCGGTTCTTTTATATCAACCTTCTCCTGCTCAAATCCTCCCTGATTAACGGCTTTATTGAACTTATAGAAAACCTGCTTCATATCATTTGTCTCAAATTGTTTTATAACTCATATTGTGTTATCAATTTCATCGAAAAGTCTTATATACAGTGGAATTTAACGATGTCAACATTCCGGATGGTAACACCTGAGATTATATCATGCTATATCGTTTTTTGAAACTGATAAGGGAAAAGCCCTGCCGTTGTGGTTGGCAGGGCTTCTAAATGTTTATATTCTATTAATTTCCAATCCTATACTCGGCAGGATCGAGCGACTCGATCGCAGTATTGCCGCACATTACGACATAAAATGTCTTCCCGACCGCATCAGTATATTCTTCCTTTTTGACGCCTATCGATGAGCCGTTATCGAAGACCAGGCAGTAGTGCTGTGAGCGGGAGTAACTTCCACTCACATAACTATACTTGTTAACACAAGTGACTGTAACCACCTCCGGCTTATGCATTATAGGTGTAATCGCTCTCGAAAACGGTATGAAAAACATCACAATCGAAAGTCCCACAAACACAAGATACACTGGATGGAAGCCACGAATCACGAGCACTATTATCGCTCCCAGCAAGAACAACGAGCAGAAAAACGCTGCTTCAGAAAGATTATGCAAAACTTTATATGTGCAAAGCTGCCCCAGAAAGGCATCGTTGATTACCTTCCCATATGGTTCTTCTGCTATCGCCCTACAAACGATAAATATGAGAAACATAGCTGCATCAACTATGCCCGTTATCTTAAATATAGGTGAAGATAATGTTTTGTTGTCCATACTACAAACCGCCTTTATATAAGAATTCTGATTATCTTTTCTTATAGGAGTAATCACACATATCCCCACCATTTCCTATCTGCTGAGTGTAAATGAACTCAGCTCTCGGAAGATCACTATACAGCATATCATCAACCTTGCAGAATCTGGCCGTCATCTCCGGCATTCCATACTTTGCGAAAAGCTGCTGATAGATACACTTATGCGTTATCATAGCGATGGAAGTAAGCAGATTACAAAGATGTCCATAATTATTAGAGTCCGCGTATTCTTGATTTTCTTTTATCAACCTGTTCATTTGAGTAATAAGCTGCGCTTTCTCGTTTTCACTCCAGGTCTCAAAAAATGTAATAAACCTGCTTTTACGGATCATTTGAGCAGGAATGTACTTCTTCATCTGTAAAAATTCCTTTCACCATTCATCTTCTGATTTACTGTTTATCAAAATAATCACACTTATTGGTAAACATATTATGCTTGTAATCACCGCAAGCGCCATTCCCGCGGTTGTGTAATCCTTGTATGCTTTAGTAATTATCGGAAATCTCGCTCATGATCGTCTCTACACCTCCTGCGTAAAGAAGTTTCGCTCCAAGCTCGCAAGCATTATTTCTAATCTCTTCTGAACCGATCAACCTCTCGGCGTTACTTCTTATAACATCGGAAGAGAACTTCCCTGTTGTAACGATAGCTCCTGCATTTTTCTTCTCTAAGCATTCCGCATTATATTTTCTCTCGAAAACATTTCCCGGGATAACAATCTGTGGCACCCCATGGATAAGGCCGTCCACCACACTGTTCTGTCCTCCGTGATTAATGAAGAGGACCGCCTCCTCAAGCAGTTCTTCAAAATTCCACCTGTGGGCAATATGTATATTTCCTGAATCTTCCTTTTCAAGATAAGATGAAGCTATATAGACCTCATATTTGCTTCCTGAAAAAGCCTTTGTAATCACCTTCTTCATATTATTAGCAGATATGGTACCATTCCCAATATATACGACTATACTATTCCTGCTGCCAATATGAGCATAATTCCGTTTCCCCTTTAGTGTGCCACAGAAAAACACATTATCTTTTTTTACAGGTTCTAACTCGGGAATACTCGGACAGAACGATTTATCTGCAAGGTCGAATAGCTGAAGCGCAGACTCCACGGGAATCAGTCCCGTTTCTTTAAGGTATCTGTTAAGGTCTTTAGCAAGACCTGGCTTATGAGCATATTCATGTTGAGTCGGATAGCTAACAGTACAGTATAGTGTTATTTCTTCTATTCTCGCTGCAATAATAGCAGAGATATTAAATTCGGAATAAATGATATCCGGATGAAACTCACTAATCGCCTTTCTTATAGAACTGACACTATTATTTATATATTTGTAGTCAAGATTCCCGGTCATAAAGAGAACCTGATCAAAACTGTCTACCCTTTTTCTAGAAGTAATACCTGTCTTCTGAGCAAAAGGGAACACTCTTTTCGCAATAGGTGCGGGAAGACCCATTGGCATGGGAACATCAAGATAGTAGTTTCTTATCCCCTCCAAAGGTCTGAAATTAACATCTTCCGCACAACATGTGGCGACTTCCATACCCGCCTTCATAAACTCTTTCACGAGAGAACGGCATCTGGAAACAGGACCTGATGTTTCCGCCATAGCAGCCATGGGAACGATAAAGATCTTCATATACCTATCCTCTTATGTTTTTCCATTTGATAGTTATTCTTAATTATCAATAGCCCCAAAAACATAAACAGATTGCCTATGCTGATCCATGCACATCTGATAGCATTTGTTATATTGTAATTACCGATTTTTCCTATGAGCATCGAAATAATCATTCCTACCGGCACACAGAATATAACGCACCATTTCGGATATGGTGTATATCCTTTGATAAAAGCATAAATATATGCACCGATTTGCAGAATGAAAAACACCAGAAATATAACTATTCCCGGGAGCAAAAAATATGTCCCGAACTTTATGGTTAAAGAAAGAGCATTTTCGGGATCATTCTGCATCATATATCTGTTGACAAATACCGTTGCAAGACACGGCACATGCACCGCTCCACCTGCGAAGATCATATACCCTAATGTTCCGGTCAAAAAAAATCGAGCCGTCTTTTTTGAATTAGGTTCGATGAGTCTGTATATTGCGAGGCAACCGATCTCTTCAACTGTGATACCTATAAGACCACAAAAAGCCGACCAGAATATCCTTGTTTCCGATATATCACTATATATTGAGAGTTTTCTCTCAAGACCCTCAAGTGCCGGATCATAGATTCCCCATCCAAGGAGCAAATCTCCAAAGAGAGCAACTATTCCTGCGATAAGTCCCACTATCAAAAGTCCTGTTATCCCTTTCTGAGCAGGTTTACTTTCCATATGATCCACCCCTTTCAAAAATGTCACACTTGTGCATTTCGGTTATTATGCTACAATAAAAAAAAATAAAAGTAAACACTTGGGATAAAAGATGCACAAATTCATAAAAATGTGCATTTTCGAGGAAAACCATATGAACCAATCACAAAACCCTTCATCCATAAGATCGAGAAAAGAAATTGCGGAAGCACTTTTAAAACTGATGGGGTTATATCCATATCATGAAATATCAGTCAAGCAGATAATACTTGAAACTAATCTGGCAAGAAGAACATTCTACCGCAATTACGAGTCAAAAGATGATGTGCTTGATTCTGTTATCACAGATAAGATAACAGAATACGCTGAAGAGTTGGCTTTAAATCCTGAATCTCCTCTGGATGTGATATTCAGATTTTGCGAAAAGAATAAATCGTTTCTTATGCTTCTTCACAAGAATGGTCTTCTTTATCTGCTGCTTCTTAAACTTAATACAATGATTCCAATGTTCAACCAAGTCACTGATAAATCTAATAGTATGTTCGCTCAGGTCATCGGCGATCTTGAACCTGATTATATTATTGCCTTCAATGTCGGTGCCATCTGGAATGTCATATTCAGATGGGTGGATCATGGCATGACAGATTCTGCGAATAAAATCAAAGAAACCATTGAAGAGTATCTTTCACACATGAAACATTTCTCATAACTATCCACTAATGCCCTTCTTCGTTGATAATATGCATACATATCTAGAGAGTCTTAATACGATTATC